>NZ_JAGJCF010000010.1 GCF_017815135.1 Jiella mangrovi | reverse complement strand
CAGCCTCATGCAACTGTTCAGGTTTCGAAGACGGCGCGGGAAGGGGCCATGCCAGGCACCGGTCTGCCTTGCGGACGACCAGGATTCTCTCGGCCTCCTTCCCGCCTCCCACCATACACCAATTCGAACACACAGGATTCTCGGGACGGGGCCCGAGAATGACGAAGCGTCGAATGCTAAGCCTTCGCGATCAAGTCATGGCCGGCTCTCGAGGATCCTGTCGCGCACTGTGGCGTCCATTCGGACGCACGGCGCTCTACACTCCCGTGAGCGGGACGATCGGCGATCCGTCGGAGAACCGCGAGAACCGGAAGGCGGTGGGATCGACAAGCGGCGCGGCGTTCGTCGCGAGATCGGCGGCAAGCCGCCCCGCCGCCGGCCCGAGCCCGAAGCCGTGGCCGGAAAAACCCGTGGCGACCACGAGGCCCGGGCGCTTCTCGACGGTCGAGATCACCGGCACGGCGTCGGGCGTCACATCGATCAGCCCGGCCCAGCGCTGGGCGATCTTCGCGTCCCGGAACGCCGGAAAGGCCGCGGCCAGCCGCATCATGGCCGCATCGCCCATCGTCACGTCGGGTTCGGGGTCGAGAATGCGGGTCCGCTCATAGGCGCTGACGCCGTCGCGGCCGGTGCGGCGCATATCCCGCCATTCGTCGATGAAACGCCGGCCGATTCGCGGCGACATCGCCCGCCATTCCATCTTCAGGGCCGGCATGAACTCCCTGAAGAAGCGGAAGCTGTCCGGGGTCAGATCGTAGACGTTGGAGGCGAGCGTCGAGACCGTGTAGCCGCCATCCGCCCGCTTGCGCACGGAAAAGCCGGGCCCGCGCACCGTCACCTCCGGCCCGCCCTCGACCGGCTCGGTCCTCAACACCGAATTCAGCACCTTGAGCTGCGGCAGGGTGACGTCGACGTCCCTGAGCAGAAGCCGCGACCAGGCGCCACCGGCGACGACGACCAAGTCGCAGGCGATGTGGCCGCTCTCGGTGGTCACGCCCGAGATCGCGCCGGCCGTCGTCTCGATCTGGCGTACGGCGCAGCCGGTCAGGATCGTCGCGCCCCTCGCCTTCGCGGCGCGGGCGATGGCGGGCGCGGCCTTTTGCGGCTCGGCCCGCCCGTCCGTCGGCGAATAGAGCCCGCCGTCGAAATCGACGTTCATGTCCGGCACGAGTTCGCGGACCCGGTCGCTGTCGATCGCTCCGACCCGGTGCTGGGTCCCCTTGATATAGTCGAGCCATTTCAGA
Organism: Jiella mangrovi; assembly: GCF_017815135.1. GTDB lineage: Bacteria > Pseudomonadota > Alphaproteobacteria > Rhizobiales > Rhizobiaceae > Jiella > Jiella mangrovi. Next base: position 174,471 of record NZ_JAGJCF010000010.1, on the reverse strand, counting down.
TTTTCGTCGCGGAACTTTTCCGAATAGAACGGCACGACGATCCCGCACTGGCGATAGCCGACGTCCGAGCCGACGCGTTCGGCAAGGCCTTCCCACATCCGGATCGACGCCGCCATCAGGTCGATCTCGCGCGGATCGCGCCGCGACATGCGCACCCAGCCCCAGTTGCGGCTCGACTGCTCTCCCGCGACGACGCCCTTTTCGCACAGCACCACCGAAAGGCCGCGCTCGGCCAGTTCCAGCGCCGCAGAGGTGCCGACGATGCCGCCGCCGATCACCACGACGTCGGCATGGGACGGCTGCCCGGCGCTGGGCTCGACCGGTTCGACCTGTGGTCCTGGCATTGCAATTCCTTCGTTTCTGGCTCGATCTGCACGGCCAGGCCCCGCGGCCGCCAACCGGGACGCAAGCTTGCCGGGCCTTTCGGGATGAGGTCGGTGGATCGGGTGTCGAGACCGTCGCTTCGTCGACCTGCGTTGTGTGAGATTAGTCGGCTGGGAGACATTCGCAACATGTTCGGCGCGGTAACCGAGCCGATCGCTCGTCGCCCGCTGCCCGGGGCCGATAACCGTACGCGAGTTGGCCGCGACCAACGGGCGCAAGGGTTTCCCCACAGTTGAAGTTCGTTCACTCCGGCGATAGGTCTGGCCCACCAAATCAGGCGGGCACACGATGGCAAATTCGAGGAAGCGGGATCAGGCGGCGGCAAGGAACCAGCCAGGCTCGACCCCGCCATTGACCCAGGACCCGCATGCGACGAGAGAGCCGACGGAGCACAATCTCGAAGCCGCGATCGGCCACGAGGTTCGCGCCTTTCGCAAGAAACTCGGCATCACCGTCAGCGATCTCGCCTCGGCGACCGGCGTTTCTCTCGGCATGCTGTCGAAGATCGAGAACGGCAACATCTCGCCTTCGCTGACGACGCTGCAGGCGCTTTCGCGGGCGCTCGGCGTGCCGCTGACGGCGTTTTTCCGGCGTTTCGAGGAGGCGCGCAACGCCGTCTTCGTCAAGGCCGGCGAAGGCGTCGAGCTGGAGCGTCGCGGCACGCGGGCCGGCCACCAGTACAATCTGCTCGGCCATATCGGCAACAACACCAGCGGCGTGACCGTCGAGCCCTATCTCATCACCCTGACGACCGATTCCGACGTCTTTCCGACCTTTCAGCATGCCGGCATGGAGTTTCTCTACATGCTGGAGGGAGAGGTGATCTATCGTCACGCCAACAATCGCTACCACATGCAGCCGGGCGACAGTTTCTTCTTCGACGCGGATGCGCCGCACGGGCCGGAAGAACTCGTGAAACTGCCGAGCCGCTATCTCTCGATCATCTGCTATCCCCAGCACGAGACGGGCTGAGCGCCGCTCGCCAGTGAACTTGCGGCGGGCGTCGACGGCGCCTCCAGAGAAAAAATTATTCCTCATAGTTGAGACGCGCCGATTCCTGTGGCATAGCTGATCCATCGTCTTCGCGAGGGGGATCCACAGATGTGCGGCATTGTCGGCCTGTTTCTGAAGGACCCGGCGCTCGAGCCGAGGCTCGGCGAGCTGTTATCCGCCATGCTGATCACCATGACCGATCGCGGGCCGGATTCGGCCGGCATCGCGATCTACGGTAAGCCCGTTCCCCGCCGCATGAAGCTGACGCTGCAGTTCGACCGGCCGCAGGAGGATTTCGACGGTCTCGCCGAGCAGCTGGAGCATCTTTCCGGCGACGCGGTGACGGTTTCGCTCAAGAGCAGCCATGCCGTCGTGCAGCTGCCCGCCGAAGCCCTGGACGACGCGCGCGCCTTCCTGCGCCGGGCGCTGCCCTCGATCCGCATGATGAGCGCGGGCGAAAGCGTCGAGATCTACAAGGAAGTCGGCCTGCCGCAGGAAGTCGTCGCGCGCTTCGACATCCGCTCCATGGCCGGCACCCACGGCATCGGCCACACCCGCATGGCGACGGAATCGGCGGTGACGACGCTTGGCGCCCATCCCTTCTCGACCGGGCCGGACCAGTGCCTCGTCCATAACGGCTCCTTGTCGAACCACAACAATCTGCGCCGTGAACTTGCCCGCGCCGGCATCCGCTTCGAGACCGAAAACGATACCGAGGTCGCCGCCGCCTATCTGACGGCGCGAATGGCCAAGGGGCGCAATCTCGGCGAGGCGCTGGAAGACGGGCTTTGCGATCTCGACGGCTTCTTCACCTTCGTCGTCGGCACCAGGACCGGCTTCGGCGTCTTGCGCGATCCGATCGCCTGCAAGCCGGCCGTGATGGCCGAGACGACAAGCTACGTCGCCTTCGGCTCGGAATATCGCGCCCTCGTCGACCTGCCGGGCATCGACGGCGCCCGCATATGGGAGCCGGAACCCGCCTCCGTCTATTTCTGGGATCGCGATCGCCTGGCCGGCGAAAGCACCCTCGCGGCCTGACCTCGGGAGACCCGCAGCTTGCCAACGTTCGACCTTTCCCAGACGCCGCTGCGGGAGCTCAACCAGGCGCTTCACGGCCTTGCCGCCGGCGCCAATGACACGGAATTCGAGGTCGTCAATCCGCGCGGCAGCCATGCCGTCGCCGTCGGCTGCGATGCGCCCGTCGCCGTCTCGATCCGGGGCTCGGTCGGCTATTACTGCGCCGGCATGAACTCAGCCGCGACCGTCACCGTGCATGGCTCGGCCGGTCCGGGCGTTGCCGAGAACATGATGTCGGGCACGGTCGTCGTCGAAGGCGACGCCTCGCAATATGCCGGCGCCACCGGGCGCGGCGGCCTCCTCGTCATCAAGGGCAACGCCGCCTCGCGCTGCGGCATCTCGATGAAGGGGATCGACATCGTCGTTCACGGCAATATCGGCCACATGTCGGCCTTCATGGGCCAGTCCGGCAATCTCGTCGTCCTCGGCGATGCCGGCGAGGCGCTCGGCGATTCGCTCTACGAGGCGAAGCTCTTCGTTCGCGGCAGCGTGAAAAGCCTCGGCGCCGACTGCGTCGAGAAGGAGATGCGAGAAGAACATCTGACGCTTCTCGCCGGCCTGTTGGAAAGGGCCGGCGTCACCGGCGTCGAGCCGTCGGAGTTCAGGCGTTACGGCTCGGCCCGCAAGCTCTACAGCTTCGACATCGACAATGCCGACGCCTATTGAGGCGGGAGTTCGCTGAGAGCCATGACCTATCACAACCCGCCGACACCGCCCCGTAAATCCGCGATCTTCGACGACGTCTCGCTCGCCGAGATCCGGCGTGCGGCGGCCACCGGCATCTACGACATTCGCGGCGGCGGCACCAAGAAGGCTCTGCCGCATTTCGACGACCTGTTGTTCCTCGGCGCCTCGATGTCGCGCTACCCTCTCGAAGGCTACCGCGAGCGCTGCGACACTTCAGTCACCCTCGGCACGCGCTTTGCCAGGAAGCCATTGCAGCTGAAGATTCCGGTCACCATCGCCGGTATGAGCTTCGGCGCCCTCTCCGGCCCCGCCAAGGAAGCGCTCGGACGCGGCGCGACGCTGTCGGGCACCTCCACCACCACCGGCGACGGCGGTATGACCGACGAGGAGCGCGGCCATTCGGAGCTTCTGGTCTATCAGTATCTTCCCTCGCGCTACGGCATGAACCCCAAGGACCTGCGCCGCGCCGACGCCATCGAGATCGTCGTCGGCCAGGGCGCCAAGCCCGGCGGCGGCGGCATGCTGCTCGGCCAGAAGATCTCCGACCGGGTCGCGGAAATGCGCACGCTGCCCAAGGGCATCGACCAGCGCTCGGCCTGCCGGCATCCCGACTGGACCGGGCCGGACGATCTGGAGATCAAGATCCTCGAACTTCGCGAGATCACCGACTGGGAAAAGCCAATCTACATCAAGATCGGCGGCTCGCGGCCCTATTACGACACGGCGCTCGCGGTGAAGGCCGGCGCCGACGTCGTCGTTGTCGACGGCATGCAGGGCGGCACGGCGGCGACCCAGGACGTCTTCATCGAGAATGTCGGCCTGCCGACGCTCGCCTGCATCCGCCCGGCGGTTGAGGCGCTGCAGGAGCTCGGCATGCATCGCAAGGTGCAGCTCGTCGTCTCCGGCGGCATCCGCAACGGCGCCGACGTCGCCAAAGCCCTGGCGCTCGGCGCCGACGCCGTCTCGATCGGCACGGCGGCGCTCGTCGCGCTCGGCGACAACGACGCGAAATGGGAAGCCGAGTACAACGCGCTCGGAACCACGGCCGGCGCCTATGACGACTGGCACGAGGGCAAGGATCCGGCCGGCATCACAACCCAGGACCCCGAGCTTGCGGCGCGCCTCGATCCCATCGCCGCCGGCCGGCGGCTTGCCAACTATCTGAAGGTGATGACGCTGGAAGCCCAGACCATCGCCCGCGCCTGCGGCCACAACCACCTGCACAATCTGGAGCCGGAGGACCTCGTCGCCCTCACCATCGAGGCGGCGGCGATGGCAAGGGTGCCGCTCGCCGGCACCGGCTGGATCCCCGGTCAGACGGGGCTCTGACGACGAGCGAACGCATAAAGGGGGCCGTAGAAGCCCCCGGCGCGAAGAAAAAGACAATGCCGGGAGGCGCCCCAACGTCGAACGAACCGCAGGGGAAACCATGACCAGCGATCTGTCGGCCTTTGCCGCCGAAAACGGCATCAGATACTTCATGATCAGCTTCACCGACCTGTTCGGCGGCCAGCGCGCCAAGCTGGTTCCGGCCCAGGCGATCGCCGAGATGCAGGCGGACGGCGCCGGCTTTGCCGGCTTTGCCACCTGGCTCGACATGACGCCCGCCCATCCCGATCTGTTCGCGATGCCCGATCCCGGCTCCGTCATCCAGCTTCCCTGGAAGCCGGAGGTCGCATGGGTCGCGGCCGACCTCAAGATGGAGGGCGAGCCCGTCGCCCAGGCGCCGCGGGTGGTGCTGAAGCGTCTGATCGCCGAGGCGGCCGAAGCGGGGCTCAGGGTCAGGACCGGCGTCGAGGCGGAATTCTTCCTCATCACCCCCGACGGCAAGGCGATCTCGGACGAATACGACACCGCCGAAAAGCCCTGCTACGACCAGCAGGCGGTCATGCGCCGTTACGACGTCATCGCCGAGATCTGCGACCACATGCTGGGCCTCGGCTGGGAGCCCTACCAGAACGACCACGAGGATGCGAACGGCCAGTTCGAGATGAACTGGGCCTTCGACGACGCGCTGAAAACCGCCGACAGGCACTCCTTCTTCAAGTTCATGGTGAAATCCGTCGCCGAAAAGCACGGGCTGCGCGCGACCTTCATGCCCAAGCCCTTCAAGGGCCTGACCGGCAATGGCTGCCACTGCCACGTCTCGGTGTGGGACAATGATGGCGCGGTCAACGCCTTTGCCGACGAGGACGCCCCGTTCGGCCTGTCGGCCGAGGGCAAGACGTTTCTCGGCGGCATCATGAAACACGGACCGGCGCTCGCCGCGCTGACCAATCCGACGGTCAATTCCTACAAGCGGATCAACGCGCCGCGCACGGTCTCGGGCGCCACCTGGGCGCCGAACTCGATCACCTGGACCGGCAACAACCGCACCCACATGGTGCGCGTGCCCGGCCCCGGCCGCTTCGAGCTGCGCCTGCCCGACGGCGCCGCCAATCCCTATCTCCTCCAGGCGGTGATCATCGCCGCCGGCCTCGACGGCATCCGCTCCAGGGCCGATCCCGGCCCGCATCGCGACATCGACATGTATGCCGAGGGCCCCACCGTCACCGACGCCCCGAAACTGCCGCTCAACCTCCTCGACGCGCTGCGCGAATTCGAAAAGGACGAGGGGCTGACGTCGGCGCTCGGGGCCGAGTTCTCCAGGGCCTATCTGAAGCTGAAGCGCAAAGAGTGGGACAGCTATTGCGGGCATTTCACCGACTGGGAACGCGCGACGACGCTCGACGTGTGAGAAGCGGCACACTGCACGGCGAGCGCTCAGCGATCGGCCCGTCACATAGCGGCAGGTCGCGAAGCGCTTGAGCAATCTGCGCATATGCGGAGTGAAACCTCCCGCTCGCACGCGACAGGAGAGGCGCCTTCCTCACCGCTTCGTCATTCTCGGGCCCCGTCCCGAGAATCCAGAGCAGCGCTTCAACCGACTGAGTTGGTTGAAGAAAACATCCTTCTTGAACGTCGCATTGTGGATTGCCGGGCCCCGTCCCGAAAATGACGAAGTGTCGGGGGCGGCTGGAGCTCTCCCACCCTCGTCTCTGCTCGCCATCGAGCCGGGCGCGGCGACCGCGCGCCCGCCCTTCTTTGACCGGCGGCGCCTGCACAAGCACCCGCGGCACCAGCGGCAAAACCGAGACGATAAGCGGCCTTCGAAAGCGCCAGATCAGCGCATGAGCAGGGCATGGATCTGCTTCTAATTTGAGCAGAAGCGCAAACAGACAGCGAGACGGTTTCCTTGCGGCGCCGGAAAACCCCTCCCCAACCACAATCCGAAAGCGAAGAGCCGAGCCGGCCGCATCTGGCACGTTTCTCGCATGGGGAAACAATATTTCCTCCTGATTGCGTTGCGGTCGAGGGGATCAGGCACGACGCGGTGAACCGGGTTCCCCTGGCGGGACGATCAAAGGAGAAGCGGATGGATCAGCAACTGTTGGAACTCGGGCAGAAAGTCGCTGCCCTCGAGGCCAGTTCGGCGATGTCGAACACGGTCAACATGGAGATCTTCTACTGGTGGTGCACCGCCCTGATGATCACCATCCACGCCGGCTTCCTCGCCTATGAGATGGGCGCCTCTCGCGCCAAGAACGTGCTCGCCGCCGGCACCAAGAATCTTCTCGCCTTCGCCTTCGTGGTGCCGACCTTCTTCTTCTTCGGCTGGTGGATCTACAACGCCTTTCCCGGCGGCTTCACCATCGCGGAAGGCTCCGAGTCCGCCCTGCCCTGGGCGAGCGCCATGGGGCCGAACCTTGCCGACAACGCCACCGGCGTGTTCTGGGCGGCCTTCGCCCTCTTCGCCGCGACGACCGCCTCGATCATGTCGGGCGCGGTGATCGAGCGCATCCGGCTGACCGCCTTCCTCGTTCTGGCGATCATCCTCGGCTCGGTTGTCTGGATTCTCGCCGCCGCCTGGGGATGGCATCCGACCGGCTGGCTGACCACCGAATTCGGCTTCCACGACGTCGGCGCGGCAGGCTGCGTCCATCTCGTCGCCGGCGCCTTCACCCTCGGCGTCCTGATCAATCTCGGCCCGCGCATCGGCAAGTACAATGCCGACGGCACGCCGAATGCCATCAAGGCCCACAGCGTGCCGCTGACCGTCGTCGGGCTGATGCTGATCATCGTCGGCTTCTTCGGCTTCCTCGGCGGCTGCATCATCTACAATTCCGGCGCCCAGTGGACCAACATCTTCGGCCAGCCGGCGACTCTCTCGGCCTTCGCCTTCAACACCGTCATGGCCTTTGCCGGCGGCATCATCGGCGGCTGGGTGAAGACCCGCGATCCGTTCTGGATGATGTCCTGCGGCCTCGTCGGCATCATCTCGGCAGCCTCCGGCCTCGACGTGTGGTATCCGCCGATGGCCTTCATCATCGCCGTCGTCGCCGGCTTCGTCGCACCGATGGTCGCAAACGCAATCGAAAAGGCCGGCATCGACGATGCGGTCGGCGCCGTCGCCGTCCACGGTGCCGGTGGCGCGATGGGCGTCCTTGCCGTCGGCCTCTTCGCCGCCGGCTATCCGAACATCGACGGCATGCCGCCGGTGTCGCTGTTTGGCCAGCTCGTCAGCCTCATCGTCATGGCCGCTCTCGGCTTCATTCCGGGCTATGCGATCTCGGCCGTGATGAAATCGGCCGGCTATCTGCGCGTTCCCCACGACGTGGAGGTGATGGGCCTCGATCTCGTCGAGGTGCCGATCGAAGCCTATCCCGAAGGCATGACCCGCCCCGCCGCGCCGATCATGACGCCCGGCATCGAGACCGGCGGACCGGCCGCCGTCCCCGCCGAATGACCGCCGACCACCATCGAAAGGCAAGCCGACCATGAACACATCGCCGATCACCCAATGGGAGGGCGTCGAGGCCTATTTCACCCTCGCCCACAGCGGCTTCGGAACGGTGCTGACCCTCATCGTCTCTGTCGCCCTCGTGGCCGGAGCGATCTGGTACGGCACTCATCACGAAAGTCGCGACTTCGCGAAGTTCACGAAGAAGCCGTAGCCCTTTGAAGGCACGCGAGACGGAAGATTTCCTCGCGGCCCTGAAATCCGCACAGCGGCTCGAAAATCATTTCCGATTTTCGAGCCGCTGTCGTAGGATTCCTGCGTTGGCCTCACCCGGGCCTCCCCCCTCCATTCGGGAAAGCATTCGCCATGCAGGAAGATCGGCTCTTTGGACCGACCCCGTTCGAGCGCGCATGAGGAGGGATTGCGGACCTTGCTCGCAACGCGGAGGTTCTCGATGAAACTGTCTCTCCCGATCTTCAGACTGAAACGGCAGGCGCGATTGTTGTCCCGCGAGGCCGCGATACCGCTTCACGAGGCGCTCGACCGGCTGGCCCGGCGCGAAGGCTTTCGAAGCTGGAGCCTTCTCGCGGCCGAGGCGTCACGCTTGCGGCCGGGCGAACGGCTCCTCCCCCGGTTCGCGCCGGGTGATCTCGCCCTCCTCGCTGCGCGGCCGGGCCATGGCAAGACCCTGCTCGGCCTTGAACTCGCGGTCGCGGCGGTGCGCGCCGGGCGAAGCGCCTTCTTCTTCACCCTCGAGGAAACGGAAGCCGGAATTTCGCAGCGGCTGAGGTCCCTCGGTCTTGGGAGCGAGGCCGCTCGGCTCGTCGTCGACACGTCCGACGACATCGCCGCCGGCTTCATGATCGATCGCATGGGCGCCGCACCGCGCCCGGCCCTCGCGGTGATCGACTATCTGCAGCTTCTCGACCAGCAGCGCCGCAAACCGCAGCTTTCGGTTCAGGTCCGCCAGCTGCATGATTTCGCCGCCGCTACCGGCGCGACGGTCGTCGCGATTTCGCAGATCGACCGGGCCTTCGAGGACCGGGGCCGCAAGATGCCGGAACCATCCGACATTCGCCAGCCCAATCCCCTCGATCTTGGCCTGTTTTCAACGGCCTGCTTCCTTCACGACGGCGAAGTCCGGTTCGGGGCGATGAACGCCGCCGCCTGATTTCTCGCGCGATATCGCCTCTTGCAATCCCTTCGCCGTGCCGTTAAACGCCCGTACCGTAACGTACGGTACGGCTGATGGATCTGGCGACGGCATTCGAGAACGAGACCGGCAAGGGCGGCGCGGGCGATGGCCCGACCGCCCGGCAGGTCGACGTGCTCGACGCCGCGCTGGCCCTCATCGTCGATCCCAAGGCGACGCTGACCATGTCGAGCCTTGCCAGAGCCGCCTCCTGTTCGAAGGAATCGCTCTATAAGTGGTTCGGCGATCGCGACGGCCTCCTGACCGCGATGGTGCAGTGGCAGGCGGCCAAGGTGCGCGGCCTGCCGGTCGGGCGGAGCGACCTCGACCGCAAGCGGCTTCTCGGCGGCCTCGAGGCCTTCGCCGCCGACTGGCTGACGGTGCTCGCCAGCGAGACGTCGGTCGCGCTGAACCGGCTTGCCGTCGGTGAGGCAGCCAGCGGCGGCGGACGCAATCTCGGCCGGATCGTTCTTCAGAACGGCCCCGTCGCCATGGGCCGGCGCCTCGCGCCGCTGCTCCAGACGGGCCGCGAGGCGGGCCTTCTCGCCTTCGAGGATGGGGGCGAAGCGTTTCGCGATTTCTTCGGCCTGGTCGTGCGCGACGTCCAGATCAGGCTGCTTCTCGGCGACAGGATCGACCTGTCGCCCGCCGACATCCGCGCCGCGGCAAGCCGTGCGGCGCGGCATTTCATGGCCCTTTACGGGGCCGACCAACGGCCAGACGGGCCACAACGCGAAAGCAAACAAGGGAAGGAATGACCATGCGCGTCTATTACGATCGCGATGCCGATCTCGGTCTCATCAAGGGCAAGAAGGTCGCCATCATCGGCTACGGCTCCCAGGGCCGCGCCCATGCGCTGAACCTGAAGGACTCGGGCGTGCCGGAGATTGCCATCGCCCTGCGCGAAGGCTCGGCCACCGCCAAGAAGGCCGAGGCCGACGGCTTCAAGGTCATGTCCGTCGCCGAAGCCGCCGCTTGGGCCGATCTGATGATGATGGCGACGCCCGACGAGCTTCAGGCCGGCATCTACAACAAGGACATCGCCCCCAACATCCGCGACGGCGCGGCGATCGCCTTCGCCCACGGCCTCAACGTCCATTTCGGCCTGATCGAGCCGAAGAAGACCGTCGACGTTCTCATGGTCGCGCCGAAGGGCCCGGGCCACACGGTGCGCTCGGAATATCAGCGCGGCGGCGGCGTGCCCTGCCTCGTCGCCGTCCATCAGGACGCCTCCGGCAACGCGCTCGACCTCGGCCTCTCCTATGCGTCGGGCGTCGGCGGCGGCCGCTCGGGCATCATCGAGACGACCTTCCAGGAAGAATGCGAGACCGATCTCTTCGGCGAGCAGGTGGTGCTGTGCGGCGGCCTCGTCGAATTGATCCGCGCCGGCTTCGAAACCCTCGTCGAGGGCGGCTATGCGCCTGAGATGGCCTATTTCGAGTGCCTGCACGAGGTGAAGCTCATCGTCGACCTCATCTATGAGGGCGGCATCGCCAACATGAACTACTCGATCTCCAACACCGCCGAATGGGGCGAATACGCCACCGGCCCGCGCATCATCACGGAAGAGACCAAGGCCGAGATGAAGCGGGTGCTCACCGACATCCAGACCGGCAAGTTCACCTCCGAGTGGATGCAGGAATGGCATTCGGGCGCCGCGCGCTTCAAGGGCATCCGCCGGCGCAACGACAAGCACCAGATCGAGGAAGTCGGCGAGAAGCTGCGCGGCATGATGCCGTGGATCAAGGCCAACGCCCTGGTCGACAAAGAGCGCAACTAAGAACTGGCGCGGCGCCCGCCGCCGATCCACGGCCTTCTTTGCCTGCCCGTCCTCGCGTCTGCGACGCTGCGGGCGGGCGGGGGGATCAAGGCCAACGCCCTGGTCGACAAAGAGCGCAACTAAGAACTGGCGCGGCGCCCGCCGCCGATCCACGGCCTTCTTTGCCTGCCCGTCCTCGCGTCTGCGACGCTGCGGGCGGGCGGGGGGATCAAGGCCAACGCCCTGGTCGACAAAGAGCGCAACTAAGAACTGGCGCGGCGCCCGCCGCCGATCCACGGCCTTCTTTGCCTGCCCGTCCTCGCGTCTGCGACGCTGCGGGCGGGCGGGGGGATCAAGACCAACGCCCTGGTCGACAAAGAGCGCAACTAAACCTCGGACACCGCGCGCTCCGACGATCCACGGCCTCCTCTGCCTGCCCGTCCTCGCGGCTGCGACGCTGCGGGCGGGCGGCGGATCGAGGCCCCCTCATCCAGAACGAGCGCGACGAAGGGCTTTGCATTTCAGACGATAGCCAGTCCTTGCGACCTTACGAGGGAACGACAGACTGATCGTCACCGCAGAACAGGCGCCGGCGCCTTGCCCGGCGGCTGTTTTGTGATTCGCTCCTACAATTGCATCGATTTTTTCCCGGCGACTTCACCGATTGGAAACTGCAACATGAGACCGTGTTGCCCAGTTGATAGTCCCGGAGGCATAAAATGACTGCGATAGCGTCAGACTTTGAAGGGGCCGAACGCCGCGGGGCGACACGCATGCGCGTGCTGAAGCGCGCCAAGATCGTCTTCAATAACGGCTTTTCCACTTTCGACTGCATCGTGCGCAACGTCTCGGCGACCGGCGCGCTGCTGACCATCGACGACAGCGTCCATCTGCCGAAGGAATTTCGGATCCGAATCGGTGAAGAACAGGCCAACCGGCCCGCCGAACTGATCTATCGCCGCTCGATGTTCGCCGGCATCCGTTTTCTCGACATCACCGACAATGGCTCGCGCGCCAATCCGCACGCCCACCCTCACGCGGAAAACCATGCCGACGCCAGCGCCTCGAAGCCTGCGGCAGAACGCTCGGGCGCCATTCACCGGATCGAGCCGGAGATCCTGCCGGACGCCGTAAGATCCCGCTTTTCCTGGCACAGGAGCAATTGACGGGACATTCGCGGCGGCCGAAGCGCACGCCGCAGGAAAGCCCGCAGCGGCCCGGCGACGTGGCAGATCCGGCTTCAGAACCCGCCCTCCGATGCGAGGTTTGAAACGAACTTTCCGCCGATTGTCCAAAACAGCGAAAACGAGGGTGGACAGGCGGAAAACCACTCTTTATACAGCCGCCATCCGCAAGACGCGGCGGCGGGTGATTAGCTCAGTTGGTAGAGCAGCTGACTCTTAATCAGCGGGTCGTAGGTTCGATCCCTACATCACCCACCATTCTTTCCACCGACTGAGAGTGTTCGGCAAGAAGCATGAATTGCATGCTTTTGTACGGAGCAATGGTCTGGTTCCCTGAGCGCGGGAGGATGCGCATATGGGTCAATCGGCACCATCGGATCTGGAGCGCCCGGCGTCCTGTTGGACGCGGAAAGGCCCCCCAAGGGTCTGAATCGACGCATCGTGCTTTGAAGAAAATCGATAACGCTCCGCCACCGCGTCGAAGAGCGTTTCGAGGCCCGTCCGCAACACGGCCTCCTTTGCACCGTAGATGATCAAAAGCAGGAAGATCGGCGCGTCGTGATCGACGGCCGGGTCAGATGCTCAAGGCGGCAAGTGCTCAGGGGAAGTGTGAAGGCGTGTCGATCTCGACGAGGAAAGCGGTTTGCGGCGAGGCGGCGGAGAGGGTGACGGCTGGATCGCCGGGCAGAAGGACGAGCGCGTCGCCAGAGCCGAGCGGCTCGAGCGGCCCGCAGCTCGTCTCGGCCTGAATGGGCCCGAGCGGCACCACGATGGTCCATTGTGCCGCCGGCGCGATCGGCATCCGTTCTGCGACCGCGATGCGCGTGACGCGGTGACGAGCCGTCCCGCGCCGCGACATGACGTTGAGGTCGGTGATGGGGCCGTCGATAAGCGTGGCTTTAGTCGCAGCATCGGCGGGAAAGGCGAAGGGAGCAGAGCCGCGCGTCAGGCGCTGCAAGCCCATGCCGTCGACATCGAGCTCCATCCCCTCGCCTTCGAGGATCGCGAGCGTGCGGTCGATGCCGGGAAAGGCGGAGAACGGCCCGTCCGCCTCGACGCGCGCCATGGAGACGCGCCAGTCGAAGGCGTCGAGATCCGCGCCGTCCGGATGGACGGCGACCTCGATCGTTTCGCCGCCGCCGTTCTTCCAGGCCATGCGCCTGTGTCGGTCGGCCCGCAGGATGTGCATGACCGGCCCTCTCAGTTGCCGAGAATGCCGGGCAGGCGCAGCCCCTTTTCGCGGGCGCAGTCCAGCGCCTCGTCGTAGCCTGCGTCGGCATGGCGCATGACGCCGGTGGCGGGATCGTTCCACAGGACGCGCCCCAGCCGGCGCGCGGCATCGTCGCTGCCGTCGCAGCAGATCACCATGCCCGAATGCTGCGAGAAGCCCATGCCGACGCCGCCGCCGTGATGGAGCGACACCCAGGTCGCGCCCGAGGCGGTGTTGAGGAGGGCGTTGAGGAGCGGCCAGTCGGACACGGCGTCCGAGCCGTCCTTCATCGCCTCGGTCTCGCGGTTCGGCGAGGCGACCGAGCCCGAATCGAGATGATCGCGGCCGATGACCACAGGCGCCTTCAATTCGCCCGAGGCGACCATTTCGTTGAAGGCGAGGCCGAGCTTGTGGCGGTCGCCGAGGCCGACCCAGCAGATGCGTGCCGGCAGCCCCTGGAAGGCGATGCGCTCCTTCGCCATGTCGAGCCAGCGGTGGAGGTGGTGGTTGTCCGGCAGGAGCTCTTTCACCTTGGCGTCGGTCTTGTAGATGTCCTCCGGGTCGCCCGAGAGCGCCGCCCAGCGGAACGGGCCGACGCCGCGGCAGAACAGCGGCCGGATATAGGCCGGCACGAAGCCCGGAAAGTCGAAGGCGTTTTCCAGCCCCTCGTCCTTCGCCACCTGGCGGATGTTGTTGCCGTAATCGAGGGTCGGCACGCCCGCATGATGGAAGGCGAGCATCGCCTCGACATGGGTGCGCATGGAGGCGCGCGCCGCCTTTTCCACCGCCTTGGGGTCGCTCTCGCGTTTGGCCCGCCACTCACCCATGCTCCAGCCGATGGGCAGATAGCCGTTGATCGGGTCATGGGCCGAGGTCTGGTCGGTGACGATATCGGGCCTGATGCCGCGCTTGACCATCTCGGGCAGGATCTCGGCGGCATTGCCGAGAAGACCGACGGACTTGGCTTCGCCCGCCTTCGTCCAGGCCTCGATCATCGCCATCGCCTCGTCCAGCGTCTCGGCCTTCTCGTCGAGATAGCGGGTGCGCAGGCGGAACTCGATGGAATCGGGATTGCATTCGATGGCAAGGCAGGAGGCGCCGGCCATGACCGCGGCGAGCGGCTGGGCGCCGCCCATGCCGCCGAGCCCGCCGGTCAGCACCCATCTGCCCTTGAGGTTGCCGTCATAGTGCTGGCGACCGGCCTCGACGAAGGTCTCGTAGGTGCCCTGCACGATGCCTTGCGTGCCGATATAGATCCACGAGCCGGCGGTCATCTGGCCGTACATGGCCAGGCCCTTCTTATCGAGCTCGTTGAAGTGGTCCCAGGTGGCCCAGTGCGGCACGAGGTTGGAATTGGCGATGATGACGCGCGGCGCGTCCTTGTGGGTCCTGAAGACGCCGACCGGCTTGCCGGACTGGACGAGCAGCGTCTCGTCTTCTTCCAGCGTCCGAAGGGTGGCGGCGATGCGGTCGAAGTCGTCCCAGGTGCGGGCGGCGCGGCCGATGCCGCCATAGACGACGAGCTCATGGGGGTTCTCGGCGACTTCGGCGTCGAGATTGTTCATCAGCATCCGGAGCGGCGCTTCCGTCAGCCAGCTCCTGGCGGAGATCTCGGTCCCGCGCGGGCTCCTGACGTCGCGGATGTTGTGGCGGGGATTGGTCATCGGCTGGCCTTTGAAAGAAGGGGATCGGAGGCAGCGCTCCGGTCAGATTGTCGGGCTCAAAGTTGCGGCAGCAGGCCGGCGTCGATGCTGGCCTCGATCGCGCCGTTTGCGACGAGGGCTGACGCCGCTGCGAGATCGTTCGCGAGATAGCGGTCCTCTTCGAGGCTCGGGACGGCCGCGCGCACCGTGGCGAGCGCCCGCTGCAAGGACGGGCTCGTCTCCAGCGGCCCACGCATCTCGACGCCCTGCGCCGCCGTCACCGCCTCGATGCCGACGATGCCGAAGAGGTTCTCGGTCATCTGCGCGAGCCGCCTCGCGCCATGGCAGGCCATGGAGACGTGGTCTTCCTGGTTGGCGGAGGTGGGCGTCGAATCGACCGAGGCGGGATGCGACATCTGCTTGTTCTCGCTCATCAGGGCCGCGGAGGTGACTTCGGCGATCATCAGGCCGGAGTTGAGCCCGGGCTTTTTGGCGAGAAAGGCCGGCAGGCCGTGCGACAAGGCCGGGTCCACCAGCAGCGCGATCCGCCGCTGGGTGATCGCACCGATCTCGCAGACCGCAAGCGCGATCTGGTCGGCGGCAAAGGCGACCGGCTCGGCGTGGAAATTGCCGCCGGAAACGATCGTGTCGTCGGAGAGGACCAGCGGATTGTCGGTGACGGCGTTGGCCTCGATCTCCAGCGTCCGTGCCGCCTGGCGCAGGAGATCGAGACAGGCGCCGACGACCTGCGGCTGGCAGCGGATGCAGTAAGGATCCTGCACCCGCTCGTCCCCCTCGACATGGCTTTCGCGGATCGGCGAGCCGTCGAGCAGCGAACGCAGGGCGGCGCCGATATCGATCTGGCCGCGATGGCCGCGCAAAGTATGAATGTCTGGGTGGAACGGCGCCGAGGAGCCCATGGCGGCGTCTGTCGCGAGCGCGCCGGTGACGGTCGCGGCCCGAAGCGCGCGGGCAGCGCGGAAAAGCCCCGCCAGCGCCAGCGCCGTCGAGGTCTGGGTGCCGTTGATGAGGGCGAGGCCTTCCTTGGCGGTCAGTTCGATGGGTTCGAGCCCGGCCCGCTTCAGTGCCTCGGCGCCCTGGAGCCGCTCGCCTTCGAAGAACGCTTCGCCCTCGCCCATCATCGCGGCGGTCATGTGGGCCAGCGGCGCGAGATCGCCCGAGGCGCCGACCGAGCCCTTCTCCGGGATCAGCGGCACCACGCCGCGCTCCAGCATGGCCTCGATCAGCCGGACCAGATCGAGCCGT
The DNA here is from genome assembly GCF_017815135.1 of Jiella mangrovi. Taxonomy (GTDB): domain Bacteria; phylum Pseudomonadota; class Alphaproteobacteria; order Rhizobiales; family Rhizobiaceae; genus Jiella; species Jiella mangrovi. The sequence continues at coordinate 158,296 of NZ_JAGJCF010000010.1, read as the reverse complement.
ACGCCCGACGCGCCGCGGCCGAGCGAGATCAGCTTCAGCGCCATGACGAGGCGTACGACGTTTTCCGGCAGCGCCGCGCCGAGGCCACAGCAATGGGAGAGGATGAGGTTGCGCTGGAGTTTCGCGACGTCGGCCGCGTCGATCTTGATGGAGGCGAGCTTTCCGAAGCCGGTATTGATGCCATAGACCGGCGCATTGCCCCGCGCGACTGCCGCCACCCTTTCGGCGCCCTTCACGATCGCGGCGTCGAAGCCGGGGTCGAGCCGGGCGGGCTCGCCCGACCAGTAGAGCCGTTCGAGGTCTTCGAGCGAGACCGAGCCCGGATGAAGGACCAACGTCATGATACGTTCTTTCTGCCCTTGAAGACCCGCATATGCAGGGGATTGAAGCCGAAGCGGTAGACGAGTTCCGCCGGGGTCGCGACGTTCCAGACCGCCAGATCGGCGGATTTGCCGGCTTCGATCGTACCGGTCTCGCCCAGAAGCCCGAGGGCGCGGGCCGCCTCCCGGGTGGTGCCGGCCATGCATTCGGCGACCGTCATGCCGAAGAACGTCGCCGCCATGTTCATGGCCAGCAGCAGCGACGTCATAGGCGAGGTGCCGGGATTGGAATCGGTGGCGACCGCCATCGCAACGCCTGCCTCGCGGAGCGCCGCCATGGGCGGCGCCTGCTTCTCGCGGATGGCGTAGAAGGCGCCGGGCAAAAGGACCGCGACGGTGCCGGCCTTTGCCATGGCCTCGACGCCCGCCTGATCGAGATATTCCAGATGATCGGCCGAAAGCGCACCGTAGGAGGCCGCAAGCTTCGCCCCGCCGAGATTGGAGAGCTGCTCGGCATGGAGCTTGACCGGCAGCTGCAAGGACTTCGCCTTATCGAAGACGGTGGCGATCTCGTCCGGCGAGAAGGCGATGCCCTCGCAGAACCCGTCCACCGCGTCGATCAGGCCTTCTTCCGCGCCCTGCTCCATGCCCGGCAGGACGATGTCGCGGATATAGTCGGCGTTGCGGCCCTTGTATTCGGCGGGGGTCGCATGGGCGGCGAGCCAGCTCGTCATTACCCGCACCGGCCGCTCGCGCGAGAGCGCTCTGGCCGCGCGCAGCATGTCGAGCTCCGCCTCGATCGCAAGGCCGTAGCCCGACTTGATCTCGACCGTCGAGACACCTTCGCCGAGGAGCGCGTCGAGGCGGGGCAGCGCGGCGGCGACGAGCCCGTCCACCCCCGCTTCGCGGGTCGCCTTGACCGAGGAGACGATGCCGCCGCCGGCGCGGGCGATCTCCTCGTAGCTCGCGCCTTCGAGCCGCATCTCGAATTCGCGGGCGCGGTCGCCGCCATAGACGAGATGGGTGTGGCAATCGATCATCGCCGGGGTGACGAGGCGCCCGTCAAGGGACTCTGCCGTGACGCCCTGCCAATCTGGCGGCAGCTCTGAAGCCGGGCCGGCAAAGGCGATGCGCTCGCCTTCGATCGCAATCGCGGCATTTTCGATCAGCCGACGATCATCGCCCGGCCGCATGGTCGCGAGGGTGAGTTCGCTCCAGAGGGTCCGTGTCATGTGAGCCGTCCTCTGCCCTTTTCATCGGAATGCTTCATGGTTATGTATATACAAATTGATTGTCAAGAACCGGAAACCGCCATGCGCATCCATGCCCAAGCAGCTCTTCTGCCCGACGGTTGGGCATCCGACGTCCTGGTCTCGATCGACGAAGAGGGGCTCATTTCCTCGGTTGCGAACGGTCCGGGTGACGGCGCCGACACACGCGTCGAAGCCCTGCTTCCGGCCGTCTCGAACCTCCACAGCCACACCTTCCAGCGGGCGATGGCGGGGCTGACGGAAAGGCGCAGCCCCGAGGGCCAGGGCGACAGCTTCTGGACGTGGCGGGAGCTGATGTACCGCTTCCTCGACATCCTTTCGCCGGACGAGATCGAGGCGATCGCGCGCTTTGCCTTCATGGAGATGCTGGAGGCGGGCTATGCGGCGGTCGCCGAGTTTCATTATCTCCACCACGCGCCCGGCGGGGCCGCCTATGATGACCGCGCCGAGCTTTCCGGCCGGATCGTGGCTGCGGCAGGCGATAGCGGGATCGGGCTGACGCTGCTGCCGGTCTACTACCAGCGCGGCGGCCTCGACGGCCGGGCGCTCGCCGGCGGCCAGCTTCGCTTCGGCAACGATCTCGACGGTTTCGAGCGGCTTCTCGACGGCGCGCGCGCGCATCTCGCCTCGCTCGGCGCCGACGCCCGCCTCGGCCTTGCGCCGCACTCCCTGCGCGCCGCGAGCGGCGAGGACATCGTCCGGCTCGCAGCTCTGATGCCGGAGGCGCCGATCCATCTGCACATCGCCGAGCAGGAGGCGGAGGTCGCCGAGGTCGAAGCGGCGACGGGACGGCGTCCGGTCGAATGGCTTCTCGACAATTTCGACGTCGACCGGCGCTGGTGCCTCATTCACGCGACGCAGATGACCGCCGGCGAGACCGATGCGATGGCCCGGTCGGGCGCGATAGCCGGGCTGTGCCCCGTCACCGAAGCCAATCTCGGCGACGGGACGTTTCCGGCGAGCGCTTTCCTCCAAGCAGGCGGGCGCTTCGGCGTCGGGACGGACTCCAACGTCTGCATCTCCCTCGCCGAGGAACTGCGTCAGCTCGAATATTCCCAGCGACTGCACCATAAGGCCCGCTCGGTCCTCGCAAGGCCTGACGGTTCGGTCGGGCGCTTTCTCTACGACCACGCCCTTGCCGGCGGAGCGGCGGCGCTCGGCCGGGCGAGCGGCGGGATCAAGGCGGGGCGCGTGGCCGACCTCGTCGCGCTCGAGGCCGACGACTTCAGCGATCTTCCTCGCGGCGACGGCCTCCTCGACGCCTGGATTTTCGCCGCCAACGGCATCGGGGTCGAGCATGTCTGGTCGGCGGGCCGGCATGTGGTCGAAAGCGGGCGCCACGTTCGCCGCGATGAGATCGCCGGGGCCTACCAGTCCGTCTATCGAAGCGTGCTGTCGCGCTTATGACGACGCGGTCCCAGCGCACGTCCTACCGCGATATCCGCGACGAAATCGCCCGGCGCATCGGCGATCAGGTCTGGAAGCCGGGAAGCCTGATCCCCGGCGAAGAGGCCCTCACCGTCGAATTCGGCGCGGCCCGGGCGACGGTCAACCGGGCCTTGCAGGAGCTGGCGCGAGCCGGACTGATCGAGCGCAAACGCAAGGTCGGCACCCGCGTCTCGCTCAATCCCGTCCGCGAGGCGCGCTTCATCATTCCGCTCGTCTCGCAGGAGATCGAAGCGTCGGGCATGACCTACGCCTATCGCTTGTTATCCCGCGCCGAGCGCCGGGCGAGCCGGGCCGACACGCTTCGGCTGGAGGTCGAGCCCGGATCGGTCATCCTGCACGTAAAATGTCTGCATCTGGCCGATGGCGAGCCCTACCAGTTCGAGGATCGGCTGATCAACGCGGCCGCAGCTCCCCTCGCCCTCGACGAGCCCTTCCAAGCGATCGGACCGAACGAGTGGCTGGTCGCATCCGCCCCCTTCTCACGCGGCGAGTTCAGCTTCCTCGCCGACCGGCCAAGCTCCGAAGAGGCCGACTGCCTGAAAATCAAGACTGACGCGCCGGTCTTCGTCGGCGAGCGCCGCACCTGGCTCCTCGCCCGCCCCATCACCTTCGTGCGCATGGTCCATCCGCAATCCCACCGCATGACAAGCACGCTTTGAAGATACCAGCTTCATCCTATCGTCGTCGAAGCGCACAAGGATCTGGATGCACGTCAACGCGTGTCACACCAGCAAAGGCGCCGGCAGAACATCCCGAACACAACATCTGCGTCATTGCCTGTTCAAGCCGACCCTCGATCGCTACACCTAATATAAAACCATTATATTGTATTATTCATTCGATGAATTAAATAATTAAAGTTGCTAACGACGGCAATAAAAGGTAACGTATGTCAAAAATCAAAGTAAAACTAATATAGTATTTTGCGGTAGCACGCGGCTGAAATCCAGACGGGTCGAAATATTGGTTAGGGCAGCCATGTCGTCGTTGAGATCGGGGCCAGTGGAAGGACGGAAAGGGGCTTGGGCCGAAACAGAAGGCTGCCGCTTCCTGAAGCCTGGGGCGATCGAGGCGACAGACACCGCAGCGTCGGTTTCCACGGAAAGGCCGCACTCGAGCGAGCTCCGGTGGCAGGCTTTGACCACAATCATGCAGGGCGCCCTCGAAGGTGGAGATCCATCGCATCTCATCACGCGATCCGCCGAGCTTCTCGCCGATGTCTTCGCGGCCGATGGCGTCGCGGTCTTTGAACTCTCGGCCGATCGGCGAGCCATGAGGCTCGTCGGAGGGGCCGGCTTGCCGTGCCCGGAACGAGGCGGCAAGCCGGTGCCGGTCGGGGCTTGTCGTGCGCTCTACGAAGCCCTCTGCGGGGACGATCTCGTCCGTTTCGGCCCAGGGGAAATCGAGACCGCCTTGGGAGCGGACGCGCCGGAAGGACACGGTATCGCAATGCCGATCGGACCGAGGCTGAAACGGGGCGGCGTCATCGCCGTGCTGCGGCCGGAGCCCTTCGAGCCTTGCGAGGAGAGCGAATCCAGCTTTCTCGGCACCGTCGCCTATGTTCTGGCGTCAGCCTGGGACAAGCGACGCAGCGATGCCGTGCTGGCACTCAGGAACCGGGCGCTCGAGGCCCTGGACCAGGGCGTCATGATCACCGACGCCCAGCGCATCGGCGAACCCCTCATCTACGTCAACCCGGCTTTCGAGGCGTTGACCGGCTATCCGGCTGCGGAAGCGCTCGGCAGGAACCCAGCCTTCCTGCATGGCGAGGAGACCGATCCGACGACGGTCCAGGCGCTCGGCATTGCCCTTCGGACCGGCCACTCCTTCCGTGCGACACTGGTAAATTATCGGCGCGACAAGAACCCTTTCTGGAATGATCTCGATGTCTCGCCGATCTTCGACGCCGAGGGCCGGATCAGCCACCATGTCGGTGTCATGTCCGACGCGACGGAGCGGCTTCGACTGGAGGCCCAGTTCCGCCAAGCTCAGAAAATGGAGGCGATCGGCCATCTGACGGGCGGGATCGCCCATGATTTCAACAATATCCTCGCCGTGATCCTCGGCAATTGCGAGATCATTCTCGACGACATTTCGGATCCGCAATTGCGTCAGGTCGCAGAGTTGGCGATCAAAGCTGCCGAGCGTGGTGCGCTTTTGACGGAGAGGCTTCTGGCTTTCGGTCGCCGGCAGGCTCTCCAGCCCGAGCCTGTAAACCTGGCGCAGTCGATCTCGTCGCTCACCGACATGCTGAAGCGAACGCTGGGCGAGCAGATCGATGTCGTCACCTGCGACACATGTCCGGATGCGACGGCGCTGGTAGATCGGCCGCTCTTCGAATCGGCCCTGATCAATCTGGCGATCAATGCTCGCGACGCCATGCCCGAAGGCGGCACTTTGACGATCTCGGCACGTCGTGCAGAGACCCTTGACCACGCCTCACCGTCCAAAAGTGTAGATCCCGGCTTTCTGCGCGTCAGTGTCGCCGACACCGGAACGGGCATGTCGGAAGAAGTGCGCGGCAAGGCCTTCGAACCGTTCTTCACGACGAAAACTATCGGTCGCGGGTCGGGGCTCGGCCTGGCGATGGTCTATGGTTTCGTCAAGCAATCAGGCGGTCACGTCTTCATCGAAAGCGAAACCGGGCGGGGGACGACCGTCCATCTCGATCTCCCCATGGCGGCCACGAGACCGCAAGCGGCCCCGAAGCTGTCCCGGAAGATGTCCACGGAGGTTTCCACCGGCTGTGAGCGCATCCTTCTCGTCGAGGACGAATTGGAGGTCCGCCGCTTCGTGTCGCGCGTTCTCGGGCGGCTCGGCTACTCGGTCATCGAAGCGGACAACGCGCCGTCGGCCTTGGCGGTTCTGCGCAACGGCGACTCGATCGATCTTCTTTTCTCGGATCTCATCCTGCCCGGCGGGATGAACGGCCTCGGCCTGGTTGAAGAGGCCCGGCGAATGCGCCCGGGACTGCGGGTGCTTCTGACGACCGGCTACACCGAGGAATACGAAAGACTGGCGGAAGACGCCCCCGCCCGCATCCTGCGCAAGCCATATCGCCGCGAGGAACTCGCAACGACGCTGCGGGCCGTGCTGGAGGCTGCATGAACCCGCATCCGGCTCACATCCGAAGCGCGGCGGCCGCGTGCCCGTCATATTCGAAAGACACGCCATGACCGAAACCCCTGAAGCCGTCTGCATCATCGTCGACGATGATCCGGACATTCGCCGCATCATCTTTCATCCCCTGAAACGTCGGGGCTTTACCGCGATCGACTGCGGTTCGCTGGCCGAGCTGGAGGCGGCCATCAGCAAGGTGAAGCCGAGCCTCGTCTTTCTCGATGCGGGCCTGCCGGATACCGAGGTCGCGGATCCTTTCGAAACCCTGTCTAGAGCCCACTGCAATGCCTGGGTTCAGCTGATCAGCGGCATGAGCCAGGTGGACCTCGCCGAACTCGCTTTGGCAGGTGAGGATTGCGGATTGCGCATGCTACCACCGATGACCAAGCCGTTCCGGCCCGGCGCCATCGCGGCTGTCGCAGAACTGGTCGGCGCGTCTGGTGCGGGAGATAGCCGATGAGCGCCGTCATCGATGGGCAGGCACCGCCGGGTATAGCCGCCAACACAAGCGCGCCGGTTCTTTCGCCTGCCCTGTTACGGGCCTTTTGTCACGACTGCCGCACCCCCCTGGCGGTCATCTCGGAATTTGCCGACATCGTCAGGGAGGATCTGGACCCAGCTGAAGCGCAGCAGGACATCGAACTCCTCACCCTCGTCCACGGCCGCGTCTTCGATATCGAGGCGCTGTTATGTGATCTGGAGTTTCTCCGCGACACCGCGAGCGTCGTCGCGGACGACCGACCCGAGCCGGTCTCGGCCGAGGAGCTTCTCGCGGCCATGAGCGAGAAACTCGAACAGGCCGCGCTCCGCTGGAACCAGGCGCTCGAACTGCAGATCGCGCCGGGCACGCCTCGGATCGAAGGCGGTCCCTCGCCATTCTCCGAAATCGTTCTGGCGCTACTGAATGATCTCTGCCGCTCTGCCACAAAACGCCAGACCATTCGCATCGAGGTGCCGCCCACCGCACAAGCCAGGCTATTCCGGCTCGCCATGTGGCGCGGCGATGAATGGATGGCGGACGATGTGTTCGGCGAGGAAGATGACGGGCGTGCGGCAGTGCGAACGTTCCGCCAGCAATTCGCCGCGATCATGCTCGCCCGGATCGGCGGCGATCTGATCCTCAGGACGAAGGAGGGAAACCCGGCATTCGTTGTGCAACTGCCTTGTCCATGATGGGCAAGGATCGATGCCATGAAACTCAGCTTCGGCTTGAAGAGACTACTGACAGGTCGTGAAGGAGAGCGCCGATGAACCCCAAAATGAATGAGATCCAGCAAAGCCGGTCCCTTGCTGCCGTGGGAACGACCCCTCCCGATGCGTTCAACCGCGATTTGGATACAGTCTCGCCGAAGATACTGATCGTCGATGACGATCCGGGCGTCGTCCGCGTCCTTGCGACGCGCTGCCGGCGGCTCGGTCTCGATGTCACGACGGCAGAAGGCGGGCTGCAGGCGGTCCTGAAGAGCCGCAACAACTTTCCCGACGTCATGATCGTCGACATCGACATGCCTGAGGTCGGCGGCTTTCAGGTCTGTGAACTGCTGCTCAATTCGAAGATGCCGGGGATGAACGTCATCGTCCTGACGGGATGCCGGGACAACGAGACGAGCGAGCGATGCGAGGCGATCGGCGCCTATTACGTTCCCAAGACCACAGAGGCTTGGAGCAACATTCGCTCGATCCTCGCCGATCTCTTGCAACTGGAGACGCTTGAGACCGACCCTTCGCAGTCTCGGTCGTTTTTGCCCACCGGGACTGCGACCCGTTCAGGAACTTTGCCGGCTCCCGGCGCCCGCGTCCTCCTGGTCGACGACGATCTCGGTGTAATCACCGCCCTCAGATCGCGGCTGGAGAAGATGAAGGCCACGATCTTCGTCGCCGACAACGGGATCGACGCCTACCGGACGGCCGTGCGCGAAGAGCCCCACGCCGTCATCACCGACTATCTGATGCCCAATGGCGGGGGCCATTATCTGATCTGGCGGCTGCGTGAGAACAAGGACACAGCGACACTGCCGATCTTCGTCATCACGGGCGAGCTCGAGACCGCAGAACGTCCCACGCCAAGGGTGGAAGACCTGCTCGGGCCGAGAGCTGCGACCGGCGTGTTTCGCAAGCCGTTTCTGTTCGAGGAAATCGCCTCGGCCCTGAGGACCCACTGCCCCATTCTGCGGGCCTGACGGATCGGCGATGACGGACTTCGCCATACCGCCGGACAAAGCGCGATCACCGCAGCGATGGTGGTCGCGTGCGGCAATGCCGTCCCGCCGCTTCGTGGCGCGCGGCCTCTACGCCAAGGCCGCTTTCGTCTTCGTGCCGGCGGCTTTTCTGGCGACAGCGGCCTTCGCTTTGGTCGTCTGGGTCGAGGCGGAAGCCATCGAGCAGCTCCACGGCAAAACCCTCGAACAGATCGTCGACATCGCGGTGATCGACGTCAACGCGCATCTTCGCAACGGCGTGACGGATGCCGGCTTTCTCGCCGACGATCGCACATTGCGGCAGTGGCTGGAGACTGGCGGGGTTGCCAACCGTCAAAGGCTTGAAGAGCAATTGGTCGAGTTTCTCGGCCATAAACCGCAATACAACTCCGCCCGCTTGCTCGACATCGCCGGCCAGGAAGTGCTGCGGGTCGACGTGAACGCCGCGGGGCAACCCGTTGCGCTGGCGCAGCACCTTCTGCAGGACAAGGCCAGCCGTTATTACTTCGAGGAGACGATCGGTCTGCCTGATGGCAACTTTTATATCTCGCGACTGGATCTCAACGTCGAACGCGGAGTGATCGAGGTGCCGATCCGACCGACCCTGCGTTTTGCGGCGCCGGTCTTCCATCCCTCAGGAGAACGACGCGGGGTCCTGGTCCTGAACTACAACGCCAGGGATCTCCTCGAAGATCTGCGCCGCAAGGCTATCGGGCGCGGCGGAGAGGTCTGGCTGATCGATGAGGCCGGCTACTGGTTGCTCGGGCCGGACCCCACCGTCGAATGGGCGTTCATGTATCACGATCGCCAGTCCCTGAGCTTCGCGGCTGCCCATGGCGCTGCCTGGGAAGCAATGCGCAACGCAAAGGAGCTTGTCGGCGCCGCCTCGACGGCCACGGGCGAGTTTGCCTTCGCTGCCGTCGATCGGACCCTCGCCGCCGGTAATCCCGGTCGCGCGACCCGGCCGCGCTGGTACGCCGTGGCCTTTCTCTCGCCCGAGCGCGCAAAATCGAACGCAAATAGCCCTCTCCTCGCAGAGACCGTGGTCTGGGCCGGCACGCTCGTTCTGTTTGCCGCCGCATCGCTTGCAATCGGCTCGCAATGGCAGCGCCGGAGCGTTTCCGAAGCCAAGGTGCGCGATCTGGCGCATCAGCTCGAGACGGACAACATGGCGCTTGCCTCGGTCAATCGCGAGCTCGAGGCATTCTCCTATTCGGTGTCCCACGATCTGCGCACGCCGCTGCGCTCGATCGATGGTTTCAGCCTCGCGCTTTACGAGGATTACGGCGATACGCTCGATCCCGAGGGGCGGCGCTATCTCGAACGCATCCGTCTTGCGGCCCAGCGCATGGGCCATCTCATCGACGATCTCCTCGGGCTCGCCCGCGTGACCACAACAGACATCAGACCGACTCCTATCGACGTCACGCAGCTTGCCCGCACCGTGGTGGATGCGGTGGAATCCCCTCACCCCGTCCGCTGGACTATCGAGCCGGGGATGCCGGCGGTTGCGGATGCAGGCCTGTTGCAGATCCTCCTCGAAAACCTCCTCGGCAACGCCGTGAAGTTCACGGCAAAGGCCGACCACGCCGAGATATCGGTCGGACGTCGTGGCCGCGGGGCGGACACGGTCTTCTTCGTCGCCGACAACGGGGCGGGCTTCGACATGGAACATGCCGGCCGCTTGTTCGGAGCCTTTCAGCGCCTGCATGCCGACACCTATCCGGGCACCGGCATTGGCCTTGCGACGGCCCAGCGGATCGTCAGCCGCCATGGCGGGCGGATCTGGGCCGAGGCCTCGCCCGACCTCGGCGCAACATTCTTCTTCACATTGGGAAAGCCGGGACCATGACGGCAAGACCGATCCTTCTGATCGAAGACAATCCCGACGACGAGGCCCTGACGATCCGGGCCCTTCGCAGGAACAAGATCTCCAACGAGATCATCGTCGCGCGCGACGGCGTCGAGGCCCTCGACTATCTGTTCGGCACCGGCCCCCGTGCCTGCGCCGGGCGTCTGACGCCGCAGCTCATCCTCCTCGATCTCAACCTGCCGCGCATCGACGGCCTTGAGGTGCTGCGGCGCGTGCGCGCCGATGCGGATGGCCGCAAGCTGCCGATCGTGGTCCTGACCTCCTCGCGGGAAGAACGCGATCTTCTGTGCGGATATGAGCTGGGCTGCAACAGCTACGTGCGCAAGCCGATCGCCTTCGACGCCTTCGTCGAAGCCGCTCGCCGGCTTTGCGAATACTGGCTCAATCTCAACGAATGCCCCCGAGGAAACGATGCGAGGATGCCGTCATGAGTGCAACGGGCGGGGGCACACGGGTCCTCCTCATCGAGGACAACGCCGACGATGCCGAACTTCTCGTGCGGGAGTTCCGGCGCCATGAGTTCAAGGTGGAGACGAAGGTCGCGCCGAGTCTTCATGTCGCGCGTTGCCTGCTGAGGGACGAGAGCTGGGACGTCGTCCTTTCGGACTACAATCTGCCGAACACCCATTTCAGCGACATCGCCAGTGCCGTGAAGGCCGCCGACCGCGACATGCCGATCGTGGTCGTCTCCGGCGCCGTCGGCGAGGAAATCGCCGTCTCGCTCTTGCGCGAGGGTGCGAGCGATCTCGTCCTCAAGCACAATCTCTCGCGGCTCGTTCCGGCCGTCGTGCGCGAACTCGCGGCGGCCGAGCAAAACCATGCGCGCCGAGCCTCCGAAGAGCGCTACCGGCAGATCGTCGAGGCGACCTCCGACTGGATATGGGAGACAGACGCCGAGCACCGGATCGCCTTTACCGCCGAATCCGGCGAACAGGCCGAATGGTCGGACCCCCTTCGAAGCGTCGGACGGACTCTCTGGGAGGCCTGCGGCATCGACATCGAGCGTGATCCACATTGGCGTGGCCACAAACGCGTGCTCGATGCACGCGAGCCCTTCCGGCACTTCCGCTTCGCCTTTCGCGCACCGGCAGGCGGCGAGTTCCATCTGGTGATGACCGGCGCGCCGGTCTTCAATCGCGGCGGCGCTTTTCTCGGCTATCGCGGCGTGGCGAGCGACGAGACGCTGATCGTCGAGACCTATCTGCGTGCGGAGCGTGCGGAGGCCCGGCTGAAAGCTGGCCTGCTCCCGGTTTTTCGGACACCAGGTTAAGCTAACATAGCTTTCTCCTCGAACTCGGCGGGGCTCATATAGCCCAGTGTCGAGTGCCTTCGCCGTGGGTTATAGAAGCGCTCGATATAGTCGAACACATCGGCCTGCGGTTGAGCCAGGCATGAAAGCCCGAGCGGGAGACAGCGCACTGCACAGCCATGCCACCGGCCAGATGGTCCGGTGCTTCGCAATGAAAGCGACCTGATAGACGCGATCGATCTCTGCCTCGGCGAGCTTTCCTTGCTGATCGAACTCAAGACCTGCGGCTATGCCGTCGAGGAGGCGGTCGAGAAAGGGTGCGGTCAGCGCCTCGAAGCGCGAGACGTCGATCAGGGTCCCAGACAGGCAGCAGCGGGAACTCCGCCGCATGTACGATACCGGCGACTACAGCGCCAGTGATCTCGCCGAGTTGTTCTCGGTCTTACGCCCGACCGTCTCTCGCACTCTAAACCGAAGCGCTCACCCTTAGCGTACGATTTGGCCCCCTACCGGAACAGACCCCTACATGCGCCCGTCCTTCACCTCGGGAGTAAAGGGATCGCGGTCCCAGAGTTCGGGCGCGCCGGTGGGTACCACGTCGATATGCCCTGCAGGATCAGGCTGCGGCCCTTGCCGCCCTCGGTGCCGGCTTTGGCCACCACCTGGATCGCCTTGTCGTAGTCCACGTCAACCACCGCCGAGGCGCCGGGCTTGCCGGCGATCTCCACCTCGGAAATGGCGAAACTGTCCACGCTCCAGCCGCGCTGCTCGAATTCACCGGCCAGCCAGGCCTGGCAGGGGCCTTCCTTGCCGCGGGTGCTGTCGAAGGAGGCCAGCCGCGGCAACCAGGCGGTCTGTTCGGCGGCGCCCGCCCCGATCACCTGATCGAGGCGGGCCGAAAGGTCAGAGAGATCCTGCGCATTCATTGCGCAATCTCGGCCAGATCCTCGGGCAGCAGGGCCGCCGGCAGGTTCTGATAGCAGACCGGGCGCAGGAAGCGGCGGATCGACAGCGTGCCCACCGAGGTTGCACCGAAGTTGGTCGAGGCGGGATAGGGGCCGCCATGCACCATCGTGTCGCAGACCTCAACGCCGGTGGGGAAGCCGTTCACCAGAACCCTGCCGGCCTTGCGTTCCAGCACCGGCATCAGGCGGCGGCCCAGCGGCGCGTCGCCGTCACCCATGTGGATCGTCGCGGTAAGCTGCCCGGCAAAGCTGCGGGCCACCTCGACCATCTGGTCCACGTCCTTTGCCACAACGACCAGGCCGAGCGGGCCAAAGACCTCCTCGGTCAGCGCGTGGTTGCCCAGCCAGTCGTCGGCCGAGATCCGGAACAGGAAGGGCTTGGCCTCGCGCACGTCACAGACCGAGCTCAGCAGCTCCTGCACACCCGGCTCGCGTGCCACCTTCTCGGCGCCCGAGGCATAGGCCTTGGCGATGCCGTCGGTCAGCATGACCTGGGCGCCGGTTTCCGACAGCGCCGCGCGAGCGGCTTCCACCAGGGCCTCGCCCTCGGCCCCTTCCAGCATCACGGCGATGCCGGGGTTGGTGCAGAACTGGCCCGCGCCCATGGCGAGCGATCCGGCCCAGCCTTGGCCCAGGGCCTCACCGCGTGCGGATACCGCTTCCGGCAGCAGGAACATCGGGTTGACCGAGCCCAGCTCGCCGAAGAAGGGGATCGGTTCAGGGCGTTGGGCGCAAAGGTCGAAGAGCGCGCGACCGCCGCCGAGAGAGCCGGTAAAGCCCACGGCCTTGATCAGCGGGTGCTGCACGAGGGCCTGTCCCACCGATCGGTCACCGCCCTGCACAAGCGAGAAGACGCCTTTCGGCATGCCGGTCTTCTCCACGGCGGCGTGGATCGCCTCGGCGATGATCTCGCCGGTGCCGGGGTGTGCGCCATGGCCCTTCACCACCACGGGGCAGCCCGCGGCCAGCGCGGCGGCGGTATCGCCACCGGCGGTCGAGAAGGCGAGCGGGAAGTTCGAGGCGCCGAAGACGGCCACCGGGCCGATCGGGCGCTGCATCGTGAACAGCTCGGGTCGGGGCGCAGGGGCGCGGTCGGGAAGGGCTGCGTCGTGCCGCCTGTCCAGGTAATCGCCCTTCTGGATGTGATCGGCGAACATGCGCAGCTGGCCGGTCGTGCGGCCGCGTTCACCCTTTAGTCGCGCTTCGGGCAAGCCGCTTTCCTGGCTGCCGATCTCGGTGATCGCCTCGGCGCGGGCCTCGATCTCGTCGGCGATGGCATTCAGAAAGGCCGCGCGCTCGGCACGGGTCGAATAACCGTAGCTCCAGAAGGCCTCCTCTGCGGCCTCGCAGGCCTGCGCCACGAGCTCGGGGGTGCCGAGCGAGAAGTCGTACGCGGGCCCATGGGCGGGCTCGGAGGAGAAGGTCGCTTCACTGGCGATCCATGCGCCGGCAATCAGGTGTTTGCCGTGAGGGGTAAAGGTCATGTCGGCCTCCTTGCAGGTATGGTCTTGCATGTCATGAAAAAACCGCCCCCATGAGGGCGGCTGTCGCTGTGCGGCAGTCAGGCGCTCAGGCCTCGTAGCCGTAGATTTCCTTGGCGCGTTCCGGCGTCAGGTAGTCATTGCGCAGGTCGCGCTTGATCGCGTCGCGGCTGCGCAGCTTGGGGTCGCCATAGCCGCCGCCGTTGCCGGTGACCACGCGGATCACGTCGCCCTCGTTGACCTTCAGGTTAGTGCAGAAGGCGTGGCGTTCCTTGCCACCGTCGCGGCGCAGAACCTCGACGTAGTTGACCGAGCCGTCGAGCCCGCCCGAGGCGCCCCAGGGCGCGATCCGGCTGCGAGTATAGCCCACCGACAGAAAGTTGTTGTCGGCGCGCACGCGGTAATGCGTCTCGATGCCCTTGCCGCCGCGCCACTGCCCCTCGCCGCCGGGCTCGGTGTTCAGCGCCACCTGGTCGACGCCCAGGCCATAGCGCGCTTCGGCCACTTCCGCCGGGCAGTTGAAGGTCTCGCCGTGGAACCCGGAGAACTGCCCAGACACACCATCGCAGCCTTCCCAGGCGCCCCAACCGCCGACCTGCGGTTCAACGATGGTATAATGGCGACCGGTTTCGGGGTGCGGACCGCCCACGTTGGTGCCGCAGATGGAAGCGAAGTTGCCCGCCGGCACAACGCCGGGGAAATGCTCTGCCAGGGCACGCAGAATCATGTCGAACAGCCGGATCTCGACCTCGGAGTAATAGCCAAGCGCCCCGGGGGCCTCGACGTGGTAGATCGTGCCGGGTTTCGTCACCACCTTCAGCGGCTTGAAGAAGCCGCCGTTGCCGGGGGCGTCGGGATCGGTGAAATCCTTGAAGGCCAGCTGTACGGCGATCTCGGTACCCTCGCGCGAGCAGTTGAGCGAGCCCGATTGCGCCGGGTTGTTCGTCAGGTCGACGATGAATTCATCCGCGGTGATCGTCAGCTCGACGTTATGCACCACGCCGGAATCCTGCTCTTCCGAGAAGGCATAGGTGCCGTGCGGGATCTTCTCCAGCGCTGCGCGGGCCCGGCGTTCGCCCAGGTCCATGTAGTCGCTGACCGCCGTCTCGAAGGTATCGGCGCCGTACTTGTTCACCAGCTCCAGCACCCGGCGTTCGCCGATGCGCAGCCCCGCGATGCCGGCCCAGAGGTCGCCATGCAGGAAGTCGGGCAGGCGCGAGTTGATCTTCAGGATGTCGAAGACCGCCTCGTTTTGCTGGCCTTCCATGAAGAGCTTCACCGCAGGGATCCGCACGCCTTCCTGGAAGATTTCCGTGGCTTCCGAGGACATGGAGCCCGGCACGTTGCCGCCCACGTCGTTCCAGTGGGCGATGTTGGCGACCCAGGCAACCATCTTGCCCTCGTGGAACACCGGCTGCGCCAGCACCATGTCGTTCAGGTGGGTCACGCCGCCGAAGTAGGGATCGTTCGAGGCAAAGACGTCACCCTCGCGGATCTGGTCCAGCGGGAACTTCTTCAGGATGCCCAAGATCGCCTTGTCGAGCACGCCGATGAAGGCCGGGATCCCCGCACCCGAGGCCGCGATCTCGCCCTGGGGGCTCAGAACCGAGGTCGACAGGTCCAGCACCTCGTAGATGATCGCGCTCATCGAGGTCTTCACCTGAGCATAGAACATCTCGTCCGCGATGGCTTCCAGGGCGTTCTGGATGATGTCGAAGGTGACGGGATCAAAAGTCTTGTCCGTCATGGCTCAGCCCTTTTCCTCTGTACGCGTCTCGATATGCGTGTTGCCGTAATCGTCGATGGAAACGCGGTTGCTGGGATGCACGACGATCGTGGTGCCGGGATCCTCGATCACCGCCGGCCCTGCAAAGGACATCCCCGGCTCGAACTTGGTGCTGTCGTAGATCGTCGCCTCGTGTTCGCCCTCGGTCGCATAGTCGACCATACGGTGGCCCTTCACGGCATCTTCCAGCTTCGCCCCGGTCTTCGGCAGCGGCACCAGCTCCAGCTTTCCGACCTCGGAGGCCGCGATCAGGTGGATGCCGATGATCTCCACACCGGCCGACAGGCGATAGGTGTACTCGCGCTCGTAGATCTCGTGGAATTCGCTCAGCATCCGGGCGATCACCTCGTCGGTCACCGGGCCCGCGGGCACCGGCACCTCGACGGCGAATTCCTGGTTCTGGTAGCGGCAGCGCACGAGCGGCCTGAAGCTCACCTTGTCGCCGGCCACGCCCTCGCGGGCGTATTCCTCGCGCGCCAGCTCCATCGTGTTCGACAGCAGCTCGTCGAGCCCGTCGCGGTCGTTGCCGTCCATCAGGCGAGTGACGAAGTAGTCGCGCCGCAGGTCCGACATCATCATGCCCCAGGCGGAGAACACTGGCGCGCCACGCGGCACCACCACCTTCTTCACGCCCAGCTCCTGTCCGAGCGCCACGCCATGCATCGGGCCGCCACCGCCGAAGACGACGAGGGTGAAGTCGCGCGGGTCATAGCCGCGGTTGACCGAGACCAGCTTCAGCGCGTTGACCATGTTGGAGTTGGCGATCCGCACGATGCCGCGGGCGACGTCCCGGGTGCTGTTGCCCAGCTTGCCGGCCAGCTTCTCCAGCGCGCTTTCCACCGCCGGCATGTCCGCCTCGACGGAGCCGCCACAGAAGTAGTCCTCGTTGATCCGGCCAAGCGCCAGGTTGGCGTCGGTCGTCGTAGCGTTTTCACCGCCCCGGCCATAGGCCGCCGGTCCGGGGGTGGAGCCGGCCGATTGCGGACCCACGTGCAGCTTGTCGAAATCGTCGACCCAGGCGATCGATCCGCCGCCGTTGCCGATCTCCACGAGGTCCACCACCGGGACCATGATCGGATACCCGGCCGACTTGCGGTCGCGTTCGATCCAGTAGTCGGTCTTGATGGTGACCTGGTTGTTCTCGATCAGCGAGCATTTCGCCGTGGTGCCGCCGATGTCGAGCGCCAAGATGTTCGGCTCGCCGATGATCCTGCCCAGTTCGGCCGCGCCCCAGAAGCCCGAGGCCGGGCCGCTTTCGACCATGGTGATCGGAACCGCCTTGACGGCATCCACCGAATCCACGCCGCAGTTCGACTGCATGATGAAGAGCTGGCCCTTGTAACCGTTGTCGGTCAGGCCGGTTTCCAGCTTCTCGAGGTAGCGCTGTGCCTTGGGTTGTACGTAGGCCGACAGGATCGCGGTGTTGGTACGTTCGTACTCGCGCCATTCGCGGGTGATCTGGTGAGAGGTGACCACCGTCACCTCGGGCCAGCGCGTCTCGATCTCGGCCTTGATCTGCTGTTCGTGCGCCGGGTTGGCGTAGGCATGCAGGAAGCTCACCGCGATGGCCTCGATTCCCTCGGCGCGGAACAGGTCCAGCGTCTCGTCGAGGCCCGCCAGATCCAGCGGGGTGACTTCATGGCCCTGATAGTCCATCCGCCCGGTGATCTCGCGGCGCAGGTAGCGTTCCACGAAGGGGGCGGGCTTCTTGTACAGCAGGTTGAAGAAGTCGGGGCGGTTGCCGCGGCCGATCTCGATCGCGTCACGGAAGCCCTTTGTGGTGAGCAGCCCGACCTTGGCGCCCTTGCGCTCGGTCAGGGCGTTGATCACCACAGTGGTGCCATGGGCGAAGAAGTCCACCGTCGAGATGTCGACCCCACCCTTGTCCAGCACGTTCAGCACGCCCTGCTCGAAGTTTGGCGGCGTAGTGTCGGATTTCTCGGTCAGCACGCGTTGCGCGCCCGTCGCCAGATCTGTCTCGAAATACACCAAATCGGTGAAGGTGCCGCCGACATCGGTCGAGACGCGGGTAATCTTGTCAGTCATCATGTTTGTCCAATTCGACGGCGTTAACGCCGTTTGCGACCCGATGCCGCCAGGGCCACTGCCACCACGATGATCACACCGGTGGTCAGGTCTTTGAAAAACGGGTTGATGTTGAGAATGTTGAAGCCGTTTCCGATCAGCGCCATCAACAAGACGCCCGCGATAGAGCGCCAGATCGCGCCCGCGCCGCCCATAATCGAGGTGCCCCCCAAGATGACGGCAGCAATCGCTTCGAATTCCATACCGGTGCCCGCCTGCGGCGAGGCCATCGAGATGCGGCTGACGGCAATCACACCGGCAAGCCCTGCCGCCATACCCGAAAGCGTGAAGGTCATGATCTTGATCAGATTGGTGCGGATGCCCGACAAGATCGCCGCCTCTTCATTGCCCCCCACCGCAAAGACCCGGCGGCCAAAGGTGGTGCGGTTCAACAGCACCATGAAGATGATCATCACGATCAAAAGCACGAAGACCGCGACATGGACCATCCCGATCCGCCCCCGGCCCAGCCATGAGAATTGCTCGATCCGCACCGGGATCAGCGCGCCACCGGTGATCAAGATCGCAATGCCGCGATAGACAAGGCTCGTGGCCAACGTCACAAGGAAGGAATGCACACCAAAGCCGGTGATAATGCAGCCATTGATCGCGCCCAGAACAAGGCCGACCAGCGGGCCCACAAGAATGGCCATATACGGGTCGATCTGTACCGCGACCCACCCGGCCGAGACCGAGGCCACACCAAAGATCGCTCCGGTCGACAGATCGAACCCCCCGCCAATGATCACGAGTGTCAGGGCGCAGGCGATGATGGCCAGCGGGGCAGATTGATTGATGATGTTCAGCAGATTGCGCGCGGTCAAAAAGCTGTCCGAGATCAGGGCAAGAGCGATCATCAGCACGACGATGATCGTCAGCACGCCATATTCGCGGGCAAAATCGCCGGGCGAAATCTTGAAACTGGGCCGAGGGGCTTGCGCGGAAAGTTGAGTGTCGCTCATCTTGCTTGAGCCTCCTTGCTGCTGGGGGCGGCGTCTTGTTCTTTGAAAATGCGGCGCAGGGCGTCTTCCACGCTCAAGCTGCGGCAGTCAGCCTCGGCAAAAATGCGGCCCTCGCTCATCAGGTAGCCGCGATGAGATAGGTTGATCACCTCTTCCAATTCGGACGAGATCAGCAATACAGCCACGCCAGCCTTGGCCATTTCGATGATGAAGTCATGGATGCGCCTGCGCGCGCCGATATCGACACCGCGGCTGGGCTCATCGAGAATCAGCAGTTTGGGGCGCTCGATGGCCCATTTGGAGAGCAGCACCTTTTGCTGGTTCCCGCCCGAATAATAGGCGACTTCGCCATTGGTGGCGGCTGGTACAATGCCGAAATGTTCGATCATGGCACGGACGCGGGCGGTTTCCTTGCGGGTGCTGATGAAACCCCTGCTCGAAATCGCCCCCAGAGAGGCGAGCGAGATATTAGGCCGTGTCGTCTGGGTCAGCACGAGCCCCTGTTTGCGCCGGTCTTCGGGGACAAAGGCGATACCTTGGGCGATCGCCTTGGGGATGTTGAAGCGTTTGGACTGCATCACGCCCGCAATCGAATAGCTGCCTGCGGTGATTGGATCGGCCCCAAAAAGCGCGCGCCCGACCTCGGATCGACCTGCGCCCACCAACCCGATGAGGCCGACGATTTCCCCCGGTGCAATCTCGAGCGAGATGTCAGACAGGCCCGTATCGGTGGCCACCTCGCGCATCTCGACAATGGCAGTATGGGCGCGGTCCGGGGCTGGGGGCAGCGCGGGCCAGCTGATCTCAGACGCCGCCCCCAGCATGGACTCGACGAGGCTTTGCTTGGTTTCACCAGCCATGTCATCGGTACGGATCACATGGCCATCGCGCATGATCGTGACCCGGTCGCAATGGGCGAGAATGTGGTCAAGGAAATGGCTGACATAGATCACAGTGACATTGCGCGCCTTGAGACGGGCAATCAGCTGATGCAGGCGTTCGGCCTCATCCTCGGTCAATGAAGAGGTTGGCTCATCCATGATGATCACCCGCGCATCACGGGCGATGGCGCGCATGATTTCGACTTTCTGCCGCTCGGCGATGCGCATATCGGCGATGCGCGCATGTGGATCGAGCCCGAAATCGCAGGTCTTTTCCAACTCATGAAAGCGCGCCAGATCGCCCTTGCGCAAAAAGCCTGCGCGGTTTGCCTCCTGGCCTAGAAAGACGTTTTGGACGACCGTCATTTCGGGCACGAGCTGCAATTCCTGATGGATCATCGCGATGCCAAGGCCCAGTGCATCACGCGGCGAAAACCGCTCGACCTTTTGGCCAAACACCTCAAGCGTGCCCTCGTCGGGGGTGTAATAGCCACCGACGACCTTGCCGACGCTTGACTTGCCAGCCCCGTTTTCACCGACCAGCGCGTGCACCGAGCTTTGCAAGAAATCGATGCTGATATCGTCAAGAATTTTGGTGCCACCAAAGCTTTTGGCCATCGCGCGCAGGCGCACGGCGATTTCTTTGTGCTCCATGCTCTTTCCTTGGGTAGCTCTGTCGGGGGCGAAGCTGGGCGCGCGGCGGCGTGGGGAGATAGGCCGCGCGCCCCAAAGCGAGGTCGCGGGCGGTCAGCCTTTCCATTCCGCCTGGAAGGCAGGATGCGCATCGAGCCACTCTTTGGTGATGATCTTGGGCGTGTCGCGCAGCGAATATTCGTCGATCCAAGTCGGCTCTTTCTTGCCATCGAGCGCGCCGACCATCGTATTGAGCGCCGCTTTGCCCTCAGATTCGGGGAATTGGGCGAGGGTCGCGCTCCATTGTCCCGATCGGATCGAGTCGACCGCGATCTGGTTCAGCCCGCCGCCGATTGTGAAGATCTTGGACATATCAAGGCCCGCATCCTCGATCGCGACTTCGGCCCCCATCAGATGCTGGTCGGCATTCGAGAGCACGACATTTATGTCGGGGTGGGACTGCAAGATGTCCTGCATCGCCACCATCGAGGTTTGGGGCGAGTAATTGCCCTCGCCAGTGGCGACGATCTTGATGTTCCTGTGCTCGCCCAAGACCTTTTTATAGGTGTCGTTGCGCAGGTTATCGAAAGGGAAGACCAACTGACCGATCAGAACGGCCACTTTGCACGGGTCGATGTCTTTGCAGTAATTGACCACCGCATTGGCTTGTGCGGTCGCGCCCACCACCGGGTCCGAGGCCACGGTCACCGTCAAGCCGGGCACTTGCGGCTGCATATCCGACAGGTTGGGGCCCACCGGGAACAGCGTGGTGCCCACCTTGATCCCCGCTTTTACCGCATCTTCCAAAGCTGCTGCCACGCCCACCGTGTCATTAGGCGTGATGATGATCGCATCGAACTTGCCACCCGCTACAATGTCTTCCACTTGGTTGAACTGGGTGTCTGCGGAAAATTCGCCGTCGAAGATCTGGGTCTTCACATTGGGGTATTTCGCGGCAGCCTCTTTGATACCGCTATAGATCGCTTGGTTGAAGCCGTTTTGCGAGGAGGCCGCGAGAAAGGCGATATTGTAGTCTTTGGCATGGGCAGCGGTGGCCATAAGCGCCGCGCCAATCACCGAGGCAAGAGCTAGGGTACGCATCTTGGGGAAGTCTCCATGTTGGTCCGGTTGTGTCAGGTAGGCGGTGGGAGGCCCTCACCCCCCAGGGGGTTCGCGACAGACAGCCCTTCATGCAACGTGGCTGTTTCACGATCGCGCAGGTTCAAAAGCAAAAAGGCCGTGGTCACCACCGGCTGCCACGCCAAGACGCGCGCCACATTGGTCGCATCGAACATGCCCCTGGGCCCGAGAAGGTTCATCGTACCGATCACCCGGTCATCGGCGATGGCCGGTAGGTTCATGCTTGAGCCAAAACCCAGATCGCGGATTTTCTCCCAATCGAAAAAGGCGGAAGCGATCTCTTCGATCGTGGTGGCCGCGAAATGGGCCCGCCCACGGATCACGCGGTCGTACCAGCCATTGGGATCGACACGTTTGAAGTTTCCGATCGGGTAGGCGCCTGGGTCTTCGGAAAACACCCGGCGCGAGCGCATCTTCTCGATGTCAAAGATCGAGGCCGTCATCAGACCGCGCCCGACCGCCGCATTCACCCCCGCCTGCGCATAGGCAAAGACGCGGGCAGCGGCCTCGGGGCCGGCGACGAGGGCGGATAGATGGGCGGGGTCGCAGCTCATGCGGGCAGCCCGAAATCGCGCGCGACGCGGCCTGCTTTAACGACCAGGCGCAGATGGTCCTTGGGGCGGCCAAGCAGGGTGACATCGTCAAACGGGTTGCCGTCGAGCACGATGAAATCGGCCCGCGCGCCTTCGGCAATCACGCCGATCTCGCCCGATTTGCGGCAGGCCATCGCGCCGATCTCGGTCACGGAGCGCAGGATTTCCGTGGGGCTCAGCACTTTGGCCAGCAGGTCGAACTCCATCCCGCCATATTTGCGCAACTGGCCCAAAAGGTCGGTGCCAAAGGCCATGGGCAACCCGGCGTCGCGCATGATCGCAAGCGATTCCAAGCCCTTGTCGCGCACGATGTCGATCTTGGCTTGCTCTGCCCGCCCCAGACCCAGCGCCGCACCTTCCAGTTTGAGCCCCTCATAGGCCACCAGCGTTGGCACCGCGAAGCAGCCTTTCTCGGCAGCCAGCTTTGCGGTCTCGGCACTGATCAGATTGCAGTGTTCGAGCGATTTTACGCCCAACTCCACACAGCGGCGGATCGCTTTGTCATGATAGACGTGGGCCGAGACGTAGGTGTTGGCATTCTCCGCCTCTTCCACCATCGCCAGGATCTCGTCGCGAGAATACTGGATCGAGTCGATCGGATCATTGGGAGAGGAGACGCCGCCATTGGCCATGACCTTGATGAACTTGGCGCCTTCCTTCAGCATCTTGCGGCAGGTGTAGCGCACGTTGTCCACGCCATCGACCAGCACACCCATGTTGCCCAGGCGCCAAGACAGGGCATCGGGGCGGATGTCGGTGCGCGCACGTAGGTCGGTGTGTCCGCCGGTGGTCGACAGGCCCTTGCCGCAGATCACCAGGTCGGGGCCGTCGATCAGTCCGTCGTCTACCGCCTGCACCAGGCCGAGGTCTGCGCCGCCGAGGTCACGTACGGTCGTGAAGCCGCAGTCGAGCAGCTCTTCCATGATCTTTGCGGCGCGAAGCGCGGCCAGCGAATCCGTGGCGACGGCATTGGCCCACAGGTCGAGCGAATGGGCTACGACGTGGAAGTGGCTGTCGATCAGGCCGGGCATCAAGGTCCGGCCGCCGAGGTCGATCACCTCTGCACCCGCCGGGGCTTCGCCGCCGATCGACGCGATGCGGTCGCCTTCCACGACAACGGTGGTGGGGCGGGACAGACGCTCCGCATGCAAGTCCAACAGGCAGGCATTGGTGTAGGCGGAAGTCGTCATGATCAGTCCCGGTTCTGTTCAGTCCTAGCTACCGTGAGGGCAGCGACGCCGCTGGATGGCCTGCACCCGGGTGGGGCGTGGCAGTCTTGCGCCGGCGCGGTCAGAGAGGACACTAGCTGCGAAATCGCGTCCTTGTCGACAATAAAAATATTAAAAGGTGAGTGGTGTAAATCCACCGGATTGTGCAGACTGCGGAAAACTCAGGAGTCATCAAGAGAATGTCAGAGGCTTCGGTTACAGCGGTTGAGGGCAATCCGCCCCAGGTCAAACGCGGGGAAGGCGTAGCCTACGTCTACGAGATCCTGCGCAACGAGATCATCGAGCTGAAACTCGCCCCTGGCAGCCCTATCGACGAAACAGACCTGTCGCAGCGCTTCTCGATGTCGCGTACGCCGATCCGCGAGGCGCTGGTGCGCCTTGCCGCCGAGGGACTGATCTCCACCCTGACCAACCGCACGACCATCGTGTCCAACATCGACTTCCTGCAGCTCGGCTCATTTTTTGATGCACTGACGCTGATGTACCGGGTGACCGCGCGCCTTGCGGCAGGGAACCACTCTGAAGCCGACGTGGCTGCGATCCGCGCGCACCAAGCCAATTTTTCCCGCGCCGTTGATGAACGCGACGTGCTCGCAATGATCGCGACCAATCGCGACTTCCACATCGCCGTCGCCGTCGCTGGCCGCAACAAGTACTACACCGACCTGTTCCGTCGCCTGCTGGACGAGGGGCGCCGCATCCTTCGCCTCTACTACCACTCCTACGACGATAACCTGCCGCGCCAGTACGTGGTCGAGCACGAGGACATGATCGCCGCGCTCATCGCCCGCGATGTCGAGGAATCGGACCGCCTTGCGGTGGCCCATGCCGATCAGATCGTGCGCCAGATCCGCTCCTACATCTCGGCCGATTCACGCAGCGCCTCGTCGCTGACCCTCTGAAACAGGGCAAGGCGCCCTGTCGCACAGCTCCTCGTGGCCCCCCGGCTGCGAAGCTAATTCAGCCTTCGCATTGTTGCATTTTGTTTGTCGACATGAAGTCTACTTCATGCTAGCTGCTGTCTCAGCAATGGGCGCCCTCCGACTGCCCGGCCCCGGATCGGGGCCCGCTTCGGCACGACACCCCTTCCCGGCAGGCATCGTCTTACCCTGACTGGCCCTAATTTCGAAAGGATGCCCCCCACATGAGCGACAGTATCTTCACAGGCTGCATTCCGGCCCTCATGACCCCCTGCAAGGAGGACCGCACCCCCGACTTCAACGCCCTCGCGCGCAAGGGCAAGGAGCTGATCGCAGCGGGCATGTCGGCCGTGGTCTACTGCGGCTCCATGGGGGACTGGCCGCTGCTCAGCGACGAAGAGCGCATGGTCGGCGTCGAGGCGCTCGTGAATGCTGGCGTGCCGGTGATCGTCGGCACCGGGGCCATCAACACGAAATCGGCCGTGGCAATCACCGCCCATGCCGCCCGCGTCGGCGCCGCTGGCCTGATGATCATCCCGCGCGTCCTGTCCCGCGGCACCTCGGTTGCGGCGCAGAAGGCCCATTTCACCGCCATCCTCGAGGCCGCCAGCGGCCTGCCGGCGGTGATCTACAACAGCCCCTATTACGGCTTCGCCACCCGCGCCGATCTCTTCTTCGACCTGCGCGCCAGCTACTCCAACCTGATCGGCTTCAAGGAATTCGGCGGCGCCGCCGACATGTCCTACGCGGCCGAGACCATCACCTCCGGCGATGACGACCTGACCCTGATGGTCGGTGTCGACACCCAGGTCTTCCACGGCTTCGTCAAATGCGGTGCGACCGGCGCCATCACCGGCATCGGCAATGCCCTGCCCAAGGAGGTCCTGCACCTCGTCGAGCTCTGTGAGAAGGCTGCCACCGGCGATGCCGCCGCCCGCGTCAAGGCACGTGAGCTGGAAGAGGCGCTGATGGTGCTGTCGAAGTTCGACGAGGGCGTCGACCTCGTACTCTTCTACAAGTACCTCATGGTCCTGAATGGCGACGCGGAATACACGCTGCACTTCAACGAAACCGATGCGCTGACCTCTGCACAGCAGGCCTTCGTCGAAACCCAGTACGCCCAGTTCAAGGCCTGGTACGCAGACTGGGCCGCCTGAAGGCCCATCTGAGACGGGGAACCAAGGGGACCGACATGCATGTGATCGACAGCCACACCGGCGGCGAACCCACCCGGGTCATCCTCGACGGTTTCCCCGACCTCGGCGACGGCCCGCTGCCACAGCGTGCCGCCCGCCTCGCCACCGAGTTCCGCGATGCCTACCGCGCCGTGGTGCTCGAACCGCGTGGCCAAGTAGCCATGGTGGGCGCCCTGCTCGTGCCGCCCAACGACCCCAGCTGCGTCACCGGGGTGATCTACTTCGATGTCGAGGCGGTGCTCGGCATGTGCGGCCATGGCACCATCGGCCTGGCCATCACGCTCTTCCACTTGGGACGCATCGGCACCGGCAGCCACCGCATCGAGACGCCCGCAGGCGTCGTCACGGTGCTGGTCACCGATGCCCACACCGTCACCGTCACCAATATCGAGAGCCGCCGCACCATGACCGACGTCACCGTCGAGGTGCCGGGCCTCGGCGCCGTCACCGGCGATGTCGCCTATGGCGGCAACTGGTTCTTCCTTGTCGATCCCAGCCCACTGCCCGTGGAGCCCGACAATATCCGCGCGCTCACCGATGTCGCCGTCGCCACCCGCGAGGCGCTGCATGCTGCCGGCATCGCCGGAGAGAACGGCGGCGTGATCGACCACATCATCTTCTACGGGCCCTCGGGCGACCCGGCGGTGCACAGCCGCAATTTCGTGCTCTGCCCCGATGACGCCTACGACCGCTCGCCCTGCGGCACCGGCAGCTCGGCGCGGCTGGCCTGTCTTGCCGCCTCCGGAAGGCTGGCCGAGGGCGAGGAGATCATCCAGCACTCGATCATCGGCTCTGCCTATCGCCTCTCCTGGGAGGCAGGCCCCACGGGCGGGGTGATCCCCTCGATCACCGGCAAGGCCCATGTCATGGCCGAGAGCACGCTGATCTTCGATCCCGACGATCCCTTCCGGAACGGCATCGCCCCCTGAACTCCCCCACTGCCGGGCGGGCCACCCGGTCCGTCCGGCATTTTTAAAGACGGCGAGAACTCGTCAGCAAAGGCACGGCCAACCGTCAGAATGACGAGCGCAGAAGAGGGGCCGACATGTCCGAGAGTTCCAACCAGGCTGGAGGCAGCTCCGTCATCGTCATCGGCGCGGGCGTCATCGGTGTCAGCGCCGCGCTTGCGCTGCAGCAGCAGGGGCACGCGGTGACCCTGCTCGACCGGCGCGGCGTGGCAAACGAGACCTCTCGCGGCAATGCCGGGGCCTTCGCCTTTACGGATGTCGAGCCGCTGGCCTCTCCGGGCATCCTTTTCAAGGCGCCGAAGTGGCTGCTCGACCCGCTCGGGCCGCTGTCGCTGCGTCCTGCCTATGCTCTGAAGATGCTGCCCTGGGCCCGGCATTTCTACGCGGCCAGCAGGCCGCGCCGCTACAAGGCCTCGATCTCGGCCCAAGCACAGCTGATGAAGCTGTCGCGCGCCGCGCTCGAACGGCTGATCGCCCGTGTCGACGGGGAGCCGCTGATGCGCCGCGAGGGACAGCTTCAGGTTTATGAAGGCGCTACGGAGTATCGCGCCAGCCTGCCGGCCTGGGAGCTGCGCCGTCAGCATGGCATTGCCTTCGACCTCATCGAAAGCCCCGGGGCCATCGCCGAAATCCAGCCCGGCCTCGCGCCGCGCTTCACCCATGCGGGCTTCACCCCCGACTGGATGAACACCGTCGACCCGAAGCTATGGACCGAGCACCTCGCGGCCTGTTTCCGCGCCGCTGGCGGCGTGATCGACACCAGCGACGTCGTGTCGATGGCGCAGCAGAGCGATGCGGTCGTCCTTCAAACCCCCGCCGGCGTTCTCCAGGCAGATCAGGTCGTGGTGGCCGCCGGCGCCTGGTCGCACCGTCTCGCCCGAACTCTGGGAGATCGTATCCCTCTGGAAACTGAGCGTGGGTACAACACCACCTTCCCGACCCGCAGCTTCGATCTGCGCACCCATGTCACCTTCAACAGCCACGGCTTCGTCGTGTCCAAGATCGGCGACGGGCTGCGTGTCGGTGGCGCGGTCGAGCTCGGCGGGCTAGAGCTGCCTCCGAGCTACAGGCGCTCCGAGGTTCTCGTGCAGAAGGCCGTGCAATTCCTGCCGGGCTTCGACGGAACCGGCGGAACCCAGTGGATGGGCTTCCGCCCCTCCATGCCCGACAGCCTGCCTGCCATCGGCCGATCGCCCCGCGCTGATCGGGTGATCTATGCCTTCGGTCACGGTCATTTGGGCCTGACCCAGTCTGCCGGCACCGCCGAGCTCGTGGCCGATATCGTCGCGCGACGGTCTCCCGCACTTGATCTCGCGCCCTACGCCCCCCTCCGTTTCGGTGGCCGGCCCTGACCGGCAGTGACAACTCGGACTGAACGGCCCCATCTTGCAAATCAGCTGAGGACCGCAGGACAGTCTCACCTGGTCGTCACGACAGGCTCTGACGCGCAAATCGGGTGATGTCTGAGATGAGCTGCTGCCATCTCTTGGACAGGATCGATGAGGCATCGGATTTCAGGCATCCCCCTGCGCTTGCGACAGGGCCTGCGAAAATCGATCCCGATTTTCGGGCCTATGCTTCGGGACGCTTAGCGCGGTTTTCGCAGCACCATGACGACGAGATAAGGCCCGCCGACGAGCGCCGCGAAGAGGCCTGTCGGAAGCTGGTAGGGAAAGGCGAGGCTGCGCGCGGCCGTATCCGTCACCGCCATCAGCAGGGCACCGATGAGCGCTGCGCCGGCGATCTGACTTCGCGGACGGGCAAAGCCGATCGTGCGCGCCAGATGTGGTGCCATCAGCCCGACGAAGGACAGAGGCCCGACGGCAAGTGTCGCGGCGGCCGTCAGGACGGCGGCAAGCGTCACCATCAGCGTCCCGGCCTTTCGCGGCGAGAGACCGAGACCACGCGTCGCGGTTGGCCCCAGTGCGAGAATGGCGAGCCAGCGATGGGCGACAAGGGCCAGCGGCACGAGAGTGATGGCAAGCGCTGCCTCGCCGAGAGCGAGGCCTGCCGAAACCCGCAGCGTCGAGCCGCTCATCCAGTCGAGGAGACGCGTGGATTCCGGCCCGCCGCGTGCCATGACGAGTGTGACGCCCGCTCCTGCCAGCGAAGCGACCGCGATGCCACCGAGAAGCAGCCGGTCGGGTGAAAGCCGTGCCGCGCGAGCGAAGGCGAGGATGGCGGCGAGCGCTGTCAGGGCGCCCGCAACCGTTGCTGCGAGTTCCGCGCCGGTGCCGGCATAGGGCGACACGACCAGCAGCGCGGCAAGTCCGAGGCCCGCGCCGGAGCTGATTCCCAAGACTTCGGGGCTGGCGATCGGGTTGGCCGTGAAGCGTTGCAGGATGACGCCGGAGACGGCGAGCATCGCGCCGGCGCAAAGCCCGGCAAGAAGACGCGGCCAACGCAGCGGAAACAGTGCCGCTACCGCCTGGATATCAAGAAGAAAGCCGGCTCCATCCGGTTCAAGAAGCAGGGCGATGACGGCGGCAAGGACGATCAGCGCGACAAGCCCGGCAAGGCACGCGAGCGGTCGTGCAAGGCGCCGAAATGCGACCGCGACTGCAGCAGCCGGGCGCTGGGGCAGGCCTGGCAGCAGCCATAAAAGCAGCGGCCCGCCGACCAGCGCCGTGACGGCCCCGGTTGCCGTGCTGGTCTCGAACACGGCGTCGATCAGGAGAACCAGCGAGTCGGTGGCAAACAACAGGATGGCCCCGATCACCGGAGCCGCCAGGAATTGGGCTTTAGCCGTGCGCGCACCGGACAGTCTTGCAAGGGTGGCGGCCATCAGCCCGACAAAGCCGATGATGCCGACAAAGGCAGTGATGGTGGTTGCCAGGAGCGTCGCGACAATGATGGCGGAAAGCCGGATTGCGCCGCTCGAAACGCCGAGACCGCGGGCCGTTTCATCGGAAAGTCCGAGAAGGGCGAGTGGTCGGCGAAGCAGGAATGCGGCGATGATGGCGCCCGAGACGAGAGCGCCAAGGACGATGGCGTCGCGCCAGCCGTCTTGCGCCAGCGCGCCGCCGCCCCAAAGATAGAGGGACAGCATGTAGTCGCCGCCGGCGAGGATCAGCGACGCCGACAGTGCCCCGCAGACGAGCGAGACGACGATGCCGCACAGGATCATCGTCACCGGATCGTACTGCCGGGCGCGCGACAGAAGCAGCACCACCGTCAGAGCAACGGCGCCTCCGGCAAAGGCCACGAGGCTGCGCGCCTCGGTGATGAGTGCGGGAGCAAAGAGCGTTGCGGCGCTGAGCGCAAGCTGCGCGCCCGCGCCGATGCCAAGCGTCGAGGGGTCGGCCGCCGGGTTGCGAAGCGCGCGCTGGAGAAGCGCGCCGGCAAGCCCGAGCCCCGCCCCGCCAAGGAGCGCGAAAACCCCGCGGGGCGCCAGACCATCGATGAGGTATCGGGCGGCAAAGCCCGGTGCCAGTCCGTCGAGCGCCAGGCGTGACGCCTCAGTGAAGAGCGTCATCGCCACGGCAAAGAGGAGGAACCAGCCGACAAACGGGCGAGACTTGACGGTCAAGCTGAAGGCGAGCGACGGCTGGAGGTCCGTCATGTCGGAGCGCCGTCTTTTTCCGCCAGCAAGGCGGCGGTGACGAACCGGGCGAAGCGGAGCGAGGCCGGCAGGCCGCCGAAGGCGTTGCAAGGCTCGATGATCGCAAAGCGTCCAGCGGCGATCGAAGGCAGCGCCTGCCAGAGAGCTCCATGCAAGATCGCGGCTCTTGCATCGGGCGGCACGGGCCCGACGATGATCAGGAATGCGTCCGGGTAAGCGGCCAGCGCCTCCATGCCGACGGGTGCGCTGGCGCTGTAGCGTGTGCCATCGCGCCAGACGTTTTCAAGGCCAAGCCGCGTCATCGTGTCGCCGAAGAGGGAATCGCGGCCATAGACACGGACGTGATTGGCATCTCCGACATCGACGAGAAGAACGCCGCGCTGCTTCGTGGCGCTCAAGCGCCCTCGGTGGGCGGACAGTTCGGCGCGGGCCCTGGCGATGACGGTGCGGGCCTCTTGCGCGATGCCGAGATCTTCGGCCAAGGCCAGCGTCATCGCTTCTATTTTGGCAAGCGGCGGTTCGCCGGGCTGAAAGAGATCGAAGATCTTCAGGGGCGCGACCGTCTCGACCTGCGGAGCGGTCCAGGCGCTGTAGTTGCTGCCATAGACGATGTCGGGTTTCAGCATTGCCAGCCGTTCGAAGCTCAGCGCACCGCGAAGGCCAAGATCGGCGACGCTCCGCGGCACGTCCGGTTCGACCGCAAGACGGCGAAACAGGATCAGCTCCGGCGCCGCCACGGGGACGAGGCCGAGGAAGAGCGTCGTTTCCAGGAGGGCCCAGTCGACGACTGCAAAGCGCCGCGCCGCTGACGCCCGTGCCGACGTGAGAAAGAACCCGCCGGCTGCGAGCCCGGCAAGAAATCGCCGGCGTGTGAGGGCAGCACGAGGGGCGTTCATGCCACATAGCTGACGGGAGCGCCGTCGCCCGGCCTTGCGAAGACGCCCATGGCCACGTCATAGATCTCCCGCAGCGTTTCCGCCCGCATGATCGCGGCCGGAGCGCCATCGGCGACGATGCGCCCGCCTTTCAGCGCAATCAGCCTGTCGCAGATCCGCGCTGCCATGTTGATGTCGTGGAGGACGACGACGACGGAATGGCGGTGATCGTCGCACAGCTTGCGCAGGATCTTCAGCATCTCGGCTTGATGGGCGACATCGAGGGCCGAGGTCGGCTCGTCGAGAACGAGGCAGTCGGCGCCCTGAGCCAGCATCATGGCGAGCCAGACCCGCTGACGTTCGCCGCCCGACATCGCATCCACCGGCCGATCCGCGAAGGCTTCGGTCGCGGTCTTCGCCATGGCTTGCGCGATCGATGACCGGTCGTTCCGGGACAGCCGACCGAGCGCTCCGTGATGGGGATAGCGGCCGAGCGTGATGAGCTCGCGCGCGGTCATCCCGTCGGTCGGCGGCGGCGTCTGCGGCAGATAGCCCAGGCGCCGGGCAAAATCGCGATCGCCATAGTCAGCGATGGGCTTGCCGGCGAAGGCGATCCGCCCGCAATGGGGGCTTGCCTGTCGGGCGAGAAGCTTCACCAGCGTCGACTTGCCGGAGCCGTTCGGGCCGATCAGCCCATGCACACAGCCGGCCTCAAGGCTGAGGTCCATAGGCTCGAGGATCACGCGCCCGGCGAGCGCGAAGCCGGCCCCCTCCACCCGAAAGAGCGGCGCCTCGCCGGCGCCGCTCTCAAAGCCCCCCGGTTTGTCGGGCATCGTCATCAGAAGTTGAAATGGGTCTTCAAGAGAGCCGAGCGGCCTTCGCCATAGCCACAGCTCGCCGCGCTCTGGCAGCCGGAGACATATTTCTTGTCGAAGACGTTGTTGACGTTGAGCGAAACACCCCAATTGTCTCGCTCATAGCCAATTCTGGCGTCGAAGACCGTCGCATCGGGCACCTTGAGCGTGTTTTCGTTGTCTGCGTAGCTGTCGCCCTGATAGCGCACGCCGGCGCCCGCCGACAGACCCCGCAACTGACCGGACGGGACGGTGTAGTTCACCCAGGCCGAAGCCAGGACCTCCGGCACCAGCCAGGGCCGCTTGCCGACGATCGCCGCGTCCGCGTCCTCGGTGATTTCCAGATCATAGGCGGTGAAGGCACCGGTGATGTTCCAGGCGTCGTCCAGATTGACGCTGGCTTCCAGTTCCACGCCCCGCGAGCGGACCTCGCCGAGCGCCTCGGTGATGTAGGCGCCGTTGACCGTCCGGTTCTGGAGCGTGTTGCGCCGGGTCAGATCGAACAGCGAGGCGGTGAAGCTCGCATCGAGGAAGGTCGGGGCGTATTTCAGGCCGACCTCGTATTGCTCGCCGGTCTGCGGTCCGACGGGCTGACCTGCGGTATCGGTGCCGATCTGTGGCTGGAAGAAGCGCGAGATGCTGACATAGGGCGTCAGCCCGTTCTGGAACTCATAGGCGAGGCCAGCCCGGCCGCTGGCGGCACCGTCCTCGCGGTCGTAGTCGTTGTCTGCCGCAGTGCGATCGTCGCGATCGATCCACACATTGTCGTAACGCCCGTTCAGGGTGAGGATCCAGCCGTCGCCGAACTTCGCCTGCTCCTGAACGTAGAAGCCGAGTTGGTTCATATCGACGATTTCGTCGGTATAGGGGTCGTAGAGCGATCCGAGATCGTTGGTATAGTTCGGGTCGATCGGGTCGAGCTCGGCTGCGGGGCCGGTCGCCTGCCACTGGTCGATACGGTAGTACTTGTAGTCCACGCCAGCGAGAAGCTGATGGTGAACCGCGCCGATCTGCTCCTCGAAGATGAGCTGGTTATCGCTTTCGAAGATGTCGGCCTTCGTGTCGTGGGCGAAGTTCAGCCGGTACAATGTGTCGTCGGTGGTATCGAAGTCGTAGGGGTACGGACCGTATTCGCTGCGCTCCACATGGAACAGCCGGGTGTTCGAGCGCAGCGTGATCTGGTCGGTCAACGCCTGGGTCAGGTCGGCGCCGACGCTCGCCTGCTTGGACCTGAACGAATCGAGGTCGGGCTCGCTGTAGAACAGATCGCGCGGAATCGTGCCGTAAGGCGCTTCGGTGACCGTGCCGACATAGGGCCAGAACCCGCCGCCATGGCGCTGTTCGTCATACTGGTAGCTGGCATAGACCTTCAGCCGCGTGTCGGCATCGGGTTCGAAGAGAAGGCTCGGCGCGATCGCGCCGCGAAAATTGTCGGCATAGTCGGTCTGGGTGTCGCCACCCTTGATGCGACCGACGACCCGGTAGCTCCAGGGGCTTGCCTCGCCGAACGGGTCGCCAACATCGAAACCCACATAGCCGTTGGGATCGTCGGTGATGCCGGCTTCGACGGTGCCGTGATGGGCGCCGTCGGCGTGTTTGGAAACCTCGTTGACGATGCCGCCTGCATTCGAGCCGCCGTAAAGGACGGAAGCGGGGCCGCGGAGCACCTCGATCCGCTCGAGCAGGAAGGGATCGACGGTAATGCCGGCAAAGGCGTAGGAATAAAGCTGCAGGCCGTCGAGGAACATACCGGACTGGGTGGCGTCAAAGCCGCGAATGTAGATCCAGTCCGTATCGGAATCGGCACCGAAGGGCTGGGAATAGACACCAGGCGTGTAACGCAGCGCCTCGTCAACCTTCTGGACGCCGCGGTCGTCGAGCTCCTTGCGTGACACCACCGAAACCGACTGCGGAATTTCTGCAAGCGGCGTTGCGAGCTTCGCGCCCGCCGTCGCTTCGCTCGCGACGTAGCCATCGACCGGCTGAAGACCGCTTGCGCTGCCGGGAGATCCGTCCTGCCGGACGCCGGTATCCGCCGCATTGCCGATCACCACCTCGTCGAGCGTCACGACGCTCTGCGCGCGTGCCGGCTGTGCAGGCAAGAGGCCGAGCAGCCCGGCGGTGACGAATGCGCTCGTGAGAGCCAGACGTCGGCGGAAGCGAAACGGGCAAGGTGCGGCGGAAAAGGGGTTCATCGAAGACCTGCAACGCAAAGACACATGACGGCCATCTGCTAGCGATTTAATCATGATAAGACGAGTCATATTTTACCGCGACATGCAGCGTATCGGATGACTGTTGCATGCGTGCGACCCTGGCCCTCGGCGGCGGCAGCGCATTTGCGCGGCGGGATCATTCCGACCATCGAGGGTCCACTAGCCGGCGACGCTCAAATCCTTCCGCCGCCGGACCATCGCCTCGCACCCAGCCGCACGGATCTCGCCCGGCTGGTTGTCCGTCTTTTCGACGAAGGTCGAGACGCAAGCGCAATGGCGTGCCATCGGACGCGCCAACCCGGCGATAATGCGTCAAAAAGGTCCGCCACAATATTGGACATGCACCAAAACCATTTAAACTAATTTACGGGCACAGACGCGATGATGTGCTCAAAACCGGTTGTTAAAGGCAGATGGCGGAGAGGGGGGGATTCGAACCCCCGATACGCTTGCACGTATGCCGCATTTCGAGTGCGGTGCATTCGACCACTCTGCCACCTCTCCTGAAGGGGCACGACGGGGGCGCCGCCGAAGCCGGGCGGACGCGTCGTCGAGAGAGCCGTCCGCAAGGCTGAAAAAGCCATACGAACCACTGCGCCGGAACGCGGTCGTGTTGCCGACGCAGCGGTCTCTTATCAAAGGGACCTTTCCCGTGACAAGCCAAAAGCGGAGCCGGGCGGTGGTTTTATCCTCGCCGGGCGCTTTTCGTGAAGGCCGGACCATTTGCGGGGGATGACCGCAACGGATCGCGCAAGAGCCTGACGGGCCGGGCGGTCGGCCCGCCCGCCCGTCACCGGCCACTCGAGGCCCGTTGGCTCTTGGGCCCTTTGGCCTCGGGAAGGAACCGGCCCGAGCGCCGGTTCTCCATCACTCGGCCGCGACGCCCATGCGCATCTTTTCCATCTCGCGCAGCGCCCGGCGATATTCGACCGGCATCACCTTGACGAAACGCGGGCGAAAACTCTCCCAATCGTCGAGCATCGCCTTCGCCCGGCCCGAGCCGGTGTAGTGGAAATGGTTGGAGATCAACTGGAACAGCCGCTCGTCGTCGTGGCGGGTCATGTCGGAGGAGACGTCCACCCGCCCCTTGTGCTGGAGATCGCCGCCATGGTGGTGAAGCTTTTCCAGAAGATCGTCCTCTTCCGGGACGGGTTCCAGATCGACCATCGCCATGTTGCAGCGCTCGGCAAAATCGCCGAGTTCGTCATAGACATAGGCGACGCCGCCCGACATGCCGGCGGCGAAGTTGCGGCCGGTCTTGCCGAGAATGACCACGACACCGCCGGTCATGTATTCGCAGCCATGATCGCCGGCGCCCTCGACGACGGCGACGGCACCGGAGTTGCGGACCGCGAAGCGCTCGCCGGCAACGCCGCGGAAATAGCACTCGCCGGAGATCGCGCCGTAAAGGACGGTGTTGCCGACGATGATCGATTCTTCCGGCACGATGCGCGATTCGGGCTTCGGCCTGACGATCAGCTTGCCGCCGGACAGCCCCTTGCCGACATAGTCGTTGGCCTCGCCGGTGAGCTCGAAGGTAATGCCGCGGGCAAGGAACGCGCCGAAGCTCTGGCCGGCGGTGCCTTCGAGTTTCACGGTGATCGTGTCGTCGCGAAGGCCCTTCAGGCCGAAGCGCTTGGCGACTTCGCCCGACAGCATCGCCCCGGTCGAGCGGTCGACATTGATGATCTTCGTCTCGATCTCGACCTTCTGGCGGGCGGTCAGCGCCGCCTCGGCCTCGGCGATCAGCTTGCGATCGAGGATGTCGTCGATCGGGTGCTTCTGGCGCTCGGTCCAGCGCAGCGTCTCGGGCACGCCGTCGGGCTTGAAGAAGATGCCCGAGAAGTCGAGCCCCTTGGCCTTCCAGTGCTCGATCAGATCCTTCTTGTCGAGAAGCTGCGTCTCGCCGATCAGCTCGGAGAGATGCCTCACGCCGAGGGTCGCCATGATCTGGCGCACTTCCTCAGCGACGTAGAAGAAGAAGTTGATGACGTGCTCGGGCGTGCCCTTGAAGCGCTTGCGCAGCACCGGATCCTGGGTGGCGACGCCGACCGGACAGGTGTTGAGATGGCACTTCCTCATCATGATGCAGCCGGCCGCGATCAAGGGCGCGGTCGAGAAGCCGAACTCGTCGGCCCCGAGCAGCGCGCCGATGATGACGTCGCGGCCGGTTTTCAGCCCCCCGTCGACCTGCAGGCAAACGCGCGATCTCAGGCCGTTGAGCACCAGCGTCTGCTGGGTCTCGGCAAGGCCCATTTCCCAGGGGGAGCCGGCGTGCTTGATCGAGGTCAGCGGCGAGGCGCCGGTGCCGCCGTCATAGCCGGCGACGATGATGTGGTCGGCGCGCGCCTTGGCGACGCCCGCCGCGACCGTGCCAACACCGACCTCGGAGACGAGCTTGACCGAGATATCGGCCGCCGAATTGACGTTCTTCAGATCGTAGATCAGCTGCGCCAGATCCTCGATCGAATAGATGTCGTGGTGCGGCGGCGGCGAGATCAGTCCGACGCCCGGCGTCGAATGTCGCGTCTTGGCGATGGTCGCATCCACCTTGTGGCCGGGCAGCTGGCCGCCCTCGCCGGGCTTTGCGCCCTGCGCCACCTTGATCTGCAGCATGTCGGCATTGACGAGATATTCCGTCGTCACGCCGAAGCGGCCCGACGCGATCTGCTTGATCGCCGAGCGCTCGGGATTGGCCGAGCCGTCGCGCAGCGGCAGGAAGCGATCCGACTCCTCCCCGCCCTCGCCGGTGTTCGACTTGCCGCCGATCTGGTTCATCGCCTTGGCGAGCGTCGTGTGTGCCTCGCGGGAGATCGAGCCGAAGCTCATCGCACCGGTGCAGAAGCGCTTGACGATCTCCTTGGCCGGCTCGACCTCGTCCAGCGGGACGGGCTTGCGGCCCGCCTCTTCGGCCGACTTGATGCGGAACAGGCCGCGAATGGTCGAGGTCTCGACCG
The DNA here is from genome assembly GCF_017815135.1 of Jiella mangrovi. GTDB lineage: Bacteria > Pseudomonadota > Alphaproteobacteria > Rhizobiales > Rhizobiaceae > Jiella > Jiella mangrovi. The sequence continues at coordinate 121,513 of NZ_JAGJCF010000010.1, read as the reverse complement.
CCGCCTCGTTCACCTGGCGGGCGTAGTCCTCATACTTGTCGAAGGAGCCGGTGCGCACGGCATGCTGCAGCGTCGCGACGGCATCCGGCGACCACATGTGGCTCTCGCCGCGCATGCGGTAGACATACTCGCCGCCGACGGCGAGCGAGCGCTTCAGCACCGGGTCCTCGGAAAAGGCGAGGAGATGGCGCTCGGCGCTTTCACGGGCGATTTCCTCAAGACCCACGCCCTCGATCGTCGTCGCCGTGCCGGTGAAGAAGCGGTTCACGAATTCGCTCTTCAGACCGACGATGTCGAAGATCTGGGCCCCGCAATAGGACTGGTAGGTCGAGATGCCCATCTTGGACATGACCTTCAGGATGCCCTTGCCGATCGACTTGATGTAGCGCGTCACCACCTCGGTCGGATCGACCTCCGGCGGGAACTCGCCCTTGCGGTGCATCTCAAGAAGCGTGTCGAAGGCGAGATAGGGATTGATCGCCTCGGCGCCGTAGCCGGCGAGACAGGCGAAGTGATGCACCTCGCGCGGCTCGCCGCTCTCGATCACGAGACCGGCCGCCGTCCTCAGCCCCTTGCGGATCAGATGGTGGTGGACGGCGGCGCAGGCGAGAAGCGCCGGGATCGGCAGGCGGTCGGCGCCCACCTGCCGGTCGGAGAGAATGATGATGTTGTAGCCGCCGACGACGGCCGCTTCCGCCCGCTCGCACAGTCGGTCGAGCGCACCCGACATGCCCTCCGCGCCCTGCTCGGCCGGATAGGTCATGTCGATGGTCTTGGTGTCGAAGCGATCCTCGGTGTGGCCGATATTGCGGATCTTTTCGAGATCGCCATTGGTCAGGATCGGCTGGCGCACCTCGAGCCGCTTCTTGCGCGACGAGCCCTCGAGATCGAAGATGTTCGGGCGCGGTCCGATGAAGGAGACGAGGCTCATCACCAGCTCCTCGCGGATCGGGTCGATGGGCGGGTTGGTGACCTGGGCGAAGTTCTGCTTGAAATAGGTGTAGAGCAGCTTCGACTGCATCGACATCGCCGAGATCGGCGTGTCGGTGCCCATCGAGCCGATGGCTTCCTGGCCGGTGGTCGCCATCGGCGCCATCAGCGTGCGGGTGTCCTCGATCGTGTAGCCGAAGGCCTGCTGGCGATCGAGCAAGGAGACGTCCGAGCGCGAGGCTCTGGGTGCCACGGGCTTCAAATCTTCCAGGATGATCTGGGTGTTCTTCAGCCAGTCGCGATAGGGATTGGCCCCGGCGATCTCGTGCTTGATCTCCTCGTCGTCGATGATGCGGCCCTTTTCGAGGTCGATCAGGAGCATGCGGCCGGGCTGCAGCCGCCACTTCTTGACGATCTTTGCCTCGTCGATGGCCAGCGTTCCCGCCTCCGACGCCATGATGACGAGATCGTCGTCGGTGACCACGTAGCGGGCCGGGCGAAGGCCGTTGCGATCGAGCGTCGCGCCGATCTGGCGGCCATCGGTGAAGGCGACGGCGGCCGGCCCGTCCCAGGGCTCCATCAGCGCGGCGTGATATTCGTAGAAGGCCTGGGTCTCTCGGCCCATCTGCTTGTTGCCGGCCCAGGCCTCAGGGATCAGCATCATCATCGCATGGGTCAGCGAATAGCCGCCCTCGACGAGGAATTCGAGCGCATTGTCGAAGCAGGCGGTGTCCGACTGGCCTTCGTAGGAGATCGGCCAGAGCTTGGAGATGTCGTTGCCCAAGAGCTCGGAATCGACCGAGGCCTGACGGGCCGCCATCCAGTTGACGTTGCCTCTCAGCGTGTTGATTTCGCCGTTATGGGCGACCATCCGGTAGGGATGGGCGAGCTTCCAGGACGGGAAGGTGTTGGTCGAAAACCGCTGATGGACGAGGGCGAGCGCCGATTCGAACCGCTCGTCGGCCAGATCCTTGTAATAGGCGCCGAGCTGGTAGGACAGGAACATGCCCTTGTAGACGATGGTACGCGAGGACAGCGACACGACGTAAAAGCCGACATCGTCGCCGCCGGTCTGGCCCTGAATGCGATTCGAGACCACCTTGCGCAGGATATAGAGCCGGCGCTCGAAGTCGTCGTCGCTGGCGATCGAGGGCGAACGGCCGATGAAGATCTGCCGGTGAACAGGCTCGGTCGCGACGATCTCAGGAGCCTTGGAGAGCGATTCATTCGACACCGGCACGTCGCGCCAGCCCAGAACGGTCTGCCCCTCCTGACGCACCACCTCTTCGAACACGGCCTCGATCTCGGCGCGCTGGCCGGCATCCTGCGGCATGAAGATGTGGCCGACGCCGTAATGGCCGGGCTCTGGCAGGGTCACACCCTGCGCTTCCATCTCCTCGGCAAAGAACCGGTGCGGAATCTGGACGAGCATGCCCGCGCCGTCGCCCATCAGCGGATCGGCGCCGACGGCGCCGCGATGGGTGAGGTTCTGGACGATCTCGATGCCCTTCTCGACGATCGAGTGGGACTTGACGTTCTTCATATGCGCGATGAAGCCGACGCCGCAGGCATCGTGCTCGTTGCGCGGATCATAGAGCCCGATCTTTTTCGGCAGGCCGATCCGGTGAGGCGTGGCGGTTTCGGCCACGGCTTTGGCGTCAGATGGCGTCAGCTGAAGCTTCGCATGCGTCATCGTTTCGTCTCCCCATCGGTGCGGGGCCTTGATGCGGCCGCGCGAAATGGACCCGCCGCGATCCCCGCCTCTTGGCGATTTCGCCGCGAGCCGGAAATGCCGGATCAAAATTGTCTACGGGTTGGCCTTTTGCCATGCCCGGCTCTGTCAGGATAGAACCACGTCGCGCCGGAGCGCGCTGAGCCTCGAGCTTTCTTACGTGCAGGGCCGCATTTATGGCAGCACCCCTGTCCTATCCGAGGCAATATGGCAGAAGTCGGCGGCCGCGACAAGGCGGGCCTTGTCACCGGTGACAGATGGTCTTTCGGTACGCGAAGTGCCGCGACGCGATCGCAGCCGCGCCAATTCGTCTGCGTTGCCTGTCGCTCGCAGCAGCGAGGGGAGACGAACCGCCGAGCGCAGACGTCATCTTATTCGGCTGCCTCGCAGCGTCTTCACGTACACGTCATGGCTGCGCGCCAAGCCGACGAACAGACGACGGCCCGCGCCGATGGATCACGGGACGATGAAGGACGGCAAGGCTGGAATGATCGCGCAGGACGGTGCGAGCGTGGCCGCCGACCACTTGTCTGAGGATCGACGGCCGTTCTGTAACTCAAGCCTGCATCGGGCCTTGAATCAGAGGCGGCCGGGTGCCTGCCGGCTGCCTTCGTCGCGAGAGCATCTTTGGCTGCGATCACCGGCACACATATGTCCGGCCATCGACGCCGATATAGGTGTTGGATCGCGGGTCGTAGTAGCGATGATGGGCCTCGCAATAGGCGACATGCCTGTGCCAGTCATAGGCCACTGGGTAGACGGGAGCCGGATAGACGGGCGCGGGATAGTATCGCGGAGCGCTGGCCAGTTCCGAGCCGATGATGGCACCGGCTGCTAGCCCCGCCACCCCTGCGCCTATGGCGTAGCCTCCATGATGGTGGTGCCAGCCATGGGGAGGTGGCGGGCCGTGGGGATGCCGGTCCCCGTGATGGTGCCAGATCGGCATCGGCGCCGCTTCCGCTGTTCCGATACCCGCCGCGCCGAAAGCAATCGCCGCGGCAGACACTGCGATAAGCAACTTTTTCATGCGAACCTCCTATCGACACGACTGCGACACCGGACCATGCCAATACGTCTGCAAGTCGTTTCAAGAAAACGAGCATCCCGATCGGCCGGTTGCTGTCGGCAGAATTAATTCGCGTCCACATTCAGCCGTGCCGAGCCCTGCCCTGCCACGGGAAAGCGCGCCTTCGCCGCAAGTGTCGTCGCATGGACAGGCGCGGGCGCGTCGGCCGCACCGAACGGCCGGCTTGCCTCCAGCCGCACTGCGGTATAGGCAACCGCCCATGATCTTTGCTTCCGACAACTGGTCCGGCGCCCATCCCGCCGTCAACGCCGCCCTTGCCCGCCACAGCGAGGGCATGGCGAGCGCCTATGGTTCCAGCGATCTCGACAAGGCGGTCGAGAAGCGCTTCGACGAGATCTTCGAGCGCGAGGTCGCCGTCTTCTTCGTCGGCACCGGCACGGCGGCGAATTCCCTCGCGCTTGCCTCGGTCAACCGGCCGGGCGGCGTCGTCCTTTGCCACCGCGAGGCGCATATCGTCGAGGACGAATGCGGCGCGCCGGAATTCTTCACCCATGGCGCGCGCATGGCGCCCGTCGACGGGCCGAACGGGCTGATCGACGCGGCGAACCTGAAGCGCGAGATCGCGCGCTTCAAGCCGGACTTCGTCCATGCCGGCCAGCCCATGGCGGTCTCGATCTCGCAGCCGGGCGAGGCCGGCACGCTCTATACCGCCGACGAGATCGAGACGATCGCGACGATCGCCCATGACCGCGGCCTGACGCTGCACATGGACGGCGCGCGCTTCGCCAACGGCCTGATGGCGAGCGGGCTTTCGCCGGCCGAAATGACCTGGAAGCGCGGCGTCGACATCCTCTCCTTCGGCGCCACCAAGAACGGCTGCTGGTGCGCCGAGGCGATCGTCGTCTTCGACCCGGACAAGGCCTCGCAGTTCCCCTATATCCGCAAGCGCGGCGCCCAGCTCTTCTCCAAGACGCGCTTCGTCGCCGCCCAGTTCATGGCCTATTTCGAGGGCGGGCTGTGGCTCGACATGGCCGGCCATTCCAACCGCATGGCAAACCGGCTGCGCGAGGCGCTCGCCGCCTCGAATTCAGCGCGGGAGGCCTGGCCGACCCACAGCAACGAGGTTTTCGCCATCCTGCCGAGGGATCTCGATACCCGGCTGCGGGCTGAGGGCGCGGTGTTCTACGAGTGGAACCCGCCCCATTCGATGCCGGACCTGACGTCCGAGGACGAGACGCTGGTGCGCCTCGTCACCAGCTGGTCGACCGAAGAAGCCGACGTCGAGCGTTTCGCCAGCTTCCTGCGCTGATGCGGGCGGGGCGCAAGCCTTTCTCTCAGGCGACCGTTGCGGCCACGAAATCCGGATCCCGGATAATGACCCTCACGTAAGCCACTGCGTAGTCTGGAGCGGTGACCCTCGCATGCTCCCAATCTTGCAATGTGCCCAGCGGAACGTGGAACCTCTCGGCGAATTCCGCCTGAGAGATGCCAAGGGCCGTGCGAGCCGTCCTGATCAATCGGGAGCGCTGCGCCCTTTCGAGCCCCTCCGCCGACACGTCGAAGTCTTCCGCGTCGCTCGGATCATGCTTCAGCGCGATAGGATCTTTCTTCACCTTTGTTGCTCCTTCGAACTGAAATGTAGCGCCTCGTCTCGCCACGCCAGGTGAAGACCGCCGTATAGCACTTTGCATCGACAATCCCGATCGCCTTGAAGCGCTCTTCTCCATCGATCGGGCGAATGGAGGGATCACAAGGTGAAAGGCATCGTCGAAAACCCGATCGCCGAACAACAAAGGAACGCCGTGCCGCAACCGGTTGGTGGCATCCTTCGTCGGATCGTAGCGCTCCGTCATGGCAGACGTATAGACCGAATTTTCGTCGCTGCGACTGACATCAATCGGCGCGTTTCACGAGCTGGCGTCCCCGTTGAGGCGTCATGCGACGAAGGTACGCTGCCCCGCCCTTCCCTCGCCCCTGCCGAGCCTGTATCCTTGGCGCCAAGCCCGCAACAGGCTCTCCAGACAGGCATTCATGTCCACACCGAAAAATCCGACCTCCTCGCGCCCGAAGACGCCGGAGCGTATCGATTCGCGGCGCCGATCCGGCGGCAACGAGGCGAGCCCCATCAAGGGCGCGCCGATGCCGGTCAAGCGAGACCTCGCGCATCTGAAGCTATCGCCCGAAGAGACCCGCGCCTTTCTGGAATCGAGGCGCGGCGTGCGCTCAATGGAAGAAGCGCGCGAATGGCTGCAGCTGAGGGGCATCGACGACCTCGAATGCATCACCCCCGATCTCGCGGGCGTTGCCCGCGGCAAGATGATGCCGGCCAAGAAGTTCACCGGCAACACCTCGCTGGCGCTGCCCTCGGCCCTCTTCATGCACACCATCTCGGGCGAATACCCGGAAGAGAGCGGCGACTTCCGCTATTCGCCCAATGACGGCGATCTGAAGCTCGTGCCGGACCTGTCGACCCTGTCGCTGGTCCCCTGGGAGAACGATCCGACGGCGCAGGTGATCTGCGATCTCGTCGATCAGTCGGGCGCGGCCGTCGGCTACACGCCGCGCAACGTCCTCAAGCGGGTCCTCGACCTTTACGAGAACAGGGGCTGGAAGCCGGTCGTCGCGCCGGAGATCGAGTTCTATCTCGTCTCCAAGAACGTCGATCCGGACTATCCGCTGGTGCCGCCGATCGGCCGCTCCGGCCGGCAGATCCAGTCCGGCCAGTCCTATTCGATCGGCGGGGTCAACGAGTTCGACGAGCTGATCGACGACATCTACGACTTTTCCGACGCGCAGGGGCTGGAGATCGACACGCTGATCCACGAGGAGGGCGCGGCCCAGCTCGAGATCAACCTGCGCCACGGCAATCCGCTGGAGCTCGCCGATCAGGTCTTCATGTTCAAGCGCACGATCCGCGAGGCGGCGCTCGGCCAGGACATCTACGCGACCTTCATGGCCAAGCCCATCCAGGGCCAGCCGGGCTCGGCCATGCACATCCATCAATCGGTGGTCGATGCGAGAACGGGCAGGAACGTCTTTTCCAACGAGGACGGCACGGCCTCCGAACAGTTCTATCACTTCCTCGGCGGCATGCAGAACTACGTGCCGAAAGCCATTTTGATGATGGCGCCCTACGTCAATTCCTATCGCCGCCTGACCTATGGCATGGGCGCGCCGACCAACACCGCCTGGGGCTTCGACAATCGCACCACGGCATTTCGCGTGCCCAATTCCGATCCCGCCGGCCGGCGCGTCGAGAACCGCCTGCCCTCCTCCGACGCCAACCCCTATCTCGCCATTGCGGCCTCGCTCGCCGCCGGCTATCTCGGCATGGTCGGCCATGTCGCGCCCGACGATCCGACCGATCGCACGGTGAACGAGGACGGCGAGATCGAACTGCCGCGGGGCCTTCTCGAGGCGGTCGCCGCCTTCGAGGCGGAGGAGCATTTCAAGGAGGTTTTCAGCCGCGAATTCGTCGGCACCTATGCCGGCGTCAAGCGCGGCGAGCACGAGACCTTCATGCAGGTGATCAGCCCCTGGGAGCGCGAATTCCTGCTCTTACAGGTCTGACATGAGCGACACTTACCTTTCGCCGATCGCAGCCGGCCGGTCCTACTATCAGGATACGGTCGAAAGACCGCGCTTTCAGAGCCTCGAAGGCTCCATCAAGACCGACGTCCTCGTCGTCGGCGGCGGCTTTACCGGGCTTTCGGCGGCGATCCATCTGGCGCGCAGCGGCGTCGACGTGACGCTGGTCGAGGCGCACCGCTTCGGCGACGGTGCCTCGGGCAGGAATGGCGGCCAGATGGGCACCGGCCAGCGTATCTGGCCGGGCGAGGTCGAGGCACTCTACGGCTTCGAGCGCTCCAAGGCGCTGTTCGATCTCGCCGAGGAGGCGAAAGCCCATCTCTTCGAATTCATCGCCGCCAACGACATCGACGCCGATCTCAGGATGGGTCAGCTCTCCGTCGCCCACAAGCGCAAGTATCTGCCGGACTATCACGGTCAGGTCGACGTCCTCAAAAGCCGCTACGACTATGACAGCGTCAGCTACATGGACGCCGACGAGACGGCCGAACGGCTCGGCTCGACGCGCTATTTCGGCGGCATCCGCGACACCGGCACCGGCCATGTCAATCCGCTGAAGCTCATCGTCGGCCTGGCCAGGGTGGCCGCGGCGAGCGGCGCGACGCTTTTCGAAGACACCAGGATCCTCTCGACCCGGCGCGTCGACGGGCGGATCGTCGCGGTGACGGGAGCGGGCGAGATATCGGCCGAGCGCGTGCTCTATGCCGTCAACGCCTATGGTCCCAAGCTCGACAGGACGATCGACGCCCATGTCATGCCGATCAACTCCTTCATCGGCGCGACCGAGCCCCTGTCGGAAGCCGACGGCGTCCTGCCGGGGAACGAGGCTTGCGACGATTCGCGCTTCGTCGTGCGTTACTTTCGCAAGAGCATCGACAACCGCCTCCTCTTCGGCGGCCGCGAAGCCTACACATCCGAGGCGGGAGACATTACCCGCCACATCCGCAAGCAGATCGCCGACGTTTACCCGCATCTCAAGAGCGTTCGCATTACCCATGCCTGGGGCGGCTCCGTCGGCATCACCATGCAACGGCTGCCCTTCGTGCGCACGCTGTCGCCGGGCGTGACGACGATCGGCGGGTTTTCCGGCCATGGCGTGATGCTGGCGAACTTTGCCGGCAGGCTCTACGCCGAGCGCGTCGCCGGCAATCGCGATCGGCTGTCGGAATTCGAGGCGCTCGATATTCCCGCCTTTCCCGGCGGACGACGGCTGCGGGCGCCGCTTCTGTTCCTAGCCATGACCTGGTTTTCTTTACGGGATAGATTATAGTGCCAGTAATGGTTTCAGATTTTTGACGATACACGCTAAAGATGGCCGGACAGGGCGCGATGAACCCTCAAAATTTGCCGGCTAAGGATCATTTGTGCTTGAGATCGCCGATTTTGTGCTCACACGACTTACCGAATCCGGTTTACGGACTACCTTTTGATCGTCGCCGTTCGGAATTTTCCGGCGCCAGTGCTACACCTTCGTCGAGACTACGGCCAAAAATAAAATTGATCCCTCGCAAAGGTGGCGATCGTTCAGAGATTTCAAGGACAAGTCGCCACACGCTTTCAGACTGACCTTCGCACGAAAACGCGCAGGGCCTTGCAAGGGCATAAAAAGAAACACAATTCGGATTTCGATGAACGAGTTTGCCGCTCTCACCGTCACAGACATGCCCAGAATTCGCAGGACCATCGGATCAGATGACCTCCGGACGTTTTTGCGCGCCCGCACGGCAGACGGCCATGCACGGCTCGACGGCAGATTGGGGGCGGTTGCCTCTGCCCCGACGGCAGACGATCACCATCGCTTCATCCTGATGAACCTCGTCGCCTATCGGGCGCTGTCGCGCTTCGTCAGCTCTCGGTCGCATGGCGAAACCGGGCCCGTGGCGGCGATGACGAAAGCCGGCCTCGATCGTCTCGAAAACGATGCCCGGTCGATGGGGATCGATTGCGACGGCCAACTTGGCTTTGATCTGCCGTCCTACCAGACGCCGGAGGCCGCCGGTCTCGCCTATGTTCTCGAGGGCTCGAAGCTCGGCGCCAAGGTCATCCATCGCCGTCTCGTGAAGGCGGGTCTGCTGGCGCCGGAGACCGGAATTTCCGCCGTGTTTCTTGCAAGCGCGTTCGAGCCCACCGACAGGGCACCGGCGGACAGGCCGGGGCCGATGCCGATCTTCGCAGCTCTCGCCTCGCAGGTCGAAGACGAAGACGGCCCCCGCGGGCGGGCCGTGAACGCAGCCATCGCAACATTCGCTCTGTTCGAGCGTTCTCTCGATCATGTCGTCGCAACCCGGGACAAAAAGGAATCGTCGCGATGAATTTCCGCGAGACGTCCTCTCCCGAGGTTGATCTTTCCAATTGCGACCGTGAACCCATTCATATGCTCGGCCGGGTCCAGCGCTTCGGCTATCTCGTCGCGATGTCGATGGACTGGATCATCCAGCACGTCTCGGCGAATGTGGAGGATGTCTTCGGCCAGGGGCCGGACGACCTTCTCGGCATGCCGCTTGCGGAGCTCCTGCCTGCATCGGCCATCCACACCATTCGCGGCCGGCTGCAGCTCCTGTCTCCGAACGAGGGCTCGGAGCGCGCCTTCAGCATCGACCTTCTGGAGGATGGCCGGCACTTCGACCTCGCCGTCCACATCTCCGACAGCTCGATCGTCATCGAGCTGGAAGTTGCCGACGACGCCTCGATGCACACGATCAATCCCGGCTCGCTGATCAAGGCGATGATCGCGCGCATCCAGCGCTGCTCGACGAACGAAGCCCTGTTCAACGAATGCGTCCGCCAGCTGAAGGCCGCGACCGGTTTCGACCGCGTCATGCTTTACCGCTTTGCCGATGGCGGCTCGGGCAGCGTCGTCGCCGAAGCCTTGAACCGCGGGCTGGAGCCGTTCCACGGCCTGAACTATCCGGCGAGCGATATTCCCCGCCAGGCACGCCGTCTCTACCTCAAGAACCGCATCCGGATCATTTCGAACGTCGATGCGGTCGACGTCGATGTCGTGCCGCCGACGAGCCCCACGGGCGCGCCGCTCGATCTGTCTCTCTCCGTCACCAGGGCCGTCTCGCCGATCCACATCGAATATCTGAAGAACATGGGCGTGTGCGCCTCGTTCTCGATCTCGATCGTCATCGACGACAAGCTGTGGGGTCTCTTCGCCCTGCATCATTACTCGCCGCGCCATCTCGCAATGGAGATGCGCTCGACGCTGGATCTGTTCGGCGAGATCATCTCGCTCGTCATCGAGGGTCGGCTGGCCAAGCAGATGCGCCGGATCGAGGAAGAGGCCCGCGATGCCCACGACCGCGTCGTCGGGCGCCTCGTCGCGACCTCGCCGACGATGGAAGAGCTGATCGACTTCGCCGACGACTTTCGCGAACTCATCCCCTGCGACGGATTCGCCGTCTGGGCGAAGGACGTCGTGCGCACCGTCGGCCGGTGCCCGTTCCCCGACGAGATGCCGGGGATCTCGCGTTTTCTTAACCGCGCGGCGGCAAGCCGCGTCTACGCCACCGATGATCTCTCCTCGGTCTATCCCAAGGCGCAGGAATTCACCGACCGTGCGGCCGGACTTCTGGCGATACCGATCTCGCGTTCACCGCGCGACTACCTGATCTTCTTCCGCAAGGAGATCGTCGAGACCGTCTCCTGGGCCGGGCGGCCGGACGACAAGCCCGTGGAATACGGGCCGAACGGGCCGAGGCTGACGCCCCGCAAGAGCTTCGAGACGTGGCAGGAGACCGTACGCGGCAAATCGACACCGTGGTCGCTCGCGGACATGCGGGCGGCCGAGGCGCTTCGGGTCTCGATCCTCGAGGTGCTTCTGCGCTTCAACGAGGAGGCCGAGCGCCAGCAGCAGCGCGCGACCCAGAACCAGGAACTTTTGATCGCTGAGCTCAACCATCGGGTCCGCAACATCCTGAGCCTGATGCGCGCCCTCGTCGTGCAGAGCCGCGCGGGCGCCAAGACGGTCGACGAATTTGCCAAGATTATCGGTGGCCGGATCCAGGCCCTGGCGCGCGCTCACGACCAGATCACCAACGACCATTATCAGGCGCAGAGCTTGCGCGCGATCATCCAGACCGAGATCGAGGCCTATATCGGCCACAAGGTCAGCCGGGTGCATCTCGACGGCCCGCCCATTCTCGTCGATGCCAAGGCGTTCTCGACCCTCGCCCTCGTCTTCCATGAAATGGTGACGAATTCCGCCAAATATGGTGGCCTGTCCGACTCGCGCGGGTCGATCGACATCCGGTGGCGGATCGACGAGCACGAGGCCTGCGAAATCCTCTGGCGCGAGAGCGACGGGCCGCCCGTCCAACCGCCAACGCGGCGCGGATTCGGCTCGACGATCATCGAGCGGTCGATCCCGCACGATCTTGGCGGCGAGGTCTCCGTCGACTACCAGCTGAGCGGCGTTCGCGCCCGGTTCCTGCTCCCGCCGCAGGTCTTCTGGCTCGACGAGGAAAAGCTCGATGCGCACAATCATGGCAAGGAAAGCGACCAAGTGAACGGTCAAACTGCCGATATCGTCGAAGACACCGCCTTGTCTGCCTTGAGCGGAAAGTCCGGCCTCGTCGTCGAGGACAACATGATCATCTCGCTCGATGCCGAGCAGATCCTTCTCGACCAGGGCGCCTCGCGGGTTCTCACTGCCATGAATGTCAGCGAAGCCCGACGGATCATCGAGAACGAGGCGATCCATGTGGCATTGCTCGACGTCAATCTGGGGAGCGAGACGAGCTTCGCGCTGGTCCCGGCGCTGCAGGAAAAGGGCATCCCCTTCGTGTTCGTCACCGGCTATGGCGAAAAGCTGGACCTGCCGGAAACCGTCAATGCCGGGGTCGAGGCGATCAAGAAGCCGTTCGCGGCAGACCAGCTGATCGAGGCATTGGAGCGCGCCATCGCCCGCAGCGGCGGCTGAGGCAGCGACGATCTCAGGCCTGCGGCACCGCTTGCTCGCTCCGGCGAGCGCGATAGATGCATTCCGGATGCACCGCAAGCACCTCAAACCCGTTCGGTCCCCGCCCCCGGAACACCGGGCTTCCGGAATTTTTCTCGGCACTGGAAAAATTCAATCGATTAGACTAGAGCATCGCCAACAAAGCCGCGTCACCGCCTCGTCAATCGGGGTTCGGCCGCGCTTCAAACCGCATCAGGAATTGACCGATGTCCAGCCAGATCATCCCCGTTGATCCGTTCGACTACGTCGTTTTCGGCGGCAATGGCGATCTTGCGGAACGCAAATTGCTGCCCGCCTTGTATCACCGCGATCACGACGGTCAGATCCCGCCGCAATCGCGCATCATCGGCGCTTCGCGGTCCGATCTCTCCGACGATGCCTTTCGCGATTTCGCCCGCGAGGCCCTGACCAAGCATGTGAAGCCGGAGGATATCCACGAGGTCTCCCTCGACCGTTTCCTGTCGCGGCTTCATTACCGCACGATCGACGCCCAGGCGGACGGCGGCTGGGACGAATTGCGTGCGTTGCTCGACGAGGCCGACGACAGGCGCATCCGCGCCTTCTATCTGGCCGTCGGTCCCTCGCTGTTCGCGCCGATCGCCGAGCGGATCAGCGGCAAGGGCCTGTCCAACGAGCGCTCGCGGCTCGTCGTCGAAAAGCCCGTGGGCCGCGATCTCGATTCGGCGAGAGCTCTGAACGCGACGATCGGTGCCCATTTCGAGGAAGATCAGATCTTCCGCATCGACCACTATCTCGGCAAGGAGACGGTGCAGAACCTGATGGCGCTGCGCTTCGCCAACGCGCTCTACGAGCCGGTCTGGAACTCGACCCATATCGACCACGTCCAGATCACCGTCGCCGAATCGGTCGGCCTCGAAGGCCGCGCCGGCTATTACGACAAGGCCGGCGCCCTGCGCGACATGGTGCAGAACCATATCGTCCAGCTGATGTGTCTCGTTGCCCTCGAGCCGCCCTCGGCGATGGACGCCGACGCGCTGCGCGACGAGAAGCTGAAGGTCCTGCGGGCACTGAAGAAGATCGACACCACCAATGTCGAGGCGAGCACGGTGCGCGGCCAGTACAAGGCGGGGGCTTCCGGCGGCAACGCGGTGAAGAGCTATGTCGACGATCTCGGCAATGGCGACAGCGACACCGAGACCTTCGTCGCCATCAAGGCCGAGATCGGCAACTGGCGCTGGGCCGGCGTGCCCTTCTACCTGCGCACCGGCAAGCGCCTGTCGGAACGCATGTCGGAGATCGTCGTCACCTTCCGGCCGATCCCTCACTCGATGTTCGAAAGCGCCGCCGGCAAGATCGCCCAGAACCAGCTCGTCATGCGCCTGCAGCCCGACGAGGGCGTCAAGCAGTGGCTGATGATCAAGGATCCGGGGCCCGGCGGCATGCGGCTGAAGCACGTGCCGCTCGACATGACCTTCGCCGAATCCTTCCGCACCCGCAATCCGGACGCCTATGAGCGGCTCTTGATGGACGTCATCCGCGGCAACCAGACCCTGTTCATGCGCCGCGACGAGGTCGAGGCCGCGTGGGAGTGGATCGATCCCATCCTCAAGGCCTGGGACGAGAAGGCGGTGAAGCCGCAGGGCTATACCGCCGGCACCTGGGGCCCGTCTGCCTCGGTGGCGCTGATCGAGCGGGACGGCCGGACCTGGCACGAGCCGGATTGACGGCAGGCCGAGGGTGCGGCGTCTCCCGACGTCTTGCCCATGCAAGCCACAAAGCAAGGGAGCGACGCGATCATGAGCGAGCCGGTGTTCCATCGCTACGAGACCCGCGAGGCCCTCGCCGAGGCGCTGGCGTCCGGCGTTGCGGCCGTGCTCGCCGGTGCGATCGCCACCGAGGGCACGGCGCGGCTTGCAGTCTCCGGCGGCTCGACCCCGAAGCTCTTTTTCGAAAAGCTCGCGGCGACCGAAATCGACTGGCACGCGGTCACGATCACGCTGGTGGACGAGCGCTGGGTGCCTGAGAGCCATACGCGCTCGAACGCGGCGATGCTGCGCGACCATCTTCTCACCGGTCCGGCCGCCGCTGCCCAGTTCGTGCCTCTGTACGAGCCGAGCGAGATCCCCGAAGAGGTCTTCGACAGGCTGAACGATCGCTTTCATCGCATCGGCCACGGCTTCGATGCGGCCATTCTCGGCATGGGAACCGACGGTCACACGGCCTCGTGGTTCCCGCATGCGCCGGGGCTGACGGAGAGCCTCGATCCGCAGACGGAGAATTCCGTTGCCATCGTCCATCCCAACGACGGCTACGAGGCCCGCGCGACGCTGACCTTTCCGATGATCATCGACGCGCGCTTCCTCGCCCTGCACATCGAGGGGGAGGACAAACTGCGCAGCTTCGAGGCAGCCAAAGCCGAGGGACCGGTCGAGGCAATGCCAGTGCGCGCGGTACTTCGGGCCGATCGAGACCCACCGTTCGCCGTGTTCTGGGCGCCATGAGAGTTTGCCGGGGCCGGCCGATTGGCTCCCCGGCACGCAGGACTTAAAGTTGTCGATAGCCGGATGCATGCTTCGTTCGGTGCATTTCCATCATTCGACTTCCGCAATCTGACAAAGGGCCGAACGATGACCGCAGACCGTCGCATCGAAGAGATCACCGACCGCATTCGCGAGCGCTCCGCGCCTACGCGCGAGCCCTATCTCGACCGCATCCGCGCCAAGGGCGCCGAGGGGCCGAAGCGCTCGACGCTCACCTGCGGCAATCTCGCCCACGGCTTTGCCGCCTGCGGCCCGCTCGACAAGGAGCGGCTGTCCGGCGCCGTGAGCGCCAATCTCGGCATCATCACCGCCTATAACGACATGCTCTCGGCCCATCAGCCCTTCGAGCGCTATCCCGAGCTCATCCGGGAAGCGGCCCGCGAGGTCGGCTGCACGGCGCAGGTGGCAGGCGGCGTTCCGGCAATGTGCGACGGCGTCACCCAGGGCCAGACCGGCATGGAGCTGTCGCTGTTCTCGCGCGACGTCATCGCCATGGCGACCGCCGTCGGCCTCTCCCACGACATGTTCGACGCGGCGGTCTATCTCGGCGTCTGCGACAAGATCGTGCCGGGGCTTGCCATCGCCGCCCTCACCTTCGGCCACCTACCGGCGATCTTCGTGCCGGCCGGCCCGATGACCTCGGGCCTTCCCAATGACGAGAAGAGCCGCATCCGCCAGCTCTATGCCGAGGGCAAGGTCGGCCGCGACGAACTCCTGAAGGCGGAATCGGCCTCCTATCACGGGCCGGGCACCTGCACCTTCTACGGCACGGCCAATTCCAACCAGATGCTGATGGAGATCATGGGCCTGCACACGCCGGGCTCGTCCTTCGTCAATCCGAACACGCCCCTGCGTGATGCCCTCACCAAGGAAGCGACCAAGCGGGCGCTGGCGATCACCGCGCTCGGCAACGAATACACCCCGGCCGGGCTGGTGGTGGACGAGCGCGCCGTCGTCAACGGTGTCGTCGGCCTGCACGCCACCGGCGGCTCGACCAACCACACGATGCACCTCGTCGCCATCGCCGCGGCGGCCGGCATCCAGCTCACCTGGCAGGACATTTCGGACCTTTCCGACATCACGCCCCTTCTCGCCCGCGTCTATCCGAACGGTCTCGCCGACGTGAACCATTTCAACGCCGCCGGCGGCATGGGCTTCTTGATCCGCGAGCTTCTCGATCGTGGCCTCCTGCACGAGGATGTGCGCACCGCCTGGGGCCGCGGCCTGAGAGCCTATGCCATCGAGGCGAAGCTGTCCGCCGACGGCGAGCAGGTGGTCCGCCACGACGCGCCGAAGGAAAGCGGCGATCCGAAGGTGCTGACGACGGCAGACAAGCCGTTTTCCTCCAATGGCGGCCTCAGAATGCTGAAAGGCAATCTCGGCAAGGCGGTGATCAAGGTCTCCGCCGTCAAGCCGGAGCGCCGCGTCGTCGAGGCGCCGGCCAAGATCTTCCACGACCAGAACGAACTGAAAGTCGCCTTCGACGCCGGCGAACTCGATCGCGATTTCATCGCCGTCGTCAGGTTCCAGGGCCCGAAGTCGAACGGCATGCCGGAGCTGCACAAGCTCACCCCCCTCCTCGGCGTGTTGCAGGATCGCGGCCACAAAGTCGCCCTCGTCACCGACGGGCGCATGTCCGGCGCGTCCGGCAAGGTGCCGGCGGCGATCCACGTGACGCCCGAAGCCAAGAGCGGCGGTCCGATCGCAAGGGTCAAGGACGGCGACATGATCCGCCTCGACGGCGAGACCGGAACGCTGGAAGTCCTCGTCGACGCGGCCGAACTCGACGCCCGCGCGCCCGAGACGCCGGACCTTTCCGGCAACGAATTCGGCCTCGGCCGCGAGCTCTTCGCCGCGTTCCGCTCGGCGGTGGGCGATGCCGAGCATGGGGCGAGCGTGTTTTGAGAACCAAGCGTTGCGACGCCGGACACGCTGACCCGGAGGTCTGTTAGCCGACCCGGTTCTTTCGAGCGGCATGGCGAAATCTCGTCACGACAATTTCGCCGGACCCAATTCGGTAGAACAGAACATAGGGATACGGCGCCAGCACCACACGGCGAGCCTGGGGCCGGCTCGTCGCTTGTCCGGCGAGTGGATGATCTTGCAATAGCGCGAGGACTGAAACGAGACGCTTGCGAAGATTGGACGCCCCTTGGGGCGAATGGTCCGCGACATAGGCGAGAGCGTCGTCAATCTGGCGAAGCGCCGTTGTCGTGTAACGCAGCTTCAAAGGGCGTGCTTCGAAAGGACAGCAGCAACCTCCTCATCCGTCGCAAACTCGCCGCGGGCAATTTCGCCATCGGCCTGCCTCAGATCCGCCTCTTCTTCGTCCGTCAACTCGTAAACTGGCCCATCTTCGCCCGCCAATCTCAAGAGAACGCGCGCCAGATCATCCTGCGTTTCCGCCGGCAGATCACGGATGCGTCTGATCGCCTGATCGAGAAGCTCTGTCATGGGACGTATTATGCCTCCCGTTGGTGTTGGAGGAAAGACCACTCGGCGGCGACGCCATCGCCAGCGCTCCGGCCGAGCTTCATCCAGCAAGATGGGAACCGGGTTTGCGATGACGGATCCGGAAAACGACGGGAGCGAGCAATGGGGTTCCAAGATTTCACACCCCTTGCAATCATCCCGCCACCCGTTACCTTCCCGCTGAGCTCACACGGGGTGCCGAGAAGGCTGAGAGGCGAGATGCCAACCCGTCGAACCTGATCCGGATCATGCCGGCGGAGGGATTGCGGGCGCGGCCGGGAGAGACCTGAGACGCGGGCGCTTTGCCGAAGCTGGCGAGACGAAAGCGCCGCCGATGCCAGCCCGCCGCCACCTCCGCGAGATGTTTTTGCAGCCCGCCTGCCAAGCGCTGCCATCTCTGGCCTTCGGCGCCTTTCTGGCCGCCGGCCTTGCCGCGCTGGCCGGGCCCGCTGCCGCGCAAACTGGCGAAAAGCCCACCCTCACCGTCTACACATATGACAGCTTCTCGGCCGACTGGGGCCCCGGCCCGCAGCTGAAGTCGGCCTTCGAAGCGACCTGCGGCTGCACGCTCGATTTCGTCGGGCTGGAGGACGGCGTCGCCATCCTCAACCGGCTGAAGCTCGAGGGACCGTCGACCAAGGCAGACGTCGCGCTCGGTCTCACCACTGACCTCATACCCGAGGCCAAGGCGACGGGCATGTTCACGGAAAGCGGCGTCGACACCTCCGACCTGACGGTGCCGACCGGCTTTTCCGACCCTGTCTTCGTGCCCTACGACTATTCCTATCTCGCCTTCGTCTACGACACGGAGACCGTCAAAAACCCGCCGAAAAGCCTCGACGAGCTGGTCTCCGGCGACCCCTCGCAGAAGATCGTCATCGAGGATCCGCGCACCTCGACGCCGGGACTGAGCTTCCTGCTCTGGATGAAGGCGGTCTATGGCGAGGAGGCGGCCGACAAGTGGAAGCAACTGAACCGCCGCATCCTCACCGTCACCCCCGGCTGGAGCGAGGCCTATGGCCTGTTCACCAAGGGTGAGGTGCCGATGGTGCTCTCCTACACGACCTCGCCGGCCTATCACGAGATCGAGGAAAAGACCGATCGCTATCAGGCGGCGGCTTTCGCCGAAGGCCAGTATCTGCAGATCGAGGTGGCGGGCATTCTCAAGGGCTCGCAGCATCAGGCGCTTGCGCGAAAGTTTCTGTCGTTCCTGGTGTCCAAGCAGGCGCAGGAGGTTCTGCCCACCACCAACTGGACGCTGCCGGTTCGCGACGACGTCGACTTGCCGGAGGCGTTCTCCAATCTCGTGAAGGTGGACAAGCCGCTTCTGATCGATGCGGAGACTGTGGCCAAGAACCGCCGCGCCTGGACCGACGAATGGCTGCAGGCGGTCGGGGCGCGGTGACTTCGGGCATGATGCTGCAACTTTGGGCGGCCGATACGTCGCGGCGGCGTGCCCCCCTCTGTCCTGCCGGACATCTCCCCCACAAGGGGGGAGATCGCAACTCGTTCGACGCTGCCCGCCAAACCTTGAACGATCAGACGACGAGGAAGGCTGGGGCCATTCCGATTATCGATCTCCCCCCTTGTGGGGGAGATGCCGGCAGGCAGAGGGGGGTCCCTCACGCCAGCACATCCTCAACGCCCTCCAGCCTCCCATGAACACCAGCACCGACCGCAGCATTCGCATCGGCGCGGGCATCGCCGCGGCCATTCTCGCGATCGCCTTTCTCCTCGGCGGCTTCGTCGTGCTGCTTGGTGCCGGCGACCAAGCGCCGGATTTCGCCGACCTTCTCGGCGATGCCTATGTCCGCGCGATTCTCGGCTTCACGCTTCTTCAGGCCGGGCTCTCGACGCTTCTGTCGGTTCTCATCGCGATCCCCTTCGCGCTGGCGCTGCATCGTGCGCGGTTTTTCGGCAAGCCGCTGATCCTGCGTCTGTTTCTGCTCCCCCAGGCGCTGCCGGTCCTCGTCGGCGCCCTGGCGATCATCACGATCTGGGGCCAGAACGGCGTCGTCTCCCGCGCCCTTGCGAGCATCGGCTTCGGGCGTCTTGAGGTCTATGGTCTCACCGGCATCCTCATCGCCCATGTCTTCTTCAACATGCCGCTTGCCGCAAGGCTCATCGTCGCCGCCCTCGACCGGGTGCCGGCCGAAAGCTGGAAGCTCTGCGGCCAGCTGGCGCTGCCGCCGCTCACGGTCTTTCGCCTCGTCGAGTGGCCGGCATTGCGGCAGACGCTTCCGGGCGCTGCGGCGCTGATCTTCATGCTGTGCGTGACGAGCTTCACCATCGTCCTCGTCCTCGGCGGCGGGCCGGCGGCGACGACGCTGGAGGTCGCGGTCTATCAGGCGCTGCGCTACGATTTCGATCCGGCCCGGGCGATCGGCCTGTCGGTGATCCAGATCGTCCTGACGACACTCGTCCTTCTGGCAACGCTTCTTCTCGGCCGCGATCCGGCCGGCGGCTTCGGCCTCGGTGGAAAGTCCCGGCGCTTCGATGTCAAAAGCCACGTTCGCGGCAGCCTCGATACCGCACTCGTTACCTTGGGAACGC
Organism: Jiella mangrovi; assembly: GCF_017815135.1. GTDB lineage: Bacteria > Pseudomonadota > Alphaproteobacteria > Rhizobiales > Rhizobiaceae > Jiella > Jiella mangrovi. The sequence goes on along the minus strand of NZ_JAGJCF010000010.1, from coordinate 101,747 downwards.
TGTTCGTCGCGGCGCCCTTCATCGCCATCGTCCTGTCCGGCCTTGCCGCCGATCTGCCGCGCCTCGTCACGGAAGGCGCGGTCCAGCGCGCCGCATTGACGAGCCTTGGCGTCTCGCTCGCCGCGGCCAGCCTTTCCCTCTTCGTCTCGGTTCTCGTTCTCCTCGCGATCGAAGCGCTCGCCCATGCCAAGCGGCCAGGCGTTCTTCGCCGTTTCATCCGGATCTCGCTCGAAACCGCGACGAGCCTCGTTCTCGTCGTCTCGCCGGTGATCGTCGGCGCAGGCTGGTTCCTGGCGCTGCGCCAGGTCACCGACGTTCTGGCTGCCGGCCCCTATGTCGTGGTGGCGACCAATGCGGTGATGGCAATGCCGTTCATCGTGCGGATCGTCGGCCCGGCGCTTCGGCAGGCCAATGCCGACACTGGAAAGCTCACCGAGAGCGTCGGCCTCACGGGCTTTGCCCGTCTCGCCTTCGTCGACTGGCCGGCCATGCGCCGGCCGCTGGCGCTTGCCTTTGCCTTCGCCGCGGCGCTGTCCTTCGGCGATCTTGGCGCGATCGCGCTTTACGGCTCGAACGACTTCGTCACCCTGCCCTATCTCCTGCTCCAGCGCATGGGCAGCTACCGGACAGCCGACGCCGCCGGCCTCGCCCTCATTCTCGGCCTGATCGCCGTCTGCGTGATGGCGACCGTCGAACGCGGATTTGCGCATCGAAAGGACGTGGCAGCGTGACGATGGCGGCGCAGGAAATGGATGGCGGGATGCCGCGAAATGACGGCTGCGAGCCCGCGCTCCTTCTCGACGGAGTGCGGTTCGCCCATGGTGAGACGCGGATGGATTTCGATCTTCGGGTCTCAGCCGGCGAGTGGCTCGCTCTCATCGGGCCGAGCGGAGCCGGCAAATCGACGCTGCTCGATCTCGTCGCCGGGTTTCTGAGGCCGGCGTCCGGTCAGGTCCGGATCGCCGGCAGCGACGTCACAGAGCTTGCGCCCGCCGAGCGGCCGCTCTCGATGCTGTTTCAGGAAAACAACCTGTTTCCCGGCCTCGACGCCTTCCGCAACGTCGCGCTCGGCATCTCGCCGCGCCTGTGGATCTCGAAAGCCGATCGGCGCGCGGTGGAGGCAGCACTCGCATCCGTCGGCCTTGAGGGCTACGGCAAAAGGCTGCCGTCCGAGATGTCCGGCGGGGAGCGCCAGCGGGTGGCGCTGGCCCGGGCCTTTCTGCGCGAACAGCCGCTGATCCTGCTCGACGAGCCCTTTGCGGCCCTCGGCCCGGCCCTGCGCGCCGACATGCTGAAACTCCTGGCCGAGCTGCGCCGGCGCGGCGGCGGCATGCCGAAGACCGTCGTCATGGTGACGCATCACCCGGAGGATGCCGCCACCCATGCCGATCGCGTCGCCTATCTCGAGCAGGGCGAGATCGTGGCGATCGGACCGGCGAGGCAGATGTTGTCTGGCGGTGCGGACGCCCGCGTCTCACGTTATCTCGGCTTGCCGGGAGAAAATGTGTGACGCATTTCCGGCGGAATTCTTCTCTACTGCCAAGTCGAGGGAAGCGAGGGGATTCCTTTCCGCGAATTGTTTGGCCATGTTGCCTTTCCGCGCTTTCGTGGAGGCGGCCGATTCGTTTAGTTGCAAGAAGCAGTGCGGCGAATTTGCAGTCGCGGTCGGGACGGACGAGGCGTCAATCGCGTCGATGACAGCATCACGGCATAACATGACGATCGGGCAGAATCTGCGGGCGCTCCTGCGACTTGCCGCCTTGGCTGTGCTCGCCATCGCGTCCGGCTGCACGACCATCGAGGCCGGCCTGGACAATCTCGGCCCCAACGAAAAGACCGAGAGCCTGCAGGCGGGCTATACCTCCACGCGTCAGCCGATCACCTTCGAGACCGCGCAGGAGGGCGACCCCCAGTCGGTCATCGGCCGCACCCAGCATCCGAAGATCCTCGCGGCCTATGGCGGGGCCTATTCAGACCCCAAGCTCGAGCAGACCCTGGCCGGCATCGTCGGCAGGCTGGCGGCGGCGACCGACGATCCGAACCGGGCCTACCGCATCACGATTCTGAACTCGCCCAACATCAACGCCTTCGCCCTGCCGGGCGGCTATGTCTACATCACGCGCGGCCTTCTCGCTCTTGCCAACGATTCGTCGGAGGTGGCGGCGGTGATCGGCCACGAGATGGGACACATCACCGCCAATCACGGCATCCAGCGACAGCAGCGCGAACAGGCGGCGGAGCTTGCGAGCCGCGTCGTCTCGGAAGTGCTGGACAACGAATCGGCCGGGCAGATCGCGCTGGCCAAGGGCAAGCTCAGCCTGGCCCAGTTCTCCCGGCAGCAGGAACTCCAGGCGGACGCTCTCGGCATCAAGCATGTCGCGCGGGCCGGCTACGATCCATTCGCGGCCGCGCGGTTCCTGCGGGCGATGGACGCCTATTCGAAGATGCGCAACGCCTTTCAGGCGTCGAACCCCAATCTCGATTTCCTCGCCTCGCATCCCTCTGCGCCGCAGCGGATCGAGCTGGCCGAGCGGCTGGCGCGCACCGAGGGCCCTCCCGGCACCGGCAAGCGTGATCGCGACCGCTATCTCGCGGGCATCGACGGGATGCTGTTCGGCGATTCGGCGGTCGAGGGCTATGTGCGAGAGCGCACCTTCCTGCATCCCGGCCTCGGCATCACCTTCACCGTGCCCAAGGGCTTTTCCCTCGACAACACCGCCGAGGCGGTCATGGCGACCGGGCCGGACGACACGGCGATCCGCTTCGACGGCGTGGCGCTGCCGCAGAACCGCAGCCTCGTCGAATACGTCAATTCGGGATGGATCGGCGGGCTCGAGCCCGGCAGTGTGCGCCAGCGCCAGATCCATGGCCTCGAAGCGGTGTCGGCCAAAGCGCGGGGCGGCGAATACAATTTCGACGTCACGGTCGTGCGCCTTGGCGGCCAGGTCTATCGTTTCCTGACGGCCGTTCCGGCGAAATCCTCCGTGAACGCCAGCCAGATCGCCTCGCAGACCGCCGATACGTTCCACCAGCTTTCGGCGCAGGAAAAGGCGGAGCTGAAGCCCTTGCGCATCCGCATCGTCCAGGCGCGCCCGGGCGACACCGCCGACACGCTCTCGTCCCGGATGATGGGCGTCGAGGGCAAGGAGGGCATGTTCCGCCTCCTGAACGAGCTCGGCCCCGACGACGCCGTGAAAAGCGGCGAGAAATACAAGATCGTCGCGGAATAGCCGCCGGCGCGGCGCCCCTCGAGACGCGGCAATTCTCCTCCCGGCATGGCGTCGCTCATAGCCACCCATCGGCCCTCTATGCCCGAGATGGAGCGAGGACGAGGAGGACGAGCTTGACGGTGAGATCGGTGACATCGCCCGGCGCGAGACGACCGAGGCGGTCGGCAGTGATCCAAACAAAAGGCGGGGCGTTCGATGCCGAACGCCCCGCCTTTTGCGCAATCGGATAGGTCAGATCAGCTCATTCAGGCGACATAAGCCGCGCGGTCGGCATTGGTCTCGAGCAGCGCGATGCGCAGCTTCTCCAGTGCCCGGGTCTCGATCTGGCGGACGCGCTCCTTGGAAATGCCGAGCTTGGTGCCGAGCGCTTCCAGCGTCGCGCCGTCGTCCTGGAGCCGGCGTTCGCGGATGATCTTGAGTTCGCGCTCGGACAGAACGTCGAGCGCGCTTTTCAGCCAGGTGACGCGGCGCTCGTCGTCGATGGAGGTCGAGACCATCTCATCGGGCAGCGGCGCGTCGGAAACGAGGAAGTCCTGGCGATCTGCCGAGCCGGATTCATCTTCGATGAGCGGCGCGTTCAGCGAAGAATCGGGACCGGACAGACGCGAATCCATCAGCGCGACATCACCTTCGGAAACCTTCAGGGCTGTCGCGATCTCGCGATACATCGCCGTGCCGGAAAGGCTCTCGGAGCCCTGGCTGAGCCGGGCGCGCAGACGGCGCAGATTGAAGAACAGAGCTTTTTGAGCCGAAGAGGTGCCGCCGCGCACGATCGACCAGTTGCGCAGGATGTAGTCCTGGATGGAGGCCCGGATCCACCAGGTGGCGTAAGTGGAGAAGCGCACCTCGCGCTCCGGCTCGAACCGGGCGGCGGCTTCGAGAAGCCCGACATGGCCCTCCTGGATCAGGTCGCTCATCGCCAAACCGAAATGCCGGAATTTCGAGGCCATGGAAATCACGAGACGCATATGGGCGGAGGTGATCTTGTGCAGGGCTTCCTGATCGCCCTGCTCCTTCCAGCGCACGGCGAGATCGTACTCCTCTTCCCTCTGCAGATAGGGTGCGGCCATCGCGGCGCGGATCATGGTGCGACGAGCAGACTGAGATTTCATAGGACCCTCCGGTCGGTCAGAACGGCTTTTGATGCCTCTGGCGTGTGGGGGACACACGCTCCGGGTTCCGGAATAACGCGGACGGCTTCCAAACGTTCCACAAACGGAAAACTTTTTGGAGCGATGTAGGGAGGGAGGGGGAAAAGGCAAGCGTTTCATTGCGATAACGCTTTCTTCAATGTTTGTAACATTACCGCACGACAAAAAAAAGACCGGCCGCTTCGAAAGCGGCCGGTCTCGATTTCGCATCCCGGATTCTCGTACCGGCGCCTTCACCCCGCCGGATCCGCCGAACAGCGCTCAGCGGCCTCGGACCGGGACCGGCCAGAAGCTCAGGCGGCCTCTTCCTGGGTCGTGGCGGTCGTCGCCTCCTCGGCCTCATCGCCGTCGTCGGCCTCATCAGCCTCCGCGCCCTTCGGTCCGCGCTTCGGCCCCTTGTTCAGGTTGACCTCGATCAGCTGCACGGCCTCGGTCTCGGAGACCTCGTTGACGGCGGCGAGTTCCCGCGCCATCCGGCCGAGGGCCGCCTCGTAGAGCTGACGCTCTGAATAGGACTGCTCGGGCTGGCTTTCGGCGCGATACAGATCGCGAACCACCTCGGCGATCTGGATCAGGTCGCCGGAGTTGATCTTGGCGTCGTATTCCTGCGCGCGGCGGCTCCACATGGTCTTCTTCACGCGCGCACGGCCCTGGACAACCTTCAGCGAACGCTCGACGAAATCGGTCTCCGAGAGCTTGCGCATGCCGACGGATTTCGCCTTGGCAACCGGGACCTTCAGTCGCATTTTGTCTTTTTCGAAGTCGATGACGAACAGCTCGAGCGTCATGCCCGCAACCACCTGCTCCTCGATCGCGACGATCTCGCCAACACCATGTGCCGGGTAGACGATGCTCTCGCCAGTCTTGAAACCCTGGCTTGCCGTTGCCTTCTTGGGACTGCTCATACGCTTTTTCTAACTCCCTGTTGTGCCGGGCCGAAACAGCCGCTAGACACGGGCGGTGGCTCGAGGGTCACCGGTTTGCGACGATCCCTCCAGAAGGATCGACAGATCGCAGTCGTGCGACGGCACGAAGCTTCCCGGCTTGACGCAGGCAACGTCGCAACGATCGGTTCGCTCGAAGAACCGCCGACTGAGGCTGCGCGGGGGAAACATCCTTTCGGAATAACGCTCCTTCCCAGCATGGAGATGGGCGTTGCAGTGCCGTAGCACCCGACTGTATTTGACAGCTTACAATAATCCGCCGGAAAATTCAAGGATTTCGGGGGGATGTCGCATGTTTGCATTGCAGCGAGCGAATCGCCCGTATTCCGGACGACTCGGCTGCTGACGACACGCGTGATCTTAACCACGCCCCGAGAATAGGCCGACAAAAGCGGCCGCCGGCTAGCCCGCCGGCCGCGACCGTCGCGTTACCCCGTCAATCGCCGACCGCCATCTGAGGGCGACGGGATCGGCCCGTCACGGCGTCAGTCGCCCTGGCCGGGTTCGGGAGAGAAATACTTCTCCAGCTTGCCCTCTTCGCCGTCGAATTTCGGGCCGTCTTCGGGGCCGTCGCGCTTGATCGTGATGTTCGGCCACTTGTCGGCATATTCCGCATTCAGCGTCAGCCATTTGTCGAGGGCCGGCTCGGTGTCCGGCTTGATCGCCTCGGCCGGGCATTCGGGCTCGCAGACGCCGCAATCGATGCACTCGTCCGGATGGATGACGAGCATGTTGTCGCCTTCGTAGAAGCAGTCGACCGGACAAACCTCGACGCAGTCCATGTATTTGCAGCGAATGCAATTGTCGGTCACGACGTAAGTCATGTGTCTTCCTCTCGAGGCTGCCTGCCCGAAATGGCCAGCCACCCACTTGCCCAAGCCGGCCATGTGCAACCGGCGTCATCAATCGCTTCTGGACCTAGCCACTCGCCTTTTGGCTTGCAAGCGCAAAGCATTTCGTTCTTTCGGCCGATGCGGCAAACTTGTTCCCGCCGGGCCGTCCGCCCCGCCGGGCGGCACATCCGCGCAAAGGACTATGCCGGTCCGCCGCCCTTCAGCCTTGCCAGCGCCCGACGATCCTTCTTCGAAGGCCGCGGATTTCCAGCCTCCGGAGCGTCCGGCCGCCGCGCGGACACTTTGTCGTCGCCGGACGCGCCGGCGCGACGGTCCGCGTCCGGAGGCGCAAGGTCCTCGTAAAGCAGAACCGCCTCGCTGGCCGGGCCCCGCCTTGCACCGGGACCAAGCACCTTCAGTACCCTGACCGCATTCGCATAGGAAATCGTCAGCGTGTCACCGACCCGCAGCTGACGGGCCGGATTGGTGATCTTGTCGCGATTGACGCGCACGCCGCCGGACGAGACCAGCTTCTGGGCGAGCGTTCGGGACTTCACGATGCGGGTGAAGAACAGCCACTTGTCGAGACGCTGCGAACCGGCGCCGCCGACAGGGCCACCCGCGCCCGGCTCGTTCTCGTCAGCGGCCAAGCTTTTCCTTCAAAGCCGCGAGCTTGGCGAAGGGCGAATCGGGATCGATCCGCTGCGGCGCCTTGTCCCGGCGGTTGCCGCCGTCGCCCTTGTCGCGGTTCGGACCGCGGTTGCCCCGGTCGCCGAAATCCTTGCCCTTCTGGTCCTTGCCCTTTGGTCCGCCCTTGCCGAAGCGTTGCTGGCGGCCCTCGCCGTCGGCATTTTCGTGACGGCGGGCAAATCTCTGCCGACCCCGGCTCTGCCCGGCATCGGCGGCCCCGTCGCCCGCTTCGCCCTGACCCTGATGGCCCTGACGTCCCGGGCCGGAGCCGCGTGTGCGCCGATTGTTGCGGTTCTGGCCCGGCTGGCGATCGCCGCGATGCGGCCGCCAGACCTGGACGATCCTCGGCTCGGCCGGTTCCGCCGGAGCCTCGGCCGCCGCGGTGGCGGCAGTCTCTGCCGCCGCGTCGCCGGGCGTGGCTTCGATGTCAGCTGCCGGCTGTGTCTCGCTGGCAGCATCCGAAGCCCTATCGGCAAAGGGCACTGCCGGCTCGGCGGCGGCAGCAGGCGCGGCGGCCTCACCGGCCGGTGCGGTTTCCACCCCGGCAGGCTCGCTCGCGGGAGCGTCCGCCGAAGCAGCGTCCGCGTCTGCGGAAGCAACCTCCGCGCCGGACGCCGCAGCCGCTTGCGCGGCCTGCCCATCGGCATCACCCGACTGGGCAGCGGCGATGGCCTGTGTGGCGTCTTCTGCCGGCGCGCTCGGCGCTGCGTCCTCAGATGCCGCGACAGCGTCACTGCTGCCGGCTTCCACAGAGGCTTCGCCGCTCTCGGCTGCGACATCGGGCACCTGTGGCGCCTCGGCGCTGGCCGCGGCCTCCGCTGCCTTTCGCGCAGCCTCGGCCTGTTCCGCCGCTTCCCTGGCGATCGCCTCGTCGTCGAGACGCGACAGCTCGGCTTCGACGGACTCGGCCTGCATGGGCTGCGGCCGGTAGCCGAGGCCCTTGAGGATTTCGTCCATGTCGTCGGCTGTCGCGCCGAGGATCGACATCATCGCCGGAGTGACCAGGAACTGCGAACCGTTATAGCCGCCCTCGGGCCGTTTGCCGGAGCCGGGCTTCCAGGACAAAGCCGGGCGGATGAGATCGGCCAGCCGCTCCAGAATGTCGACGCGCACGGCGCGCCGGCCGAGCAGCCGGTAGCCCGCGAGCTTGTAGAAGATCGGATCGAAGTTCGTATCCGCGACGGCCGAGGTGCGGCCCGTCGAAAGCAGATGTGTGACGTCGCCGAAGCCCGGCCGTTCACGGCCGTCGTTCTGTATTGCCCAGAGCAGCGTCAGAAGGCTCGCCGGCGCCGGCTTGATGAGAAGCGGCACGAAAATATGATAGGCGCCGAAACGAACCCCATAGCGGCGCAGCGCCGCACGAGCCGCCTGATCGAGGGCGCGCACTTCCTCGGCGACGTCGCGGCGCTGAAGAATGCCGTATTCCTCGACGAGGCGATAGGCGAGGCCGCGCGCGACCCCTTCGAGCCCCTCGGCCTGCTTGAGATCGGCGAGCGGCTTCAGAACGGTCGAGACCTGATAGGTCACGTAGCGCTCGACACGGTTCGCCACCATGTCGCGCATCGGGCCCGTCAGCTGTTCGTCGGCCAGCAGCACCACGCGCGGCTTCAGCGGATCCTCGCCGGCCGTCAGCGTCGCCACCGGTGCGCCGAGCCAGCGCACCAGCCCATCCGAGCCGAGCGCCAGATCACCGTTCGGAGAATTGGCAAAACGCTCGGCGCGCTTTTCGAATTCGCCGGCCAGCGCCTTCTGCGCCGCCGTCCTCACGGCACGACCGTCCGCGCCTTCCGCCTTGGTGTCGGCGGAGAAGCGGAAAGCCTGCAGTTCGCCCACGGCGTGGCCCTCGACCGACACCGTTCCATCGCCGGCGATCTCTGCTTCCATGAATGCGTTCTCTCTCAGCCGCTTCATCAAGACGCTTGTCCTGCGGTCTACGAACCGTTTCGTCAACCTGTCGTGAAGAGCGTCGGACAGACGATTTTCGATGTCGCGCGTCTTTTCCTGCCAGTGTGTCGGATCGGCAAGCCAGTCCGGGCGGTGTGAAATATAGGTCCAGGTCCGGATTTCGGCGATGCGCTGGGACAGGGTGTCGAGATCGCCCTCGGTGCGATCGGCCCTTTTGACCTGGGCCGCCATGTAGTCTTCCGAGACACGCCCGTTCTCGGCGACGTCGGTATAGATCGAGGCGATGATCTCGGCGTGCTGGGCCGGCGCGATGCGGCGATAGTCGGGAAGCTTGCAGGTCTCCCAGAGGAGCTCGACACGTTTCGCGCCCCGCGCCCGCTGGGCGATATCGGGAACCTTCGACAGAAATTCCAGCGCCCGCTGATCGACCGACGGCAGCGCCTTGGTCAGCGATTCGCTCGGCGGCGGACGCTCCAGGCTGTCCTTCAGGGCATCGAGCGAGGAGAAGTCGTGCTCGCCGCTGCGCCACTGCAGGACCTTCACCGAAGCGAAGGAATGCGCCTCCAGCGCCTCCACAAGCTCGTCCGGCAAGGGATCGACCTTGCCGGTCACGCCGAAGGTGCCGTCGCGCACGTGGCGGCCGGCGCGCCCCGCGATCTGGCCGTATTCGGCCGCCGTCAGCTGGCGGTACTGAAAGCCGTCATATTTCCAGTCCTGGGCAAAGGCGACGTGATCGACGTCGAGATTGAGGCCCATGCCGATGGCGTCGGTGGCGACGAGATAGTCCACTTCGCCATTCTGGTAGAGCTCGACCTGGGCGTTGCGGGTGCGTGGGCTCAGCGCGCCGAGAACCACCGCCGCACCACCGCGCTGCCGGCGGATCAGCTCGGCGATGGCGTAGACCTCGTCGGCCGAGAAGGCGACGATCGCCGAACGGCGCGGCAGCCGGGTGATCTTCTTCGAGCCGGCATAGACGAGGTTCGACAGCCTCGGCCGCGTCTGCGTCCCGAGGCCGGGGATCAGCTGACGCAACACCCCTTGCATGGTCGAGGCGCCGAGGAGCAGAGTCTCCTGAAAACCCCGCGCCGTCAGGATGCGATCGGTAAAGACGTGGCCGCGTTCGAGATCGCTGGCGAGCTGCACCTCGTCGATGGCGACGAAGGCGGTGCCCGGATTGCGCGGCATCGCCTCGACGGTGCAGACGAAATAGCGCGCCTTGGGCGGCCGGATCTTCTCCTCGCCGGTGATCAGCGCGACATGGGCGACGCCGACCCGGTCGCAGACCTTCTGATAGACCTCCCGCGCCAAGAGCCTGAGCGGCAGGCCGATGGTGCCCGAGCCATGGGCGATCATCCGCTCGATGGCGAGATGCGTCTTGCCGGTGTTGGTCGGCCCGAGCACGGCCGTAACGGTGGCGTCGGAGGGGCGGCTTGCGGGTATCGGCTGTGGAAACGTCAGTCGGTTCATGAGCCCGTCGATTGCGGATCGCGGCGGGTCAGCGAGGAAAAGGCTCTCGCTGGTGTTTCACTTACCTAGTGCGTTGGAGGGCAATGCAAAAGCCTCGACGACGATGCAAGCCGATATTACGACTCGCCGCACGCACGGATGCAGCACGCCGACACCACGGCGAGGGGCCGCTCGCATCTTCGGTCACGACCGACCCACTTGACCGATAAAGTGTAGTAACATATTATTTTGTTACTACAAGGAGGCGGAAATGGCCACGATCTCGTCACGTGAGCTCAATCAGGACATCGGGGCGGCAAAGCGCGCCGCCGCTGTCGCGCCGGTCGTCATCACCGATCGGGGCAGACCCGCCTTCGTCCTGATGACCCACGCGGAATTCCGGCGGATGAGCGGCGAGAAGGCCGGGCCTACCATGCTCGATCTTCTCGCCAGCGAGGAGGCCGCCGGCATCGACTTCGACTTCGAGCGCCCTGCCCTTGTTGGCCGGGACGTCACCTTTTGACGACGTACCTCGTCGACACGATCGTCCTCTCGGAAGCGCGCAAGGGGTGTCGGGCCGATCCGCTCATGCAGCGGTGGTTCGTGGAAGTTCCACCGCGCGCCTTCTACCTGTCGGCGATCACCATCCTGGAGATCCGCCGGGGCATCCTGCGCCTCGCGCGCCGCTCACCCGACGATGCGGCCGTCCTGGACCGCTGGCTCGCCGGCAGCGTCCTGCCTGCCTATAACGGCCGCATCCTGCCGTTCGGCGCGACGGAGGCGATGCTCTGCGGCGCCATGCAGGCCGAGGCGGGCACCGAGAGCTATGACAGCCTGATTGGCGCGACGGCGGCAGTCCATGGACTCGTGGTGCTCACCAGGAACATGCGGGATTTTCGCTTTCCCGAGGTCACCGTGATTGATCCGTTCGTGCAGAGTCCGAGTTAGGCGACCAGCACTGCAGGAACACCGCCCGGCAGGACGTGTCGATCTGCTTCCATTTATCTCAGCCCTGCCAGTTCGCCCCGCCCGCATCGGTCTTGAGAAACGCCTCGCCGCAGGCCTTGGCGAGATTGCGGACCCGCAGGATGTAGCTCTGGCGCTCGGTCACCGAGATGACGCCGCGGGCATCGAGCAGGTTGAAGACGTGGGAGGCCTTGATGCACTGGTCGTAGGCCGGCAGCACGCAGCGATGAAGCAGCGCCGCGCCGCCGTCTGCCACTTCGCCCTCCCCACCCTGAGGTGCGAGCAAAGCGAGCCTCGAAGGGTCCCCCGCCGCCAGGATCGCCTTGCACTCGTTTTCCGCGTCGATGAAGTGCTGGTGCAGGATCTTCGTGTCGGCGATCTCGAAATTGAACCGGGAATATTCCTGCTCGGCCTGCAGGAAGACGTCGCCATAGGTGACCTTTTCCGCGCCCTCGCGGCCGTTGAAGTTGAGGTCGTAGACGTTATCGACGTTCTGGACATACATCGCCAGACGCTCGAGCCCGTAGGTCAGCTCGCCGGCGACGGGGGCGCATTCGATGCCGCAGACCTGCTGGAAGTAGGTGAACTGCGAGACCTCCATGCCGTCGCACCAGCACTCCCAGCCGAGCCCCCAGGCGCCGAGCGTCGGGCTCTCCCAGTCGTCCTCGACGAAGCGGATGTCATGCAGCGCCGTGTCGACGCCGATCGCCTTGAGGGAGCCGAGATAAAGCTCCTGCAGGTTCGACGGGTTGGGCTTCAGGATCACCTGATACTGATAATAATGCTGCAGCCGGTTAGGGTTTTCGCCATAGCGCCCGTCCTTCGGCCGCCGCGACGGCTGGACATAGGCGGCGTTCCACGGCCGCGGACCCAAGGCGCGCAGCGTCGTCGCCGGATGAAACGTCCCGGCGCCGACCTCCATGTCGTAGGGCTGCAGCACCACGCAGCCGTAATCGGCCCAGTAGCGATGCAGCGTCAGGATCAGCGCCTGGAAGGAACGGCGCGGGTCCATGTGGGGGGCGATATCTGACATTTCGAAGCGGTCCGGCTTGGAGCCCGCGGAACGAGCGCGGCGGGCGAGAAGGGTCGGACGCGAGTTGCCATGGTGGCGGGAGGCGGGTCAAGGTTTGGGTGGGCGGGTGCGGCCCGCCGGATGGCTGCGATGGGTGGAAACCTGTCATTGGTAGGTACATCAACCAATGGCAGCAATGCGGACGGAGCTGTTCAAGCTAACGATGCGAACGCCCGCGCGTCGCCGCTATGCTGCCTTCTCCGCTCGCGCAAGCAGGAGAGCGGCAGTCCCCATCAATCCAGCCGAGGCGCGGTTGATGATCCTGCGCCGTAGAGGGGTAAGGGCATGCGCTCCGACTAAACTCCCCGCCGAAACCCATAGAAGCGCGGCCACGCCTTCCACCAGCAGGTAGATCGCACCAAGCGCGAATAGCTGCGGCATGAGAGTGACGCCATCGTTCACAAACTGAGGAAGGAAGGCGGTCAGCAAGAGGTAGGCCTTGGGGTTGCCCATTAGCGTTAGAGCCTCGCGACGCATAAGTGTAGGCACCTCAGGAGCTTCTATCTCTATTGACACATCCGCAGTCCAGAATTGCCATGCGAGGTAGAGAAGATACGCGACGCCGACCCACTTCAGGGCGACGAAGGCGACCTCGGACGTGCGTAGCAACACGTCGAGCCCCAAAGAGACCAAGACGACAAGAACCGCCCAGGCCGTCAACCGACCGAAAATGCCTTTGGCAGCCGGAAGCCATCCAGCCTTTGTTGCCGAAACGAAGGCCAGCAGATTGTTCGCTCCCGGCGATGCTCCCAGAAGCAGCGCTGCCGGAAGAAAAAGGAGAAGCTGCTCAAGCGTCATAACCGCATCCTGTTCACCCGAGAGAACATTATAGTGAAGAAGCTACGAAAGACATCATGGGGCTCTAAGCGGCCGTTCGTACCGCGCCCTGTGAACGTCTCTAATGGGTCGGAAACGGTCGGCCCATCACGCAAAGCAAACCCGAACCGACGCCGCGGGCGGATAAGGCATCCATTGTCTTTGTCCAGAGCCTCGGCCGCCGCCCTACCCGGCAGCGAAAATCGCCGCCAGATCCGCCTCGCCCAGCCGGCGAAACGCGCCCGGCTCCAGATCGACCGGCAGCCCCAAGCCCCCGACAGACTCCCGGTGGAGCGTCTCGACGTGGTTGCCGGTGGCGGCGAACATGCGGCGGACCTGGTGGTAGCGGCCCTCGTGCACCGTCAAAAGCGCCTCCTGCGGGCCGACGACCTCCAGCTGTGCCGGGGCGAGCGGCTTTTCCTCGCCCTCCAGCATCAGCGTGCCGGCGGCGAAGAGGTCGACTTCCGAGCCGGTCAGCGGCCGGGCGAGACGGGCGCGGTAGCGTTTGGCGACATGGTGTTTCGGCGAAATGATGCGGTGGAGCAGCGCGCCGTCGTCGGTCATCAACAGGAGGCCGGAGGTCCCCTTGTCGAGCCGGCCGACCGTCGAGATGGCGGGGTCGCGCCGCCGCCAACGGGGCGGCAGGAGATCGTAGATCAACGGCCCCGCCTCCTTGTGGGAGCAGGTGACGCCGAGCGGCTTGTTCACCATCAGGGCAAAGCCCGGCAGGGGATCGAGCGGCTCTTCGTCGACCACAAGGCGGGTTTCGAGGTCGGGCGTGAGAGCAATGCGCGTGTCGGCTTTCGCGACGGGAGCGCCGTCCAGCAGGATATGGCCGTTTTTGGCGAGCATCTGGATTTCGCGCCGCGAGGCGTAGCCCATATTGGCCAGAAGCTTGTCGAGCCGCGAGGTCGGCGTCTTCGTCACTTGCGGGCCTCGAAGATCTTGTAGCCGGCCTCGTCCGCCACCGTGGTCACGCTCCGGAAGGCGGCGCGCAGGCCCTCCTCATAGGGCATGTGCCGGTTGGCGACGAGATAGAGCGTGCCGGAGCGGCGCAGCATCCGGCCGGCGGCGGCGATGAAGGCCTTGCCAAGGCCGCGATCCTCGATCCCCTCCGCGTGGAACGGAGGATTGGAGACGACGAAATCAAGCTCGGTGAGCGGCGTCTCGCGCGCGTCCGACCAGGCAAATTTTGCCCGAGGATCGGTGACATTCGCCCCTGCTGCCTCGACGGCGCGGCGATCAATCTCGACGAGGGTCAGTTCCGTGACGGCCGCAGATTTCAGGACGGCGATCGACAGGATGCCCAGCCCCGCGCCGAGATCGGCGCCGCGACCCGCCAGTTCCGGGAGGTGACGGACGAGCAGGGCCGAGCCCGGATCCACCCGGTTCCAGGAGAAGATGCCGGGCTGGGAGCGAAGGCCGATGTCCTCAAGCGTGACCGGCGCGCCCGCTGCGATCGCCTCGGCAAGTCCTTGCGGCGCCTCGGGACGCTGGACGGAGCATATGCGCTGCCTTGCCTTGAAGCGCTCGGCGACGTCGCAGCCGAAGGCTTCGAGTTCGGCGCGAAGGCGCTGGCCGCCCTTGTCTTTCGCCGCCGAGACCGTCAGCGTGCCGCCGGCCGAAAGCGCGCGCAGCCCATGGGCGAGCACGAAGCGCCGCTCGATCGAGCCGGCGGGTGCCGCGATCACGAGGTCATCGATGCTGCCGTCGGGCAGGCTCTCCAGCGCCGCCGCGCCGGGCCTCAGCGGCGAGAGCTGCACGGCGCCGTCGGGGACGTCCACGAGGTCGAGGGGCGGCGCGCCATAAACGGCGCTGCGGGGCGAGGGATTGGGGGCAAGTTCGGTCACGCGCCTGCCATAGCAGCTTTGGCGGCTTTGCAAAAAGCCCGTCACCATCGACGGACGATTGCTCATAGCGTTCTCAGCCCGTGCGAGACCCGTTGCCGCGCTCCTTCCGGTACCTCGATGGCGAGCAACGGTATTTTGCCGCAAAAGTCGCGTTGAACTGGCGAACGCTGCCGAACCCGGCCTGAAAGGCGATCTCGGCGATCTTCAGGTCGCTTTCGTCCAACAGCCGCTTGGCCTGTTTGAGGCGCGAGTTTCTGGCCGCCTGAAGCGGCGTTGCCCCCACATGCCGGGCAAACAGCCGCGACAGATGCCGCTCGCCGATGCCGAGCCGCTCCGCGAACGCCGCGACACCCGCCTCGTTCAGCGCCCCCTCCTCGATCAGCTTCAGGGCGCGCGCGACGGTCGACATAGTGCCGTTCCAGGCGGCAGATCGGGGCGCCGTTTCCGGCCGGCATCTTCGGCAGGGCCGAAAGCCTTTGGCCTCGGCCGCCGACGCCGTCGGCAGATAGACGACATTCTTCGCCAAGGGCTGCCGGACCGGACATACGGTGCGGCAGTAGATCTTCGACGTCTTGACGCCGACGAAGAACACCCCGTCGAACCTTGGATCGCGCGAAAGCCTCGCTGCCTCGCAGGTCTGAAAATCCAGCATGGCACATGGCTATCCGATCACTGCCGGCTTGTCGAAACCCGATCGATTTCAAGGTCCGAAAACCGCCAGCTTGCGGGGCCCATCCATGCGAACAGACGAACCGAACCGCGTTGCGTGACGATCCGTGGAGCTGCCCTTCGTGACAAGATCCGGCACCGAACATCTGGCGATGCTGGCCGTCGCCCTGTCAGGCCTCGTCTGGGGGAGCTTCTGGATTCCGCTGAGAGCCCTCGATCAGAACGGGATCGCGGGCGTCTGGGCGATCGTCCTGTTCTATCTCCTGCCGACAATCCTCGTGGCGCCGATCATCCTGTGGCGTCGGCGCCGGCTGATGGCGGGCGGATGGTCGCTGCATCTCGCCGGCATGTTCGCCGGCTCCGCGCTGGTCCTCTATGCGGCTTCGCTCGTCTTCACGGATGTCGTCCGGGCCTTGCTCTTCTATTATCTGACGCCGCTGTGGAGCACGCTCCTGGCGCGGATCGTGATCGGCGAGGCGATCACCGGGGCGCGCTGGGGCACGATCGGCCTGGGGTTGATCGGCCTCCTCCTGATTCTGAAGGTCGACACGGGATTTGCCGTCACGCTCGGACCCGGCGACTTCATGGGCCTGGCATCTGGTGTCGTCTGGGCCATCGCCGCGGTCTGGATGAAGTCGGACGAAGGCGGCAACGGCATCGATTTCGCTCTGTCCTACTTCATCTGGGGAAGCGTCGCGGCGCTTGCCCTGACCGCGCTGCCTCTCGAAGGATCAACGCATTTTCCCGATTGGCAGTCGATCCGCGCGGTCCTGCCGTGGATCGTTCCGGTCGTCCTCGTCCTCGTCATTCCCCCGGCCTTCGCGATCATGTGGGGCGCGACCGTTCTCAGCCCGGGCCTTCTGGCGATCCTGTTCATGACGGAGATCAGCGCCGGCACCGTGACGGCTGCCATCTGGGCAAGAGAGCCGTTCGGCTTGCGCGAGTTTGGCGGCGTCGCTCTGATCACGTCGGCCGGTTTGCTCGAGCCTGTTCTGGCGAGGCTTCGAGGCAGGCCCTGACAATGCCGATCGACGAAATCCGCTGCGTCATTACCGGCCGGCAGCGGCATTTCTGCCGCCGCCGCCTTGTTTCCAGCGATGTCTTCGGCTGGCCGCGTCAGGCCATCGCCGCTTCGACGACCTTGGCCATCGGTGTCGTCGGCCGGCCGATCAGCCGCGCGAGGTCGGGCTCGTTGCCGTAAAGGCCGCCCTTCGCCGCGCCGGCATCGCTGTCGGCGAGCATCGCGGCGAGGGGCTCCGGCAGCCCGACCGAGACGAGCAGCGCCGCATAATCGGCCTGGGGCAGGTCGCGATAGGGGATTTCGCGGCCGGCTCGGCGGGAGATCTCCGCGGCAAATTCGCTGAGCGTATAGGCGCCCTCACCCGCCAGCTCGTAGACCGCATCGTCGTGGCCCGGGCCGGCGAGGACGGCGGCAGCGGCCTCGGCATAGTCGGCCCGCGCCGCCGAGGCGATCCGGCCCTCGCCGGCACTTCCGACAAAAGCACCCGCCTGAAGAGCCCCGGGGATCGAGGCGGCATAGTTCTCGGTGTACCAGCCGTTTCTGAGCAAGGTGTAGGCCATGCCGGATTCCCGGATCAAAGCCTCCGTCGCGCGGTGTTCCTCGGCCAGGCCCAGGGGCGAGGTGTCGGCATGGAGGATGCTGGTATAGGCGATGCGTTTGACGCCGGCGGCCTTGGCCGCCTCGATCACATTGCGATGCTGCGCGACGCGGCTGCCGACTTCACTCGACGAGATCAGGAGCAGGGTGTCGACGCCCGCAAGGGCTGCCTCAAGCGCTTCCTTGTCGCCGTAATCGCCGGCGCGCACCTCGACCGGGAGGTCGGCGGCCTTTTCCGGCGAGCGAGCGATGCCGACGATCGGCTCTGACACACCGTTCTTTTTCAGGGCGGCGACGACCAGACGGCCGAGCTGGCCAGTGACGCCGGTGATTGCGAGGGTCATGGGATCGATCTCCTTCGTTGACGATCGAGCCGAGATAGTCGCCTTGCTAATTTTTCGTAAGTACGTACATTTCTGTAAGCGTCAATTTTTTCCTTGAAGGCTTTCCGGATGTCCCGCCCTGTCCAGTACCGACCGCCAACTGCTCACGCTGCGAGCGACGGGCCGCTGGCCGAGCGCCTGATGCGTGGCGACGTCCTTGCCGCAGCCTGCCCCTCCCGAGAGGTGCTGAAACATGTCACCAGCCGGTGGGGCGTCCTGGTGCTGATGGTTCTGGGTACGGGCACTCACCGTTTCAGCGAGCTGCGCCGCGCCATCGGCGGCATCAGCGAACGGATGCTGGCCCAGACACTGCAATGGCTGGAAGCGGATGGAATGATCGACCGTGTCGCCCGCGACGTCGTGCCGCCCCATGTCGAATACAGCCTGACGCCGCTCGGCCAGGAGGCATCGGAGCGGGTGACGGCGCTGGCCGAATGGATCGAGACGGCGATGCCGAAGATCGCCGCGATGAGGGGCGATCAGACGTTCGCGGCCGAGTAGATCGTAGTGAAAAACCGAAGCGGCGGATGGACACGTGGGGCATCCGCCGCTTTTTTGCCTGCAATCGATGAGCTTCGACGGATCAGGCCGTCAGCACTACCTTGGTGCAGTTGTCAGTCTTGTCCCGGAAAGTCTTGTAGAGCTCCGGCCCGTCCTCCAGCGTGCCGCGATGGCTGATGAATGAGGTCGTGTCGAACTGGCCTTCCTGGATACGGCCGAGGAGATCGTCCGCCCATTTGTTGACATGGGTCTGTCCCATCCTGAAGGTCAGCGACTTGTTCATCGCCGCACCGAAGGGGATCTTGTCGACCAGGCCGCCATAGACGCCCGGCACCGAGATGACTCCGCCCGGACGGCAGACATAGATCATCTCGCGCAGCACATGCGGCCGGTCGGTCTCGGCCATGATCATCTGCTTGGCACGGTCGTAAAGATGCTCGGCCTCGTAGCCTGAATGGGCCTCCATGCCGACACAGTCGATGCAGGCGTCCGGCCCCTTGCCGCCGGTCAACTCATTTAGCCGCTCGACCGTGCTCTCGTTCTGAAAGTCGATGGTGATCGCGCCCATCCGCTGGGCAATCGCGAGGCGCTCGGGCACTTCATCGATCATGACGACCTGCCTCGCTCCCTGAATAATGGCGCTTTGCAGGGCAAACAGGCCGACCGGGCCGGCACCCCAGATGGCGACCGTGTCGGTCGGCTTGATGTCGCAGTTCTTGGCGCCCTGCCAACCCGTCGGCAGGATGTCGCCGAGGAACAGCACCTCCTCGTCCGACAGTCCGTCCGGGATCTTCACCGGGCCGACATCGGCATAGGGCACTCGGACATACTCAGCCTGTCCGCCGGAATAGCCACCGGTCAGATGCGAATAGCCGTACAGGCCGGCAGTTGGGTGGCCGAACATCTTTGCCGCCATCTCGGCATTGCGGTTGGACCGCTCGCAAACGGAAAAATTGCCGCGCTTGCACTGGTCGCATTCGCCGCAGACGATGGTAAAGGGCACGACCACGCGGTCGCCGACCTTCAGTTTCGTGGTATCGCGGCCAGTCTCGATCACCTCGCCCATGAATTCATGGCCGACGATGTCGCCCGATTCCATGCCGGGCATGAAGCCGTCGTAAAAATGCAGGTCCGAGCCGCAGATCGCGCAGGCCGTCATCTTGATGATGACGTCGCGCCCATCCTCGATCTTTGGATCGGGAACGGTCTCGCAGCGCATGTCGTGCTTGCCGTGCCAGGTAATAGCTTTCATTGCTCAACTCCGGGGGTTTCAATATCCGGGAAGAGCAATCCCAAGGCGAACCGTCATGTTCCCCTATTGTCCCTGCTGTTTGTGCAGGCGGCTACGGGTGGGCGGCTACCAGGCAAGGCAGCTTCAGGAAACCCTCAGTCCTTTCGGACACGATAAATGCCGTCCGGCCCGCGCACGAGCGTGCCCTGTGCGCCGTTGCGCACCTCCGCCTCCGACTGCCGATTGCGTTCGGACACTTTCTCGGCATCCTTCGCCATCTGCTTGTAGCCGAGCCAGGCGGCTGCACTGACGAGGCCCAGAAGAATGAGCTGGGGCATCGCTTCCATCATCTCCGAAAAGCACCTTCATCGATCATTATGCGCTCTCGGACCGGTTGCGGCAATTCACCATCTGCGGCGCAGGCTGCTCCACTGCAGATCTTGCGCCCAACTCGTCAGAGCCCGTATCTGCCCCAGAGCGCCCGCTCCTCGGCGATCGAGACCACCCGATCGGCGAAGCCGGCGCCGATGCCGGCGAGATCCGGCTCGAAGCCGGCGGTGATCCCCTTCGGCTTGCGGCCGAAAAGCGAGCGGCCCTGTGAGACGAGATCGATCCGGACGTTCTCGCCATAGCGCGAACGCAGTGTCTCGCGCAGATCACCCAGGCTGTCGACGAGCCCGAGGTCGAGGCCTCGCTTGCCGGACCAGAACAGGCCGGAGAACATCTGGTCGTCTTCCTTGAGCTTTGCGCCACGGCGGGATTTGACGAGATCGATGAAGGTGTCGTGCACCTCGAGCTGCAGCGATTTCAGATGGGCGACGTCCTCGGGTTTCTCGGGCTGGAACGGATCGAGCGTCGCCTTGTTCTGGCCGGCCGTGTGGACGCGGCGCTCGATCCCGAGCTTGGCGATCGCCTCGACGAAGCCAAAGGAGCCGGAAACCACGCCGATCGAGCCGACGATCGAGGAGGGATCGGCGATGATCTCGTCGCCCGCACAGGCGATCATGTAGCCGCCGGACGCCGCCACGTCCTCGACAAAGACGAGAACGGTCTTTTCCTTCTCCGCCGCGAGATCGCGGATCCGCTTGAAGATCAGCCGCGACTGGACGGGCGAGCCGCCCGGCGAATTGACAACGATGGCGACGGCCGGCGCGCTCTTCTCGCCGAAGGCCTTTTCGAGAAGCGGCGCGGCAGTGGCGATGGAAAGACCCTGCCGAAGCGGCGAGCTGGAGGCGGCGATCATGCCGGAAAGCCTGACGACCGGAATTGTCACGCCCTCCTTGCGGAAGCGTTTCGGGACGAGTTTCTTGAAGAGGTTTCGCAAGGCCATGCCTTCGGTTGGGTTCGACGATAGGTCCCATCCATCTAAGCACTCGCCGGGCCTTCGCAAACGCCGGCTGCCGGCAGAGCGCCCGGGTTGCGACCGAACGCCGCTCAGCTGCGCGCGAGATCGAGCGTCGCGGTGCCCTTGGAAATATCCTGACAGAGTGCCGTCGGACGGCCGGCCGCGTCATTGAGGACGATGCCGGCAAGCAGCTTCAAAGGCGCCCGTGAGCCCTTCTTCGCAGCGATCACGACCCGCTCGGCGGGGGCGCCTTCCTTGGTGTGGACGGGCAGGATCGTCAGCCCGCCGAGCCCTCCCCTCAGCGCTTTCAGCGCGCCGGCGAGGAGATCGCCCCGCAACACCGTCACCAGCCGTCCCCCCGGAGCAAGGAGTGCGGCCGCAACGGCAACCCATCGATCGAGCGTCATGTCGGCGGAAGCGAACAACGCGCGGTCGCGCACCGGATCGGGCGTCCGGCGATGATTGGCCGGGTGAAAGGGCGGATTGGTGAGGACGAGGTCGAAGGCCGAATCGGGAAGGCCGGCGGCCTCCCGGATCTTTCGCGGCGCGCCGATGTCGATCGTCGCAACTGACAGACGCGATGAAAGCTTCAGGTTTTGCGGCTGGTCGATCGAACTGCGGCAGAGTTCGACCATCACCGGCTCGGCCTCGGCGAGCATCACCGCGGCGCCGGGCGCGCGGTGGGCCGCGGCAAAGCCGACGACGCCCGACCCGGCGCCGAGATCAGCGATGCGGCCGGCCCTTTCATGGGGAACGCAGGCGGCCAGAAGAAGCGCATCGAGCCCGGACCGGTAACCCCAGCCCTGCGGCTGGAAAACGGCGAAAGCCCCGTCATAAAAGGCGTCGAGCCGCACCGGCCGGCCGTCGATCCGAGCTGTGACCGGCGCGACCGCCTCGGCTTTCGTTGCCGGCGTTTCGCTCATTCCTGCCAGCCTCTCCGTCTCGGCGTCCGAACGTTCCACCGCTTCAGCTGGCCTCGGGCAGTTCGTGGCCGAGATCGGCATCGCGCAGGATCCGGCGCGCCTGGTCGACGTGGTCGGGATCGACCAGAACCCGGCGCGGCAGGACGCCGATCGAGCCGTCGAGGATACTCATATGCGAATCGGCGACGAAATGCGGGATGTCCGCGTCGTTGAGCAACGCGTCAACGAAGGATATGAGAACCGCATCATTGGACCGCATGAGTTCCTTCATGGAAATATTCTCCCGCTCGTCTTCGCCGGGCCGGGCGAAACACCCGCCATCTTTCGGCGTGGCTGCGCCGCTTGTCGAGGGCGAATGCTTCGACACGGCGCTCAAGCGACCATATGCATCAAGCGGTGAGCCCTTCGCGACGGCCGCTTGCGGCGGTACATTTGCTTCGCCCCGAACGGATCGAATGGACGTGTGGCCCGATCGTGCCATCTTCGCCTTCAAAGACCGTCCGGCCGCCAATGATGGCATCGGGCTGAAACCGGACTTGCCGGACGATGCGTCAAGGCCCTATTGCAGCGCACCAGAACCGGCGCTGAGTGCTCGAATCAACGGAGAAGCATGGTGAGCTTGGCCATCCGCGCCGCACAGCGGCAGACCCGAGGGTCGATCGATCCGATACTCGCGCTGAGCAAGGACGACATGGCGCGCGTCAACGATCTCATCCTGGCGATGGCGGGCTCGAATGTCGAACTGATCCCGGAAATCGCCGAGCACCTGATCTCCTCGGGCGGCAAGCGCCTGCGGCCGATGCTGACCATCGCCTCGGCGCTGGCCCACGGCTATTCGGGCGAGGACCACGTCAAGCTCGCCGCCTCCGTCGAATTCATGCACACCGCGACGCTGCTCCATGACGACGTCGTCGACGAGAGCGACATGCGCCGCGGCAAGAGCACGGCCCGGACGATCTGGGGCAATCAGGCGAGCGTCCTCGTCGGCGATTTCCTTCTCGGCCAGGCCTTCAAGATGATGGTCGAGGTCGGTTCGCTCGATGCTCTGGCGATCCTGTCCGCAGCTTCGGCGGTGATCGCCGAGGGTGAGGTCTGGCAGCTCGCCGCCGCCAAGAAGATGACCACCAGCGAGGCCGATTACATCGCCGTCATCGACGCCAAGACCGCCGCGCTGTTTTCCGCCGCCACCGAAGTCGGCCCGGTCATCGCCGGCAAGGGCGAGGCCGAGCGCCGGGCGATGCGCGAATACGGCCGCTCGCTGGGGCTCGCCTTCCAGCTCGTCGACGACGTCCTCGACTATGGCGGCAACGCCGCCGATCTCGGCAAGAACACCGGCGACGACTTTCGCGAGGGCAAGATCACCCTGCCGGTGATCCTCGCCTATGAGAAGGGCGACGAGGAAGAACGGACCTTCTGGCAGGCTGCGATGGAAACCGGCCAGAACGACGACGCGGCTCTCCTCCACGCCAAGGAGCTGATGCAGCGCCACGGCGCCCTCGAGGCGACGATCGGGCGCGCAAGGACCTATGGCGAAGCCGCCTATGGCGCTGCTGCCAGCCTGCCGCCGTCGCCGGCGCGCGAGGCGATGCTCGGCGTCGTGGATTTCTGCATCGATCGGTTGAATTGACGCGATGCGGACACGGCTGCGTGAGACCACGACTCGCAGCCGCCGCCGCGTCGCAATGCGAACAATGTCTTTGTGCAACACGCCGAAGAGACTTGCATAGTGCGCCTGCTTCGCTTCACCTCGCGAAGACATTCGGGCAAGGGCGCCGCAATCGGGCCGCCTGTAAGGACAACCGCACCGGCTCATGCCGGAGGAAAGGATCCATCGTGACGCTTTCGCGCCTTCTCATCACCCTGTCGGCCTCGGCCGCGATCGCGCTGTCGAGCGCCGGAGCGGCCCTTGCGGCCGGCCAGGACGCGATGCCGCCGGTGCCGAAGCCGCCCGTCGCCAACGCCGGTTCGCTGTCCGGCGCCTATCTCGCGGCCAAGACCGCCCAGGCTGCGGGTGATCTCGACACGGCGACGGATTTTTACACCCAGGCCCTGTCGATCGATCCGACCTCCGAAACCCTGCAGCAGGATGCGATGTTCGCCTATCTGGCGGATGGCCGCTTCAAGGACGGCGTCGATCTGGCCGCCAAGTTGCGCGACGAGGCGAGCGTCGCCAAGGTCGCCCGCATCACTCTGGGCGTCGATGCGCTGCGCAAGGGCGACTTCGATGCCGCGATCGCCGAATTCGACATCGTCAATCCGAGCGACCTCGACGCGCTTCTCCTGGCGCATCTGACCGCATGGTCGGAAGTCGGCGCGGGCCGGATCGACGAAGCGCTTTCGCGCATAGACCAGACCAAGGGCGCGCCCTGGTATCAGATCTTCAACGCCTATCAGAAGGGTCTGCTCGCGGACGTCAGCGGCCGTCCCGAGGTGGCTCGCGCCTCGCTGGAAGGCATCCTGAAGGATCAGACGCTCGCCCGCACCTCGCCGGACGCCTATCTCGGAGCAGCCTCCGCGCTGGCCCGCCTGGAGGCGAGAGAGGGCAACAAGGACGCCGCGCTCAAGGCTGTCGATGCCGGGCTCGCCATTGCGCCGAACTATACGCCCCTGTCCTTCCTGCGCGACCGGATCGATCGCGGCGAGACAATCGAGCCTGCGGCGGCGTCCGTCCAGGAAGGCGCGTCCGAAACCCTCTACGTGCTCGGCCAGGCGATCAATCGCGGCGACGGCCGCGACGTGGCGCTTCTGTATTTCCAGCTCGCGCGGTCGCTGTCGCCGCGCAACCCCGCGCTCCTCATCGCGCTGGCGGGAATCGCCGAGCAGGCGGACCAGCTCGACCTCGCCATTTCCTACTACAAGGAAGTGCCCGAAAACTCGGCCTACCGGCGGACGGCCGATCTGCAGATCGGCCTCGATCTGTGGTACGCCGACAAGAAGGACGAGGCGAAGACGCATCTTCGCCGCGCCGTGCGCGACTATCCGAACGACAAGCGAGCCTACACCGCCCTTGCCGACGTCCTGTCGGCCGACAAGAACTACGCCGAGGCGGCCGACGCCCTGAACAAGGCGATCGAGCTTGCGAAGGCCGACAATTCGGCCGACTGGAACCTCTACTACCAGCGCGGCATCGCCTACGAGCGGCAGAAGATGTGGGACAAGGCCGAGCCCGACTTCAAGAAGGCGCTGGAGCTTTCGCCCGACCAGCCGCAGGTTCTGAACTATCTCGGCTATTCCTGGGTCGACATGAACCGCAATCTCGATCAGGGCCTCGACATGATCAAGCGGGCCGTCGAACTGCGGCCCAATGACGGCTACATCATCGACAGTCTGGGCTGGGCCTATTACCGCCTCGGCCGCTACGAGGACGCCGTCGAGCAGCTCGAGCGGGCGGTTCTGATCACTCCGATGGATCCGACCATCAACGACCATCTGGGCGATGCCTACTGGCATGTCGGCCGCCGTCGCGAAGCGAGATTCCAGTGGGAGCGCGCGCTCGTCGGCAAGCCCGAGGCCACTGAGGAGCAGCGCAAGGAAATCGAGGCCAAGCTGAAGAATGGTCTCGACGATCCTTCGGCGACGACCATCAGGGCCGAGGCGGACAGCGGCGAGAGTGCGCCCCGCACCAAGGCGGACGCCGACAAGATGCCCGCGGGAACGCCGGCGGGGGCTTCCGAGACCCCCGAGGCCGAAACGCCTGCGGCCGAGCCTGACACGGCACCGCAGACGACCAACTGACCATCGCAGCGAACGAACGGGGTTCTCTGCCCGATGCATGCCGCCACCGTTGGGTCCAGGACGCGCTTTGCCCCCGCCAAGGTCAATCTCGCGCTGCACATCGTCGGGCAGAGGGACGACGGCTACCACCGCCTCGAAAGTCTCGTCGTCTTTGACGAGACGGCGGGCGACACGGTCATGGCCTCACCGCTTGTCGATCAGCCATCCTCCGATCCTGGCGCCCCTGCGCAAGGGGCAACGGACCGGC
The DNA here is from genome assembly GCF_017815135.1 of Jiella mangrovi. Taxonomy (GTDB): domain Bacteria; phylum Pseudomonadota; class Alphaproteobacteria; order Rhizobiales; family Rhizobiaceae; genus Jiella; species Jiella mangrovi. The sequence goes on along the minus strand of NZ_JAGJCF010000010.1, from coordinate 76,192 downwards.
TGAGCGTCGACGGGCCATTTGCGCAAAGCGTTCCCCTCGGCGCGGACAACATCCTTTTGAAGGCGGCAGCTCTCGCCCGGGAGGAATTCGCCGGTTTCGGGATCGATCTGCCCCCCCTCGACATCAGGCTTTCGAAGAACCTGCCCGTCGCCGCCGGCATCGGCGGCGGTTCGGCCGACGCGGCGGCTCTTCTCGGCCTGGTTTCGGCCAGCGCTTCAGAAGATCTGCGGGCGGCTCTCGGCGAAAAAGCGGTGCGTCTGGGCGCGGACGTGCCGATGTGTCTTGCCAACCGGCCGGCGCTCGTCACCGGCATCGGCGAGACGATCACCCCTCTTGCCGGCATGCCGAAGCTCTCGATGCTGCTCGTCAATCCCGGCATCGCGGTCGAGACCGCCTCGGTCTTCCGGATGCTGGCGAGCCGCGAGAACCCTGCGATGCCCTCGCTTCCGGGCCATGGCTTCGCCGGTCTCGACGACCTCGTTTCGTTTCTGTCGGAATGCCGCAACGATCTCGCCCTTGCCGCGGGGTCGCTCGCGCCCGAAATCGAGAGGGCCCGGGGAAGGCTGATCGAGGCGGGCGCGCTGTTTGCCCGCATGTCCGGCTCCGGCGCCACCGTGTTCGGGCTGTTTGCCGACGACGATGCGCGCGATGAGGCCGGCCGGCGAATCGCCCGCGACGAGCCGGGCTGGTGGCTGTCGCGAAACACCGATACCGAAACGCAAAGGACCACCCGATGAGCCAAGGCGAACGCGCCTTCGTGCCCCTTTCGATCGCCGTCCTCACGGTCTCGGACAGCCGCAGCTTTAAGGATGACCGCTCGGGCCAGACCCTGAGCGACCGGCTGACCGTCGCCGGCCACCACCTTGCCGACCGCAGGATCGTCGCCGACGACGTCGAGGCCATCCGCGCGGTGGTGACGGCCTGGTGCGAGCGGCCGGACGTCGACGTGGTCATCACCACGGGCGGGACCGGCTTCACCGGTCGCGACGTGACGCCGGAAGCGCTGGAACCGCTGTTCGAAAAGCGGATGGACGGCTTTTCCGCGATCTTCCACCGCGTGTCCTTCGAAAAGATCGGCGTCTCCACGATCCAGTCCCGGGCGACCGGCGGCGTGATCGCGGCCACCTTCGTCTTCGTTTTGCCCGGCTCGCCCGGCGCCTGCCGGGACGGCTGGGATCATATCCTGAAGGACCAGCTCGACTATCGCCATGCGCCGTGCAACTTCGTCGAGATCATGCCGCGTCTCGACGAGCATCTGCGCCGGGGCGGCGGCGGCAGCGCCTGACGGCGCCTCGCACCGATCAGGACGGAACGCCGTTCGCCTCGAGGAAAGCGAGGATCGCCTTGCGATAGGCAGCAAAAGCCGGATCCGGCTTGTTCGCCACCGCCGGCCGAACGGTGGAGACGGCCGGTTCCGAGCGCGAGCGCCCCCCGCGCCCGGCTGACCGCATCTTCAGTTCGGCCCAGTCGATGACGTTGCGCACGTTCTTTCCTGCCAGAAACGGATTGGCCCTGATCACCCCGGCGCCGACGACGTCGACGACCGCGGCGTCCTCATCCGCCGACAACACCTTGTGGGCGCCGTCCATGCCGAGGAAATGCGCCAGATAAAGGCGGCCGGCGGTGATCCGGTGGCCGCGACGCACGAGATAGGCCTCGCCCTCCCGGGCGAGATGGCGGATCATCTCGCGCGACAGGGTCGGATCGTATCTCAGATCGAGGATCTCCGTCCTGGACAGGCTCGTCGCAAGATCGGGTCGGTAGTCGCGGACCATCCGCAACCATGTCGATGAGATGAACTGCCCGAGCCCGGTCGCGCTCGACAGCGGGTTCTTCGCCCGCGCATTGCCGCCGCTCTCGACCCTGACGATCCAGCCGACCAGCTGGTCCACCGCGCCATCGCCTGACACCGCCGACCCGCCGGTCGCCGAGAGCTTTGCGGGCGCGGCCTGCGCTTCGCGGGCCAACGGATCGACGGCCTTGCCGGAGAGATACATCTCGAAATGCAAATGCGGCCCGGTCGAAAGCCCGGTCGTTCCTATCGTGCCGATCAGCTCCCCGGCGGCGACCTTGCGGCCTGGCTTGGCGCCCGGCGCGAAGCGGTCGAGATGGGCGTATCGCGTCTCGCGGCCGCCGCCGTGATCGATGCGCAGGAGGTTGCCATAGCCCTTGCCGTCGCCGGCATAGACGATCGTGCCGGCAAAGGCGGCATGCACCTTCGTGCCGATCGGCGCGGCGAAGTCCACGCCCTTGTGGATGCGGACTTTCTTCAAGATCGGATGGCGCCGCGGGCCGAAGGTCGAGGTCAGAACGCCCTTGACCGGCACGATCATTCCGGAGGGCCCTGCCGCGGAAGCGGCGCCGCCGCCGGAGTCCGCGTCTTTGCCGTGGCAGGATGGCGTCTGCGATGACGGATCAAAGACGAAACAGGCGATCGGCCCCTCACGGCGACGAAGCGCGGCATAGCGAACCCGGGGCGCTTCCCCCCCGGCGGAACCGCCGGACGAAGGCGCCTCGTAGAGAAGGTCGAAACGGTCCTCCGGCGTTGCGATGGCGTCGAGATCGTGATCGCGGGACAGAAGCATGATCGCCTCTCCCACCACCTGCATCGGCACGCCGTTGCGCATGGCCGCCGAATAGACCGCATCGAGAAGCCGGTACTGCCGGCCTTGCGTCTGTTGCGCCCCGGTTCTCGACAGGAGGTCCTGGCCGGCAAAGGGATCGGCGCCGGGAACGAAGACGCCGGCCTCGTTCCGGGACAAGGTGCCGAGATATCTTTCGCCGGCGTAAAGGGACAGCTGGGCGACCTCGAGCCCGGCATCGCGGCTTGGACGGCGGGCATTCACCCCCATGACCATCCCCGCCGCCAGCCCTTCGACGCCGAGGCGATCACGGGCGGCATCGGCGACGGCTTTGGCGCTTTCGGGCTGAAGCCCGCGCTCGATCAAGATGCGGGCGAGCGGCACCGGCGCAAGAAGGCGCTCGACCAGACTCTCGGTTTCGGTGAACCGCTCGTCCTCCGGCCGCAGCCGGGCGATGCTCGTCGTATCCTCGATCGCGGTCTTCTCGAACTCCGGCAGGGGCGAGGCTCCCGCCTCGACGGTCTCGCCCCAGCCCGCCGCCTCGGAATTTTCGATCTCCGTCGCCTCGCCGGACGCGGCCGACAGGTCGCCGACAACTGCCTCGGCTTCTTCGGCGGAATTCATCCCGCCCTCGCCCGCCGGGTCCAAGCGCTGGGCCTGAAAGAAGGCAAAATCCGCCTGGCTCGACGGGATCTGCACCATCAGGCGTTCGCCAGCGCTCAAGAGGCGATCGGACAAAAGCGCGAGCCGTGATGCGGCCACGGTCTCTTTCAGGCCCTCCGGCCGGTCGAGCACCCGCAACCGGGTCGTACGTCCCGCGCCGCCCCCCAGCGTCACCATCAAGGGATCGCCCGGCAGGTCGAGCATCATCGGCCTGGCGATCTCGGCTGCGGCGAGCCCGCTCTCGACTTCCGCCCGGGCCGCCTCGTCGACGGCGACGGCGGCAAGCTCGGCATCGATCGGGATCGATCCTTGAGGCGAAAGCCAGACATAGCAGGCGGCCCCGATCGCGGCAGCTGCCGCGAACCCGCCGGCGACGATGCGCTGCCGGAGCCGCCGCGCACCCCGCCGCCTGGCGAGGCGCTGGCGATCGGCGCGAAATGCCGGGTCGATGCGGTGAGACCCGGCTTCGCCCGATGTCGCTTCGTCGGGTGTCGCCATCGCCGCCGCCTCAGCACGCCGGAGCGGCGCGCGCCACGAGGGCTGCGCCGCCTTGCGGAACGGCCGTTCGGCCTGCCTTTGCCGGACATATCGTCGCCGGGCTCATCCTTCGCGCGTTCCCATCCTGCCGATCCGCGGCGTTGAAGCCGGATGCCATTTTATGCCGGGTGCGAGCGATTTTCTACCTTTGATTGCAATTCGCGAGCAAACCCGGCTCAGTCAGGATCGCGGCGACAGGAACAGCGTCCAGCGGGAAACGGCCCTGGTATCGACCTCGAGAAACTTCGCCGGCCGATATCCCCGCTGGTAACAGGCATCGGTGCCGACGATGCGAAAGCCCTTCTGGCCGACGCACATGGGGGTCGAGCCGTAGAGCACCGATCGGCCGAAAACGTCGTTGGCATAGACATAGACGTATCGCGCCTCAAGCTCGTCCCGAAGGGTCGTCGCACAGCGATTCGCCCCGACGATCCACCAGCCTTCGGTGGTAAAGCCGGAACCGCCGTCGCTGCCGATCGCCACGTTGACGACGTCGAGGGTCTGGTTGCAGACGACGAACTGGGCCTGGGCACCCCGGCCCGCGAGGAGCGCGAGGGCGAAGAGGAGGGCGGCGCAGGATGCGCGAATGGCCCGCCCGGGCCACCGGCCGAGGATGATGCGCCACGGCATCGGGGATCGTCTCCTTCCAGCCCGCAACAGCGCCATCGCCTCCCTGTACCAGCCGCAGCCATCGTGATAGATGTTTCTACCAAAGATTGCATCGTCATGGCTAGTGATCCGTCGATCCGGCCATCTGTCTCCCCTCCCGCGAAAGGCCGGTCGCGAATTGAAAGCCCTTTGGTCCCTGCGAGCCGTCCTTTGCGTCAGGCAATTGCCTCTGGCATTGTCCCAACGCACAAGGTGCAATCGGATCATCTGAGAGGCAGTAGCGGCAGAATGCAGAGCATCGTCATTCCCAAGAGCGTTTCGGCCCCTTCGAAAACCATGCGGACGAGGAACGACGCATCGCTTTATCGCCCCGTGAAGCACAGCCTGTCTGCCGCCATGGCTGCGCTGGCGCTTTTCGCAGGGCTTTGCAATGCGCCCCGGCCCGCCTCCGGCCAGGATGCCGGCGGATCGACTGGCGGCAGCCAGATGCAACGGCCGGCCGGCGGCAGCGGCGGTCTCGGCCTCGAACTCAACAACGCCGTGGACGAGACCGGCCTTTGCCGGCTGTCCTATGTCGCGGTGAACGGCACGGGCGAGCCACTGGAAAAAGTCTCCTACGATGTCGTCGTCTTCGACGGCGAGGGGCGGGTCTCGAGCTTCCTCGTGCTGCAGTTCGGGCAACTGCCCGAAGGCAAGACGAAGGTCGTGCAGTTCGATCTCGCCGACCAGCCCTGCTCTGGAATTTCGCGGATCCTCGTCAACGACGTTTCGGAATGCGAGACGGCGGCCGGCAGCGCCACGATCTGCATGGATGCGCTGCAGCCGACATCGCGGACCACGATCAAGTTCGACACCTAGACAGGCGGGCGGCGCATCATGTGGGACATCGTCGACACCCAGCTGCGCTCGAGCGCCGGCCCCATCCTCCTCGCGCTGCTTCTCCTGTCGATTGCCGGCCTTGCCGTCGCCATCGTCAAGTTCACCGAGTTTCGCGGCCAAGGCGTCGGCCGTGCGGCCGGCGGGACGTCGCCCGGCCGCGACAGGCCGGGCGGCCCGGCGCCGATCCGCGCGCGCATTCGCGCTGTCGCAAGGGATGCGCTCGCCGCCGGAGCCGGCGGGCGTGACGCGCGCGAGCGGGCAGGCGCCCTTGCCGAGGAAGCCGCGATCGAAGGGCTTGGCCGCCTGTCGCGCCATCTGCCGCTTCTCGACGCCATCGTCCAGGCAGCGCCGATGCTCGGCCTTCTCGGCACGGTCTTCGGCATGATCGAGGTGTTCTCCACCATGTCCGGCACGGACGGGGCGATCGATCCGGCGCTCCTGTCCGGGGGCATCTTCGCCGCGTTGCTGACGACGGCCGCCGGCCTCGTCGTCGCCATTCCGTTCTTCTTCATAGCCGCCTATTTCGATGCCGCCCTCGACAGCGAGACAAGGGCGATCGAAGCGATGATCCTTAGAACGATCCATGGCGAGCCGCCTCGCGCCACGCAGGCAGCGCCGGCGAACCGGCCGGAGGCGGCCCCTCTTCCCGCAACCGCCGGCGGCCTCGCGGGCGGGACGCTGGCGCGGCCGCGCTGAACCATGCGGGGCGCGGGGCGGAAGTTGCGGCGCCGCTTCGTGCTGACGCCGCTGGTCGACGTCATCTTCCTGCTCGTCATCTTCTTCGCGCTCTCATCGCGCATCGCGCCCTTCGGACTGATCCCCGTCTCGGGCCATCAGGAGGCACCGGCGGATCGCGAAGCGGCAGCCGAACGGCGCGCGTCAGACGCGCAGACGGTGCTCGTCCTGTCCCATGGCACGGTTCGGGCCGGCTCACGCATCATCGCTCTGGGTGACCTCGCGCCGGCGGCCACCTCGATGCGCGAGGCCGGCACCGGCTCCGTCCTCGTCGTCACCTCGCGCAGGGCGCTTGCCGAGGATGTGGCGCAAGCGCTAAACGCCCTGAGGCTCGCCGGCATCGGCAATGTCCGTCTCGTCGGCCGGCCCTCCGGCGCCGCGACGAGCCAGACAGGGGCCTCGCCATGATGTCCCGCCGTGCGAAGGCGGCGGGCGGCGGCCTGTCCCTGTCCCGAAAGCGCCGGAGGCCGCGCAGCGATCCGGCGATCCCGACGATCAACGTCGTCTTCCTGCTGCTTCTTTTCTTCATACTCGCCGGCACGGTCACCGCGCCGCAGGAGGCCGCGATCGATCCCGCAAGGACCGGCGACGGCCCCGGCGGCCGCCTCCCGCGCCCGCTTCTGACGATCACGACGGACGCAGCGCTCGGGCTCGACGGTCAAAGCATATCCCGCGACGGGCTCGGGGCCGCCGTGGCGGAGCTCGCGCGGCAGAGCGATGGGAAAAGACCGGTGATCCACGTCCTTGCCGCGCGCGACCTGCCGGCGGACACACTCGTCTGGGCGCTCGGTGAGATATCCGCCGCCGGTGCCGCAACGAGCCTCGTCGTGCTCAAGGCCGACAGGCCGGGCGAGCGGACGCGGCCATGAAACAGGGAACGCGGCTGTGGATCCTTGCCGGCTTTGCCTCGCTGTTTGCCCATGCCGGGCTCGGCGCGCTGCTCGTCGTGGCGCTGCCCGACCGCGACAGCGGTAAAGCTCAGGAAACCGCGATCACCGTCGAGATGGCTCAGATGGACGTGGCCGGAGTGGCGACCCCATCCCCTGCCCGCCCCGAGGCGGTCGCCGCCGTCTCGGCCAGGACCGCCGAGCCCGCGCCGCAACGCCCCACCGCGCCAGTCTTCGAGACGCCGGAGCCGATTGCGGCCGGTGATGCCCGGCCGCAAAATCCGCAGCCATCGGCCCGGCAGCCCGACCCGATCGAAGCGCCGCAAACGCGCGAGCCGGCGACCGCCCTCTCCGCCCGCAAGGCACAGGCGGCCCTCGCCGCGTCCCCGGCATCGCGCGGGCAGGGACCGTCCGAGCCGCAATCCGTCACACCACGGCCGCCGACACAGACACCGACACCGGCGACGGCGACGACATCCGTTCGCCCGCTGCCACTGGCCCCGTCTTCCGACACACCCCCGCGTCCGACACCGGCGCGGTCATCGCCCGGCCCCGCCAAGATGGCGACAGCGGCCCCGCCGGTGGCGCCACGCGCGATCGAACCGGCACCGCCCGCCAAAGCCGAAAGGGCACCCGGGATCGCGACACCCGCCGCACCCGAGCGCATGGTGATCGCGCCGCCGCTTCAGCCGGACATTGCCGGCGCCACCGTCTCGCCGAAAAGCACGGCTCCGACAGCCGCAAAGCCGTGGACGATCACCGGCCGTGTCGGAACCAACGGCACATCATCCGCGCCGTCACGCGCAGCGGCCAAGGCCGTCGCGCCGAGCCCTGCTCTCCGACCGGCTTCACGAGACGAGGCTGCGCCCGCGAATACGACACCGGGCACGGCAACGGCCGCGACAACGGGCGCTGCGCTCAGCTCCTCCAGCGCCGAACCGGCGGCCATCCCCCCTGCTCCGATCAGCCGGGTCGCCCCGATCGAGGCCGATCCCGCCGCAGACGCCGCGAAGAGCGAGATCGCCGCACTCTCGCCGCGCCGGTCGGAAACGATCGCCGGCATGACGCCCGAAAGCCTGGAAATCCCCGGGGAGGACAGCTTCGAGAGCCAAGACGATCTCCCCCGCCAAACGGTCGCCGAACTCGTCGCGTCCTACGACGCCGGCAACTGCTTCGCCGCGCTCACCCAGCCCGAGACGGCCTTAGGCGAGGTGCGCATCACCGCGCTGTCGGACGAGCCGGAACGGCTGGAGGGTCTTGCCGAAACGCTGACCGGCAACGCACGGGCAGCGGATTTTGAGACGATCGCGATCGACAGCGGCGCCGTCGTCGAAGCGCAATGCCATGCCCTGCAATTCCTGCGCGGCCTCTCCGGCTATCCGGCTTACCGGCTGAAACTGACGGTCGATGATCGCAGGGTGAGAAACGGTGGAACGCTGAGCGGCACGATAGAAGGCTTCTCGCAGAGCGACGAACTCGACCTCCTCCTCGTCGACGACGAGGGTCTGGTGCAGTCGCTCTCGAATTTCCTCACGCGGGACGGCTCGGCGGCCCGCTTCGCTCTCGCCGTCAATACCGCCGGCGACGAGGTTCGCAGCGCGCAGCTCCTAATTGCGCTGGCGCTGCCGAAAGCGCTCATTCATGCCGATGGTCGCGGCGGCGAACCGGCAGGCCCGTTCTTTACGGCTCTCGCCGATGCCCTGGCCTCTCAGCGCATCGAAAGCCAAGCCGCCATCGCCCATTTCGTCGACATCGCCCGCTGATCGATGGTGCGAGGCGCCGTTTCCCGACGCTTACGACATCGGCCCGAGAACCGGAATCGATCTTCGGAAAGCTCGATGTGTCGATTCAGAGAGTGAGGGCGTTCTTTCTGCGTGCAATCAGTGTGCACCAAACGATGCTCGGGCCGGCCACGGCTTGATCGAGAAGGCGCACCATTCGACGCTTCGTCATTCTCGGGCCCCGTCCCGAGAATCTAGAAACACTCGACACAACAAAGGCTTAAACGGCGCACTGGATGCTCGGGACGGGGCCCGAGCATGACGAGCGCGAAAAAGCGGACGCCTGATCTCTGATTGCCGCGCCCTCAATATCCGCCGTTCGATGAATCTGTCGTCCACCATGGCGTCCAATCGGACGCGGGGGCGCTCTAATGGCGCGGCGCTCTGGCCTCGGCCAATCGGCCCGGCGTTCCCAGAAGCCCGCCAACGGCGCCGACGAGCATGCCGAGCACCATGGCGACGAAGGCGGCAAGGGAGGCTCGGCCGAGGTCGCGCGCGGCGGCGTCGCGGCTCGTTTCCATATCGCTCCGCGCCTTGGCGTAGCGCTCGGCAAAGGTATCGAAGCGGCGTTCGGCTTCCGGCCTTGCAACGCCAGCGGTCTCGGCGATCGCATCCACCGCGGCGGCGCGCGCTTCGGGCTCGGCGTCCTTCGCCGCGCCCGCAACGACCTGAGCATAGGCGGCGTCGCGATCGGCGGCAGAGGGTGCGGGAGCAGCCGGCGCGGCGGGAGCCGGCGTGTCGGACGATACCTGCCCGGCTGCCTCGCCAGCATTGCTGGCGGGAGCAGGCATGAACAGGCGGCCGGATCCGGGCCTCAGGGTCTGCCCAAGCGAGGACGCGTTCGAGGTCAGGGCTTGCGCTGCCCGCGTCATGTCGTCGACCGACTGGCCGAGAACGCCGAAGGCGCCGCCGACAAGTGCCGCCGCACCGCTGGTGAGGAGGTAAAGCGCGAGCAGGCCGGTCACCGCCCAGGTGACGACGCCATGCAGAACGCCGTCGATCCGCGAGGGAATGCCGGCAAAGCGGGCGGCCGCAAACGCGCCGGCAAAGACGCCGACGAGAACGACGAGGACGGCCCACAGGCCAGCGACCGAGAAAACACCGGCCGATCCGCCCATCGGCGACGACAATCCGATGCCGAGCCCGAACAGGCCGAGCATGAACTGGATCATCAGCGCCAGGATCGCCCCGGCGAGAATCCCGCCCCAGGAGATCCGTTTCAGGGTCGCTGCGGGCGCGGACGCGCGGTCACGGCCGAGTTCGGCGATGCGGCTGTCGGCGAGACGTTTCTCCCGGCCGGTTCCTGACAGATCGGCGATGCCTGCCTCCATTCGATGAATTGGCTGGTGCAATATACCATTGGGCCGAGAGCGCAACGGTTGATCCACTGAGCGCCTGCGGCATCCACGACCGGAAAGCTCGCGGCCCGGTCGCTCACCGCGCGCGACACGCGTTCCGCCCGCTCAGCGCCATGCGGGAAGAAGGCCCGGCAGCTCACGGCGCGGCCTGCCGACGATCGCCCCCGCCATGGCGGCCAACAGGGCCGCAAAGAGGGCGACGAAGGCGGCAAAACAGCTGGCGGCAAGATCGCCCGCAACGGCGCCGGAGGCGCGGCGGGCGTCGGCAAGGGCAAGATCGTTCGCCCGCTGCCATTCGATCAGCCGGCGCTCTGCGACAGGCTCCGTCACGCCGGAGGCCGTGGTGATTGCCTCCAGGGCCCGGCCCTCGGCGTCGGGGCTTGCCGTCTCGTCGACGCCTCGAAGGATCGCGGCGAGGTCGCTCGCCATGTCCCGCTGGCTGCGCCCGCCGCCCCTTAAGGCATCCGCATCGTCCAGGAAGCGCTGGATTTCGTCGCGCGTCGTTTGGCGCTCGCCGCTCCGGGGCTGCGGCGAGCGGTCCCTCGCCGCCGAAAGCGCCGAGACGGCGGCGCTGACCGGGCCAAGCCCACGATCGAGGAGCGTCGGCGGGTTCGCGGTCAGAAGGACGACGGTGACAAGCGAAGCAAGGCAGAATGTCAGCGTGCCGCACAGAACCGCATCGCCAGCCTCTCTCGTCCCGGCCAGACGTGCGCTGGCGAAACCGCCGACGAAGAGCGCAACCGCCGTGCCGGCAACCGCGAAAAGTCCGGCCGCCGAAAAAACCGGCCCCGAGATCGCCCCGAGAGGGACGCTGGAAAGCTGCTCGAACAGGCCGAAACCCGCCAGCGACGCCGCGAACTCGATCACGATCGCGAGGAACGCGCCGGCGGCGATGGCCTCCCAGTCGATCGCGCGCGGCGCAATTAAGGCAGCGCCCCTTCGCCCGGCTAAACTCTTCACCTGTCTCAACGGCCCACCAAGTCCAGTGTGTTGACGTCATTCAAGTTCTTGCCACTGTGACTAGCGAGTTCGGGTGAGAAACGCCAGCAACCGACCATGGCTTGCTGATAAAACGCAGCGGCGGCGGCTGCTTTGCACCTCGACAAGAAGACTGCAATCTGATAACGGGACGCATCTTGCAGGCAACGGCGCTTCGCGAGAGAGAAACTGCTTTCGGAACCCCGCTTTCCAAGCACTACGAACGGAAAACTCGGTGCAGATACTCGTCCGCGACAACAACGTCGATCAGGCGCTGCGTGCCTTGAAGAAAAAGATGCAGCGCGAGGGCATTCTCCGCGAGATGAAGATGCGGAACTTCTACGAAAAGCCTTCGGAGAAGCGAGCTCGCGAAAAGGCCGAGGCCGTGCGACGGGCCCGCAAACTCGCCCGCAAGCGTGCGCAGCGCGAAGGCCTGGCAAGCGGCGGGCGCGTCGCGAGCTGACGAAGCGCCGCAGGCCTGCAAACCAGACGACGCAGATCTTCAGGACGGCCGGCACCGCCACCGGCAAACTGCCACTTGACCCTGCAGTACCGATGACATTCGCGTGATGACTGCGACAAAGGCGGTTTGCCGTTGCTGGCCCGCCCACTCGCCTCTCGCTGCGACCGATCAGGTCTTGCATCGCGTCGCAGACGGTCTTTGCAGCACCGAAAGCATCGCATCTCACGCCTTTCATGGCGCAAAAGCACCAGCTGCGGACCTCATGTCGCGCTCTGTGACTTGAATGATTTCAAATTCTGGCCGCTTGTGCGAGATAGAGGCGAGATATCTCCTGAAACAGCCGGACGAATAACCACCGATATGCCGATCACCGATCGCCTCCCGACAGTCGCCATCCGCCTGCCGCGTTTCCCGCTGTCTCCCGCCAAGCGCCGTTCGGGCACATTCGCGGCTCTGCTTTGCGGCATGACGGCGATCGCCGGATGTCAGACCGGAGACGACATCGCGGCCATCCAGGCGATCTCCCTCGACAAGAACCAGGGCCTCGAGCAGAACATCGATTCCCTGACGGCGACGGTCAACGCCAACCCGTCAGACCCCGAGGGATACAACGTTCGCGGCACCGCCTATGGCCGGGCGGGCGACTATCAGGCCGCCCTTGCCGATTTCAACCGCGCGATCCAGCTCGATCCGAACTTCTATCAGGCCTATGCCAACAGGGCGCTGATCTACCGGCAGATCAACGATCCGGCCAAGGCCGCCGCCGACTACAACAAGGCGATCCAGATCAATCCGAATTACGCCTCGGCCTATATCGGCCTTGGCAACGTCTACCGGGTGGCGGGACGAAACCGGGAAGCGCTGGGTTACTTCCAGAAGGCGATCGATCTCGGCACCTCCGATCCGCGCGCCTATCACAATCGCGGCCTGCTCTATCAGCTCGACGGCCAGCACAAGCTGGCGATCGAGGATTTTTCCCGCGCGATCTCCCTGCAGCCGAACGCCGCCGAGCCCTATTCGGCAAGGGGCGTCTCCTATCTGGCGACCGGCGACGACGACAACGCCTTCGAGGACTTCAACACCGCGCTCCGGCTCGACGACACCAAGGCCGAATACTGGACCAACCAGGCGCTCGCCTATGAGCGCAAGGGCGACAGAAGCCGGGCCTTCAAGTCCTATGCGCGCGCTGCGCAGCTCAACCCGAAATACCAGCCGGCCAAGGACGGCATGGCCCGCACCAGGGGCTGATGCAGCCGGCCCGCGCATAGACGGCAGACGCATCGCGGCTGGCATCGATACGTTGGCCCCGCCGCGTCATCCAAAGACGGCCACGCCCTCTCATCCTCGGCCTTGTGTCGAGGATCTCCTGCCAGTGAGGCGATGGACCGATGCCGATGACGCATTTCCGCCTGCGGACCGGGCGGGACGACAGAAGGTAGACCCTCGGCACGGGGGGCCTAGGATGACGGCGGGTCCCGCAGAAGCGCCGCGGGGCGACGGCTTCTCAGGAACGGAGCGTCGTCGCCTCGGCGCAAATGCTCACATGAAGCGCAGGGGCGTCCTCTGCCTCCCCCCGCCGTCGAAATTGTCCGGGTCGAGCCATGCCTCATATCCCGCCTTCAGCCGTGGCCATTCGCGGTCGAGCATCGCGAACCAGGCCGTGTCGCGGTTTTCTCCCTTTACCACCATGTGCTGGCGAAAGACGCCCTCGAAAGTGAAGCCGAACCTTATCGCCGCGCGCTTCGAGGGCACGTTCGCGTCGTTGCATTTCCATTCGAAGCGACGATAGCCGAGGGTCTCGAACACATAGGCCGCGGTGAGGAAGAGCGCATCGGCGGCGACCCGCGTCCCGGCGATGCCCTCGCCCCAGAGAATGTTGCCGATCTCGATCACGCCGTGTTCGGGCGCGATCCGCATCAGCGACTGCCGGCCCCCGGCACGCCCGCTCGCCTTGTCGACGACGGCGAAGAACAACGGATCGGCCGCGGCTACGGCGCCCTCGGCCCATTCGCGCAGGGCCGCAGCGCTCAAAGGCGGAACGTCGAAGAGATAGCGATGGCGGGCCTCGGCGTCCGTGCGGATCGCCGCGAAGAGGGCGTCGGCGTGGCGGGCCGGATCGAGCGGTTCGAGCCGGGCATACCGGCCGTCGAGCACGGTTCGCTCAGGCATCGTCGCCGGGACGCGGATGGGGAGCTCGCCTGATCGGGTCATGCTGGACATCCTGTGCCTCTCGCCGAAAACCCCGGCTGCCAGACCGGCAGCCCGGTCACGATGACGGATAGCAACCGACCCGGCAGGCCGCATGCATAAAAATGTGCCGGCGACACGAAGGAATGTCGCCGGCACAAGGTCGTCATGGGAGGACGATGTCAGAGACTTCGGCGGCTCAGGCCGTCGCTTCGGCCACGTCGAAGACCAGCGGCTTGGCGCTGGCGATCGCCTTGTGCGAGCGGACCTTGTCGAGCACCTCTTCCGACACGGGAGAATCGACATAGAGCAGCGCGATCGCATCGCCGCCGGGCCGGTTGCGGCCGAGCTGGAAGTTGGCGATGTTGACGTCCGCCTGGCCAAACACCGTGCCGAGCAGGCCGATGATACCGGGCGCGTCGTTGTTGGTGGTGTAGACCATGTAGCGGCCGATCTCGGCGTCGAGATTGATGCCCTTGATCTGGATGAAGCGCGGCTTGCCGTCTGAGAACACGGTGCCGGCAACGTCCCGGGTCTGCTTCTCGGTGGTGATCTGGAGCCGGATATAGGTCTCGAAGACGCCGGACTGGTCGCGGCGCGATTCGGTCACCTGAATGCCCCGCTCCTTCGCCATCACCGGCGCCGAGACCATGTTGATGTCGGCGACCTGGCTCTTCATCAGCCCGGCGAGCGCCGCCGAGGTCAGCGCCTTGGTGTTCATCGTCGCGACGGTGCCGTCATAGACGATCTCCACCGACTTGATCGGCTCTTCCGTGACCTGGCCGACAAAGGCGCCGAGGCACTCGGCGAGCTTGACGAAGGGCGTCAGGATCGGCGCCTCCTCGGCGGTGATCGACGGCATGTTGATGGCGTTGGAAACGGCACCGCGAAGGAGATAGTCGGACATCTGCTCGGCGACCTGGAGCGCGACGTTCTCCTGAGCCTCCGAGGTGGAAGCGCCGAGATGCGGCGTGCAGACGACGTTCGGCAGGCCGAAGAGCACGCTCTCCTTGGCCGGTTCGGTCTCGAAGACGTCGACACCGGCACCCGCCACCTTGCCGGATTTCAGCGCCTCGGCGAGATCCGCCTCGACGACGAGGCCGCCACGGGCGCAGTTGATGATGCGCACGCCGTCCTTCATCTTGGCGATCGCCGCCTTGTTGATGATGCCGCGGGTCTTGTCGGTCATCGGCGTGTGCAGCGTGATGAAGTCGGAGCGCTTGAAGAGCTCGTCGAGCTCGACCTTCTCGATGCCCATCTGCGCGGCGCGCTCGGCCGACAGGAACGGATCGAAGGCGACGACGCGCATCTTCAGGCCGACACCGCGCGAGGCGACGATCGAGCCGATATTGCCGCAGCCGATGATGCCGAGGGTCTTGCCGGTGATCTCGACGCCCATGAAGCGGTTCTTCTCCCACTTGCCGGCCTGGGTCGAGGCATCGGCGGCGGGCAGCTCGCGGGCGACGGCGAACATCAGCGCGATGGCGTGTTCGGCGGTAGTGATCGAATTGCCGAAGGGCGTGTTCATCACGATGATGCCCTTACGGCTTGCCGCCGGGATGTCGACGTTGTCGACGCCGATGCCAGCGCGGCCGATGACCTTCAGATTGGTCGCCGCCTCGATGAGCTTTTCGGTCGCCTTGGTGGCCGAGCGGATGGCGAGGCCGTCATACTGGCCGATGATCTCGGCGAGCTTGTCCTTGTCCTTGCCGAGCTGCGGCTGGAAATCGACCTCGATGCCGCGATCCTTGAAGATCTGCACGGCGGTTTCGGAAAGCGCGTCGGAAACGAGTACGCGGGGTGCCATGGGTTTGGTCCTTTTGTCTGCGGCGCTTGGCCTTTAGGCAGCGCCGGCTGAATGACGGGTGCGAACGATGAACCTGGTCGTCATCCCGGCCTCGAGCCGGGATCCATTCCGCGGCCTTTTCGGCGGGCAGTCCGGCCGGGGGTGATCTCGGCCCGATCGGTTCATGTTCGGCGATTTGGCATGGATCCCGGGTCAAGCCCGGGATGACGAAGCGTTGGAGGTCGCTGGGGGCCGGAGGCCGAAGCGCGAAAACCTGATGCAAACTACGGCAGGCCTGAGCCCCTCATCCTGAGGTGCGAGCGAAGCGAGCCTCGAAGGGCGAGAGGCGAGCCTCGGCGCCCGTCATCCCTCGCCCTTCGAGGCCACCTGCGGTGGCACCTCAGGATGAGGGATGAGGAAACGCCCCGCGGCCTTTAAGCCGCTTTGGCGAGTTCGCCCTTCTGGGTCTCGTAGGCCCAGGCGAGCCAGGGCATCAGCGCTTCGAGGTCCGACGCCTCGACGGTCGCGCCGCACCAGATGCGCAGGCCTGCCGGCGCATCGCGATAGGCGCCGATGTCGAGGGCAACGCCCTCTTTTTCGAGCAGCGAGGCGACACCCTTGGCGAAGGCGTTCTGGGCGTCTTCGGGCTGGGCGACGAGGTCCGGATCGGTGAAGGTCAGGCACACCGAGGTGTTGGAGCGGATGTCCGGCCGTTTGGCGAGAAAGCCGATCCAGTCATTCGCCGCGACGAATTTCTCGATGACGGCGAGATTGGCGTCGGCCCGGCCCTTCAGGCCTTCGAGGCCACCGACCGATTTGCCCCAGGCGAGCGCGTCCAGATAGTCCTCGACGCAGAGCATCGAGGGGGTGTTGATCGTCTCGCCCTTGAAGATGCCCTCGATCAGCTTGCCGCCCTTGGTCATGCGGAAGATCTTCGGCAGCGGCCAGGCGGGGGTGTAGCTTTCTAGCCGCTCGACGGCGCGCGGCGAGAGGATCAGCATGCCGTGGGCCGCCTCGCCGCCCATCACCTTCTGCCAGGAGAAGGTGACGACATCGAGCTTGTCGAAGGGCAGATCCTGGGCAAACGCCGCCGAGGTGGCGTCGCAGATCGTCAGGCCCTTGCGGTGGTCGGGAATGTTGTCGCCACTCGGCACTTTGACGCCGGAGGTGGTGCCGTTCCAGGTGAAGACCACGTCGCGGTCGAAATCGACCTCGGCGAAGTTGACGATCTCGCCATAGGGCGCTTCGAGCTTGCGCACGTCGTCGAGCTTCAGCTGCTTGATCGCGTCGGTAACCCAGCCGGAGCCGAAGGACTCCCAGGCCACCATATCGACGCCGCGCGCGCCGAGCAGCGACCACATCGCCATCTCGACCGCGCCGGTGTCCGACGCCGGCACGATGCCGATGCGATAGTCGGCGGGAACGCCGAGAATTTCACGGGTTTCGTCGATCGCCTGGGCAAGTTTGGACTTGCCGATCTTGGCGCGATGCGAGCGACCGAGCGCGGCATCTTCAAGCGCCTGAAGCGACCAACCGGGTCGTTTCGCGCAAGGTCCGGACGAAAAGCGGGGATTGGCCGGACGCATGTCCGGCTTGGAGATATGAGCCATCTTGTAGCTACCCTTTCAGATAGGCGCCTCTCGTTGGGGAGAGGTGTCCCACCGCGGCAGATAGACCAAAGCGCGGGGCACGGCAAGCGCTCGAAAGTGGTGCGAAACGAAAATACCCGGCAATAGGGCGGCGGGCTCGCCGGCCCCGAAATGCGCTCGCCATAATGGTTGTCAACGGAACGGCCGACCCCCCATCCCGGCCCTCATCCACCCTGCCACATTTCGCCAAATTGCGACGTCCCTGTCGCATTCGCGCCCAAAGAGGGGCGAAATTTTCTCCAAAAAGTCAGGAAGTTGGAGCCAAACTGGAAAAGGTTCCTTCTGCCCAGAAATAATCTTCCTCTCGCCGGGTTTCGATCACGGTTTCGTCAAAGGAGTTGCCGAAAGAGCCGCCAGCGGAAACGCAACGCAGCAAAGGACATCCATGAAAATCGCGAAATCCCTCGCCCTGGCGGTCGCGCTCCTTGCAGCCCCGGCAATCACCCATGCGCCGATGGTCGCCGATCAGGCCTTCGCCGGGGCCAAGAAGGCCCGCGCCGGCAATGCTTCTTATTATGGCGCCCGATTCCACGGCCGCCGCACCGCCAATGGCGAGCGCTTCAACATGAACGCCATGACGGCGGCTCACAAATCGCTTCCGTTCGGAACCAAGGTGCGCGTCACCAACCGGCGGAACGGCAAGTCCGTCGTCGTCAGGATCAACGATCGCGGGCCTTATGCCCATGGCCGGGTCATCGACCTTTCGAAGGCGGCCGCCGCACGCATCGGCATGGTCCGTTCCGGCACCGCGCCGGTCAAGATCGACATTCTTTAAGACCTGTCGACTGAGGGGTCGGTCCGAGAGGACCGAGAAAAAAGGGGGTGAGACGACGGTGTCGTCTTTCTTGAGACATGAGGGGGATGGGTGAGCCGTGGCTCCCCACCCGCCAGTCGCCCGACTGGAACCGCCGAAATTTCACGGCCCGCCGTTCCAGAGCCGATTTTTACCGACTTTCAATCTTTCGCGGGAACCAGACTTCCGCCACGCGCCTTTATACCCCAAGACGATCGTCCATCATCGCCGTGACGAAACAGGGGTTACCAGTGAATACGAAGATTTTTACGCTTTTTGCCGCAGCGTCTGTACTGGTTTCGACTTCGTCTTTCGTCCACGCACAGGATGCAAGCTCGCAGGAAAGCTTCGAGGTCTCAAGTCTTCGGCTGGACAGCCTGCCCATTCCCACATCTCGCGCCGAGGCGATCGGTTCTGGAGCAGACACCAGGAGCGGGATCGACGCCGTTGCATCGCCCGATCCGAAGATCCGGCGCACCGCCACCGGCATTCGCATCGTCGGTCCGGTGTATTTCCCTGAAGAGCGCCAGTAGGCTTCGCCAAAGACCAACACAGTCCGTCCGTCGAGGCGCCGTGCAGTTGCTTGCGCGGCGCTTTTTTCGTTTCGGCAGCGGCGACTCGTTGCTCGCAGCGTCTCAAGCGCCGCATCGTACTCGTCAGAAAACCGATTCCGGTTTTCGGGCCGATGCCGTCGAAACGGTGCCGTCTTGCGCGCGCCCCTGCGTCGGCGCAAACTCCCCTCGTGAAGACCTTCGGCCGGGAGAAGCCGGGCCCCTGAAACCGCCAGCCATAGGCGGAGGTCCGGCGATGGTCAAAAGGGATCCGGCCGGTGATCGGCGCGTCCATCCACGCGCCACCATCAGTCAAAGGGGAGGAAAAATGAGCGAGACCCTGGAACGACCGTCCGCAGGGACGGCGAGTGCTGCGCGTGCGAAGGCCGAAGCCTGGCTTTCGGATTTCGAGGCGGCCCTCGCCGCGAAAGATGCCGGCAAGGCGGCGTCGATGTTCGCGGCGACGAGCTTCTGGCGCGATCTCATCGCGTTTACCTGGAATATCAAGACCGTCGAAAATCCCGATGGAATCAAGGAGATGCTCACGGCCGTCCTTGACGGCGTAAAGCCGCGAAACTTCCAGCTTTCCGAGGAGCCGAGCGAAGAGGGCGGCGTCGCCACCGGCTTCTTCACCTTCGAGACCGACGTCGCCCGCGGCGAAGGCGTCATGCGGCTGAAGGACGGCAAGGCCTGGACCTTCCTCACCGCCATGACCGAGCTCAAGGGCTTCGAGGAGCCGATGAGCGAGCGCCGGCCTATGGGTGCCGAACACGGCTCCGATCCCAACCGCAAGAGCTGGCTGGAAAAGCGCGAGGCAGAGGCGCGCGATCTCGGCTATGGCACCCAGCCTTTCACGGTGATCATCGGCGGCGGCCAGGGCGGCATCGCGCTCGCCGCGCGGCTGCGCCAGCTCGGGGTTCCGACGATCGTCGTCGAAAAGAACGACAAGCCCGGCGATTCCTGGCGCAAGCGGTACAAGTCGCTCTGCCTGCACGATCCGGTCTGGTACGACCACCTGCCCTACATCCAGTTTCCGAAGAACTGGCCGGTCTTCGCCCCCAAGGACAAGATCGGTGACTGGCTGGAAATGTATGCGCGGGTGATGGAGCTGAACTACTGGTCGAAGACGACGGCCAGGAGCGCCCGCTACGACGAAGCCAAAGGCGAGTGGGAGGTCGTGGTCGACCGCGACGGCGAGGAGGTGACACTCCGGCCGAAGGAACTGGTCTTCGCCACCGGCATGTCGGCCAAGCCCAACATGCCGAAATTTCCCGGCATGGACCGGTTCAAGGGCGAGCAGCAGCATTCATCCCAGCATCCGGGTCCGGACGCCTACAAGGGCAAGACCGTCGTCGTCGTCGGCTCGAACAATTCGGCCCATGACATATGCGCGGCACTCTACGAAGCGGGTGCCGACGTTACCATGGTGCAGCGCTCGACCACCCACATCGTCCGCTCGGACCCCTTGATGGAATACGGCCTCGGCGATCTTTATTCGGAGCGGGCGCTGAAGGCGGGGATCGACACCCACAAGGCGGACATGATCTTCGCCTCGATCCCCTACCGGATCCTGCACGAGTTCCAGATCCCGATCTACGACAAGATCCGCGAGGTCGACAAAGCCTTCTACGACGCGCTGGAGAAGGCCGGTTTCCAGCTCGATTTCGGCGCCGACGGCTCCGGCCTGTTCATGAAGTATCTGAGGCGCGGCTCGGGCTACTATATCGACGTCGGCGCCTCGCAGCTGATCATCGACGGCAAGATCAAGCTGAAGGCCGGCCAGGTCGAGGAGATCACCGAGACCGGCGTGAAGCTCGCCGACGGCACCGAACTGCCGGCCGACCTCATCGTCTATGCCACCGGCTACGGGTCGATGAACGGCTGGGTCGCCGATCTCGTCAGCCAGGAAGCGGCCGACAAGGTCGGCAAGGTCTGGGGCCTCGGCTCGGATACGCCAAAGGATCCCGGCCCCTGGGAGGGCGAGCAGCGCAATATGTGGAAGCCGACACAGGTCGAGCATCTGTGGTTCCACGGCGGCAACCTGCACCAGTCACGGCACTACTCGCTCTATCTCGCCTTGCAGCTGAAGGCGCGGATGGAGGGGATTGCGACGCCGGTCTGGGGCCAGCAGGAAACCCACCACCTCGGACGGTGACCCGCCGTTCCCGATCATCGGACGACAGGACCCGGGCGGGCCGATGGCTCGCCCGTATCGCATCCGGCCCATTGGGCGATCGTCATCCTTCGCCGGACGTTTCTTGATGGCTGCCGAAAAAGAATTGTTCGCAGGCTTGCAACCTTTACCGCTGGCAGTCCGTTTCCGAGGCAACAAAAATCTTCGTGAAAAGGAGTACCAGCCATGATCGGTTGGGCAATTACTTTCCTCGTGGTCGCCTTGATCGCGGCTGTTCTTGGCTTCGGCGGTATTGCCGGCACAGCCGTCGGCATCGCCAAGATCATTTTCTTCGTCGCGATCGTGCTCTTCGTGCTGTCGCTGATCTTCGGTCGCCGCCGCGCGCTCTGATCGGCTGTACCAGTCCGCATCACAAAAGCCGCTCCGTCTTGCGACGGGGCGGCTTTTTCTTTGCGCCGCACGCGCTCGACCGTTCGTTTCCGACACAATGATCACGCGTCCTCGCGGCTGTCGCCGACCTTTCGCATCCGGCCCGCAATGGCGCGTATGCGCCGCAATCAGCTCCGCGCGTCTTCTCTGGCGCTCGCCTTCTCGAGATACTCCCGCGAACGCATCTCGAAGAGACGCGACGTGGTTCGGTCGAACTCGAAGGCTTCGGTGCCCGAACGTCCCTGATAGAGCTCGTTCGCGGGAGCGTCCGCCGAAACGACGAGCCTTTTGCCGGCATCATAGAAGGTGTCGACCAGAGTGATGAACCGCTTGGCCTCGTTCCGCTCGGCCTCGTCCATTACCGGAACGTTCTCGACGAGGATCGTGTGAAAGCGCTGGGCAAGGGCGAGATAGTCCTGGGATCCCAGCGGCCGCTTCAAAAGATCGTCGAAGGCAAACCGGGCAGCGCCGTTTCCGGCCCGCGGAACGGGAATGGTACGCCCCTTCACCGACAATGAGGCCGTCGTCTCCTTCGAACCGTCGAGAAGGCGCTCCCATGCCGCGTCGATGCGCTGGCCGGCAGCCGGATCGGAGGTCTCGACATAAATGTCCTCCTCGCCCAGAAACGCCAGCCGATAATCCTCCTCCCCGGCTAGCTCGAACACTTCGGCATGCTCCTTGAGCACCTTCACGAAGGGCAGGAAGAGCGGCCTGTTGAGCCCGTCGGGATAAAGATCGTCGGGCGCGACGTTCGATGTCGCAACGAGAACGAGGCCGTTGGCGAACAGGGCCTTGAACAGCCGCGACAGGATCATCGCGTCGGCGATGTCGGTCACGGTGAATTCGTCGAAGCACAAGAGCCTGGATTTTTCCGCGATTCTGGCCGCGACCGGCGGGATAGGATCGTCGCCCTTCACCTCGCCGTTCTTGTGGGCCCGCCGGTGTTCGCCGATCAGCTCGTGCACCTCGCCCATGAGGGCGTGAAAATGCACCCGGCGCTTTGCCGCGACCGAGCTCTGACGGAAGAACATGTCCATCAGCATGGTCTTGCCCCGGCCGACGTCGCCATAGACGTAAAGCCCTTTCACCGGGTCGGCATCGCGCTTTTGGCCGAAAAGCCAGCCGAGCGCGCTCTTCTTGGAGGCTCCGACCTCCGCCGAAAGGCGCCGGTCGAGAGCGTCGAGCCGGTCGGCCAGCCGTCGCTGGATCGGATCGCTCTCGATCTCGCCGGACTGGATCAGCCGCTCCAGCGCGGAGCGGACCGGGCCTTGCCGCGACTTGGGTTCGACGGTTGCGCTGGGGGCCATCGGTTCGTCGGTTCCTTCGTCTCGTTCGTCGACCGGCAAGAGTGCGGACGCGGCTTTGCGCGTCTTTGCAATGCAGCATTATTGTCGCCGCGCGCACAAGAACAACCGTTTGCCGATCCCCAACAGTTCGATGAGCGGCCGGCAAAACGTGAAAAGGGCCGCCGGCGAAACCGGCGACCCTCCCATTTGCGATTTTCAGCACGCGCGTCCGACAGACGCGAATCCGACGTCGCGGTGTGGCTCAGCGATAGAGCGTGATGCTCTGGCCGCCCGTGGTGCGCCCCTCGTAGCGCGAGCCTCCGGAAGAGTTCAGGCTGGCGACGTTGGAGCCGCCGGAATCGCGCAGGACCACCTGGCTGCCGGAGACGTCCCAGGCCGAGACGTCGGCGACCTTGCCGGGGCAACCGCGCGAGGCGGCGCGGTAGCCGCCGGACCACTTGGTGAGCGACAGGATGATCTGGCAGTTGCCGCCGTCGGTCGTCACCTTGTAGGCGCCCAGAACCGAGTTGCGCGACAGGGGCTGCTGGCTGGCGCTGGCGACCTGGGTGTTCGGCGTGTTGTTATCCGCCGGCAGGTTGCCCTGGGTCCCGTCGCTTGCAAGATCGGCGTCACTCATCGACGGATCGGAGTTCATCGAATCGTTCGAGGGCGGCGGCGGCGGCGGCGGCGGCGGCAGCTGGTTGGATGCGATCCGCCCCGAGGGCACGGGCTGCAAGGGCGGCGGGCCGTTATCCGCATAAGGCGACGTCGACCGCGAGCAGCCTGCCGCAAAAAGAAGCATGGCGGCGACCGCAGCGATCCTTGCTGGATGTTTCATGAAATCAATTCCCCGGAACGATCAGGCCCGCACGGGCGGCCTGTCGATGTTGTCGTCCTCAGTAAAGCGGACGCGTTGGCTGCTGCGCAAGGCATCAATGTATCAAAACGCGACAGATGGCCGCTTCTTTGCACGAGAATCCACCGCCACCATCGCCGATATGCAACGATCGGCGTCGGCATCGACCTTCGGGCGTAAAGAAACGCCGGCCCTACTCCTCGGTCGTCATCGAAAAATCGCCACTCTCCGGATCCATCGCCCAGAGCGCACCGGACGAAATGTCCACCCAGGCGCCGTGCAGCGTGATCTTTCCCTCCGCCTCCAAGGCGGCGATGAAGGGGAAGCTGCGCAGGTTCTTCAGCGAGTAGCGAATGGCGATTCGCTCCAGTGCCGATTGCCGCTCGCGCCCGGTCATCAGCTCGTTGGCGCCGACGGCCTTGGCCGCTGGATCGAGCAGGCTCATCCAGCGGCCAATGAAATCGCCGGAGGACAGCGGCTCGGCCGATGGCGACAGCGCAGCGTGGATGCCGCCGCAATTGCCGTGGCCGAGAATGACGATGTGCTCGACCTTCAGCGAATTGACGGCAAATTCCAGCGCCGCGGAGGTCGAGTGATACTCGCCGTCCGGCTCGTAAGGGGGGACGAGATTGGCGACGTTGCGCACCACGAAGATATCGCCCGGTGCACAGTCGAAAAGCGTTTCCGGCGCGGTCCGGGAATCGCAGCAGGCGATCACCATCGTCTTGGGATGCTGTCCCTTGTCGGCAAGCTCGCGAAACAGCTGCCGCTCGCCCGGCAAACGCTTGGCGATGAAGGAATTGTAGCCTGCCATCAGATGATCGGGGAGACGTTTCGCCATATACTAAGGGTCCTAGTTCCGAACGCGCTGCCGGCATGCTTGGCAATGACACGCATTCTCGGGCCTGACCAGATGGGCAAGGCCGTGCACAACGCCACCCTGCGCATCAAAACGCCTACTGATCAGGTCGAAATATTCCGATTGTCCGTTTTCGTAGTAGCGCCGCAGCGCATAGGCAACCATGTCGGCATACTGGATGAGCCGGGTCGCTCGAGAATCGACGAATAACGGCACATCCGTGAGATTGAAAAGCTGGCCCCATCGGTGTCCGACAGAACGAAAATTTGTGGCCAGTCCCTGAAGAGACGTCCCATAAGACGACTTGTCGAGAACAATCAGACCGCGCTGCGTATTGTTCTGCCTGTGCAAGCGGCCGAGGAAACGGTCGAAACGGTTTGCGATCTCCTCGAACGCCCGCTCCATCGGATCGTCCGGAGACACCGAAGCCTTATGGACTGCAATGCCGAAGACATGCACAAGCCGCGACGTTCCAAGAATGCTCAAAGCGCGGCGATAGCAATCTAAACGCTGAACCTTGCCGACACCACGCCAGTGTCTCTTGCCGCTGAAAATGTCAGCTCCCCGAAACTCCAAACCATCAGGATTCTGCGGCCAAATTTCCCGCGCCAAATCGTCTAGCTGAAGGGAAAGCCAATGCGGCTGACGCTCGAAAACGGCGAATCCCGCCAGGATGACATGCCCATCGGCGGCATTTCCTGATGAGCCGGAATCGTCCAGATACAGCAGATACATCGGCCTCGCGTTGAAAGGCGGCCGGGCGAAGCAATCGCCTCGACGAACTGCAAAGGCAGTTCTCCCAACCGCAATGCAACAAATAAGCGCAAATCCCCAGCTTGGCAACAAGAGGAAGCGGTCCCGTCAACGGTCAAGCCGGCTGCTTCGGCACCGAGCGGCCGAGCCGGCGCATCTGGACCATGGCCATCGGATGCCTCAGGCTGTCGAGATCGGTCTCGATGGTCAGTTCGTCGGCGCCGCGCTTGATCGTGCGGGCAAGGAGCTCGAACACCGTCGCCGTGGTCGACTGCAGCGCCTTCTCCGGCGTGGCGCCCGAAAGGATGCGGGCGAGAAACACCGCCGAGGTCAGATCGCCCAGGCCCTTCGGGGCGTTCTCGATCAGCCGGTGTTCGGCGAGCATGACGTCGCGGTCGTCGACGAGAAGGTTGCCGGTGCCGCCCCGCAACATGGCGAAGGCCGAGGTGACGACGACGGTGCGCGGCCCGAGCGCGCTCGCTGCCTCGATGAGCTCTCGATTGTCGGTGAGGTCGAGCCCGGTCAGAAACTCCAGTTCGAACCGGTTGGGCGTCGCGATATCGGCGAGCGGCAGAAGCCTGTCGCGCGTCGCCTCCAGCGTCTCGCGGGGCTGATAGAGGCGGCCGCCATCGCCGGTCGCCGGATCGCACAGGACGATTGCTCCGGGGTTCTTCCTGCGGACCGCCTCGACCAATTGCGCCACCGGCTCGACCTGGTGGCTGGCCCCGAAATAGCCGACCAGGACGGCGCCGACCTCGCCGAGCCAGGGCGACTGCGCAAGCTCCGCCATCATCGCGGCGAAATCTGCTTCAGGCGGCACGATCCGCGTCGATGCGCCATGGCCCGGATGCCAGGGCAGCGTCACCGTCGGCACCGACCAGACGGGAAACCCGAGCGATTCCAGCGCAAAGGCCGCGGCGCGATTGCCCACCGTTCCGCGCACGACGTGGCTCGCGATCGAGATCACCGCTTGCCGGTCACCGGCCGGATTGCCGTCTTTCGTCATCGCGCCGTGCCTTAAGAAAAGTGGTTGGCGAGAATCAGCGCCAGGACGATGAAGCCGCCGATGCTGGCGATCCGCCCGATGCGCGAGCCGAGAACCTCGATCCTGTCGGACTGATCGACGTCCCGCGCCATGAAGTGATCGCCGGTTCGCGTCAGCGCCGCCTGGGTGTGCGCCCCGATCTGCGGGTCGGTCTCCTGGCGCACGCGTTCGAGAATGGCCTTGGCCTCGCGCTGGCGCTCGTCTTCGGATGGTTTGCCGCTCATGCCTCGCATCTTCACGAAATGGCCGCCAAGGGCAACAGGCAATGACGACCTCGTCACGAGCAGAACGAGCTGCGGCCGATGAAATCCCGATCGCCCTCCCGTCCGCCAATCTGACGAAAGCTCGGCCGCCGAACCCTGACCAGCCTGACGTTCGATACTAAGGAGAATGCCGACCGGATCGCCGGCTTCACTCATGACCGCAGCGGTCGGGGCCTGCCGTCTAGCCGGCTTCCGGGCGCGGCGTCGGGACCGGAACGCGCCCGTTCGGATCGGCTTCGAAGGTGTGAACGACATGGGTCGCCGGCTCCGTTGCGGGGCCGAGATAGCTCTCGTGGCCCGGCAGCCCCATCGGATAGAGCGCATCGCGCGCCGCCTCGTAGGGCGCGGTCTGGTCGCTGCACAGTTTCATCCGCATGTCCGGCGGCGCCTCGTTCGGCTGATCGGCGATCTCGTCGATCGTCTTGCCGATCGGCTGCAGCTTGCCCGAAAACGCCTCGTCGAGGAGCTTGGCGGCGCGCTCCGCGCGCTCCCTGTCCGTCGTCGCGCCGAGCAGCACCACCATGATGCGGCGATCGTCGCGCTCGGCGATCCCGACGAGGTTGCGGCCGGAGGCGCACAGAAATCCAGTCTTCATCCCGACGGCGCCGGGATAGCGGGTGAGAAGCTCGTTGAAGGAATCGACCGCCTTGCCGTCGATCACCACCCGCGCGGTGCGGAAGATCTGCCGATACTGGGGAAATCGCTGATTGATGGTCATCGCCAGGATGGCGAGATCGCGCGCCGAGACGTGCTGGGAGGGATCGAACAGGCCATTGGCATTGGCGAAATGGCTGGCGGTCATACCGAGGCGTTC
Organism: Jiella mangrovi; assembly: GCF_017815135.1. Classification (GTDB taxonomy): domain Bacteria; phylum Pseudomonadota; class Alphaproteobacteria; order Rhizobiales; family Rhizobiaceae; genus Jiella; species Jiella mangrovi. The sequence goes on along the minus strand of NZ_JAGJCF010000010.1, from coordinate 49,315 downwards.
GGCCGCAGCGTTCATCCGCTCGACGAAGGCCGCCTCGCTTCCGGCCACGGTCTGCGACAACGCCACGGCGACCTCGTTGGCCGACCCCGCAAAGGCGGCGTAGAGGGCATCCTCCAGCCGCATCCCCCGGCCGACGCTGAGGCCGGCATGCAGCGACTTCTGGCTCATTGCCTTGGGCGTCATGACGACGGGGGTGTCCAGCGTCACCTCCCCCGCCTGCAAGGCCTCGAAGGTGACGAGCGCGGTCATCAGCTTGGTGGTCGAGGCGGGAAACCAGGGGTGCCCGGCGTCGTCGGCATAAAGCACCGCGCGGCTGCCGACATCGACGACGAGGGCGGGCGTCGCCATGGCCGGAACGGCAAAGGCCGTGATCGAGAGGAAGATGGCCGCGAAGAGATTGCGCATGAAACACCGAGACGATTGGCGATACCGGCATGAGGCAGGATCATTGGCATGGACCTGTCCCCTCCCCGGCCCGATACACCCTTTTGGCCGGGATCGGAACATGATTACCGAGGTCCCGGGCACCGCCCTTTGTCGGCCGCGAAATTCGACCAGACGCAGATCACCTTCGGATCGGCCGCGATGCTCGCCGGGGTGAGCACCATCTGACGCCCGACGAGCGCCCGGCAGGCCTTGCGATCGAGGGAGCGCGCGGTGCAATCGGGATGATCGCGCCAGACGGTCTCGAACCAGCGCCGAAATTCCGGCCGCTCGATATCGAGATCCTCGAACCGAACGGAACGCCCGAGTTCATAGCCGACCGATCGATAGACGAGCTGGACGAGTTCGGCCCCGGAAAGCTCCGGGCCGCCGGGGCGCAGATAGGGATCGTCCGGCGCGTTGAGATAGTCGTTGGCCATCCGCGCGGGGGTGAAGATCGCGTCCCCGGACAAGCCGCGAACCTCGTAGACGGCATAATGGCCACCGACCCCGTTCGCGATGAATTCCTCGACGAAATTCTCCCACAGCGCCGGCTTCGTATCGAGAACCACCGGGCCGCCACCGGTGATCCTGACGATGCCGACATGGGTGTAAGGGCTCTTCGTCGCAGCCTGAAGGGCCTCGGCGAGCGGACCTTCCTCCTCCTCGAAGATCAGCTGCGCGGTCTGCCAGTCCTGGAAGTCGTGGTCGGTGAGATATTGTGCGGCCGCGCCGCTCACTGGTCCGATCGCCGAAACGGCGCCGAGGATCAGCATCATGCCGATACGGGCAATCATCATGCGGCCGTGCCTTTCGACTGCCGGGTTCGCCGCGCCACGTCGGCACGGCGTCAGATCAGGCGGCAGGCTGGGCCCAAGTCGTTAAGGTCCGGTTAGGAAATCGCCGACGCCGCCGTCATCGCGGTCGAAATGCTGTGCGGGTTTGACGCGCCCTACCCATCACCGCGCCATCCCGTGATACACCTCGTTCGGACGCATCTCGCTCGCCGAAGCGACGCGGTTCGACATGGCGAAGAAGCCCGCCGTCTGGGCGATGTCGAAAATCGCGCGGTTGGAGAAGCCGGCTTTCCTCAAGGCCTCGCGGTCCTGCTCGACGATCGTGTCCGGCCGCTCGGTGAGCTTCGTCACGAAATCCAGGATCGCGGTCTGCCGCTCGTCGAGACCGGCGGCGCGCCAGTTCTGGGCGATGGTCTCGCTGAAGACCGGATCGCCGGAAAGTTCGCGCAGCGCCGCGCCATGGGCGACGAGGCAGTAGTGGCAGTGATTGATCGCCGACACGACGACCGCGATCATCTCCCGCTCGAGCTTTGATAGCTCGCTGTCGGCCAGCATCACCTCGTTGTAGAAGCGCGAGAACGCCTCGAGCTTCTTTTCGTCGAAGGCATAGGCGAGGAGCACGTTCGGCACGAGGCCAAGCTTTTCCTCGCATTTGTCGAAATAGGCCTTCGTGCGCTCCGACATCGGCTCGGCGAGGCCGAGATCGAGCGCCGTCACCGGCCTGTCGCGTTTCAATGTCATCTGCCGTCCTCCCATGTGGTGCCTCGGGTCTCGCCGGGGCCTGCGGCGCTTTTCGCCCGCAAGGGACCGGTTCAAGCCTCGCAGTTCCGGTCCTCTCCCCTATGATTGATGCCACAAACAGGGGCGCAAGAGGAGGGATCGCACATGCAGGAAGACACAAATCCGCGAAAGGCGGCCGTGGTCGCCAGGGTCGGCGAAGAGCTCGGTGCCGACAGCCCCGGCGCCAGGCTCGCCCCCCTCCTCTTTGCTCGGCCGCCGGTCGAGGATCTCGAAGCCTTCGACACCGCGGCGCTCGCCGCTGCCGCCAAGACCGGCGCCGAAGCGCTCGCCGTCAACCGCCCCGGCCGGCCGCTGGTCTGGATCGACCGGCCGGACGACTTCCGCCACGACGGCGAGCCGCAGGATCTCGTGACCGTCGTCTCCGACGACATGGCCTTCCTGTTCGATTCGCTCACGGCGGAAATCGCCGAGCGGGCCAATGCGATCCACTACATCTCCCATCCGATCATCGACGTAACCCGGGGCGAGGACGGCAGCGTGACCGATTTCGCCGCCTCGCGGACCGGCCAGGAGACGCGACCGGGCACGACGCGCACCAGCCTCATCCAGTTTGCCATCGACCCCATGGCAGGCGGCGAGCAGGGCTCGGGCCTGGCGGAGGCGCTGGAGAAGATCCTCGTCCAGGTCGCCCACAGCAATCGCGACTTTTCGGCCATGCGCGAGCGGGTCAGCCGCGCGGTCGAGGATCTCGACCGGCGGGCCGCCGCCGTGCCCGAGGACGAGCGCACGAATGTCACGGAAGCCGCCCGCCTGCTCGAATGGCTGCGCGACGACAACTTCATCTTTCTCGGCGCCTGCGACTACGACTATCAGGGCGAACGCGACGGCGAGATCCTGGAGCGGCGCCAGGGCGACGCGCTCGGCATCCTCGCCGATCCCGACATCCGCATTCTCGGACGGCCCGGCCGGCCAATGGTGACGACGCCGGAGATCCGCGCCTTTCTCGAGGCCGCGAGCCCGCTGATCGTCACCAAGGCCAACGCCCGCTCGCTGGTCCATCGCCGCGCCTACATGGATTATGTCGGCGTCAAGCAATATGACGACGAGGGCCGCCTGACCGGCGAACTCAGGATCGTCGGCCTGTTCACCTCCTCGGCCTATACCCGCTCGATCCTGACGATCCCCTATCTGAGGCTGAAGGCCGAGACGGTGATCGAGCGCTCCGGCTTCCGGCCGGGCTCCCATTCGGCCAAGGCGCTGCTCAACGCGCTGGAATCCTATCCGCGCGACGAAGTCTTCCAGATCGACGTCGATCTTCTCGAACGCTACGCGGCGATCGTCGTCGAACTCGGCGAGCGGCCGCGGGTGCGCGTCCTGCCGCGGATCGACCGGTTCGACCGGTTCGTCTCGGTGATGGTCTACGTGCCGCGCGATCGCTACGATTCGCGGCTCAGAGAACGGATCGGACGCCTTCTCGCCGACAATTACGAGGGCCATGTCTCGGCCTATTACCCGGCCTTTCCGGAAGGGCTTCTGGCGCGCGTCCACATCATCGTCGGCCGCTCTGGCGAGCCGACGCCCGAGGTCGACGTCGCGCGGCTGGAAGCGCGCATCGCCGAAATGGCGAAGAACTGGGACGACGAATTCGTCACCGCGCTCGAGAAAGCCCACGCCCCGAGCCATCATCAACGCTTTGCCAGCGGCATGCCGGGCAGCTACCGCGACACCGTCTCGCCGGCCGAGGCCGTGCGGGACGTTTCGGTCATCGAGAAGCTGTCGGCAGATGAGCCGCTCTTCGTCGACTTCTATCGCCGCGACGGCGATCTGGAAGAGACGGTGCGGCTGAAGGTCTATCACCTCGGCCAGGCCGTGGCACTCTCGACCCGCGTGCCGATCCTCGAAAACATGGGCTTTTCCGTCATTTCGGAGCGGACCTTCCGGCTCGCCCGGCCCGATGGCGACGCCGTCCATCTCCACGACATGGATCTCGTCAGGGCCGGCGTCGGCAAGAAGATCCCGCTCGCCGACAGCGGCAAGTCGCTGGAGGACGTCTTCGGCGCCGTGTGGCGCGGGCGGATCGAGAATGACGGCTTCAACGCCCTCGTGCTCGAAGCCGGGCTCGACTTCCGCAAGGCGAACGTGATGCGGGCCTATGCCCGCTATCTGCGCCAGGCGGGGCTGTCCTATTCGCAGGATTATCTGGCGAAAGCTCTCGTGCGGCATACCGGCATCGCCCAGGCGCTGTGGCGCGTCTTCGAGACATCCTTCGATCCGGCGAAAGGAGCCCCCGACAGCGACGACGCCTCCATCGCCGCAGACGAGCGCGAAACGCGGCAGCACCGCCGCGCGGTCGTGCGCGGCTGCGCCGACGTCTATGCCGAAATCCTCGATGCCCTCGACGAGGTGGATTCGGCCGATGACGACCGCATCGTCCGCCGCTTTCTCAACGCCATTCTGGCGACGCTCAGGACCAACTATTTTGCCGTCGACGGCATTTCCGCCGAGGAGGGTTCCGAGCCGGGCAAGGTCCAGCCGGCGCTGGCCTTCAAGCTCGATTCCGGCGCCGTCGAAGGGCTGCCGGCGCCCGTCCCCTATCGCGAGATCTTCGTCTTCGACGCCCGCGTCGAGGGTGTCCATCTGCGCTTCGGCTCGGTCGCGCGCGGCGGCCTCAGATGGTCCGACCGGGCGCAGGACTACCGCACCGAAGTGCTCGGTCTCGTCAAGGCGCAGCAGGTCAAGAACGCCGTCATCGTGCCGGTCGGCGCCAAGGGCGGCTTCTACCCCAAGCGCCTGCCCGACGCCTCGAAACGCGACGCCTGGTTTTCCGCCGGCCGCTCGGCCTATGTCGTCTTCATCGCCTCGCTCCTGTCGGTGACCGACAATCTCGTCGGCGACGCGGTGGTGACGCCCGACGGCGTCCGCCGCCATGACGGCGACGACCCCTATTTCGTCGTCGCCGCCGACAAGGGCACGGCGACCTTCTCCGACACCGCCAATGCGATTGCCCAGTCAGAGGATTTCTGGCTCGACGACGCCTTTGCCTCCGGCGGTTCAGCCGGCTACGACCACAAGGCCATGGGCATCACCGCCAAGGGCGCCTGGGAGGCGGTGAAGCGGCATTTCCGCGAGATCCCCCGCGACGGCGAGGGCGGCGAAGGCGCCTGGGACATCCAGGCCGAGACCTTCACGGCCGCCGGCTGCGGCGACATGTCGGGCGACGTCTTCGGCAACGGCATGTTGTTGTCGGAAAAAACCAGGCTCGTCGCCGCCTTCGATCACCGCGACATCTTCATCGACCCGAACCCGGATCCGGCCGCATCCTTCGCCGAGCGCAAACGGCTGTTCGACGTGCCCCGCTCCTCCTGGCAGGACTACGATGCCAGCAAAATCTCCCATGGGGGCGGCATCTTCTCGCGCAAGGAGAAGATCATCCACCTGTCCGACGAGGCGGCCGCGGCCATCGGCCTCGATAGCAACGAGGGCACACCCACCGAGATCATCACCGCGATCCTCAAGGCGCCGGTCGATCTTCTCTGGTTCGGCGGCATCGGCACCTACATCCGCGCCTCGAGCGAGAGCAATGTCGATGTCGGCGACCGGGCGAACGACGCCGTGCGCATCACCGGCGCCGATGTCCGCGCCAAGGTGATCGGCGAAGGCGCCAATCTCGGCGTCACCCAGAGGGGCCGCATCGAATTTGCCAAGAAGGGCGGCCGGATCAACTCCGACGCGATCGACAATTCCGCCGGCGTCAACACCTCCGACGTCGAGGTCAACATCAAGATCGCGCTCAAGGGCGCCATGGCGGGAGACAGGCTGTCACGCGAGGAGCGCGACAGGCTGCTCGCCTCGATGACCGACGAGGTGGCCGATCTCGTGCTCGCCAACAATTACGAGCAGACCCTCGCAATCTCCCTGGAAGAGCGCGACGGCGCCTCGGCGCTTGCGCTGCAGCAGCGCTTCATGAGCGTTCTGGAGGGCGCCGGCCATCTCGACCGGGCGGTGGAAACGCTGCCCTCGGACAGTGCGATCGCCGATCTCAGAAGCATCGGCCAGGGCCTCACCCGGCCGGAGATCGGCGTCCTTCTCGCCTATGCCAAGATCACGCTCTTCGATTCCGTCGTGGCCAGCGATCTGCCGGACGACCCCTATCTGGAAGATCGGCTGCACGACTATTTCCCGGTGCCGATGCGCCGGGATTTCACCAAGGACATCAAGAGCCATCGCCTCGCCCGCGAGATCATCGCGACGGTGCTGGCGAACGAGGTGGTCAACCGCACCGGCCCGACCTTCGTGACCACCGTGGAGGAAGCGACCGGCGCCTCGCCTGCCGCCATCGTCGAGGCCTTCGTCGCGGCGATGGACGGCTTCGACATGCGCGATCTCTACGAGCGGATCGACGCCCTCGATGCAAGGCTTCCCGGCGCTGTCCAGAACGGGCTCTATCATCAGGTCGGGCGCTTTCTGCGCCGGCTGACGACCTGGTATGTCCGCAACGAGGGCTTCGGCTCGGGGCTGACCAGCGTCGCCATCGAGAGCCGCGACGCCCTCGGCAAACTGAAGGGGCGGCTCGCCGAACTCGCTTCCGAGGCCGCCAGGCAGGAGGCCGAGCAACGGGTCGGCGAGTGGACGCGCCAGGGCGTGCCACAGGGTATCGCCGAAGAGGTCGCGCTGCTGCCGCTTCTCGCCCTCATCCCCGATATCGACGCCGTCTCGCGCGAAACCGGCAAGTCCCTGGAAGAGACCGTCGAGACCTATTTCGAGATTACCCGGCTGTTCGAGATCGGCCGGCTGGAAGCGGCCTTGTTCCGGCTGGACACCAGCGACTATTTCGAGACGCTGGCGCTGCAGCGGGCCGAGAGCCAGATCGCCCGGGCGCGGCGCCAACTGACCACGGCGACGATGCGCAGCGGCCAGTCACCCGAAGACTGGGCCAGGGAGCGCCACGGCACCGTCGACCGGATCCGCAGCCAGCTCGTGACCCTTGCCGGCAGCGGCGAGACCTCGGTGCCGAGGCTGACGGTCGCGGCGGGTCTTCTGTCGGATCTTGCGGCGCAGGTATGACCTCCGCCGCGTGAAGGGGCCGGCGCCCTTTTTCGGCGCCGGCAGGCCGCTCACTTCTTCTTGTCGCTCGTCTGCGGCGCGGCGAACTTGCCGGGCACGGTCGAGGGAGCCGCAGCCTTGGCCTTCTTGTCGGCCTTCGGCTTGCGGACTTCCTTGTTGCTGCGCATCTGACCCTTGGCCATTGCCCTGATCCTCCATGAGGTTGCGATGGCGGGAGATAGCATGGGGCAAGAGAGAACGCCTGTTAATTCGTGCGCGGCATCGTCGCGAAGGCCTCTGTTTCGGAGCAAAGACGGATTTCAGCGTTCCGCTGACATTTCAGCGAGCCTGCGATCGCGATCGGCGATGGCTGCTTCCGTTTCCGGCGCAAACATCGTTAGACCAAAGCTCATCGCATCCTCCTGCACCTTCTCCACGAACGGGCGCAGGCCTTCATCATAGTCCCGGAACGCGGCGACATGGTCATCGCCATGCCGTTCGAGGGCGTCCGCCAACGCCGCCGCGCCGATAATCGCCATAGATCCACCCATTCCGGCAGCCGGAGACGGGCAGTAGCCAGCGTCGCCGACGAGCGCCACGCGGCCCCTGGACCAGGCGGGCATCCTGATCTGGCAGAGCTTGTCGAAGTAGAAGTCTTCAGCAGCGTCCACTTCCTTGAGAAGGTCGGGTATGCGCCAGCCCAGCCCCTCGAACTGATCGCGGATCAACTGTTTCTGCTGCTCGATGTCACGGTGCTCATAGGGGATCTCACGATCCGAACGGAAGCCGAAGGCGATGTCGGTCTTGTCGTCATAACCATTCAGCATCACCGTCTTTCCCGGGACGCTGAAAATCTGCGTGACGTTGCTCTCGATCAACCTCCGGTCCACGACCTTCAGAAAAGAATACAGCCCCATGAAGTGCATCACGTCTTCGTCGTTTCCGAACACCAGTCGTCTGGTGCTGGAGCGAGTGCCGTCGCAGCCGAAGACGAGCGTGAAATCCTGTCGTGCCCCGTCGGAGAACCAGGCCGAAACACCGTCCGACGTTTCTTGAAGGCGAAGCACCGATGTCCCGAAAAGGATGTCGACATCGGCGCAAACCGCGCCGAACATGATGTCGAGCAGATCGTCCCGATCGATCTCATACTCCTCGTCAGGACTGTCGAGGACGGCCGGCCGGGCAGGGATCCGGGCTTGCGTGATATCGTCCGCGTTCTTGAACTCGGTCCGGCGGGGCGGCAGTGCTTTGCGGCGGATGGCGTCCAGAAGCCCCATGCGACGGACGACCCCGATCGTTTCGCCCCTGATGTCGACGGGCGTGCCGCCCTTGCGCAGGCCCGCAGCGATTTCGACGACCGTCACGTCGTAGCCAAGCGTCTTCATCCAGTAGGCCGTGGCAAGCCCCGCAAAGCTCGCTCCGGAAATGAGCACGCGGCCACCCGCCTGAGCGGCGTGACGGAGACGGCCACCATCTTGCGCTTCCATGCTGACACCCCATCATATACGCATGACAATCATGTACCTCGATCATAAATGTACTGGGTATAAATAAATTGCAAGGGCCGATGTCGACACTCCCTGACCGCCGCACCCGGAAACGGCTCGCCACGCGCCAAAGGATCTCCGACGTCGCCACGCGTCTGTTCTTCGAGCGAGGCTTCGATCACGTCACGGTGGACGAGATCGCCGATGCCGCCGACGTCGGCCGTATGACGGTGTTCAACCATTTCCCCCGCAAGGAGGACATGTTCTTCGATCAAGATCCCGAAGCCCGGCAGGTGGTGCTCGATGCCGCGCGAAACCGCGATCCGCATGTCGCCCCGATCGTTGCGCTCCGCCTCCTCGCGCATCGGCTGGTCGCGGAGGAGCGTCCCTATATCCGCTTCGGCGACGAAAGCAGTCACTTCGTCGAGACCATTGCGGCGAGCGATGCGTTGAAGGCTCGCGCACGGGCGATCCGCGACGAAATGGTCAATTCGCTGGCGCACGCACTCGCTGCCTCCGTCGATCAGCCAGCCGACGATATCGACGCCCATCTCGCAGCCAGCCTCCTTTTGGCGGCATGGACAGTCGCCTTTGCCCAAGCGCACCAGGATTTCCGAAAGAACGGAGCCGCCAAGCTTGCGAAGGAAAAATTCCTGTCCATCGTGGACAAGGCCAGCACCGGCATTGAGACGGCACTCAGGGATACCCTTTACGGTGCGATCGATCGAGACAGCTGAACGGCAACGTCCTGCCGATTGCGGTATAAAGCCGACAGACCGCAAGCCATCCATGGCAGACGATTTTCTGAGACACGAAACGCGTCTATCTTGCTCGCGGTCAGCCGTCGGGCTCCGCCTTGAGACAGACGCCGGTCGCCCATGGCCCGATGCAAGCTCCCGCCTTGCGCCATCGCGCAAAATCGTTGCACCTAGCGCCATCGCTGCGGCTGCGACGGGGGCTCTCACGTGACATCGAATGATCTGACGGGCGACGCCCGGCCTGCCCTCAGACGCCCCGGCGTGTGGGGCTGGATGGCCTTCGACTTTGCCGCGCAGCCCTTCTTCACCGTCGTTCTGACCTTCGTCTTCGGCCCGTATTTCGTCTCGCAGCTGGCGCCGGACCCGGCGACGGGCCAGGCCTGGTGGAGCTTGTCTGCGACCGTCGCCGGCCTCTTCGTCGCCTTCGGCTCGCCGTTTCTCGGCGCCGTCGCCGATCGTGCCGGCCCGCGCAAACCCTGGATCGGCCTCTTTGCAGGCTTCAAGATCGGCGCGCTATGCCTCCTGTGGTTTTCCGCGCCCGGCTCGTCGCTCTTCGTCGCCACCGTGCTCGTCGTCGTGGCGACGGTGGCGGCAGAGTTCTCGATCGTCTTCAACGACGCGATGATCCCACGGCTGTTGCGCAACGACGAGATCGGCCGGATTTCCAACATCGCCTGGGGCCTCGGCTATGCCGGCGGCATCGTCTTTCTCATCGTGGCACTCGCCTTTCTCGCCGGTTCGAAGGAGACCGGGCTGACGCTTCTCGGCCTTCCTCCCGCCTTCGGCCTCGACCCGGCGACGGGCGAAGGCGCGCGGGCGACGGCCCCGCTGGCGGCGCTCTGGTATCTCGTCTTCATCCTGCCGATGTTCCTCCTGACGCCGGACCGGCCGCGCGGCGAGAAGGTGACGGCGGCGGTCCGCCAGGGCCTCGGCGATCTCAAGGCGACCTTCCGCGAGATTCGCCAGCGCCGGCCGCTGCTCCAGTTTCTGATCGCGCGGATGATCTATCAGGACGGCGTCAACGCCCTCGTCGTCCTCGGCGGGGCCTTTGCGGCGGGCATGTTCGGCTGGACGCTGACCGAAAGCGGCCTCTTCGGCATCATCCTCAACGTCGTCGCCATTCCCAGCTGCTTCCTCGCCGGCATGCTCGACGCGCGGCTTGGCTCGAAAGCGGTGGTGGTGATGGCGATCCTCTGCCTGTCGCTCGCCACCATCGGCATCATCTCGACCAGCCCGGATTCCGCCCTGTTCGGCCTGATGACATTTGCCCCGCCCGGCGAAGGCGGCGGCGTCTTCGCCAGCGGTGCGGAGAAGAGCTACATCGTCTTCGGCCTGCTGATCGGCCTCGCCTTCGGTCCGATCCAGGCCTCGTCCCGGTCCTGGATGGCAAAATCCGTCACGGCCGCCGAGGCCGGCCGCTATTTCGGCTTCTACGCCTTCATCGGCCGGGCGACGTCCTTCCTGGCACCGGCCGCCGTCGCGGCGGCAACCGCGCTCGCGGCTCAAAGCTTCGATCCGATCACGGCCTCACGCATCGGCATGGCCAGCCTCATCGTGTTCTTCGTGGTGGGGCTGGTACTGGTGGTGCGGACAGAGGGACCGCCGGAAACGAGTGGAGGGTGAGGAGCGCATCGCGTTGGCCACTCGCCCTTGCCCTGCCGCCGTTCGGGCCGGCGAAAGGCGCGGATAAATCCGCCTCGTCATCCCGGGCTTGACCCGGGATCCACTCCTCTGCCGGGGACGCGCCTCTCCGGTGGAGGATCGGCGCCAGCCTTCGCTTAGTCGAGCGGCGGCTGCGAATGCAGTCGGCATATCGCCGGCGATTTGGAATGGGTCCCGGGTCAAGCCCGGGATGACGACGGGTCGAGGCGGGACGCCCGGCCACTTACCGCGACGGCGACGCCGCTGCCTCAAGCCGGGGTGACAGGCGTCCGTGCCCCTTCAGCCGCCCCTCGACATGCCGTTCGATCGCGCGCTTGGCTTCGTCCCGCAGACCGTCGGTCGCCTCGAGAATCTCGCGCGAGCGAAGGAAGTCGAGGACGCCATAGGACGAGACGGCGGGGCGAAACAGGAGATCGGGCGGCGAGATCATCAGCTTGGTGTCGATGATCGACTGCATGGTGAGCTGCGAGGCGCCGATCATCGCCTGCATCGGTGTGGGGATGCGGCTGTTGTCGCCCTCCGGGCCACCATTGACGTCCACCGCGATGGTGAAATCGCATGTCCCCTTCAGCCGGTCGAAGGGCAAGGGATTGTAGATGCCGCCATCGACCAGCACGCGCCCGTCGCGCCGCACCGGGCGGAAGATCGCGGGGATCGCAGCCGAAGCGGCGATCGCGCTGCGCAGATCGCCCTCGTCGAGTTCGCATTCCGCCCGGGCGTAAAAGTCCGTCGCCATCACCCCGAGGGGGATCTCCAACGCCTCGAAGGTCAGCGGCACGTCCGGCGGCATGAAGGCCATGATCACCCGCCGGGCGTTCAGCTGGCCGATGCGGAAGCCGCCGTCGCTCAGAAATTCCTGCAGGGAGACCGGCCGCGTCTGCCAGAGCCGGCCGATGACGATGCGCGGGCTGATGAAACAGTCGAGCAGATAGGCGCGAATGTCCCGGGCAGGCATGCCGCTGGCATAGCCGGCCCCGATGATCGCGCCGATCGAGGAACCGGTGATCCGCGCCGGCCTCAGGCCGAGATCGTCCAGCGCTTCGAGGACATGGATGTGGGCAAGGCCCCGCGCGCCGCCGCCACCGAGGGCGATGCCCAGCCGCAACGCGCCCGCCTCAGGCGCCGGCCGGGCCGACCGTCACGATGGTCGGCTGGGTGTCGAGGAGACGCTTGGCTTCCGCCTTGACGTCATCGAGCGTGACGGCGTCGATCAGCGACTGCCGCTCGTCGATGTAGTTGATGCCGAGATCGTCGAGCTGGATGCCGACGAGGGTCTGGGCGACGGCCAGCGACGAATCAAGATTTCGCACCGCATAGGAGCCCTTCACATAGGCCTTGGCCTTGTCGAGCTCCTCCTGGGTCGGGCCTGTGTCGGCCATACGCTTGATCTCCTTGCGGATGATGTCGACGGTCTGGGCCGCGGCATCCGCCCGCGTCGCCGTCGCGATGCCGAGGATGCCGGCGTGGTCGTAGCTCGCGAGATAGGAAGACGCGCCATAGGCGAGGCCCCGCTTCTCCCTGATCTCTTCATAGAGCCACGACGTGAAGGAACCACCCCCGAGAACGTGATTCATCAGATAGGCTGCGAAAAAATTCTTGTCGGAGCGCAGAAGGCCCGGCATCGCGACGCGAATGTTCGTCTGGGGAACGGCGAGATCGACGGCGACCTCCTTGCCCATGACGGGAGTCGCCATCGGCACGGATACAAGATCGGCCTTGTCCGCCAGACCGCCGAAAACCTCGTCGAGGCGTTTTTTCAGCTTCTCCGGCGTGATGTCGCCGACGACGCCGACGACGAGATCGTCCTTGGCGAAGACCTTGGAGCGGAATGTCTCGAGGTCGGCCGCAGTCACATTGGCCAGTGTCTCCGGCGTGCCTTCGTTCGGGCGCGAATAGGGATGGCCGGCGAACACCGTCTCACGGAAGGCTTTCGACGCGATCTCGCCGGGATCGTTCTTGTCGGCGAGGATGCCGGTGACGATCTGGCCGCGGATTCGGTTCACCGGCTCCTCGTCGAAGCGCGGCTTTGTCAGCGCAAGGCTCAGGAGATCGAAGGCCTCGTCTTCGAATTCGGTGATCGTGCGGAACGAGCCGGTGAAATTGTCGTAGCCGGCATCGAAGCTCATCGAGACGCCGAGGTCATCGAGCTTGGCCTGGAAGTCGGCGCTCCTGATGTCGCCGGCGCCCTCGTCGAGAAGGCCGGTCAGGAGGTTGGCAAGCCCCTCCTTGCCATCCGGGTCCTGGGTCGAGCCGCCGCCCTTGAAAGCGAAATTGACGGCAATCAGCGGGTTGGAATGATCCTCGACGAGATAGGCCTTGATCCCGCCGGGGCTTTCCACCTCCTGAATGTCGACCGCCGCCGCGGGCGCCGCCGAAAAGGCGAGAAGGCCGAAGGAGGCCGCTGCGAAAAGCCCCTTGAGGCCGCTGATCTGGGCGTTGAGTGTCATGATGGTCTTTCGGGAAGGGTCAGGAGCGCGAGGCGGCGTCGGGCTTCGGCGCATCGGCCTTGGCGTCGTTGGCATCGGCGGCTGTCTGCGGAGCCTCGGGCTTCAGATAGCCGGTGACGGAACGCTTCGGCTGGAGATATTTCTTCGCCGCAGCGTTGACCTCTGCGACCGTGACCGCCTCGATCCGGTCCGGCCATGTCTCGACGTCCTCGACGGTGCGACCGGTCGAAAGCGCCGCGCCGACCCGCCGGGCCATCGCCGTCTGGCTGTCGCGCAGATAGATGACGTTCTTGCGCACCCGGTTCTTCGCCCGTTCGAGCTCGGCCTCGGTGACGCCCTTCGTCCTGATCTTCTGAATTTCGGCGTCGATCGCCGTCTCGATGTCGGACAGCGTCGCCTTGCCGCGCGGCATGCCGTAGACGACGAACTGGCTCTCCTTCAGCGCCGAGCCGGAATAGTAGGCGCCGGTCCCCGCGGCGATCGCCTTGTCGACCACCAGCGCGCGGTAGAGCCGGCTGGTCGTGCCGCCGCCGAGAATGTCGGCCAGGACGTCGAGCGCTTCGGATTCGCCGGGCTCGGCGGTGTTTTCCGAGGGGGCGAGATAGGTCCGCTGCATCGAGGGCTGGGTCACCTTGGCATCGGTGAGGGTCACGGTCCTTGCCGCAAGCGGCTCTGGCTCGAGCGCGCGCTCGCGCTCGCCGGGATCGGCCCGGCGCTTCACCTTGCCGTAGGTCTCCTCGGCAAGGGTCTTCACCTCGTCGGCGGTTACGTCGCCGGCGACCAGCAGCGTCGCGTTGTTCGGGGTATAATACTTGTCGTAGAAGGCGATGGCGTCGGCGCGCGAGAGCTTCTCCATCTCGCTGCGCCAGCCGATCACCGGGATGCCATAGGGGCTGTTCTGGAACAGCGCCGCCTGGACGGCCTCCTGGAGCTGGGCGCCGGGATCGTTGTCGACCCGCATGCGGCGCTCTTCGAGGATGACGTCCCGCTCTGGCTTCACCACCGCGTCGGTGAGGACGAGATTGGCCATGCGGTCGGCCTCGTAGCCCATCACCATCTTCAAGGCCGAGGACGGCACCTGCTGGTAATAGCCGGTGTAGTCATCGGTGGTGAAGGCGTTTTCCTGTCCGCCGATATCGGCGACGGCGCGCGAGAACTCGCCCTCGGGATGGGTCTTCGTGCCCTTGAACATGAGATGTTCGAGGAAATGCGCAATGCCGCTTTCGCCGGGCGCCTCGTCGGCCGCGCCGACATGATAGTAGACCATCTGGGTGACGACCGGCGCGCGGTGATCGGGCAGGACGACCACCTGCAGGCCGTTGGAAAGCGTGAACTCGGTGATCCGCTCCTCGACGGGCTTGTGATCCTCCGCCGTCCCCGCGGCAGCGTTCGCTTGCGACGCGGCTTCGATCGCGGTGTCGGGCTTCGCTTCGGTCTTCGACAACGTTTCGGCGGCGGCGGTCGAGGCCGGGCCGAAAGCGAGGGTGCCCGCAAGGGCTGTGGCCGAAAGGGCCCGAATCACCTGAATCATCTCGGTCAGCTATCCTCGTTGCAGTTGCAGAGCGTCGTCTCGACTATGCCGGAGCGCCTTTGCCGAGGCCACTTACGCTTTCGTTAGAGCGCCGTGCGTCCCAATGAACGCACGAATGACGCTTTAACTTATTGAATCACCGGCGGCCCTCATATGCAGCGCGAGGATGGCGAGTTTATGGGCGATTCAGCCGCAAGAACCGCAGGATCGTCGCACCCATGGCGCGCTCGTCGATCAGTTCGAAGTGATCCGGCAAGTTGAAGGCGGCGCTCGCGGCCTCTTCGACGACGGCCAGGGCACCCGGCTTCAGCCAGCCGCCATCGCTCGCCGCGCTCACGGCCTTCTCGCCGAGCGCCTTGCCATAGGGCGGATCGGCGAAGACCATGTCGAAGGGCTCCATCGTGCCCGGAACCCCGAGCTTCGTCGCATCCCGCCGGAAGATCTTCGCCCGGCCGTTCAGGCCGAACGCTTCCATGTTCGAGCGGATCAGTCCCCGCGCCTCGGCGTCTTCCTCGACGAACAGGCAGAAGCGCGCGCCGCGCGACAAGGCCTCGATGCCGAGAGCACCGGTGCCGGAAAACAGATCGAGGACGCGCGCGCCGACGAGATCGGGTTCGGCGCGGTGCGCGAGGATGTTGAACAGGGTCTCGCGATTGCGGTCGGTGGTGGGGCGGACGCGCTCGCTCTTCGGCTCGGCGAGCTTGCGGCCGCGGAACTCGCCGGCGACGATGCGCATCCTGCCCTAGCCCTTCTTCGGCCGCTTCGGGCCGGAAGCGCCCGATGCTCCGCCCTTGGACTTTGCACCTGCGCGCTTCTTGCCCATCCGCTGGGTCGGATCGAAGGCGCGCGGCTTGTCGGCGCGCTCGGCCTTGGCCTCCTCGTTCGCGGCCTTCTTCGGCCCCATCGGACGGCCGCCGGGCGCGATCCAGACATTGGAGAGACGCCGGCCGGCGGAGGCTGGACGGTCAGGCCGCTCCTCCGGGGCCTTATCGCCGCGCTTGCCGGCGCCGAACGGCTTTTCGCCGAAGGATTTCTGGCCGGACGATCTGCCGCCAGACGGCTTGTCGCCGAAGCCGGACCGAGCCGGCCTGTCGCTCGAAAAGCGTTCGGAATCGCGGGCGTTGCTGCGGGCACGCTGCGGCTTGTCGCCGAACGTCCTGCCGGCAGCATCGGTCCGCCCGCGCCGGCCCTCGCCCTCCGAACGGCCCGGCCGATCGGCCCGCGTCGCCAGCCGGCCGAGCGCGTCGGCGCGCTGCTCCTCACGCTGGCGCTTCCTGTTCGGCGCCGTTTCGGCGCGGGGCTTTCTCGCCTCGCTATCCTTGGCCCTCGGCGCCCGCTCGGCTTCCACCGGCTTGTTGGAAAAGGGATTGACGATCGGGGCGTCGAAATCGGCGCCCGATTCCTCGATGAGCCGCGGCCCGAGCTGGTCGCGCAGGGTCTTGCCGTGGATCTCGCGCACCGCGCCTTCCTTCAGATCGGCGAGCTGGAACGGGCCGTAGGACAGGCGGATCAGCCGGTTCACGTCGAGGCCGAGATGGCCGAGAACGCGCTTGACCTCGCGGTTCTTGCCCTCGCGAAGTCCCAGCGTCAGCCAGACATTGGCGCCCTGAACCCGGTCGAGCGAGGCCTCGATCGCACCGTAGAAGACGCCGTCGATGGCGATACCCTCGCGCAGCTCGTCGAGTTTCGCCTGATCGATCGTGCCATGGGCTCTGGCCCTGTAGCGCCGCAGCCAGCCGGTGGCGGGAAGCTCCAGCACCCGGGCAAGGCCCCCATCATTGGTCAGGAGCAGCAGCCCCTCGGTGGTGATGTCCAGACGGCCGATGGTGAGAACGCGCGGCATGTCGGCCGGCAGTTTCTCGAAGACGGTCGGGCGGCCTTCCGGGTCCTTGTTGGTGGTGACGAGCCCGGCGGGCTTGTGGAACAGCCACAGCCGCGTGCGCTCGATCGCCGGCAGCGCCTCGCCGTCGATGGTGATCCTGTCCTTCGGCCCGACGTCGAGGGCGGGCGTTTCCAGGACCTTGCCATTCACCGAAACCCTGCCCTCGGCGATCATCGCCTCGGCGTCGCGGCGCGAGGCGACACCCGCGCGGGCCAGCCGCCGGGCGATGCGCATGGTGAGGGCGGTCTCGCCCGCCGCGTCGGTCGTCGCCGCCCCTTCGCCAGTGTCCCGGCGGGTCCGGCTGGCGCTGCGCGGCGAGCGCTCGGTGCCGTCCGGCCTTGGCGCCCGCGCCGGGCGCTCCTTGCGAAAGCCGCCCCTTTCGCCGGCGCCAGCGCCGTCCTTGCCGCGCGGGCCTTGCCCCCGGTCGTCGTGGCGTCCGGCATTCATCGGCCGCGGCTTGCGCCCGCCGCTCGGACCATCGCTGGCGCTCGTGCCGTCGTGACTGCGGCTGCCGTAGCTCTTCGGCCTTGCCGCCCGCCCGTCCTCGGCCTTGCCGCCACCATGGGAGATCATGCCCCGGCTTTTCGGCGTGAACGGCTTGCCGCCTTCGGCCCTCGCACGGAACGGCCGGTCGCCGGAGCCTTGCTGTGCCCCCTCGCTTCCCGCGCCATCGCGCTTGCCGGCATAGGGCTTGCGGGGCCTGTCGCCGTCAGAGCGTTTTGCCGCGTCGCCCGACCGCGCGGGCCGGGCCCCGGCGCGCGGCTTGTCGCCCCTTACGCCACCAGCCGGGCCACGCCCTCTGCCGCCGGCGCCCGAGCGATCGCCACCCTTGCGCGGACCGCGCCCGCCGCGCCCGCCGGCGCTGTTTCCCTCGTCGCTCATTGCCATCGTTCCAATGTCTCGCGCCGTCGACGGGCGCTCCGCCCGGACGTTCGCATGTTCCAGATCCGATCTGCCGGTTCTTCGCTCGCGGGCCGATCTGCCTACAAAGCCGGGCATTGCGCCCTCGCCGCTTCGACCGTTCCCAAAGGCGCGGTCGTCCGGCGGCTTCCGTCATCGTTCAGGACTGCTATAGCAAGGCTTTCACCGCCGAGTAAGACCGATCCGCCCATGCCACGCGTCAATTTCATGGATCTTGCCCTCGAACAGGCAAAACTCGCGGCCATGCGCGGCGAGGTGCCCGTGGGCGCGGTCGTCGTGAAGGACGGACGCGTCATCGCGGCGGCCGGCAACGAGACGATCCTGCGGCCCGATCCGACGGCCCATGCCGAAGTCGTCGCAATCCGCATGGCCTGCGAGGCCGTCGGATCGCAGCGGCTGCCCGACTGCGATCTCTATGTGACGCTGGAGCCCTGCGCCATGTGCGCGGCGGCGATCTCCTTCGCCCGGATCCGCCGGCTCTATTACGGCGCGTCGGACGAAAAGGCCGGCGCGGTCGAAAACGGGCCGCGCTTTTATTCCCAGGCAAGCTGCCATCACGCGCCGGACGTCTATTCGGGGATCGCCGAAAGCGAAAGCGCTGCCATCCTCAAGCGGTTCTTCGCCGACCGGCGCTGAGGCCGGTCACGCGCGACTTTCGATCAGAATGGCAGGAGGTCGCCCAGCTTGTCGAGAACGCCGGGGTTCTTGCCCCGCATGCGCCGTTCCTTGATGGCCTCGTCCTCGCCGGGATCGCCGATCGGCGCGCTCGCGGCCGGCTCGCGATACTTGATGGGCGGCTCGGAGAGATAGCGGCGCTGGGTCGGGCTGCCCTGATTGCGCTCGGCCAGCCGCTCCTTGATCATCTCCGATCGGCTGGTCATCTCTGCCGGCGTCAGAACGCCGGCCTCGTCGGAATTCTTGCCGAAGGTATAGCCTTCGCCGGTGGTGCGATTGAGATAGCCCTGGGTGACGCCTTCCTTGCGCTTCGTGGCGAACTCGGCCGGCAGCGGACCATCGCCCTGATAGGCGGAAGCCTGAATGCGGGCAGAGCGTTCCTCGGGGGTTTCGGGCCAGTTCGGGTCGCCCGTCGTGTTGCGCGCCACCTGCGGCTGCGGCAACACCGCCGTGTTCTCCGGCTTCACCAGTTCCGGTCGCGGCGTGTAGGCAATCTTCTTGCCCTCGTCCGCGCCGCCGATCGCGACAAAATTGTTGATGTCGTCGAAGAGCGTCTCGCCCTGCGATTTTCCGGTGCCGTAGGTGGGGCCGAGGCAGCCGCCGAGCGACAGGCACCCAAGCACCAACATGGCTGCGGTGACCCCCTTGCGGGCGGTGTTCGGCATCATCACGATACGTCCCCTCATTCGGACGGCGGGGCCGCAAGTGACCCCGTCGCTTCGAACAACTCGAAATCCGACTGCCGAGGCCGGCTGAAGATCACCAGCTCCCGGAAAGATCCGCCAGCCGCGCATATTCGCCGACTGCCGCTTTGGGCCCGCCCATTCCCCCTTTGAACGAGCAAGCCCCAATCGCATAGGCGGAACACGGCCGAAGGCCAAGCCCGATTCTGCGACAAGCTGGCTGGATCGCATTAAAATCCGGCAAATTCCGGGCATAACCTTACGGCAGGTGACGAATTTTCCGGCTGCGGTCACGTTTCATCGCGCAACCGCAGCCATGATCGATCGATCCCCGGGCGCGAAAGCCTCCGTCATGCTGCAAGACGGCCCGCGGCCTTCAGCTCCCGCAAGGCCTTGGCATCGCGCGCCGAGACATCCGGATAGTCGGGGTCCGAGCCGACATCGCCGGAGATCTTCCAGGATCTCGCGCATTTCCTGCCCTCGGCCTTGGCGAAGACGACGGCGACGCCCGGCGTGTCGGCGAGGGTGAAGGCGCCCTCCGGGGCCGGATCGCCGCTGACCTCGATCCCGGAGGTGATGCAGGTTTCGGCGAAATCCGACGCTGCGACGAGGGCGCGGGTCTCGGCGTCGGCGACATGTACCGTTGGCCAGGCTTCGAGCGACGAGCCGATCACCTTGTCGCGGCGCTTTTCCTCCAGCGCGCCCATGACGACGCGGCGGACCTTGCGGATCGTCTGCCAGCGAAGGCTGAGCGCCTCGTCCTTCCAGGCCGGATCGACGGCGCGGAACTGTTCGAGATGAACCGACACGGCGTCGGGATAGCGCTCGAGCCAGGCCTCTTCCATGGTGAAGGGCAGCATCGGCGCGAGCCAGGTGACGAGATGGTCGAACAGCGTCCGCACCACCTGAAGGGACGCCTTGCGTTTTACCGAAGAGATCGGATCGCAATAGAGCGCGTCCTTGCGCACGTCGAAATAGAAGGCCGAAAGCTCGACGACGACGAAATCGAGAAGCGCCCTTGCGACCCGCTTGAAGTCGAAGGCGTCGTAGCCCTTGCGCACGACCTCGTCGAGTTCGGCGATGCGGTGGAGCATCAGCCGTTCGAGCTCGGGCATCTGATCGAGCGGCACCGTTTCGCCTTCGTCATGAGCGAGGGTGCCGAGCATCCAGCGCATGGTGTTTCTGAGCTTGCGATAGCTGTCGACATTGGTCTGGAGGATCGTCTTGCCGAGACGCAGATCCTCCGAATAATCCGACGAAACCACCCAGAGCCGGAGAATGTCGGCGCCGGACTGCTTGATCACCTCCTGCGGGGTGACGACGTTGCCGAGCGACTTCGACATCTTGCGCCCCTCCTCGTCCATGACGAAGCCATGGGTGAGGACGGCGTCATAGGGCGCCCGGCCGCGCGTGCCGCAGCTTTCCAGAAGCGAGGAGTGGAACCAGCCGCGATGCTGGTCGGAGCCTTCGAGATAAAGGTCCGCCGGCCATTTTAGGTCAGGGCGCTGTTCCAGGCAGAAGGCATGGGTCGAGCCGGAATCGAACCACACGTCGAGAATGTCGCGGACCATGGTCCATTTCGAGACGTCGTGCTCGTTGCCGAGGAATCGCTCCTTGGCGCCAGCGGCGAACCACGCATCGGCGCCTTCCTTGGCGAAGGCTTCGAGGATGCGGGCGTTGACGGCGTCATCCTTCAGGACATTGCCGTCCGCATCGGCAAAGACGCAGATCGGCACGCCCCAGGCGCGCTGGCGCGACAGCACCCAGTCCGGCCGGTCGGCGATCATGCCGCGCAGGCGGTTCTGGCCGGAGGCGGGGACGAAGCGGGTGTGGTCGATGGCGGAGAGGGCGCGGGAGCGGAGGGTATCCAAGCTATTTTCGCTCACGCTGTCGCCGCTGGCGCGGCTGCGCTCCGCGGGGGCGGCCTGACCGGCCAACGCCCGTTCGGGCTTGCGGCCTTCGGCCGAGGGCTGCTGCGAGCCGCCCTCGCCCTTCGAGGCCGCCTGCGGCGGCACCTCAGGATGAGGGCTAGCGTTTGCGGCTGCAGCTTCAGCGCTTGTGGAAGCACTGGCGCCAGCACCGTCAGCGGAGGCCGCGACGCTAGCACCCTCATCCTGAGGTGCGGAGCGAAGCGGAGCCTCGAAGGGCGAGGGTGCGCCCTCCAGCCCATAGCCACCCAGGTCCCGGTCCATATGAACGAACCACTGCGGCGTGTTCCTGAAGATCACCGGCTTCTTCGAGCGCCACGAATGCGGATAGGAATGCTTCAGCCGGCCGCGCGCCAGCAGATTTCCCTGCTCGATCAGTGCGGCGATGACGCGCTTGTTGGCGTCACCCTTCTTGCCCTTGTCGTCGATGACCCGCGCAGGCCCGCCCTCGGCATCCGGCCCGAAGCCCGGCGCGTCCTTGGTATAGAAGCCGTCATCGTCGACGGTGAAGGGAATCGCCGTGTCGATACCGCGCGCTTCGAGATCGCGGCGCATCTCCATCCAGGCGTCGAAGTCCTCGCGGCCGTGGCCGGGCGCGGTGTGGACGAAGCCGGTGCCGGCATCGTCGGTGACGTGATCGCCGGCGATGAGGGGGACGGGGAAGGAATATGGCACAGAGACCTCCCTCCCCCTTGTGGGGAGGGATTGAGGGTGGGGGTCCCGTGCCGAGCGCCGAGCGGGATCGCCCAGGACAGGCGTTGCGGCATCACCCCCACCCCGATCGCCTTCGGCTCTCGGACCTCCCCTCAAGGGGGAGGTTGTCGCCCAACCCTTCAGCGGGTGGTCCACGACGAGACCCTGCAGATCGGACGGTTTCACGTCGGCTACCTTCCGCCATCCGCCTTCCGGCACGCGCGCCTTGGCGAAGACGTCGGCAGCCAGGGCATCGGCGAGGATCAACTTGTCGCCCGGCTTCGCCCAACGCGGGTTGTCGGCGTCTTCGGGCGCCGTGACCTCGTATTGGCCATAGGCGATGCGAGTGGAGAAGGCGATCGCGCGGTTGCCCGGCATCGTCCAGGGGGTGGTGGTCCAGATGACGACGGATGCGCCGGCGAGCCGTCCATCCCCTGCCACTGGAAACTTCACCCACACCGTATCCGACTCGTAGTCGTGATACTCGACCTCGGCTTCGGCCAGCGCGGTCTTCTCGACCACCGACCACATGATCGGCTTCGACCCCCGATAGAGCTGGCCCGACATGGCGAACTTCAACAGCTCGCCGGCGATCACCGACTCCGCCTCGAAGTTCATCGTGAGATACGGGTTCTTGAAATCGCCCTCGACGCCGAGGCGCCGAAACTCTTCCGTCTGGACGCCGACCCAATGGGTCGCGAATTCCCGGCACTCTTTCCGGAATTCGTTGATCTCGATCTCGTCCTTGTTCTTGCCCTTGGCGCGGTAGGCCTCCTCGATCTTCCACTCGATCGGCAGGCCGTGGCAGTCCCAGCCGGGGACGTAGTTGGCGTCGTAACCGCGCATCTGGAAGGAGCGGTTGATGACGTCTTTCAGGATCTTGTTCAGCGCGTGGCCGATATGGAGGTTGCCGTTGGCATAGGGCGGGCCGTCGTGGAGGACGTATTTCGGCCGTCCCTTCGACGCCTGACGCAGCTTGCCGTAAAGATCCATGCCGTCCCATTTCGCCAGCCATTCCGGCTCGGCCTTGGGCAGCCCGGCGCGCATGGGGAAATCGGTCTGCGGCAGGTTGAGGGTCTTGGCGTAGTCGATGCCGGCTTCTGGTTTCGTCTCGTCGGTCATGATGCGGGTCAGTCCTGTTGCGGCCGCGAAAATCTCAAGCGGCGGCGAAAGAGAAGTGAGCGTTGAAACGCGATACGGCCCGGTCCCTCCGCGCGCCCGTCAGGACTGCCGGAAGGCCGGGCGACTAATTCGCAGACCGATCGAGACGATGTGCCGTGTCAACATGGGCCGGCTTTAGCAATTTCGCGGCGCGATGAAAAGAACGCCCGTCGCCGCGTGTCCGGCGACGAGCGATCAGAAGGAGATCGCCCGGTCGAGATCGCTCAGCGGGGCTGCCGCAGCGAGCACCGCCTTGGCGTTTTCCGAATCCACGTCCATCTGCGCGACCAGCGCTTCGGCGGTGTCGAACTTTTCCTCGCCGCGCAGGAACTCGAAGATCGAGACGGCGATCGTCTCGCCGTAGAGATCGCCGGAAAAATCGAACAGGAAGGTCTCGAACAGGGCGGCGCCGTTATCGAAGGTCGGGCGGCGGCCGAAGCTTGCGACACCGTCATGGATCGTCCCGTCGGCGCGGCGCACACGCACGGCATAGATGCCGAATTTCAGCATCGTGTCGGGCATCAGATGGATGTTCGCGGTGGGATAGCCGAGGGTGCGGCCGAGCCGCTGTCCCTCCGACACCGAGCCGCCGATCGTCCAGCGATATCCCAAAAGCTCGGCGGCGCGCGCTGTATCACCGGCTTCGAGCAATGCGCGGATCCGGCTCGAGGAGATCGTCTCGCCGCCACCGTCGTCGATCGCCGGGACGAGCGTCGCGCCAAAGCCGTGGCGCTCGCCGGAGGTGATCAGGGTCTGCGGCGTCCCGGCCCGCTTGGCGCCATAGTGAAAGTCGAAGCCTGCAACGACATGGGCGGCCTGCAGCCGCTCGACGAGGATCGCCTTCACGAAGGTCTCCGGCTCGATCCCCGCAAAGTCCCTGTCGAAGCCCTGCTCGACGACCGCATCGAAGCCGAGGGCGCCGAGGAGCCTTGCCCGGATCGGCGCCGGGGTCAGCCTCGGCACCGGCCGCTCGGGATTGAAGACCGTTCGCGGATGCGGCTCGAAAGTCAGGCAGATCAGCGGCTTTGCCTCGGCGCGGGCGATCTCGCGCGCCGAGGCGAGCACCGCCTGGTGGCCGCGATGGACGCCGTCGAAATTCCCGATGGCGACGACGCCGCCCTGGAACTTCGCCGGTATCGGTCTCTCGCCGGACAGTCTGGCGATGGCGGCCGGTGCGCTCATTCGAGCGCCGCCATGAAATATTGCGAAGACAGACCCTTCTCGGTGAGAACCCCGGCGACCGCTGCCGGATCCTCGGGCCGGTCGCCGAAGTCCTTGCCGTGGATGCCGCCGGTGATCAGAAGCACGTCGAGGCCGGCCTCGTTGGCGCCCTTGATGTCGGTGGCGAGGCCATCGCCGATGCCAAGGATGCGCGAAGTCTCGCTCGTTCGCGCAAGCCGCCGCGCTTCCTGATAGATCGGCGGATAGGGCTTGCCGGCCATGGAGACCCGGCCGCCGGCATCCTGATAGGCCTTTGCGACGGCACCGGCGCAATAGACGAGCTTTTCGCCGCGATGAACGACGATGTCGGGATTGGCGCAGACCATCGGCAGGTCGTTCTTGCGGAAGGTGGCGATCAGGTCCCGGTAGTCCTCCGGCGTTTCCGTCTCGTCGTCGTAAAGACCCGTCGCGATCACGGCTCTCGCCGCGCCGGGATCGTCGGTCGTCTCGACCCCGAGCCCATCGAAAAGATCGACGTCGCGCGGTGGCCCGATGTGAAAGAGCGGCCCCTCGGCCCTGGAGATCAGGGCGCGTGTGACATCGCCCGACGTGACGATCTGATCGAAGGCCTCGCGCGAGAAACCGAAGGAATCGAGCTGCGCGACGACGCCGGCCGCCTGGCGCGGCGCATTGGTGATGAGAACAACGGTCGCCCCGGCGGCCCGGGCGTCGGCAAGCGCCCGTTCGGCCGCCGCATGCTTGGCCAGACCATCATGCACGACGCCCCAGATATCGCATAAGATCGCGTCGTAGCCGCCGGCGATCTCGGCGAGATGCGCGATGCGGCGCGGCGCGGCAGACGACGGGTTCGGCATTAACTGTTCCAGGCGAATTGGCGTTTCGGGCTTGAATCTCGCCCCGAGGCGATAGAGATGAGGGCGCGAGCGGTCAAGTCGAGTGCGCTCGCAGATGGCCTCTGCAATCGTATGCCCCGGCTCTTGGCCTGTGCCGCCGTGGCCACTGCGAATGCGGCAGTTTTCTGATCTGGGCGACGACCCCCGATCGCTGTTTTTTGTCTCCCATCCCCTTGACACTCACCCGGCTCGCTCACTAGGTAGCGGCTGTTAGCACTCCCATCGGGTGAGTGCTAATACTGTTTCAGCCGGATGCTCACGAGCTCCGGCACTATCGTCCAACGAAGGGTTCAAACGAACATGGCAGCTGTGAACTTCCGTCCCCTGCACGACCGCGTCGTGGTTCGCCGGGTGGAGTCCGAAGCCAAGACCGCTGGCGGCATCATCATTCCGGACACCGCGAAGGAAAAGCCCCAGGAAGGCGAGATCGTCGCCGTCGGTTCCGGCGCTCGTGACGAGTCCGGCAAGGTCGTTCCGCTCGACGTCAAGGAAGGCGATCGCGTCCTCTTCGGCAAGTGGTCGGGCACCGAGGTCAAGCTCAACGGCGAAGACCTTCTGATCATGAAAGAGTCCGACATCATGGGCGTCGTCGCCGCCTGAGGCGAGACGGCCTGACGGCCTCTTAGAGATCCACGATCCGATGAAACTTCAAACGGCGCCGGCCTTCAAAGGCGCGCCCGGGAGAATATCAACATGGCAGCTAAAGACGTAAAATTCGGCCGCGACGCGCGTGAGCGCATGCTGCGCGGCGTCGACATCCTCGCCGACGCGGTGAAGGTGACCCTCGGCCCCAAGGGCCGCAACGTCGTCATCGACAAGTCCTTCGGCGCTCCGCGCATCACCAAGGACGGCGTTTCCGTCGCCAAGGAGATCGAGCTCGAGGACAAGTTCGAGAACATGGGCGCCCAGATGGTGCGCGAAGTGGCCTCGAAGACCAACGACAAGGCCGGTGACGGCACGACCACCGCGACGGTTCTCGCCCAGGCGATCGTCAAGGAAGGCGCCAAGGCGGTTGCCGCCGGCATGAACCCGATGGACGTCAAGCGCGGCATCGACGCGGCCGTCCTGAAGGTCGTCGAGGCTCTCGGCTCGGCCGCCCGCTCGATCGACACGTCTGACGAAGTCGCCCAGGTCGGCACCATCTCGGCCAATGGCGAGAAGGAAATCGGCGAGATGATCGCCGCCGCCATGCAGAAGGTCGGCAACGAGGGTGTCATCACCGTCGAGGAAGCCAAGACCGCCGAGACCGAGCTCGAAGTCGTCGAAGGCATGCAGTTCGACCGCGGCTACCTGTCGCCTTACTTCGTGACCAACGCCGAGAAGATGGTCGCCGAGCTCGAGGACGCCTACATCCTCCTGCACGAGAAGAAGCTCTCCAACCTCCAGGCGCTGCTGCCGGTTCTCGAGGCTGTCGTCCAGTCGTCGAAGCCGCTGATCATCATCGCCGAGGACGTCGAGGGCGAGGCTCTCGCCACGCTCGTCGTCAACAAGCTGCGTGGCGGCCTGAAGATCGCCGCCGTCAAGGCTCCTGGGTTCGGCGATCGCCGCAAGGCCATGCTCGAGGACATCGCGATCCTCACCGGCGGCACGGTCATCTCCGAGGACGTCGGCATCAAGCTCGAGAACGTCACCCTCGACATGCTCGGCCGCGCCAAGAAGGTCCAGATCACCAAGGAAAACACCACCATCGTCGATGGTGCCGGTGAAGGTGAGCAGATCAAGGCCCGCGTCGGTCAGATCAAGGCGCAGATCGAGGAGACCACCTCGGACTACGACCGCGAGAAGCTCCAGGAGCGCCTAGCCAAGCTCGCCGGTGGCGTCGCGGTCATCCGCGTCGGCGGTGCGACCGAGGTCGAGGTGAAGGAAAAGAAGGACCGCGTCGACGACGCCCTCAACGCGACCCGTGCGGCCGTGGAAGAAGGCATCGTGGCCGGCGGTGGCGTCGCTCTCCTGCGCGCTTCCAACGCCGTCGACATCAAGGGTGCCAACTCCGACCAGGACGCCGGCATCGCCATCGTCCGCAAGGCGCTTCAGGCTCCGATCCGTCAGATCGTCCAGAACGCCGGTGCCGAGGGCTCCATCATCGTCGGCAAGATCCTCGAGAACTCCTCGATCACCTTCGGCTACAACGCCGCTTCGGGTGAGTATGGCGACATGATCCAGATGGGCATCGTCGATCCGGTCAAGGTCGTTCGCTCGGCCCTCCAGGACGCGGCTTCGGTCGCCGGCCTGCTCGTCACCACCGAGGCGATGATCTCCGAGGCTCCGAAGAAAGAGTCGGCCGGTGGCGGCATGCCCGCCGGCGGCATGGGCGGAATGGGCGGCATGGGCGGAATGGACTTCTAAGAAGCCGATAGGCTTCGAAGAAGACCATCAAGCCCGCCCATCCTTGAAGATGCTGAAACCGGGCAAGCCCGGTTTCAGGTGGCGGCATGGACTTCTAAGTCCGGTTGACCAGCGCTTCTCAGCCAAGCGTTACAGGGCGGTCCTTCGGGACCGCCCTTTTTTTTGTCGGGCGTTTCAAGTTTGACTTGAAACTTTTCAAGTTTTGGTTCATTTTAAGTGAAACAGGAGTTGGGAATGGCAACCGCATTCGGAAAAAGACTTGCCAAAGCACGAGAAAAGGCCGGTCTAACAGCTAGTGATCTCGCCAGAGAGACAAACGTGTCTCCGACGGCGGTGTGGAATTGGGAGAAGAATGGCTCCGTACCCCGGGACGACAAAATCCCGGCGATCGCGAAAGCGGTCGGTGTATCGGTAGAATTCCTGCGCACAGGTCGTCCTCCCGAAAACCTGTCGCCGCCCCCCCGCACGCGAAGAGCCAAGACGGTCGCCGACGTCATAACGGAGGCGCAAAACGAAATTTCACAAATCACCGGCATCGCGATCGATCGGGTAAAACTCCGGGTCGAGTTCGAAAGCGAGTGAACCGTTTGACGTCCGCCAAGGTGTGTATTATTTCACACGGGATCGACCATGTCCATGAGCAGTCGTGATCTCATCAAGCTTTTGCGCAGGGATGGTTGGTTCGAAGTGGGCGTGACCGGCTCCCATCATCACTACAAGCATGCCGTCAAACCGGGTAAGGTCACCGTTCCGCATCCTGAAAAGGACCTACCGCAAGGGACAGTCAGATCCGTGCTTCGGCAAGCTGGACTCCTCAATCAACAATCGTAAATCTCGCTCGGGATCAGTGCGCTACATCGCTTTCATTCACAAGGAGCCCGGCAGCAGCTACGGTGTCAGCTTCCCCGACGTTCCCGGATGTATCTCCGCTGGTGACACACTTGAGGAGGCGGCCTCGAACGCCGTGGAGGCGTTGAGCGGCCATGCGCGCATGATCGAGGCGGATGGCGAAACCCTGCCCGCGCCGCGCAGCCTCGACGAGATCGTTGCGGATCCAGCTTTGCAGGTCGACCGGGAAGGCGCCATGCTGACCGTTGTGCCGCTCGTGCGCGATCGCGGGGCGACGACGAGAATCAACGTCTCCCTTGATCTCGGTCTCCTCGAAGCAATCGATGCAGCCGCGCGCGCGCGCGGGCAGACCCGCTCTGCCTTTCTTGCCAGCGCCGCAAAGCGCGAGATTGCCGAGTAGATCCGGTCATCGTCGACGTGATCGTCCCCGTCAACACGACTTCTGCCTGTCACGAGACCCGATGCACGTCCGCAGGCGTGACAACAAATACCTGAAATCTAAGGGAACTCTGCGATCACCATCGCCGTTCTTAGCCCATCGGTCAGCCAAGCACGGGTGACCTTCAGGAGGAACGACCATGGTCGACAAGAATGAAATCAAGGGCGCTGCCAAGGAAATGGGCGGCAAGGTCAAGGAAACGGCCGGCAAGGCGACCGGCAACGAGCGCATGGAAGCCGAAGGCAAGGTGGACCAGGTCGAGGGCAAGACCCAGAAGAACTACGGCAAGGTCAAGGATGCGGTGAAGGATCAGACCCACTCGCACTGATCACACCCGATCACATCATCGTAACGAAAGCGGTCGCCCGGCAACGGGCGGCCGTTTTCGTTGCCTCCAGTGCCGCGACCGGAATCTCGACTGCCCGCAAAGCCTGCATCTCGCGATGAGCGCGCGGGTCTGGATGATTCACAGCCGGCCGCCTGTCACGGGCCGGGTCTTGATCGTCGCGATTGCATCCCTTGCGATCATCGCATAACCGTCTAGTTTGGAGCGGGTCAAAACTTTGATGTGTCGAGGGCTTTCGAAACAGGCATCGTGATTGACGATCATCGACAAAGACCGCCGAATATCGACAGATTGCATTTCGACGACGAGGAGGCGACCGTGGTCACTTTCACCCTCAATGGCCAGGACACGACGTTCGATGGCGATCCGGATACGCCGCTTCTGTGGGTGATCCGCGACGCCGAGCGGCTCACCGGCACGAAATATGGCTGCGGCATCGCCCAGTGCGGCGCCTGCACCGTGCATGTCGACGGCATGACCCGGCGATCCTGCATCACGCCGGTCTCCACTCTCGACGGATCCAGCGTGACCACCATCGAGGGGCTCGAAGGCACCGAGGCCGAAGCCGTCCAGGCCGCCTGGAAGGCGATCGACGTGCCGCAATGCGGTTACTGCCAGTCCGGGCAGATCATGTCGGCGGTCTCGCTCCTGCAGTTCACGCCCAATCCCACCGACGAGGACATCGACGGTGCGATGGCCGGCAACATCTGCCGCTGTGCCACCTACAAACGCATCCGTCAGGCGATCCACGACGCCGCCAAGACGCTGGAGGGCTGAGCCATGGGGATCGAGACCATCCGCCCGACACGCCGCGGGTTTCTTGCCGGCACCGGCCTCGTCGTCGGCCTGACGCTTGTCGGCCGTCAGGCCGGCGCCGCGCTGATAAAGGGCGTCGCTGAGGGCGCGCCCGGAAAGCAGGCCGATCTC
This sequence comes from Jiella mangrovi, assembly GCF_017815135.1. GTDB lineage: Bacteria > Pseudomonadota > Alphaproteobacteria > Rhizobiales > Rhizobiaceae > Jiella > Jiella mangrovi. The sequence continues at coordinate 19,501 of NZ_JAGJCF010000010.1, read as the reverse complement.
AACGCCTTCGTGCGCGTTGCGCCGGACGGCCTCGTCACCGTCCTGTCCAAGCATCTGGAAATGGGTCAGGGCCCCTATACGGGTCTGACGACGATCGTCGCCGAGGAACTCGACGCCGACTGGGACCAGATGCGCGTTGCGGCAGCGCCCGCCGACGACGACGTCTACAAGAATCTCGCTTTCGGGCTCCAGGGCACCGGCGGCTCGACCTCCATCGCCAATTCCTACGATCAGCTGCGCAAGGCCGGCGCGACCGCAAGGGCAATGCTGGTTGCCGCCGCCGCCAAGGAGTGGGACGTTGCCGCTGGCGAGATCACCGTCGCCAGGGGTCGCATCCGCCACGAGGGCAAGAACAAGGACGCCGGTTTCGGTGAGTTCGCCGAAAAGGCCGCCGCGATGGATCCGCCATCCGACGTGAAGCTGAAGGACCCCAAGGACTTCGTCCTCATCGGCAAGGACAGGCACAAGCTCGACACCGACGAGAAGACGAACGGCAAGGCGATCTTCACCCTCGACGTCATGGCCGATGACATGCTGATCGCGATGGTCGCCCATCCGGACCATTTCGGCGCGACCGTCAAAGGCTTCGACGATGGCGAGGCCCGCCGGATCAAGGGCGTCGTCGACGTCAAGCAGGTGCCGCAGGGCATCGCGGTCTACGCCGAAAACACCTTTGCGGCGCTGAAGGCGCGGGCGGCGCTTAAGATCGACTGGGATCTTTCCAAGGCCGAAACCCGCTCCAGCCAGCGGATCTATGACGACTACCGGGCTGAGATGAAGGCCAAGGGTCTGGAGGCGGCGAACAATGGCGATGCCGATGCCGCGCTTTCGGCCGAGGGCATCACCACCATGGACACCGAAATCGTCTTTCCCTTCCTTGCGCACGCCCCGATGGAGCCGCTCGATGCCGTCCTGATGATGGCCGATGACGGCTCGATCGACTGCTACAACGGCTCGCAGTTTCCCGGCCAGGACAAGGCGGCGATCGCCGAAATCTGCGGTGTCGATCCCGCCAAGGTGCGCATCAACGTCCAGCTCGCCGGCGGCTCGTTCGGCCGCAGGGCGCAGTTCGGCTCGCCCTACATGCGCGAGGCCGCGGCGGTCTTCAAGGCGTCCGGCATGAAGCGGCCGGTCAAGCACATGTGGACCCGCGAGGACGACATTCGCGGCGGTTTCTACCGGCCGATCTACGTGCACTCGATCAAGGGCGCGATCGACAAGGACGGCAATGTCACGGCCTGGGACCACACCATCGTCGGCCAGTCCATCATGAAGAAGGACGATCTCGACGAGACCACCGTCGAGGGAACGGCCGACATGCCGTACAAGATCCCCAATCTGAGGGTCGTCGCCCACCAGCCGTCCCTCGGCGTGCCGGTCCTGTGGTGGCGCTCGGTCGGACATACCCACACGGCGTTTGCCGTCGAGACGTTCCTCGACCGGCTGCTGGAGCGGGCGAAGAAGGACCCCGTCGAGGGGCGGCTTGCGCTGTTGCAGGATTCGCCGCGGCATGTCGGCGTCCTGAAGAAGGTCGCCGAGATCGCCAACTGGGGCTCGCAGGTTCCCGACGGACGCCAGCGCGGCGTCGCCGTCCACAAGAGCTTCGACACCTATGTCGCCGAGATCGCTGAGGTATCGATCGGCGACCAGGGCCTGCCCAAGGTCCACAAGGTGTGGTGCGCGGTCGATTGCGGCGTCGCGGTCAATCCGAACATCATCCACGCCCAGATGGAGGGCGGCATCGGCTACGGTCTCGGCGCGATCCTCTTCGACGCGATCGATCTTGGCGAAGGCGGCGGGGTCGTCCAGTCGAACTTCAACGACTACCGCTCGCTGCGCATCAGTGAGATGCCCGAGGTCGAAGTGGCGATCGTCCAGTCGAACGAGGCGCCGACGGGCGTCGGCGAGCCCGGCGTCCCACCGATCGGCCCGGCCGTCGCCAATGCCTGGCGCCGGCTCACCGGGCAGCCGGTGCAGAAGTTGCCTCTGGCGAGCGGGCTCGTCGCCTGACGGCGGGAAGCGCCGCGACGAACAAAGACGGACGGGGCGCCTCGAACCGATCGCCGCCCCGTCGCATTCCGGTCGCCCTTCCGGGCGACAATGCGACAGAAGAGACGACACTTAGGATCACGATGCGCAATTACACACGGGCCGGGTTCGTATCCGCCTTCCTTTTCGCCTCCGCTCTGGCAGGTCTCGCGCCGGGCTTTGCCCAGGACCGCGCTCCCGAGGCGCCCGCCCCTTCGACGCCCGCTCTGGCGCCAAGCGACACGAACCAGCAGAAGAGCCTGAAAAGCGTCGCCGACTTCGACAACATCAAGGACGAGAGAGAACGCTCGATCGCGATCTTCCAGGAGACCGGCAAGGTTCTCCTGCATCCGCGCTGCGTCAACTGTCATCCGGCCGGCGATCGTCCACTACAGGGCATGGACGAGCATCTGCACCAGCCGCCTGTGCAGCGCGGCGATGCCAATTTCGGCGTCCCGGGCATGATGTGCAACACCTGTCACGGGCCCAAGAACGTACCGGTCGTCGCCCAGAGCGAGGACATCAAGTCGATCCCCGGCAATCCCAACTGGCATCTCGCGCCGATCGAGATGGCATGGCAGGGCCGTTCGCTGGCCGAGATCTGCCGCCAGATCAAGGATCAGGACCGCAACGGCGGAAAGACCCTGGCCGAACTCGTCGACCATATGGCGAGCGACGATCTCGTCGGATGGGGCTGGCATCCGGGCAAGGGCCGAGAGCCCGTCCCCGGAACGCAGAAACAGTTCGGCGACCTTTATAAGGCTTGGGCCGCGACAGGAGCCCACTGTCCCGACAGCTGATCGTCGGGGCAACGGCCGGGCATTCGCTTTGAGCCACATTTCCATGGGATCCGCCGGCGCCAGCGCATGTTCGCCTTCGCGGCGCCGGGTTCCGGTTGGAGGACTCGCGGCCTGACGCCCTTGGGCAGGTCAGCCTTCGATGAGGCGGCAGGCCTGCTCGATCCACCGCTCTTGCGCGATACGTCCGGGAAAGCCGATTTCCTGCTCGACCCAGACGACCTCGTGCGGTTCCAGCCCTGCGATCTGGTCGAAGTGATAGATGCCGCGGTCGAACAGCAGTTTCTCGATCGCGGTGCCGATCCCCTCGATCCGCGTCAGATCGTCGGGGTTGCCATGACGCGGGGCCGGCAGGCCGGACGGAGCGCTGGCGCCGACGGGCGGCACGTCGGAGGCGGGCATTTCGTGTCCCGAACCAAGCGCGACCGTCGCCAGCGGCGCCTGCGCTCCCGGCGTACGGAACGCGCCCATCCCGAGATCATCCTCGGCCGGCTCGCCGCTCTGCGAAGTATCGACGACGAGGCTTTCCTTGTCGAGAATGCCGTCCGGCTCGATCTTCAGCCTGTCCTTCTTGCCGTCCGCCTTCTTGCCGAGCTTGCGGTAGTCGAGGGTGCGAAAGTCCTTGTCGAATTTCTCCGCCTTGTGTTTTTCGGCCAGCGGATCGGGCGGCAGCCGCCGCTCGTCCTTGGCCGGCGTCGGCCCGTCCGGATTAGAAAAGGCGAGTTTCGCCCGACGCTCGGCATGGACGCTTTTCGGTTTTTCCGCCTTGGCTGGGGCCGGCGGGGCGCCCGGTGCAAGCGTCGGCATCATGTCGGGAACCCGCGCGTTGCTCTTGCCGCGCACGACCTCGGCCGAGACCATGCTGCCGCCGAAGGTCGCGAACTGGGCGTGGCTGGGCGGATCCTGCGTCTCGTTGCGCGCCCGCTCGCTCGGCGGATGCCAGGTCGAGGCCTCGCGCTTGCGACGCATGCGCTCTTTTTCCCGGGCCGCCTCGTCCGCCGAGATGTTGGAATAGTCGATGGTGCGAAAGTCGCGGTCGAAAGCCCCGGCCTTGTGCTTTTCTTCCAGCGGATCTTCGATCTTGCGGGCGGGCAGAGCCTGGTCGCGGCCCTTCAGACGCTCGCTCGATTCCCGCGAGGCCGCGACGGGGTGGTCCGCCTCGAGGTCCGATTGCGGGATCTTGGGATCGTTTGCACTCATGGTCGTTGGCCCTTGATCGTGACTGAGGGTCGACGCGGAGGCGTGAGCCGGCCGCCGGGAGGCATTGTCGTCTTGTGGCGGCGGCACGCGCGTAACGGCGCCGTCTGCACCATCATCAAACTCGCCGGCATCAATCCTGCCTGCATCAGACTTGCCGGCACCGGCCCTGCCGGCATCGTCCCCGCCGGTAACGGCATCCGGGACGGCAGGTCCATCCTTTCCGGCATCATGATCGGGCCGGCGGCGACGGAAGGCGACCGCGGCTCCCGCCAGCAAAAGAAGCAGTCGTCCTGCCTTCGCCCACACCCGTGATCTCCCGACGATCGAAATGCACTCAGGGTGAAGCTAGTTTGACAAGTGCCCTGCGACAACCACCGGCGGTGCGAAATCGGCAAGGCGCGATGCAATTTGCCACGGGGGAAAAGGAACGACGGCGACGGCCTGCGGAGATCGCGGGATCGGCAGGCATGGCGAGCGCCTGCGACAAAGCACCGCACGATTTGTCGGGGGCTTGGGCCGACCATGGCGGCTTTCATTGTGCAGGGATCGCCCGAAAGCCGGGACCGGCTCGACCACTGGCCGATGCGCCGGCCCGCGCCCGCACGGCTTCAGCCGAACTCGCCGGCCACCCGGTGGAGAATGGAATGGCGGCGGGCAAGCGCTTCGATATCGCGCGAGTAACCGCCGCCGATCACCGCAGCCACAGCAACGCCGCGATCGCGGCAGTAGCCGATGACCCGGCGGTCCCGTTCGGCGAGCCCTTCATCGCTCAGGGCGAGGCGCCCGAGCCGGTCGTCCCGGTGCGGATCGACGCCGGCGTTGTAGAAGACGATTTCGGGCGCAGCGGCGGCAAAGCCATGATCGAGAGCGCCGCCGAGAGCCTCCAGATAGGCCGCGTCGCCGGTCGCGTCAGGGAGCCCGACATCGAGATCGGATTGCGCCTTTTCGGTCGGGTAGTTGCGCTCCGCGTGGATCGAGAGCGTGAAGACGCGCGCTTCGTCCGCGAAGATCTTCGCCGTGCCGTCGCCCTGGTGAACGTCGCAATCGACGACGAGGACGCGTCCGACATCGCCATCGGCCAGAAGCAGCGAGGCCGCGACGCCGACATCGTTGAACACCGAAAAACCGGCGCCGCCGCTCCGCCCGGCATGATGGCTGCCGCCGGCCGTGTTGCAGGCCAGCCCCTCGGCGAGCGCAAGGCGCGCGGCGAGCACCGTCCCGCCCGTCGCGCAGCGCGAGCGCATCGCCACCTTTTCGTCGACCGCAAAGCCGATCGCCTTTTCGATCGAGGCCGGCACCGCCTGAAACAGCACCTGGTCGACATAACGCGGATCATGCGCGAGGCGCAGCCAGCCGGGCAGCGCCGGGGCCGGAACGTGATAGCCGGCAGGACCGACGACGCCGTCCTCGCGCAGGATTTCGGCAAGGCGGGTGAATTTCGACATCGGAAACCGGTGATGCGCGTCGAAATTCGCATCGAAGGCGGGATGATGGATGATCGGAACGGCCATGGTTCGCCATAGATAGGCGGTGAGGCGACGCGTAACAGGACATGGCTGCGGGGCTCCGCCGCCGAGCCCATTCAGCTGTTATGACGAGCGGGCAACGCCGCTGAATGCTATCACTGACTGATGAGTCTATTGGCGGACGTGCTTGCGGGACGATTCGCATGTGACGCGAGGAACACGGCCGAACCGTGGATCGGCGAGAGCAACGGAAAGCAAGCGTGACGATATCGAGATCCGAGCCCGCCACCGACGAGGTCGGCGAACCATTCGAGGTGAATCACCGCAAGGTTCTGGCCATCACCCTGCCGATGACGCTCGCCTTTCTGACGACGCCTCTCCTCGGCATGACCGACATTGCCGTCATCGGACGGATCGGCGACGCGGAGACCCTCGGCGGCCTCGTCGTCGGGGCGCTGGTCTTCGACTTCGTCTTCGCGGTCTGCAATTTCCTGCGCGCGGGCACCACCGGCCTGACGGCGCAGGCGCTCGGCGCCCGCCGTCCGCGCGAGGTGGAGGCCGTGTTCTTTCGCGCCGCCATTCTTTCGCTCGCGATCGGCCTTGGCCTCATCGTCGCCGAGCCCCTCCTCATGCATCTGGGGCTTCTCGCCATCGCGCCGGGGCCGAATGTCGCCGAGGCGGCATCGACATATGTCTTCGTGCGGATGTTCTCGGCCCCCTTCGCGCTCACCAACTACGCCATTCTCGGCTCCGTCCTCGGGCGCGGGCGCAGCGGCCTTGCTCTGGTGCTGCAGATCGTCGTCAACGGCACCAACATCGCCCTGTCGATCTTATTCGGCCTCGTCCTCGGCTGGGGCATCACCGGCGTCGCGCTGGGCACGATCTGCGGCGAGGCGGCCGGCTGCCTCGCGGGGCTCGTGGTTCTCGCCAGGGGCTTTTCCGCCGGGCGCCTGCCACGGCTCGAAGAGGTCTTCGACTGGGGCGGTTTTCGCCAGATGCTGGGCGTCAACCGCGACATCATGATCCGCTCCTTCTGCCTCTTGGCGGGCTTCACTTTGTTCACCCGGCTCGGCGCCGGTTTCGGTCCGGTCACGCTCGCCGCCAACGGCCTGTTGATGACCATCTTCATGACCGGTTCCTATTTCCTCGACGGCGTGGCGACGGCAAGCGAACAGCTCGCCGGCGTCGCCGTGGGGGCGCGCCGAAGGCTCGCCTTCGACCGGACAGTCAGCCTGACGAGCCTGTGGGGCGGCTTCATCGCCGCTGCGCTCGCCGCCATCATCCTGATCGGCGGGGAGGCGCTGATCGACTTTCTGACCACCGATCCGGATGTTCGCGCCGCCGCGCGCATCTTCCTGCCCTGGGCGGCGGCGACGCCGATCGTCGGTGCGCTCGCCTTCGTCATGGACGGCATCTACATCGGCGCCACCTGGTCGCGGGCGATGCGTGACATGATGATCCTTTCGCTCCTCGTCTTCGTCGCGCTCGGCTACGCGCTGACGCCGGTTTTCGGCAATCATGGTCTTTGGCTGGCGCTGGAAGTATTTCTCGGCCTTCGCGGCGCGAGCCTTCTCGCCGTATTGCCGCGTCAGCGCGGGCGCACCTTCGGCCCTGGCCCGGGCGCCCCGGCGGGGACGCATTCCACTCCCGCAACCTGACCTTGCGTCATCACGCCCCACTTTTCACAAATATCTGGCATCGCTATTTGTTTCGGCATTGGGTTGGCTCTTGGCGCCGGAATGTCATCGGATGTGACCGACTGCGGTTTTCCCCCCATCGACGCCCCGCCTTGACAGGTTCAGTGCCCGTCCGGCGCGTCCTCCTCCGCCGGATCCGCGACGACGGCCAGGGGCGTGTCGTCGTCGCCAATTGCGGCGGTGGGCGGCACCACCGCCGCTCTTTCGCTGCCCGCGTTTCGATTGCGCTTTTCTTTCGTTTTGCCCATGATCCGGCAAAAACCGGGAAGGAACCGCCATGCTTTCGGATCGCCAGCTCCAGATTCTGGAGAGCGCCAAGCGGTCCGGCCGTGTGCTCGTCGACGAGCTCGCCGGCCGGTTCGAGGTCTCGGTTCAGACCATTCGTAAGGATCTCAACGAGCTCTGCGACGCGCGCATGCTGACCCGCGTTCATGGCGGGGCGATCCTTTCCTCCGGCGTCGAGAATGTCGGCTATGACGCAAGGCGCGTCATCGCCGCCGACGAGAAGGCCGCGATCGGCCGGGCGGTGGCCGACCTCATCCCCAACCAGGCTTCGCTGTTCATCAATATCGGCACCACCACCGAGGCGGTCGCCCACCAGCTCCTGCGCCATTCAGGCCTGATGGTGATCACCAACAATATCAACGTCGCCACCGCCATGCGGCCCTATCCCGACGTCGAGGTGGTGATCGCCGGCGGCGTCGTCAGGCGCTCCGACGGCGGCATCGTCGGCGAGGCGGCGGTGGATTTCATCCGCCAGTTCAAGGTGGATTTCGCCGTCATCGGCGCCTCGGCCATCGACCTCGACGGCTCGCTGCTCGATTTCGACTATCGCGAGGTGCGGGTCGCCCAGGCGATCATCGGCAATGCCCGCCACGTCATCCTCGCCGCCGATTCCTCCAAGTTCGAACGCTCGGCGCCGGTCCGCATCGGCCATCTCGACCAGGTCCAGACCTTCGTCACCGACGAGGCGCAGGCCCAGATCCGCGAGATCTGCCAGGCAGCGGAGGTGCGGCTGATCGAGGCCGGCCCGGCCGGCGGCGGGATGGCGGCGGCCCGGATCGGCGATAACGCTGCCTGACGATCAGTCCGGCTTTCGTATTATTTCGTTTGACGTTCGCTTCAGTTTCGCATTACACTTCCTGACATTCGCAATCGCAACCAAAATGCTGCACTGCGAAGTGGGAGGCCATGAAGACTTACGACATCTTCGTCATCGGCGGGGGCATCAATGGCTGCGGCATCGCGCGCGATGCGGCCGGCCGTGGCTATACCGTCGGACTTGCCGAGATGAACGATCTCGCCTCCGGCACGTCGTCATGGTCGACCAAGCTGATCCATGGCGGCCTGCGCTATCTCGAGCACTACGAATTCTCGCTCGTGCGCCACGCGCTGATGGAGCGCGAGGTGCTGTGGGCGATCGCACCGCATATCATCCGGCCGCTGCGCTTCATCCTGCCCCATCATGACGGCCTGCGCCCGAAATGGCTCTTGCGCACCGGGCTGTTCCTCTACGATCATATCGGCGGCCGCAAGAAGCTGAAGGCGACGACCAAGGTCGATCTTTCCGGCCCGCTCGGCGCGCCGCTGAAGAGCGAATACGTCACCGGTTTCGAATATTCCGACGCCCGGGTGGACGATGCCCGGCTGGTCGTCCTCAACGCCCGCTCGGCTGCCGAAAAAGGCGCCGACATCATGGTGCGCACCAAGGTCGCCGGCGCTCGGCGCGAGGGCGGCCTGTGGCAGCTCACCCTGCGCGACAGCGAAACCGGCAAGGAAATCAAGGTCGCCGCGAAGTTCCTGGTCAATACCGGCGGCCCATGGGTCGATCTCGTCCTGCGCAATGCCGTCGGCCGCAACGAGGCCCATCACATCCGCCTCGTCCAGGGCTCGCACATTGTCACGAAGAAGCTCTACGACCACGACCGGGCCTATATCTTCCAGAATGCCGACGGACGGATCATCTTCACCATCCCCTATGAGGACGACTTCACTCTCGTCGGCACCACCGATCAGGACTTCGAGGACGACCCGGCGGGCGCGGCGATCACCGAGGCCGAGACCGACTATCTGCTCGAAGCCGCGAGCGAATATCTCGAAAAGCCTGTCCGGCGCGAGGACATCGTCTGGTCGTTTTCAGGCGTGCGCCCGCTCTTCGACGATGGCGCTTCAAAGGCCCAGGAAGCGACCCGCGACTACGTCCTGAAGGTCGAGGGCGAAAAGGGCGAGCCGGGGCTCCTCAACTGCTTCGGCGGCAAGATCACCACCTATCGGGTGCTTGCGGAAGACGCGCTGGACAAGATCGAGGACGCGATCGGCAAGAAGGGCCGCAGCTGGACGGGCGATGCCGCCCTGCCCGGCGGCGACTTTGCCGTCGATGCCATCGCATCGCTGGAAAGCCACCTTGCCAAAAAGGCCCCCGAGCTCGGCGAAAAGACGATCCGCCGGCTGGTGCGGGCCTATGGCACGAATGCCGAAAGCTTCGTCGCCGCCGGAAAACTCGGCGAGGAATTCGGCCACGGCCTCTTCGCCGCCGAGGTCGACTACCTGATCGAACGGGAATGGGCCCAAAGCGCCGAGGACATCCTCTGGCGCCGCTCGAAGCTCGGTCTGCGCTTTGCGCCGTCCGAGACGAAACGCCTGACCGAATACGTCGAGACTGCAACCGCACAGCACAGGGCCGCCGCCGAATAGGCGACTTGCCGGGACCCTTGCGCCGTTTGGGAGGACGGATTGCTCGAACTCATCAATGTCAGCCGCAAGGTCGGCGCCGAGGATCACATCGTCGATGTCTCGCTGCAGCTCCAGCGCGGCTCGATCAACGTCCTGCTCGGCCCGACCCTTGCCGGCAAGACCTCGCTGATGCGGCTGATGGCCGGGCTCGACGCGCCGACCTCCGGCCAGGTGATCATGGACGGCAAGGACGTCACCGGCACTCCCGTGCGCCGGCGCAACGTCGCCATGGTCTACCAGCAGTTCATCAACTACCCGACGCTGACGGTCTACGAGAACATCGCCTCGCCGATGCGCGTCGCCGGACGGCCCAAGGACGAGATCGACAAGGCGGTGAAGAAGGCCGCCGACCTTCTCCAGATGACGCCCTATCTCGATCGCACGCCGCTCAATCTGTCCGGCGGCCAGCAGCAGCGCACCGCGCTTGCCCGGGCCCTCGTCAAGAACGCCGATCTCGTCCTCCTCGACGAGCCGCTCGCCAATCTCGACTACAAGCTGCGCGAGGAACTGCGCGAGGAACTGCCGAAGATCTTCGCCGAGACCGGGGCGATCTTCGTCTACGCCACCACCGAGCCGCACGAGGCGCTGCTCCTCGGCGGCAAGACCGCGACCTTGTCGAAGGGCCGTGTCACCCAGTTCGGCGACACCACCACCGTCTATCGCCAGCCGCGCGACATCGTCACCGCGACCACCTTCTCCGACCCGCCGCTGAACGTCCTTGCCGTCGACAAGCGCGGCGGCCGCTTCACCGGCAAGGACGGCGTCGATTTTGCCGCGAGCGGCGCCCATGCCGGCCTGGCCGATGGACGCTACCGGATCGGCATTCGCCCGCACCGGCTGGAACTCGGCAAGACGCAAGGCGCCGGCTTCGACGCGCGGGTTTCGCTGACCGAGGTCACCGGTTCGCAGACCTTCATCCATGCCGATCACGCCGGCGCCGAGATCATCGCCCTCGTCCATGGCGTGCGGCGTGTCGAGGCCGGCGACACCGTCCACCTGTCTTTCGATCCGGCTGAAATCCTCGTCTTCGACGAGGCCGGCGACGCCGTCGGCGCGCCCGCCGCATTGGCGGCCTGAAGGAGAACCCGATGGCCCGCATCCGGCTCGATCATATCCGCCACGCCTATTCGCCCGAGCTTGCCAAGGCGAACAACTATGCCCTTCGCGAAGTCGACACCGCCTTCGAGGACGGCGGCGCCTATGCGCTGCTCGGGCCGTCGGGCTGCGGCAAGACCACGCTCCTCAACATCATTTCCGGCCTCCTCACGCCATCCGAAGGCCATGTCCGCTTCGACGACCGGGACGTCACCATGCTGACGCCCGAGGCGCGCAACATCGCCCAGGTGTTCCAGTTTCCGGTGATCTACGACACCATGACGGTGCGCGAAAATCTTGGCTTCCCGCTGAAGAACCGCAAGGTGCCGAAGGCCGAGATCGGGCCGCGCGTGGACGACATGCTGCGCCGCATCGGCCTTGCGGCGAAGGCCGACCGCAAGGCGCGCGGCCTCACCGCCGACGAGAAGCAGAAGATCTCCCTTGGTCGCGGCCTCGTGCGCTCCGACGTCAACGCCATCCTCTTCGACGAGCCGCTGACGGTCATTGACCCGCATATGAAATGGCAGCTGCGCTCGGAGCTGAAGCAGCTCCATCGCGAGTTCCAGATGACCATGGTCTATGTCACCCACGACCAGACCGAGGCTTTGACCTTCGCCGACAAGGTCGTCGTCATGTATGCCGGCGAGGTCGTCCAGATCGGCACGCCGGAAGAGCTGTTCGAGCGCCCGCAGCACACCTTCGTCGGCTATTTCATCGGCTCGCCCGGCATGAACGTCCTGCCCTGCAAGCTCGACGGCGGCGAGGCGACGATCTCCGGCGAGCGGATCAAGCTGCCGGCCGCGATCGGCCGGGCGAAATCCGGCAAGACGACCGAGCTCGGCATCCGTCCCGAATTCGTCAGCCTCGTCCCGCGCGGACAGGGAATTCCCGTCAAGGTGGAAAAGGTCGAGGACATCGGCTCGGAAAAGATCGTCCGCGCAAGGCTCGGCGAGCACCGCGTCAGCGCGATCCTCCACGAGGATCAGAGCGTCCCGGCCGATGCCGACATCGCTTTTGCCGAGGAGCGGCTGAACCTTTACGCCGATTCCTGGCTCGTGGCGCGGGCCTGAGGGGGGACAACCATGGAAAAGACCTGGAACAACAAGGCCTGGTTCTTCGTCCTGCCGGTGCTCCTGCTCGTCGCCTTCTCGGCGGTGATCCCGCTGATGACGGTGGTGAACTATTCGGTGCAGGATAGTTTCGGCAACAACCAGTTCTTCTGGTACGGCGCCGACTGGTTCCGCGAGGTGCTGACGTCGGAGCGCTTCCACGACGCGCTTTTGCGCAACCTCCTGTTCTCGGCCATCATCCTCGCCATCGAGGTGCCGCTCGGCATCCTCGTTGCCCTGGCCATGCCCAAGAAGGGCATCTGGGTGCCGGTCTGCCTCGTCCTGATGGCGCTGCCCCTGCTCATCCCCTGGAACGTCGTCGGCACCATCTGGCAGGTCTTCGCCCGCACCGACATCGGCCTTCTCGGCTACACGGTGGATGCGCTCGGCATCGACTACAACTACGTGCGCAACGTCCTCGACGCCTGGGTGACCGTGGTGGTGATGGACGTGTGGCACTGGACGAGCCTCGTCGTCCTCCTGTGCTACGCCGGTCTCGTCTCGATCCCCGACGCATACTATCAGGCCGCCAAGATCGACGGCGCCTCGCGCTGGGCGGTCTTCCGCTACATCCAGCTGCCGAAGATGGGGCGCGTGCTTCTGATCGCCGTCCTCCTGCGCTTCATGGACAGTTTCATGATCTACACCGAGCCCTTCGTCGTCACCGGCGGCGGCCCGGGCAACTCGACGACCTTCCTGTCCATCGACCTCGTCAAGCTCGCCATCGGCCAGTTCAACATCGGCGAGGCAGCGGCGATGAGCCTGATCTACTTCCTGATCATCCTGTTGTTGTCGTGGATCTTCTACACGGTGATGACCAATGCCGGAAACGACAAGCCGATGACGGGAGGCGCAGAATGAGCGACCAGGCGACCACCGCCCATCCGAGCCTGCCCGGGGCCGCCCATTCCGAAAGCGCGATCGCCGCCCGCTCGCGGATGAAGACCGGCCATTTTAAATGGAAGGCGCTGATCCCGGCGCTCTACATCGTCTTCCTGCTCCTGCCGATCTACTGGCTCGTCAATATGAGCTTCAAGACCAACCAGGAGATCCTCGGCACGCTGACGCTCTGGCCGCAGAACCCGACCTTGCGCAACTACGAGGTGATCTTCACCGATCCCTCCTGGTACATGGGCTATGTCAACTCGATCATCTACGTCCTCATGAACATGGTGATCTCGGTGGCCGTCGCCCTGCCGGCAGCCTATGCCTTCTCGCGCTACCGGTTTCTGGGCGACAAGCACCTGTTCTTCTGGCTGCTTACCAACCGCATGGCGCCGCCGGCGGTCTTTGCCCTGCCCTTCTTCCAGCTCTATTCGGCCTTCGGCCTGATCGACACTCACATCGCGGTGGCACTTGCCCACTGCCTCTTCAACGTGCCGCTGGCGGTGTGGATTCTGGAGGGCTTCATGTCGGGCGTTCCCAAGGAAATCGACGAGACCGCCTATATCGACGGCTATTCCTTCCCGAAGTTCTTCTTCAAGATCTTCACCCCCCTGATCGCCTCCGGCATCGGCGTCGCTGCCTTCTTCTGCTTCATGTTCTCCTGGGTCGAGCTTCTGCTCGCCCGCACTTTGACGGTCACCGACGCCAAGCCCATCTCGGCGATCATGACGCGCACGGTCTCGGCCTCCGGCATGGACTGGGGGGTGCTCGCGGCCGCCGGCGCGCTGACGATCATTCCGGGCGCGATCGTGATCTGGTTCGTCAGGAACTACATCGCCAAGGGCTTTGCCCTGGGGCGGGTGTGATGGGGGTGCTTGCTCCAACGCCGGCGCGACGCCCCCTCGCCCTTCGAGGCGAGCTGCGCTCGCACCTCAGGATGAGGGGGCGACTGCTAGGGCGGCGGCTAAGCTCCGACGTCAACCCATTCCCTCATCCTGAGGTGCCGCCGAAGGCGGCCTCGAAGGGCGAGGGAATGGCGCCGCAGCATCGAACCGGGGCTCTACTCCTTCTTCCCCACCAGATGCCCACGGCGCGACAGCACCGGCAGTCCCACGTAATTCATCGCAATCAGCGTCTCCTTCTTGCGACGGTTCCAGCCCTTGATCTGCTTTTCCCGCGCGATCGCGTCGAGCAGACGGTCATAGGTCTCGGTAAAAACGAGCTGCACCGGGCGCCGCCTGAAGGTGAAGGCCTTGGGGTCGGGATCGTTGTTGTGCTCCCAGACACGGGCTTCGACCGGCTGCCTGGTGAGGCCGGTATAGTAGCTGCCGTCGGCGCAGCGCAGGATGTAGACCGTCGCTTCCATGGCAGCTCTCCTGCAAACACGGATTGCAGTTTGCTGAGAGACGTTGACGGAGGCAAGCATTGGCAGTCGTCTGCGCGACGCCCCCTCGCCCTTCGAGGCGAGCTGCGCTCGCACCTCAGGATGAGGGGGCGACTGCTAGGGCGGCGGCAGACTGGAGACGCCGCGTTTTGCTCGAGCTGCTGGAAAAGCTCCATCGCCACCCCATTCCCTCATCCTGAGGTGTCGCCGCAGGCGGCCTCGAAGGGCGAGGGAATGGCGGCGCAGACGGCTGACTTAGTCCACGATGTCCTCGATCCCGAGCTTCAGCGCCTTGGCCAGTGCCTTCAGCGTCGACAGTCGCGGGTCGATCTTTCGGCTCTCGATGTCCGACACCGTCGCCGGACGAAGGCCCGCGGCCGCCGCCAGATCGGCCTGCGTCAAGCCGACGGACTTGCGCCAGGCGGCGAGCGGGTGGAGCTCGCCGTTCAGCGACGCCAGCACGAGTTCGGAAGGCATCGAGGGGGCGCGCTCGTAGTCGATCATTGCCTGCTCGGCGATCGCCGCATCGCCCGCGTCCTCGATGATTGTCCGATACTCTTCCTCTGTCAGGACGATGAGTTTATCGCCCTTCAGATTGACCGCTTCGTTCATGGCGTTGCTCCGTCAACGATAGACTTCTCGCCTGTGGGCGATTTTGACGACGTAGATCCCGTCGATCAGCTCGAACACCGCACGCCAGTTTCCATGCCGCAGGCGATACCCCGTCTGATCCGTCAACTTGACGACGTCGCCCTCGCCAGTGTCGGCGTAGCGGATGAGCTTGGTGACCATTGCCGCCTGATCTTTGGCAGGCATGGCTTTCAGACCTCGACGGGCCGCGTTCGAGAATCGAATGTCCATACGCTTATCCGTCTTCACTCAGTCAAAAAATACGCAAGAACGAATATGGCTGCAATGGGAGTCACCAGATGATCGACCTATCCTGGATGGCCTGGACCTGGCCTACGGCAATCTTCTTCATCGTCATCTTCGGGCTGATCGCCTTGATGGGCGTGTGGGAATACGCCTCGCCCGGCGGTAGCCCACGCACCGGCATCCTGCGCTTCGAGACGACGCGGGGCGACCGCTTGTTCGTGTCCCTGCTCGGCTCCGCCTTCATCTGCCTCGGCTGGCTCTGGGCCACCGATCTGTCGCTCTGGTACGCGCTGATCGTCTGCGCGGCCTTCTTCGCTCTCGTCTTCCGCGTCGTCTGAGGCGGAAGGGAACATGGATTCGCGCCGCCGCCGGTCGGCTCGGGTCTCGGGATGAATCGACCGGCTCTTATCAACGGGAGGATACTTCATGAAACGCAGTCTCTGGGTCACCACGGCGACCCTCGCCCTCGCGCTTGCCTCCGGCCCGGCCTTCGCCGACATGGATGCCGCCAAGAAATTCCTGGATACCGAGATCAAGGACCTCTCGTCCTTGTCCCGCGCCGACCAGGAAAAGGAGATGCAGTGGTTCATCGACGCGGCCAAGCCCTTCCAGGGCATGGACATCAAGGTCGTGTCGGAAACCATCACCACCCATGAATACGAGTCGAAGGTGCTGGCGCCCGCCTTCACCGCCATCACCGGCATCAACGTCACCCACGACCTGATCGGCGAAGGCGACGTCATCGAGAAGCTGCAGACGCAGATGCAGTCGGGCGAGAACATCTACGACGCCTATGTCAACGACAGTGACCTGATCGGCACCCACTGGCGCTACCAGCAGGTCCGCAACCTCACCGACTGGATGGAGAACGAGGGCAAGGACGTCACCAATCCGGGGCTCGACCTGGCCGACTACATCGGCACGTCCTTCACCACGGCGCCTGACGGCAAGCTCTACCAGCTGCCCGACCAGCAGTTCGCCAATCTCTACTGGTTCCGCTACGACTGGTTCAACGACGAGAAGAACAAGGCCGACTTCAAGGCGAAATACGGCTACGATCTCGGCGTCCCGGTCAACTGGTCGGCTTATGAGGACATCGCCGAGTTCTTCACCGGCCGCGAGATCGACGGCCAGAAGGTCTATGGCCACATGGACTACGGCAAGAAGGACCCGTCGCTCGGCTGGCGCTTCACCGATGCGTGGCTCTCCATGGCCGGCAATGGCGACAAGGGCCTGCCGAACGGCAAGCCCGTCGACGAATGGGGCATCCGCGTCAACGACAAGGACCAGCCGACCGGCTCCTGCGTCGCGCGCGGCGGCGACACCAATGGCCCGGCCGCGGTCTATTCGATCCAGAAATATCTCGACTGGCTGAAGGCCTATGCTCCGCAGGAAGCCCAGGGCATGACCTTCTCCGAGTCGGGCCCGGTGCCGGCGCAGGGCCAGATCGCCCAGCAGATCTTCTGGTACACCGCCTTCACCGCCGACATGGTCAAGGACGGCCTGCCCGTCGTCGACGAGGAAGGCAATCCGAAGTGGCGCATGGCCCCCTCGCCGCATGGCGTCTACTGGGTCGACGGCATGAAGCTCGGCTATCAGGACGTCGGTTCCTGGACGCTGATGAAGTCGACGCCGGAAGACCGGGCCAAGGCCGCCTGGCTCTACGCCCAGTTCGTCGGTTCCAAGACCGTCGACGTAAAGAAGAGCCACGAGGGGCTGACCTTCACCCGCGAGTCGACGATCCGCGACAAGAGCTTCACCGAGCGCGCACCGAAGCTCGGCGGCCTCGTCGAGTTCTATCGCTCGCCGGCCAGAAAGCAGTGGTCGCCGACCGGCACCAACGTGCCGGACTATCCGAAGCTCGCCCAGCTCTGGTGGCAGGCGGTCGGCGACGCGGCCTCCGGCGCCAAGACCCCGCAGGAAGCCATGGACACGCTCTGTGCCAATCAGGAGCAGGTGATGAACCGCCTCGAGCGGGCCGGCATTCAGGGCGACATCGGTCCGAAGCTCAACGAAGAGCACGACATGGACTACTGGGTCGAACAGGCCAAGGAAAACGGCACGATCGCGCCTCAGCCCAAGAAGGAAAACGAGAAGGAAAAGCCGATCACCGTCTCCTATGACGAGTTGGTGAAGAGCTGGGCCGACGCCAACGACGCCAAGGATCCGGGCGACGCGGCCGCCGGCACCTCCGCCGAAAAGGCCTCGATGCAGCCGGACACGATGTCCGGCGACAAGGCCAACTAAGCCGTCTCACTGACACGAAAGCCGGGGTCCGCCCCGGCTTTCGCCTTTTATGCTGAATGAACTCGGGAAATCATCATGTCCGGCTACGTTCTCGCCATCGATCAGGGAACCACCTCGACGCGCTCGATCGTCTTCGACGACGGCACTCGCATCAAGGGCGTCGCCCAGCAGGAATTCGCCCAGCATTTTCCGCGTTCCGGCTGGGTCGAGCACGATCCGGAAGACATCTGGAATTCCGTCGTCGACACGGTCAAGGGCGCCATCGCCGACGCCTCGCTTTCGGCCTCCGACATCGCCGGGATCGGCATCACCAACCAGCGCGAGACCGTCGTCGTCTGGGATCGCGACACCGGCAAGCCGATCCACAACGCCATCGTCTGGCAGGACCGGCGCACCGCCGAGTTCTGCCGCAAGCTGGTGGCGGACGGCGCCGAGCCGATGATCACCGAAAAGACCGGGCTGATCGTCGATCCGTATTTCTCCGGCACCAAGATCGCCTGGCTGCTCGATCACGTCGAGGGCGCGCGGGATAAGGCCGAGGCCGGCAAGCTCGCCTTCGGGACGATCGACAGTTTCCTGCTCTTCCGCCTCACCGGCGGCAAGGTCCATGCGACGGACGCGACCAACGCCTCGCGCACGCTGCTGTTCGACATCTCGGCCAATGACTGGGACGACGAGCTTTTGAAGCTTCTGAACGTGCCAAGGGCGATGCTGCCGCAGGTGATGGACTGCGACGCGGAGTTCGGCGAGACCGAGCCCGCCCTCTTCGGCGCGGCCATCCCCATTCTCGGCATCGCCGGCGACCAGCACGCCGCGACCCTCGGCCAGGCCTGCTTCGAACCCGGCATGCTGAAATCGACCTACGGTACCGGCTGTTTCGCCGTCCTCAACACCGGCACCGAGCGCGTCGCCTCGCACAACCGGCTCTTGAGCACCATCGCCTATCGCCTCGGCGGCCGGACCACCTATGCGCTGGAGGGATCCATCTTCATCGCGGGGGCGGCGGTGCAGTGGCTGCGTGACGGGCTGAAGCTGATCGACAAGGCCGATGTCAGCGGGCCGCTCGCGGCCAAGGCCGATCCGGAGCAGGACGTCTATCTCGTCCCGGCCTTCACCGGCCTCGGCGCGCCCTGGTGGGACGCCGAAGCCCGCGGCGCGATCTTCGGCCTCACCCGCAAGACCGGGCCGAACGAGATCGCCCGCGCAGCGCTGGAAGCCGTGTGCTACCAGACCGCCGACCTCCTCAACGCCATGAAGAAGGACTGGCCGGCGGCGGCGGGCACAGTGTTGCGGGTCGATGGCGGCATGGTCGCCTCGGACTACACCATGCAGCGCCTCGCCGACCTCCTGGACGCGCCCGTCGACCGGCCCGTGGTGCTGGAAACGACGGCGCTCGGCGCGGCCTGGCTCGCCGGCCAGAAGGCGGGCGTGTGGCCCGGCATGGAGGGCTTTGCAGCCAAATGGCGGCTGGACCGCCAGTTCACGCCGCAGATGGACGCCGTCACCCGAGGCCGCAAGTTGAGCGGCTGGGCCGATGCGGTGACGCGCACGCTGACGCGGTGACGGGGGGCGCAATCTTCCGCCAGCTTCGTGGAAACCTCGGATCGCCAGACGTTTGAGGACGATGGATGCTGTCCGCTTATGCGACGGGACGGTTCGATCGGCGGCAAGGGCAACTGTGGCTCTTCAGAGCGAGATGAAATGAGCGTCGCCAGGGCGCACGACAGTCTCGTCGAACTGCGCATATCGAGTGCCTGACACTCCAAGATCAGGCGTCCGCTTTCATCGCGTTCGTCATGCTCGGGCCCCGTCCCGAGCATCCAGTGTGCCGTTTAAGCTTCTGTTGCGTCAGAAGTCTCTGGCAACTGTGTTCATTCGAACGCCTTTCTGTCTCTCTGCATGGCGTTGAGAACAGTGAGAAGCTTTCTGGCGACGGCGATGATGCCGACTTTCTTCGATCCCGATCTTTCGGCGACGGCTTGAA
>NZ_JAGJCF010000009.1 GCF_017815135.1 Jiella mangrovi | reverse complement strand
TGAGATGGATGTTCTGGCGCGACTCGACGATCGCGGCGAGGACGTCGTTGGTGGCGTTGAGGTTGTTGCTCACCGTATAGCGCTTGTGCGACGACGACTTCATCGAATAGGGCGCGGCGCGCTGCTCGGCGAAATGCACGATCGCGTCGGGCTGCTCGGTCTCGATCAGCGTCAGAAGCCGATGATAGTGCTCGCCGACCGTGAAGTTCTCGAAGCGGATCTCCTTGCCGGTCAGTTCCTTCCAGACACGGATCCGCTCGCCGATCGGACGGATCGGCGTCAGGCTGTCGACCTCGAGCTCGAGGTCGATCGAGCGACGCGACAGATTGTCGACGATAATGACGTCATGACCCCGCCGCGACAGATAAAGCGCATTCGGCCAGCCGCAAAAGCCATCCCCACCCAGGACGATAATCTTCATTTTTGATCCTACATTCGTGTCGATGTCACCGGGCGTTGCCGTCATTTGCGGTTTTGGCCCGTCACGCGTGGGCACCGCGATAAGCGATGCATTCCCATCCGTAAAGTCACCGCTGCCAGACAGCGGAAACAGCTTCAAATGCCGTATCGTCGATCTAATTCCGGCCCGCCATCACTAGACCGGAAATTACGGCGATCCTGCGTCGATCGCTTCACCTCAAGCCTGACCAATGCAGTTCCGGAAATACGGTCATCGGCCAGCCAAAACTGTATTCGCTAGCGTCCAATACTAGAAGTCGCAAGTCCTCAAAGATGGGGGATCCGATATTCCCGCGTCCCTTCGCTCACCTCGAGCGACAGCTCCGCCATGTTCGAGATGTCGATATCCGCCAGCTTGACGTCGAGGCTGTTGCGCCCCTCCAGGAACTGGAAATCCGGATCGTCGGGCATGTTGGCACTGCCCTGCGCAATGATCCGGCCTGCCCGGCGCAGCCTCACCATCGCCTTTTCCGAGTTGTCGGTCAAAGACCGCGCCGAAAAGACGGTGATCTTCAGGACATCGCCTGTCACGAGAGTCTTGAAGATCAGACATCCGGTCTTGTCGCCGACGAACTGGAACACCCCGCGCTGCAACTTGCGATCGACGAACACATGACTGAGTTCGACCCTGTGCGGCGCGTCGTCGAGATAGCGGCGCGGGATCGGGAAGCTGAAACCGCGCACGATCTGCTTCGAAAAGGGAAATTCATTCTTCGTCACGACGATGCTCGTCTCATCGTCGATGGTGATCGAAACCGGAAGCTCACGCGGCCGGCTGCGCCGATCAACGACCCAGCCCTGGATCCTCGCCTGGCTCACGGTATAAAGTGAGCCGTTGATGTCCATCTTGTCCGGCCCGACCATCTCGGAAGACGTGACGCGCCGCATCATCATCAGCTTGTTGTCCCAGACCGCCTCCAGGACGAACCCGGACGCCCGCTTCTCCTCGGGGATCGGCACGACGATCGAGAAACTGCGATCCTTAGGCGGGACCGGTGGCTCGTCGGGCCAAAGCTTGTCCGGGCCGAAGAACTCGCTCTGCACCAGCCGGCCGTCGATGAAGACATCGATCATCACCGACAATTGTCGAAACGTCGCCGGAAACCGCAGATCGAGATAGGCGGCGTCGCGGCCGAGCGCGGATTCGACGTCGAAACGCGTGCCGTCCAATTTTTCTCGCCTTTCGCGCCCAAGGCTCGAAGTGGAGCACCAGGCACAATCGTTTTCCTCGAGCGGCGTGCGCGCCTGCCCTGCCATCTCGGCGGCGAAATCGACCGTGTCCGATCCTCCGCCGGAAACGATCTTTTTATGCTCGGCCACCAGCCTGTCGTAAAGGCCGGCGGTGTGCACCAACGACGGTGTCTCGGCCGGCTCGTTCGCCACCTGTGCAACCGCCCGTTCCAGCGTTCTCATCACGTTGTCTCCACCGACTTCGTCTGCAGGTCTTTGGCGAACCAGAAACTTCTTCAACGCTCTCATCCTGCCTTCCTCTAGATCGAAACACGATCGAGACCAAAGCCCTCGCAGATCGGCGCGGACAGCGCGATCTCAGAGGAATCGATCGTCCAAGTGTGGCTCGTCTTGTCTGCGCGGCGGATCAGGATGAAGTTGAACGGATCGCCCGAAACGACGGTGCGTCCGTTGTCGAGATTGCGCAGAAGGAAGTCGATATCCGCGTAGCCTCTGACCTTTTCGTCGAACATCATCTCGGGGTCGGGAGTCTTGCGAACGACGAAGGTGCCTCCCGCGACGAAGTGATTGAGCGAATGAGCCGCCCAATCCTTCTTGTGCAGATAGAGCTTGTCGTAGTCCTCGATGTAAACGAAGTGCTGCGACTTTCCGACGATGTCGAAATCCGTGAAATTCCGATTCAGCATCGTGTCGCTCAGATAGCGCGGGCCGTAATAGTCGTCGTCATCCATCTTGGCCCAATATTGGCCGTTGCTATGCCCGATGCCGACATTCATACAAGCGCCGATGGCCTGCTCGTTCGGAACTTTGAGAACCCGAGCGTTGTCGCTCTCGCGCAGCATCGGGTAGATGTCCGAGGGCATGCAGCCGTCACGATTGACGACGATGATCAGCTCTTTGTTTTCGTAGTCCTGGCTCCGGTAGCACTCGAGCGCGAATGGAACGAGCTCCGGCCGCATGGTCGGCACGACCACCGAGACGAGAGGCTGTTCGGGCTCGGGGATGTCGAGCCCGAGATCCGAAGCGATCTGGCGAATACGCACGTCGTATGTGTGGTTGGTCATCACCTCGCGATAAGCGAGGTGGGTCATGCGCCGGCGCAATTCGTGATCGGTGGAGAGGCGGGCAAGGCTCTGGCGCGAATCGTCGCGATCGTTCACCGCGACGGCGAGCGGCGCCAATTCTGGCGGCAGTTGCGAATGGAAGTTCGTCATGACCGCCGATTTGCTGGCCATCGACTCCATCAGCGAGCGCATGCTCGATATGAGCAAGGGCTGCTCGGAGGGCGTCAGCGCGAAGAATATCTTGCTGTATTTCAGCAGAAAGGCGCGCTCCTTGTCTTCGAAGCAGCCGATGAAACGCCGCCGAAGCTCGCGGTTGAGCCGGGCGTTGTTGTTTCTGATCTTGTATTTCGATTCCGAGATCCAAAACAGGTAGTCGAGTGCAGGCTCGACGATCGCCGACAGGGCCTCCTCCCCCTTACCGGAGTTGTAGAGGATGTCGTAGAAACTGTCACACAGAATGCCGAAATCGCGCGTGATTTCGAGATGGCCGTTCATGTCCCGCCGCAGCGGATTTGTCAGCGAGGGCGCTATGGCAGGCGGAAGGACGCCAGCCGTAATCCCGAAGGAGAGAAGCTTCTTCACGTCGGTCGCGGTGGACGCATAGACGCGCTCGAATTGCGATGCGGTCTGCGTGAAGGCCGGAAAATGTTCCTCGTTGACGGTGAAGACGAACACGGTCCGGATGCCGTTCGCGCGGCAATGCTGCAACAGCTCGGTGAATTCCTCCGAGAGATTGCGGCTGACATGCGACGGATCGACGATGATATCGCGCCATTTGGGGGCGAGATAATCCCACGAGGATTCGCAGATCAGGATCGTCGGGCGCGACTGCTCGAGCTGCTGGCGCCAATCCTTGGGCCTGAGCTTTTCGCACTCGACGGCCGTGCTCAAGGACCTGTTGAATGATGCCGAAGCGATCGTCGCCATGCGCAATTTCATCTGGTCCTTGCGCGCGCGGGGCGCAGGCACCGAACGGATGAAGGAGGAGAGCGGCGGGCTCGCCAGATCCTCGATGACGCGGCTTTCGAAGACTTGCCGCCTGCTCTGAGCGGCGGGCGCGGCTCCTGTCCCGTTGGGCTTTGCGGGAGCAGGCTTTGCTGCAGCAAGGTGACCGCCCCCGACGGGTGCGGCCGGCTTGGGCTTGGCTTTTGCGGCGGGGGTTTTCATATGGCCCCTCCTTAATTCACGTTGGCATTCTGAGTGGGAAGGGCGAGCAGTTTGCCGGCCCTCACCGCAAGAAGGTCGTCAAAAACGGCGGCGGCGTGACCAAGGTTCGCTGGGGGCTCGGTGCCTCTCTCCGAAGATCTTTCGAAATCCGCGATGAAGCGCTCGACGATGGGCTGACTGTTGACGGTAAAATCGAGACCGTCGGATTGCCCTTTGGACCGGAAGCAGACTTTGCGCAAGTCCACGGCCTGTCCGTAACCGACGTCGAATTTTGCGATCTGGCTGCTTGGCGCGATGTAGCGACGCATCGACAAGAGATGGCTCCCAAGATTGGCGTCTGCGGGAAGATCCGGGCGACCGGGCTTCGTCGTCAGAAACGCACCTGCGAAAAGCGCGTCATCGCGACGCTGCCAGCGTTCGCGAAGCGCTTCGATGTCATCGAGATAGAGATACTGATGGTGCACCGCCGCAACTTTCGCGCAAGAAGCGAACTCTTTCGAAATTCTGCTTGAAGTCGAACTATCAGTCAACCATGGTTTCTCGACGACGGCATTACATCCGGCGGCAAGCGCCGCCTCCAGAAGCGGCACCACATGCTCGCCGGGAGGCGTCGCGATCCAAACCATCTCCGCGCCCGTCTCGCGGATGCGTTCGGCGCATCGCGCCTGGTATGCATCCCAAGCCTCGCCGGGCAAAACGCGAAAGCCGCCGCGTGTCAGTACCGTACGATCGCAGCGCTCCAGCGCCTGCGCGACGATTCCGCCCCAGCGTCCCGAGCCGACGACCAGCCACTGGGGGCGGAACCTACCCATCCTCTTCGACCATCTGGCATACCAGCTCCGCAGCCTTGACGGCGCTCACCACCTTGCCGGAAAAGAGATGCACGACGCCCGGCTCAGACTTGCGGACATGCAGGATCCGGCGGTCGTCACCCGGCCGGTTCTCGACGATCCGCATGGTGAAGCGGGATCCGAGATACTCTGCATCCTTCGCGAGCGGCGTGACCTCCATAGCGCCCTCGACCATCTGCTCGAAGCGCGTGTTTTCGAACGGTTCGAAGGTCGGCAAATTCATACGCCCGACGAATTGCTCCGGGAGCGGCTCGCTCTCGTCGTAGGATGTCCAGTGATTGGTGTAACGCGCCGACCCGAAGAGAGAGGTGTCGCTGCTCCCATAGGCATCGAAGGCCGTGAAGGGCCCATCCACGACCACCAGCGAGACGTGCTGCAACGCCTCGGGAAACCGTACGAGAATCTTCTCGGCGACCTGGAACCTCACCTCGGAGAATAGATTGATGTGGCTTCCGGACAAGCCGTATGTCGCATAGACGACGAAATCATACTCCGATTGCTCGACCTCCTCGAAGCGGCGCTTCTCGAAGGTGATATCGAGCGATTCGAGCTTCTCCTTGAGCAACTGCCTTAGAATTTCAGGGTCGAACAGATATTCATCGACCTCCCAGCAGGTATCGATATAGCCGAAATCCATCCAGTCCGGCTTTACCTCACGCAGCGGCAACCCGAAACTATCCATGGCCGAAACGTAATCCTCGGTCGTCGTCAGCGATCCGGCGCGAGGGATTGCGTAATAGTGCGAGGCATTGCGCACGATGGCATCACTGAACATAGCAATGAATTCTCCGCGTGCCTGCATGACTTCCATCACCGTTTCGACGCTGCGAGGATAGTGATATCCGGCATGAACCCGATACTGATTGATGCCTGACGCCGCCTGCATGATACCGAGAGGATCAAACAGATATACGTCATTTCCAGCTTCAGCCAGCTTAATTGCCGCAACGGAACCATAAATACCAGCCCCTGCCACGGCGATTTTTCTACGCATTTGTCTTTATCCCGCTTATTGCAACCATATGTTGCACTGCACAATCGAGCAAAACAAATCTCAGTCGGGATGACAAGATGGCGCCACGGGATTGATATCAATTTGCAACGGCACGTCACACTTATTGCTGTCCGCCCCCGCTACGTCAATGCGAAATTCCCCAAAGGAATTTTTTTGCACCTGTATGGTTGACGGCGACGAACTGCGACCGAGCCGCGCGGGACTGCGCGCTGCAGGTCGCCGGACCGCCCACTGGGACGGCGATCGGCGAGACGCGATACCGGAAGCGAGAGGGGGCGTTCCGGCGCTTCCGTAGAACAAGCCCGGATCGGCATCTCCGCCGATCGCGGCTGCAACGCGGGAGGCCTTCGGGCACTGGCTGATTGGCCGGCCCGGCTGCAATTTCCGGCCAGCCGCTACGCAGACGACCTGGCCGAGATCTCGCATCGCGCCAGCCCGCAGGCTCGATCCCGCCCCCTCCCCCGCGAGCCGGAGTTGCGGGGATGGAGTAGTGGCCCTGCGTCGAAGCCGTCCCGTCCCGTATGAGCGCCATTACCCGGGTCGCCCGCGCCGAATGGCGAGCGCAAAGACCGGTAATTTTGAGGATGACCATGGGAGTACGAGCAGGTAATGTGCCAGTGACTGGACATAGAATCGAGACAGCTTATGCCTCTATCTACGGTTTCGGCCGACCTTGCGTTCCGACAGTTGAAGGATAATCCCTTCTCGAATTGGCCCGAGCGGGGAACATCGCTGGACCGGTTCTCCAACATTGCCGCGCCGGATTTCAAGACGATCACGAAATTCGAAGCGGGCGAAAAGATCTTTACGATCGGTTCCTGCTTTGCACGCAACGTGGAAGACAAGCTCGAAGCGCTCGGATTTACGATTCCCACGAAAAGCTTCTCGATCGACCCCGGCCTTTGGAACGGCAAGGCGTCCACGCTCCTCAACAACTATGTGTCGCCTGGCATTGCCAAGCAGATCAGATGGGCTTTCGGGGAAGGAGAGCCATTCTCGGTCGAGCGGAACTGCGTCGAGCTCACGAAGGGGAAGTGGCAGGATCTCGATGTCGCCGGCAATCTCAGGCCACAGCCAAAGGATGTCATACTGGGCATCCGGGAGAGCATCAACGCGGTCTACCGCCAGCTTGCGGGCACGAAGAACATTGTCCTGACGCTTGGACTTGTCGAAGCCTGGTGGGATAACGCTACCCGTACGTATGTCAATCTGGCGCCCCCCAAACGGATCATTCGGCAGGATCCGAACCGGTTCGAATTGCATGTCCTGTCGGTCGATGACGTCTATTCGAGCCTCGAGGAACTCATCGGTCTCCTCGATCGGATTTGTGCTCCGGACTATCGGATGATCGTCACTGTCTCGCCGGTGCCGATGACGGCCACCTTCACGACGCACGACGTCGCTCTTGCCAACAGCTACTCCAAATCCGTTTTGCGGGTTGCCGCAGAGATGGTGTGCAGCCGGTATCCGCAGCTGGGTTATTTCCCGTCCTTCGAGTCCTTCATGCTGACACGCAAGGATAGCGCTTACATCGCTGATCAAGTGCACCCGACCGAGGAGGCGGTGCGGGCCAATGTGCAACGGATGACAGCGGCATACACGGGTGTGGGCGGTCAGGATCCGATCAACGAAGCACAGATCCGCTTGAAGGACGGAGACCGCGAGGGCGCTGCCGAATTGCTGAGATCCGCGATCGAGATCGACCCCAAGGATATTTCCGCCCGTGTCAAACTCGCTCGTATCCTGTTTGATGACGGGCACGACAAGGAAGCGATCATCGAACTCCTCTCGACAGCGGAAGCTGAAGAGAGCGCGGAGGCTTTGACGTTCCGCGCC
Source organism: Jiella mangrovi (assembly GCF_017815135.1). Lineage (GTDB taxonomy): Bacteria > Pseudomonadota > Alphaproteobacteria > Rhizobiales > Rhizobiaceae > Jiella > Jiella mangrovi. The sequence goes on along the minus strand of NZ_JAGJCF010000009.1, from coordinate 184,284 downwards.
CGTGTCCTGCACCGCGCCGGGCACGCCGAGCGCTCGCTCGAATCGGCAAAGCGCGCCGTTGCGTTGAAGCCTGCGTATAAAGCGGGAATTCTTGCTCTGGCCAATCGGTATGTCGATGCCGGCGACTTCGAGAATGCGGAAACAATGCTGGACGACCTGTATCGCCGGTCGCGCACCAGCGATTGGAAAGCAAAGGCCCTGGTCGGGCGCGCGCGCATCCACGAGGCGAAGGCAGACTATAACGAAGCGATCAAAGTCCTCGACATGGCCGACAGTTTCGACCGGTCGCCGGAAATTGCGGCCGTTCGCAAGCGGCTGGCAAGAAGCATCTAGGCCGCGTCTTGCGTTCCATGGGGTTTCAAGCATCAGCAGGCCAAAAGGCCACTCGCTCGGCTGGAGGCTGCCGCTCTTGATGATCCTCCGCTCATTCGTGCAGGGAAACGGACTTTCAGATTGAACGGCGCAAAGCAACGGTCGCGGCTGGACAGCCAGCTCGTCTTCATCGTCGGCGCACCACGCAGTGGAACCACCTGGCTGCAACTCCTGATATTCAATACGGGGCTGGTGGCGTCCGCAGGCGAAACGCATCTCTTCAATGCGTATCTCGGGCCAATGTGGCGCACGTGGAACAACCATGCCACCCGGCGCCAGAAGCATCCCAGCTATCGCGACATCGGTTTGCCCTTCGTCCTCAGCGAAGCCGAGTTCTTGCAGCAATGTCGAAAATTTTCGACGACCGTGCTGAAGAAGATCCGCGACGCATATCCGGACGCGAAACTCATCGTCGAAAAGACCCCGGCCCACATTCTCCATCAAGAGTTCATTCACCGCATCTACCCACGGGCCCGCTTCCTTCACATCGTTCGCGATCCACGCTCCGTCGTCGCCTCGACGATTGCCGCCCGGGAGTGGGCGGCATCATGGGCGAGCGCGAACACGGTTTCCATCATCGCCGACTGGAAAAAGCACGTGGAGGCAGGCCGCAGGCTCGCGGAGAAGACCGATCGCTGCCTGACATTGCGTTACGAAGACCTCCACGCGGATACGGCGGGCCAAGTCGGGAAAATCTGCGACTGGCTCGGGCTCGAACTTGCATCGGGGCAAGCGGAAGAGGCCGTGAGACGCTGCAGCCTGGAAAATCTGCGGGGCGCCAAATCCGATGCTCCCTGGGACCTGACGGTCGAACCCGCCAACTTCTTCCGGAGCGGTGAGACCGATGCATGGCGGCGGGAACTCAATGGCCGGACGATCGCCATGATCGAGCGAAAGGCCGCAGAAGAGATGGCGGCGTTCGGATATGCGGCGAGCAAAGCGCGCTAGAGCATGATCCCGAAAAGTGGGAACCGGTTTTCGGAAAAGATCATGCCCCGACAAGAGGATAGAGCGGGAGGGTGAGCGAAGCTCATCTCATCCCGCTCTAGCGATCCTCTCGCAGCATTCTCAAGGTATGGGGATATGCGGGGAATCGGACCGGCGCTTTAACCGTGCAATGCTCCGGCTCGGCAGCAGGCGTGAAGTCCGGTCAGCAGCCACCTCAAAGCGCCGAATGGCCCTCAGCGGCCTCGAGGAACAGCCGGCGGCTGGTATGCCAGGCTCTTTCGACGAGACCGGCGGTGACGGCTGCCGCCTCGCTCGCCCGGCCAGCGCGAATTTCGGCGATCATCGCCGCATTGCCTTCGATCATGTCGTCGAGGATGCCGGTGGTGCTGCGATAGGCGCGAAAGCGGTAGCGCAGCGCGGCCTTGTCGAGCTGGTCTAGGAGCCGCATCAACACCGCGTTCCCGCAGCGGGCATGGCTTAATGCGGTCATGCGCACATTGGCCTCGAAACCGGCGCGAAAATCACCGCTGGCCTTGGCGTCGCGCATCGCCTCGAGTTCAAGGGTCAGCTCGCGGGCGACATTTTCGCGATCGGGCCGCTCCGCGATGAGACGGCTGCACGTCGCTTCCAGCGGAATGCGGCAGGCGGTGATCTCGTCCAGATTGCCGACGCTGAGTTCGGTCACTCTAGTGCCGAGCCTCGGCCGCCGTTCGACGAGGCCCCTGCCCTCCAGAATCTGAAATGCTTCCCGCAGCGGCGATCGCGAGATGCCGAAGCGCGAGCAGATTTCGATCTCACGCAGCTTCTCGCCGGGCGCGAAGATCTCGCGCACGATCGCCGCCTCGATCCTGTCGGCCACTTCCGAGCCGATCGAGCGAAGGCTGAGTTCCTGGTCGAATTCTATCATCAAGCCTTCGAATTTCGGGAGAAAAGAAGATCGGCCAGAGTGACGAGGACGAGGGTCAGGATGATGGACACCGTGGACACGGCGGCGGCCTCCGGCGTGAAGTTGAATCGCAGATAATCATACAACTGTATAGGCAGCGGTGCCGAGCCCGAGCCCTTGAGAATGAAGGAAATGCCGAAAGTATCGAAACTGATGATGAAGGCAAAGACGCCGCCCGTCGCCATGCCCGGCGCGATCAGAGGCAGGGTGATGCGGCGGAAGGCCGTGTAGCGCGACGCCCCGAGGGTTCGGGCGGCCAGCTCGATCGAATCGTCGCGTCCCTGCAGCGAAGTGGTCACGTTCAGAAACACGAAGGGCAGCGTCATCAGGACGTGGCCGGTGAAGAGAGCGATCTTGTACTCGGTTCCGATCCCGATCTCGTAGAAGAAGAACAGAAGCGCGATCGCGGTGAGGATCTCCGGCAGGATCAGCGGCAGCAGAACGCCAATGCGAACGATCTCCGCCTCGCGTTTGGCGTGGCGCACGAAATAAAGCGCCGCCATGGTGCCGATGACGAGGGAAACCGCCGTGGCGCCTGCCGCCAGGATCGACGAATAGACGATCGCATCGATGAAGACGTCGTTCTCAAGGAACGTCCAGAACCAGCGCAGGCTCAGCCCCTGCGGCGGGAATGTCAGGAAGTTGCCGGCATTCAGCGATGCCAGGACGACGATGACGAGCGGAGCCAGCAGGAAGGTATAGACCAGGAGGCGAAACAGCCCGAGAAACAGTGCGCCGATCCGCATGGCTCAGTTCCACTTCATGGCTGTCAGCCGCGCGAAGATCAGAACGATCACCCCCGCCGAAACGGCGAGGATCAACGCCATGGCCGAACCGAAGGGCCACTGGAACTGATCGATCAGCGCGTCGACGACCAGGAGCGTCGTCGTCTTCACCCGCATTCCGCCGACGAGGGCCGGCGTCACATAGGACGATATGGCCAGCACGAAGACGAGGATGCAGCCGGTCTGCACGCCGGGCATCGAGACCGGAAAGGTCACCCGCCGAAAGATCGTGAATGGCCGCGCGCCGAGCGAGCGGGCCGCCTGTTTCACGGCCGGATCCATGGACTGCAATGCCGAAAGCAATGGCAGCACCATGAAGGGCAGGAAGACGTGGGACAGCGCCAGGACGACGCCGAAATCGTTGTACATCAGCGGGAGCGGGCGCTGGATCAGTCCGAGATCGCGCAGGGTGGAATTGATCACGCCGGAATTGCCGAGAAGGATGGTCCAGCCATAGCTGCGAATGACGATCCCGATCAGCAGCGGCGACAGGACGATGCCGTAGAGCAGGCCGCGCCATCTCCTGCGCGCCCCGGCAATATGCAGGGCGATCGGATAGGCGAGGACGAGACAGACGAAGGTCGTCACGATGCCGAGCAACAGGCTCTGGGGCAGCGACCAGAGATAGTAGCCCTCGTCGAAGAACTGGGCATAGCCCTGAAGGCCGAAGCCGGGCCCGTAGGGTTCGCCGTTCGCCCCCGGCGCGCGGAAACTCATCACCAGGACGGTGACGTAGGGCAGGACGATGAACAGGAAGATCAGCGCGGCGGCAGGCAGGATGAGAAGCGAGGCGCGAAACCGTCTCATGCGCGGCTCTCCGCCGACCCCGTCCGCCCGGGAAGCGGCCACAGCCGCGACGCATCGAAATCGAGACCGACGCTCTCGCCCTCTTTCGCGCTCTGGCTCGTCGGCGCGAGGACGACCAGCGGCCCGAGATCGGTCTCGACATGATATTCGACATGGCCGCCGCTGAAATAGCGCTTGGAAATGCGCCCTCGCAGATGGCCTGCAGCCGGGTCCGTCAGGGCGATCTGTTCGGGCCGCGCCATGACGCCGAGAGTGCCATTGGCGGCCGGGACGGGCCGCTGGATCGTCAGCGACAGGCCGCCCGGCAAGCCGAGTTCGACGCCCGCCTCGTCATTTGTGCGGACCGGGAGTTCCAGAATGTTCGCGTTGCCCACGAAGCGGGCCACCCGTTCCGACGCCGGCTTGTCGTAGACGTCTTCGGGCGCCGCCGCCTGGGCGATCTCGCCGTCGAACATCACCACCACACGGTCCGACATGGTCATCGCCTCACCCTGATCATGGGTGACGTAGATCGTCGTGATGCCGACGCGCTTCTGCAGGTCGCGGATGAAGCCGCGCATCTCGTCGCGCAATTTGGCGTCGAGATTGGCGAGAGGCTCGTCGAGAAGCAGGATCTTCGGTTCGATCACCAGTGCGCGGGCAAGCGCCACGCGCTGCTGCTGGCCGCCCGAAAGCGCCTTCGGGTAGCGCTCGGCATAGGGCGTGAGCTGGACCATCTCCATCGCCCGCCCCACCCTTTCGGTGATCTCGCGCTTTTGCAGCCGCCGCATCTCGAGCCCGAAGGCCAGATTCTGCGCGACCGTCATATGCGGAAACAGCGCATAGGACTGGAACACCATCCCGATGTCGCGATCTTCCGGCAGCTTGCGGGAGATGTCGCGGTCGTCGAAGAGGATCTGACCGTCGCTCGTCTCCTCGAAACCGGCAATGCATTTCAGCGTCGTCGACTTGCCGCAGCCCGATGGGCCGAGCAGCGAGACGAACTCTCCATGCCGGACGTTGAGGGATATGCCCTTCAACGCCTCGGTCTTGCCGTAGCGTTTGACGAGCGAGCGAAGAGAGACTTCGGTCATCGGGCGGGGCCGGTCCTTTGCAAAAAACCCGCCGCGCGCTGCGGCGTGGCGGGTTGGGAGGCAAGCGTTAAACGGTCAGCTCAGGCGCCGAAGATCTCGTTCCAGCGGCGGGCGATCTCCTCGGACTTGGCGTTCATCAGAGCCCAGTCCCACTCGATGAACTGATCCATCGCCTCGCCCGAAACCGGCACGTCCTTCTGAAGCTCGACCGGGACCGTCACCGTCTTGTTGACCGGCGAGACGAAGAACTCGCGCATCAGGAGATCCTGCCCCTTCGGCCCCAGGACGAAGTTCAGATATTCGTAGGCTTCTGTGCGGGCCGGTGTGTCCTTGAGGATGTTGAAGGTCTGGTCCCACATCATCAGGCCCTCCTCGGGGATGATGCAGTCGACCGGCAGGCCCTGATTGCGCAAGCGGGCGATCTCGCCGAAATCGAAGGGCGCGACGGCGATCTCGCCGGTCGCCATGGCGGTGCTCATGTTGAAATCGGTCTGATAGACGGGGCCCAGCTCCTTGAGCTTGGCAAAGCCCGCGTCGAGATCGTCGATGCCGGAACCGTAGATCATCGAGGTCAGCATCAGGAACATCTTCCCGGCTGAATTCTTGATGTTGTAGAGGCCGAGGCGCCCCTTCAGCTCGGGATCGTCCCAGAAATCCTTCCAGGACTTGGGCGCCTTGGACACCATGTCGGTCCGATAGCCGATCCCGATCGGCGAGATCAGACCGACCGCGGCGTAGCCTTCGGATGCCTTTGTCGCGACGGGATAAAGGTCGGCGTAGTTCGGCACGAGCGACAGGTCGAGCTTTTCGAAAAAGCCCTCGTCGCGCAGGACCGTCGCGTAGATCTCGTTGGTCATCAGGCAGCTATAGGGCGCCTTGCCGACGCCTGCGGCGCGAAGGTTGGCCGTGTAGGTTCGACCAAGACCGATGTCAAGCTGCGGCTCGACGCCGGTCTCTTCCTTGAAGGCCGGCAGCAGCGTGTCGCGCCAGAACTTCTCCCACGAGCCGCCATAGGTCGTCACCACCAGCGTCTTGGCCTGGGCATGAACCGCCGGAATATTCAGGACGGAAGCGCCGCCAAGGGCGATGAGCGCTTTCAGGATGCTGCGTCTGTCGATCTCGGTCATGGTCGAAATTCCCGTTCGTCGCCTGCGCCACTGCCCCTCGATGGGGAGCGCTTCAAGGAAGGGCGCGATGGTCAGGCTGAAGGTGTCGTTGCGAAGGGTCTCAGGAGGCTTTCTTGCGGTAGTCGTAGTTCTTGTTCAGCCGTTCGAGCAGGTAGTCACCGTAAAGCACCGGCTCCATCCTGGCAGCCTCGCCGGCTTCCAGCATCTCCTTCGGACATTCGACCAGCGCCCGCATCGAGGGATCGTAGAAGAAGGGCTGGGAATAGCGATCGCGCTTGGACAGGTTGCGCACCCGGTGCGGCGTCGAAACGAAGCGGCCGTTCGACCATTTGGCGAGGATATCGCCGACATTCATCACGAAGGTGCCCGGGATGGGCGGCGCCGGGATCCAGTCATTGTGCTTGTTGCGGACCTCGAGCCCGCCGACGTCGTCCTGCTTCAGGAGCGTGACGAAACCATAGTCGGTGTGGGGCGCCGAGCCGAAGAGCTGCTCCTCGTCCGGCTGCTCGGGATAGTGAAGCAGCCGCAGGAACAGCGTGGGATCTTCGAAATGCCTTGAAAACCAGTCGCGCGGCAGACCGAGGGCCTCCGCAAGCCCGCCCGCGATGCGCTCGCCGAGGTTGGTCATCTCGGCCATGTAGGCGCGCGCCGTCTCGGCGACCTCGGGCACGCTTTCGGGAAACTGGTTGGGCCCCTGCAACGGCTCGCCCGCATAGGGAGCATCGTCCGGAACCTCGTGCATCACCATCAGGCTTTCGGAGCGGTTCGGCTTCGTCACCTTGGCGACCGACGACGTCACGATCGTCGAGCTCGACATCGGCATGTAGCCGCGATGGAACTCGTTGATCTTGAGCTTGAGCTTTTCTTCCATGGGAAGCTGATGGAAGGCGACGTTCATCTCGCGCATACGCTCGACGAGGTCTTCCGGCACACCGTGATCGGCGAGATAGGCAAAGCCGGAGGTCTCCAGCGCGGCCTTCAGAGCGGCCACGGTTTCGGCCCGCTTGTCAGGATCGGCGCCATCCGCAAGACCGGCAAGACTCACGATCGGGATGTTGTCGAATTCGCCTTTCATCAGGCCCCTCCTTTGTGGATACTGTATACAGTATCGGCTTCCACCGAGCGGTCAAGCGAAAACCGCCTCAAATTTGGATGCGCCTAAACTTTGGGCTATCGCTCCTTCGGCGAGCATGGACGCGATCAGGGAAACTCGGGACATGTCACTTCATCACGTCATCATCGACACCGATCCCGGCCAGGACGACGCGTTTGCGATCCTGCTCGCCCTGGCGTCACCGGAGCTGAACGTCCTCGGACTGACGACCGTCGCCGGCAATATGGGCCTCGACCAGACCACCGATAACGCCCGGCGGATCGTCGAGCTGGCGGGTCGCGGCGACATCCGCGTCCATGCGGGCTCGGCCCGGCCGCTGATGCGCGAGCCGCGTCCGGTGCCGGAGATCCACGGGGAGACCGGGATCGACGGCTGGGACTTTCCGCCCGCCGAACGGGGGCCGGAGCCCGGCCACGCGGTGGCGTTCATCATCGAAACGCTCCGCGCCCATACCGAGAAGGTCATCCTCATCGCGCTCGGGCCGCAGACCAACATCGCCATGGCGCTGCGCATGGCGCCCGACATCCGCGAGAAAATCGAGCGCATCGTCTTCATGGGCGGCGGCTATTTCGAGGGCGGCAACATGACCCCGGCGGCGGAATACAACATTCTCGTCGATCCTGAGGCCGCGCGGATCGTGCTGGGCTCCGGCGTTCCGATCACGGCCGTCCCGCTGGACTGCACCCATGCGACGCCCGCCCCGGTGAACTGGTCGTCGGCGCTTGCCGCCCATGGCGGCGAGGTCATGCGGGCCTGCGCCGGAATGATGGAATTCTTCGAGCGCTACGGAAACGCCAAGCACGGCACCGCCTCGCGCCCCCTGCACGACGCGGTCGCGGTCGCGGCTCTTTTATGGCCGGACCTCTTCACCGGGCGGCTGTGTCCCGTCGATGTCGAATGCGCCGGGCAACTGACCACGGGCATGACCGTCGTCGACTGGCTGCGCCAGACCGGCAAGCCCGACAACTGCCTCTGGCTGACCGGCTGCACGGACAGCGCGGACGTCTACTCGCGCATGGAGGCGCGATTGGCGAGGCTCGGAACCCGGCGCTGACAAGCCGCTACCGGGCGGCGGACGCATCCGCTGCCGCCGCCCGCGCGATCCCGGTCTGACCTGCGCCGACAAGAGCTGCGGCAGGAACGTGCTTCACGCTTTGCCGCCCGCTCCCTTACCGCGCGACGATCTCCGGGCCCATCAGCGCATTCGGGATCATCGTCGAGAGGAACGGCACATAGGTGACGATGATGAGGAAGACGAAGAGCACCGCGACGAAGGGCGCCGCCGCCCGGACCACCTGAACGAGGCTCATCCCCGTGATGCCGGAGGTGACGAAGAGGTTCAGCCCGATCGGCGGGGTAATCATGCCGATCTCCATATTGACCACCATGATGATGCCGAGATGGATCGGGTCGATGCCGAGCTCCATCGCGATCGGGAACACCACCGGCGCGACGATCAGAAGCAGGCCCGACGGTTCCATGAACTGGCCGCCGATCAGGAGCAGGACGTTCACGGCGATCAGGAAGGTGAACCAGTTGAAGCCGTAGCCGAGAAGGAGATCGGTGATCGCATCGGGAATGCGCTCGGCCGTCAGCGTGTGGGCGAAGAGCAGCGCGTTGACGATGATGAACATCAGCATCACCGTCGTCTTGCCGGCATCGACCATCACCTTGCGGGTGTCGTCATGGACGAGAGCGGGGAAGAAGCCCTTGCCCATCACCCTCAGATTGCGCCCCCAGACCGGCAGGCCGGAGGCGAGCGTGCCCGGCACGGCGGCGAGCCCGCCCTCCCCGCGCCACAGCGGATAGGCGATGAGGATGACGGCGACGCCGACGAGGCCGATGACGCTTCTGAGGCCGATGGTCGTCACGCCCGCCTCGCCCATGGCGAAGAAGGACAGGATCAGCCAGACGAAGAAGAAGGCGACCGCATAGACCATCGCCTTGAAGCCCACGCGCTCGCGCGGGCCGCGATGATCGAGAACCCAGGGCTCGCCGGTCAGAGGTCCCATGTCGCGATAGATGAAGAGGGCGACGAAGGCGGAATAGACCGCCGCGACGGCGGCCGCCTCGGTCGGCGTGAAGACGCCGCCATAGATGCCGCCGAGGATGATGACGATCAGGAAGACACCCCAGCCGGCTTCCTTGCCGCCCTCGATGATCTCGTGGAAGCCCTTCCATTCCTCGGCCGGCAGGTTGCGCCTTCGGGCGATCACGTAGATCGCGATCATCAGCATCAGGCCGGCGACGAGGCCCGGCAGGATGCCGGCAAGGAACATGCGCCCGACCGAGACGTTCACCGCCGCCGCATAGACCACCATCACGATCGAGGGCGGAATGAGAATGCCGAGCGTGCCGGCATTGGCGATGATGCCGGCGGCAAATTCCTTCGAATAGCCGACCTGCCGCATGCCGGCGATGGCGATGGTGCCGATGGCGACGACCGTCGCAGGCGAGGAGCCCGACAGAGCGGCAAACAGCATGCAGGCGAGAACCGACGCCATGGCGAGGCCGCCGCGGAAATGGCCGATGGTCGAGATGGCCAGCCGGATGATGCGCTTGGCGACGCCGCCGGTGGACATGAAGGCCGAGGCGAGGATGAAGAAGGGGATCGCCAGAAGCGTGTAGTTCTGGCTGGCGGTGAAGAGCTGCAGCGCGACGGAACTCATCGAGTCGCCTGAAAACAGCGCGATCGTCAGGACGGAGGCGAGCCCCAGAGAGATCGCGACCGGGACACCGAGAAACAGGAAGCCGAAGACGAGGATGAACAGGAAGGCGGTTTCCATTTCCGGCTCAATCCTTCAACGCATTGAGGTTCTGCTGCACGAGGTCTTCGGCCTCGTGCCCGGCAACGATCAGCTCCCGCTTGCCCTGGAAGATCTGGACGAGACCCTCGAGCGATCGGAACGCCAGAAGCGCGAGCCCGACCGGCAGCATCAGATAGGCGACCCAGCGCTGAACGCGGTCTTGCAGGCCGAAGGCGTCCTGCATCCACACGGGATAGCGCAGCTCGTCGAGGCCGGTGCCGCGGTCGAACATGAAGGTCCAGTAGCCGATCGCCCCGCTCTGGCGCCAGTTGGTGGAAACGTCGGCGCCGAAATAGGCGAGCCAGCCGGCATAGAGCAGAAGCATGGCATAGGCGAAGGTGGCAAAGGCTCCGAAGATCGCCGCCGCCTTGAACAGGGGTCTTGGAAACAGTCGGATGATCGCGTCGACGCCGAGATGGATGCCGGTCTTCACGCCATAGGCCATGCCGAAGAGAATGAGCCAGGCAAACAGGATGCGCGTCGCCTCGAGGGCGCCCTGCCAGCCGGAATTGAAGCCGTAGCGCCCGATGACCTGAAAGAAGGAGATCAGCGTGATCGCAGCAAGAAGAATGGCGATCACGTTCTCCTCGAAGCGCGCGACCGCCAGCGGATAGGCCCGCTCGGCCGCAAATAGCACGCCGACGATCACGAGGAGCGCGATCGTCATTCCCAACAGTTCCATTCGGTTGTCCCCTTCGACCGCAGCCTCATGCGGCCCGGCCGGCCCATGGAGGACCGGCCGGGCCGTCGATGCGATTGATCAGTTCGACTTGTCGTAGCCGGCGGCCGTCGCGATGACGTCGGCCCCGATATCACCCTCGAACTGCTGCCACACCGGCTTCATCACGTCGACCCAGGCCTTGCGCTGTTCGGGCGAGAGTTCGCGAATGGTGGAGCCGGCATCGGCGATCTGCTGGCGGCAGTTGGCTTCCTGATCGGCCACCTGCTGATTGGCCTGCTTCAGCGTATCGTCGACGATCGTCAGGAACTGCTCGCGGGTCTCGTCGTCGAGCGAATCCAGGAATTCCTGGCTGGTGATCATGCCGTAGGCGAGGATCTGGTGATTGGTGTTGGTGATGCCGTCCTGCACCTCGAAGAACTTCTGGGTGTAGATGTTGCACCAGGAGTTTTCCTGACCATCGACGACGCCGGTCTGCAGCGCTCCATAGACTTCCTTGAAGGCGAGCTTCTGCGCCGAAGCCTTGAGCGCCTCGATCATCGCGACGGCGACGTCCGAGGTCTGGACGCGGAACTTCAGGCCTGCGGCGTCTTCCGGCATGAGGAGCGGCTTGTTGGCGGAAAACTGCTTGAGGCCGGAGGTGATGTAGCCGAGCCCCTTGTAGCCCTCCGGCTCGACGGCCGCGAGAAGCGCCTTCGCATCGTCGGACGCCATGTAGGCGTTGGCCGCCTCGATCGAGGAGAACAGGAAGGGCAGGTCGTAGAGCCGCAGCTTCTTCGTATAGGCCTCGAACTTCGACAGCGACGGCGCGGCGAGCTGGACGTCGCCCAGCAGCATGGCCTCCATCACCTTGTCGTCGTCGTAGAGCGTGGAGTTCGGATAGACCTCCATGCAGGCCTTGCCCTCCATCTGCTCGTTGATGTTCTTGGCGAGCAGACGGGCGGCATCGCCCTTCGGATGGCCGCTGTCAGCGACGACGTGGCTGAACTTGATGACGGTTTCGCCGGAATCGCAGCCATTGGGATCAGCCTTCGCGGCACCGGCCGAAAGGGCGATGGCGAGCAGGGAAGCGGATGCGGACAGGATCAGGTTCTTCATGTTTCATCTTTCTCTTCGCGGCGATTCTGGCAAGAATCTCCGTGTGATGGTGCCGGCCGGCCAGGGGGGCCGAACCGCTCGACATCGATGTTTGGGAAAGATCGCCTCGTCCCGACGGCAAGGATTGAGGCCCTCTCGAATCGGGTGCGTGGCGCGATGCCTCCCGCCATCGCGACGAAGCGACTATAGCAACCCGGCGCGCGATTTGCGAAGTCGCCGAATAATATTTTCAAATCATAGACTTACAATCAGTACAACTCGAACACTCATACCGCATGATTTCTGCGTCAGCTCAGTCGTCATTCATCGTTTCGATGTCTATTGTCTGTCGGCAAGATTGATTGCCGACGTTCCGCCAATAGCAGACTTTCGCCAGCGTCTGGCGAAAAAGGAGCGGCCATTTCGACAAACGCAGCGCTACGGCATTCGCGTCTTGGGCAGGGCGAAGTTCGCATAGGTATCGCCCGTCAGATCGATCGGACGCAAAACGAGACTGCGTATAGCCCTGTCCTCCGGATTGCCGACCGGGTTCTCGATCTCGAAACCGCAGAACAGATCCGCACCCGCAGTCGCCCTGACGACGTCCTGCCGGCGAACCAGCCGATGCGGGACGACGAAGCGATTGACGCCGTTGATGTTCAGGTAAAAGGATTCGAAGCGCGACCCATCGGCCTTCACCGCCCATCCCGAGATTCGCACGACCCCATCGGCGAGGGAGACGTCCTCGATGGTGCCCCGGGCCGTCAGGTCGCTCGCGGCGGCGTCCCGGTCGTAACCGAAATCCATGAGACCGGCGAATTCGTTCCAAAGGCCGAGCCGCGAAAGATGATCTCGGATCTGCGGGGCGGACGCCTGCCGGCCGGCCGCCGAGTGCCTGCGATAGAAATCGCCCCGCCCCCGGAGCACGTCACTGATCAGGTGCCAGCCGCGATCGCGCTCATTGTGGATGATCACGGCTTGCGCCGCGGTGATCCTGCCGAACCGGCTCTGCAGCTTTTGCAGCGACCGTACCTGCTTGCTCTCGTATTTCTTGTGATGGGCATGAACCTGGATGATGTCGGTAATGACACCTTCCTTGCCGGACTTCGTCTCGCCGGAGTGAAAGCCGATATCGAGCTTGGCGATCGTATCCGTATAAAAGAAGCATTTGTCGTTCTTCTCGTGGAGGGCGTACAGGCCTTCCTTTGTCGGGTTCGGCACATAGGCCCGGGCAATGCGCAGAACGCGTTGTTCCCCGACAAAGGGCGCAAGCGTCGCGTTGACGTCCTCGCGCTTGAAGGACGGGTGGCCGTCGACCATGGCGCCGACCAGTTCATCGGCATCGAGGGGGAAGAAGAAACTGTACCGGCCAAGCTTGGCGAGCTCCTCGATCTTGGCCTTGATGATCTCGCCCTTCTTGTCGAAATCCGTCGGCGCGCTGTAGGCGTCGCTGACATTGACGCCCGATTGAGCGGCCTGTCTCAGCACCTGCAGCGTCTGCTCGTCCGTGGATCCGTTGTCGAAGACGTAGAGATTCTCGTTCCCGAATATCTCTGCATGATGCCGAAGCCAGATTTGAAGCATCGCCCCTTCGTTCTTCTGCATCATCAGGGCTGCATTTTGCATGGATGGCTCCGAAGTTCTGTTTTCGTCTGCTCGGACTTCTTTAAGGCGCGCGATGGCCACGCCGCGCGGTTTCGCCGCCGCCGCGAACGGGCGGCTTCGAGTTACAGCCCATCGCCGGATATGCCAACAGCCGGCATGCTCTCGTGACAGAAACGGCGTGCGATGGGTAGTGTTCGCGCTGAATGCAAACGGTGTGACGTCGGACCGCGGGCCCGCAGCCACGAGCAGATGGCGGCTTTGAGCCGCAGTTGCCACAGCTCGCCCGAAACGAAGAACAGCCCCCTCGCCGCGCGTCGGGAGCTGCCGGTTTTCCAGTCTCTGTGACGGTCACAGTGGCGCTGGTGACTGCGCGGGCGTTTCGACGGGCCGGGCGAGGTCAGACGTGCGGAGACCTCACAGGCCCCACGCAGCCGTCGCCCGCTTTAGAGCATCGGCCCAAAAATCGGGATCGATTTTTGGAAAGCACGATGCGTGGACTCAATAGGTTAGTGCGTCCTTTGTGCGTCCATTCGGACGCACGGCGCGCTAATGTCGCGCGCTTGCCCCGCTACTGAGGAACGCCCTTCAGGGTCGCTTTCTCAGCTTTGACGATGCCGCCGTCCTTGCTGGCTTCGATGGCGAGGATCCGGCCGAGCCCGGGAACGACGGAGCCCACCTCGACGCGCCAGAGTTCGCCCGGCGAAGCCAGATGCGCCTCGTCGCCATAGACCATGACGATGGTGAAGTCCTGCGGCTTGAGGGTCCAGGGACGAACCAGCTCCGGCACAGGGATCGCCGCCACCTTTTCCGCCTCGCCATCGCCGTCTTCCGACTTGGCGGTCGAGCCGACGGCGATCGGGTCGATATCCGTTTCGGCCATGCGCTGCATCAAAAGCCGGTCGAAATAGCCGGGATTGGTGTAGGAAATCACCGTCACTGCGGCGAAGAAGCCGGTCGACAGCATGAACAGGCAGAGCGAGAGCGCCTTGACGGCCCGATCGGAATTGTTTGCGGCGCTCAGCCTGTGAGCTGCCGAAGCAGCGGATTTCGCCGACACGGGGGTCGCGCTTGCTCTCATGACGGACAGCCTCAAACGATGGGGACTTGCCGACGCAGCATCATGCTTCCTCGGCGCGTTGAAGCATCGCAGCCGGGGGTTAATCTTTTCTGGCCAGCCTCGCTCCAGGCAGAAAATTCAGGCGCGGTGAGCGTTCACGTTCAGACTTTCTTGGCGGAAACCGCCCTATCGTCGCCGCCATGCGACGCTTCCTGATCGATGACCCGCAAACAGACGACCGGCTCTATCATCGCCGGCGCACGCGCCTGCGTCCGGTCAAGCTCGCCGGTCTGTCCCGGCAGTTCATCGACGAGGGAATGCTCTACGACCGCTCGAAAGGCGGCGCGCGCATCCGCCGCTGCTCGGATCGCCCGCTGCCATCGCGGTTCCTTCTTCTCGACGAGGTCGAGCTGAGGCTGATACCGGTGGCAATCGCGTGGGAAAACGGCCGCGAGCTCGGCGTACGCTTCGTCGGCGGCGAATTCGCCCCGACGCGCGCCGAGATCCGGCGACTGACCGGGCGTTACTACGCCCTGGTCGACTGAGTCTGGAAAGCCCGGCTGAAAAGGCTCGCAGACGGCTGGCTGGAGCCTTGTCCGGGAAAGCCGGCTCGGCTTTCACCTGCGGATGATGCGGCTCGGCATTGCGATGAAGGTTTCCGGTGAACCCAATGTTCGCCGGAAACCCGCTAGCGCCCGACCTTGCCGATCTTCACGACGTCGCCGGCCGACTTGCCACCGCCGGCATCGCCGCTGCGGGCATCCTTCTTGGCGATGTAGTCGAACTGCTCGACGAGCAGCTCGTGCATCAGCTCCATCCCGAAGCGGGCGTTGACCGAATCGCGGATCGACGAGGTCAGCTCCGTCAGGTCGAATTTCTCCGGACGGTCGAAATCGAAGCTTTTGGTCGAATAAAGCCGCCGGAAGACCTCGTCGAGGATGAACGGATCCGGGGGCACCTTCAGCGTGTTGCCGATTTTTCCGTCGATCGTGTAGACGAAGCGCGCGAGAATATACCCCTTGATCGTGTTGTTGGAGATCATCGGGATGGTGACGCTTTCGGTCGATTTGTAGTCGAGCCCGTCGAAATAGGTCGGTTCCTTCTCCGCCTCGGCCTGCGGGGTCGGAGCGAAGACCGACGCCATGACGTAGCTCGAGCCGAGCGCGACGACCGCCGCCCAGACACCGATGCCGATCAGCTTGATCACGACCTCATCTCCGGCGAACGATGGCGCTCGTATAGGTGCCGTCGGAATCGGCCGCGGCGATGGTGGCGGCGATCACGCTGCCGATCTCGTGGCTGGCCTTGACGTGAAGGCCGAGGACACGCTCGTTCTCATTCAGCGCCTTCTTAAGGGTGCGCAGCCTCGCGTCGATGCGCTCGTCGCGCTCGGTCCGGCTGGCGAGCGAACGCGACAGGCGGCTGAGTTCGAGGAGGCAGTGATTCTTGCGCGTCGTGAGCTCGGCCAGCGGCTCGCTCGCCCGGCCCCGAAGCGTCTCGATTTCCTGCACGAGGATCGATTCCAGACGGCCCGCCGCCTTGTCGATTGCCTGATACATCCCAGCCGTCCTTCTTGTTTCAGACCATCGCCGTCAAAGGCGCTTCGGTCGATCGTCGAAAATCCGCGAGCTGCGCGCGGACGAAGTGTCTTGTCTCAGCGGACCGCTTTCGGTGTCGCGATCGTCGCCGCCTCGGAAGCATCCTCCTGCGCCTGAAGCGCGGCGATGCCGGCGGTGGCTTCGGCCCGTGCATGGGCGCCCGCGGTCGGGTTTTCCTTCTTGGAGATGGCGTCGGCGATGCCGATGCCGCCACCCTTGGCCATTTCGGCGCCGATCTCCTCGGCGAGCATCGAGCGCCAGATCGCGCCTGCCGTTCCCTTGCCGAAGAATTCGGAGGCGTCGCTCGGCAGCATCGATTCGACGAAACTTCTCAGAACGAAACCCTCGAACTGTTCGAGCGGTGCGACTTCACGCGCTTCGTGCTTGACGAGCGGGCGGATCGTTTCGGTCTTGACCGCGGACGCTTTCGCCGATGCGGCGCCGGTTCCTGCGCTGGCAAGTGCCACCGAAAAGCTCTCGCCGGCGGCCTTGGTCGCGGCCGGCGATGGCGCGTCGCTCCGCTCGGCCACGCGCGTTGCGCCGAAGCTTGCCGGATTGATCGAAAAATCGGTGTTGATCGTCATGAACGTGCCGGATGCCGGGGTTTGAGTGCCGATCGCTTTCAGCCCTTCTAATGCGCGCGGCTTATTCGAAGCTTGTTGTGCGGGCGAGGAACGCGTCGATGCTGGCGTCACGCTGGATGGCTTCGGCCTCGGCGTCGGCGATCCGCCCGGTGCGGTCGCGCACCTTCTCGATGCTCTTTTCCACACGCCGCACGCCAAGCAGCCGCTCCTCGGCTTCCTTCTCCTCATCGGCGAGTTTTCGCCTCAGCGCCTCGTTGCGCCTCAGATTGTTGACCTTGGCGCCGATGAACAGGCCATGCAGGGCGCTGTCGGCACCGAGGCTGGCGAGGATTTCCGCATCGCTCTTTTCCAGCTCGGTGCGCTTCTCGCGCAGCTGGCCGATGCGCCACTCCTCGAGCAGCCGCTTCTGGGCCTGCACCTTGAGCATGCGGTTCAGCCGCTTGACGCGTTCGGACGTCTCGCTCATCCGCGAAGCACCCAGCGCTGGAATTCCTGCATGAAGATCGTCAGGAAATCGCCGATGGAATAGCCGAACAGAACCACCCCGCCGGCCAGGACGAAGGGCATCGAGATGAAGTAGATCGGAATCGTCGGGGTCATCTTGTTGGCGAGACCGACCGCGAAATTGACGATCACGGCATAGAGGATGAACGGGCTGGAGAGCCTCAGGCACAGGAGAAACGCTTCGGACAGATTGTCGGTGATCGCGATCAGGCTCGCCTGCGCGGTGAAGCCGATCGACGGCGCGATCGCCCCGTAGGAGGCGACGAGCGCCCGGGCGATCTCGGCATGGAGATTGAGCACGAAGATCAGCGTCGTCGCCGTCAGGGTGATGAGGGATGTCAGGCCGCTCGCGGATTCGCTGTCCTCGATCGAGGGGCCGAGCGCCTGGCTCATGCCGATGGCGTTGGCGATGACGTGGCCGGCAAAGTTCAGCGCCAGCATGATGCTTCGCCCGAGCATGCCGATCATGAAGCCGATCATCGCCTCGGAAAAGATCAGCCGGAGATTCTGTGCGTCATCGCCGGCACCGACCAAAGGCTGGACGATCGGCAGGAGCGCCGGAGCCAAAGCGAGCGAGACGGCGAAGGACAGAAACAGCCGCACCTGAACCGGGATACGCGCCGAGGAAACCCCCGGCATGACGAGAAGGCAGCTGCCGATCCGGCAAAAGATCAGGAACAGCGACAGGACGACATCGGGAAGCTCGCCGATCACGAGATGGAACCGATCGGCCTTATGTCGACGCCGCGGGCGATCTCGACATGGCTGAGCACCGGCAGGGTCACGAAGATCCGCTCGATCATCATGCGAACATAGGGCCGCGCATCCGGCGCCGAGACGAGAACGAAGGATTCGCCCTGATCCATCTTGGCGCGAATGACCTTGGTCGCTTCGGTGGCGAACTGCTCGACCAGCCGCGGGTCGATGTCGAACTCGACGACGTCGCCCTTGGCGTCGCGCTTCAGCGCCTGGTGGAATGCGAGATCCCACTGGTTACCGAGTCTGAGCACCGAGAGCTTGCCATTGTGCAGAAGATCGCCGCAGATCTGCTGGGCCATGCGCATGCGCACATGTTCGACGATCTGCTCGGAGCGGCGCACATGCGGCGCGATTTCCGCGATCGCTTCCAGAATGAGGTTGAGATTGCGGATCGAGACGCGCTCGGCGAGCAGGAGCTTCATCACCGCCTGCAGGCCCGAATAGGACATGTGGGTCGGGATGATCTCGTCGATCAGCCGCTTGTATTCGCTCTCCAGACGATCGAGCAGGACGCGCATGTCCTTGTAGGAGAGAAGCTGGGCGAGGTTGTTGCGGATGACCTCCGACAGGTGGGTGAGGACGATCGACAAGGTGTCGATCGGCTCGAAGCCCTGCCGCTTCAACTCGGAGGTGAAGCTTTCCGACACCCAGGCGGCGCGCATGCCGAAGGCCGGCTCCTTGGTGAGATCGTGCGGCACGTCCGGGCCCGGCGCGTCACCCAGCACGATCATCATTTCGCCGAGCCGCAGCGGCTGGGTAGCGATCATCGTACCGTGGATCTTGATCCCGTAGGATTTGGGATCGAGCGACAGGTCGTCGGAGAGCTTGATTTCGGGCACGACGAAGCCGTAGCGCGAGGCGAAGCGCTTGCGCATCTTCTGCACGCGCCGGGCAAGTTCGTCGCGCTTGGTCAGCATGTGCGCGGAGGTCTGCTTGCCGAGAACCAGTTCGATCTCGACCATCTTGAGGGATTCCTTGACCGAATCCTTCTCCGAGTCCGCGCTCTTCTTCTGCTGGGCGGCCTCCTTGGCTGCGATCTCCGCTTCCTCCTCGCGGCGCTTCTTGGGCACCGTCCAGGCGACGAAGGCCAGGGCCGCGCCGGTCATGACGAAGGGGATGAAGGGCAGGCCCGGCAACAGCGCGAGAATTCCCATCAGCCCGGCGGAGAGCGAGAGTGCTTTGGGATAGTAGCCGAGCTGTCCGAGAACGGCGGTCTGCGCAGCGCCCCTCGTACCGCCCTTGGAGACGAGAAGACCGGCGGCGAGCGAGACGATCAGCGCCGGGATCTGGGAGACGAGGCCGTCGCCGACCGAAAGCTTGGTGAAGACGTCGGCGGCCGCCGCCGCATCCATGTCGTAGCGCGTGACGCCGATGACGATGCCGCCGAAAACGTTGACGGCGGTGATGATGAGGCCGGCGATCGCGTCGCCGCGCACGAATTTGGAGGCACCGTCCATGGAGCCGAAGAAGGAGCTTTCCTCCTCGAGTTCCTTGCGCCGGCTCTGGGATTCCTTCTCGTCGATGAGGCCGGCCGAAAGATCGGCGTCGATCGCCATCTGCTTGCCGGGGATGGCGTCGAGGGTAAACCGCGCGCCCACCTCGGCGATACGGGTCGCACCCTTGGTGATGACGAGGAAATTCACCGTGATCAGGATGACGAAGACGATGATGCCGATGAAGAAGTCGCCGCCCATGACGAACTGGGAAAAGCCGCCGATGACGTGACCGGCAGCGTTCACCCCCTCGTGCCCCTTGGACAGGATCATCCGCGTCGTCGCGATGTTGAGCGACAGGCGCAGCATGGTGGCGAGCAGCAGGACGGTCGGAAAGGCCGAAAATTCCAGCGGCTTCTTGATCCACAGGGCGACCATCAGGATCAGGATCGACAGCGCCACGGAAAAGGACAGGCCGACATCGATCAGAAAGGGCGGGATCGGGACGAAGAGCACCGTCAGGATGAGGATGACGGCCAGCGCGAAGCCGATCTCGCGGTTGCCCGCGGACTTCGCGTCCTTGGTTTGCTGCGAGGTGGAAGCGCTCGGCTTCAAAATGTCGACGGCCATCATGCCACCCGTGATCTCGATCAGACGTTGGGAACGCCCGATGACGCCCCGTTGCGGTCCTCGCAGATCAAGATTGCTTCAGGCTGGCCCGCCCTCGCCCTTCTGGCCACCAGACAAGCAGAAAGCCCGCCAGCCTTTACGGCAGCGGGCTTTTTTTCAGGCTTCTCGCGATCGCACTGCGACATTTCGACCGTCAGCGGTCGAAGCCGGTCTCGATGCGTGAATAGGATTCCTGGGTGAAGGCGTAGACCTGCGCGCCGGTGAAGGAAGCGGTCATGGCGATGACGACGAAGATCGCCAGGATCTTCGGCACGAAGGTGAGCGTCACCTCCTGAATCTGGGTCAGGGCCTGAAAAAGGGCGATGGCGACGCCGACGACCATGGCCGCTCCCACCGCCGGACCGCAGGCCGCGACGATGGTCCAGACGGCCGACTGCACGATTTCGATGGCTTCGGCTTCGTTCATCCCTACTCGACCTCCGTCCCGGTCTCGAGGACGACGGAATCGCCGCTTTCGAGAACCGCCTCGATCCCGGACGAGCCTGCCCTGACCGCGGCGACGACGCCGGTCGTCTCACCGTCCGAGGAGGTGATAGTCCGGCCGATCAAAGAGTTCGCCTGCGTCAGCGCCGAGACCGCCATCATGGAATCGAGTTTCGAATTGGTCTGGATCGACTGTTCGACCTGCGAGAAGGTGGCGAACTGGGCAATATACTCGGTGGAGTCGGTCGGATTGAGCGGATCCTGGTTCGACATCTCGGCGACGAGAAGGCTGAGAAAGGAATCGTAGTCCAGGCTGCTCGCCGAGGTCGCCGAGGTGACGCTGCTCGACGAGGTGGTGCTGACGGAGGAGACGGCGTCGACACTCATCCTACGCTCCTGCCGCCAGGCGCATCGGCGGCTCGAAGTTGCGCACCGTGTTGCCGGCTTCGGAGAACTCGCCGAGGATCTCGTCTTCGAGCGCGATCATCGAGCGAACGCGCTTCAGCCCCTCGAAGGTGCGGCCGCGGCTGATCAGTTCGGAGACCTCGAGCAGGCCGTCGATGATGTCGCGATTGCTGTAGGTCTTCAGCATCGCGGGATGGGCCTTGTCGAACAGCTCCATTGCCGCATCGGTGGTGCTGGGATCCATCAGCATCATCTGGACGATGAAGTAGAGCTGGCGCATCGGCGTCTTCGCCTGCTCCGCCTGCATGACGTGGCTTTCCAGAAGGAAAGTGACGTCGTTGAGGAACTCAAGGGTCGTTTTTCTGTCGACCTTGAGGACGGCGCCGTTGACGAAGATTCGTTCGCCGGCCCTGAGGGAAATGCGCAATGTCGCCATGATCAGTTCAGCCCGTCGCGGATCAGAGTTGTGATTTCGATGATGCCCTGGAAGTTGTTCGAGCGGCCGAGGCGGATGGCCTCGGCTTCACGCATGATCCAGAGCCCGATGGAGATGAGTTCTGCGCGCAGGTTCTCGGGCAGACCGTTGTCGGCGCTCGAGAGATCCTCGACGAGGATCGCCCACAGGCTTCTGGTTATGTAGATCGCCTCGATCGCATCGCGGGACCGGGGCCCGTTCTTCTCCGCGCGCTGCAGAAGGTCGATCGAATGGTCGAGCGCCTGGCGTTCGCGTTCGCGTGCGTTGATCTCGACGTCTTCGGAGATTTCCGCATAGGAGAACTGATACATTCCTACCCCTTGATCCTACCCGTTACACAGCCGGCGGCCGATGCGCGGGCTTCCTGAAGCTGTTGGTGCGTCACTGTCGGGGCCGTCACGGTCCCGAAGCGATCTTCGATTGTTGCGGCGCTCAGAAGATTGCGCCGGCGAATGTCCTGGCCTGGTTCGGCCCGAGCACGCTCCGGCAGATTGCCGGAGCCATGGAACGCGCGGCGATCTCGACGCAGGGCTGCATGCCGTCGCCGCACGGTTGCGAGAGCCTGGTGACGCTCCCCCGACCGGCCGTCGTGTTGAGCATTCCCGTCTTGCGCACTGACCGGCTCTCTTGGGGCGCCGCAGCGTGCGGTCCTGATCTCGGCATCGTCGTCGCTCCGCCCTGGCTCAGAGATAATTCAGAAGGCTCAACCGGGAGAGCCGAGCCGTCAGCGTGTAGGACGTCTCAAGCAGTGTCTCGAGGCCCGTCACCCGGGTGCTCGCCTCGTACGGATCGACTTCCTCGAGGTCCGAAATCGCAATGGTCAGCACGTTATGCCTTGCGTCCAAAGTCTCGTCTGCGAGTTCCACGCGCGACTGGCTCCCACCGATCTCGGCCTGCATCTGGGTCAGCTGGCTGAGCCCCTGGCTGAGAGTTTCGATCGCCCGGCTTGTGAGAAGCTGACGAGCCCCGTCATCCATGTTTTCGGCGCCAAGGTCGGACAGCATCACGTAAGCCTTCGCAATGTTGCGGAAGGCCTCCTCGTTGGCGGAATAGGAGGTCTTGATCGACTCGCTGTCGGTGATGCGGTTCTCGACGGTGCCGTCGTCGGCATTGGACCAGTTCGTGCTCCAGGCGCCCGTGCTTCCGCTCTCGAAGAGGTCCTCGAAAGCCCCGTCCAGGAAAGCCTCCAGATCGCTCTCGGTGATGCTCGAGACGGCCTCGTCGCTTTGGCTCACGCCGAAGGCAGCGGCAAAGGCCGCTGCCGTATCGGCCTGGGCCTGAGATCCGTCGAAATAGGTATCGACCGTGCCGGTTGCCGGCGCTGCTGCCGCAAAGGCGATGGACTGCTGGTCGGTCGCCGCGCCGGAGAACAGGAATCGTGCACCGGACGAGGAATTCAGGGCCCCGACGATCTGCTGCAGGCTCGCCATCGCCTGCTGCGTGTTCGCCGTCACGCCCGGATCCCCGGTGCCGTTGGCGATCAGCGAGGACAGAAACTCGTTGCCGGTGTCGGCGACGGACTGGAGCGCATTCTGCATGGCGGCAAAGCGCTGCGAGATGATGGCGTTGGTGTCGAGCTGCCGCGCGACGCTCTCGCTTTCAGAGCGAAGCGAGATCGACTGGCTGGTCCGAAGCCCGAGTGCCAGTCCGACATCCGCGAGGCGCCCTGTCGTCGACTGCTTCTGCATGATCGTCAGTTCCTGCTGAATCTTCGACACGGCATTGCGCGACGAACTCAGCAGCGAATAACTCGATACGAGATAATTGGTCATGGTGCGTCCGATCAGGCGATTTCAATGATGGAATCGATCATCTCGCCAATCGTCGAGATCAGCTTGCTCGAGGCCTGGTAGGAGCGCTCGAGGTCGAGGAGATGGGTCATCTCCTCGTCAAGATTGATGCCGGTCACATCGGAGAGGGCTTCTTGTGCGCGCGACAGCACGGTCGACTGATAGTCGACGTCGTCATAGGCGATCGAGCGCTTGTCCTCGAGCCAGCTGATCGACGAGGCCAGATAGTCGCCGATCGTCCCGGTGGTTCCGGCCCCGAACGTCCCGTCGAAGCTGAGTTGGTCGTCGAGACTGGCGATCAGATCGTTGAGGCGGTCGCTGAAGCCGGACGTTCCGTTGGTGTTGTAGACGACACCCTGGCCGGAAATGTCGCCGTCCCTGAGAAGATCGGGATCGTCGACGGCATTCGAGGCGACGGTGAGAAGGCCGGCAAGGCCCGTCTTGGAGGTGAGCGTCGACAGGTCCGTGGACGAGCCGTCCGACTGGATCGAGAACAGTCCGGACCAGGCCGTGCCGCCACTGTCTGTTTCGGAAAACGCCTCGACCAGCGCCGAGGCGATCTCGTCGAGCTGGCCCTGATACTGAACGGCCGTCTCGTCGCGGAACGTGAGCAGACCATAGACGCTGCCGCTCTTGATCGGCATGCCGGACGCCGCACCGGAAACATCGACGCCATCGATCTTGAAACTGCCGCCGACGACGGTGGCGTCGTAGCTCGACTGCGCCGTGAACTCGACCTGCCGCGCCGTGGTCTCGAAGAGCATGATGCCGGAGTCGGTAGAAAGTGTCATGTCGTTGCCGGCACGAACCTGGACGTTCAGGCCGACATAGCCGGAGAGCTCCGTGACGATCTGATCGCGCTGGTCGATCTCGTCGGTCACATCCGCGCCTGTCGCGGTGCCGGTCATGATCCGGTTGTTGAGCTTTTCGAACTGCGAAAGCAGCGAGTTCATCTTGTCGGCCGCGTCGGCAAGCTGCGCGTCGGCATCGGCGCGAGCGGACTGGACCGCGTCGGTGACGTTATTCAGGCTGGCTGCAAGATCGGAGGCAGCGCTGACGGCGGCGCGCGCCGTCTGCGTATCTTCGGGCGTGACCGCATATTGCGACAAGGCCGCCTGCAGCTCGGTCAGGCGCGCCGCCGGCGACTCGATCGAGTCGGTGTCGCCGATGACGCTTCTTATGGAATCGAGCGCACTGTAGGTGACCTCGGCCGAGGCGAGCGTCGCGTTCGCCGTCGTCATCGATCGAAACAGTGCCTGATTGCTCGACTGGGAGACCGAGACGATCGACACGCCGCCTTGAGCCAGTGACGTCTGGGTGGCGTATTTGCGTGTCGAAGCCGTATTTTCCGCGTTCGCGACGTTCCGCGAAACGAGAGCCGACTGCTGCGATACGGTCGCCAGCGACGACCGCGCGCTCGTGAAGGCGGACATGAGAGACATCTCGGTTTATTCCCGTGTCAATAGGCGCCAAGCGCCGATCAGCGCTTCAGGTTGATGAGCACGTCGAGGATTTCCGACCCGGTCTGGAAGACCTTCGAATTGGCGCTGTAGGAGCGCTGGGATTCGATCATGTCGGTAAGTTCGCTCGCCAGATCGACGTTCGACAGCTCGATGGCGTTGGACTGCAGCGAGCCGAAGCCGTTGACGCCGGGGCTTCCGGTCGTTGCCGCGCCGGAATTGGCATTGGCCGAGTAGACGTTGCCGACGCCGGCCGTCAGCTGATCGGGGCTGGAGAAGCTGGCGAGGTTGAGCTGGTAGAGCGGAACCGTGTCGCCGGTGTTCATCACGCCGTTGACGATGCCGTCGCTGGTGATCTCGAACTCACTGATGTAGCCGGCCGGGTTGCCGTCGGCCGTGACCTTCGACGAGAAGTCGGAGGCGTACTGGGTCAGCGACGTGAAATCGAGATCGAGCACGCTGCCATCGGCCAGCGTCATCTGCTCGCCGCTGACTGTGGCCATCGGCAGACCGGTGGTCGCGTTGAATGAGACATCGAGGCTGTATTCGACCAGCGTTTCCGGTGCCGTTGCCGTGTAGGGGAAACCGCCATTCGTCGCCTGAGACTGATCGAAGATCGAGATCGTCCAGTCATCCGTCGCATTCGTCGGACTGTCGGCGGTCTTCGTCAGATAGATGTCGATAGTCCGGGCTTCGCCGAGCTGGTTGTAGACGACCTGAGAGGTCTTCGCGGTATATTCCGCATCAGCAGCGGATGCGGCCGTCGGCGCAGCTCCGCCGGTGACCGCCGTCTCGGAGGACGGCAGCTGCAGGGAGAATTCGACCGACGTCGTTTCGGACGGGGCGATGAGCTTGCCGACCGGCAGTTCGATCGCGCCCGTGCTGTTGTCGCTCAGCGACGTGCCGGTGAGCCGGTAGCCGGCCGAATTGACGAGATAGGTCGTCTCGGTTCCGCCGACATTCTCCGTCTTTTCGACGAAGGAGCCCGCCCGGGTGTAGAAGTCGCGGCCATTGGCGTCCTGGACGATGAAGAAGCCGTCGCCCTGAATGGCGACGTCCGTCGCGGAGGTGGTCGTGGCGGTGCTGCCCTGCTGGCTGACCGTCTGCCGGACCTGCGTCGTCACCGAGCCGGAGTTATATTGCCCGTCCGACTGGGCGAAGATCAGAGACGAAAATTCCGTCTCGCCACGCTTGTAGCCGTCCGTATTGGCATTGCTGATATTGTCCGAGATGACAGACAGGCGGTTGGCCTGTGCATTCATGCCGGAAACGCTGGTTCTAAAAACGCCGTTGATGCTCATGGGCCAGAACTCCGTAGGCTGCCTCGCTGCTTGAGGAATATGGCAGAAAGCTTGTGCCTAGCTGTGCCGACGCCGGAAGTGCAGCATTGCTACAACAAACAAAAAGCCCTGCCGAAATAATGCGGCAGGGCTTTTGAATTAATACTTCTGAAAGGTTTTAGATTTTACTCTACGCCGATGCCATAACCAAGATAGCGCTTGGAAGACACCGGGTCATAACCCAGGCGCATCTTCAGCTTTTTGCGCAACTTGGAGATGTGGCTTTCGATGACGTTCTCTTCAACATTCTCGTCGAAGATGCCGTAGATGGCGTTGAAGAGCTGCTGCTTGGAAACCCGGCGGCCGCGGTTCGAGACCAGATATTCCAGGATGCGGCGCTCGCGGCGCGGCAGGGCCATCGCCTTGCCGGCGACTTCCGCATCGCGGCCGTCCTGATAGACGCAGATCTCGCCGACGACGGTACGCGTCGCCTCGGCATTTTCGCGACGGCGAATGGCGCCGACCCGGGCCAGGATCTCCTTGACGTGCACCGGCTTGGCAACGACGTCGTCGACACCGGCGGCGAACAGATCGAGGGTTCCATCGAGATTGCGGCCCTCGGAAAGCGCAATCATCGGAGCTGTGGAACGCGACCGGATGAGACGCGGGCAGCCGGCCCGATCGTCGAAGTCGCCGAGAAGAAACGCCTCGACCGCCGACAGATCGCTCTCGGGAGCCGTCTCGACCCAGTCACGGAATTCCTCGGCCCCGAAGCTCGCCGTGGAAATGCCCTCACGAGCGAAAAGCGACTCGTATCCGCTCGTCACCAGTTCACGATTATCAACCACTACGATCATTTTGACCTCCGTCCGCCGCCGCTTTGTTGGTAAAGAAACGGTAACCTGACGCGAGTCTTGCTCCAATCCTGAAATTTAGTGATCTATTAACCATCCCTTCGTTGTTTTCAGCCAAATCATTGATTTTTATTAAAAATTTTTTTACCTATCGAGGCCTTAGCATCGACACGGCGGGCTTGTGGCCCGCCGTTTTTGCTATGTGTCTGCAATGATAAGGCTTTGTGCGATCGCGACCGGAGGTCTTAGAGATAGACTGACGGGTCGATGCCGGGCGAGCGCCTGGCATTCTCCCCGATTCTCTCCGGAGTTGCGGGGGACGGCTGCGGCCGCGACTGTCTCGCCCCGCCCTCGCCCGGCCGACCGCCCTGGCCGCCGGAAGACTGTCCCGACGATGCCTGATCGCCGCGCGACTGGCCCGTGGTGGAAGCCTCACCCTGCGCAGCCGGCTGCTGCGCCATGCGCGCGCCCGAAGCATCGCGGCTGCCGAAGGTGACGACGGCGTCGTCGACGTCGAACCCGGCCGACTTCAACAACGATTTCAGACCCTCGGTGTCGTCCTTGAGACGCAGCGCCGTTTCCGGCTCGCTCGCCTCGATATGGACGGCGAGATTGCCCTCGATCAGCTTCAAGGTGATGTTTAGCTTGCCGAGCTGTTCGGGAGAAAGCTGGATCTGCATGGTCTTCAGCGCCGCGCCGCCGGCGCGAAGGCGCGTGCGCTCGACGCCGGAAGCGTTCGCGGCGCCGTTCACCTGGCCAAGGGCCGAGGCGACGGCATCGGCGACCTGGCTCGTAGCCGAGGGCACCATGCCGGGCAGGGAATTCGTCAGGTCCCTGGCGTCATTGCGCGACTGTTGCATGGAAGGCTGGGCCGTCTTGACTGGCATTTCGACACCTGCCGTCGCAGCGTCACGCGAGCGATCGGTCGCAACACCCGTGGCCGGGATCTTCATCGCGGGAGCGGCCGTCCCGTCAACGCGGGCATTTTCGCCAGGCGCGGCGGTTTGAGAGACTGGCATCGCATGGTCGGCTGAAGCGCGAGCCATCGAAGCCGGTCGCGCCTGGTCTGGGGGTGCCGTTTCCGCGCGCGACTGTCCATTCACCCTCGCCCCGTCGCCGCGCTCTGCCGAGGGCATGCCGGCCATGGGCTTTTCCGACATGGCAGGAGCATTCGAACGGGCCGCTTCTCTCCCCGCCAGCCGACCGTCGACCGAAACGCCATCGCGCGGCGAGCGTGCAGCGGGCTGATCCGATGACGCCGCGTTGCGGGTTGACGCGCCCATCTCCGCATTCGTGGCGATGGATTGGAAGGCGCGATTGTCGCCATGGCGCTCGGCGGTTGCCGCTGCCGCTGAGCCCGCCACGGTGCCGCCATCGCGGCCGGCCTGGAACTGCGGGAGCCTTGCCGGCTGTGAATCTGCCGACGTCGCGGCCGTTTCAGAGCGTCTCGTCGTGAGAACGGTCTCCGAACGAGCAGGAGACTCGGCCTCGCCGCGCCCCTGCGTGGCCGCACTGTCCTGACCGGGAAGATCGCGGCGAGCGCTGGATCCGCTCGGCGACGTCTGGAGGTTCGGCCTGCCATCGTCGTTGCGGCCGCGGAGCGGATCGGCCACCTGCGGATCGACCGGATCCGGCTGCGTCGTCGCCGTGGCTGTGACGGGCGTATCGATGGTACCGCGAGCTTCGACCATTGGCGAGCGTTCGGAGCCGCGCACCGCGTCGGCCGACTGTGCGAGAGACTGCCCCAGGCCGTCGGAAACTGGTCGCGCCGCTGTCAACTCGCCAGCGGTGCGAGAGGCGATCTCCGCCGCGCCGGGACGCGCCATTGATGGCATGAGATCGGGCTGGCCTGCGCCATCGGCACGGCCCGCGTCGAGTGCGAGATCGCTCGTTCCGGTAAGCGCTTGCGCAAGATTGTCGCCCAGGCTGGCCGCAACCCTGCGGGCCGAAGCCGCCGGAGAGGTCGGCAGAGCGGTCTTGACGTCATCCGCGCCACGGCGCTCGGCGCGGCGGGTCGCCGGCTCGAAATCCGTCCGCATGGAAACGAGATCGACCCGCGTCGGCAGGCCTGACGACGGACGAGGATCGGCAGATAGTGCCGAGCGCGCTATGGTGACGTCCGGCGCAGCCGCGCTGGCGGTCTTTTGCGCCGCAGAGCCCGGTATCTCTGCCGGATTATCCAAGTCGTTCCCCCGCGAGGTCTTTGCAACCTCGCCGAGCGCCACCTCTGCCTTGCCGGCTTTGGCGAATGTCGCCTCGGCGCTGGCCGCCCGGCCAGATGCCGCCGCTTCATTGGCATTGCCGCTCCGCGCGCGCCGATCCCGATCACCGGCAACGGCCGGCGCTTCGCTCGAGGCAGACTGGCCCGCCAGCGCCGTCGCGCTGACGCTGTCCGAAAGCTGGTCGAGCCGCGCCGAGACTTTGGAGCCGGCCGCCGTATCGATCATTGGTGACTGCGTGGCCGGGTCTTTTTCCGTATCCGCAAAGAAGCGGCTGTCGAGACCGAACCCGCCGAGGATCGCCGCCAGCTTGGCATCGGGCGAGATCGGGTTCGCCAGTGACGCGGTGCTGCCGCCGGTCGTCGACGGCGCTTCGGCCGCCTCGTCGGCCGCCGGCGCCGGGGCGAAGCTCATGCCGCGACCGACAGTCACGATGATCCGTCCGTCACGAGGTGGGGGTGGAGCGGTGTCGTCCTCCACGACCGCATCCTCCTGCCCCGGAAGCGCGATCCCGAGACGTTCGGCGACCTGCTCGGCGGACAGCATCGGGGCGAGCGCCTCCTTGGCGGCCTCGCCGGCCTTTTCGGCTTGCAGGCGGGCGAGTTCGGGATCGGTCTCGGCCGTGATGGGCGCGTGCAAGGCGCGATGCTTGCGGCCGGTGCCCGTATCGACAGACTTGCCCTGTGCCGGAAGCGGCGCCGAATCTGCCACCGGCAGCTTGCCGGTCGCGTCGGCCTCGGCATCGCCCCCGACCGAAGCCGTCTCGTCCAGATTTGCACCGCTCTTGGCCGCGGGGTCTGCAGCCTGCGTTTTCGCCGCCGCGTCGGCTTCGATCCCGTCCGTCGTCTCTGTCGCCTCCGCCGACTGCGACTTGGTCGAGGACACGTCCGCCTTGTCTGCCCGGGCCTTGCCCTTCGCAGCGCCAGCGGTCTTCTCCGACGTCGAACCCTCGGCATCGCGTGCCGATTTCGCTGCGGTGCGCGGGTTCTTCGTCTCCTGATCCAAACGATCGCGGCGAGGTCCGCCGTAGCGTTCCAGGGCCGCCGCATCGGTCGATTTGCCGGTGTCCGCGCGGGCGGCGCGCTTCGAAAGCTCGTCGCCAGCGTCCTCGGCATCGACGGCGTCGACGGCGGCAACCACCGCGTCCAGATCGGCATCCTTGCTCGCGCCGGTCGACTGGCCGGTCGATTGAGCGGATTGCGCTTCCGCTTCTGCCTGCGATCGCTTGTTCTTCGTCGGCGTCGCCTCGTTCGACGTAGGCTTGTTCGCCGTTCCGGTTCCCTCCTGCGAGGAACCCACATCACGCATCGCGGCAGTAAAGCCTTCGGCGTCGGTCGCCTTGCTGCCCTGCTCGCGCGTGCCATTGCGCCCCGTCACCGCCGACGGCGCTTCTGCCGAAAGCCCTCTTGCAACGGTCATCGGTCCGTCTCCTCCAAGTCACTGCGCACGGCATCGAGCAGTTTCGCTGCCCGGTCGGCGACGGAGGAATCGAGCGAGGCCTCCGTCAAGGTTTCGTCTGCGGCTTTCGGGTCTGGCATTTTCTCGGTCATCAGAGGCTTGCGAATTTCATCGAGGACACCGAGCGCCGCGTCATAGAGCTTGCGGTCGGCCGGATGCAGGTTCTCACGGTCGATCGCCTGGAGCGAAGCCAGCGTCACCATCGGGTCACGCTCCGTCAGCGTCGAGGCCGCGACATAGAGCATGGCCCGCTGACGCGCCCGCAAGGTGAGATTGTCGGCGGCAAGAACCCTCGTGCCGGCCATGCCGGCGAGTTTCATGTTGCCGGCGATGAGCGAGCGGCGGCCGATCGACAGATAGATCGAGAGCTGTTCTGCGATCGGAATGCGCGCCACGGCGTCGGCGATGATCTCGACGGTCTTTTCAGCCTGTTCGACGGGCCGTCCCACATAGATTTGGGTAAACATCGCGCGGAAATTGCCGGCATAGACCGAGTGGGCGTAGCGATCGAAGTAGAGACGGGCGTATCCGTCAGCCTGATCGTGCTCGCCCAGCTCTTCCGCCAGCCCCATGGCAAGACGCAGCGCGGCCTCTTCCAGCAGTGTGCCGGTGCCGTCGAGCATCACCCGACGCAGCCGCTCCAGAGCCTTCGCCGGTTGCGGCTTTTCCTGCATCTGGGCCAAGGCGAGGTTGATCTGCGCGGACAGACCCGGCTCCATTTCGTCGGTGTGGAGACCGGACAAGATCGTCTGGGCCTCCGTCTGGCGGTTTTCGACATAGGCCAGCGCGCCGTCGAGCAGCGGTTTCACATCCGCGGGAAAATCGTTCTTGGCGAGGATCATTCTGAGCACCGAGGGCGGCCCGCCGCTCAGCACGAACAGGGCCGCGGCGCGCTGATTTCGCGGATCATCCCAGATCTTCTGCGACGCGCGTTCGAAGACCGGCCCGTACCAATGCAGAAGCCGCGCCTGAACCCTGTTCGCCGACACGTTGCCTCGCGCCGCCTGATCCTGAAGGAACTGCAGCGACCGGATCACCTCGTAAGGCTGCGGACCACGGGTCGGCGGCGGTTCTTTATGTTCGGCGGCCTCGCCATGTTCTTCGGCGCTGTCGCCATGGTCGGCATCGCCGTCCCCGTCGGCGGCATCCTCGTGTGCGTCGGGCTCGTGTGCCTCGCCGGCATGCTCGGCATCGTCGTCTGCGCCGGCGGCGGATGCGCCGTGTCCGTCGCTCGCATGCGCCTTTTCACCCTCGCCATCGGCGGCGGCAGCGTCGGCTTTGGTCTCGCCGCTGCTGACGGGCTCCTGATGATCTGAAGACGCTTGGTCGGCTTTTGCCGTCGCATCGTCGCCCCGGCGCGCGGCCTCGGCCGCCTCGCGCACGCGCTCTGCAGCGCTCGAACCATGGGCGTCGCTATGGGCGTCGCTATGGGCGTCCTCGCCATGCGCCGGCATGACGAAGACGAGGGCGACGAGCGCAATGGCCCAGGCAAGATGATCGGATCGTGGACGCATCAAGCCTGCGGCTCGGTCAGGAAGATTTCGATACGCCGGTTGATCGCGGCTTCGGGATTTTCAGGATCCTTGAGATCGCGGTCGGCGAAACCCTCGATGGCCTTCACCCGCATCTCGTCGAGCCCGCCGCGTACCAGCATGTAATAGGCCATGTGGGCGCGGGCGGAGGACAGGCGCCAGTTGTCGTATTCGCCGCTGGTATAGGGCCGGGCATCGGTATGGCCGCGAATGGTGATCGTGCCTGGGCGCTTGGCCAGAACCCCCGCGATCTTCTCCATCAGCTTGATGGCGTCGGCGCTCGGCTTGGCCGAGCCGACCGGGAACATCCCGGTCTTGACGTCGTCGGCAAGCGAGATCGTCACACCGCCATCGCCTTCGACGACGTCGATCTTGGCCGGCACATGATCGCCGAGCCTGGCAATTTCAGCGCCGATCTCGGCCTTCAGCTGTTCGGCCTTGCCGGCTTTCTCGGCAGCGCCCTTGCCGCCCGCCTCTTTCGTGCCGTCCTCGGCCTTGCCGGCCTGGTCGATCCCCTTGCCGGATGGCGCGCCGCTCTCTTCGCCGGCAAGCTTGAAGCCGGTCTTGTCCTTCTGGTCGCCTTCGGCCGTGGACGTGCCGGGCTCGTCGACGCCCTCGCCTTTCGGGCCCTTCTCGGGATCCGTCATCGGGTCCTCGGGCGGCAGGACAGCGGTGCGGAAATCGATCGGCGGCACGTCTTCCAGCCGGCCACCGCTCTCCATCATGTTGGGTGAAAGCTGCCAGGAATCGGGATCGAAGGGGTCGCGATAGGCTTCGCCGCCATTGAGGCCGGGAAGGCCGGAGCCATCGGGCTTGCCCGTGAGCTCGCCCTCGCCGTTCTTCTGGCTCTCCGAGACGATCTCGGCGAGCACGGAATAGGGATCGCGAAAGATCGACTTTTCCTCTCCGCCGGTTTCGACGCCGGCCGTCGGGCGGCCGCGCGGGTCGCCGTTGGTCTCGGCCGCGCTCTCGCCGTTCTCGTTCTGCTTGCGATCGGCGCCGTCGTCCTTCTTCTTGATGCCGCGGGTCGCCGGCGAGGGGTCGTTCAGCTTGATCGGATTGAAATATTGCGCAACCTGCTTGCGCGTCGCCATGTCCGACGAATTGGTCAGCCACATCACGAGGAAGAACGCCATCATCGCCGTCATGAAGTCGGCGAATGCGATCTTCCACGCGCCACCATGGTGGCCGTCGTCACCATGTCCGCTACGGCGGACAATGATGATCTCCTGCTTTTCGAGATGACCTGCGCCGGACTGTTCGCTCACTGGAGCGCCTCTTCGAGCGCGCCCTTCCAATCGGCCAGACGGGTTTCGAGCGTCGTCTGATCACAGGAAATGCGGATGTCGGTCATGGTCTCGTCGGCCTCGAAGGCGACGAAGCCGCGACGCGGGCCGAGCGCTTCGGCGAAAGCGTCGAGAAGCGCGGCCGGGCCAAAGGCCTCGAGCGAAAGGGCCCGTCCATCGAGCGCAAGCGTCGCGACCGCCCCGGCCAGCTCCTCGATCGTCTGGCGCGTGCGGACATCGATGGCGATCGGCTTCAGGACGCTGGTAAAGGACGTCCGCAGTGCCGTCTCGATGCGCTCCAGCTTGTCGGCGACGAGTTCTGCCAGGCGCCCGCCTTCCTGTGCGAGCGCTTCGAGACGCGCGGCCTCGACGGCCGCGGCCATGGCCTCGGCGGCCGTGGCCCGCTCGGCCTCGAGCGCCGCGGCAACGGCCTCGCCGATCATGGCCTCGGCTTCGGCGAGGGCCTCCAGACGTCCGGCCGCGAGCCCCTCGGCGCGCGCTGCCTCGACGTCCTCTTCGCTCAGCTGCGGAGCTGGAACCGGCAGATCTTCGAGCGTCTCGCCGATCTCCACCGGCGTATCGAAGCCGAAATCGGCTTCGTCGAACGACACCTCTTCCAGCGCCGCTTCGGCCTCTCCCATCTCCGGGATCGCCTCGAGATGCTCAGGAACCCGCGCCACCGGCTGCTTTTTCACGGCAAGGCCGTCGGAGACCAGCGTCAGATGCTCGAAGCTGGGCTTTTTGGGCTTCTTCGGCTTCGGCGTTTCGCCAGCCAGGCTCTGGAACGGCCTGCCGTCTTCTTCGGGAAATTCCGTCAGATAGTCCGCGAGAGAGATCATCTCTTATGCCGCCTCTTTATGGTTGATCCACTGCTTCAAGACATTCGCCGCCTTGACTTCGTCCTGATCGAGCAGCCGCTCGATACGGGCTCTGGGGCTTTCGCTCTCGACCTCGTCGAACTGGCCCAGATAAGCCGGCACGCCGCCCCCGAACTGGGATATATCCGGTGTACCTTGCGCGAAGTCGAAACCGCCGGGCAGTTCGAGGCCGCCGGGACCATCGTCCAGGCCCAGCCCAGGCAGCTCGTCGCCGCCCAGCTCGAGGCCCGCCTCCTCCTGATTGTTCGGGGTCTGGACGATGGCGCGGATCGCGGGCTTCAGGCCGAACCAGATCACCATGACGGCGACGGCAAGGATGGTGAGGGCGTTGATCAGGGTGCCGGACTGGCGCATGAACATTTCGCCGATACCGGGTCCGGGGACGGGTTCGAGCGCGGTGCTGGAGTCGATGAAGTCGACAGCCGTCACCTTCAGCTGGTCGCCGCGCTGTTCGGACAGGCCGGACGCGGAGGCGACGAGCGCCTGGATCTCCGCAAGACGCTGATCGATCTGGGCATCGGTGGCGTTTTCGCCGATCGCCTCTTTCAGCCGCGCCCGATTGATGACGACGGCGACCGAAAGCTTTTCGACGCTATAGCCCTCGCTCGTGGTCTGGACCGTCTTCTCGTTGATCTCGTAGTTGGTCAATTCCTCGCGGCGTTCGTTGTTTTCCTGCGAGGTCTGGCCGCTGTTGGTCTCGGCGGCACCGCCGGCCGGCTGGATATCCTGCTGGACGCCGACGGCGTTCTCCTTGGTCGAGTTCTCGCTCTGGGCGTTTTCGCGAATGGTGCGGGTCGAGCGCTCGACGCGCACGTCGGGATCGAAGGTCCGCTCGCTGATCTGCTTGCGATCCGTGTTGAGTCGTGCCGTCACCGAAGTCTGGAAATTGCCGATGCCGAGATAGGGCGACAGGGTGCGGCGGATCGAGTCCTCCACGCTCTTCCCGACGATCCGCTCGATGCCGAACAGCTTGGTCGGCGCGCTCGAGGTCGAATCATCGCCCGAGGCCAGCAGCGTGCCGTCGGCGGACAGGATCGTCACCTCGTCCGGTGTCATGCCGGGTATCGCCGACGCGACCAGATGGCGGATCGCCTGCGCCGAGGAGAAGTCTTCCGGCTGATCCGTGCGAATGACGACGCTCGCCGAGGGCTTGCGCTCGTTGCGGCGGAAGCTTCCCTCATCGGGCAGAACGATGTGGACACGGGCTGCCCGAACATGGGCGAGCGACTGGATGGTGCGGGCAATTTCCCCCTCGAGCGCCCGCACACGGGTGATTTCCTGCATGAAGGAGGTCAGGCCGATCGAGCCGAGATTGTCGAAGAGCTCGTAGCCGGCGTTCTCGGAGCGCGGCAGCCCCTTCTCGGCCAGAAGCATTCGCGCGGGAGCCGTCTGCGCGAAAGGCGTCAGGATGGCGTCGCCCTTGGCATCCACGTCGAAGGAGATGCCGGCTTCGGTCAGCGCCGCGCCGATGCGCGTGATGTCGGTCCGATCGAGGCCGGAATACAAGACTTCCATGTCCGGCCGGGAGAGATAGTAACTTCCCAGACCAACCAATGCGACCACCAGAAATCCGACGAGGCCAAGAGCAGAGAGCTTGCGTGCTCCGAGCCCGGAAAGGTTCGTCATGATCTGTTGGGCCTGCCCGCCAATGGCCAAAGCCATAGTCACTCCTCGCATACGCACGAACTGCATTCATGTTTCGCGAGTGACATTGCCGTCTAAAGCTTGCGCGAGGCCCCGGTTAACAAATGGTTAATGACGGGTTTTACCTT
Organism: Jiella mangrovi; assembly: GCF_017815135.1. Taxonomy (GTDB): domain Bacteria; phylum Pseudomonadota; class Alphaproteobacteria; order Rhizobiales; family Rhizobiaceae; genus Jiella; species Jiella mangrovi. The sequence goes on along the minus strand of NZ_JAGJCF010000009.1, from coordinate 148,487 downwards.
ATCGTTTTGTGAACTTACGCTGACGCTCGAACTAACCCGGCCGAATTTCTCACGCGGTCAGCTGAAACTCTTCAGTGAATCAATGGAATTTAAAACCTCTGATCGCGCAAATCCGGATTGATTTTTTCGCGATAAGCTTGTGGAAGCAGCCGGTTTTTGTCTTTTGGGAAACGTGCTCCGCAAACTGGCAATTGATAAGCTATCAAGCGCAAATTATACTTTTTCAATTCCTGCTTGTGCTCACTGGAGCTTGCCATGCCCCGCTCGCCGCGGTTCATCCCTCTTTGGTGCGTCAATCATTCATCGCGGCGCGCGCATCCCGGCTGAAACTTGAACGAAGCACTTCCCGCCCATGAAGAGCGGGAAGTGAGCGCAGCGGACCATCAGTTGGTCGAGTTTGTGCTCTTCATTGCCTTTGATTCGGAAGCGGAAGCCGATGCCTTGGTCGAGGCCGCATCCGATGACTTAGCGGCAGCCTTTTCGGGCGTTCCGACCACGTCGACCGCATCGATCCTGACGGCGTCCTCGGCTTTCTTCAGCGCGAGATTGGCCTCGTAGTACTTGCCATCGGCAACGTCCTCGGACGCCTGTTTGATCTGCGCCTGCGTCTTGTCGAGCGGCGCGATGACCATTGTGTATTCGACCGAGATGCCCGCCAGCTTCAACGTGTCGAGCGCCTCCTTGCGGTTGCCCTTCTTCAGCGATTCGTTCGCCTTCTTCACGGCCGCCGCCTTTTCGGGAGAGGCGGAGAAATCCTCCGCGACGGTCATCTGGCCATCGATCGGAAGCCATGCGATCGGCTTGTTCGACGGGTTTTGCGCGTCGGAATTGTCTCCGGTCGTCGAGGCGGTGCTCATCTGGTCGTCGCTCGTGCCGGCGGACTGGCCCTGCGTGTTCATGGCCGTCTTCGACGCCGCGCCGGCCGCCCCCTTGGGCGGCGTGATGTCGGCTTCGGCCTTCATGAACTGCGTGTCGTCCTTCGACGCCGCCTGCATCGCGGTCTTGGCCTCATCGAGCAGTTTCGAGGCCTCCTTCGTCTTGCCGTCGAAGATCGCCAGCCGGGCAAGCCGCAGATCGCGGAAGGCCGAATAGCCTTTTTTCGAAAGCTTCGTGAAGTCGCGTTCGGCCGTCTTGTCGACCTTCGACGTCATCTGGTTCGTCTGGGCCTGGCCGTTGGCGTTGGCTGCCGTGCTGGCGTCGCTCGACGCGGCATAGCTCGCACTGGCGAGAGCGGTGGCAGATGCGAGCGTGATCGCAAGAATGGCGTTCCTGGACATGATGGTCCTCCTCATCAGGCGCCGGGCAGCGGGGACCGAAGTGTCGGACCCTTGAGCGCTGCCGGTCATGGGGAGGTAATTGCCGATGCAAGCCAGATGTTGCGTTACCTTTGGGTCATGAAGCATTTGTCATGAAGAGGCATGCAACACGGGAAACTGTGGCTCTGCGGCGAACCAAGGTGAAGGCTGAATTCCGCCCGTTCGAAGCATTTGACGGCCGCCTTCAAGCCGAGATCGAAGCCGGTTGGGGACCAGCAATTTCCCGCTTAGATTGTTTTCTTCTACATCCTGCACTATCCATGGTTGATAAAATGGAGGTGCATGGAGGCTCCAGTGGATCGCATCCTCGATATAGGCGGCGCCGTCATCGATGGCGTGTCCTCAATTCCCATCGGCCTCTATTACGGCACCCGGCGCACGGTCGAGGACAGCGGCCTCTTGGGCAAGGACGTCCAGCAAGAAAACTTCGCCGAGAACCGGCGCATCTGGAGCCTCATGAAGGCCGCTTTCGAGAACCGGGAAATCCTGCTGTCGGTGATCACGATCGTCGTATCCGAATGCCTCGACCGGCTGCCGGATTCGACGATCGAAAAACTGCAGTATCACCTGGAGCTGAGGGGAATCTCCTTCGCAAGCAAGGTCATCGCGAAGAAGACGGTGACCGATATCGTCGTGAGCAAGATGGGGCCCCGCGCCGTCACCCGGGTCATCTCCAAACAGGCCGCCAATCGCGTCGTCAGCCTCGCTTTGATGCCGGTCTCCATCCAGGGCACGATCGAACAGGCGTCCAACTCGTCGAAACGGCTGCGGAAAATCAATCCGAGGCTGTGGCAGAAGCTGGCGGACAGAAACGTCGACCTCCTTTACGGCCTGGTCGAGGACGATCTCGCCCCGTTCGTGGCGCTGGCTGGCGTCATCAACGGCAGCGATCCGCAATCGCGCGCAGCTTTCGCGAAATTCGAGAGCTATCTGCAATGAAATTCGTCGTCGAAATCGTGAAGGATCTGGGCTTTACGATCTATATGCTCGTCGGGGCGACCTGCGCCTTCGTCGCCTATAATCTGATGAGCGACCGGGGCTTTTCGACGATCGCCTGTCTTCTCGGCGTCGCGGCGACGATCATCGTGTTCGCTCTCGTCCACCGGCTCGTCACGAAGAACTGACCGCCCGCAAAGCCGCAAATCCTCTGCTTGCGGTCGCGCCCTCTACTTGCGGTCGCTATGGCCGAGGTCGCGGCCGGGATCGAGGCGGTCCCGCACCCGCTGCTTCAGGACCTTCGCCTCGGGAAAACCGCCATCGGCCTTGCGCTCCCAGATCGGCTCGCCGTCGTAGCGGATCTCGAAGACGCCGCCCGTGCCGGGCACCAGCGCCACCTCGCCGAGATCGGGCCCGAAGGTCGACAACAGCTCCTGCGCCATCCACGCGGCCCTCAGAAGCCACTGGCACTGCGTGCAATAGGTAATGGCGATCTTCGGCCGGTCGGTCGTGGTCGGCTGCGTCTCTGACATGGCTGAACTCCGGCAATCTTCATCAAATGCGGGCGTCTTGCCGCCCGTCGCCTATATGGGCTTGCCACAGCCAAGCTCTCAAGGATGCCGATGCCGGCCGCCAAGCCCTTCTCCCATCGCCGCAATGCCCCAAGCTACGACAGCCCGGGCGCTCGCCTGCGCATCGGCCTTCGCCGTCTCTATCACGGCGACAGCCGCAAGGCGCTGCGCTTCCAGGCGGCCGTGCTGATCGTCGATCTGGCGATCATCGCTTTGTTCATCGCCCAGCCGGTTCTCAAGAACACCGAGGCCTTCCTCGCGGTGGACTATTCCGTCGCGGCGATCCTCTTCATCGACATCTGCGCGCGCACGCTCGCCTCGCGCCGGCCGTTGCGGCGGCTGCGCCAGCCGGTCGTCCTGCTCGACCTGTTCATTCTCGTCACGCTCCTGTGGCCGGAGACGCTGATCAATTTCGGCTTCCTCAGGATCGTGAGGCTGTGGTCTTTGTCAAAGACCGGGCGGCTGTGGCAGCCCCTGCGCCGCAAGGGCCTCGCCGAATGGGAACTGCCATTGCGCGCCGTTCTCAACCTCGTCACCTTCCTGTTCCTGGCGACGGGCTTCATCTACACGACCTTCTTCCGCAGTGCCGGCCTCGAAGGCTATCTCGACGCCCTCTACTTCACCGTCGCCTCGGTGACGACGACCGGCTATGGCGACATCACGCTGGATGGCCCCTGGGGCAAGCTGACGTCGATCGTCGTGATGATCATCGGCATCTCCCTCTTCGTGCAGCTCGCCCAGGCGATCTTCAAGCCGACCAAGGTCCATCACGACTGCCCGCAATGCGGCCTGCAGCGGCACGATCCCGACGCCGTCCACTGCAAGGCCTGCGGCCATATCCTCAACATTCCGAACGACGAGAGCTGAGGGCGCGGCGGCAGGGCAGATCCCGCCGGACCTTGAAGTATCGGAGCAAAACGGGCATGTGTTGCCTCAATCCGATACATCCGCGCGCCCGCGAGAGGCAGCGCCCGACTTCGCCGGCCGCACCGCGCCGCCGGCGAGACGATTTCGCGAAGGACCGTCATGGCCGTTTCGATCGACCTGAAGCCCCAGGAAAACCGCTCCGTGCTCGCCGAACGCGCGCTCGCCGGCGCAGCGATCCCGGCCGCCCCGCAGGCCTTGGGCGAAAAGCCCTCCCTCATCGGCCTGTCGCGCGAGGAGCTGGGCGAGGCGCTGGCCTTTGTCGGCGTCGGGCCCCGACAGATCAAGATGCGCGTCGCCCAGCTCTGGCACTGGCTCTATGTGCGCGGCGTCGCCGACTTCTCGCAGATGGCCAACGTCTCGAAGGAGCTGCGCGAAAAGCTCTCGGCCGCCTTCACCATCGCCCGGCCGGAGATCGTCACCGAGCAGATTTCCGTCGACGGCACCCGCAAATGGGTGTTGCGCTTTCCGCCCAGGGGCGCCGGCCGCCCCGTCGAGATCGAGACGGTCTACATCCCCGAGGAAGGCCGCGGCACGCTCTGCGTCTCCTCCCAGGTCGGCTGCACCCTGACCTGCACCTTCTGCCACACCGGCACCCAGCGGCTCGTGCGCAACCTGACGCCCGACGAGATCGTCGGCCAGGTACTGCTCGCCAGAGACCGGCTCGGCGATTTCCCGGACGCCGCGACGCCGGCCGGGGCGATCGTGCCGTCCGAAGGCCGGCTCGTCTCCAATGTCGTGATGATGGGCATGGGCGAGCCCCTGTATAATTTCGACGGTGTGAAAGCGGCCCTTGCGGTCGTCTCGGACGGCGAAGGCCTTGCCGTTTCGAAGCGGCGGATCACACTGTCGACCTCGGGCGTCGTGCCGATGATCGAAAAGGCCGGCGCCGAGATGGGCGTGATGCTGGCGATCTCGCTCCACGCGGTGAACGACACGCTGCGCGACGAGCTGGTGCCGATCAACAGGAAGTATCCGCTAAAGGAGCTGCTGGCCGCCTGCCGCGCCTATCCGGGCCTGTCCAACGCCCGCCGCATCACCTTCGAATACGTCATGCTCAAGGGCGTCAACGATTCCATCGAAGACGCAAAGGCCCTCGTGCAGATCCTCAAGGGCATTCCCGCGAAGATCAACCTGATTCCCTTCAACCCCTGGCCGGGCAGCGCCTATGAGTGCTCCGACTGGGACCAGATCGAGCGCTTCGCCGACACCGTCAACCAGGCCGGCTACGCCTCCCCCATCCGCACCCCCCGCGGCCGCGACATCTTCGCGGCCTGCGGACAGCTGAAGTCGGAGTCGGAGCGCATGCGCAAGAAGGATCGCGAGGCTGTGGCGGCGGCCGGCTAAGGGCAGCATCGTTGCTGAAAGCGACGGAGCGGATCCACCGCTCACGGGCTGCTGGATATGGCTGGGTCCGATGTCGGCTGTGCTGGCCGGTGCTGGGCTGACCATGCCTGCGGCGGACAAGAACGCGACAGCTTCAGGCGGCTGTTCTGCCGAGACCGGCCGATCCCTTGAAAGCCGCGACGAGCGCGAGGCCATGATCCATCTCTCCACAGGCCACGCCGCGGCCAGAAGCGTGGGCACGAGTTTGCGCGGCCATTGACCTTCCAGTTACCGGAAGCTCCATCTCTTTCGCACAGGGGGCGTGGGACCTCCGCGGGAGATGACATCGATGATGAAGATATCAGTGCTGGCCGCCGCCGCGATGCTCGACACCGCAGGCGCGGTGATGGCGCAGTCCGGGACGGCGGCGCCGATGACGATGGACCATGGCACGGGCCATGCCATCCCGGGCATGAGCGACATGAGCGACGCGGCGCCGTCGAGCCAGGCCTTCATGGAGGCGATGGAAAGCATGAACGCGGGCATGGCGGCGCCCCTGACCGGCGATGCCGACATCGACTTCATGCGCGGAATGCTGGCCCATCACGAGGGCGCCGTCGCCATGGCGAAGGTCGAGCTCGACTATGGCAAGGATCCGGAGGCGCGGGCCCTGGCCGAAAGCATCATCAAGGCCCAGCAATCCGAGATCGCCCAGATGAAGGCGTGGCTGAAGAAGCGCGGCCACTGACGGTTTGGCAGGAGCGGCCCGCGATAGCATCGGTGCCAATCGCGGGGCCGCCCCGAGCCACCCTGCGACAGCCCGCGGGCGCCGCGACCGTGCGGCCGAGGATGCCCTGTCGTCCGTTCTTGCCCCGCGGCAGGTCGTGTTTCCGTCATTCCCCTGCGCAAACAGGCCAACCTGCCCACAGGAAGCGCACTAGGATCGGCTGAACGCCGGGGATCAGGAAACCCGGATCAGCGCTCGGGGGCGGCCGATGTTGAAAGTCTTGTCCAGCATCTGGGCGCTTCTGGTCGGCATCGTGCTGATCATGCTGGGCAACGGCATGCATTTCACCCTCATCGGCTTGCGCGGCGGGCTGGAGGGGTTTTCGGCCACGGCGCTCGCCGTGGTGACATCCGGCTATTTCGTCGGATTCCTCTCCGGCGCCCGGCTGACGCCGTCGCTCATCCGCAATGTCGGCCATGTCCGCGTCTTCGCGGCGCTCGGCAGCTTCATGTCGGCGGGGCTGATCGCCTTTCCCCTCCTCGCCGAGCCCTGGGCCTGGACCCTGCTGCGCATTCTCATCGGCTTCTGCATGTCGGGGGTCTACGTCACGGCGGAAAGCTGGCTCAACGATGCGGCGACCAACGAGACCCGCGGCAAGGTGCTGTCGGCCTACATGATCGCCCAGACGCTCGGCATCATCGGCGCCCAGGGGCTTCTGACGCTGGGCGACGCGGGCAATTCGGCGCTGTTCATCGGCGCCTCGATCCTGGTGTCGATCTCCTTCGCGCCGATCCTTCTGACCGTCGCCCCGGCGCCGCGCACGGAGGTGACGCGGCCGATGCCGCTTCGCGATCTCTACGGCCGATCGCCGCTCGGCACGATCGGCATCTTTCTTCTGGGCAGCGTCTATGCGACGCAATCGGGCATGGGCGCCGTCTTCGGCACGCTGATCGGCATGACGGCAGACCAGATTTCCCTGTTCGTGGCGATGCTGTTCGCAGGCGCCCTCGTCCTGCAATATCCGATCGGCTGGATTTCGGACCACGTCGATCGACGCCAGCTGATCTTCGTCGCGTCCCTGATCGGGGCGGCAGCCTGCCTGTTCGGCTGGATCGCCGAGGGCGGGCTGTGGCCACTGATGGCGGCGGCCTTTTTGGCGGGCGGCATGACGACGCCGCTCTATGCACTGTTCCTCGCCTATACCAACGACTTCCTCGCCTCCGAAGACATGCCGGCCGCGTCCGGCGGTCTCGTCTTCACCTTCGGGCTCGGCGCGATCCTCGGCCCGCTGGCGACGGGCTGGGCGATGGAACGGGCGGGCCCCTTCACCTTCTGGCTGGTGCTCAGCCTGACCTTCGGCGCCATCGCGCTTTACGCGCTCTACCGCATGACCCAGCGCCCGGGCGTTCCCGCCAGCCAGACCGACAGCTATATCGGCGTCATCCCGACTTCCTCGCCGGTCGCCGTCGAAGCCGCGAGCGTCTGGGCGGTGGAGCAGGCCGAAAGCGACCGCGAAGCGGAGGCGTGAGGCGGGAGTGCGACGTGGCTTGCAGATGGGGGTCAGAGCGGCATCGTCGGCTTGCGACCCTTTGCGGTTGTTCAGCGAGGCGTTACCCGGCCCCGAAGCCGCCGTTCAATTCAGCCGCTGCTCCGAGGCCGATCCTTCTCAAACCGTGCATCGCCGCTTTCCAACCCTTCAATGCGCTTCCATCCCAAACGTTCGTAAAAGCCAGCGGCTCGCGACGAGCCGTCGGTCTCAAGCCAGATCGAGGAGTAGCGTTCGAACAGGAACGCTTCCGCTCGTTCCACGAGTTGGCGGCCGATGCCCAGCCCTTCACGATCCGGGCGAACGAAAGCGGCGAACAGGCAGGCATCCTCAACGTCCACCATCGAGAAGCCGACGATCCGACCCTCCTGTTCGGCGACCCATATGCAGGGATGCTGGCGAAGCGCCTCTCGAATTGTCTCGAACGTGATGCCCATCTCAGCCAATTGCTCGACCGATAGATGGTTTTCACGGACGTTCGTGCGGACTTCGAAGATCGCGGGAATGTCGTCGTTGATGGCATCGCGAATTGAAATCATCATGGGTAGCCAGATGGACGCAGGAATGGGTGGCGAACCTGCTGGGAACGTCCGCCGTCTGGTCCTGCTAACCGAAATCAGATAGTCGGGAAACCACCCATCACACCTCGCATTTTCCGAGAGCGAAGGGGGCCGATCTGCCGTTCCAGCGGCCGCGTGCCCCGATGCTCCGCGCGGCATTGACGGAGATGACGGCGCGTCCGCGACTTTCACTGCGGACGATGGGCACACGTGCGGAGCGTGTCATCGACCCGGTAGAGGGCGCCTTCGCTGCGGCGAGCTCCGACGCCGACCCTGCCGGCCTTGCGACCGAGCGAGAATGCCACCGGTAGCAGTGGCCCCATCGGGCCGGCACTGGCGGCAGGGCTGGAGCCGACGGCATGGTGGCCGCCGTCGACGACGGCCTGCCGCGTCACGACGCGGCCATCGTTGCGCCGGCTCGCATCCGCGCGCTGGCGGGTGGAGACCGCGTTCTTTCCGATCCTTAATCCGGGAGAGGGTTTCGCGGACCACGCGTGAAACGCTACTTTCGCCACCCTGCGAGATTGGGTAACCAACCCGTCCGAGATGAGGAAAGCTTCGCCGCCATGGGCACGGTCCTGAGATTTCTGTTCGTCGTGCCTCTGGCCTATGTCGCGGCCTGTCTGACGGCGGCCTTCGCCATGCTCTGGCCGTTCATGAATGTCAGCGACGGGGCAGCGCTCGATCCGGTGTTCGTCGCCGAGGTGGCCTTCTACTTCGGCGCCCAGGCGGTGCAGATCGGGGCGGCGGCTTTCGTGCCCTGGGTGGTCTTCATGGTCATCAGCGAGATCGCCGGCCTGTCGTCGCTGCTCCTGCATCTGGTCGCCGGGCTTCTTGGGGGCATGTTCGTCCTCTTCGCGGCCTACGGGCCGGATGTGCCCCATATGAGCGTCCAGACCGCGATCCTCGTCGCCTCGCTCACCTTTTCGCTCGTCTACTGGATTCTCGCCGGAAACCGGGCCGGGCGCTGGCGCAGGAAGACCGCCGCCCGGCCGAAAGCTGACATGCCGAAGGCGCCTGCCTCGCCCGCCCGGAACGACGCGGCCTGATGCCCGCCCGTTGATTTTTGCGCTGCGTTGCGGTCACTGGCAGGCCAGTTCGTCCGCGTTGCGAAAGGAATGAGCCGTGCCGACCCGTGACATCGTCCTGATCGCGCTTTTTGCCGCCCTGATGGCCGCGCTCGGCGCCTTCCCGCCATTGATGATCCCGGCCATCGCCGTGCCGATCACCGCCCAGTCGATGGGGCCGATGCTCGCCGGCGGAATTCTCGGGGCAAAGCGCGGCGCGCTCGCCATGCTGCTCTTCGTTCTCCTCGTCGCCGTAGGCCTGCCGCTCTTGTCCGGCGGCCGGGGCGGCCTCGGGATCTTCGCCGGCCCGACGGCGGGCTTCATCTTCGGCTGGATCGCGGCTGCCGCCGTGACGGGCTTCCTCGTCGAACGGCTCTGGAAGGGCCTCAATTTCGTCACCGCCTTCCTCGCGGCGAGCCTCGGCGGCATCGTGATCCTTTACGGCATCGGCATTCCCTGGATCTCGCTGGTCGGCGGCGTGCCGCTCGAAACGGCGGCGGCCGGCTCGGCCGCCTTCATTCCCGGCGACCTGATCAAGGCGGGCCTTGCGGCCGCGGCGATCGTCATGGTCAAGCGCGCCTACCCGATGATCCGCCCGGCGCATGGCCGGCCCTGAAACGCCGCGCCGGCCGATGATTACACTTTCGGGCGTTCGCCTCGAACGCGGCGGGCGCCTCGTTCTGTCGGGCATCGAGCTTGCCCTGTCCGAGCGCCGCATCGGCATCATCGGCGCCAACGGCTCCGGCAAGAGCAGCTTTGCGCGGCTTCTCAACGGGCTTCTCGTTCCCACGCAGGGAAGCGTGACGGTCGAGGGGCTCGATACAGGCAAGGAGGCGAAGGCGGTGCGCCGCAAGGTCGGCTTCGTCTTCCAGAATCCGGACAATCAGGTGGTCTATCCGACCGTCGGGGAGGATCTCGCCTTCGGTCTCAAGGGCCGTGGCCTCGCAAGACCCGAGATCACGGCGAAGGTCGAGGCGACGCTGGAGCGCTTCGGCCTTTCCGGCTTCGGCGACCGGCTCGTCCATGAACTCTCCGGCGGCGAACGGCAGATGGTGGCGCTTGCCGGTGTCCTGATCCTCGAGCCGCAATGGCTCGTTCTCGACGAGCCGACGACGCTGCTCGACCGGCGCAATACGAGAACCATGATGGCCGCCGTCGAAGCGCTCGAGCAGAACGTCGTCCTCGTCACCCATGACCTGTCCCTCGTCGAGACCTGCGACCGGGTTCTCGTCTTCGGTGAGGGTCGCATCGTCGCCGACGCCGCGCCGCGGGAAGCGATCGCCACCTATCTGCGGCTCGTTTCGTGATCGCCGGCCTCTACCGGGCGGGCGACAGCGTGCTGCATCGCATGGGCGCCGGCGCGAAGATTGCAGCGCTGGCTTTTGCCGGAACGCTCGTTCTTACGCTGACCTCACTCTGGCTGGCCGGCGGCTTCCTCGGCATCGTTCTGGCGCTCTATGGCATTGCGGGTTTTGGGCCGCGCCTCGTCCTTGCCCAGTTGCGGCCGGTGGCCTTCCTCCTCGCGATCCTCTTTGCCGCGCAGATCTGGCTGGCCGGCCCGGCCGATGCGGTCCTCGTCGTGATACGGTTTGCGGCCCTGATTCTCGCGGCCGGGCTGGTGACCCTCACCACCCGCACCGCCGATCTCGTTTCGGCAATCGAGCGTGCCTTGTCGCCCTTCGCCCGCCTCGGCCTCGATGCCGGGCGCGTCAGCCTTGCCATCTCGCTCGCCATCCGCTTCATCCCGGCCGTCGGCCAGATCACCGCCGAAGTCCGCGAGGCGCAGAGCGCCAGGGGCCGCAGACCTTCCCCCCTGACCCTCGTCGTGCCGGTCATCGTCCGCCTCCTGAAGATGGCCGACGAGATCGCCGAGGCGATCGACGCACGCTCGTAGCCTCACTTTTCTTTTCCTCGTTTCGGGAGCCTCGCCCATCGCCTTGCCGCGCTCGAGCCTCTATCATAGAGGCGGGCATCGTCGATTTTGGGAGGATCGTCATGCGGCTGTTATGCGCCGTGGGTGCTGTGCTCGCGCTGATTTTCACCGCCAGTTTTGCCGAGGCCCGGGATATCGCCAAAATCCGCGTCGGCGTCCTGAAATTCGGAACGGTGAACTGGGAACTCGACGCGATGAAGCGCGCCGGTCTCGACGAAAAGGCCGGAGTGGACGTGGAGATCGTGCCCTTCGCCGGCGAGAACGCATCCGCCGTCGCGCTCCAGGCCGGCAGCGTCGACATGATCGTCTCCGACTGGCTCTGGGTCTCGCGCATGCGCGCGGAGGGCGCCGACTTCACCTTCGTGCCCTATTCGACGTCGGTCGGCTCGCTGATGATACAAGGCGACAGCGAGGTGGAAGATCTCGGCGATCTCAAAGGCAAGACGATCGGCGTCGCCGGCGGTCCGCTCGACAAGAACTGGCTCCTGATCCAGGCGCTGGCCAAGAAGGATAACGGGCTGGATCTGTCGGCGGAAAACTACATTGTCTACGGGGCGCCACCGCTCCTGGCGGAAAAGGCGCGGCAGGGCGAACTCGACGCCGTCCTGAACTTCTGGCACTACGCCGCGCGTCTGGAGGCGGAAGGGTTTCGCACGCTCGTCTCGGGCTCCGACGCCGCCATGAAGCTCGGCACGTCGGGTCCGGTCGCGTCGATCGGCTGGGTGTTCGGCGACGCCTTCGCCAGAAACAACGAGGCGGCGATCGCGGGATTCCTGGCCGCCGACAAGGCGACCAAGGATGTGCTCGCAAGCTCGGACGAAGCCTGGGAGGCGCTGAAGCCCCTGATGAAGGCGGGCGACGAGAAGACCTTCGTGAAGCTCCGCGATCGCTACCGCGAGGGCATTCCGGCGCGCTCCGGCACGGCGGAGGCGAAGGACACCGAAAAGCTCTACGAGATCCTGGCGAAGATCGGCGGCGAAAAGCTGGTCGGTCCGGCCAAGACCCTGTCGCCGGGCACCTATTACGACGACGGCAAGAATGGCTGATGATCGTCAGAGCGGGACGGCCGGCCGGGCGCTGATGCCTGCGTCCGGCGCAGGCGTTCTTCCGTCCGTCGGCCCCCGCCTCGTCACCGTCGTCTCGCTCGCCGGCCTCCTCGCCATCTGGTGGGTCGCGGCGATCCTTGCCGACAGCCGCGTCCTGCCGACGCCGCCTCAGGTGGCCGAAGCGTTCTGGCGCGACGCGGCGACGGGAGAACTGTTCTTCCATCTCGCCATGACGTTGATGCGGGTGGTCGCGGCCTTCGTCCTCGCCATGGTGATCGGCTCAGTCATCGGCATCTGTCTCGGCATGAATCGCGAGGCGAACCGGTTCTTCGACCCGTGGCTGATCCTCTTCCTGAACATTCCCGCGCTGGTGATCATCGTGCTCGCCTATATCTGGTTCGGTCTGAACGAGGCGGCGGCGATCGGCGCGATCGCGGTCAACAAGATCCCGAATGTCGTCGTCACCCTGCGCGAGGGCGCCCGCACGCTCGACCGCGATCTGGAGGAGATGGCCCGGGTCTACCGGTTTTCGGCCATGAAGACGCTTCGCCATGTCGTCCTGCCGCAGCTTCAGCCCTATTTCGCCGCGGCCTCGCGCACCGGCATCAGCCTGATCTGGAAGATCGCTCTCGTCGTCGAGCTGCTTGGCCGCTCGAACGGTGTCGGATTTCAGATCAACCTCTATTTCCAGCTCTTCGACGTCGCGTCGATTCTCGCTTACACGCTCGCCTTCGTCGCCGTGATGCTGACCATCGAGTTTTTCCTTGTCCAACCTTTCGAAGCCCATTCCACCCGCTGGCGGCCCAAACGCGCTCGAGGTTGATATCCGGGCGAAGACCTTTCGCGGAGCGGACGGCGAGGACGTGCGGGCGATCGAAGCGATCGCCTTTTCGGTCGCTCCGGCGAGTTTTGCGACGTTGATCGGCCCGTCCGGCTGCGGCAAGACCACGACGCTGCGCATCATTCTCGGCCTCGATCGGGAGTTTTCCGGCAGCCTGAAACTGCCGGATTCCGGCGGCCGCGTCGCAGCCGTCTTCCAAGAGCCACGGCTCCTGCCCTGGCGCACGGTGGACGACAATGTGCGGCTCGTTTTGTCGGACGAGGAAGCGGATGGAGATCTCGACGATCTCTTCGAGATCCTCGGGCTTGCCGAGATGCGCTCGCGCTACCCGGCGGAGCTTTCGCTCGGCCTTGCCCGGCGGGTCGCGCTGGCGCGGGCCTTCGCCATCCGGCCGTCGCTGATGGTTCTCGACGAGCCCTTCGTGTCGCTCGACGAACAGACGGCGACCCGGCTGCGGGCCTTGCTGACGAATGTCTGGTCGGCGCGGCCGACGACTGCGGTGATGGTCACCCACAATCTGCGTGAGGCGGTGGAGCTTTCCGACCGGATCATCTTCCTGACCGAGCGGCCGGCCCGAGTCAGAGGCGTCTACGAGATCGACAAACCGCGGGCCGAACGCGACAGCCGCTGGCGCGAGGCGACGCTCACCAGCATCGCCAAGCGCTATTCCGGGATCTTGTGAGAAAAAGAGCCCGGAGCTCAGATCGCCCTGAGAAGGGGCTGTTCGTCGGCCGCATCATAGATCAGCACGACCATCATGCCCTGCGCGACGGCCTCATAGTCGAAATCCGGCGGCAGATGATAGATCTCGCCGTCGCTCAACCGCAGCTCCGACCGGTCCCGATCGATCGATTCGATGACACCGTCGGTTTCGCGGGCCATGGCCGGAATCGACATCGCGACCGTTAGGAACGAACTTGCGAAAAGCGCCAGAATGCGTCTCGTCATGACCATTGTCTCCTTGCACCTTTCCCTGCCCTCGGGCAGCCGCCTGGCGGATCCTCGAAATCCCCGCCGGGCACCGATCCGACTGCTCTCGTCGGCTTGATGAACGTCGCCTCCGATTGTGTCCAAAGTCGTACCGGGAGATTGCAAATTGTCTTGAATCGTATGCAACATGCTTAGTGAATTCTTAACGCAGTCCGACTCCGCGATCCAGGGTCTTCGTCACCGGGCACGAAGACTGTCTTCGCCCCCTGCCCCTCCCCTCTGCCCGTTGCCCACAGTCTCGCGCCCCCGGGGCGGACCCGCCCGGCGAAACGCGATTTGCAGTGCTGCAAGGTTTGCGCTTAGAGAAAGCTTCGACGAATCCTTCGATCTGCCATCGCATCGGCCACCACACCCCATGTCCCACAACAGCTTCGGCCATCTCTTCCGCGTCACCACCTGGGGCGAAAGCCACGGGCCGGCCATCGGCTGCACCATCGACGGCACGCCGCCGAACATCCGCTTCACCCTCGCCGAGCTTCAGGCCCATCTCGACCGGCGACGTCCCGGGCAGTCGCGCTACACCACCCAGCGCCAGGAGCCCGATCAGGTACGCGTTCTGTCCGGCGTCATGCCCGGCGAGGCGGAGGGCGAATACATTTCGACCGGCACGCCCATCGCGCTTCAGATCGACAACACCGACCAGCGTTCCAAGGACTATTCCGACATCGCCCGGCGCTACCGGCCGGGCCATGCCGACGTGACCTATGACGTAAAATACGGCATCCGCGACTATCGTGGCGGCGGCAGGTCCTCGGCGCGGGAGACGGCCATGCGGGTCGCCGCCGGCGGGATCGCCCGCAAGATCGTACCTGGCCTCACCGTGCGCGGCGCCCTCGTCGCCATTGGCGACGTCTGGGTCGATCGCGCCCGCTGGGACTGGGACGAGGTCTCCCGCAATCCGTTCTTCTGCCCCGATGCGACGACGGCAGCGAAATGGGCCGAGCTTCTCGACGGGGTCAGGAAACGTGGCTCGTCGATCGGCGCGGTGGTCGAGATCGTCGCCGACGGCGTGCCCGCCGGCCTCGGCGCGCCGATCTACGCCAAGCTCGACGCCGACATCGCGAGCGGCCTGATGTCGATCAATGCGGTCAAGGGTGTCGAGATCGGCGACGGCTTTGCAGCCGCCGCGCTTTCCGGCGAAGACAATGCCGACCAGATGCGCCCCGGTACGGACGGGAAGCCGGAATATCTCTCCAACCACGCCGGCGGCATCCTCGGCGGCATCGCCACAGGCCAGCCGGTTGTGGCGCGCTTTGCCGTCAAGCCGACCTCGTCGATCCTTACCCCGCGCCAGTCGGTCGATGCCGACGGCAACGCCGTCGACGTGATGACCAAGGGCCGCCACGATCCCTGCGTCGGCATCAGGGCCGTGCCGGTCGGCGAAGCGATGGTCGCCTGCGCCGTCGCCGATCACTTCCTCATCGATCGCGGCCAGATCGGGGCTACGCGTGTCTGACGCTCCGGTGCCGAGCCTCTCCGCGCCGATTGAACTCGCCAAGCGAGGCGCTAGCTCCGCCAGATGAACACCCGGCTCTATTATCACGACCTATTCGCAGAACACCTGACCGGCCCGGGACATCCCGAGCGGCCGGATCGGATGAAGGCCGTCGCGGCGGCGCTGGAAGCCGAGGCGTTCCAGCATCTCGACCGTGTCGAAGCCCCCGAGGTGGCGCTCGAGGCGATCTATCGCTGCCACCCGGAAGACTATGTCCGCAATGTCGCCAAGGCGATCCCGGAGGAAGGGCTCGCGCGGATCGACAGCGACACCATCGTCAGCCCGAAGAGCTTCACCGCCGCGTTGCACGCGGCCGGCGGGGCGACCGCCGCCGTCGATGACGTGATCAGCGGCGCGGCGAAAAACGTCTTCGTCGCGGCCCGCCCGCCCGGCCACCACGCCGAGACCGCGACCGCCATGGGCTTCTGCCTTTTCAACAACGCCGCCATCGCCGCGCGCCATGCACAGGCGACACACGGTCTCGAACGGATCGCGATCGTCGACTGGGACGTTCATCACGGCAACGGGACGCAGGACATCTTCTGGGCCGATCCCTCCGTCCTTTACGCCTCGACCCACCAGATGCCGCTCTATCCCGGCACCGGAGCGAAGACCGAGACCGGGGCCGGCACCATCGTCAACGCTCCGCTCGCCTCGGGCGATGGCGGCGACGAGTTCAAGGCGGCCTTCATCGAGCGCATCCTGCCAGAGCTCGAGGCCTTCGAACCCGATCTCGTCATCATCTCGGCCGGTTTCGACGCCCATCACCGCGACCCGCTCGCGAACATCAATCTGACCGAGCGCGACTTCGACTGGGCGACGGCCCAGCTCCTCGACGTCGCCGACCGGCATGCCGGCGGCCGTCTCGTCAGCCTGCTCGAAGGCGGCTATGACCTGGAGGGCCTTGCTCTTTCCACGGCCGCCCACGTCAAGCGGCTGATGACCGGCTGATCGGCTTCTTCGACCCTTCCATGCGTCTCGAGGATCGGGGCCGCGACCAATTGCCAATCCACGAAAGGCCCAGACCATGGCCGAGACCGATGCGACGCCTCTGCCCGCCGACGACAGCGACATCAAGCGCATGAGCTTCGAGGATGCGATCGCCTCGCTCGAAAGGATCGTCACCGACCTCGAGCGCGGCGACGTGCCCCTCGACGTCTCGATCCGCATCTACGAGCGGGGCGAGAAACTGAAGAACCATTGCGAGCGGCTGTTGTCGGCCGCCGAGGACAAGGTCGAGAAGATCAAGCTGAACCGGGCCGGCAAGCCGACAGGCACGGAGCCTCTCGATCCGGGGTGATCGGG
Organism: Jiella mangrovi; assembly: GCF_017815135.1. Lineage (GTDB taxonomy): Bacteria > Pseudomonadota > Alphaproteobacteria > Rhizobiales > Rhizobiaceae > Jiella > Jiella mangrovi. Next base: position 131,903 of record NZ_JAGJCF010000009.1, on the reverse strand, counting down.
CCGTCGCGATCACCGGGAAAAGCTGGCGTCGAGCGCTGCATCGGCTGCGGCGCGCCAGCGCCCACATGGGGCAAAACGTGTTTCATTCCAACGAAATGCGTCGGCGCTCTTGCGGTAGAGCGCTTGAACGATGCACTCTTTGAACGATTTATAAACACGTCGTGCTGCTGGCCTGAGCATCGCGGCCGGGCCGCGAGGCCTCCTGGACAGGCTTTGCGGTTGCGTCAGTGTCGGTGAAAGGTTTTGAGGTGGCAGAAACAACGAATACCCCGCTCCTTGATCAGGTCCGGTTTCCGGAGGATCTGCGCGGTCTCGATGAAGAACAGCTCCCGCAACTCGCCGATGAACTGCGGTCCGATCTCATCGACCAGATTTCCAGGACGGGCGGCCATCTCGGCGCGGGGCTCGGCGTCGTCGAGTTGACCGTCGCGCTGCACTACGTCTTCGACACGCCGCGGGACCGGCTGATCTGGGACGTCAGCCATCAGGCCTATCCGCACAAGATCCTGACCGGCCGCCGCGAACTCATGAAGACCATCCGCCAGGAAGGCGGTCTGTCCGGCTTTGCCAAGCGCGCGGAGAGCGAATACGACCCCTTCGGCGCCGGCCATTCCTCCACCTCGATCTCGGCCGGCCTCGGCATGGCCATCGCCCGCGACCTCTCCGAAGGCAGCAACAAGGTCGTCGCGGTGATCGGCGACGGCGCCATGAGCGCCGGCATGGCCTATGAGGCGATGAACAATGCCGGCGCGCTCGACGCCCGGCTGATCGTCATCCTCAACGACAACGACATGTCGATCGCCCCGCCGACGGGCGCGATGAGCTCTTATCTGGCCCGCCTCGTTTCGGGCAAGACCTACCGCTCGCTTCGCGACCGGGCCAAGAACATCACCAAGCACCTGCCGGCGCCCTTTCGCGAGGGGGCCCGCCGCACCGAGGAATACACGCGCGCCTTCTTCACCGGCGGCACGCTGTTCGAGGAACTCGGCTTCTATTACGTCGGCCCGATCGACGGCCACGATCTGACCCACCTCCTGCCGATCCTGAAGAACGTTCGCGATGCCGGCGCCGGGCCGATCCTCGTCCATGTCGTCACCAAGAAAGGCAAGGGCTACGAGCCGGCGGAAAGCTCGGCCGACAAGTATCACGGCGTCTCGAAATTCGACGTCATCACCGGCGCCCAGTCGAAGTCCAAGGCCAACGCACCGAGCTATACCGGCGTCTTTGCCGAGAGCCTGATCCAAGAGGCCGAGCACGACGACAGGATCGTCGCCGTCAACGCCGCCATGCCGGCCGGCACCGGCCTCGACAAGTTCGGCGCCCGCTTTCCCGACCGCACCTTCGACGTCGGCATCGCCGAGCAGCATGCCGTTACGTTCTGTGCCGGGCTCGCCTCCGAGGGCTACCGGCCCTTTGCCGCGATCTATTCGACATTTCTCCAGCGCGGCTACGATCAGGTCGTCCACGACGTCGCGATCCAGAATCTGCCGGTGCGCTTTGCGATCGATCGGGCGGGCTTCGTCGGCGCCGACGGGCCGACCCATGCCGGCTCCTTCGATGTCGGCTTTCTCGCCTCCCTGCCCGGCATGGTTCTGATGGCGGCGAGCGACGAGGCGGAACTCAAGCACATGGTTCGCACCGCCGCGGCCTTCGACGAGGGTCCCATCGCCTTCCGCTATCCGCGCGGCAATGGTGTCGGCGTCGAGATGCCGTCACGCGGCGAAATGCTCGAAATCGGCCGCGCAAGAGTGATGAAGGAAGGCTCGAAGGTCGCCATTCTCTCGCTCGGGACGCGCCTTGCCGACGCCATGGCAGCAGCGCGGGAGCTGGACAGTTTCGGCCTTTCGACGACGGTCGTCGATGCCCGTTTCGTCAAGCCGCTCGATACCGCCCTGATCGGCCGGCTTGCCAGAGAGCACGAGGTGCTGGTGACCGTCGAGGAAGGCGCCGTCGGCGGCTTCGGCTCGCAGGTCATGCAGTTCCTGGCGATGACCGGCCTTCTCGACCGCGGGCTGAAGGTCCGGCCCATCGCGATGCCCGATCGTTTCGTCAATCACGCCTCGCCCGAAGCGATGATCCGCGAGGCCGGCCTCGATACGAAGGCGATTGTCGATACAGTCTTCCGGGCCCTCGGCGAAGAGGCGAAGCGCCAGCTGCAGGCATGACGCCAAGCCGGGCGCCATCGCCTGCCTTGACAGGCAAGGCAGACTGGCGGCCCGCCGGCCTCGTCACCCTGACGAAGACGCCCGATGTCTCCGCCAGTCGCCGCCGGGAACGACCGGGTCGCTCTCCGGCTGCTGGGAGACATAGGCCCACACGGTCAGCCCCGCGGGTTCCGCCAGACTGACCCGTCGCCGCAGATACATCGACCCGGCCTCGTCTTTGGGATCATAGTTCTCCCATTCGTCGAAGACCGCGAAGGCTTCGGCGCTGAGGATCTCGTGAAGTTCGGCGACGACCAGCCGCTCGGGAGCCGGCACCGTGTCTTCCGCGCCGCCCTTTCCATCGGGGAAATAGCCGGGATAGTCCCCGTGATCGCGCAGAATGCCGGCGAGCCGGCAACTACCGACCCGCCTGACCAGTCCGGAGGTCTCGGGTGTTTCGGCATCGCCGGCGCCGTCCATGAGCGTGCCGTAGAAGGCGAAATACTCCGTCATCGTCTCATGCCCGGGTTGCGTGACTGTTTGCGCGCCGCAGATACGGCCTGCCGCCATGTAATTCCAGCGGCCGGCCTCGTTTCTTTCACGTCAGCCGGCCGACAAGCGGTTTCGGCCGGATCGTTTCGCGTTGAAGAGATGCTCGTCGGCGCGCCGCTGCAGATCGTAGAGCGACATGTCTTCGGGCTGCAGCGACGATACGCCGATGCTGAGGGTGACCCGTCCGACATCGAGAAACGTTTCCATGCCGAGTTCGGTCGCCAGACGAATGCGCCGGGCGATCTCCTCGGCGGCATCGCGATCGACGTCCGGCATGAGAACGCAGAACTCGTCACCGCCAAGCCTGACGCCTTCTCCTGCCGAGCGCACCCCGTCGCGGATCGCATCGGCGACGAGAATGAGAACCTGGTCGCCGAGAGAATGGCCGTGTTGGTCGTTGAAGACCTTGAAGTGATCGACGTCTATGACCAGCAGGGACACGACCCGGTTTTTGCGTCGCGCCATGGCGACGGTACGCTCGCCGACATCGTCGATCCAGCGGCGGTTGTAGAGCCCGGTCAGGGGGTCGGTGACGGACAGGCTTTCAAGCTTTTCGATCGTCCGGTCGAGCTGCAGGATCGTCCTCTGGACGCTGGCCATCAGACGGCCGGCGGCATCGCCATAGATGGTGGGCAATTCCGGCTCCTTGCGATCGCGCGCATAAAGGTCGAGAGCCCTGGTTGCGCGCAGGATCGGCACGAGCATGCCGTAGAGGCCGAAAAGAGCTCCCGCCGTACCGGCGAGGGTCGCCATGAGCACGACGACGATGATCGCCAGATCGTCGCCGAACTGCTGCGTCGCGACCAGCCACACCGCAAGGGTGATCAGCGGGACATGCGTTCCCAAAAAGCAGATGGTCAGGATCTTCCCGAGATAGGAACGCGGCCACCCAATCCGCTGCATGAAGGCATAAAATCGCATCGACCACGTCACTCCCAAGAAGCGTGCGAGCCTTCCCATATTTCGGCCGCTGACCTCAACGAAGAGATGATTGTCGCGGCAGCTTAATTTCCAGTCGCGTCAGGGCCGCCGCAAGCCGGCCCTGGCGACTTCATCCGCAATCACGCCGGTTCGAATTCCAGCGCGATGCCGTTGATGCAGTATCGCAGCCCCGTCGGCGGCGGACCGTCGGGAAAGACGTGGCCGAGATGGCTGCCACATTGGGAACAGTGGACCTCGGTCCGGACCATGCCGTGACTGTGATCGACGCTCTCCTCGATCGCGCCTTCGACGGGCGTGTCGAAACTCGGCCAGCCGGTTCCGCTCTCGAACTTGCGCGTGGCGACAAACAGCGTCTGGCCGCAGCCGACGCAGGAAAAGGCACCCGCCCGCTTCTCGTGCAGCAGCGCGCAGCTGCCGGGACGCTCGGTGCCGTGGCCGCGCATCACCGCATATTGGTCCGGCGTCAGCATCGCGCGCCATTCGGCGTCGGTCCGGGAAACCGGAAAAACTCTCTGGTCCATGATCTCATCCTTGCTCGGAGTCGCGACATGATCGCCCGCGCCCTTGATGCGGAACGAAAAATTGCCGGTCTGATGTTATTGCGATCATATGGGGTGCCACTCAGCGGTGAAAACCATTTTGAGACTTTCGAAGGGTGGAGGGAAGCGTCGCGATGCGGCTTTTCGTGAGGAAAGCGCTTCATCGTCAAACAGCGGAGGATCGTTCATCGGGACGGTGCCACCGGTACCGGCGATCGAAAGCCCGGCCAGCATTTTCGATCCGCCTCCCTTTCGCGCCCCCGGCATGTCGCCTATATCTCTCGCAGGCGGGCTGCGCGGTGCGACAGGGGTAACATTTCCTCGGGGCCTTAGTCATTCCCAAGGGAGCTGTCCCTGCCTCGGCCCGTGGGCTGGGGCATACGGCGCCCACCTACGTTGTAGGTTCCCGGGTTCGACTTCTCCATCGGCCGGGTGGCTCGCCAACACCTCATCATCCATGACGATATATCCGTCAGACGGACACGGCGAGAGCGCCGTCATCGTCTCCTCGGACGAAACCCTGGGAACATCGTGGCCACGGACATCAGCGAGCACAAGGCCAGGATCCGCCGCGAGGCGCTTGCAAGGCGCGACGCGATGGATGTGTCCGCGCGGATCGAGGCATCCCTGACCGTGCGCGATCTCGTTGCAGATCAGATCAAGGTCTTTCCCGCCATCCTGTCCGGATTTCTGCCGATCCGCTCGGAAATCGACGTCCGGCCCCTGATGATGACATTCGCGGACAGGCGCGCGCGCCTATGCGTGCCGGCCATCGTCGATGGGACGTTGCAGTTCCGCGAGCTCCTGCGCGGCGCAGAACTCGAGCCGCAGGGTTTCGGCACTTTCGCCCCCGGCCCCGAGGCGGCCGTACTCGATCCCGAGATGATGCTGGTTCCGCTCGCCGCCTTCGACAAGCGGGGCGGCCGCATCGGTTATGGCCGCGGCTACTACGACCGGGCGATCGCATCCCTGAGGGCCAAGGGTCTTGCGCCGATGCTGATCGGGGTGGCCTTTGCATGCCAGGAGGTCGAGGCCGTGCCGATGGATCCCCATGACGTGCCGCTCGATCTCGTCGCGACGGAAGCCGGGGTGATCGTCGTCTGAATCTGCACCGGCGGCGGCGCCTATCGCGTGACGCCGGCAAGCTTTTGACCCTCTCGCCGCGCCCCCGGCCCTATCCTTGAGCGCCCATCACCAGGGCCCAGTAAGGCTGCCCGTTCGGACCGGCAGCCGCGGCGAATCCGATTTCCCGGACACGCGGGTTGAGAAGGTTCTTGCGGTGGCCGGCCGACGTCTTCCAGCCGGTGATCACCGCCGGCGTCGAAGGGTAGTTCCAGCCGAGGTTTTCCGCGGCGGCGATCACCTCGTAGCCGGAAGCGCGGACACGATCGGCGAGGCCGCCATCGACGGTGTGCGACAGGTCGCCGCGTGCCGCCATGGCTCTGGCCTGACGCTCCGCCACCTGATCAAGAGTCGCGTTGAACCGCAAGGCTGGAAGTCCGTTCTCGGCACGGAAGGCGTTGATCGAGGCAAGCGCCAATTGCCGATCGACGGGCACGCCGTGGGTCGCGCCGACATCGACCGAGCCAAGACCGCCCGCACAGCCGGCGAGAAAGAGCGAGAATGCGAGCGCCAGGCCGGCTGCGAGCCGGCGACCGGGATTTGCGGATCGATGCCGCGCTTCATTCATGCCTGTTCCCCTTTTTGACCGGTGACGCGGGCCGGCCCCGCCCGATCTCGAACGAAAAGGGCCTGCCGATCAAGCCGCATGTCCCCCGTTCCGTCTGCCCGAAACGCCGACGGCCAATAGCGCCAGACCGGGGACTTTTTCATGATCGATCGTCGAATTTTGCAAAGGCCAAATGTCGCAAGCAGATCCGGACGCTCGACGAGCGGGGTCGCGGTTCGCTGTCCGTCGGTCAAAAATTTGCTGCATGTGACGGAATGAACCGGCCGGGCTCGCGTCCGGAAGCCAAACGGTCTATCGAGAAGTTTGATCAGGCAAACGTGCCAAGACGAGCTGATGCGATTTCTGTTTCTCGGTGACATGGTCGGCCGCTCCGGCCGCAATGCGGTGTTTGCCGCCCTCCCCGGCCTCGTTGCCGACTACCGGCTGGATTTCGTCGTGGTCAACGGCGAAAACTCGGCGGGGGGCTTCGGCATCACCGAGGAAATCTTCAACGAAACGCTCAGCGCCGGCGCCGATGTCGTCACCACCGGCAACCACGTGTGGGACCAGCGCGAGGCGCTGGCCTTCGCGCCGCGCGAAGAGCGCTTCCTGCGCCCGCTGAACTATCCGAGGGGCGCGCCGGGCAACGGCTCCGGCCTCTACGAAGCCAGGAACGGCGCCCGCGTTCTCGTCTCCAACATCATGGGCCGGGTGTTCATGTCGCCCGATCTCGACGACCCCTTCGCATGTGCCGACAATCTCGTCGCCTCCTGCCCGCTCGGCGAACAGGCCGACGCGATCATCCTCGACTTTCATGCCGAGGCGACGAGCGAGAAGCAGGCGATGGGCCATTTCCTCGACGGGCGTGCCAGCGTCGTCGTCGGCACCCACACCCACGTTCCCACCGCCGACCATCAGATCCTGTCCGGCGGCACGGCCTATCAATCCGATGCCGGCATGTGCGGCGACTATGATTCTTCCCTCGGCATGGAAAAAGAAGAGCCGCTCAACCGCTTCGTCACCAAGGTGCCGCGCGGACGGTTCGAGGCCGCGCAGGGTCCGGCGACCATTGCCGGCCTCGCCGTCGAGATTTCCGACCGCACCGGGCTGGCCGAAAAGGTCTCGCCGCTCAGGATCGGGCCGCGTCTTCAGGAACAGCGGCCGGATTTCTGGTAACGCTGCTCTGGCATTTGTCGCGAGCGACTACAGTTTAAGCCAATCCGCCACAGCATCCGGCGGGCACTCGACCACCTCGCGCCCTGGAGCCCCGATGGCCGACATGTTCGCCTTTCTCGCCGATCCGACCGCTTACGTGGCCTTGCTCACGCTCGTGATCATGGAAATCGTTCTCGGCATCGACAATCTCGTCTTCATCTCGATCCTGTCGAACAAGCTTCCCGAGGAGAAGCGGGCGACGGCCCGGCGCATCGGCATTGGCTGCGCGCTGATCTTGCGCCTCGGGCTGCTCTCGACCGTCGCCTTCATCGTCCAGCTGACCGAGCCGATCTTCGAACTCTTCGGCCACGGCTTTTCCTGGCGCGACCTGATCCTGATCGCCGGCGGCCTGTTCCTTGTCTGGAAGGCGACCAAGGAGATCCACCATTCGGTCGATCCGGAGGACCACAAGGACACGATGGTCTCGAAGGCCGCGACCGTGACCATGAGCGCGGTCATCGTTCAGATCCTCATCCTCGATCTCGTCTTCTCGATCGATTCGATCATCACCGCCGTCGGCATGACCGACGAGGTCGGCATCATGGTGATCGCCGTCGTGACCGCCGTGATCCTGATGCTCGTCGCTTCGGGGCCGCTGTCGCGCTTCATCGAAGCCAATCCGACGGTCGTCATGCTCGCCCTCGGCTTCCTTCTGATGATCGGCATGACGCTGATCGCGGACGGGCTCGGCTTTCATGTCCCGAAGGGCTACATCTATGCTGCCATGGCCTTCTCGGCGCTCGTCGAGGCTCTGAACATCCTCGCCAAGCGCAAACGCCGCCTCGACGCCGAGAAGAAGGCGGCGGCGCGAACGGCCGAGGGCGGCACGACCGACGAGCCGCGCAAGGTCCCGGCGCAGGTGCATGGAAGCCCGCCGACGGTGACGTAGCCAGATCGGCTCGCGCCCTCGGGCCGGTCCGGAGTTCTGCGCAAAACCGGCAGTCGGATTGCTCGGATCTTAGCGATCATCTCCATGAACCCTTCGCCTTTGGCGGCGACACTGTCGTCATGGCCCCGCGACATGTCAAAACTCACACACCCGCACGTTTGCGACGGCGAAACCGTCGGACGAACGGGGCTTTGCGCCTATCATGCGATGCGCTTGTCGTGTGCGGGGTGTTCGCGGCGGCTTTCGTTGCCGGCCGCTATCATGAGGACGGGCTCGTCGACGAGATTTTCGCTGCGGTGACGGCGACACGCGATGGCCCGACGAGACCTGAGTAGCTGCTGTCGCAGACCGATGCGCCGGAGGCCCTCGCTCTCAATGCGGTCATGCGGTCATGCGGTCGGCAAGGACCTGACAGACATTCGGATTGATGGTCGCGATCCGCAGACCGGCCGCTTCCCCCTCAGCTCTTCAGTCCGAGGGCTTCAGCGAGCCTGGATCGCCTTCAACGGCGCGCGCAATTCGCAAACGAGACCTTCCGGCTCGTATCTGATCTCGCAATGGCCGCCTGCGACCTGGAGGCCCGCCTTGATCAGGCGCGTTCCGATGCTCAGCCTCTCCGGCTGTCGGGCCGGCGGGCCGCCGCGCTCGCACCAGTTGAGCGACAGGATCGCCTCGCCGTCGGCCTGCTCGATCCACCAGTCGATATCGACCCTTCCGGACTCACTGGAAAGCGCCCCGTATTTGGCCGCGTTGGTGGCGAGCTCATGGGTGACGAGGGCGAGATTCGTCGCACTCTGCGGCCCGATCACCACCGCCGGGCCATTCATTTCCATGCGCCCCTTGCCTGCGAAGGGAGCAAAGGCGGTCTCGAGCACGGCGGCGATCGCCCCCCCGCCGCGTCCTCCATCATGCAGGACCAGATGGGCTCGGGTCAGGACGTCGATCCGCCCGAGCAACGTGTCGCGCGCATCCTCGATGCTGGTTGCGCAGCGAAACGTCTGACGCGCGATGGACGCCACGACGGCAAGGCTGTTCTTCAAGCGATGTTCGGTTTCGCGCTGCATGTCGGCGCGGCGGGTCTGCTCTTCCATCCTGGCGGTGACGTCGATGAACAGAACCACGAACCGATCATCCGACAGGGGCTGGGCGGAGCCCTCGTACCAGCGGCCGTTATGGCTGACATGGCGGATGAAGGTGACGACCTCCTGCTCGTCGACGACTTTGGCGAAATCGTCGCGCCAGCCCGCTTCGAGATCGGGAAAAAGTTCGCTCGCCTTCTTCCCGCGCGCATCCGCCCGCTCGATCCCGACGAGCTTTCCGTAAGCGTCGTTGACCTCGACATGCATCCAGTCGACGAGACGCCCGGTTTCGCCGCGGATGGCCTCGGCGAGAACGAAGCCCTCGACGAGCTTGTCGAACAGATTTCGCCATTTCGTCTCGCCGACGCGGACGCGGATTTCGTCCTCCAGAACCGACGACAAAGTCTCCAGTCGCCGCACTTCGCGGTCGGACCAATGGTACGGATCGCTGGAAATCACGGCGAGGGAACCGATCACCTCGCCAGTCGGCAATCTGACCGGGACGCCCAGATAAGCACCGATCCCGAAGGTCTCGACATTGGGATTGCCGGCCGTCACAGCGTCTTTCGCCGCATCCGAAATCGCCAGCGTGCGCGCCGTGACGGCGACCTGACGGCACAGGGAATGCTTGAACGCCGACTTCTCGTCGCAGGGCTGGCCAGCGTCCAGCCCGCGCTGGGTGAGGTAGACCTGAAAATCGTCGCCGACGAGGGTGAACAGCGCCGTGGGGATGTCGAACACGTCGCAGGCAAGATCGACGATCCGCTCGAATGGGCCCGCACCCTCATGGGCGAGAAGGCCGCTTTTCACCAACAACTCGTTTCGATTTGCAACCTTCTCGAGAGCCCGATCGCGGCCCGCCGTTCGATCATCGACATAATGTTCGATCGTATCCATAGCGCGCCTCCGCCGTCTCCCTGGATCGTTACGGTATGCGGCTCAACAAAAAAATGCAACATCTTATTGAAAACGAAAGATTTTCTGTACTTCGTCAGACTATTCGTGCGCGTTAGCAACTTTGACAGGCATGGCCGGGACAGCGCGCCGAACGAAAGCCCGGCATTCCTTTGCGGCGAAGGCCGGTTAAACGCCAGGCAGGACGATCACCGTCGGCCGATCCGGCAGGGACGTCACCGAAACCTTGAAACTGTCGGAACCACGCCACTCTACGTCGAAATCCGGCACCTTCGACAGGAACCGATCGATCGGCCCGCGGAAGCGATGCATCGGCAGGATGATGCGCGATTGCAGCCGCTCGGCGATCTCGCCCATGCCCTCCTGGCTCATGGTCATGCCGCCGTCGACCGGGACCATCAGGATGTCGAGCCGGCCGATCGCGGCAAAATTCTCGTCCGTGAGCATGTGGTGCAGATGGCCGAGATGCCCGATGCAAAGACCGGCCACCTCGAAGATGAAGATCGAGTTTCCGTCCGCCTCCATTGCGCCGCCCCAGGAGCGAATGTCGGTCGTCACGTTACGCACATACATGTCGCCGACGGTGATCGCATGGCGGATCGGGCCGTCCCCGTCGGGGTTCCAACCGGTCAGGACGTTTCGGATCGCCGGATCGGGAAAGGCCGTGTTGTGGGAGGAATGCGCCTTGTTCATCGTCACGATGTCCGGAAGGACGGGCCCGGCATAGCCGGCGAAGTCCGTCGCGGCGCGAACACCCTCGGGGCTTTCGATCAGGAAGGTCGCGTGGGTGATGTAGGTGATCGTCACCGTCCGTTCGGCCGGCTTGCCGTCGAAAAGCCCGCGTTCGGACGGAGAGAACTGCGCATAGGTCACGCTTGGAAGAAGGCTTGCGATCGCGCGGCACTGGCTCGGACGCTCGCCGGGCTCGGCCTGCTGCGCCGATGCCGAAGACGCCGGCCCGAAGAGCACGGCAAGCAAGATTGCGAGAAAACCGGCAAGACGAAGACGCAAAGGCTGAACTCCTGTGCCGGCGGCGCTCGGAACACATCCATCGTCGGCACCCCGCCCCCCGTGCCGATCATCACTTGCGAGGCTACCCGCAACCGTCGACCTGCCAAATCAACAAGCCGTCATCGACGCCGGAACAGGTCTATTCACCTGCCGGTGCGGGGCTCAAAGTTCGATGCCGGGGCTGCCCGGCTCCGGCTCGCCGCCGACGAGGAGGTTCCGCTCCTTCAGGTACGGATCGATCGTGACCGCTTCGCGCAGCTGTTTTTGCGCGAGCCGGTGCCGGCCCTGCCGCATCAGGATCAGCGCACGTCCGGCCATGGCGGCGAAATGGCGGGGCTCGAGCGCGATCGCCCGGTCGACATCGCCGAGCGCGCCGTCGAGATCATCCTGAAGAAACAGGATGAAGCCACGCTGATTGTAGACCTCGGCATAGTTCGGCGAGCGGGCGACCGCCTCGTCGAGCAGAGACCTGGCGCCCGCAAAGTCGTAAACCTCGCGCCGGGCCATCGCCTCGCGGACGAGCTCTGCGGTGCGCGCGTCGGGCGCCTGCATCCAGCGCCGCCAGATCCGGTCCTCAATTCGGCGAGCGCTCGCCTCGTCCCGGGCAGCGCGAAGGGCCTGAAACAGGGTTGCGAGTTCGTCGTCCTGCCGGGCGCCCTTGCCTTCGACCGCGCGCTCCGAAGCCGAGCTGCCGGCCTCCTGCGCGCACAACTCGGTCCCTGGAGCCCCGACTGCCAGAACGAGAATGAAGGACCGGATCACGGCCCGGCTGCGCCGTTTGCCACTGACCATCAATGCCGCCTCCTTCTCCTGAAAGCGCCTTCTTACGGCCGGCCGCGATCCGCGATTGAAGGCAGTTGGCGCGAGCATCGCAAAGTCATATTGTCGTTATCATGCAAGCAGATGGTCGGGGCGCGACGCCAAAGTCGCCCCATCCCCTGGCGCGGAAGGATGTTCGGCCATGACTCTCTACAGGCTCGCTTATGTCTCGCGCCCCGCAGCGAGCGTCACGGCGGACGACGTCAAGGCGATCGCCGCCTCGGCGGCCCGGCGCAATCCGACCATTTCCGTCACCGGCCTGCTGATCCACGAATTCAACCGCTTCATCCAGCTGCTGGAGGGACCGCTCGACGCGATCGAGACCTTGATGACGGCAATCATCGCCGATCCGAGGCATTCGGGCATCCAGATCTTCCTTCAGCAAAGCGCCGAGGAGAGAAGCCTGTCGCGATGGATCATGTGGTCGGACTTCGAGCGGATGACGCTCAGCGAAGGCGAACTCGAAGTGCGCGAGGAAATCGTGCGGGCGGCGCTGAAAAGCCTTGCGGAACTGGACGCCGAGCGCCGCAGCGCCCTTCCATAGAGCCGACGGAATCGGCCCCCTTAACCTTCGTCCAGCCCGAGCATTTGACGCCAGCGCGCCTGCATCGCCGCCCCGCCGTCCTCCGGAGCTTCGCGATAGGAAAGTTCGCCCTCGCCGATGGTGACGAACACCTGCCGCGATCGTGTCCAGATATGGCCCGCCGGCGCGAGCCAAGAGGCGTCGTCGAGCGTCCCGGCCTTGATGTTCAACCGCCCCGGATCGCCCTTCGAGCGATGCTGGATCCTGACGCCACATTCGGGGCAGAAATCCCCGAACCGCACCGTGCCGCTTTCGGCGGTCCGGGTCGTCGTCGCCATCTTGCCCGTCACCGTCACGAAGGCCGGATCGCAGCGCAGACTTTCGCCGAAGGCGCTCGAGGTCTGGGTCTGACATTCGCTGCAATGGCAGAGATAGAACATGACCGGCACGGCGCTGATCTCGTAGCGAACCGCCCCACACTGGCACCCGCCGGTCAGCGGCAGAGGCGGCATCTTCACAGTCATCATCGGCGGCACTCCTTTCTCAGCCTCGAAGCAACGCCCGGTCGCGTGAGACGGCCTCCCCATCCCTGGCCCGCTCTCTTTCGCGCACGAGACGATAGAGCATACGCGCTTCCTCGATCAGTTCGCCATGGGTCGCCACGAGTTCCTCGACCTCCGCTTGCGGGACGAGCGTCGCGCGGTTTTCGGTGACGTTGGCGGGGGCAAGTTCGTCGCTGACAATGCCGAGAGCATCGGCATTGCGCCTCAAGAACTGCGGCAATCCCTCCATGGTCGCGACATCGATCCGCTCGAGCCGTTCGGAGAGAAGGTCGCGGCTGGGCCGCTTGTGGCCGGTCAGATAGGAACTGGCGATGAAGAGTTCGGGCTCTGCCTCGCCACGGTCGAACCATTCACGCAACGACATGGCGCGCAGCATCTGCATCGCCCGACTGAGATGATCGGCCCGGTCGACGCGGCGGGCATGGCCGGCAAGCGAGACGAGCCGGTCGAGCGGATCGCGCAGGACCGAGACGTAATGCGCCTCCGGCAGGTGATCCCGCATCCGGTTGAAGCCGACATGGCCGGCGATGAAGTCGTAGGCGGGAAGATGTTCGTGGGCGGTTTTCATCTCGCGGGACGAATCGCCAAGATGCAGCGTGCGAACGAGACTGCCCCGGTTCACCGCATGAATGAGCGCCGTCCCGGCCGTCTTGGGCACATGGATGAGGACGGTCTGCTGCCGGCCGGTGAAGCGCCGCCGTTCGACGTCCGCAAGGTGGGCCTCGACGACTTTCACATGCGATCGCTTGCGCCCGGGCAGGAGCGAAGAAAGGAAGCCGCGGCCGGGCTCCTTCGCGGCGTAGAGGACGAAGACGGGGTTGGCGAAGACCGGGTCCCAACCGGCGATCCGGCGAAGCATCGCCAAGGGGACGAGATGCATCTCGCCCTTGTGCAGCAGGACCGCGTCCGCATCCGTGCCATAGGGCACGCCACCCGGGATCCGCCCGGCAAGCGCCTTCGGCACGGCGATGGACATTCCGCCCGCCTCTTGCGCCAGCTTCCGTGCGGCCGCGACCGCCGCTGCCCAGAACGGGTCCAGCCCTTCCTTTGCCTCGGCCCATGACGCAGGGCCTTCGGGCAGGGGATGGGTTGAACGCGTCATGCTTGTCGGTGCTCTCTCGCTCGTGAGTGGGATCTGTCCTTCGCGACCGTCTCCTTGGCAGAGGCGGCGCCGAACTTCAAATTGCAGACCCGCCATGTCTCGGTCGATCGAAGCCGTGCGCCGAAGACATCGAAGCACGGGAGGCGCCGCGTTCTACGCCTCCCGATCCAGCTCCTGTTCCCGCACGAGGCGATAGAGATCGCGCGCCGCCTCGATCATGTCGCCATGGGCTGCGACGGCCTCGTCGATCTCGGCCTGAGAAACGAGGCTTTGGCGATCGCGCGTCACGTTCAGCCTTGGAAGCCTGGCCGGGTCGATGCCGAGCGACGCCCCCTGCCGATGCAGGAACCGATCGAGCCCCTCCGTCGTGGCGACGGCAATCCTTTCGAGCCGCTCGCGGGTCAAGGCTTGCGACGGCTGCATCTTTCCCGTCAGCATCCACTGCTGCACGCGCAGTTCGATCCGCCCTTCCATGCGGTCGAGAAACGCGCGCAGCGAATTTTCCGCCAGGAATCGCATGACCGGGCTGAAACTCTCGATCCTTTCCCCGGGGCGGCGGGCATGGCCAGCCACCGAAACCAGCCGTTCGAGCGGCTCGCGGACGATGGCGAAATACTGCGCGTCGGCGATCTCGGCTTCAAGCGCATCGAAGCCGACATGCCCTCCGATCAAATCATATGCAGCAAGATGCGGCACGGCCGTCTGCAGCGCCGTCAGATCGTCGAGATAGAGCGGCCGGATCGCCGCCTGGCGCGCGGCCTCGAACACGGATGTGCCCGCCGTCTTGGGAATGTGGATGAAGACCCGTTGCGAGCCGGCAAAGCGCGCCGAAGCCACGTCGTCGAGATAGGTCTCGAGCGGCGAGACCCTTTGCCGGGTCAGAAATCGGGACAGCCACGTCAGCGGGCGGGCTCGGCTGACCTTGGAGCGGCCATCGAGCCGGAAGAGCAGGAAGACGTCGTTCTGGAATTCGGGAACCAGCGGACTGGTCTTCGCCAGGGTTTCCAGCGGCACGCTGCCCAGCAATCCCTTGTGGATCAACACGGCATCGGCCGGCGCGTCATAGCCGACGGCCCCGTCGATCCTGTCGCGAAGCCCTGCGGGTACGGCAACCCGCATGGCTTTCGACCCATGCGTCAACGCCTCGACGGCCGCGCACGCCTCCATCCAGTAAGGGTCAAGCATCCGCACACGGCCGCGTCGTCGCCGGTCCACGAATCGCGCTCGCACCGCAAGCGCGCTCCAGCCTCCCCTCGCCCGGCGGATCGGCGCGAAGGGCAAGCGAAGCCGGGGCCCGGTTCGGGCAAAACGCGTCGCAACCGCTCGTTATCTCGGACCAGCAAGGGGTCGATGCCCGGTTCCGTAGACGCTCGGATGGTGCGGGACTGCGGTTTGAAATGGCTGCCGGCTTCATCAACGGGATCTGCGATTTGCGTGTTTCCGCCATTCGAAATGACCGACCGCTCCGTCCCAAAGACATCGCCCCTCGGCGGCAGGGACGCTTCCAGCCAAGGCCACCATCACTGCCGCAGGCAGGGCCCGTTTTCGGCGACCCCGCATTCTTGCGCAACAGGATTTGGCCCGCAAGCCGGCTTTTTGGCGGCGAGACGAGACACCGGCCCTGCGGCTGTTCGAGGTTTCTGGACGTTTGCGCCAGGATTTTTTATATCACCTTTCACTTTTCACCTTCGACATTTCGAGAGCAGGTGCCGCATGGCCGGTCATTCACAGTTCAAGAACATCATGCATCGCAAGGGGCGGCAGGATGCCGTGCGCTCCAAGCTGTTTTCCAAGCTCGCCCGCGAGATCACCGTGGCGGCGAAGGCCGGCCTGCCCGACCCCGACATGAACCCGCGCCTGCGCCTGGCGATCAACAACGCCAAGGCCCAGTCGATGCCGAAGGACAATATCGACCGCGCCATCAAGAAGGCGGCGGGCGGCGATGGCGAGAACTACGACGAGGTCCGCTACGAGGGCTACGGGCCCGGCGGTGTCGCGGTCATCGTCGAGGCGCTCACCGACAACCGCAACCGCACCGCGTCCAACGTGCGCTCCTATTTCACCAAGTCCGGTGGCGCCCTCGGCGAAACGGGGTCCGTCGCCTTCATGTTCGACCGGGTCGGCGAAGTCGTCTATCCGGCCTCCGTCGGCGACGCCGACACGGTGATGGAAGCGGCGATCGAGGCCGGCGCCGACGACGTCGTCTCCGACGAGAACGGCCACACCATCATCACCGCCTTCGAGGATCTCAACGAGGTCTCGACCGCGCTGGAGAAGTCCCTCGGCGAGGCCGAAAGCGTCCGCGCCATCTGGCGGCCCCAGACCGGCACCCCCGTCGACGAGGAAAAGGCGCAGAGCGTTCTCCGCCTCATCGGCAATCTCGACGAGGACGACGACGTCCAGAACGTCTATGCCAATTTCGAGGTCGACGAAGAGGTGATGGCGAAGCTGTCGGCGGCCTGAGAAGGCACGATCCGCGCCGCAGGGACACGGCGGAGGTGACGGTGTGATTACGACGCTCGCCATCTCCGGCTATCGCTCCCTGCGCGACATCGTCGTTCCGCTGGACAGCCTGACCTTGGTGACGGGCGCCAACGGCAGCGGCAAGACCAGCCTCTACCGGTCGCTACGCCTCCTGGCGGAAACCGCGCAGAACCGTCTCATCAGGACGCTGGCGGCGGAAGGCGGCCTGCAATCGACGCTCTGGGCCGGGCCGGAGAGGATCTCCCGCCAGATGCGCGCCGGTGTTCATCCGGTCCAGGGAACGGTCCGCAAGGACCGCGTCGCCCTGAAGCTCGGCTTCTCGGACGACAGCTTCGGCTATGCCATCGATCTCGGCCTTCCGAGCGCGGAGCACCCGTTTCCGCTCGATCCGGCGATCAAGCTCGAAGCGATGTGGACCGGCGATCTCTTCAGCAAGGCGTCGCTGTTTGCCGAGCGCCGCGCCGGCATGGTCAGGCTGCGGACGGCGCGAACGCACGAGTGGCGCGAGGTCATGCAGGGCCTGTCGCCCTTCGATTCCATGGTCACCCATTGCGCCGATCCCGAGAACGGCGCCGAACTCCTCGCCTTGCGCGAGCGGATGCGCGACTGGCGCTTCTACGATGCGCTTCGCACCGATCCCGAGGCTCCGGCCCGGCGCCCGCAGATCATGAGCTACACGCCGGTTCTGTCGGGCGATGGCGGCGATCTCGCCGCGGCCATCGCGACGATCCGTGCCATCGGCGACCGGGAGACGCTGGACGAGGTGATCGAGCACGCTTTTCCCGGCTCCTCCCTCGAAACCGGTACCGGCGATCACGCCGGGATCCTTTTCAGCCAGACGGGATTGCTGCGTCCGCTCGGCGCCGGGGAACTGTCGGACGGAACGCTGCGCTACCTGCTTCTCGTCGCGGCCCTCCTGTCGCCGCGACCGCCGGAGCTGATGGTCCTGAACGAACCCGAGGCAAGCCTTCATCCGTCCCTGATGCCGGCGCTGGCAAGGCTCGTGGTTCTGGCATCCGCCAAATGCCAGATCGTGCTCGTCAGCCACAGCCAGGCGCTGATCGAGGCCATCCGCCACGAGGGCGCGGTCAGCGAGATTCGTCTGGGGAAGAGTTTCGGCGAGACCGGTGCGCCCGATGTGGATGCTCCGCGATGGACGTGGCCGAAGCGCTAGCGAAGCGAGCCTGAAGACGCATGCCCAAAAGCGGCGGCGCTCTGCGCGGGCCCTGCCCACATGCAAAGAGCGTCACCCCGCCCGCCGAGATGTCGGCCGTGCCTGCAGCTGGTCGAGCGCATCGGCATTCTTGCGGCCCCAGGCATAGAGCATCTCCACCGGCTCGACGAAGCGCTGCCCCAGTGCGGTCAGCCTGTATTCCACCGCCGGCGGCACGGTGCCCTCCACATGCCGGGTGATCAGCCCGCTCGCTTCCATGTCGCGCAGGGTCTGGGTCAGCATCTTCTTGGAAATCCCCGGCAGGCTGCGCAGCAACACGCCGGTGCGCGCGCGGCCCGCGTGGCGGGCATCGAGCGTGTGCAGCACCATGCTCGTCCATTTGGTGGCGAAGATCTCCATCACCCGGCGCGGCGCGCAGTCCTCGCGCCATTCGCTCTCGTCGCTGCCCGCATCCATGATGGTTACCCTTTGGTGTCTATGTCCCGTTTTGGTTCCGTCTAGCGGGCGGGCGCGCTCCTGCCTAGGTGGTGTCGAAAGACCATCAGACGAAAGCTTAGAAACGCCATGTCCAAGACCGCCCTCATCGCCGGCGTCACCGGCATTCAGGGAAGCGCCACGGCCGAACTTCTGGCCGCGAAAGGCTGGACCGTCCACGGCCTCGCCCGCAATCCCGGCGAACAGGCCGGCGTGACGCCACTCGCAGCCGATCTCCTCGATCCGGCCTCCGTCAAACGCGCCGTCGACGGCATCAAGCCGGACGCCGTCTTCCTCACCACCTGGCTGCGTCAGGACACCGAGGCGGAAAACATCCGCGTCAATGCGGCGATGGTGCGCAATCTCCTCGATGCCCTGCGCCCCGGCGGTTCCGTCCGCCATGTCGCCCTCGTCACCGGCCTGAAGCACTATCTCGGCCCCTTCGAGGCCTATGGCAAAGGCACCCTGCCCAAGACGCCGTTCCGCGAGGATCAGGGCCGGCTCGACGTCGCCAATTTCTACTATGCCCAGGAAGACGAGCTCTACGCCGCCGCCGAGAAGGACGGCTTCGCCTGGAGCGTCCACCGGCCGCATACCGTCATCGGCAAGGCCGTCGGCAACGCCATGAACATGGGTACGACGCTCGCCGTCTACGCCACGATCTGCCGTGAGACCGGCCGCCCGCTCCGCTTTCCGGGCTCCGCCGCCCAGTGGAACGGCCTCACCGATATGACCGACGCCCGCCAGCTCGCCGCCCAGCTCCTGTGGGCGACAGAGACCCCGGATGCCCGCAACCAGGACTTCAACATCGTCAACGGCGACATTTTCCGCTGGAGCTGGATGTGGCCGCGCCTCGCCGGCTGGTTCGGGATCGAGGCCGAGGCATTCGACGGCACCGAGCGGCCGCTCGAAGAGCAGATGAAGGACGACGCCGCGATCTGGACGACCATTGCCGAGCGCGAGGGCCTCGCCGAGACCGATCTTTCCCGCCTCGCCTCCCCCTGGCACACCGACGCCGATCTCGGCCGACCGATCGAGGTGGTTACCGACATGTCGAAGAGCCGCAAGATGGGCTTCACCGGCTATCAGGCAACGGACGACGCCTTCTTCGACCTCTTCGAGCGGCTGGCTGCCGACAGGATCATTCCGGGGCGCTGACGCCGGGCCGCGCGGAGGCGGTACGCCCGCCGGCCCGGCCGGAGCGTTCAGCCCCGCGCCGCGCCGATGCCGTCCAGTTCAGCGACGGCATCGGCGCCGAGTTCGAGCGTGCTTGCCGCAAGATTCTCCTGAAGATGCGCCACCGACGACGTGCCGGGAATGAGCAGGATGTTCGGCGATCGCTGGAGAAGCCAGGCCAGCGCCACCTGCATCGGGGTCGCGCCGAGGCGCCCGGCAACCGCCGAGAGCGTGTCCGACTGAAGCGGTGAAAAACCGCCCAGCGGGAAGAACGGCACATAGGCAATGCCGGACGTCGCCAGATCGTCGATCAGCCCGTCGTCGCCGCGATGGGCGAGATTGTACTGGTTCTGCACGCAGACGATATCGGCGATCGTCCGCGCTTGCGCCACCTGGCTGGGCGTCGCGTTGCTGACGCCGATATGGCGCACCAGCCCCTCGCGCTGCAGCTCGGCAACCGCCGTCAGCGGCTCCGCGATGGGCCCCTCGGCCGGGCCGTGCACGTCGAACATGAAGCGCAGATTGACGACATCCATCGCCTCGAGGCCGAGATTTTTCAGATTGTCCTCGACGGCGCGGCGGAGCTCGCCCTTGGCAAAGGCCGGGTTCCAGGAGCCGTCCGCCCCGCGCCTGGCGCCGATCTTGGTGACGATCGTCAGATCGTCCGGATAGGGATGCAGCGCCTCGCGGATGATCTCGTTGGTCACGTGCGGGCCGTAGAAATCGCTGGTGTCGATGTGGTCGACGCCGGCTTCCACCGCCGCCCGAAGCACCGCGACGGCGGCGGCGCGATCCCTCGGCGGGCCGAAGGCACCCGGCCCGGCGAGCTGCATCGCGCCGTAGCCCATGCGCTTCACCGTCCTTTGCCCGAGCTTGAACGTTCCCGCCTGGCTGAGGTCCGTCATGGTCGATCTCCTGTCGTTGGTTCTTGCCCTATCTAGCGACGGCCTTGTCGTGCGATAATCCCGATGAAACTGCACAGGCCGTGCGAACAGGCGAACAATGACCGATCTCGACGATCTCCCCGAATTCCAGGTGGTGGTGCGTGCCGGCGGCTTTCGCGATGCCGCCCGCCTCACCGGCAAGAGCGCCTCCGGTCTGTCGGAGGCGGTCCGCCGGCTCGAAACCCGGCTCGGCATCCGGCTCCTCAACCGCACCACCCGCAGCATCGCCCCGACCGAGGCCGGCCGCCGCCTGATCGAGCGGCTGTCGCCGGCTCTCGCCGAGGTCGAGGCGGCGCTCGGCGTCGTCGACGGCCTGCGCGACACGCCGGCAGGGACGCTGCGCCTCAACGTTCCCGTCGCCGCCGCCCGTCTCGTCCTGCCGCGCATCGTGCCGCCCTTTCTGGCGGCCTATCCGGATATCCGCCTCGAGGTGATCGCCGAGGACAGTTTCGTCGACGTCCTCGCCGAGGGTTGCGACGCCGGCATCCGCTACGACGAGCGGCTGGAACAGGACATGATCGCCATCCCCATCGGCCCGCGCGAGCAGCGCTTTGCCGCCGCGGCCTCGCCGGCCTATCTCGACCGGGCCGGGCGCCCGACCCATCCGCGCGATCTCCTCACCCATGCCTGCCTTCTCGGCCGGTTTCGCGGCGGCGCGCTGACGAGCCCCTGGGAATTCGAGAAGAACGGCGAGATCATCAAGGTCGAGGCGACCGGACCGCTGATCGTCAGCACCGCCGGGGGAATGGACCTCGCCCTGCAGGCCGCCCTCGACGGCACCGGCATCATCGGCCTATTCGAGGAATGGCTGCGGCCGCATCTTAAGGACGGTCGCCTCGAGCCGGTGCTTGCCGACTGGTGGCAGAGCTTTTCCGGCCCGTTTCTCTACTTTCCCGGCCGCCGCCACCTGCCCGCCCCGCTCCGGGCCTTCGTCGATTTCGCCAGGGCGTTCCGCTGGTGAGCAAGGGCCGCGCGGTCACGGCCTATCCTCTCCTGTGACGCAGGACACAGCGCGCCGCGACGGCGGGCCGTAGATCTGATGCAGCAGTCAGCGGGGTACCAAGCCAAGCCCCGTGCCACGGCACCGGCTCCAAACGCTGGGCGCGCCCGAAACACGACGTGTCTCGGCCATCCCGCGGGAGCCTGTCGTCCCGAACAGATGTCGTCAGATCCTTCGAAGAGGAACAAGACCCATGACCTGTCTCGCACCGTCCTATCTCGACGTCGGCCGCAATGGCGAGGCCATCAGCGACGCAAGGCTGAGCTTTGCGGGTGCATGGCCCGAGACCGACCCGCGGCTTCAGCCGCAGAAGACCCGGCTGGCGGGCGCGGACGACGCGCGGATGGTTGCCGAATGCGTGCGGATTCGCCGCCTCGACTTCGACGCCTTCCGGCAGAAGGTCGCTGGCCGGCCCGTCCACGAGCAGGTCTTCGAGCTGATCAACCACCGCACCATCCAGTTCAACTCGCGCAGCCGCTTTGCCGAATGCGAGATCTGGAAGGGCCGGATCAGGCAGGCCTGCGAGAAGGGCGAGCCGGTCCCGATCCTGCTGCCGGTCTTCTGCGTCATCCGCAATCCGGTGAAGCGGCTGCAACTCACCGTGCCGACAACCGCCGAGGAGGTCTCGCTGCGGCACATGGCGAACATCGCCGCCCTGATCCGCGAGATCTATCCGGCCGGCGCCGTCTTCCATCTGATCACCGACAGCACCTTTTATGGCCTGCCCTTCGGCGTGAACGCCGTCGAGGCGCTGCGCTACGTTGATCTCCTCGGCGCGATGGTCGACAGGATCGGCTGCGGCGACGTCATCAGGCTCCACGACATGGCGCAGATCCTGTCCGGCCGCTTCGAGGATTTTCAGGAGAGCTACGAAAACTGGTCCGCCCGCTTCCACGACGATCCCTGTGCCGACGGCCTCAGCCCGCAATCCTACGACGTCTGGCTCGCCAGCATGGCGGCCAGCATCAACACCGCCAAGCGCCGGCTCGACTACGACACGCTGCGCGCGCAGTTCGGCGGCTCGGGCCTCGGCCACACGACCGACGAACTCTATCACCGCGCGAAGACCGGCCTTGCCGAATACCGCGCCCTGAAGGCCGCCGCCGCGGACCTCCAATGGGAAGAACAGTTCTTCCCAAACGCTGTCCGCGCCACGATCCACACCAAGGGCGTCCCCGTCCTCGGCCTGCGCCTCTACCCCGAATACAAGCTGCGCGCGAACCTCCTGCCCTATCACGGCATCGGCGTCCTCCGCTTCGGCCCGAAATACGGCCTGCACTACATGACCGTGGAACCGGAGATGTTCGTCTGCGGGCGGGAGGAGTTCACGCGGATCACGGACGAGAGGGGCACGACGCTGCACTATCTGGGAGAGGGGGGGGGAGTGAGGAGAGGCACTGTTGCTGGCGGAGGGGGAGGTTCGCTGGCGGCTGGAGCTTGTCAGGAAACCAAGGCGCGGCGGGAAACCGGATGAACGATCATCCGGCCTCGCCAGCCGTATTCGCCTTCGCCTCCGCCGCTGAGCGAGTCCGCCGTCCAGTTCCGGAACGCCCATAGCGGCCCATCTGCAATCCGCTTACGGCCTCCGAAAGCCGCTATCAGAAACGGCTATGGTGTTCGACTTGTTCTTCTCAAGCGATGGCCACTTCGACAAATACCTTGGACACGTTGTAACGTGACACCGAACCGCCGACCGCCTGGGTTGGATCGAATAGCGCGAGATTGATTCCATCAGATACGGAGCTACGATAGACTACTCCATCGAAGCCTCGCTTTTTAATAAATTCACAAAGATACTGGCTCGGAATGTAGTCGATTGCAGCCCCTGCGGGCTGAACCGGCCGAGTCAATTCCTCACCCAAGCGCACGAGTAGCGGCAAGTCGGCGCGCAGCTGGCCAATCGCGCTGGACTCGGACAGGATGAAGGGTGAGACAAGTTTGCGCGGGTTGCGTAGGTCCGCCGCCTTGATCTCGGGGATGGTAAAGTCGGCCACGCAAGCAAACTCGCCTGTGTGAGGCCTTATCTCCGCAACCGCCGTATCTGCAAGCGATCCGAGGTAAAGATAGGGAATGCCGGCCGGATTGGCTCGGCCATTGGACGAGCGCCGCCTCGGTGGCGCGCCCATTCTGTCAATCGAGAAGATCTCGTCCTCAACCTGAATGCGCGCGCGATACCATTTCAGGGGTAATGGTGGAGCTATTAGCATGTCGAGCAGTTGTTCGAGACGTTCTTCATCGATGGCAACGTCCAGAAACCAGCGGTTAGAATACATCATCTCGTCGCGCAGCTTGTCCCACTGCGCGAGACCTTCACTGATGTAGCTCGTCGATGGAGCGAAACCGCGTCGGACGATTTCACCATCATCGAGAATCTCGCTGAGTAACTCTTTAGCGTGCGCAATGTCCATGCTTGGATGACTAAACAGCTGCCAATCATCCTTCATCCATTCTACCAGCGTTTTCCCACCATCCCGATGTTCGTAGACATTGACAAGCAGCTCAAAATAATTGGCAAGCTGGCTCGGCTCAACAAGCTGGGCATCGACGGTCCCGCAAAAATCGCACGTCCCTTGACTTGGATTGAGCGACGGGAAGAGCTGATCGCGGAGCTCGCGATCATCGAAGCAGTCGGGGCAGCAGAGACGCGATGCCACGCGCTCAGCCAAGATAGCTGGCAAGAGTCTCGATGTGATGTTTCATCGAGAGTTTTTTGACATAGCCGAGGCCTGGGAAATGACCTTTGGCATGAAGATCACGGAACTCCTTGACCGCTTCGGTCTCAAGAATGTGGGAGGTGCCGCTATCCAATTTTGTGATCAATTTGGCCAACGCTTGCCCGAACTTGCCGGCCGGATCGGTTGGCGTGTCCTTCGTGTCCGAGACGAAGTGATAGATATACATGACATCGTCCTTATCGGGATCGATGAAGGTCAGGTGGATAGCGACAGCGTAGGCAGGGCCCCCTCCCTCACTGTAGACATCGCCGACGATTAGAAAATCGCCAAACCCGACCATGCCGAGTTCACCATAGGTGACATGGAGATCGGAGAACTCCTCCATCGCAGGATAATCGGCATTTCGCTGCCGCTTGAAGCCGTCACGCACGAGGATGCGCGCGCCTTGATCGAAATGTCTTCGGTAAAGTAGCTTTGCATGATCTTCGACGAAGACATTTGTGATGCCTAGCATGCCGTCTTCCAACTCGGTGGCCAGCGCTTTAGGCGCCGTGAAGCCGGCATGCACGAGTACGGGATGATGATCAGCGTGATGTTCATAGCAGGCCAGCACATCGTCGACGGTCATGTCGCTACGCAACAATATGCCGGCGGCGACGCTATCGGTGCCTATGAAGCCTTCTTGAAGAAGGCCTGTGATGCTCGTGCCGTCTTCCTGATGGTCGCCATGATAGGGATTGACGATTACGATCGCGCGCCCGCCGGCCGCGCACACCGCGCTCAAGGCTTTCTTGAGCCCCCCAAGAGCCTCGCGAACCGGCTCAATCACCGGTACGAAATTTTTCTCGGCGAGCAGCACAGCCAGTTCGCGGACCGTAATCAGCTCAAATTGCTTTCCGCGAAAGTATGGGTGGTACATGCGCCGGTCAGCTCCAAGCCATGGCTTCGTGCAACGGGGTTGCGATAGCGTTGACTAGCCTCGAATGATCAACGCGGCGCACTGATACTGATAGAGCCGCAGCTTGCAGAGATACTGGCAAGCGATCAACGAGATCGCCAAGCGGTGAGAGATCGCGAGTCCGTTTAAGTGTTCGCACCATCTCAAAATGAAGCGCGATCGGATCAAGCGCAGCGAAAAGGTCCCCCAAAGCGGTATGCATCAGCGTATTCGGAACCTGCGGCACAGTCACGCCCATCGCTCTTAGGATTGCGACGGCTTCCGCCACACGCAAGGACCGCAATACGGTCCCCGGGCAGATGCGCGCCGGGCAGTTTTCCGCTTCGCGCAACGTCGTGATCCGGTAGCGCTTGGAAAGGCACATCACCCCGACGTCGTTTGGAACAGTTGCCAGCACGCCATCGACATGACATTCGCTCGCGATCACGTTCACTCTTGCAAATACGCGCTTATAGTTTTCGACTTGGTTCAACAGCCGCGAAAGCGAGTCCCGCTCCGACTTGATTTCATAGACGGTCGCAGTTCCATTCAAAATAACAAGATCCGCCTTGCAGTTGCCGGCACGAAACTCATTGAGCATACAGGCTGTGCGAAGCGAGTGCTTACCCATCAGTACCTTGTGGGTGATTGCCGCGCGATAGATGTATTCGTCGCGGTGCCCCGCGACCTTCAGAATCTTAAAAGCCGAATCAAAGGTATCGCCTACAGTGGCGCAGGGGACAGATTGCTGAACCATATTAGTCTGCTCGATCAACCGACGGAACAAGCTGGATCGGCCTTTCTTCGCCATCTCACGGAAAACTGCCGCTGAAAACAGCCGCGTCAAAGCAGAGAGTTGCGTTGTGCTATAGATGTTCATACCCCTAAACGAACAGCATGTCGCATCACGCCGAGTGGGCCTCTTCTATCGGAAAACGCTTGAAAGCGGAATTGAGATTTTCCTGATCCGGATTAAGGGCGGTGAGAGCGTCAGCCACGCTCCTTATTGCGTCGCGCGCACTGCCATCGCAGCCACTCCACTTTACCGGCTCGAACGCGGGAAAGCCGCAATTCTTACTGCCAAGCGCCGCTATCGCCAGCAGGCCCTGAGAACACGTCCATCAATCGCCTCCCACTCCTAGCCACTACCCACCCCCGTCTCCTCATAAACCTCCCCCAACCCCATCTCACAGCCGATCTCCGGCAGGGCGATCGTCGCGGCGAGACCCTCGACGATCTCCGAGTGCCAGCCGCCCTCGCGGTCCCGGCGCCAGACGATGACCTCGGCGGATTCCGAGGCGACGAGGAGGATGGCGCGGACGTGTGCGTTGGTCTTGACTTCCTCCACCTTGCGGAACCGGTCGAAGGCCATGGTCGAGGGTGAAAGGACCTCGACGAGAACGCGCGGCTCGCCGGTTTCCATGGAGCGGGCCGGCCCGCCCTTGCAGTCGACAGTGACGTCCGGGCGGCGGATGTTGCCGGCGGGGTTCTTCACCGCCATGTCGTCGGTGTGGGGCCGGCAGGGCTGGCCGCGCAGCTTTTGACGAAGGGCGCTGAGAATGTTGACGGTGATGATGTCGTGCCGGCGGCTGGCGCCGGTCATCGCCTTCGCCGGCAGCACCGGAATGCCGTCCACCAGCTCGTAGTTCTCGTCCTGCTCGAGCTGCCAGGCGTAGAACTCATCCGCGGTCATGCGCTTGATGGGTGGCGCTTCGCCCACTGGCAATCTCCGGCAACTCTCGCTTCCCCTGCGCGGCAGACGATAGCACACCGCCGGCCCGCCCGCAGCGGAGGTGGAGGCCTTGACCCTCGCGCCTCAGCCTCCCGCCGCCTGCCGCGCTTCCGCCGCCGGAATGATCTCGTCGGCGACCAGAGCGTGGAGATCGCTCTTGTAGCCGCTGCGGGCAGAGGGCGAGGTGGCATCGGAGGTGATCACCACCGTCGTCTTCAGATCGGGGATGACGTAGAGCATCTGCCCGCCATAGCCCCAGCCGTAATGGACGTCGTGGCCGGCGAGACGCAGCTCGAACCAGCCATAGCCGTAAAGGTCGCCGGAATAGCGCGAAGCGGTGCGCGGCTCCCATGACTGCCTGATCCAGGCTTCGGGGATAATCGGCTCGCCCTTGGCGGTGCGGCCGCCATTCCGGTAGAGCGCGCCGAAATTCAGAAGCGAGCGCGGGGTCATCGCCATCTGGTTGCCGCCGAGATAGATCCCCTGCGGATCGCGCTCCCAGGCCGTGATCGACACGCCCGCCGGCCCCAGCCAGTCGCGCGCCAGCTGCAGCGTCGAGCGCCCGCTGGCCCTGGTCAGGATCGCCGAGAGAAGATGCGTCGAGCCGGTGGAATAGAGCATCGGCCCGCCGGGATCGGCGACGAAGGGGCGGGCCAGCGCATTCGCCACCCAGTCGCGGCTGGCGACCCAGCCGCCGTAATTGCCGCCCGAGGTGCGCTCCAGCCCCGCCTGCATGGACAGGAGATTCCCGATGGTAATCTCGGCAAGCCGCGGATCGGGATCGGTCGGCAACTTGTCCTTCAGGATCGGCGCGATCTTTTGGTCGGTGCCCTCGAGAATGCCGCGATCGATGGCGATGCCGACCAGCGCCGAGACGATCGATTTCGACGCGGATTTGATGTTGGTCGCCCGGTCGGTGCGATGGCCGCCGAACCCCTCGTCCACCACACGCTCACCGTCGACGGCGACGAGGAGCGTCTGAAGCGGCTCCAGCGCCTCCGCCCGCGCCACGGCAGCATCGAAGGAGGCCTGTGGGTTCGCCGGCCCGTCCGGGGCGTTCGAGGACCGCTCCGGCGCCTGGCGCGGGATCGGCGTCTGGGCGAAGGACGGGACGGCGGCGATCGCGGTGGCGGCACCGAGCGTCGCTGCCGCGAGAAGAGCGATCCGGCGAAGGGCTTTTTTGGTCATGGCAGCAAATGTAGGTTGCCTGCCTGCCGGGCGGGAGCGCACTCACCTGGCTTTGATCCCGCCTGTCCGTGATCAGGATTCGGCACTGCCGCCGGAAACCGGCTTCGTTTCATCTTTGTTCATGTTTCGTCTGTCCAATCGTCAGCGATTCGGATAAGAGAAAGTTTGAACAAAATGTTAATGGAGAGCCCCATCCGTATCATCGGCATCGATCCCGGCCTGCGCCGCACCGGCTGGGGCATCGTCGAGACGCTGGGCAACTCGCTGCGCTTCGTGGCGAGCGGCACGGTGACGTCCGATGCCAAATGCGACCTCGCCTCGCGGCTCTGCCAGCTGCATGAGGGCCTGTCGGGGATCGTCCACACCCACCGGCCGGACGAGGCCGCCGTCGAGCAGACCTTCGTCAACAAGGACGCCGTCGCCACCTTGAAGCTCGGCCAGGCCCGCGGCATCGCGCTGCTGGTACCGGCGCTGGCGGGGCTGCCCGTCGCCGAATATGCACCGAACGCCGTGAAGAAGGCGGTGATCGGCGTCGGCCATGGCGAGAAGAAGCAGATCCACATGATGGTGAAGGTGCTGATGCCGAAGGCGAGTTTCGACACCGACGACGCCGCCGACGCGCTGGCCATCGCCATCTGCCACACCCATCACCGGCAATCCGCGACCGCCAGAGCGGCTCTCGCGGGCCGCTGAGCGCGCCTCTCACCGCAGCCAGCCCCGGAGCCTTCCTGCCGCGGCGGTCCGCCCATGCGACGGGGCGCCGCGGCAGAGCTTCGAAAACTCTCCCGCAACGCGCAATCGAACGCTTCCAAGACGCGTTAACTGTCTTTATATCGCGGTGCATGAGCACCATGCCCGCCGACACGCCGCTTTCGCGCATCCGCAACTTCTCGATCGTCGCCCATATCGACCACGGGAAGTCGACCCTTGCCGATCGTCTGATCCAGAACACCGGGGGTCTCGACACCCGTGAGATGAAGGAACAGGTGCTCGATTCGATGGATATCGAGCGCGAGCGCGGCATCACCATCAAGGCGCAGACCGTGCGTCTGCATTACACCGCGAAGGACGGCGAGACCTACGTCCTCAACCTTATCGACACGCCCGGCCATGTCGACTTCGCCTATGAGGTGTCGCGCTCGCTGTCGGCCTGCGAGGGCGCGCTTCTGGTGGTGGACGCGGCGCAGGGCGTCGAGGCGCAGACGCTCGCCAACGTCTATCTCGCCCTCGACAACGATCTGGAAATCGTCCCGGTCCTCAACAAGATCGATCTCCCCGCCGCCGAGCCCGACAAGGTGAAGGAGCAGATCGAGGAAGTGATCGGCCTCGACGCCTCGGAGGCGGTGATGATCTCCGCGAAATCCGGCCTCGGCATCGAGGACGTTCTGGAAGCCATCGTCCATCGCCTCCCCGCCCCGAAGGAGGGCGACCGCACCGCGCCGCTGAAGGCGATGCTGGTGGATAGCTGGTACGACGCCTATCTCGGCGTCATCGTCCTCGTGCGCATCATCGACGGCGAGTTGAAGAAGGGCCAGACCATCCGGATGATGGGCACCGACGCCAAATATCCGGTCGACCGGGTCGGCGTCTTCACCCCGAAAATGGTGCAGGTGGATGCGCTCGGGCCCGGCGAGCTCGGCTTCATCACGGCCTCGATCAAGGAAGTCGCCGATACACGCGTCGGCGACACCATCACCGAGGACAAGCGCCAGACGACGGAGATGCTCCCGGGCTTCAAGCCGGCCCAGCCCGTCGTCTTCTGCGGCCTCTTCCCGGTCGACGCCGCCGATTTCGACGATCTGAGAGCCGCCATGGGCAAGCTCAGGCTCAACGACGCCAGCTTCTCCTTCGAGATGGAATCC
This sequence comes from Jiella mangrovi, assembly GCF_017815135.1. GTDB lineage: Bacteria > Pseudomonadota > Alphaproteobacteria > Rhizobiales > Rhizobiaceae > Jiella > Jiella mangrovi. The sequence continues at coordinate 102,295 of NZ_JAGJCF010000009.1, read as the reverse complement.
TCGGCGGCGCTTGGATTCGGTTTCCGCTGCGGCTTTCTCGGCCTGCTGCATCTGGAGATCATCCAGGAGCGGCTGTCGCGCGAGTTCGACCTCGATCTGATCGCGACGGCTCCTTCCGTCGTCTACAAGATGCGCATGACCGATGGCTCGGAGATCGAGCTGCACAATCCGGCCGACATGCCCGACGTCGTCAGGATCGATCACATCCAGGAACCCTGGATCAAGGCGACGATCCTGACCCCGGACGACTATCTCGGCAACATCCTGACGCTGTGCCAGGAGCGTCGCGGCATCCAGATCGACCTCTCCTATGTCGGCAAGCGCGCCCTCGTCGCCTATGAGCTGCCCCTGAACGAGGTGGTGTTCGACTTCTACGACCGTCTGAAATCGATCTCCAAGGGCTATGCCAGCTTCGACTACCAGATGACCGATTACCGGGAAGGAGATCTCGTCAAGCTCTCGGTTCTGGTCAATGCCGAGCCGGTCGACGCGCTCTCGATGCTTGTCCACCGCACCCAGGCCGACCGGCGCGGCCGGGCGATGTGCGAGAAGCTGAAGGAGCTGATCCCCCACCACCTGTTCAAGATCCCGATCCAGGCGGCGATCGGCGGCAAGGTGATTGCCCGCGAGACCATCTCGGCGCTGCGCAAGGACGTCACCGCCAAGTGCTATGGCGGCGACGCGACGAGAAAGCGCAAGCTCCTCGAAAAGCAGAAAGAGGGCAAGAAGCGCATGCGCCAGTTCGGCAAGGTCGAGATTCCGCAGGAAGCGTTCATTGCGGCGCTGAAGATGGACGGTTGAGGAACTGGGGAATCGGTGGCGCCCTCCTCGAAACCCCTGACCTTCGTCCAACATGCGATCGACTCGATCGAAGAGCGCAAGCTCGACCCGGAATGGGTCATCCGGACAGTCGAAGCGCCCGACTGGATTGCAGACGATCCGCGCCCGGGGCGGACACGATACTACAAGGCGATCCCCGAATTCGGCGGTCGCATCCTGCGCGTCGTCTGCTTTGAAGACGAGCGCGAACGGCGTATCATCACCATCTTCTTCGATCGAGATGCGCGGAGACCGCCATGAAACCGATCCGCATTCGCTACGATGCCGAGGCGAACGCCGCTTACATGCGGCTGTCGGAATCGCGTGTCATCGAAAGCGCCGAAGTCTCTCCCGACGTGATCCTCGATTATGACGCGGAGGGCCATATCGTCGGCATCGAATTGCTCGACGCCCGCACCCAGCTTCCCGCGGAGCTTCTCACAGAGGCGGCTTAGCCACCTCTCGATACATATTCATAGTCCGCGAGGCGTTTTCTCGCCCTCTCGATCTCGCCATCTGTGAAGAGCGGATGCCAACGGGAATTTTCGACGATCAATGCCTCCACCGTCAGATCGAGCCGGCCTCGCTCGTAGAGATGCGTGTATCCCTCCGATACCTTCGGCGCGTTGATCAGCGCCTTGGCCGTTCCGAGGCCGTGACGCTCGTGGAGCATCCTGAGATAGATCGTCGCGTTGTAGCCGGCCTCCTTCTTGGCTCGCACATAGATCTGGTGCATCGCCTTCTCGAAGTCCGCCGGCCCTTTCATTGCTTTGCCCCCTTCAGCGCCTCGGTGATCGCCAGCACGGCAGCCTGCGAATTCTCGAAGATGATGTTGCCTTGGGGATTGCCGCCATGCAACTTTTCGGCGATCTTTCCGTTAGATCGTCGTAGGCGTCCTTTGCTACCAATAGCCGAAGACGAAGCCGAGTGAATGGAAGATCATCGCGTCCGTGCAGATGCCATTCTTCCGCGTAAAGGCAAATTCGTATTGCGCAGCGAACTGCCAACAAAGCGGATGCGACCAAGGTTTCAGAAAGTCCTTGAAGGCTTCGAAAGCACTCCTCGGTAACTGATCATGATATTTTCCGCAGCCTGTCGATTTTGTCGAGATACTCAATGACCAGTAATTGACTCGTCATTCCCCGGATGGGGCGCGGAAGCCATCGGGTCAATCGGATGGCATGCGGCTCGCCGCCCCTCACCCCGTCACGAAATAATACCCCGCCAGAAACAACCCGACGGCGATGACGAAGGCCCGCACGGCGATCTGAGGCACCCGCTTGGCGATCCACACGCCGCAATAGCCGCCTAGCGCGACGCCGGGGATCATGGCGAGAGCGCCCGGCCAGTTGACGACGCCGCCGGAGACGAAGACGACGATCGCGACGACGGCGATGACGTTGGCGAGAACGTTCTTCATGGCGTTGAGGCGGTGATAGTCGCCCGAATCGGTCAGCCCCAGCGTCGCCAGCATCATGATGCCCATGCCGGCGCCGAAGAAGCCGCCATAGATCGCGGTGACGAATTGCATCACCGGGGCGGCAAAGCGCCTTTTGCCGGGGGTCGTGCCCGCCGGGCGTGGCTTTGGCTTCAACAGCGGGCCCGCCGCGAACAGCCCTGTCGCGCCCAGCAGGAGCCAGGGGACAGCAGCGGCGAACTGCGCATTGTTCAGCCACAGGAGAATCAGCGCCCCGAGGGTCGAGCCGACGACGGAAACCACGGCAAGGACGAGGATCTCGCGCCATATCCCCCGGATGTCCTTCATATAAGGCAGGGTCGAGGTGAAATAGCCGGGCAGCTGGGCGATCGAGGCGGTGGCGTTGGCGGAGATCGGCGGCACGCCGATGAGCGACAGCGCGCCGAAGGAAATGAAGGTGCCACCCCCGGCTACCGCGTTGATCGCGCTGGCGGCAAAGCCCGCGAGGAAGAGAAGGGCGATGGTGAGGAGGGACATGGGCGGGTACCGGTCTGGGCCTGGGATGCGCTCCCCCAGATAGGCGCATTTGCCGGAAAGTCTTCCGGGCCCCGCATCGTCCCAATCGCAACCGCACGCGCTTTGTTTCCTCCGACCACTCCTAATGCGCGTGTTGCGGTGGTGCGTGAGGCGTACTAAGGCAGATCAGGAGACCAGATCGGGGAGGAATTCATGGTCAAATCACTTTTCCTGGCTGCCACTGCGGCTGCGAGCTGCCTGACCCTGTCGCCGGCTTTGGCGCAGACCGTCGAACTCAGATTCCAGTGCTATCAGGACGGCACCGAGTGCCAGACCTGGGGCGAGGAGATCAAGAAGTTCGAGGCGGCAAATCCCGACATCAAGGTGACCATCGACGAGGTGCCCTACAAGGCAATCCTCGAGAGCCTGCCGGTTCAGCTGGCCGGCGGCAGCGGGCCGGACATCGCCCGGGTCAGCGATCTCGGCGGCCTCGCCCGCTACATGCTCGATCTTCGCCCCTATCTCAAGGACGCCGACTACTGGGAAAAGAACTACGGCGACGAGTTGAAATGGACCCGCATCAACGGCGAGGGCGATAACGGCATCTACAACCTGCCGGACCAGCTGACGATCACCGGGCCGTTCGTGAACAAGACGCTGTTCGACCAGGCCGGTGTCGAGATGCCGGGCGACAAGGCTACCTGGGACGACTGGGCGAAGGCCTCCACCGAAGTCGCCAAGAAGACCGGGACCCCATATCCGATGGCCATGGACCGTTCCGGCCACCGTTTCGCCGGGCCGGCGATCTCCTATGGCGCCATGTATTTCGACGACAGCGGCAAGCCGATCACCGTCGATGACGGTTTCCGGGCATTCGCCGAGAAATTCGTCCAGTGGAACAAGGACGGCACCATGGCGAAGGACGTGTGGGCCGGCTCGGGCGGCGCCACATACCAGGACGCATCCCAGGAATTCATCAACGCCACGCTCGTCTTCTACATGTCGGGCTCCTGGCAGGTGGCGCGCTTTGGCAACGAGATCGGCGACGCCTTCGACTGGGAAGTCGTGCCGCCCCCTTGCGGCCCGGTGGCCTGCACCGGCATTCCCGGCGGGGCCTCGATCGTCGGCTTCAAGCACACCAAGCACCCTGAAGCCGTCGCCAAACTGCTCGACTTCATGGCTCAGGAAGACGTTTATGCCGATTTCATCGGCAAGACGCAGGCCATTCCCGCCAACAAGACCCTCCAGGAAAAGGGCGTCGACTATCCCGGCGCACCCGAAAACGTGAAGCGGGCGCTCGCGGTCTTCACCAAGTCGGCCCGGCAGCTTTCGGATCGGGCCTTCGCCTTCCAGGGCTACAAGAACAACCGTGCCATCATGAACGCCACCGTGGCGCGGCTGACCCAGGCGATCGTCGGCGAATCCACCCTCGACGAAGCGCTCAAGCGTATTAATGCCGACGTCAACGAGGCCGTCCAGGCTTCCAGCGACACCAAGTAGGATCAATCGGCGGGCCGCCTCGCGCGGCCCGCTCGACAATGCATGGCCAAGGGCGAAGGAACGCTTTCCTCCCCCGGACGCCGCAGTTCAAAGTGGCGCGTGACCGCGTTCGAAAACCTCGCTGTTTCGACGGTCATGCAAGAGAGCCCACGGCCAATCCATGTTCCAACCACTCAACAGTGCCGCCCAACTTGGCTACCGAACGGTATTCAATCTGTTCGAATGGCCGATGGCCAGGGCCCAGCGCCTCGTCGGCATCCGCCGTGTCGCCTGGCTGTTCCTGCTGCCCAACCTCCTGATCTTCGGGCTGTTCACCTTCCTGCCGATCATCCTCAACGTCTTCTACGCAACGACCGGCTCGGACGCGATCCTCCTGTCCCAGCGCCCCTATGTCGGCGCCGAGAACTTTTCCTCGCTCCTGTCCTGCACCGACTATCTCGACCCGAACAGCTGCCGCCGCGACGTCTTCTGGCGCGCCGTCTACAACACCGGCTGGTTCGTCGTCCTCCAGGTCGGCTTCATGGTGCTGTTTTCGCTCATCACCGCGCTGATCCTCAATCGCGACATTCCGCTCAAGGGCTTCTTTCGCGGCGTGTTCTTCTATCCGGTGCTGCTTTCGCCGGTGGTCGTCGCTCTGATCTGGAAATGGATCCTGCAGCGCTACGGCGTCTTCAATGCCGGGCTCGAAGGCATGGGCTTTGCCTCCGTCGACTGGCTGACCGACGCCGACTGGGCGTTCTTCTGGATCATCTTCGTGTCGATCTGGGCGCATATGGGCTTTTACACCCTCATCCTTCTCGCCGGCCTGCAGTCGATCCCGTCCGACGTCTACGAGGCGGCGGAGATGGACGGCGCCTCGCGCTGGCGGGTCTTCGCCAAGATCACCATGCCGCTTTTGATGCCGACCATGGTCGTCGTCCTCGTCCTCAGCCTGATCCGTGCGGTGCAGGCCTTCGACGAGATCTTCGTCCTCACCGGCGGCGGCCCCGGCTCGGCGACCACGCTGATCCTGCAGTATATCTACGAAACCGGCTTTGCCTCGCGTCCGCAGCTCTTCGGACTGGCCGCCGCCGCCTCGATCCTGATGGCCGTGGTGCTGCTCGTCCTGACGCTGTTGCAGCTGCGGGCGACAAGAAGCCAGGCGGAGGGCTGAAAACATGGTCTGGTCCTTCATCTCGCGCACCCGGGGCCGCGATCGCTTCGACGTCACCGACTGGCTGACCTGGGGATATCTGATCTTCGGCATCGCCCTGATGTTCGGGCCGGTCCTTTGGGTCGCGATGAGCTCCTTCAAGACCGAGGCGGCGCTGTCGGAATATCCGCCGAGCTTCCTGCCGCTCGCCCCGCAGACGGCGATGGTCAAGGGCTACGACAAGCCTTTGCCGCTCTACGAGATCACCGGCGGCGAGCATAAGGGCGAGGTTCTGGCACAGATCCGCCGCATCGGCCTCAACGCCCAGATGGTCGATCCGCAAAATCCCGGCGAGAGGATCAACGTCAAGATCGGCGACCGCACCCCCAAGCGCGAATTCGCCATGGCCTGGGGAAACTACACCAAGCTGTTCCAGCGCTTCGATTTCATGCGCTATTTCTGGAACAGCGTCTTCATCACCGTCGTGGCGACGATCATCACGGTGATCTTCAACTCGATGGCGGCTTTCGCCCTGGCGAAATACAAGTTCCGCGGCCGAACGACGGTCTTCGTCCTGATCATCGCCACCTTGATGATCCCGCCGACGATCAACCTCGTGCCGATCTATCTGGTGGTCAACGAGCTGGGGCTCGTGAATACGCCCTGGGGCGTGATCTGGCCCGCGGTCGCGACACCGACCGGCGTCTTTCTCCTGCGTCAGTACATGCTGACCATTCCAGACGATCTTCTAGACGCCGCGCGCATGGACCATGCGTCGGAGTGGCGGGTCTATTGGCGGATCGTCCTGCCGCTCGCCGCCCCCGCCATCGCGGTCCTCGTCATCTTCTCGGTGATGTGGCGCTGGAACGAGTTTCTCTGGCCGCTGATCGTCCTCACCCGCTCGGAGGAGTTCACGCTGCAGCTCGCGCTCAACGCCTTCCAGGGCGATCTCCAGACCTCGTGGAGCGGGATCCTCGCCATGACGGTGCTGACGCTCCTGCCGATCACCATCGTCTTTGCACTGCTCCAGAAGAACATCACGGCGGGCATTGCCCAGAGCGGCGTCAAGTAAGGGAATATCAATGGCCGTCGTCGAACTCCAAAACCTCGTCAAGGACTATGCCGGTTTCCGCGCCATCCATGGCGTGGATCTCACGATCGACGACGGCGAGTTCTGCGTCTTCGTCGGGCCGTCGGGCTGCGGCAAGTCCACACTCCTGCGAATGATCGCCGGGCTTGAAAGCATCACCGGCGGCGAGCTCAGGATCGACGGGACCCGGGTCAACGAGCAGCGCGCAGCCGAGCGCGGGCTCGCGATGGTGTTCCAGACCTACGCGCTCTATCCGCACATGACGGTGCGCGAAAATCTCGCCTTCGGCCTCGAGAACATCAAGACGCCGAAGGACGAGATCAAGAAGCGCGTCGACGATGCCGCTCGCATGCTGCAGATCGAGGAGCACCTGACCCGCCGGCCCAAGCAGCTCTCTGGCGGGCAGCGCCAGCGCGTCGCGATCGGCAGGGCGGTCGTGCGCGAGCCGAAGGTGTTCCTCTTCGACGAGCCGCTGTCCAACCTCGACGCCGAGCTTCGCGTCGTCATGCGCGGCGAGATCTCGCAGCTCCATCGCCGGCTCGGCAATACGATGATCTACGTCACCCACGATCAGGTCGAGGCGATGACCATGGCCGACAAGATCGTCGTCCTGAAGGCCGGGCTGATCCAGCAGGTCGGCTCGCCGCTCGATCTCTACAATCGCCCGGCCAACCAGTTCGTCGCCGGCTTCATCGGTTCGCCGCGCATGAATTTCATGCAGATGACCGTCGCGGAGATCCGCAACGACGCCATCTTGCTGAAAGACGACGAGGGGCGCAGCTTCGAGGCGGCGGTTTCGCCAGAGGGTGTCGCGGCCGGAGACACCGTCACCGTCGGTGTCCGGCCGGAGCATCTGGAGATCGGCACCGAGCGCGGGCGCCCGGTGACCGTCGAGACGATCGAGCAGCTGGGCGGCGAATCCTATCTCTACTGCCAGGACCAGAGCGGCCGGCCGATCACCGTTCACTTATCCGGCCAGACCCGGATCAAGGCCGGCGAGGAGGCCAAGGTGTTTCTGCCGGCCGAGGCGGTCCATGTGTTCAAGGAAGACGGCGCGGCTCTCGAGCGGCTGCGCATCGGCGAGGCAGCCTGAGGCCGGAGCCCGAACGATTGCCGAGACGGCGGCGACGTTTCACCGGGTCAGCATCCGACAAGGCCCGGCGCACGTCGTCCAATCCCCGACCGCGCTTTCGAATTGCAAGAGAACCCGAACGATGACTATCCTTTCCACCAGCGGCGCGGCGCAGACCTCTCGTCACAGCCTTGAGCTGCCGCTCAACCTCGGCTTCACCCTCAAGGTCGAAGCCCTCGCGGACTGGCTGACCCGCATCGCCATCGTCCCCGAAGACGGCTTTGCCGTCGACCGGACCTGGATGATCGCACCCGACGGCGACACTCCCTGGGAGGGACGGGACCGGCTCTCGACGGCCGGCTTCGACCTCGCCTCGCTGGACCATACCGAGGCCGATGGCGCTCATGTCGTCACCACGGGGGACACCCGCATTCTCGTCGAGCCGGCGCCGCTGCGCCTGACGATCCAGAAACGCGAGGGCGAGACCTGGCGGACGATCGTGAAGGACCGCGAACGCAGCGCCTACGACTTCCTCGAAAAGCGCGGCGTTCTCAGGCATTTCCAGACCCGCGATCCGGCGGAGCGGCATTACGGGCTCGGCGACAAGACCGGGCCGCTCGACCGCACCGGGCGCCGCTTCCGCTGCCTGCAGATCGATTCCATGGGATACGATGCCGAGCTGACCGACCCGCTCTACAAGCATGTCCCCTTCTTCATGGTCGAAGCACCGGACGGCACGGCGACGGGGCTGCTCTACGACACGATGGCGGAAGGCGCCGTCGATCTCGGCGCGGAGCATTCGAACTATTACGACCCCTATCGCCACGTCGAGCTTCTCGAAAAGGGCCTCTGCCTTTATGTGATCGCGGGCCCGCGGCTGGCCGACATCGTGCCGAGGCTGGCCACGCTGACCGGCCGGGCGCATCTGCCGCCGCGCTGGTCGATGGGCTTCGCCTTCACGACGATGCACCATGCCGACGCGCCGAACGCGCAGGAGGTGATGACGGCTTTTGCCGAACGCTGCCGCAGCGACGAGATCCCGATCAGCGCCATTCATTCCGGCTCGGGCTACACGACGCGCGAGGACGGGCGGCGCTACGTCTTCACCTGGAACGAGACGAAGTTTCCCGATCGCGCCGGCTTTTTCGCGCGCCTCAAGGAGCTCGGCTACCACACCTGCGCCAATGTGAAGCCGGTGCTGCTCAAGGAGCACCCCGCCTATGACGAGGCGGCGGCAAAGGGACTGTTCGTCCAGCGACGGGACGGCGCGCCGGCCGTCGAGATGTTCTGGGGTGGCGAAGGCGCGAGCCTCGACCTTTCGAAGCCCGAGACGATCGCCTGGTGGCAGGACGGCATCAGGACGCAAGTCCTCGGCGAAGGCTTCGACGCCGCCTGGAACGACAACAACGAGGCCGAGCTCTGGGACGAGACGGCAACCGTCGACGGCCATGGCAGGAGGCTTCCGGCGATCGACGCAAAGCCGCTGCAGGCGCTGCTGATGACCCGGGCGACCTTCGAGGCGACGAAGGCGCGTGCGCCCGACAAGCGTCCCTATACGATCAGCCGCGCCGGCCCGATCGGCATCTCGCGCTATGGCGAGACCTGGACGGGCGACAACTTCACGAGCTGGCATACGCTGAAGTGGAACATCCGCAACGGCCTGTCGATGAGCCTGTCCGGCATGCCCTTCATCGGCCACGACATCGGCGGGTTTTCCGGCCCGAAGCCCGGGCCGGAGCTGTTCACCCGCTTCGTCCAGCTGATGGCGCTGCATCCGCGCGCGGTGATGAATTCCTGGAAGCCGCAGCTGGACGATCCGGTCAACGTGCCGTGGATGCACGAGGCGGTGACCGGGCACGTCCGCGACGCGCTCAAGCTGCGCTATCGCTTTCTGCCGCTGCTCTACAGCCTCGCCCAGCGCTGCCACATGACCGGCGAGCCGATCGTCGCGCCGCTGCTCTACCACTTCACCGACGCCAGCTGCCGCAACGACCCCGACGCCTTCATGCTCGGGCCGGACGTCCTCGTCGCGCCGAACGTCACCGAGGGGGCGGACGAGGTCTCGATCGACCTGCCGGTGGTCGAAGGCGGCTGGCACGACTACTGGAGCGAGACGATCCACGAAGGCGGCCGCTCCGTCACGGTCCCGGCGCCGCTCGATCGCCTGCCCATCTTCGTGCGTTCCGGAGCCATCCTGCCGATTGCCTTCGACTGGCCGGCAACGAGCCCGCACGAAGCAAGGGCGGTCGCCCTGACGGCCTTCGCCAATCCGCACGATGTCCCGGCGACGAGCCGGCGGACGATCTTCTTCGACGACGGCGAGAGCTGGCGCTATCGCGACGGCGACGCCTCGCTGCTTGCCTGCGAACTTTCAAGCGACGGATCGAAAGTCGCCGTCACCGTCACCGAGGAAGCGACGGGGCGCGGCCGGCCGGAGCTCTTCGTGGAAGTCCGTGGTCTTGGCAGCCGCGCGGCCGGGCATGAGCTGCCATAGGTCGGCGGTAGCCGGCGCATGACGGCAATCCCGGCTCGCTGGATGCTCTGCGAGGCAGAGCTTGTTAAGCTAGGCCTTGCTGACGAACAGGGCCGGCAGAGCCGATTTGCAAACGGAGACGATTTTCATGACCGCCACCTTCTCCCTCGCCCTCGATGCCCGATGTGCGCTCGGCGAATGTCCCGTCTGGTCGCTGGCCGAAAAGGCTCTTTACTTCGTCGACATCAAGGGCATGAAGCTGCACCGCTTCGAGCCGGAGGCAAAGGCCCATTCGACGATCGGGCTTTCGGAGGAGATCGGCTGTTTCGCCATCCGCAAGGACGGGGGCTTCGTTGCAGGCCTGCGCTCGGGCGTCTGGCATCTGTCGAAAGAGGGCGAGCGGATCGCGATGCTCGCGCCGAACCCCGAGCCCGCCGCGACCAACCGGTTCAATGACGGGCGCACCGATCCGCGCGGCCGCTTCTTTCTCGGCACCATCGACGAACCGAAGGCCGGCCGTACCGCGTCGCTCTATCGCTTCGACAAAGCCGGCATCGCGAAGGTGGAAGGCGGGCTATCGACGTCGAACGGCCTTGCCTTCTCGCCCGACGGGCGCACGATGTATCACTCCGACACACCGGCTTTCACCATCTACGCCTATGACTACGACGCCGAAACCGGCGAGGCGACCAACCGCCGGGTCTTCGTCAGGCTCGAACCGCGGGGCGACGACCGCGGCCGGCCGGACGGCGGCGCCGTCGACGCCGAAGGCTGCTACTGGACGGCGCTCTATGAGGGCGGGCGCGTGCAGCGCTATTCCCCGCAAGGCGAGCTTCTCGCCGAACATGAAGTTCCCGCCCGATGCACGACGATGGTGGCTTTCGGCGGAGACGACATGAGGACGCTCTACGTCACATCGGCCCGCGACGGGCGATCGGAGGAAGAGCTTGCCGATCTTCCCCATTCCGGCGGTGTCTTTTCGATGCGATGCGACGTGCCCGGCCTTGCCGAGCCCCTGTTTGATCCAAAGGTGTGACGACGGCCATGACCACAACGGAAACCTCAGCCCCTTACGAGAGCGTGCGCTACCAGTCCCTCGCCGGCCGCGCCGTTCTGATCACCGGCGGCGCTTCGGGCATCGGCGAGGCCATGGTCCGCGCCTTCGTCGCGCAGGGCTCGCATGTGGCGTTTCTCGATGTCGACGAAACGGCCGGGGCGGGTCTTGCCGAGGAGACCGGCGCCCGCTTCCTCAAATGCGATGTCACCGACACCACCGCCCTGCGCGCGGCCATCGGCGCGTTTGAGGGCGAAGCGGACGGTATCGACGTTCTCGTCAACAATGCCGGCAAGGACGATCGCCACGAGATGGGCGAGGTCGAGCCGGACTACTGGCGCCGGATGCTCGCGCTCAATCTCGATCACCACTTCTTCGCCACCCAGGCCGTGGCCAAGCGCATGGCGGAAAAGGGCAGCGGCTCGGTCGTCATGCTCGGCTCGATCTCCTGGATGCGGGGCCGGCCGGGCATGGTCGGCTACACGACCTCGAAAGCGGCGATCAACGGCCTGACCAAGACGCTCGCCCGCGAGCTCGGGCCATCCGGCATCCGCGTCAACTGCATCGTACCCGGCGCCATCCTCACCGAGCGCCAGAAGGCGCTCTGGCTGTCGCCCGAACTCGACGCGGAGTTCATCCGACTGCAGGCGCTGAAGTTTCGCCTCGATGCCGGCCATGTCGCGAGGCTGGCGCTTTTTCTCGGCTCCGATGAGAGCGCCGGCTGCACCGGCGCGAATTTCGTCGTCGATGCCGGCCTCACCCAGAACTGAGTTTCACGAAAACAACCGGACCGTTCGATGCGCTGCGAACCTGTTGCCGAAGGCGGCTTCGACCTTTTTGCCGACGACCGCCTGATCCTCGCTCACCGGCCTGAAACGCCCTCATTCTTCCTCGGCCGTGGCGAAGAGCGCATGGAGATGTATCGCGGCAATTTCGACATCGAGGACTATGTCACGGCGAGGCTGCCGCTCGCCCATGCCGAGCTTTCGCGGGAGGGCGACGACTGGCACATCGCGCTGTCGGCGAGGCCCGGCGACCCGACCCTTCTCGCTCTCAAACTGACGCAGGAGAGCGGCCGGTCGATCCTGTCGGTCGAGGCCCGGGACCCGAGCTTCAATCGCTTCTGGCTGCGGCTCGTCGCCGAAGAAGGCGAACATCTCTTCGGCGGCGGCGAACAGATGTCCTATCTCGATCTTGCCGGCCGGCGGTTTCCCATGTGGACCTCCGAGCCCGGCGTCGGCCGTGACAAGACCAGCCCCCTCACCTTCGAGGCCGATCGCACGGGCAGGGCCGGCGGCGACTACTACAACACCAACTACCCGCAGCCGACCTTCCTGTCCTCGCGCGGCGTGGCGGTTCACCTCGAAACCACCGCCTATTCGATCCTCGACTTTCGCCATGCCGGCTTTCACGAGCTCGAGGTCTGGGCGATGCCCGAACGGATCGAGGTCTTCGCGAAAGGCTCGATCGGCGATCTCGTCACGGCGATGGCGGACCGCTTCGGCCGTCAGCCGCCCTTGCCCGACTGGGCGATGGAGGGCGCGATCATCGGCCTCAAGCACGGCGCCGGCTCCTTCGAGACGCTCGAGACCTATCTTGCCGCCGGCGTCGAGGTGTCAGCCCTTTGGTGCGAGGACTGGTCCGGCGTGCGCGAGACCTCCTTCGGTACCCGCCTGTTCTGGGACTGGGTCGCGAGCGACAAGCGCTATCCTCAGCTGAAGTCCCGCATCGATGAACTGCGGGCGCGCGGCATCCGCTTTCTCGGCTATGTGAACCCTTATCTGTGCAATGACGGCACGCTATTCAGCGAGGCCGAGGCCAAGGGTCTTCTCGCCACCGACGACACCGGCAACACCTATCTCGTCGATTTCGGCGAGTTCGACTGCGGCGTCGTCGACTTCACCATCGACGAAGCCGCTCAGTGGTTCGAGGATCGGGTGATCGGCGAGAACATGCTCGATCTCGGCCTTTCCGGCTGGATGGCAGATTTCGGCGAATATCTGCCGATCGACGTGCAGCTGAAGGACGGCGCCGATCCCAAGCTCATGCACAATGCCTGGCCGGTGCTTTGGGGTGCGGTGAATGCCCGGGCCGTCGCCAAGAAGGGCCGAAGCGGCGACGTCGTCTACTTCATGCGGGCAGGCTTCTCGGGCATTCAGGCCGAGTGCCCGCTGTTATGGGCAGGCGACCAGTCGGTCGACTTCTCCCGCCATGACGGTCTCGTCACCGTCATTGTCGGCGCTTTGTCCTCGGGGCTTCTCGGCAACGCCTATCACCACTCCGACATCGGCGGCTATACGAGCCTCTTCGGCAATGTCCGCAGCGCCGAACTCATCATGCGCTGGAGCGAGATGGCAGCCTTCACGCCGGTAATGCGCAGCCATGAGGGCAACCGGCCGAAGATGAACCTGCAGATTCATCACGATGACGAGGTGCTGGCCCATTTCGCCCGGATGACGCAGATCCACAAGGCGTTGCTGCCGTATCTCTCCACGCTGCGGGACGAAGCGGCGGACAGGGGCTGGCCGCTGCAGCGCCCGCTGTTCTTCCACCACGAAGATGATGCGCTCTGCTACGGTGTCTTCGACGCCTATCTGCTCGGCCGGGACCTTCTCGTCGCCCCCGTCTGGCAGGCCGGCGAAACGGGCCGGACGACCTATCTCCCGGCTGGCGAGAAATGGGTGCATCTGTGGACCGGAGAGACATTCGACGGCGGCGAGGATGCGAGCGTCGAAGCGCCGATCGGCACGCCGCCGGTGTTCTTCCGGCAAGGCTCGTCGTTCGAGGCCCTGTTTGCGGGCTTGGCCGCGCTGTCGGCGCCTTCCCCGTCCTGACCGGCCGGCCAAACGGGGCGGGCGAACGCCGCCCTCAGTCGACGAAGGCGCGCTCGACGACATAGGTGCCGGGCTTGTTGTTGGCGCCCTCTTCGAAGCCCCTTGCCTGCAGCAGCCCCTCGATCTCCCGCAGCATGGCCATCGAGCCGCAGATCATTCCGCGATCGGTGGCGGGATCGAGCGGTGGAATGCCGAGGTCGGAAAACAGCTTGCCGTTTTCGATCAGGGTGGTGACGCGCTCGCCGCGGGTCTCGCCCTCGCGCGTCGCGCTGGCGTGGAACATCAGCTTGTCGCCGACGAATTCGCTCATCAGCTCGTCGGTCCTGGTGTTCTCGACCAGCTCGCGCCCGTAGTTCAGCTCGGCATTCTCGCGGCAGGTCTGGGTGAGGATGACCTGATCGAACTTCTCATAGGTCTCCGGGTCGCGGATCACCGAGGCGAAGGGTGCGATACCGGTGCCGGTCGAGAACAGGAACAGACGCTTGCCCGGGATGAGGGCGTCGTGCACCAGCGTGCCCGTCGGCTTCTTGCGCATCAACACGGTGTCGCCGGGCTGGATCTTCTGCAGATGCTCGGTCAGCGGGCCTTCCGGCACCTTGATCGAGAAGAATTCGAGTTCCTCGTCCCAGGCAGGGCTGGCGATGGAATAGGCGCGGTAGACGGGCTTTGCGGCATTGGGCAGGCCGATCATGACGAATTCGCCCGAACGAAAACGAAAGCTCGCCGGCCGCGTCATGCGGAAGGCGAACAGACGGTCGGTATAATGCTTCACCGAAGTCACCGTCTCGGCGAAGACACCGGCCGGGATCGGAAATTCGGTCGCTTCCACTGCGTCGCCGGTGGCGGCAAGAGAACTCATCGATCGTCCTTCCATGCTTGCATGTCGAGCAAGCCTCCCAGTTCCGGGCGCCTGGCTCGACGTCAATGTTTCAACGGTCCCGGCACGGCTGCAGGGGATTGCTCTGCGCCGCAACATAGTTGCCAAGAGTGGCGAGCGCAGCGTCCTGCGTTCCAATTCGCCCGGAAGTTCGGGAAAAAATTCGCCTTCCTCAGTCGCCGAACAGTCCAGAGCTCTTCGGCGGATGGCCCTGGCCGGTCTTGGCGTCGTAATCGATCCGCACTTCGGCGCCGTCATTCATGAAGTAGACGACATGGTAGTCGCCGTCGGAATAGTCGATGCTCTTGATGGCGTAAAAGCCCGGGCGCTTTTCAGCCGTGGCGATCACCGTCGAGAGCTTGACGCTGTCCTTCGGCGGCAACGTCTTCAGCGGGTCGTTGTCGTTCTGGCTCGCCGCGGCGATGGCGGAACCCATCATGAGACCAGACAAGAGGATGCCGGCGGCGAGTTGGCGATAGATCTGCATTGTCGGGGATTTCCATGGGAGGGGGTGGTGATGTCTACCGCACTCAAACACTTGCGCCGCGTCTGAGTTCCGTAATCGTCAATTGCCGCCGATTTGGTCAATGGCTCAAGGGCGCTAAGCTCACGCCGCCTCGTCGACCGTCGCGCTCGCCTGGCGCTTCGGCACGTAGTTGAGAACCGGCGCCAGCCAGCGCTCGACCTCCTCGACCGACATGCCCTTGCGCTGCGCATAGTCCTCGACCTGATCGTGCTCGACCTTGGCGACGCCGAAATAGTGCGAATCCGGGTGTCCGATATAAAGGCCGGAGACGGACGAGCCCGGCCACATGGCAAGGCTCTCGGTCAGCGTCACGCCGATCTCCTTTTCCGCGTCGAGCAGCTCGAACAGGGTCCACTTTTCGGTGTGGTCCGGCTGGGCCGGATAGCCGGGCGCCGGGCGGATGCCGGCATAGGGCTCGGCGATCAGCTCTTCGGGCGTATAGGTCTCGTCCGGCGCATAGCCCCACAGCTCGCGGCGAACCATGGCGTGCATGTGCTCGGCGAGAGCTTCGGCGAAACGGTCGGCCAGCGCCTTGACCATGATCGAGGCGTAGTCGTCATTGGCCTTGGCGAAGCGGTTGGCGATCGCCTCCTCCTCGATGCCCGCGGTGACGACGAAACCGCCGACATAGTCCGGCCGGCCGGAGTCCTGCGGCGCGACGAAGTCCGCCAGCGCGAGATTGGCCCGGTCGCCGCGCTTGGAGAGCTGCTGGCGCAGGGTGAAGAAGGTGGCGCGCTCTTCGCGTCTCGTCTCGTCGGTGAAGAGGCGGATGTCGTCACCCACGGCGTTGGCCGGCCAGAAGCCGACGACGGCCTTGGGCACGAACCAGGTCTCGTCGACGATCTGCTTCAGCATCGCCTTGGCATCGGCGAACAGCGACCGCGCCGCTTCGCCCTGGCGCTCGTCGTCGAGGATCGTCGGATAGCGGCCCTTCATCTCCCAGGTCTGGAAGAACGGCGTCCAGTCGATATGCTCGGCGAGCTCGGCAAGATCGAAGCTCTGGAATACCCTGGTGCCCAGGAAGGACGGCGTCTTGGCGTGATAGCCCGACCAGTCGATCTTGAAGGCATTGGCGCGGGCAGCTGCCAAACTCATGCGCTTCTTGTCGCGCTCGGAGCGGTGATGGGCGTCGGCGACCTTCCTGTATTCCGCCCGGACGGCTTCGATCGTCCTGTCGCGGTTTTCCGGCGACAGAAGGTTGGAGACGACACCGACGGCGCGCGACGCGTCGGTGACGTAGACCGTCTGGCCGCGCTCGTATTGCGGGTGGATCTTCACCGCCGTGTGGACGCGGCTGGTCGTCGCGCCGCCGATCAGGAGCGGGATGTCGAAGCCTTCGCGCTCCATCTCGGACGCCACATGCACCATCTCGTCGAGGGACGGGGTGATCAGGCCGGAGAGGCCGATGATGTCGACCTGTTCCTTCCTTGCCGTTTCCAGGATCTTGGCCGCCGGCACCATGACGCCGATGTCGATGACCTCGTAATTGTTGCAGGCAAGAACGACGCCGACGATGTTCTTGCCGATGTCGTGGACGTCGCCCTTGACGGTCGCCATCAGCACCTTGCCGGCATTCTTGCGCTGTTCGCCGCCGAGAAGACGCTTCTCCTCCTCCATGTAAGGCAGGAGATAGGCGACGGCCTGCTTCATCACGCGAGCGGATTTCACCACCTGCGGCAGGAACATCTTGCCGGAGCCGAACAGGTCGCCGACGATGTTCATGCCGTCCATCAGCGGGCCTTCGATGACGTGCAGCGGACGCTCGGCCGCCGCCCGGGCCTCCTCGGTGTCTTCCTCGATGAATTCGGTGATGCCGTTGACGAGAGCATGGGAGAGGCGCTCGTTCACCGGCTTTTCGCGCCAGGAAAGGTCCTTCTCCTTGGCCTTGCCGCCGCCCTGCCCCTTGTAGCGCTCGGCAAGCTCCAGCATCCGCTCGGTCGGGTCGCCGCCGTCCTTCGGCGAGCGGTTGAGGATCACGTCCTCGCAGGCCTCGCGCAGCTCGGGATCGATCGAGTCATAGACAGCGAGCTGGCCGGCATTGACGATGCCCATGTCCATGCCCGCCTGGATGGCATGGTAGAGAAACACCGCATGCATCGCCTCGCGCACGGCCTCGTTGCCGCGGAAGGAGAAGGAGAGGTTCGACACGCCGCCGGAGATATGGGCGTGCGGCAGCGTCTCGCGGATCGTGCGCGTGGCCTCGATGAAGGCGACGCCATAGCCGTTGTGCTCCTCGATGCCGGTGGCTATGGCGAAGATGTTCGGGTCGAAGACGATGTCCTCGGGAGCAAAGCCTGCTTCCTCGGTGAGAAGCTCATAGGCCCTGGTGCAGATCTCGACCTTGCGCTCGTAAGTATCGGCCTGGCCCTGATCGTCGAAGGCCATGACGACGACCGCCGCGCCGTAGCGCTGGATCAGCTTGGCCTGCGCGACGAAATTTTCCTCGCCCTCCTTCATCGAGATTGAATTGACCAGCGCCTTGCCCTGAACGCATTTCAGGCCCGCCTCGATCACCTCGAATTTGGAGCTATCGATCATCACCGGCACCTTGGCGATGTCCGGCTCGGCGGCGACGAGGTTGAGGTAGTCGACCATCGCTTGGCGAGAATCGATCAGGCCCTCGTCCATGTTGACGTCGATGACCTGGGCGCCGTTCTCTACTTGCTGCCGCGCGACCTCCAAGGCGGCCGGATAGTCGCTCTCCTTGATCAGCTTGCGGAAGCGGGCCGAGCCCGTCACGTTGGTGCGCTCGCCGACATTGACGAAGGGGATGTCCTTGGTCAGCGTGAAGGGCTCGAGCCCCGACAGCTTCATCCGCCGCTCGACGGTCGGAATTTCACGCGGCTTGTAGGCCTTCAGCATCTCGGCGACGGCCTTGATGTGATCGGGCGTCGAGCCACAGCAACCGCCGACGATGTTGACGAGGCCGTCCTTGGCGAAAGCCTCGACCTCTTTCGCCATGGCTTCCGGGCTCTGGTCGTATTCGCCGAACTCGTTCGGCAGGCCGGCATTCGGATAGGCGCAGACGAAGGTGTCGGCGGCGGACGAGATCTCCGCCAGATGGTCGCGCATCGCCGCCGCGCCGAGGGCGCAGTTGAGGCCGATGGTGAATGGCTTGGCGTGTCGCACCGCGTGCCAGAAGGCCGTCGGCGTCTGGCCGGAGAGCGTGCGGCCGGAGAGATCGGTGATCGTGCCGGAGATCATCACCGGCAGGCGCACGGCCTTTTCCTCGAAGATCTCCTCGCAGGCGAAGATTGCCGCCTTGGCGTTCAGCGTGTCGAAGATCGTTTCGATGAGCACGATGTCGGCTCCGCCGTCGATCAGGCCGCGCAGCTGCTCGCCGTATGCGATGCGCAGATCGTCGAAGGTGACGGCGCGAAAGCCCGGATCGTTGACGTCGGGCGAGATCGAGGCGGTGCGGTTCGTCGGACCGAGCGCGCCGGCGACAAAACGGCGCCTGCCGTCCGCCTGTTCGGCCCGGATCGCGGCTCTGCGGGCGAGCCGCGATCCGTCGCGGTTCAGCTCGTAGACCTGATCTTCCATCTGGTAGTCGGCCTGAGCGATCGTCGTCGAGGAGAAGGTGTTGGTCTCCAGAATGTCCGCACCGGCCATGGCATAGGCGTAGTGGATGTCCTCGATCGCCTTGGGCTGGGTCAGGTTGAGGAGATCATTGTTGCCCTGCAGATGGCACTCGCAGGCGCCGAAGCGGTGGCCGCGGAAATCGTCCTCGCCGAGGCCGAGCAGCTGGATCTCGGTGCCCATGGCGCCGTCGAGGATGAGAATGCGCTCGCTGGCAGCCTGCTTGAGCGCGGCGAACGCCTCGGCCGGATTGCGACCGTCGGTCATCGGCCCGAAGAGCTGTTCGGTCGTGGAGGTCATGGGTCGCTCGTCCTTCTGGATCGGCTTCCCAATCACATAAAGATATTGTTATGTCAACAAATGGAGTTTCCGGACCGCTGCGGCAAGCCGATGCCTTCAATCAATCGATCCGATCTGGTAATCCTCGCCCGTTGTTCCACCATCGGTTCGGGTTGTCGCTCTGCGGATCGTAGGCCGCTCTGCTTGCCCAGTCTTCCCGAACGACGATCACGGGTTCTTCGTAGTGATGTGCGTAGATAATGGCGTCCATCACCTTCGCGAGTTGCGAGATATCGCGGTCTATCGAGATTTTCAGTTCGACCATCGGGTAGGTTTCCGTCGAACCTGGTTCAAAACCTTCGACATGGGTTGTCGTCGTCGAACCCGGCTCGGGTTGGGCTGTCTCTTTGCCAACCGCTGATATGCTCGCATTTCTTTGATAGCGACCGAAACCCAAAGGATGGACCTTCATCACTTCGTCGAGAATGCGATCGGTATCTTCGGGCAATGTCTGCACCTCGACGGTGAAAACCGGCACCAGTCTTCCCGACTTCGCTTCGTAACCACCCAAATCATCCATGATACCGCGCCCCATTGTTCACTTAATGTTCTAAACCGACCTTGCCGGAAGAAGCAACCATGAAGGCGCAGGCCGATGCACCGGCACCCCGAGCACGTCCCGCAGGCGGCATGCCGATACGGCCGCAAGGCTCGATGGCCACGCGACAGAGCACGCGGGGGTCTTTGCCGGAGCGCCGTCCAGGGAGCCGTAGCTGAGACGGGAAAGACGCGCCGACCGCCGATGGCCAGACGCCCGCCTTCGTGTGGCGGGCGTTTGTCGCCTCAAAGCACGAAGTCGTCCTGCGTCAGGGTGTAGAGACCTTCGAGCAGGAGCGAGAAGTC
Organism: Jiella mangrovi; assembly: GCF_017815135.1. GTDB lineage: Bacteria > Pseudomonadota > Alphaproteobacteria > Rhizobiales > Rhizobiaceae > Jiella > Jiella mangrovi. The sequence goes on along the minus strand of NZ_JAGJCF010000009.1, from coordinate 82,224 downwards.
GCCGCCGCCATTGGCATCGACGTCGCCGTAGATGATCGTGTTGCCGCCGGTCTGGGCATAGCGCAGGGTCGCGCCGGCGCCGCTGTGCGGGGCCATGCCGATGAAGGTGAAGGCATCGTCGGCGGCGGTCGTCGACAGCGCGTCGATCCCTGACAGATCGATCAGATCGACGCCCTGCTGGAAGTCGGTGATCGTATCGCGCGTTGCGGCCGACATGCCGCTTTGCCCGATCGTGTTGAAGTCGAAGATGTCCGCGCCGCCGCCGCCGGTCAGCCTGTCGGCGCCGTTGAGGCCGAGGAGGATGTTGTTGCCGGAATTGCCGATGATCACGTTGTTTGCGCCATTGCCCGTGGCATCGACGTTGCCCGTGCCGATCAGCGTCAGGTTTTCCAGACTGCCGCCGAAGGAATAGAGCACGGTCGACATGGCGCTCTTGACCGTATCCGTCCCTTCGCCGGCATTCTCGGTGATGGTGTCGCCGGCATCGTCGACGAAATAGGTGTCGTTGCCGGTCCCGCCGCGCATGTCGTCGGCGCCGGAAGTGTCGTCGAAGATGTCGTTGCCGCCATTGCCGATCAGGAGGTCGTTGCCGCTGCCGCCATTCAGCACATTGGCGCCGGAGTTACCGGTGATCGTGTTGTTGCGGGCGTTGCCCATCCCGTCGATATCGGCGGTGCCGGTCAGCGTCAGCGTCTCCAGGTACTGGCTTTGCGTATAGAGTTTGAAGGAGATCGAGGAGAACACCTGGTCGAGGGCGCCCTCGCCTTTGAGCTCGGTGATGGTGTCGCCGACATTATCGACATAATAGGTGTCGCTGCCGCGGCCGCCATACATGGCGTCGGCGCCGGACAGATCGTTGAAGATGTCGTCGCCCGCATTGCCGATCAGAATGTCGTTGCCGTTGCCGCCATTCAGGACGTTGGCGCCGGAATTGCCGACGATCGTGTTGTTGCGGGCGTTGCCGGTGCCGTCGATGTCGGCGGTGCCGGTCAGCGTCAGCGCCTCGAGATACTGACTTTGGGTATAGAGCTTGAAGGAGATCGAGGAGAACACGCGGTCCAGCGCGCCCTCGCCTTCGAGCTCGGTGATGGTGTCGCCGGCATTGTCGACATAGTAGCTGTCGCTGCCGCGGCCGCCATACATGGCGTCGGCGCCGCTGCCGCCATCCAGCGTATCAGCGCCATTGAACCCCTTCATGATATCCGCCCCGGCAAGCCCCATCAGGACATTCGCGGCGCTGTTGCCGAGAATGGTGTTGGCGAGAGCATTGCCGGTGCCGTTGACGGCGGCGGCGCCGGTCAGGGTGAGGTTCTCGAGATTGCCGCCGAAGGAATAGAGCACGATCGATCGCGCGCTCTCGACCGTATCGATGCCCTCATTGGCGTTTTCCGTGATCGTGTCACCGTAGTTGTCGACGACATAGGTGTCGTCGCCGGTGTTGCCGCGCATCTCGTCGGCGCCCGCGCCGCCATCCAGCCGGTCATTGCCGCCGAGCCCGACCAGCACGTCCTTGCCGCGCATTCCGACGAGTACGTTGTCGCCATTGCTGCCGACGAGCGTATCGTCGCCATCACCGGTCACGGCGTTCTCGATGTTGGAGAAAACCGTCGCGACGCCATTGATGAAGGAATCATAGGCCGAGCGAAGCTGGATGATGGTGTCGCTCGAAACCGCCGCGGCATCGACCCAGTCCGCACCGCCGTCGGTGTCGGTCACCGTGGTGGCATGGCCGCCGACACCGGCGACATCTGAATACTCGTTCGTATAATGATAGACGTCGGCGAACGTTGCGCCCGCAGTCAGAGTCTCGTCGATGCCGTAGAGGGTCAGGGTGTAGGAATTCAGGGTTCCGGTATTGCCGGCCGCACCGTCGGTAATCCTGACGGTCCAGGTTCCGATGCCGTCCTCCCCGCGGAAGGCATTGGCGCCGAAGGTCCAGCTGAGCTGCCCCGAAAGGTAGGTGGCGTCGCCAAGGGCTCCATTGAACAGCTCGACCGACGTTCCTTCCGCCGATACGAGCTCGATCAGGAGCTCGGACAGATTGTCGTGGGTCACGTCGACGGTCAGGTCGACATATTCGACGGAGAAGGGCGGCGGCGAGAAGGTGATGTCGATCTCCTTGACGCCATTGTCGGTCAGAGCCTGCCCGGTCGTGGTCCCGCTCGAATACTCACCCTCGTTGACGCTCGTCTTCGCCTCCCCGAAGAGGCTCCACACCTCGGACATGCGCACGGCGTTGTAGGCGTCGATGGCCCCGAAGCCGTAATCCTCGGAAAAGTGCAGCCCGCCGCCGTTCCAGTTCTCGGCATTGTTGTAGAACCACTCGTGCTCTTCGTCGCCGGTCGGCGCGCCGCCGACGCCCGAGCCGACACTTCGGGCGGAGTAGGCGAGAATGTTCTGGACGTCGCGCCAGCCGAGGCCGTCATTGGCCTCCAGCATCAGGGCAACGACACCGGTCGCGATGGGTGTCGCGCCGGAGGTGCCGCCGAAGCTGTCGGTATAGTCGGAGGGATCGTAGCCGTCCGAACCGATGAGATCGGTGGTCGCCAGACCCTCGACACCGCCATTGGAGGGAGATGAAATCAAAAGGTTGGCGCCGTAGCTGGAATACCAGGACGCATCGCCCGTGTCGTCATAGGCGCCGACGGATACGGTCACCCGGCTCGACGCCGAAAGCTCGCCGTTGGAATTGGCATTATCGTTGCCGGCGGCCTTCATCTGGATGGTGCCGAGACCGTCGCGGCCGCCTGCCGCCGCCTCGAACCATTCGGTGACCGTCTCCTGATCGCCGTTGACAAGATAAAAGAGCGGGTAGTGGCCCCAGCTATGGTTGATGACGTCGAAATTCTCCGACTGATCGACCGCCTGCAGGAAGCCATCCAGGTTGTTGTTGATGTCGGCCGGGCCGGAGAAGATGTTCACACCGGTCAGGGTCGCGCCATAGGCGACACCGACGGTTCCCGTACCGTCGTTTTCCGCCGCGATCAGACCGGCGACGGCGGTTCCGTGCGCATCGGACGACGAAGCCGGCGTCGGATCGAGCACCTCGCCATCGACCACGACGTGCAGGCTCGGATCGTAGTTTCCGTCGAGGTCGTGATGAGTGTATTGGACGCCGTCATCATAGACGCCGACATTCACCCCGGCGCCTGTATAGTCCGCCCAGATGGCTTCGAGATCACCGAGATAGCCCAGATGCCACTGGTCGTCCTCGGTAATGCCTTCCTCGAGTTCGACCGAAATGGTGTACTCGCCGCTCTGTCCGTCGAACCAGGCCCCGGCATCGATGTAAAACGTCCCCGAGACACTGGCGGTGTAGACCAGTTCCGAATGATAGTTCGCGCCATCATCGGTTTCAACTGCAACTTGCGAGCCGCTTGCGTCGTAAAGACTGACGAGCGGATCATAGAGTGGCTCTGAGCCGGTTCCATCCATCGCGATGGCATAGCTCTGGCCCGCCGTCAGCGAAATTGCGATCCAGTCGTGATCGCCCTGCACCTCCAGAAGGTCGGTGAAGGTTCCTCCGACTGCCATCGAGGCCGTCGTCGAGCTGTCGGCTGCAATATCCACCATCGTCCTACCCTTCCGATGACGCCGCGTTTTCGATGCGGCACCGCGATTTTCACATACCGTCACGCCTCGGCGGCAACGGCTCTCAAAAGCACCATGTATTTCAAATAATCAGGGGTTTAGCCGGCGTTTCCGTCCTTGAGATAGTCAAGGGTCTCCAGGCGGATGGTCAGGCCTTGCATGCAGGTCGAGACCGGGACGATCTCGCCGCTCACGCGGACGGCCCTCCCGATCGACGAGCGCATCGTCCGGGCGTCGCCTCCCACCAAAGAGAACACCCGCCCGTCGCTCAGCCTGACCCGAGGGCACTCGACCCCCTCGATCAGAACGCCATCACCAGAAATCATGCCTACCCCTGCAACCAGCAAGACGGCGGGGAGCGCCGATGCGATCCAACCCATCCCTGCCCTCGCCTCCTCATGCCCCAAGGGTAGTGTATTATCATTTTTTGTGAAATTTCAACGCGTTCCAGTGCAGTTTTTGAATTTTATTTGCCTCACTTGCCACTCTTTCTTAAAACTTATCGATCCCCGGAGACGATCCTAAGCCTGACCCTGCGTTCGCTTCGCCGCCCGTCGCGGCGGACGAGTATCAGACGAATGTCATTGATTTTGCTCGCGGGAGAGCGGACGCAGCGATTCCATCAGCGGCTGCAAAGTCGATGCACGCGAAGGCTGCAATCGATCAGATCCGGGCGATGGTCCCGTCATCCTCGGTGCCGCCGAAAAAAACGTCGAGCGCCTGCCTGAAACTGTCGATCCGTGGATCGGCACGGTGAAACAGCGTCATGGAAGAATGAAACTTCATGTCGTCGGGCGAGCCGAAAATTGCGTGAGCCGTCTTGTCCGAGTGGGCGAGCACGGCCCCGGTGCACTCCCGCAACCGCGTCCCGAGGAGATCGTCGGCCAGATAGTCCTTCGCCTCGTCGAGCGACGCGATCGCATAACGCTGCGCCATGGGCGAGGATCCCAGCCCGGCGATCTGCGGAAAGACGAACCACATCCAGTGGCTCTCCTTCCGTCCGGCCTGAAGCTCGGCGAGAGCCCGGCGGTAAACCGGTGCCTGGGCTTCGACGAAACGGTTGAGCGACATGGCATTCGTCTCCTGCGGCGGTTCATCCGTGCGGCAGAAACGAATTGTGCTCCTGCGGCAGGGCAATAAAACGAGCCGGGCCGTCGCGGCGGTCTGGCTGCGACATGACCCGACGACCTCACAGGAGCACGAGCACTCGTCTTTTTACAACTTTTTCTCGAAAAAATGATCCGGATAGGGATCGTCGTTGAAGCGCTCGATCTCGGTCCAGCCGGTTTTGCGATACATGGCGATCGCCTCCGGCAACGCTTTATTGGTGTCGAGCCGCAGCGCCGGCACGCCAAGGTCCCGTGCGATCTCCTCAACCCGCGCCATGAAGCGGCGGGCAAGGCCGAGACCACGCGCCGCAGGCTCGACCCACAGCCGCTTCACCTCGCAATAGTCGCTGCAGGTCCCCTTCAGTCCGACACAGCCAACCGGCATGTCGTCGGAAAAGGCGACGAGGAAGGCGCCGCGCGGCCTCACCATCGTCTCCGCTTCGGGATCGGCGGAAAGCTTCACGTCGAAGCCGCCTTCGATCCGCCTTGCGAGTTCGGCGTAATATTCCCCGAGGCAATGGCGCGCGACCTCCGATCGCGGATCCATCTCGCGAAACTCGATCCGGTCGCGGCCAAAGGCCGAGGCGACGAGATCCATGGCGGCGAGAAGTGCCTCGGTATCGGCATGGCGGGAGAGCGCAGCCTCGGCCCGCTCGTTGGCCAGGGCCTCGTAGGCGGCGAACTCCGCCTCGCCGGCCGCCGTCAGAGTGGCGATCCGTTTGCGGCCGTCGCTTCGATCCGGGCTCGTCGCAACGAGACCCTCATCCCCGAGGCCGCGCAGAAGCCGGCTGACCAGGCCGGAATCGAGCCCGAGATAGGAGCGGATCTCCCCGACCTCGCGCTTGCCATGGCCGATCGCATTCAGGACACGGGCGGCGCCGAGCGGCCTGCCGCGCCCGAGAAACGAGCTGTCCAGCGCGCCGACCTCGGCGGTGACGGCGCGGGCGAAACGACGGAAGCGGGAGACGGGGTCGTGAAACATGATCTCTGACTTAAGTCAGAGAAATTTCGCCGGCAAGCAGAATCGTCGAGCGGCTCTTTCAGCGACCGGGCTGTTTCAGCGAATCGGCTCGTGCACCGTCACGAGCTTGGTTCCGTCCGGAAAGGTCGCCTCGATCTGCACGTCATGGATCATTTCCGCGATCCCGTCCATCACCTGATCGCGCGTGATCACCTTGGCGCCCGCCTCCATCAGGTCGGCGACGGACCGCCCGTCGCGCGCGCCCTCGACGACGAAGTCGGTAATGAGAGCGATGGCCTCGGGATGGTTCAGCTTGACGCCGCGTTCGAGCCTCTTGCGGGCGACGACGGCCGCCATGGAGACGAGGAGCTTGTCCTTTTCGCGGGGTGTCAGCTGCATCGGGTTTTCCTCAGGATGATCGAAAGGTCAGAGCGACCATATCCGGGGCACGGCGGTCTTTGCCAGTGCCGCGAGAGCGGGAACGAGACGCTTTCTGAGAAGATAGCCCGAGGGGGCGACGAGACGTGCGACGATCAGGCCGTCGACGAGGCTCGCCCCGCCATTCTCGCCGAGCGTCTCGCGCAGACCCTCGATCAGGGTTTCGGGCGCCTCGTTGCGGCAAAGGAGGGTGGCAAAAGCCCGGTTGCCGGAAAGCGAAGCGGCCGATCCCGTCTCTTCGGCGATGGCGCCGGAGAGACGCGTCTCGTCGGCAAAGACCAGCCTGCCACCGACCCGCACGCGCCAGCTTTCGCGGAACGAACCGCCCGTAACGGTCTCCCCCATCATCTCGCGGCCGAGAATGACGCTTTCGCACAGGACGAAACCGGCACTTTCAGGCGCGTCCAGCTCCAGCCGGCGGGCGAGCGCGCCCTCGTCGAAGAGGATCGTCTCCTGCGGCAGAAAGGCGAGGAAACCGTCCTCGCCGAGACTGATGCGCGTCGTCACCTCGGCGCGGCCGGAACTTGCCCGATAGATGCGCTCGCAGGCCTGGGTGGTGATGGAAAGGCTCGCCCCCGCCCCGACCGCAAAACTCTGATCGAGCCGGTCGCCGCCGGTCAGACCGCCCGAGGTGTTGATCAGCACGGCCTCGCTGGTCGCTCCGGCAACCTTCGGAAATCTCAGCTTCAGACATCCGGCCTGATGCAGATCGTCGAGCCGTGTCCGGCCGTCCAGACGCTTGACCCTGAGTTCGAGTTTGCCGCGGGCGCGCTGAAGGTTCGGGGCAGGCGCCGCGTCTGCGGCTTGGATCGGAGGACGAAACGCTCGGCGGTCGGTCATGAACGGGGCGGTCCTGCCTCGGTTGGATGCCACCGGCACCGGTGGGAGCACGGGAAGAATTCACCCCGTGATTCGAACCGGACCCTCTCGAAAGAAATCGTCGAAGGACGACGCCTCGACGCATGGAACAAAATGAGCCCGCCCGCTGGCGGCCAATCACTGTCCATCGGCATTACCAAGGAGGCCCGCGACGGCGCAAGCCATTGCCCGCCGGCTTTCAAAGCTGACGCGGCCTCGGCACGACTGGACTGTTGGAGCCAGCGGCGGCCGGCAGATGGCGTTTCAGCGACGGCCCTGCCCGCTCATCTTCGCGATGGCGTCGTCGATGAGCCGGTTGGCGATCTGCATGCGGGTGTTCGCCTGGGGGCGATAGAGGATCGGCATACGGTCCGGGTGGTTCTTGCGGGCAAAATTGCGCCGTGCGTCGAGGAGATCCTTCACCGAGCTTGCGGTGAGGATGTTGAGCTCCCTGGCGATCTCGTAAGGGTCGGTGGTCGGCGCGCCGGGCGCCGGCGCATCTTCCACGGCTTTGGCGTATGCGGCTTCGGCCTGGGCAGCAGAGCCCTGCCGGCCCTTCCCCGGTTCGGCCGAATGCGCAGCCTTCGGCGGCTCCGTCTCTTGTCGCGTGTCGCGGGCTTGCGCGGCCTCGGGCTTGGGCGGATCGAACTCGGAGAAATCTTCCTCGTCGTCGAAATCCTCCTCATAGGCGGCACGGGCGGTTGCCGTCCGCGAGACGGTTTCGGCGATCTTCGGGCCCTTTCGCATGCCGATGACCGACATCATGCCGTTCGACGCCCTGTTCAGCACCGAACGCCAGCTCTTGTCTTCGTGCCTGGCGGCGACCCCCTCAAGGATCGTCTCGAACGACTGGTCGACCATGATACGCGGCGCTTCCCGATACGCGGTGGCAATCGGCCCAGAATGGGGCGATCTCCTGAAGCTTTCGTAAAACTGGATTTTTCTGGCCGGCTGATAGTCATGGCGAAGGCCCCGATCTATAACGCGCCAAAAAAATCGAACGGCTCGAAGCCAAAGCGGGATTTTTCGGATGCGGACGGTCTATGTGAACGGTGTCTTCTGCCCGGAAACCGAAGCCGTCGTGTCGATCTTCGATCGCGGCTTCCTGTTTGCCGACGGTGTCTACGAGGTGACGGGCGTTCTCGACGGCAAGCTGATCGACTTTTCCGGCCACATGGCGCGGTTGCGGCGCTCGCTCGCGGAGCTCGAGCTGCGCGAGCCGGCGCAGGAGGACAAGCTCCTGTCGATCCATCGGCAGCTCGTCGAGAAGAACGACCTCGTCGAAGGCATGATCTACATGCAGGTGACACGCGGCGCCGCCGATCGCGATTTTCTCTTCCCGGCAGACGACACGAAGCCTTCGCTGGTCCTCTTCACCCAGTCTGCCTCCCTCCGCGACAAGCCCGCGGCCAAGACCGGCCTGCGCGTCGTCACGGTGCCGGACCTTCGCTGGGCCCGCCGGGACATCAAGACCGTGCAGCTCCTCTATCCCTCGATGGCGAAGATGGAAGCCAAGCGGCGCGGCGTCGACGACGCCTGGATGGTCGAGGATGGCTGCGTGACCGAAGGCTCCTCCAACAACGCCTATATCGTCGATGCGGGCGGCACGCTGATCACCCGCCCGCTGAACCATGCGATCCTGCACGGCATCACGCGCAAGGCCGTCCTGCGGCTTGCGGCGGAGAGCGGCCTTGCCGTGGAAGAACGGCCGTTCACGGTCGAGGAGGCGAAAGTCGCCCGCGAGGCCTTCATCACCTCGGCCTCGAGCTTCGTCCTGCCGGTGGTCGAGATCGACGGAACCACGATCGGCGACGGCCGGCCGGGCGAAATCGCCACGCGGCTGCGCGAAATCTACATCGATGAGGCGTTGAAGACGGCCGTCTGAGGCAAGTCTACGGCCCGAACACCGCGTCGTAGGCCGTGACAGCCACTTCCGCTCGCTCTCTCACCGCCGCCGCGTCGTCGCCCGGCTTGTAGAGCGAGGAACCGAGGCCGAAATGGCGGATGCCGACCGCGGCATAAGCTTCGAAATCCGTTTCCGAGACACCGCCGACGGCGCCGACGGGAAGATCAGCCGGCAGCACCGCGCGGATCGCCCTGATCCCCGAAGGCCCGAGCACGCTTGCGGGAAAGAACTTCAGCGCCGTCGCGCCGAGGCTCGCCGCGGCAAGCGCTTCCGTCGCGGTGAAGACGCCGGGCATCGTCACGAGGCCCCGCTCGTTGGCCCGGGACAAAACGCTGCCGTCGACATTCGGGCTGACCAGAAGCCGCCCGCCGCAATCGGCAAGACGGTCGACGGCGGCAACGTCGAGCACCGTGCCGGCGCCGATGAGGACCGTTTGCGGCGCACGTTTTGCCGCCATCTCGATCGAACGGAACGGATCGGGCGAGTTCAGCGGGATCTCGATCGCCTCGAAGCCGGCTTCGATCAGACCGGAGACGACGGCGTCGCAATCGGCCGGCGAAAGCCCGCGCAGGATCGCGACGAGATCGCGCTTCATCTTCGGCCAGGGAATGCGTCTCGTCATGCCAGGATCTTTCTTGCCGCAGCGAAAAGGCCGCGCCGCACGGCGGCCTCGCCATCTTCCTCGATAACGCCGAGGCCGAGAGCGCGAAAGGCCGCCGCATAACGCGCGGCGAGCGCGCCCGCCGCAACGAGCCGGATGGCCTGCCCGTCCAGCCGGCCGAAGAGTGAGCCCGCGCCCGCGATTTCGAGCGCGACGAGCAGTCCGGACAGGGTCGAGGCTGCATGCGGCGCGCTCGCCGGCTCCAGCAACCCGCCGGCCCGGATGGCAAACAGGCGGTTGGAAATTTCCGTGGGATGCTCGTAGCCGGCCCGTGCCGCCGCCACAAAGGCCGCCTCGTCGAAGGTCTTGTCGCCGGTCGGCATGGAGTGGCTGAGGATCGTGTGGCCGGAGATCGCGGCGAAGAGATCACCGGTCACGAATGTCGAAAACCCCGTGATCCGCCCCCTTGCCACCGTCACCCATTTCGAATGGGTGCCGGGCAGGCAGACGAGCTGCCGTTCCGCTCTCATGGGATCGTCACCGAAATCGAGACCGAGGATCTGCGTCTCCTCGCCGCGCATGACGTCGGAGCGTCCCTCCGCGCGCTGGCAGACGCCGGGCAGAATGAAGACCGGCCGCGCGGCCTCGGGCACCCTGATCGCGCCGGCAGCGAGCGTCGAGGGATCGGCCGGTGTCTCGACATAGGCCGCCTCGGCCCAGCCCTGCTTCGCCCCGACCATGCCGCAGGCGACGACCGGCAGATCCGCGGGCGCGTCGAGGGCGGCGAGATGGCGATCCAGCACGCCTGCAAAGCCGCCGGGCTCCCGCGTCGCCGTCGCCATGCCCTCTGTGCTGCGGCGTTCGGCGAGGACGGCGCCCTCATCGTCGATCAGCCAGAGCCGGAGCGAGGTGGTGCCCCAGTCCGCAAGCGCTACAAAGCCGGTCATGATCCGGCCGGCGGATCGAAATGGAACGCTTCGGTGAATTCGCGCCGCCCGAGCAGGAAGGCGTCGGCGACATGGTGGAGCGGCGAAAGATCGACTTCCGAATCGCCCGCCGCGATCAGGGCGGCGAAGCGGGCGTAAAGCCCGTCATATTCGGCCTCCGGCGGCAGGGGGCGGTCTTCGCCGTCGATCGCAAGCTTCGCCCCGCCCATCGACAGTGTCAGTGTTCCGCCGTCGGTCTCGACGACGATGTCCCAGGTCTGGGGGCCGGTCTGGCGGAAATCGAACTCGGCTTTGACCGTTTCTCCATTGGGACCCGCGAAGCCAAGATCGGCGGCGATCGGCGCCTGGCGGTTTTGCGGAAAGGTGAGCCCGGCCTCATTCAGCCAGATCGGGAAGGGCAGGATCTTCGTAACGATCGACAAGGCGTTGATGCCAGGGTCAAAGACGCCGAGACCGCCGGCCTCGAAGATCCAGTCCTGGCCGGGATGCCAGTGGCGCACGTCCTCCTTCCAGGTGACGGTGACCTTAAGGATGCGCTGGCCCTTCAGCCAGTCCCGCGCCGGCCCGACGCCCGGCGCCTCGCGCGAATGCCAGCTGGCGAAGAGCGAAACGCCGTGGGAGGCCGCCAGCCCGGCCAGATGCTCGACCTCGGACAGGGTGGCGCCCGGGGGCTTTTCGAGCATCACATGCTTGCCCATCGCCAGCGCCTCGGCCGCCACTTGGTGCCGCGCCTGGGGCGGCATGCATAGAGAGACTGCGGCGATGTCGGGCATCGCCTCCAGCATCTCGCCGGTCGAGGTGAAGTTGGCGACGCCCTCGACGCCGGCATTGCGGCTCGCCGCCGCGACGAGGTCGAAATCGTCACTTCGCGACAAGGACGGCAGATGCTGGTCGCGGGCGATCTTGCCGATGCCGACGAGGCCGAGCTTGACGGGCGCCATGGTCGTCACGCCCGGTTCTTGTTGTAGACGTCGAAGATGACGGCGAGGAGCAGGACGAGGCCCTTGATCACCTGCTGGTAGTCGATGCCGATGCCCATGATCGACATGCCGTTGTTCATCACGCCCATGATGAAGGCGCCGATCACCGCGCCGATGATCGTGCCAACGCCGCCGGCCATGGAGGCGCCGCCGATGAAGACGGCGGCGATGACGTCGAGCTCGAAGCCGAGGCCGGCCTTGGGCGTCGCGGTGTTGAGCCGGGCGGCGAAGACGAGGCCGGCCAGCGCCGCGAGCATGCCCATATTGGCGAAGGTCAGGAAGACCAGCCGCTCGGTGTTGATGCCCGAAAGCCGCGTCGCCTTTTCGTTACCGCCGACGGCATAGATGCGCCGGCCGATGGTCGTGCGGGTGGTGATGAAGGAGTAGACGGCGATCAAAAGCGCCATGACCACGAGGACGTTGGGAAAGCCGCGAAAGGTCGAGAGCGCCCAGGTGATGTAGACGATCGCCGCGGCGAGGATGAAGTTGCGGCCGAAGAAGAACAGCGCCGGCTCATCGTCATGGCTGGAGCCGCGATTGCGAAAGCGCGAGCGCAAGGCGAAGACCAGCATCACCGCGACGACGGCGAGACCCAGCAGCATCGACAGGAGATTGAACCCCTTGATGCCGAAGACATCCGGCAGAAAGCCCGAGGAGATCAGCTGGAAGCCGCGCGGGAACGGGCCGACCGATTGGCCGGCCAGCACCCAGAGCGTCAGCCCCTTGAAGACGAGCATGCCGGCGAGGGTGACGATGAAGGACGGGATCTTCCAATAGGCGATCCAGTAGCCCTGAAGAGCGCCGATCAGCGCCCCGATGGCGAGGCAGATGACCCCGGCAAGGATGTAGTTCATGTCCCACTGGACAATCATCACCGCCGCCAGCGCCCCGACGAAGCCGAGAACGGAGCCGACCGACAGATCGATATGGCCGGAGACGATGACGAGCAGCATCCCCAGCGCCATGATGATCACATAGGAGTTCTGCAGGATCAGATTGGTCAGGTTGATCGGCTTGAGAAGAATGCCGTCGGTGACGATCTGGAAGAAGGCCATGATGGCGATCAGCGCGAGCAGAATGCCGTATTCGCGCATGTGCTTGCGGATGAAGCTCGCCGATGCGCCGGCCGTTCCGCTCGGCGCCGGCTTCGCAGCGCTCGACTGGTGAATGACATCTTGCGACATTCGGGTTTCCTCAGTTCCTGTGGCCGGAGCGGATGATCAGCGACATGATCTTCTCCTGCGACGCGTCCTTCGTCGGCAATTCGCCGACGAAGCGGCCCTCGTTCATGACGTAGATGCGGTCGGTGACGCCGAGGAGTTCCGGCATCTCCGAGGAGATGACGACGATCGCCTTGCCGGTCTTGGCCAGCTCGGCGATGATCGCGTAGATCTCGTATTTCGCCCCGACATCGATGCCCCGGGTCGGCTCGTCGAGGATCAGCACTTCCGGCCCGGCGAAGAGCCATTTTGCCAGCACCACCTTCTGCTGGTTGCCTCCGGAAAGATTGATCACCTCCTGCGCCGTCGAAGAACACTTGATCCGGATGCGCTGGCGATAGTCGCCGGCGACGGCGAGCTCGCGGTTCTCGTCGACGACGATGCCGTTGGCGATACCATCGAGATTGGCGAGCGGAATGTTGCGGCGGATGGTGTCGTCTAGGACGAGGCCGTAGGTCTTGCGATCCTCGGTGGCATAGCAGATGCCGGCATTGATCGCCCGATTGACGGTCGAGACGTCGACCGCCTTCCCGTGCATCCTCACTTCGCCGGAGATGTCGACGCCGTAGGATTTGCCGAATAGGCTCATGGCAAGTTCGGTCCGCCCTGCCCCCATCAGCCCGGCGATGCCGACGACCTCGCCGGCTTTCACGTGAAAACTGACGTCGTCGCAGACCTTGCGCTCGGAATGCTGCGGGTGATGGGCCGTCCAGTTCTTCACCTCGAAGATCGTCTCGCCGATCTTCGGCTCACGCGGCGGGTAGCGGTCGTTGAGGCTGCGGCCGACCATGTCGCGGATGATGTCGGCCTCCGAGACGTTGCCGCCATCGGCATCGAGGGTCGAGACGGCCGAACCGTCGCGCAGGACGGTGATGGTGTCGGCGACCTTGGAGATCTCGTTCAGCTTGTGGGAAATCAGGATCGAGGAGATGCCCGCCGCCTTGAACTCCAGAAGCAGCTTCAGAAGCGCCTCCGAGTCGGTCTCGTTGAGGCTCGAGGTCGGCTCGTCGAGGATCAGGAGCTTCACCTCCTTGGACAGCGCCTTGGCGATCTCGACGAGTTGCTGCTTGCCGAGGCCGAGATCGGTGACGCGGGTCTGGGGCGATTCCTTCAGCCCCACCTTGGCGAGAAGCTCGCGGGTGCGGCCGAACGTCTGCGACCAGTCGATCACCCCGCCATTCGCCCGCTCGTTGCCCAGAAAGATGTTCTCGGCGATCGACAGCAGCGGCACGAGCGCCAGCTCCTGGTGGATGATGATGATGCCGCGCTTTTCCGAATCGGCGATGCCGGAAAAGCGGCATTCCTCGCCCTTGAACTCGATGATCCCGTCATAGGAGCCGTGCGGATAGACACCGGACAAAACCTTCATCAGGGTCGATTTTCCGGCGCCATTCTCGCCGACGAGAGCATGGATCTCGCCCTCCTCGACGCTGAGATTGACATTGTCGAGCGCGATCACCCCCGGAAAGGTCTTGGTGATCTCGCGCATCTGCAAAATGGTGCCCATGGCGGTCCGTCTCGAAGCGCCCGCGCCGCGATCTCGTCGCGCCCTGCGAACGGCATGATGCTGGATTGTGGTCAGGCCGGAGAAAAGACCGACCGAGGCGACGCGTCGACCCTCGTCGCCGCGCCGCAAGGATGATCGCGCGGACGTCTTGCCCGCGCGGCCGGATCACTTGATCTGGTCTTCGGTGTAGTAGCCGCTGTCGACCAGCACCTTTTCCCAGTTGTCCTTGGTCACGAGTACCGGCTTCAACAGGTAGGACGGCACGACCTTGACGCCGTTGTCGTAGGTCTTGGTGTCGTTGACCTCCGGCTTGCCGTCGGTCAGCACCGCGTTGACCATCTGAACGGTCACCTTGGCGAGTTCGCGGGTGTCCTTGAAGATCGTCGAATACTGGTCGCCGCGAAGGATCGCCTTGACGGACGGGACTTCGGCGTCCTGGCCGGTGATGATCGGCATTTCGAGGTCGCCGGAGCCGTAGCCGACGCCCTTCAGCGAGGAGATGATGCCGATGGAGAGGCCGTCATAAGGCGACAGCACGCCGTTGACCTTCTGGTCGCCGGTGTAGTTGGCCGACAGAAGGTTATCCATGCGCGCCTGGGCGACCGAGCCATCCCAGCGCAGCGTGCCGACCTTGTCCATGCCCATCTGGCCGGAGGGGATCTTGATCTTGCCCTCGTCGATCATCGGCTGCAGCACGCTCATCGCGCCGTTGTAGAAGAAGTAGGCGTTGTTGTCGTCGGGCGACCCGCCGAAGAGCTCGACGTTCCAGCTGTCCTGATCGGGAAAGCGCTGCTTCAGGCCGTCGACCAGCGACTGCGCCTGGAGAACGCCGACCTGGAAATTGTCGAAGGTCGCGTAATAGTCGACATCCGGCGTATCGCGGATCAGGCGGTCATAGGCGATCACCGGAATGCCGGACGCGGCGGCGTTGGCGAGCGTGTTCGACAGGGTGGTACCATCGATCGCCGCGATCACCAGCGCCTTGACGCCCGTGGTGATCATGTTCTCGACCTGGTTCACCTGGTTCGGGATGTCGTCCTCGGCATATTGCAGGTTGGCGTCGTAACCGGCTTCCTTGAACTGCTTGACCATGTTGTCGCCATCGGCGATCCAGCGGGCCGAAGACTTGGTCGGCATGGCGATGCCGATCGTGCCCTTGTCCTGGGCGCTGGCGCCGAGCGGGCTTGCCAGAGCCACGACCGCGGCGGCCATACCGGTTAGAATTGTCCTCATCATCATGGTCACGTCACCTCCCTGACCGTTGCAGACGCCACGCGGCGTCCCTTTCACCTCAAGCCCCGCCCGATCGGCGCTGCTCGAACTGTCTTCCGCCTGCACGCATGCCTGCGGCCTCCGCTTCCCCTTCGCCGTTGGCGTAAAGGGCATGAATCACGTCGTTGAATGCGCTCTCGATGAGCCGTCGCATGAACAATTCTGCCGCATCGCCGTCGCCCGAAAGGATCGCCTGCATCACCCGCTCGTGCTGGCGCACCGTCTCGTCCTGGGGGTTCTGCCGCCAGGACAGCGAAAACGAGATCGACAGGCTGCGCTCGATCAAGGCACCGAGCGAATTGAGGAGAGGATTGCCCGTCGCCTCCAGGATGATGCGGTGAAAATCGAGATCGGCCGCGATCAGCTCCGGCGAGCCGCGCGGGTTGTCACGCATGCCTCTCAGAGCATCCTCGAGGCGCTCGCCCTGCGCCCCGTCGATCCGGCTTGCCGCAAGCCGTGCGGCGTTCGGCTCGTTGATCAGCCGCATTTCGTAGAGGGCTTCGATGAAGGGGCGGCGCACCGGCGGCGTCAGATGCCAGGCCATGACGTCGGCGTCGAGCATGTTCCAGTCGTTGCGCGGCCGCACCTTGGTGCCGACCTTGGGACCGACGCTGACGAGGCCCTTGGCGGCGAGATGGCGGATTGCCTCCCGCACCACCGTGCGCGAGACGCCGCGACTGACCTGGATTTCCTTCTCGATCGGCAGGGCCTCGCCGATGACGAGATTGCCTGCGGTGATCATGCGGCCGAACTCGGCGGCGAGCGCAACGGTGCGACTCGACCGCTCTCCATCGATCGTGGAACGCTCGTACCCCATGAAGCTGTTCGGACCTCCCATCCGCAATGATCGTACCATTGCGCGTCATTTGCCGCCAACGCAAGCCCCGTGGAGGGAGATCTACGACCAAGGTCGTATCATTGCTCGTCTGTCGCGGGAGAATATTCGCCTGACAGACAAAAAAATGCCCCGGCCGAAGCCGGGGCAGGTCAGATCAAGATCGGTCGGGCGACGTCCCAGGCCGAAGCGTCAGGCCGGCGCTGGCTTTCCGCCCGGCTCCTCCGATTGGCCAGCAGTAGTCTGCGGGCCGGCTTCCGACGAACCGCCGCCGCTGCCGTGTGGCGCGATCACGTGATCCGTCGAAGGCAGATCGCCGTCCTTGGGCTGCCGGATGCGGAACACCACGAGATACAGAGCCGGGATGAACAGCAGCGTGATGAGCGTCCCCGCGATGATGCCGCCCATCATCGCATAGGCCATCGGCCCCCAGAAGATCTCGCGCGAGATCGGGATGAGGGCGAGACTGGCCGCCGCCGCCGTCAGGACGATCGGTCGCGCGCGCATCTCGCTCGCCTCGAACACCGCCAGCCAGGGATGCATGCCCTCCTCGCGCAACACGTCGATCTGATGAACGAGGATGATCGAGTTGCGGATCAGGATGCCGACCAGGGCGAGGACGCCGAGGATCGCCACGAAACCCAGCGGCGCACCAGAGGGAACGAGCGCCGCGACGACACCGATGAGGCCGAGCGGGGCAGCGCACAGGACCACGAACAGCGCCCTGAAGCTCTGCATCTGCAGCATGATCAGCGTCAGCATGGCAATCAGCATCACCGGAACGACGGCGGCAATCGGGCCCTGGCTTTCGGCGCTGGACTCCACCGCTCCGCCGATCGCGACGGTGTAGTCGGTCGGCAGCTGCTTCTCGAAGGCGGCGATCTTGGGGGCGAGCGCCGTGACGATCGTCGCCGGCTGAGCCGACCCCTTGATCGCGGCGCTGACCGTGATCGTCGGGATGCGCGAGCGGGAATACAGGATCGGATCCTCGATCGTGTAGTCGAAGCTGACGAGGCTGGCGAGCGGGATGGCGTTGCCGTCGGAGTCCGTCAGCTGGAGGTTTTCGATCGCCTCGATGGAATCACGGTCCGATTTCACGCCGCGGGCGATGATCGGCACGAGATAGATGCCCTCCCGCACGTTCGTCACCGTGGTGCCGTCGAGCACCGAGTTGAGGTTGTTGGCGATTTCCTGCGAGGTGATGCCGAGGGCGCGGGCCTTGTCCTGAAGAATTTCGACCTTCAGCACCCGGGCCGGCTCGTTCCAGTCCATGACGATCGATGTCAGGCGGGGGTCCTCGGCGATCACGCCGGCGAGACGACGGGCCTGGTCGCGAACGACATCGATATTCGGGCCGCCCAGCCGGTACTGGACCGGGCGCCCCACGGGCGGTCCGAGCTCCAGATATTTGACGAAGACATCGGTGCCGATGAGGTTCTTGCTGGCAAACTCCTTCACCCGCGCCTTCACCCGCTCGCGCGCTTCCAGATTCTTGGGAACGATCACGATCTGACCGAAGAACGGATTGTCCGGCTGAACGTCGTAGGAGAGGAGAAAGCGCTCGGCCGAGCGTCCGACATAGGACGTCCAGTGATCGATGTCGTCGTCCTTGGCGAACGTCGCCTCGAGCTTGTCCATCTGTGCCCTGGTGTCGGCGATGGCGGCGTTGTGACGGAGGGTGAAATCGACGATGAGTTCCGGCCGGTCCGAGGTCGGGAAGAACTGCTGCTGGACGAATTTCATCCCGTAGATCGAGGTCGCGAACAGGGCGACGGTGATGATGATCGTCAGCCAGCGCCAGCGCATCGCCGCTCGCAGCACCGCCGTGAAGGCGCGTTTCACCCGCCCCGGCTTGGCGTCGTGTCGGTGCATCGTCTTCGGCAGGATCATCACGCCGATCAACGGCGTGAACAGGACCGCGACGATCCATGACAGGAGCAGCGCCAGCGCGATGACGATGAACAGCGAGAACGTATATTCGCCGGCATTGGAATTGTTGAAACCGATCGGCAGGAAGCCGGCGACCGTCACCAGCGTTCCCGACAGCATCGGAAAAGCGATCGACGTCCAGGCGAAGCTCGCGGCCTTCTCGCGACTTTCGCCGATCTCGAGCCGCGAGACCATCGTCTCGATGGCGATCATGGCGTCGTCGACGAGGAGACCGAGAGCGATGATCAGCGCGCCGAGCGAAATGCGCTGCAGCGTGACCCCGGCGATCTCCATGCCGACGAATGTCATCGCAAGGACCAGCGGAATCGAGAGCGTCACGACGAGGCCGGCCCGGAAGCCGAGGCTGACGAAGCTGACGACGAGAACGATCGCCACGGCCTCGAACAGTGCCCGGGTGAAGCCACCGACGGATTCTTCCACCACGGCCGACTGGTCGGCCACCTGATGGACGCCGACGCCGATCGGCAGTTCGCCGACGATCCGCGCCATGTCCTTCTTCAGCGCAGAACCGAAATCGACGATGTTGCCGCCGGCGCGCATGCCGATCGCAAGGCCGATCGCCGGCTTCCCGTCATAACGGAACAGCGAAGTCGGCGGATCTTCGTATCCGCGCCGGATCGTGGCGACGTCGGAAAGGCGGAAGAAGCGGTCGTTGACCCTCAGATTGATGTCCTCGAGGCTGGCTTCCGATGTGTACTGCCCCGAGACCCGCACGAGGATGCGTTCGGGCCCCGACTGGATGACCCCGGAAGGCGCGATGGCGTTCTGCGCCTCCAGCGTATTGATGACCGCGCTCTGATCGAGGCCGAGCCCCGCGATCCGCCGCAGGGAGAATTCCAGATAGATCGCCTCGTCCTGTTCGCCGACGAGTTCGACCTTGCCGGCTTCGGGAAGCTG
Organism: Jiella mangrovi; assembly: GCF_017815135.1. Classification (GTDB taxonomy): domain Bacteria; phylum Pseudomonadota; class Alphaproteobacteria; order Rhizobiales; family Rhizobiaceae; genus Jiella; species Jiella mangrovi. Next base: position 63,152 of record NZ_JAGJCF010000009.1, on the reverse strand, counting down.
GATCACCTGCGTGCGGACTGCCTCGACATAGTCGCGCAGCTGACGCTCGCTGATGCCGTCGGCGGTGAAGGCATAGATGTTGCCGAACACGTCGCCGAATTCGTCGTTGAAGCCGAAGCCCTGGAACTCGGAGGGAAAATCGCCCTTGATGTCCGACATCTTGTCGCGGACCTTCTTCCACACGTCGGGGACGACCTTCGCCTTTGTCGTGGGGAGAAGATTGACGAAGACGACGGTCTGGCCGGGCGTCGTGATCGAGCGGGTGTAATCGAGGCTGTCGAGCTCCTGCAGCTTCTTTTCGATCCGGTCGGTGACCTGCTCGGCCATCTCCTTGACGGTCGCGCCGGGCATCGAGGCGGAAACGACCATGGTCTTGATGGTGAAGTTGGGATCTTCCTCACGGCCGAGATTGAGGTAGGAAAACATGCCGGCGACACACGCCACCAGCATGAAGAACCAGATCATGGAGCGATGGTGGAGCGCCCAGTCCGAGAGATTGAAAGACTTCACGATTGGAGCCCCTTTGACAGCGAAACCGCTTGTCCTTCCTTCAGACTATGGACACCGGCGATGACGATGACGGTGCCCGGCTCGGCGCCGGAGACGAGGAGTATCTGGCCGCCACCGTCTCTTTCGACGACGACCGGCTGTTTGTGGACGGTCTTGGCCTTGGTATCGACGATCCAGAGCATCGTCTTGCCGTCCTCCTCCAGCACCGCACCCGGCGGAAGCAGGATGATCGGCTTGTCCGCGCGCTCGGCGGGTATCGCGGTGATCAGCGAGCCGAGCCGGAACGCCGCCGGCGGATTGTCGAGGTGGATCCTGACGCGGATCGTCCGCGTCGCCGTATCCGCCTGCGGGGCCATTTCGCGCACGGTGCCCGTCACCTTCTTCGATGCGGCGATCTGCAGAACCACCTCGAATTTGCTGCCGAGCGTGATCTTTCCGGCAAGCTCCACCGGGACGTCGATCACAGCCTCGCGCTGGTCGGTGCGTGCCAGGGTCATCACCTCTTCGCCGGCCGACACGACCTGGCCGACATCGGCCTCCCGCGCCGTGATGACGCCATCGAACGGCGCGGTGAGCTCGGCATAGGAGAGCGAGTTCTTCGCCTTGGAGAGTTCGGCCTTGGCACTGACGAGATTGGCCTCGGCCGAGCTGAGGCTCTGGCGGGAAGTATCGACGTCTGACTGTGCGACGGCCTTGTCCTTGAACAGCTGCTGGGTTCTCTCGAAAGAGGCGCGCGCCGTCTTGGCCTCGATCTCCGCGCTTTCGAGCTGGGCGGCCGCCGAGCGCAGATCGGCATTGAGTGTCTCGGCGTTTACCGCCGCGACGGGCTCGCCCTTCGTCACCTCGTCGCCGACATTGACCGAACGCGAGACGATCCGGCCGAGAACGCGAAAGGCCAGCTGCGTCTCGAAGCGTGGCTCGACAGTGCCGCTATATCCGAGGATCTGCGGGTCGCTCTTTGCCAGAACGGTCGTCAGGACCGGACGCGGCGCGGCCGGTGCCTGCTCTTCCTCCGAGCCGCTGCAACCGGCCAGAAGCATCAGTCCGGCGAGTGCGGACAGGATCGTTCTCATCATCACTTCGCCTCGCTCGTTTCCGCCACCGGGTCGAGCCGGGCGCCGGGCAGGACGAGCTGCGAGCCATCGGTGACGACCCGCGCCCCCTCTTCGATGCCACTGGCGACGAGGATGTCATCGGTGCGATAGGCGGCGATCGCGATCTCGGTCAGCTTGGCCTTGTCGCCGTCCTGGACGACCCAGACCGCGGGCTTGCCGTCCTTCTCGATCAGCGAAGACCATGGCAGGCTGATCGCCTTTTCCGGCGCGTCGCCGGTTTCCCGCCCGACCACGGCGGAGCCGAGGGTCATCTTTTGCGGCGGATTTTCGAGACCGAGCTTGACCTGAACGGTGCCGGTGCTGCTGTCGATCAGCGGCGAAACCTCGCGGATCCGGCCGATCGCCTTCACCGACGGATCCTCGACCAGCGCCACCTCGATCGCAGACGGCTTGCGTTCCGAAATCAGGAGCTGTTCCTGAATCTTGAACACGGCATCGAGCGCCCCGCTCTTGGCGAAGCCGAATGCCGACTGGGCCGCCGTGACGACCTGCCCCGGATCGACGCTGCGGCTGGTGATGACGCCTTTGGCATCCGACCGCAAAACCGTGTCGCTGAGGCTTTTGTTGGCGGTAACCAGATCGGACTTGGCCGTATTGAGCGTGCTCTGCGCGGAGGCAAGGGTCTGTTCGGCCGTGTCATAGTCCGAACGGGTGGTGAAACCCTTGGCGAGCAGCTGGCGCTGGCGCTCGAATGCGGCCGTTGCCTGCGCGAGCGAGGCCTCGGCCGAATCGACCTTGGCCTTTGCCGAGGCCACGTCCGCCTGCTGCTGCGTCGGTTCGATCTTTGCCAGAACCGTACCCGGCTCGACCTGATCGCCGACGTCGACGAAGACATCGGTGACCCGCCCGCCTGTCTCGAAGGAATAGGTCGAGGTATTGCGCGCCACGATCGTGCCGGTCAGCGACACCGTCTTCTCGAAGGTCTTGGCTTTTGCCTCGACGAAGTGGACCGGCACGGGCGTTTCCGTGGGCGTCTTCTCGTCGGTGCAGCCGGAGATCGCCAGGAGTGCCGCGAGTGCCGCGGCGAGCGCCGTGGGCCGGTCGTTTCGCACGCCTGATACCTTCGACAAAATATCCATCTTGCTTGCCGATCAAATTGCTTTATGATCGTGATATATTGCGAAAGAGGAATGGTCAATGCCCTGCGGTCAGCTGCCTCCGCCTACCCAGGAACAGGGTAAAGACGTCGGTTTCCGGCAGTTTTCCCATTTGTTCAAGCAGATGATTCACGAGGCCGTGACGATCGACAAGGAACTCGCCGGCAAGTTCGGTCTCGCACTGACCGACATGGTGTGCATCACCTTCCTTGCCGATACCGATGCCCCGGTGAACGCGAAGATGCTGGCCGAGCACGTCAATCTCTCGACAGGCGCGACGACGGCGCTGATCGACCGGCTCGAGCGAGAAGGCTTCGTCGTACGGCGGCCGAACCCCGCCGATCGTCGCAGCGTGATCATCGTGCTCGTAGAGGACCGGGTGAACCCGCTGCTCGCCAATTTCGAAAAGCTGCGCTACCGGCTCAAGCGCGCCCATGACGGGCTTTCGCAGGACGAGGTCCTTGCGGTCACGCGCTTTATGCAGAATCTGCTCGCCGACGACTGATTTGAGCTGCCCGGAAGAATGACACCCGGGACGCTGGTATGGAGCCTGCGCGGCGATTGAGCGGCCACCCCGACTGCCAGGGATGGGCAGTGCCGGAGGGATGGGTCTGGAATCCCTCAATGCCGCATCCCGATCGTCGTCGCACCTCTCGCCGGAAATCGCCCCGCATCGCCTCACGGGCGCACGCCTCGATGTCCTCGCCGTCAGCCTCAGATCGAGCCGGCTTCGACCATATAGTTGTTGGCCGTGCACATCGCGGCATCGTCGGATGACAGGAAGAGAACCATTCGGGCGACATAGACCGGATCGATCAGCTCCTTCAGGCACTGGCGGTCGCGGTGCTTTTCGATGGCCGCCTCGGTGACCCAGAGCTCCTTCTGGCGCTCGGTCATGATCCAGCCGGGCACGACGGTGTTCACACGGATCCCGTGCGGCCCGAGATCGCGGGCGAAGGAGCGGGTCATGCCATGCACGGCGGCCTTCGCTGTGGTGTAGACCGGCATGCCGCCGCCGGCCTCCCACCAGGAGTTCGACCCCATATTGACGATGGCGCCGCGACCGGCGGCGATCATGCCGGGCGCGGCGGCCTTGATGGCGAAGAACATGTGCTTGAGATTGGTGGCGATCCGCTCGTCGAAATAGTCGGGCGTGACGCTCTCCCAGCCATGGCGATCGTCGCGCGCGGCGTTGTTGACGAGGACGGTCGCCGGGCCGTGCCGGCCTGCGAGGCTGTCGATTGCCGCCGTCGTCGCCTCGATGTCGCGCAGATCACAATGTTCGAAGGAAACGGTGGCACCTTCCGCCCTGAGCTCCTGCGCCAGCGCCTCGGAGCGGGCCTCGTCGAAGTCGAGAAATCCCACCCTGGAGCCCTGGGCCGAAAAGGCGCGGACCATCTCGGCGCCGATGCCCGAGGCACCGCCCGTCACGACGACGCTCTTGCCGGCAAGACTCGGATAGGTGGCGAAGGCTGGCATCGGGGCATGCTCCATGATCGCGGCCGAAAATGGCCCGGCGCCGTTATTGCGCCGAGCCGACAGCCTCGGTCAACCGTTCACGGCGGCTGCGCGAAACGCCCCCGGATTTCTGCGCCAGACCGAAAAATTGAGGCAGGAGGCAGCCGTCACCCAGAGGAGATACGGAACCAGGAGAAGACCTGTGACAGCGTCGATCGGATAGAACAGCAGCGCGTTCACCGCCACCGCGATCCACAGCGCCAGCACATCGGCGAAGGCAAGGCCCGGCCGTCGCATGCCGAAGAACAGGGCCGACCAGGCGGCGTTCAGGATCAGCTGCACCCCATAGGCAAGGAACGGCAGCGTGACGAGTCCCGCCGCCTCGTAGACCCGCCAGCCGGCAACCGCGATCATCACGTAAAGCGCCGACCAGACAACGGGGAACGCCCAGTTGGGCGGGTTCCAGCTCGGCTTTTCAAGCGTCTCGTACCACGGCCCCGGCTTGAACAAAGCCCCGCTCATCGCGACGGCGAGAACGATGGCCACGAAGACCAGCAGGCTCAGGATCGAACTCATCGCAATTCCCATGAAATTTCAGTTGCCCCAAGGGAAAAAGCGATCAATATCGACGCTTCGATTGCCCGAGGGTGCCCTTCAGATGAAAAGCCTCGCATCCATCCTAGTCCCAATCTGTCTTCTCGCCCACCCTGCAGCGGCGGCCGACAAGAACCTCGCTTCCGACAAAGCCTCGCTTGAGGCCTGCGTGACGAAATCCCAGGACGACCCGAAACGTTGCATCGAGACGATCGCAACGCCCTGCTCCGAGGCTTTGCCCGCCGAGAACGAGGAGGGCGTCAACGGCTGTTACGACCGGGAATCGGCGGCCTGGGACCTGCTCCTCAACGCGAACTACAAGACCGCCGTGAAGGACGCCGAGACCTACGACGCCGACGCCAAGGAGAACGGCGGCGATCCGGAGGCGGCGGCGAACCTCAAGAAGGCCCAGCGTGCCTGGATCGCCTTCCGCGACGCCGAATGCGACCGGCTCTATGCCCGGAGCATGGACGGCACCATCCGCTTCACCGTCTATGCCGCCTGCCAGAACCGCATGACGGCCGAGCGCGCCATCGAACTCGGCCAGTCCGACGCGCCCGAATGAGCGGCGGGTGGCGGCTCGGCCTCGGCGCGAGGCGGGCCGTCATCCAAACAGCGGGCTTTGCCAGACATAGGCCCCCAGCGCGATGAGCGCGACGATCGGTATGCCCATCTGGATCGGCCTGAGTGACGCGAAGAACAGGGGTGCCTCGCCATTCCGGGCGGCGATCGGATCGAGGATCGCGAGGCTGACGAAGCCGCTGATAGCAAGAACGGTCGCCGTCAGCGTATAGGCCCAGACCGTCTCGACGATGGCCGCAAAGCCGAGCCCGAACAGCCAGAGCATGGTGACGAGCTGGGTGAGCGTCGGCCCGCCGGGCTGGCGGAAGCTGACACCGCGCCTGACGCCGGCGAGAAAGGTCAGGATGGCGGCGGCCCACAAGAGCGTGAGATTGACGGTCAAGAAGGACTGCGCCTCGCTGCCGATCCACAGATAGACGGCGCCGGCCGCGATCGGCAGCATGGCGAGAAAGGCGAGCGCGGCGCCGAGCGGCGGCGGCTCGGCTGGTTCGCTCGCGGTGATCGTGCGGGATTGGCGGTCGCTGGCCATTTGCGGTCCTCGATGAAAACTCGGCGCCCGGCCGCGGCGCGGGCATGGCTGATATGGACGACGCCGACCTCAAGGACAGGGGCTGCGCGAACAGAAGCGGATGATCGCCCGCGTTTCGCGCTCGCAGCGCTGAAGCAGCTCATAGGCCTGAAACTTTGCGGCATGGAACTCCGCGGCTTTCCCTCCCGCAGGCTCCAGGACGTCACCGGTGTGGCACATGGCCGCCGCCGCCGCGCCGAGTGCGGCATGGGCGCCCGCCGCAACCGCGCCGACCATGGCGCTGCCGAGAAGCACGGGCTCGCTCGTTTGCGGCAGCGCCACCGAAAGTCCGGTCGCGTCCGCCAGAAGCCGGCGCAGAAGCGGCGAATGCCCCGCCCCGCCCGACACGACGATCGTGCCTAGCCTCACCCCCTTTGCCCGGTTCGCCTCGACGATCTGCCTCGTGCCGTAGCAAAGACCGCAGAGTGTGGCGACGAACAGCCGAACGAGGCTCTCCCGGCTGGAGGCGAGCGTCAGCCCCGAGACGACGCCGCGCGCGTGCGGGTCCGCCTCGGGCGAACGGTTGCCGAGAAATTCCGGCACGATGGTCAGCTCGGCGCCGAGAAACGCCGCGTCTTCCAGCGAGCCCGCCATCTCGACGGCCAGCGTCTCCAGAAAATCGAGCACCGGCAGGCCGGCCTCTGCGGCGGCGCGCTCGGCGGCGGGATAGGCCGGATGCAGCGGCACCAGAAAATCGAGCGCCGCGCCATAGGCCGACTGCCCCCCCTCGAGCAGCCAGAAGCCGGGCACCATCGCGCCGAAATACGGCCCCCAGACCCCATCGACGAAGGCAGGTTCGCGGGTCAGCGTCATGGTGCAGGAGGAGGTGCCCATGATGAAGGCGAGCTGCTCGGTCGGATCGGCTTGCGCGCCGTCGCCGCCTGCCGCGCTGCCCGCTCCGCCACCGACCGTGCCGACCCCGCCGGCATGGGCGTCGATCAGCGAGGCGCCGACGGGCGTGCCCGGCATCAGGCCGAGGTCTTCGGCGGCCTCAGGGGTCAGCCCGTCGCCGAGCGGCGTCGCGATATCGACGACGTCGGACCCGATGCGCGAAAAGCCCTCATCGGCGAGCTCTCCAAGGCCGATAGCGTGGAAATAGCTCGCATCGAAGCGGCGCTCATGGGCGAGATAGGTCCATTTGCAGGTCAGCGTGCACATCGAGCGCGCCAGGCTGCCCGTCGCGCGGTAGGAGAGAAAGTCGGCAAGGTCGAAGAAGTGTCCGGCGCGCCGGTAGGTCGCGGGCAGTCGTTCTTTCAGCCAGAGGAGCTTCGGCGTCTCCATCTCGGGCGAGATCCGCCCGCCGACATAGCGCAGGACCGGATGGCCGATGCGATTGATCCGGCTCGTCTGATCGAGCGCCCGGTGATCCATCCAGACGATCACGTTGCGGGCGTCGTCGCCGGACCGGCTGACGCTCAGGGGCCGGCCGGAGCCATCCAGGACGACCAGCGAACAGGTGGCGTCGAAACCGAGGCCCTTCACGTCCGCGCCCGACAGCCCGGCCGCTTCGAGCGCGGCACGAACGCTCGCGCAGATCGCCTGCCAGATGTCGTCCGAGGACTGTTCGAAGACGTTCGGATCCTCGCGCCACAGCCGAATCGGGCGCTTGGCGGAGCCGAGCAGCCGGCCGGCCCGATCGAACAGACCCGCCCGGGCGCTGCCCGTTCCCACGTCGATGCCGAGAAACGCCTCAGCCAATGCCGCCTCCCCAAATCCTCTTGGAAGCGACCTAGCCGGAATTTGGGCGGGATGGGAAGTGCGGCGCATATTCGCCGAAAGAAGGCGCAGCCATTCGGCTACATCCGGGAGCGCTCAGGCGGGCGCCAGATGCGCGCCCCTGGCCGCCCTGGCTTCCTTGAAGGAAACCAGCCGCTTGGCCGTTTCGTCCCATAGGACCAGCTTGACGCAGCTCAAGCTCTGCCAGAGCGTGATGCGGCCCATGGCCCGCAGTTCGGGATGGTTGTCGAGGACCTTCGGCAGCCGATAGAACGGGATGGTGCTCGACAGATGGTGGACGTGGTGGATGCCGATATTGCCGGTGAACCATCGAAGCACGGCCGGCAGATCGTAATGGGAGGCGCCATGCAGGGCGGCATGCTGGAATTTCCAGTCCTTGCCTTCGGACCAGTGGGTCTCTTCGAACTGATGCTGAACATAGAACAGCCAGACGCCGATGGTCGCCGCCATGAGCGTGATCGGCAGCTGCACGGCGAGGAACGGCCACAGGCCCATCAGCCAGATCAGTGCGGCCGCCGGAACGGCGATGGCAAGGTTGGTCGCCAGCGTCGATGTCCAGGGCGCGACGCCGGCTCGCATGAGCCCCACCGGCAGGCGATACTGGCAGATGAACAGCCAGGCAGGTCCGAAGCCGAACATGATCGCCGGATGCCGGTAGAGCCGGTAACGCGCCCTGCCCCATCTCGACCGGGACCGGTATTCGCCGACCGTCAGAGTATCGACATCGCCGATGCCGCGCTTGTCGAGATTGCCGGTCGTCGCGTGATGGACCGCGTGGACACGCCGCCAGTAGTCGTAAGGCGTGAAGGTCAGGACGCCGATCACCCGGCCTGTCCAGTCATTGACGCTGCGCGAGGCAAACAGCGCACCATGGCCGCAGTCGTGCTGCAGCATGAACAGCCGCACCAGAAACCCGGCGGCGGGGATCGTCAGGACGAGGCCCCAATAGTGGCCGTGCGCAACGGCGAGCGCCGCCAGAACCCATAGGGCAACGAACGGAACGACCGTAATGGCGATCTCGAACGCGCTCCGCAGGGCATCCGGCTGGCGGTATCTGGCGAGAAGCCGAGACCAGACCGGCGCGTCGGAGGGTGCGCAGGCCCCGGATGGTGCGGTGACGGTCACGAGATCTGTTCCAGGTGAGAGACGGCGCATTTCATGGTCATTCGGCCTCGATATGGCGGCGACCAGAAGTAGCCAGCGAGAGATGGAAGATGAATCCGGCCCGTGCAAGGACGATCAGCCCAACGCAGAGACCAATCCTCTCTCGTCCGCTCGCAGGTGGTGATTATCGAGCCTCGACGCAAGATGTTTCGAAGAAAAGCCGGCTGGAAACATGATCCCCGGCAACCCGTGCCAGAACTGCGCCGGTTTTCCTGTGCGGGCAGGGCCGCGTCGAGGGTCGTAATCGCCGGTCGGCGACGATTCTTGCAGATCGCCTTTTCGACACCGCCGGTCTCGCTGGCACCGAAGAGGGCCGTCCGCGCCTTACCCCTCGCCGAGATAGGCCTTCAGCGTCTCGGCGGTGCCCTTCTCGGCGAGCATCTTCAGCCATTTCGCGAAAGGCTCGGCGAAGCGGGGCTCGTCCTTGAGCGAGCCGTAGACGTCGGTCATCGAAAGCCATGCCGTCGGATCGCTCTCGGCGGCCCTGGCGCGCTCGGTGAGCTTGTCCCAGTTCGGATCGTTCGGCTCGATCGTCGCGCCCGAATCCGTCACGCCCAAGCAATAGCGGCACCACAGGGCGCTTTCCAGAGCGAGGCCATCGGGGCTCTTGCCGGCCTTCAGATTGTCGAGGATCGACGGCACGATGAACTTCGGCTGTCGGTTCGAGCCATCGAGGCAGAGCCGCCGGACCGTGTCGCCGATCTTCGGATTGGCGAAGCGGCGCTTGATCAGGGCGTAATAGTCGGAGAGATCGGTGTCCGGCACCGGCGGCACGATCGGCAGCACTTCCTCGGCTTCCAGCTTGTCGAGGAACTTCGCGACGAGATCGGTCTCCATCGCCTCATGGACGAAATGGACGTCCATCAGCCCGGCCGGATAGGCGATGATCGCATGGCCGCCATTGAGAATGCGGATCTTCATCGCCTCGTAGGGTGCGACATCCGGCACGAACTGGACGCCGACCTTTTCCAGCGCCGGGCGCCCGGCGGGAAAGTCGTCCTCCAGCACCCACTGCTTGAATTCCTCGCAATAGACCGGCCACTCATCGTCGATGCCGAAGGTTTCCCGGCAATGGTCGATCTCGCGCTGGCTGGTCGCCGGGGTGATGCGATCGACCATGCCGTTCGGAAAGGCGACGTTCTGGTCGATCCACGCGGCGAAATCAGGGTCGGAAAGCCTCGCCGTGCCGACGACGGAGCCCCGGCAGACCTTGCCGTTATGGGGAATGTTGTCGCAGGACATGACCGTGAACGGCTGAACGCCTCGCTCGCGGCGCAGTTTCAGCCCCGCGCCGATGAGGCCGAAGACCGTCTTCGGCGCATCGGGATTTTGACCGTCCGCCGCGATCGCCGGATGGCTCGGGTCGAAGACGCCATCGGAATCGATGAAATAACCGCCCTCGGTGACGGTGAGCGAAACGATCCTGATCGCCGGATCGGCCAGTTTGTCGATGATTGCGGCCGTATCGCCGACCGGCAGCATGTCGATCATCGGCCCGGTGACGCGGGCGCTGGTGCGGGCATTGTCCTGTTCCACGACGGTGGTGAGATAGTCCTGCGAGGCGAGCTTGTCGCGCATCGCCGCGTCGGAGGGCATGACGCCGGCGCCGACGATCGCGAAGTCGTGGCCCTCGCCTTTCTCGAACAGCTCGTCGAGATAGACCGCCTGATGGGCGCGGTGGAAATTGCCGACGCCAAAATGCAGGATGCCGGGCGCAAGACCGGAGCGGTCGTAGCCGGGGACGGCTGCCTTGCCGGCGATGTCGGAGAGGGTGTCAGCGGAAAGCCTCACGCTCATGAAGGGTCTCCAGAATTTCGGGATCGCCGCCCGGCACGAGGCCGGAGCGACATTCATTAAAATCGTGCGGCAGATGCGGCCGGTGAGGGATTGACGCCTCCGCCCGGCACGATCGCCTCGCTGCGCAGGCTTGCCCTGCCGCTTGCTGATGTCAGGCGACGGCCCGACTGTTCGTCTTCATGGCAAGCCCCTCGCCGTCGAAGCGGTGGATCTTGTCTTCTTCCGGCGTCAGATAGACGACGTCGCCCGCATGGACCGGGAACTCGCCATCGGCGCGCACCGTCAGCGGCTCGTCATGAACCGGCGATTCCACATGCAGGAAGGTGTCGGAGCCGAGATGCTCGGAGACCTTCACCGTCCCCTTCCAGCTGCCCTCGGTGGTCGAGAGCCGGACATGCTCGGGCCGGATGCCGATCGTCTCGGCCTGATATTTTTCGGCCTCGGCGCCGCCGAGGAGGTTCATCTTCGGCGAGCCGATGAAGCCGGCGACGAAGGTGTTGCGCGGGTGCGAGTAGAGCTCCAGCGGCGAGCCGACCTGCTCGATATTGCCGGCCCTCAAGACGACGATCTTGTCGGCCATGGTCATCGCCTCGACCTGGTCGTGGGTGACGTAGATCATCGTCGTCTTCAGGCGCTGATGCAGCTCGGAGATCTCCAGCCGCATGCCGACGCGCAGGGCGGCATCGAGGTTGGACAGCGGCTCGTCGAAGAGGAAGGCCTTGGGCTCGCGGACGATCGCCCGGCCGATGGCCACGCGCTGGCGCTGACCGCCGGACAGGTTCGCCGGCCGCCGGTCGATATAGGCGTCGAGATTCAGCGTCTTGGCCGCATAGTCGACGCGCTTGTCGATCTCGGCCTTGTCCATGCCCGCCATCTTCAAGGGGAAGGCGATGTTCTTCCTGACGCTCATATGCGGATAGAGCGCATAGGACTGGAACACCATGGCAAGGCCCCGCTTGGCGGGGGGCAGCTCGGTGGCGTCCTGGCCGTCGATGACGATCTGGCCGTCGGTGACGTCCTCGAGCCCGGCGATCAGCCGAAGCAATGTCGACTTGCCGCAACCCGACGGCCCGACGAAGACGACGAATTCGCCGTCCTCGATCTTCAGGTCGAGGTCCGGGATGATGACGACGTCGCCGAAGGCCTTGCGAACCTTTTCGAGATGGATCTGTCCCATGGCGGTTGTTCCTTACTTGACGGCGCCGAAAGTGAGGCCGCGCACGAGCTGCTTCTGCGAAAACCAGCCGACGATCAGGATCGGCGCGATGGCCAGCATCGAGGCGGCCGAGAGCTTGGCGTAGAAATTGCCCTGCGGGCTGGAGAACGACGCGATGAAGGCGGTGAGCGGCGCGGCGTTCGACGTCGTGAGGTTCAGCGTCCAGAACGCCTCGTTCCACGACAGGATGACGTTGAGGAGCACCGTCGAGGCGATGCCCGGCACGGCCATCGGCGCCAGCACCTGGGTGATCTCCTTGGAAAGGCTCGCCCCGTCCATCCGCGCGGCCTCGAGGATCTCGCCGGGGATCTCCTTGAAATAGGTGTAGAGCATCCAGACGAGGATCGGCAGGTTGATCAGGAACAGGACGACGATCAGCCCGAGCCTTGAATCGAGCAGGCCGAAGCGCACGAAGAGAAGGTAGATCGGGATCAGCACGCCGACGGCCGGCAGCATCTTGGTCGACAGCATCCACAGAAGGACGTCCTTCGTCCGTCTGGTCGGCGAAAACGCCATCGCCCAGGCGGCGGGAATGGCGAAGATCAGGCCGAGCGCCGTCGAGCCGAGCGACAGGTAGATCGAGTTCGCCATGAAGTGGAAGTAGTTCGACTGGGTCTGGATGGTCCGGTAGTTTTCCAGCGTCCAGTCGAAACCGACGAAGACCGGCGGGATCGAGATCGCCTGCAGCTCGGTCTTGAACGAGGTCAGGAAGGTCCACAGGATCGGGAAGAAGATCACCAGCCCGACGAACCAGGCGAAGATCGTCGTTCCGATTTTCCGGCCGGTCGTGACTTTGCGTGCCATGGTCTGCCCTCCTTTACGTTCCGCAGATCCGGACGGAAAACCGGTATTCGTTGTTCCTGGCTTTCATCATCAGGCGTCGAGGTTCTTGCCGATCAGGCGGACGAGGAAGATCGCGACGATATTGGCCAGAATGACCGCGACGATGCCGCCGGCAGACGCCGCGCCGATATCGCCGTAGGAGGTCGCCTGCTGGGCGACGAGATAGGTGATGTTGGTGGACTGTGCCCCCGGCCCGCCCTGCGTCGTCACCAGGATTTCCGCATAGATCGACAGAAGGAAGATCGTCTGGATGAGGATGACGACGGTGATCGCCCGGCTCATATGCGGCAGGGTGATGTACCAGAAGATCGACAGAGCCCCCGCCCCGTCCATCTCGGCGGCCTCCTTCTGATCGCTCGACAGCGACTGCAGCGCGGTGAGGAGAATGAGCGTCGCGAAGGGCAGCCACTGCCAGGCAACGATGATGACGATCGACAGCAGCGGCACTTCGGTCATCCAGTCGATCGGCGTCAGGCCGATGGCCGACAGCATCTGGCCGATCACCCCGTAGACCGGGTTCATCATCATGTTCTTCCACACCAGCGCGGCCACCGTCGGCATGACGAAGAACGGCGCGATGACCATGAGCCGGACGATATTGACGCCGTAGAACTCCTGATCGAGCAAAAGCGCGATCAGGACACCGCCGATCACCGTGATGGCCAGGACGCCGATGACGAGGATCAGCGTGTTGGCAAGGGCGGCGAGAAAAGTCGGATCGGTGAGGAAGTAGCTGTAGTTCTCAAAGCCGACGAAGGGGGTCGAGAACGGATTGTAGAGCGTGTAGTTCAGCGTCGAGAAATACAGCGTCATCGCGAGTGGGACGATCATCCAGATCAACAGGACGATCACCGCCGGCGCCATCATGGCGCGTGCCGCATTCTTCGTGTGCAAGGTGGCCATGGCGTCTGCCCGTTCTGCCGCGTCGCATCGGCATGATGCGCTGAAAAATGGAAGCGGCCCGCCATCGGCGAGAGGACCGCTCTCCTGCCGTCGTCGTCACCGCCCGTCGCGGGCGGATCGCCGGATCGGACGGGGCCGGAAGCGTCGGGAGAAAATCGCGTCAGAAACGAATTCGGGGGCCGCCAAAATCTGGCGGTCTGTGCGGAACTCGGGTCTTCCTCCCTCGGCCTGTGGGCCGGGCGGCTCGTTGATCGGCCGCCCGTACCCGGTTCGTCGTCCCGTTGAAGGGACTTAGTTCTTGATGTAGCCGCCGCGCGTCATCTCGCGGGTGGCGATCGCCTGGCTTTGCTTCAGCGCCTGGTCGACCGAGGTCGAGCCGGAGAGCGCCGCAGCCATCTGCTGGCCGACCGCCGTGCCGAGACCCTGGAATTCGGGGATCGCGGCGAACTGCAGTCCGTAATAGGGCTTGTCGGCCGTCGGCTCGGGGTTGGCATGCTGAATGGCGTTCAGCGTCGCGTCGGCGAAGGGCGCGGCCTCGGTGTATTTCGAATTCTTGTACAGCGAGGTGCGGGTGCCGGGAGGCACGTTGGCCCAGCCCTCCTTCGAAGCGACGAGATCGAGATATTCCTTCGAGGTCGCCCAGGAGATGAAGGTCTGCGCAGCGTCCGCCTTCTTCGAGGAATCGGGGATCGCCAGCGACCAGGCCCACAGCCAGTTGAAGCCGTCGTTCGGGCAGTTCTCCGTACCGCAGGGTGCAGCAGCGAAGCCGACCTTGTCCGGCACCTGGCTCTGCTTGGGATCGGTCACGAAGGATGCCGCGACGGAGGCGTCCATCCACATGCCGCACTTGCCCTGACCAAAGAGCTGAAGGTTCTCGTTGAAGCCGTTGGACGCGGCACCCGGAGGACCGTATTTGGTCATCAGGTCGACATAAAGGCTGACGGCCTTCTTCCAGCCTTCCGACTCGAACTGCGGCTTCCAATCCGCGTCGAAGTAGTTGGCACCGAACTCGCGGGCCATGTTGCCGAGGAAGGCCATGTTCTCGCCCCAGCCCGGCTTGCCGCGCAGGCAGATGCCGTAGACGCCGGCGTCCTTGTCGGTCACCTTCTCGGCGGCTTCCGCGATGAAGTCCCAGGTCGGCTTGTCGGGCATGGTCAGCCCGGCCTTCTCGAAGAGGTCCTTCCGGTAAAGCGTCAGCACGCTCTCGGCATAGAACGGCGCCGCATAGAGCTTGCCGTCGGAGGACAGCGCCGAGCGGATCGCCGGGATCAGGTCGTCCATGTCGTAATTGTCACCGAGCCCGTCGAGCGGCTTCAGCCAGCCCTGTTTGGCCCAGATCGGAACCTCGTAGGTGCCGATGGTCATGATGTCGAACTGGCCGCCGCCGGTGGCGATGTCGGTGGTGACGCGCTGGCGCAGGATGTTCTCCTCCAGCGTCACCCAGTTCACCTTGATGTCCGGATGCTGCTTTTCGAATTCGGGCGTCAGGCCCTGCATGCGGATCATGTCGGAATTGTTGACGGTACCGATCGTCAGCGTCGTCTGCGCGGACGCGGCCGTCGTCGCGACGGCGAGGAGCGCGGCTGCGCCCGCCGTCAGCACGGAAAATCTCATGAAGGCCTCCCAGCTCTCGTTTGAGCAATTATTCAATGGCGGAGCAAAACTTCACTGTTACAGGGGCATTGTCAACCGAATTCCATTCCGCACTGCAACAGTCAAAGCCCTGGCCTCGCTCATTGAAAAGGAAACAGACACGACCGTGATTTGCAATCCTTCCGCGCAACGGGACGGGAATGAGCGCCGCCGTATCGGGCCGGGTCACCGGATCGCCCCCCGTCGCGTCAGTCCAGCAGCCGGTGCGCCGTCGCCTCGTCGGTGATCAGCCCGTTGATCAACCCGCCCGTAGCGGCTGCGCGGATGGCCGGGGTCTTGGCCGGGCCCATGGCGGCGGCGATGACATCGCCGCGGCTGGTCGGAGGAATCGGAGCACTCGCCACGCGTTCGTTGAAGCGGCAGTCGATCAGCCGGCCCGCGCTGTCATAGACCCAGCCGACGATCTCCCCGACGGCGCCTTGGCGATCGAGATCCTCGCGCTCGTCGGCGGTGATGAAGCCGTCGACGACGAGGGGCGCCCTGGCCGAGACCTCGCCGACGCCGACGAAGGTCACCTCGGCTTTCGCCGCCAGTTGCAGCGTCAGCTCCACCACCTTCTGGCGATGCAGGAGCTCGCGCTCGCGCGGCGTCGAGACGACGACCGGCAACGGCATGGGATAATGCGGGGCCTTCACCTGATCGGCCATCGAATAGATGACGTTATAGACCGAGGCCGAGCCGTCCGGCGCGATATTGCCGGTGAGCGAGACGATGCGATGCTGGGTGCAGGCCATCGGCGGCAGATGCTCGACCGCCGCACGAAGGGTCCGGCCGGTGCCGACGGCGAGGATCGTCGGCTCGTCGCGGCGCAGCCGGCGCTCCATCTCCACGGCGCAGGCCTCGGCGACGCCGAGGATCGTCGAGGCGGAAGCGGGATCGGACGGCACGACTTCGCAATATTTGAGGCCGTAGCGCGCCTTGAGGCTTTCCGCGCGCTCCAGGCAAGCGGCGATCGGATGATCGATGCGCACGCGCACGAGGCCCGCCGCGACCGAGTGGGAAACGAGGCGCTGGGCTGCCTGACGGGAGATGCCGAGCTTCGAGGCGATCTGGTCCTGGGTGTTGCCGGCGACGTAGTAGAGCCAGCCGGCCCGCGCCGCCTCGTCCAGCCGTGTCGCCTCATCCTCGCGCGTTTTCGCCATCGCCAGCCATCCCTCCAAGCCGCGCAAGTTAAATGGGAGATGCGCCCGGCTTGCAAACATCCTCTCGTTGAAGGCCGTCCTGACCGTGCGGGCCATCCCCATTTGCGGGCCAGGCTGCATCCATTGCGCGCAAGATCCGATGACAAGACGAAGCTGTCTGATAAAATATTAGGCATTGGAATTCAAAACAGCCGCGCGACTTGATTTTCTCGTCGCCGGCTTTCTCTTTAGGTGCCTTAGAGACGGAGGGCGCCAGTGAAACCATTCGACGAGATGCTGATATCTGACAAGGAAGTCCGCGATCCCTATGCCCGCTTCAACGAATGGTTTCGCGAGCAGGACGGCGAAGCGCTGGGCGAAAAGGCCGGAGAGGCGGAAGCCTTCTTCCGGCGGACCGGCATTACCTTCAACGTCTATGGGCAGGAGGAAGCAGCCGAGCGGCTGATCCCATTCGATCTCGTCCCGCGCATCATGGCCAAGGCCGAGTGGGACAGTCTGGCCGAGGGCATCGAGCAGCGAGTGATCGCGCTCAACGCCTTCCTCGACGACCTCTACCACGACCAGGAGATCATCAAGGCCGGCATCGTGCCCGAGAGGCTGATCTCCGGCAACGAGGCCTTTCTGCCGCAGATGCGGGGGTTCCGACCGCCCGGCGGCGTCTATACCCACATCATCGGCACCGACATCGTACGCTGCGGCGAGAACGAGTTCTACGTGCTCGAGGACAACGCCCGCACCCCCTCCGGCGTCTCGTACATGATCGAGAACCGGGAAACGATGATGCAGATGTTTCCGGAGCTGTTCTCGCAAAACCGCGTGCGGCCGGTCGAAACCTACCCGCATCACCTGCGTCGCTCGCTTGCCGCCGTCGCGCCGCCCGCCTGCGAGGGCACGCCGACCATCGCGGTGCTGACCCCCGGCATCTACAATTCCGCCTTCTTCGAGCACGCCTTCCTCGCCGACCAGATGGGCGTCGAACTGATCGAGGGCTCCGACGTCGCCGAGATCGACGGGCGCATCCAGATGCGCACCACCGAGGGCTACAAGCCGATCGACGTGATCTACCGGCGCGTCGACGACGACTTTCTCGATCCCAAGGTGTTCAACCCCGCCTCCATGCTCGGCATTCCCGGCATCATGGAGGTCTACAAGAACGGCGGCATCACGATCGCCAATGCCCCGGGCACGGGCATCGCCGACGACAAGGCGATCTATTCCTACATGCCCGAGATCGTCGAGTTCTATACCGGCGAAAAGGCCAAGCTGCAGAACGTGCCGACCTGGCGCTGCGCCGAAGAGGACAGCCTCAAATACGTGCTTGAACATCTGGAGGAGCTGGTCGTCAAGGAAGTTCACGGTTCCGGCGGCTACGGCATGCTGGTCGGCCCGACATCCACCCGCGAAGAGCGCGAGATGTTTGCCGAAAAGCTGAAAAAGCGACCAACGAACTACATTGCCCAACCGACGCTGGCGCTCTCCACCGTGCCGATCCTCGTCGATGGCGGACTGGCTCCGCGCCATGTCGACCTGCGCCCCTTCGTCCTCGTTTCGGACAAGGTCCGCATCATTCCCGGCGGCCTCACCCGCGTCGCCCTCAAGGAGGGCTCCCTGGTGGTCAATTCCAGCCAGGGCGGCGGCACCAAGGACACCTGGGTTTTGAGGGACTGATCGATGGCACTTCTCGGACGCACCGCAAACGGCCTGTTCTGGATGTTCCGCTACATCGAGCGGGCAGAAAACACCGCGCGACTGCTCGATGCCGGCCAGCGCATCTCCCTGACCAACCTGTCCTCGGAGCCGGACGAATGGCAGTCCGTTCTCGTCTCGGCCGGGGTCGAGGCGGCCTACAACGCCAAATATGACACTCACGACCCCGAGACCGTCGTCGACTTCATGCTGCGCGACCGGGACAACCCGTCGAGCGTGCGCGCCTCGCTGGAAACCGCCCGCACCAACGGGCGGATGGTGCGCACGGCGCTGACGCGCGAGGTATGGGAAGCGCTGAACGAGAGCTGGCTCGTCGTCCAACGCCGGCTATCCTCCCCGGTGACGGCGCGCGAGCTGCCGGCCGTGATCGATCTCGTGAAACGTCAGGGCGCTCTCATCCGCGGCGCCTTCCAGACCACGATGCTGAGGAACGAGATCTTCGACTTCTGCAATCTCGGCGCATTCATCGAGCGGGCCGACAACACCGCCCGCATCCTCGACGTCAAATACTGGCTGCTCCTGCCCGAACACAGCCAGGTCGGCTCGGCGCTCGACGATTTCCAGTGGCGGTCGATCCTGCGCTCGGTCTCGGCCCACCGATCCTATGCCTGGGAGTATGACGGCCAGTACAGCGCGGTGAACATCATCGATTTCCTGATGCTCAATCGTCGCATGCCCCGTTCACTCGGCTATTGCTACACGGTGATCGAGGAGAGCCTGAAGTATCTCGGCCGCAACTACGAGATCCGCCACACCTGCTTCGAGACCGCGACCGCGCTCAACGAGCGCCTGTCCGGATCGAGCGTAAGGCAGATCATCGACGGCGGATTGCACGAGTTTCTGGAGGTCTTCATCCGCGACAACAACCGCCTCGCCCAGGAGATCGGCCAGAACTACCGGTTCTACCCGGGGGCCTGAGGCCAAAGCCCCAGCGCGCCCAGACGTCCCCTTTAGCGTCCCTGACAAAGCAACACGCTTGGAAAAGGTTGTGGCAAGTAGGCCATGCTAGTTGTCAGGGACCAAAACTTGGAGGATTGATCGGCCTGCAGGTCGAGGCAGCGATTCTGCCGGTCCTTATGGGGGCAACGGACTTCAATGACCTATTGCGTGGGACTTCTGGTAGACCGGGGTCTGGTATTCATGTCCGACACACGGACGAATGCCGGGCTCGACAACATCTCCGTCGTCTCGAAGATGAAGACCTGGGAAGTGCCGGGAGAGCGGTTCCTGTGCCTCCTGTCGGCGGGCAACCTCGCCACCACCCAGGCGACGGTGTCGCTGCTCGACGAGCGCATGCTCGCACCGGCCGAGCGCCAGCCCAGCATCCTGACCCAGCCGTCGATGTTCCAGACCGCCAAGCTGATCGGCGAAACCGTCAGGGAAGTCATCGCCGGCAACGCCCAGGGCGGACAGAGCGCCGATTCGGTGTTTTCGGCCTCCTTCATCTTCGGCGGCCAGATCAAGGGCGGGCGTCCGCGGCTGTTCATGATCTATCCGGAAGGCAATTTCATCGAGTCAGGGCGCGACAATCCCTTCTTCCAGATCGGCGAGCACAAATATGGTCGGCCGATCATCATCCGGACCTACGATCCGGAGATGTCGCTGGAAGACTGTGCCAAGCTGCTGCTCGTCTCCTTCGATTCGACCATCAAGTCGAACCTGTCGGTCGGCCTTCCCATCGACATGCAGTTCTACGAACTGGACAGCTACGTCAGAGGCTATCGACGCCGCTTCGACGGCAAGGACGAGTATTACCGGACGGTCTCGGACGGCTGGTCGGACTCGCTGAAGAGCGCCTTCGACGCCCTGCCACCCTTCCAGCGCTAGAGCGCCGTGCGTCCGAATGGACGCACAAAGGACGCTCTAACCTATTGAATCACCGCATCGTGCTTTCCAAAAATCGATTCCGATTTTTGGGCCGATGCTGTAGCAACGCACCCGCTCGCGCGATTTGCCGTTCAAGTTGAATTCGCATATATTCAAGGAGCGGAGACCGGAGCGCGAACTCCGGCCTCCTTTGCTTAGGTGAAGAACTGGACCCGGATTTCGAGCGCCCAGCCCGTCCGGGTCCTTTTCACTTTAAGCACGACGGTCCATGGAATCATCCACATATCCGTCACTCCCTCGAGGGCAAAGCCGTTGCCTCGGCCGCTGTGGCTCATCCTCCGCGATGCGCCGGCTGGGAGACGCCGCTACTTCTGCCCTCTTTTCGATCCTATGATTCGCCGATAAATGGTACAAGCCGATGCACCCGCACCGATTGAGGCCACGCGCGTCCGTCGACGGCTTCGAGGCGCATGAGCCTGGGTATATCGAGCCGGGACCGCCGCCTCTCGCGACGTTTGACAGCACACGAGAAAGGCGCCCGCAGTGCCCCGCGAACGCCTTTGGAAGTCCTATCCGTCGAAGGGAACCGACGCCCGCTCAGCGGACGATGTCGTCGCCCTGCGCATAGGGGTTCTGCTGGCCGCCCTGATAGGGCTCGGCCTGAAGTTCGCTCATCGCCAACTGCTCGGAGCCATCGCGGTGATAGATGTCGTCGCGGAACTGCACGACGTTCGGATCGGTCGCCCAGGCGCTGATATAGGTGAAGAAGACCGGGACGGGATTTGAAAGGTCGATGTCCTGGCGCTGGCGCGAGGCGATCACCTGCTCGATATGCTGGCGGTCCCAGCCCGGCTCGTCGCGGGCGAGCCAGACGATGAGGTCGCGAACGTTCTGGACGCGAACGCAGCCGGAGGAATCGAAGCGCATCAGGTTCGAGAAGAGGCCCTGCTGGGGCGTGTCGTGCATGTAGACGGCGTACGGGTTGGGGAAGTTGATCTTCACCGAGGCCATGGCGTTGTTCTTGCCCGGGTCCTGACGGAACAGATACTTGACCGCCTCGTCGGTGTTCCAGTCGATCGTCTCGGGCGGGATCTCGTTGCCCTGACCGTCATAGATGTGGATGTTCGATTCCGCGAGATATTGCGGGTTCTTGCGCATCAGCGGAATGATGTCCTTGCGGACGATCGAGGCCGGCGCGTGCCAGTAGGGATTGAGATTGAGGTTGGTGATCTTCGATTCCAGAATCGGCGACTGCCGATCGATCTTGCCGACGATCGCCGTATGGCGCTGGACCACCCGGCCGTTCTCGACCGCCTCCACAGAGGCGGCGGGAATGTTGACCATCACGAAGCGGCCGCCGAGATCCTTGCTGACCATTTCCTGCAGCCGGCTCACATTGGTAATCAGCTGGTTGAGGCGAAGCTGCGCGGGAACGTTCATCGCCTTGTAGGTATGGTCGGCCACGACGCCGTCGGCCGGCAGGCCGTGGCGGGCCTGGAAACGCTTGACCGCGGCATCGACGTAGGAATCGAACACCGCCGAGTCGCCGATCGACGTCGAAAGATCGCCGGCGATCGCGAGGCGCTGCCGCAGGAGGGGAACGGCCGACGACTGCGAGCCGATCCGCAGCACTTCGCTCTGCGGCACCTGCGGCCAGCCGCCGGAGGCCGCGATACCCTGATAGATGCCGACCGCGCTCTGCGTCGATCTCAGCGTCTCGTTCGAGAAGATCGGCGTGTTCGACGCCACCTGCCGGACGCTGGAGCCGCGCGTATCGAACTGGTCGTCCCAGTTGCCGCGGCTCGGCGCGTTCAAGATTTCCGACAGAGCGTTCTGGGCGAAGGCTGCGCCCGGCGCGAGACCCGCGCCTGCGGCGGCGGCGCCCAGAAGGAACTGCCGGCGCGTCGCCGCCTGGCTCTTTCGATCGGTCGCTTTCGTCATACCTGCCCCCGTTTTCGAGATAAGATCGCCTTCGAAGCCTGTGCGAGGCCTGCGCAAGGCAAATGCCATTCAATAAGCTGCCACCAAGATCGCTGGGCATGCCTTGCGGCGGACGCTGCCCCTGCCGGTACCGTGTGGTTCTTCTCGCGCCACAGTTCCGCTGCAGCCGAACGAATCCCCTCGAACGGTGGCCGCGAACCAGATCGTCGACACCTCGAATCGCGTTCGAGGATGTGCAAACCACCTGCCGGAAGATATCAGCCCGTCCGTCTCCTAAGCCTTTCAATATGGCCAAACGTGGACGTAGAGAGGGTTTTTTCTGCAAATGCGAAAGAGTTCAGGCAGATGCGACCGCTTCTTGCCTTGGTCGGACCGCCCCGGTGACATCGGGCAAGCCGGCCTCTTGCGCTTGTTGCCCATTCGATGCCCGATCGGCGAAATAGCCTTTGCCGGCTTTGGCGTTATCGCTGACAATGGGGCCGACTGGGAAGGACGATCGATCATGCTCAACAGCGCCAAAGGGCTCAATGGCTGCGTCTCGGCGCCGCATACGGCGGCAGCGCTCGCCGGTCAGGCGATACTTTCGAAGGGCGGAAGCGCGATCGAGGCCATGGTCGCGGCGGCCGCCACGATCGCGGTCACCTATCCGCACATGAACGGCATCGGCGGCGACGGGTTCTGGATCGTTCACCGCCCCGGCGAAGAGCCGGTCGCGATCGCCGGCTGCGGCCGTGCGGCGGCGCTCGCGACGCCGCAATGGTATGCCGAGCGTGGCCACGGCGAAGCGATGCCCACCAGAGGCGCCCATGCGGCACTGACCGTGCCCGGCGCCGTGTCGAGCTGGGAAAAGGCGCTCGACCTCGTCCCCCCGCATCGCCGGCTGCCGCTGCCGGAACTCCTGAAGGCCGCCATCGCCTACGCCGAAAACGGCATGGTGGTGACCGGCAATCAGGCGCACACGACGGCGGCGAAGATCGACGGGCTGAAGGACGTGCCGGGCTTTGCCGAGACGTTCCTGATCGAGGGGCGGGCGCCGAAGGCCGGCGAGATCCTCAGACAGCCGGCCTTGGCGAGGACGCTGCGCATTCTCGCCGACGAGGGCCTCGATGCCTATTATCGCGGGCCGATTGCCAAGGCCCATGCTGAGTTTCTCGAACAGGCCGGCTCACCCTTGCGGCTCGACGACTTCTACCACTACGAGGCCGAAAGCCCCGAACCGCTGACGGTGGAGATCTCGGCCGGCAGACTGTTCAACATGGCGCCCCCGACGCAAGGGGTGTCCTCGCTGATGATCCTCGCCCTCTTCGATCGGCTGGGTGTTCGGCAAGGCGAAAGCTTCGATCACGTTCACGGGCTGATCGAGGCGACGAAGCAGGCCTTCACCCTTCGCAACGCAGATCTCGGCGATCCCGATTTCATGGCCCGGCCGGCCGGGGAATGGCTGAACGAGGCAACGCTCGCCGAGCTTGCGGCGAAGATCGATCGCGACAAGGCCCTGCCCTGGCCGCATCCGGCAAAGCCCGGCGACACGATCTGGATGGGCGCGGCGGACAAACAGGGCACGGTGGTCAGCTTCATCCAGAGCGTCTTTTGGGAATTCGGCTCGGGGCTGACCTGCCCGGAGACCGGCGTCTTCTTCCAAAATCGCGGCGCGGGCTTCTCGCTCGCCCCCGGGCCGAACCAGATCGGGCCGCGTCGCAGGCCGTTCCACACGCTGAACCCGGCGCTCGCACGCCTCAAGGACGGCCGGGTGATGGCCTATGGCACGATGGGCGGCGAAGGCCAACCGCAGACGCAAGGGGCGGTCTTCTCGCGCTACGCGCTTTTCGGCATGGGGCTGCAGGAAGCGGTGACGGCGCCGCGCTGGCTGCTCGGCAAGACATGGGGCGATCAGACGACGACGCTGAAGCTCGAGGATCGCTTCGATCCCGCCCTCGTCGAAGCGCTCCGCGAGGCCGGCCACGACACCGAGATCATCCCCGCCTTTTCCGACATGGCAGGGCATGCCGGCGCTGTCGTCCGCCATCCGGACGGCGTTCTGGAGGGCGCCAGCGACCCGCGCGCCGATGGGGCCGCCCTGGCATTTTGACAGGGACGGCCGGAGGCGGCGGCGCGGTGTCCCGCAATCCCTCAGCCCAGCGCAGCGAAGGTCAGTTGGCGGTCGTCTCGGCGGGGACGGATTGTGCCTCGCCGCCTTTCTGATCGTCGCCCGGCATCCGGAACACCTGACCCGGATAGATCAGGTCGGGATTGCGGATCTGGTCGCCATTGGCGAGATAGATCACGGTATAGCGGTTCCCCAGGCCGTAGGTATCGCGGGAGATCCGCCACAACGTATCGCCCTTGCGGATGATCACGCGCGCGGTCTTCGACGCGGAAAGCGCCGGCTGGCGCTGGACGGGAATGCGGTCGGACTTGTCGGCCGATGTCGCCGCGGCCCCATCGCCGATCTCCTGTGACGGTGCAGGCTTGTCCGTGGAAGCGGATTGCCCTGCGCCATCGTCAGCTTCGCCGCCTCCGGCGCCGGTCTCCCCGACAGCATCTGCCGACGGCCCCTTCGAGCCGGGCGCCGCGCGCATGACGCGCTCTCCCCGCTTCGAGCGCGTGTCATCCTCGAGACCCGCGAGCCGATCGCCGCCGGATGCCTCGCCGGGCGCGAGGCTCCCCAGCGGATCGAGGGCCGGCGGGGTGTTGGTCGCCGTCGCGCCCGCAGATCTTTCATCGGCAGATGTCGATCCGCCTGCATCGCCGCCGGCCGAGACCGAAGAACGCGGCCCGGAGGCGGGCGGCGTTGCATCCGGCCCGGCCGATCCGCTGCCGAAGCGCGCGGCGAGGTCGGTTGTGGCTTCGCCAGGCTCGCCATCTTCGCCGGAAACGGATTGCGACGGCTCTTTCGACGACGCCGGGGCGTTGCCGGCCAATTGCGAGGGTTCGGCTGTGCCGTTCGGTGCAGCCGCCACGGGCTGCCTGTCCGCGGAGGGCGGCGACGAAGAGGCGTCCGTGTCGGCGACTTGTCCGCCGTCGGCCTGCCCTTCCCCATCCTCGCGCGCCGGCTTTCCGGCATCGTTCTTAGCGACGGCGGCGAGCGACGAGCCTTGCGGGCGAAAGAACGGCACTTCGACACGGGCGGCGACATCGCTGGAGCTGGAGAGCTGATCGACGCGAATGAGATGATCGCCGACGGCAAGCGCGCGGTCGGTGGAAACCACGAAGCGGCCGCTGCGGTCTGCGGTTCCCGTGGCAAAGAGCGCGTTGTCGACATAGACACGGACGGTAGAGCCCGGCTCGGCTGCGCCTGCGACGAAGATCTCGCCACCATCGATCTCCACCGCCTCGACGCGGAGCGCGCGGCTTGGAGCTGCAGGCGCGGCTCCACTCGAAGATCTCACGGATTCGGCAAGGCCCGCCTGCTCTGCCGTCTGCCGGCCCGCGTCGCCATCGGCCGCTTCCGGTCGCGCGTTGCCAGCGGAAGACGTTCGGGTCTCGGATCCCTCGGACGGGTCACTCGCGACCTGATTCTCGCTAAAGGCGCCACTGTCGTCGCCGGAGAGTTCGCTGCCCGCACCTTTGTTGGTAGAATCGGGCCGGGATGTCGCGGGATCGGCCTGCGCTTCCGCCTGATCCCCGATCTTCGACGCCGCATCGGCCGGGGCCTGATCCTGACTGGAGGACGCAGTGTCGCCGGAGGCCCCGTCCGCAGATTTGTCGTCAGCCGCGGTCATCGGCGCGGACCTTGCCGATGGCGTATCGATCAGCCGCGACGGGGCGCCGGGCTTTTCGATCATCGCCAGCAGATCCCCCGCCTTCCCGTCCTGCGGAACCGAAACGACGGCCGTTTCGCTCGAAAGACGGGCAGCGCCCGTATCGTCCTCGGCGTGGATCTGGATGGAATGGTCGCCCGCCTCCAGCGGCTTGTCGAGGACGATGACGAAATCGCCGTCACGGGTCGCCTTGTCGCTGCCGAGATCCCTGTCGCCGTCGCGCAGCGTGACGGTGCTGTTGGGAGCGCTATGGCCGGCAACGAGGGTCGAGCCGTCGGGCTCGACGCGAAGGACGTCGAAGCGTGGCTCCACGGCAGCGACCGAGGCATCCCCGGTTGCCCGCGCCGCAGGATCGTCCCCCTCGGATTGTCCTCTGGTCTTGCCGCTTGCGGCCTGGGGCAGCGTCTGCGCCTCATCCGCCGCGCCGGCAAGCTGTGCCTCCTGTTCAGGCGATGCGCCCGACTGCGCCAGGGAGCGCTCTTCGCTCTCTCCATTCCCTGCGGTCTGCCCGCCCGAGGCCGCCCCCGGCACGGACGCCGCCGCACCCGCCTCGGTCCCGACCTCGTCGCCCGCCGGATCCTGCGCACCGGCCGGCGCGCTTTGTGCGGCCGAGTCTTCGCTGCTGCCAGCCATCAGCGGCTCTTGTTGCGCGTCCGTTTCCGGCGATATGGCCGGTCCCGCCGCTTTCCTGGCCGGCCCGCCGGCATCCGGCGCCCCGGAGGACGGCTCGGTCGCGGCGCCATTGGCCTCGGGCGTGTCGGACATTGCCGACCGCTCGGCCGCCGGCGGAGCATCGTCCGGCGCCGAAGCGGCTGCGCCGGACGCCGCCTGTCGGTCCGACTTGCCCGAAGCGATCCGGTCGCCTGCCGACGGATCGTCTGAACCCGCCGCCCGCCGCGAAGAAGCGCCCGACGCTTGCGTCTCGGACGTTGAGGCCCCCTCCGCCTCGCCATCCCCTGAGGCCGAAACGTCACTCGCCGTGGATTGCGGGGCCGCCTCACTCGCGGGCGATGCGGCTTCATCCGCCGTCCCGGCGTCGGGAGACCCCGTCGGTTCGACGGACCCGTCGGCGGTTTCGCCCGCGACCTGCCCATTCGAGCCGTCGCGCCCGGCGATTCTCAGTTTTTCCGTGTCCAGCATGTCCCAGTAGCCGGCGACGATGGCCGCCAGGAGGACGAGACAGAAGAGAACGATGCCTAGGGCTCTGCGCTGCATATCACCGCTCGATCGGGGCGGACGTGTCGCCGCCGCATATATTGCAAAGACAGGCCAGACATTTACCGAACCAGGCCAGGCACCACAAGCGCTTGCTCCAACCGGCCATGCAAGCAGGCAGTGCAGCCGTGCGGGCGCGACACAACCGCTCTGCTTCGCCTAACGAGCGGGTCGGCCGGGCCAGAAACACCGCAGCGAAATCGAAGACGGGAATTGACTTTTGCCGCTTCGCCTTCCTATAAGCCCTCCAAGCGAGCGGGCGGCGCTCCGCGCGACGGCGTTCTGCGCTCGGATGGCCGCGCCGGTTTCCCGGATCACACACGACTGAAGGGCCCGCGTTCTTGAAACACGCGGGATTTGACGATGAAGCGTACCTATCAGCCTTCGCGGCTCGTCCGCAAACGCCGCCACGGCTTCCGTGCCCGCATGGCAACGAAGGGTGGCCGCAAGGTCATCACGGCGCGCCGCGCACGCGGTCGCAAGCGCCTGTCGGCCTGACGCTGGCCCGGGGGCGGTCGCATGACCGCCCGGCATGGTCGCGGAAAAGCTCAAGAAGCGCGCCCAGTTTCTGGCAGCGCGCAGGGGCCGTCGCTTGAACGGCCCGTTTTTCTTCGTCGAAGCGCTGGAACGCGGCGACGAGGGTCCGCCGCGCTTTGGCCTGACGGTGACGCGCAAGGTCGGCAATGCAGTCGAACGCAACCGGATCCGCCGCCGCCTTCGCGAGGCGATCCGCGTCACCGCGGAGGCTGACATGGCGCCCGGCATCGATTATGTGATCGTCGCGCGCCGCGACGCGATGACGGCGCCGTTCACCATCTTGTCGCAGGAATTGCGGCGACGCTTTGCCCGGATGGCCGGGCCGAATCGCAAGGCGGCCGCCAAGGGACACGACGTGCCCGGGGGCCGATCGGGGTCTGATTGATGGAAAACAACCGCAACTTCCTGATCGCCATGGCGCTCTCCATTGCGGTTCTCGTCGGCTGGCAATTCTTCGTGGTCAGCCCGCGCATGGACGCCCAGCGTCAGGTGGCCGAGACCAGCCAGGCGCAGCAGGGTTCGCTGCAGACGCCGCAGACACCGGCCGGCACAGAGCAGAGCGACACGGCCGCGCCATCGGGCCGCGAAAGCGTGATCTCCAGCCCGCAGCTGCCGCTTTCGGAAGACCGCGAAGCCGTCCTTGCAAGCGGCCAGCGGATCCCGATCGACACCCCGCAACTGTCCGGCTCCATCAACCTCACCGGCGCGCGCATCGACGACCTTCGCCTGAAGCAGTATCACGAGACCGTCGACGACACGTCCCCGACCATCGTCCTCCTCTCCCCCGAACAGCTGCCCAACGCCTATTTCGCCGAGACCGGCCTGATCGTCGACGGCAAGGGCCCCGTCGTCGGCGCTTCCACCAAATGGCAGGCTCCCGAAGGCGCCAGGCTGACGCCGTCGACGCCGGTCACGCTGACCGCCGAGGCCGACGGTCTGACGATCAACCGCACGATCTCCATCGACGACAACTTCATGTTCACCGTCGAGGACTCGATCGCCAACACCGGCGGCGCCGCCGTCAGCGTCAAGCCCTATGGCCGCGTGGTGCGCTATTCCAAGCCCGAGGTCGCCTCGGCCTATGTCCTCTTCGAAGGGCTGCTCGGCGTTTTCGGCGACGAAGGCCTCAAGGAGGTCAAGTACTCCGCGATCGAGGAGGACAAGAAGGACGCCGAACCCACTTCCACCACCGGCGGCTGGCTCGGCATCACCGACAAATACTGGGCGACGACGCTGATCCCCGAGGGCTCGCGGCCCTTCAACAGCCAGTTCCTCTATCTGACCGGCCAGCGGCCGCATTATCAGACAGAGTTCGTGTCCGATCCGATCCAGATCGCCCCCGGCCAGACCGCGACCGAAACCACGCGGACCTTCGCCGGCGCCAAGGTGGTCGACATCATCGACGGCTACGAAGACACGCTGGACATCCGGCAGTTCGGCCAGCTGATCGACTGGGGCTGGTTCTATTTCATCACCCGCCCGATGTTCCATGCGCTGGACTATATCTACAAGCTCGTCGGCAATTTCGGCGTTGCAATCCTGATCGTCACCGTCGTCCTGAAGCTGTTCTTCTTCCCGCTCGCCAACAAGTCGTACAAGTCGATGGCGCGGATGAAGACCGTCCAGCCCAAGATCATGGAGATGCGCGAGCGCTTCAAGGACGACAAGCAGAAGCAGCAACAGGAGATGATGCGGATCTACAAGGAGGAGAAGATCAATCCGGCAGCCGGCTGTTGGCCGATGTTGATCCAGATCCCGGTCTTCTTCGCGCTCTACAAGGTCCTCTACATCACCATCGAGATGCGCCACGCGCCGTTTTTCGGCTGGATCCAGGATCTTGCGGCGCCCGATCCGACGTCGATCTTCAACCTGTTCGGGCTGATCCCGATCACCCTGCCGCATCTTCTCATGGTCGGCGTCTGGCCTCTCCTGATGGGCATCACGATGTTCATCCAGATGCGCCTCAATCCGACGCCGCCGGATCCGACCCAGCAGATGATCTTCACCTGGATGCCGGTGATCTTCACCTTCATGCTGGCATCGTTCCCGGCCGGTCTCGTCATCTACTGGACGTGGAACAACACGCTGTCGATCATACAGCAGAGCGTCATCATGAAGCGCAACGGCGCCAAGATCGAGCTGTGGGACAATCTGAAGGGCACGTTCCGACGAAAACCCAAGACCTCGTCTTCCTGAAGAGATCGAAAGGCGGACACTTCATGTCCGCCTTTTTCGCGCCAGCCAGTGGCGAGAGAAGGCCGCGACATGACCCCACCGGATGCCCCCTCTACAGAGGCCAGCGAAGCCGACCGGCGCTTCTTCGCCAAGCCCTGGGTGTTCGTGCGCGGCGTGCCGGCACTGAAATTCCTGCCGCCTGAGGGGCCGCCGGAGATCGCCTTTGCCGGCCGCTCGAATGTCGGCAAGTCCTCGCTGATCAATGCTCTCCTTGGACAGAAGGGTCTTGCGCGCACTTCCAATACGCCCGGACGAACGCAGGAGCTGAACTTTTTCGTTCCTGACGGCTATGGCGTGGTCGAGGCCGGGCTGCCGCCGATCGTCCTCGTCGACATGCCGGGCTATGGCTACGCCAAGGCGCCCAAGGACCAGGTGGACGCGTGGACGCGGCTGGTCTTCGACTATCTGCGCGGGCGGCCGAGCCTGAAGCGCGTCTTCCTTCTGATCGACGCGCGGCACGGCATCAAGGCGAATGACGAGGAGGTGATGAAGCTCCTCGACAAGGCAGCGATGTCCTATCAGATCGTTCTCACCAAGACCGACAAGATCAAGGCCCCTGCCGTGGACAAGCTGGTTGTCGAGACCCTGGAGCGCACGAAGAAGCGTCCCGCCGCCTTTCCGAGCCTGATCGTCACCTCGTCGGAAAAGGGCGTCGGCCTCGACGACCTGCGCGAGGCGGTCCTAACGCTGGCGGAATGATCCGCTTCAGGCGCCGAAGCGCTTGGTGATCCTCTCGTCGAGGCGCTTCAGGACGTCGCGATAGGCCTCGAGGATCTGCTCGCGCGAGCCGGTGACGACGGAGGGGTCGGGCATCGGCCAGAACTCGACATCGACCGAAGCCATACCGGTCGCGTCTAGCGCGGCGTGATGCGCCTCCGGGGCCATGGTGACGATCAGGTCGAAATAGCCGTCTTCGAGGTCTTCGTAGCGCTGCGGCTCGCGCTCGCCGAGGCTGAGGCCCCGCTCGGCCAGGACGGCGTCGACGAAGGGATCACGCTGGCCCTGGCGAACGCCGGCAGAGGCGAGATAGACGGTCTGTGGCAGGATCTCGCGGGCCAGAGCCTCGGCCATCGGCGAGCGGATGGAGTTCATCCCGCACAGAAAGAGAACGGAGGAGACTTTCGCGCGGGACGCCGCACCCGAGGCGCCGGCCTCTTGCGGCTCGGGCTCCTCCTCAGTGCTCATGCAGCCACCCCTCGGCGCCTGGCATCAACGTCAGCGCCGCCCGCAGGCCGGTCGATCCGGGCATGGGCGGGGACCTTCGACCGCGCGATGTCGCCTGGCGACCAAACGACCCAAGGAAGGACGCTCTTGCGGGCCGTCATCGGTGTCAGTTCCGCCAGTGGAGGACGCAGATCAGCGTGAACAGCCGGCGCGCCGTGTCGAGATCGACCGCGATCTTGCCCTCCAGACGCTCGATCAGCGTCTGCGACCCGTCATTGTGGATGCCGCGCCGGCCCATGTCGATCGCCTCGATCTGCTGCGGCGTCGCCGAGCGGATCGCCTCGTAATAGCTGTCGCAGATCATGAAATAGTCGCGGATCACCTTGCGGAAGGGGGTCAGCGACAGGATATGGGTGACGAGCGTCTCGCCGGCCTCGTCGCGGATGTCGAAGACGAGGCGCTTGTCGACGAGGGAGAGCTTCAGCTTGAACTTCACGCCCTCCGGCGCGCCGACGGGATCGAAGACGTTCTCCTCGACGAGATCGAAGATCGCGACGTTTCGTTCATGCTCGACATCTGGCGTCGCGCGACCGATGGTTTCGTCGAGTTCGACGTCGATCAGGCGACCGCTTCCCGCTTTGCTGTCATCGGCCATCCGACCATCCCTATCAGAGATTGAGCCGGATCGCGACAGAACGTCCGTGTGCGTCGAGCCCTTCGACCCTTGCCAGCTCGATCGCCGCGGGGCCGAGCTCGCGCAGCTGGTCGGGCCCGAGCTTCAGGATCGATGTCCGCTTGACGAAATCGAGAACCGAGAGCCCCGACGAGAAGCGCGCCGACCGCGCGGTCGGCAGAACGTGGTTCGAGCCGCCGACATAGTCGCCGATGACTTCCGGCGTGTGCCGCCCGAGAAAGACCGCGCCGGCGTTACGAAGCCTGGAAAACAGCGCTTCGGGGTCCTCGACGGCGAGTTCCAGATGCTCGGGCGCGATCCGGTCCGACAAGGGCGCCGCGTCGTCGAGCTGCGGGACGACGATGATCGCGCCATGCTCGGCCCAGCTCGCAGCCGCCGTCTCGGCGCGTGAGAGCGTCTTCAGCTGGCGCTCGACCGCTGCCGCGACGGCATCGGCGAAACCGCTGTCGTCGGTGATCAGGATCGACTGGGCGGCGGTGTCGTGCTCGGCTTGGCTGAGGAGATCGGCGGCGATCCAGTCCGGATCGTTTTCGCCATCGGCGATGACGAGGATTTCCGAGGGTCCGGCGATCATGTCGATGCCGACGTGACCGAAGACCTGGCGCTTGGCGGCGGCGACAAAGGCGTTGCCGGGACCGACGATCTTGGCGACGGGGGCGATCGTCTCGGTGCCATAGGCCAGCGCGGCGACGGCCTGCGCCCCGCCGATGCGGTAGATTTCGGACACGCCGGCGATCTTCGCGGCCGCAAGCACCAGCGGGTTCAGCGCCCCGCGCATTGCCGGAACCACCATGGCGATCCGCGCGACGCCGGCAACCTTTGCCGGGACCGCGTTCATCAGTACCGAGGACGGATAGCTCGCCATTCCGCCCGGAACGTAGAGACCGACGGATTCGACCGCCGTCCAGCGGCTGCCCAGCTCGACACCCGCAGCGTCGGTGTAGCGGTCGTCCTTTGGCATCTGCCGGCGGTGGTGGGCGGCGATCCGCTCATGGGCGAGCCGAAGCGCATCGAGGGTCGCGGGCTCGGTTTCCTCGTAGGCCGCGTCGATCTCGGCCTCGGTCACGCGCATCGTCGCCGGCGTCAGCTCGAGCCGGTCGAACTGCTGCGTGAGCGCGATGACCGCCTCGTCGCCTTCCGCCCGGACCCTTGCGACGATCGCGCGGACCGCCGCATCAACATCGGCCGACTGCTCGCGCTTGGCGCCGAGAAGGGCGACGAACTCCCGTTCGAAATCAGCATCGGTCGAAAGGAGGCGCCAGGGCAATTTCGATGTCCTCTTTGTCTGCCGCGAGCGGGCAATGAGACTTCACGGAAAATGACCGGCACGCGCCCGGCTGCGGCCCGCCCGGCTGCGTCCATGACAGACCCTGGTCAGGCGCCGTGCTTGGGCCGGGCCAGCGTTCCCCAGGCACCGCCCACATCGGCGAACTGCGCCTCGATCACTTCGACCTCCAGCCTTATCGCGGAGCCGCCGGCAAAGACAAGTTCGACGACGCCCGACGGCGCCTCGCTCGGCTCGAACCGAATGGCCAGAAGGACGAGCACGTCGTCGGGCGTCAGCCGTTCGAAGCCGAGCCGCGAGGCCGCCCGCACCCGGTCGAAATGCAGGATCGACCGGCGGCGCTCGTAGTCGGGCCGGCGAAACAGGGTGAAGCGCTTGGGCGGAACGAGCTTTTCCCACACGAAGCGGTTCATCTCGACGACGAACTTGCTTTCGGAGGGAGCGTAATGAAGCTCTTCCACCCGGATCACGGAATCCTGGCAATGGGCCGAGACGATCGCAAGGTCCTCCGCATCGACGGCGAGCAGGCGCAATTGATCCATGCGGACGGGAACCTCGGTTTCGAATGAAAAGATCTCAAGGCGCCTCACTTAGGCCCAGGGCGCCATGCTGCAAGGAAGCGCCTGTGGCGATCGTGCGACACGGTTGATGGCGTCACGCAAAATCGGCCCTCGCTTACGATCTGCGAAAGGCACAGTGCATCTTTAACGCTTCCTTTCCGTCAAGATGCGAGATATCGCCGTCCGTTCGAGAGTTCGGATCGGATATGTCGTACCAGGAAGGAAGGCCGGATCGATGATCGAGGGCCGTGCGGCAGTGAAGAATGACGGCGCGCGCTTTCAGGCGCTCGACGGCTGGCGCGGCGTTTGCGCCCTCCTCGTCGTATGCTTTCATGCGCCGGTCACGGGGTTCGCCGAGACGAGCGGCCTCATCCGCCACGCCTTCCTGTTCGTCGACTTCTTCTTCGTCCTGTCCGGCTTCGTCATCACCCATGCCTTCTTCGAGAAGCTGCGTGAGAGCCGCGACTTCGGCCGGTTCTTCCTGTTTCGCCTGTTCCGGGTCTATCCGCTGCATCTGTTCATGCTCGTCCTTTATGTCGGGTTCGAACTCGCGCTGCTGCTGACCAGGGGGCCGGGCTCGGCCTTTGAGGGCGGGACCTCCGTTCCGGCGCTCGTCTACAATCTCCTGATGGTACAGTCTCTGGGCTTCCTCGACACGTTGAGCTGGAATTATCCGAGCTGGTCGATTTCGGCGGAGGTCGTCGCCTATGCCTGTTTCGGCCTGGTGATGGTCACCGTGCCAAGGCTGATCGTGCCGCTTGCCGGCCTTGCCGTCATCGTCGGACTGCCGATCATCGCCGTGGTCCACGGCGGCATCGACGTCTCATCGAATCTCGGCTGGCTGCGATGCGTTGCCGGCTTTGCCGTCGGTGTGATCCTGCGCCGGGTCGTCTGGCGCGACGAGGCGAGACGGCAGAGCCAGTCCCATGCGCTAAGCTGGAGCCTTGCGGAACTCGCCGCCATGGTCCTCGTCGTCGTGTTCGTGGTTCTCGTCGGCGGGACCGTCCTGTCCGTCGCCGCGCCCCTCGTCTTCGGCCTGGCGCTCTATGTCTTCGCCCATGAGGGCGGCATCGTCAGCCAAGGCCTGAAGTCACGCCCCTTCGCCTTTCTCGGTCTGATTTCCTATTCGATCTACATGACCCATGCCTTCGTCATCGACCGGTTCCACAATGTCGTCTCGGCCATCGGGCGGATGACGGGCCAGGAGCTCTTTTTCACCGCCGCCTATCAGCGCGAGCTCATCGCCACACCCGGATGGCTGGGCTCCCTCATTCTCCTCGCCATCATCGTCGCGACGCTTCTCTTCAGCGCCATCACCTGGCGCTTCGTCGAACAGCCCGGAATGGCGCTCGGCCGCCGCCTGCTCGCCCGGTCGAACCAGGGCGCGGGAAGCAGCGGGACGCCCCAGGCGGCCTGAGCAGATCACGGCACGGCGCGATGGACACGTCGCGGGCGATCAGCCCGTTGCCGGCTCGATCCTGTGGCGGGCCAGAAGCCGCAGTCCGACCACGGCGAACCACACCATCATCCAGACCGGGTTCGCGCGCTCGAAGAGGAAGCTCTCGAGAAAGGAATTGAGGAGGAGGTAGAAGAGGATCATCAAAAGCGAATCGCCGAGCCGCGTGCTCTCGGCGTCGCGCGGCATCCGCGCATAGTCGACGAGCGGCAGGATCACCAGCATGAAGACGGCGATGACGAGGCCGGGAATGCCCATCGAGATCGCCACGTCGAGATAGCCGTTGTGGGCATTGGGGCTGCCGCGCGGATCCCAGGACAGCTCGAAATTCTTCTCGGTCCCCGCGACGACATTCGTCTGCCAGAATGCGTTGAGGCCGAAGCCCGTCCATTCGTGGCCGTGCCAGACTTCCACAGCGAAGCGCCACAGGTCCATGCGCCCCGTATAGGTGGTGCCGGGGGCCACCCACTGGACGATCGCGTCGAGCGTCGGCGAAAAGATCGTGCCGAGCGTCAGGAGCGCCATCGCGACGATGGCGAGAAAAACGAAGACGCTGAGAAGCACGCGACCTGTGACGAGCCGCCCGAGGATGACGATGAGCGTGACGAGAGGCAAAAGCCCCGTCGACGTCTTCGAGCCCGTGTGGAGGACGAAGTTGCCGGCAAGTCCCATGATCAGAAGGCCGATCCACACCATGCGCGCCCGCAGGAGATAGACCCCGAAGAAAAACAGCGAGCCGATCACGGCGCCGGCGATGTTCTTGTGCGAGAAGATCCCCCGCCACAGTCCGATATGGTCGGGCTCCGAGCCCGAGCCGTCGTTGATCGCCAGATGTGGAAGGGCGATGACGCCGAAATAGGACAGGCCAAGGACGGCAAAGGCGGCAACGACGAGCACCCAGCGAAATGCCCGGGCGTCCCGGGGAAAGGCGTAGACGCCGGTCACCGCCGTCATGGCGAGCAGCGTAAACAGCGCCGACCTGATGGCATTCTCCGGGCTCGGCGCCCAGAGCGCGCTGGCAAAGAGCCACGCCGCCATGAGGATCCAGGTCGGCCGCAGCAGCGAAACCAGCACATGCCGGTCGGACAGAAGCAGATGGCCGGCAATGACGACGGCGGCCAGCGAGGAATAGCCGAGCTGATTGGCGAGATCGCCCGAATTCAGATTGCCGCTGAATGTCACGACGAAAGGCGTGAAGGTGACGAGAACAGCCGACAGCACGGCCGCCGCGATGAAGAAACCGGCAAAGCCGATGAAGTCTATCGGCGGAGCGCTCTGGCCGGCGTCAGTTCCGTTCAGCCTGGCGGTATTGCTCATTGACCCGTCCGAATTCCGCAAGAAGCCGCCCGATCGCGACCTGGCAGTGATAAAGCCCGATCGTCGCCGAACCCGTGCCGAGGCCGAGTTTCAAGGAGCGCCACGGCGAGACGGCGAGGAGAGCCAGGCTCTTGGCGATGCGCCTTGCCGCGCCACGCCTGCCCCGGCTTCGGCGCCGCTCGATGATAGCCGAAATCGCCCCGTTGCGCAGTCCCCGGGCATTCAGCCAGGAAAATTCCGTCCGCCGCGCCGGCACGGTCTCGAAGACGGGCGCCTCGGCACACCAGCCGAAGCGAAAGCCGCGCTCCTTGCAGCGGGAGTAGAAGTCGGCGTCGCCCCCGCCAATGAAATTGAAGGCGGTGTCGAGAAAAGGCGCGCCCATCGCCTCGAGCACATGGCGCCGGACGAGGACGTTGCCGGAGGAATACAGGATCGGCACTTCCCCCGTCGCCTTGTAGTGGGGCGTGAAGACGGGGTGCTTTTCGTAGATGGGCTCGGCGCCCGCCTCGAAGCGCGGCACCTGCGGACCCCCGACGATATCGGCGCCGAGCGTGTCGGCCGCCTCGATCAGGCGCGCCACCCAGTCCTCGGCGGCGATCTCGTCGTCGTCGATGACGAGGATCTGGCGCAGATTGGCGAAGCGCTCCAGCGCGGTCGTCCAGCCGGCATTGTAGGCCGAGCAGTTGCCGCGCTCATGGGCGACGAGAATGAGCCCTTCGAGCGTGCCAGCTTCGAAGAGCGGCCGCGCCGCCTGAAGCCCGGCCCTTCCCTCGGCGTCGTTTTCCATGACGATGACGGCGACACCCGGCGCGCGGCACTGGGCGCGAAGACTGTCGAGCGTCAAGAGAAGATGTTCGGGCCGGCGAAACGTCGGCAGCGTCACGACCGTCACGATCTCGGCGTCGATCAGGCCCGGCGAGGCGCATTCAACGGTGATCGCTTGCGACATGCGGAATTTCTCGCCGGTTCAGGGTCCAACGGCACGGTAGGCCGAGTTTCATGAAGAAAGTCTGGTCCTTGCCGCAGAATTGCGTGCCAAAGGCGGCAAACTTGCCAGAATTCGACGGCAGCGCGAAACGCTGCAAGAGCGAAGTTTCCGTGACCAGCTTTAGGCGGATCGAAACCTGCGGGCCCTACGGTGTCGGCATTGACGGGCAACCGGGCTGAGGCGAATGCATCTTCTGTTCCTATCTTCGCTGCTTCCCGACGGCCAGCCCACGACCGGCTTCGAGATCGCCAATGCCGCGATCCTTTCAGCCTACCGCCGACAGGGCGTTAAGCTGACGGTCGCCGGATTTCGCCGGGAGGGCGCGCGCCCGGCAGAAGAGGGCGAGATCGACCTTGGAACCATCGTCCTCGAAAACGCCGCCGCGACGCGGGGCCGGAAAGTGCGATGGCTCCTCGGCGCCCTCGCCTCCGACCGCACGGTCGCGGCGGAAAAGCTCGCGGGCCTTTCGAGGGCCGATCTCGGGCGGCGCCTGGCGCAGGCCGGCCCCGTCGACGGCTACGTCATGAATTCCGTGCAGATGCCGATCGCCTATCCGTTTCTGGCGGACGAGAGGCCGGCGATCTTCATTGCCCACAATGTCGAACATCGCTCGGCCGAGGAGAATGCCGAAAATGCCGGCCATCCGGTCCACCGCCTTCTCTACCGGCGCGAGGCCCGGCTCCTGAAACGCAACGAGGCGCGGATCTGCCGTTCGGCCGCCGTCATCCACACGCTGAGCCGGGACGATCGCGCGGGCCTCGGCCTCGCAGACGATCAACGCGCCATCCCGCTCGCGCTGTCCATCGGCCGCGGCGCGCCGGCGCGCGACGCGGGCGAGCGGCGCCAGGACGTCGGCCTGATCGGGACCTGGAGCTGGGCGCCGAACCGGGTCGGCCTCGACTGGCTGCTCGAGCATGTCGTCCCGCTTCTGCCGGCCGATATCGAAGTGGCGATCGCCGGCAGGCTGGACGGCTCGCCGCCGAAAGCGCCTGAAAATGTCCGCTTTCTCGGCCGCGTGCCCGACGCACAGGACTTCGTGCGGTCCTCCCGCGTCATCGCGCTCGCCACCAAGGGCGGCACCGGCGTCCAGCTGAAGACCATCGAGACCTTCGAGGAAGGCCTGCCCGCCGTCGCGACGCCCGCCGCGCTTCGCGGCATCGACGCCGTGCCCGCGAATGTGCGCGTCGCCGACGACCCGCAGGGCTTTGCCGCAGCGCTCGTCGATCTCGTCGCGGCCGAGCGCGCCGGCGCTTCGCTGAGGCTCGACGGCTCGCGCTTTTCACGAGATCAACAAGCAGCCCTCGACGCCGGTATCGCGCGCGGCCTCACGCTGTTCGACGCCGCCCGAAATAACCCGGCGGGAACCGCGATTTCAGGTACGGCGCCCCAAAATCGCCGCTCTCAAGCGCCGGAGCGTAGCTGATGCTTGTCGAAACCGCGGAAACAAGGTCGGCAAGCGTGAAAAGCGCCACGCTGCGGGGAAACCAGATGGAAATCGCCAACATCGCGATAGCGGATCTGTCAGGCGTCGAAGCGATTTCGTGCGTCGCCGCTGCGGTCGAAAGCCGCCAGCGCCTCAATGTCGGTTTCATCAACGCCCACTGCGTCAATGTCGCCCGGCGCGATGCCGGCTATCGCGAGGCGCTCGGCGAGTTCCTGCTTCTGCCGGACGGGATCGGCGTCGATGTCGGAGCAAGAATTCTCCACGGTCGGCGATTTGCGGAAAACCTCAACGGTACGGACTTCGTGCCGAGGCTTCTCGCCGCCTTGACGAAACCCTGCCGGATCGCCCTCGTCGGCGCGGCACCGGGGGTCGCCGAGCGCGCGGCCGCCGGATTGTCCGCCGTCGCGCGGCAACATGAGATCGTTGCTGTCGCCGACGGCTATTTCGGCGAGGCGGGCCGTGGCGAAGTCCTCGACAAGCTCGCGGCTTTTCGACCCGACATCGTTCTCGTCGCCCTCGGCGTGCCGGCCCAGGAACTCTTCATCGCCCGCCATCTCTCGGAGGGCCACGGCACGGTGTTCGTGGCGGTTGGCGCCTTGTTCGATTTCCTTGCAGGCAGCGTCGTCCGCGCTCCCCGGCCGGTGCGCAAACTCCGGCTTGAATGGGTCTGGCGCCTTATGCTGGAACCGAAACGACTGTTCCGCCGCTATGTTGTGGGAAACCCGGTCTTCCTGAAGGACGTCGTCCTCGACAGGCTGCGCGGTGCCCGGCGTAACACAAAAACGTGATGCTGAGACACTTTGAAACACTGAACCGGCCATTCGGCCGCTATGTTGCGGGGCACAATCAGCGGAGTGAATTCATCGTGCCAACGGCCATCGCCACTGCCAGCTACCGTGGCGATTTCGACCGCTGTCGATTGCTGTGCGAGAGCATGGATGCGCGCGTGCGCGGGCACACCCGCCATCTGATCCTCGTCGAGGCCGCCGACATTCCCCTGTTCAGACAGCTCGAAGGTCCCGGACGCGAGATCGTCGATGAGCGCGATCTGCTGCCGTTCTTTCTGCGCCCGTTTCCCGATCCGACGACCTTGGGCCGGCGGCGCGTCTGGCTGTCGCCCTACGGTCTGCCGTTGCGCGGCTGGCACGTGCAGCAGCTGAGGCGGATCGCTCTCGCCGCAAGCCTCGATGAAGAGGTCATGGTCTCGATCGATTCCGATGTCGTGTTCCTGAGGGATTTCGACGTTTCGGCCTTCTCTCCTGGCGGGAAAACCCTGTTCTTCCGCCGGCCGAAAGCGATGTCGGACGTCGCGCCGCCTTACAGGGACGAACATCTCGCCTGGTCGCGCAAGGCCGGCAAGCTTCTCGGCATCGATGCGCCGGAGACGACCGATACCGGCTATGTCGCGACCCTGATCCCCTGGCGGACCCTTGCGGTCAAGGCAATGGTCCAGCGGATCGCAGAGGTTGCGGGGCGCCCATGGCTTTCGGCCCTCGCCGCAACGCGCATCCTTTCCGAATGCACGATCTATGGGCGTTTCGTCGAAGAGGTCGAGGGCCGAATGGACGAATACGTGCCGACCGAGGCATCGCTCTGCCGCATGTACTGGTCTGGCGCGCCGATGGATCGCGACACGCTGATGCGCTTCGTCGAAGGCCTGGAGCCGGATCAGGTCGCCGCCGGCATCCAGTCCTTCACCGCCACCGATCCGACGTTCATTCGCCAGGTTGCGGGGCTGAGCTGAAGCGGGCCGGCAGCCAACGGACCGGCCGTCGCTGCCAGTCGAGCATGGTGTAGCTCGCCGTCGCCGACGCGATCCACAAAGCGAGGAAGACGACATTGAGGCCGACGATCCAGTCGATCTGATCGGGATAGCCGCGCAGGAGCGCGATCAGGAGACCGGCCTTGATCAGCCCGACACAGGCCATGATGACGGCGCGGCTGGTCGTCTGTCCGCGGGCATAGAGGAGCTCGCCCTCGTATTCGACGAGATTGCGGAAGGCTGGAACGAGGAGCGCCATCAGGACCAGGGGCGCGGCATCGGCGACGTTGTCCCCGAGCGCGCGGGGAAAGAAATGCAGGACGATGCCGAGAAAGGCGAGGCCCGCGACCGAGACGGCGGCGATCCCCGCCTCGATGCCCCAGCGCACGCGCCAGGCGGCGATGAGATCCGCAGACTTCATCAGCTTTTGCACGATCATCGTGTTGAACGAGCGGATCGGCAAGGCGGTCAGATCGATCAGCCGCATCAGGATCGCGTAGATGCCCGCCGTCTGCGGCCCGCCGAACGAGAGCACGAGCAGCTTGTCGAGCTCGGACTGCAGATAGAAGACGATTTCCGCCCCGGCGACCGCCAGGCTGTCGCGCATGCGGGCGAGATAGAGATGCGGCGTCCATCTGAGCCGCCGGCGCGGATAGCACAGGATCACCGCGCCGAGCATCGAAAGGGCGTTGGCGCCGAGATAATAGAGCGCCCAGGTCGAAAGCGTGCCGTCGGCAAGGCCGACGAAGGCGAGCGCTGCGAAGGCGCGAACGCCCGATCCGGCGACGACGATGACGGCGCCCGTGAAGAAGCGGCCGAGGCCGTTATTAACGATGACCACGACCTCGAGCGAACGCCAGCAGAGCACCTCGGCAAGGACCACGGCGGCGAAGGCCGCCGGAGCCATGTCGCCTTCGAAGAACACGAGGAAGAAGCCGGCAGCGGCCAGAGCGACGACCGGCAGGGAGGCGAGCAAGGCGGCCAGAAAGCCGGCGGTATAGGCCCCGATCAGGCGGGGCCGGCGGGTCGCCGTCCGGTAGAGCGGCGAGACGAAACCGAAGCCTGCGATGCGCGACAGGACGACGCCGGTCGCCGAGGCCGTGGCGAAGAGCCCGAAGTCGGCGACGGACAGGCCGTTCGCCACCGAAACGAAATAGGCCAGCGACAGAACCAGTCGCCCGGCCGAGCCCGAAAGCAGGGACGCATAGTCACGAATTAGACCGAAGTTCTCCTTACATCTTCCGATCCAGTATGAGCGAAGTGACATGACTGCTTTCCCAGGAGGAGGGGACGCCCAATGAAATCTGCCAACGACACGACAGGCCGGTTGTCGTCGCAGCCGCGCGGCGACGATCGCAGCGCCGGCATATCGACGTCCAGCATCCGCGAGAAGCCTACCACACGACCCTTAACACGTCGTTCGCTGCTCGTCGGCGCCGCTGCCGCGAGCGTCGCTCTGCCTTCGCTCGGCCGGTCCCGTTCCGCTTACGCCGCCGATGGCAGGGTGCCCTTCGGCGCGGCGATCCAGACCGAGCTGATGAACGGCGATCCCTCCTATCGCGAGCTCTTCCTGAAGAACTGCGATCTCGTCATGCCGATGAACGCCCTGAAGTTCAGCCTGCTGCGGCCGACCCGCGATATCTGGGACTTCGCCCCGGCCGACAAGGTGGTCGATTTTGCCCTCGGCAACGGCAAGACCACGCGGGGCACCTGTCACGTGTGGTGGGGGGCAACGCCCGACTGGGTCAAGGCGATCGAGAGCCCTTCCGAAGCCGAAAAGGTGCTGGTCGAGCATATCGAGCGTGTCGGCGATCGCTACAAGGGCAAGCTTCGCGGCTGGGACGTCGCCAACGAGGTCGTCGCCAACGATCCGCTCTACGAAAACCGCTCGCTCCGCGACACCTACTGGCTGCGCGTTCTCGGCCCCCGCCACATTCCCATCGCCTTCAAGGCGGCGGCGAACGCCGATCCCGCGGCGGACCTCGTCCTCAACGACTACGATCTGGAATATCAGGGTCCGCATTACGACGAGCGCCGGACCATCGTCCTGTCGATCGTGCGCCAGTTACAGGACGCCAACGTCAAGATCGACGCCGTCGGCCTGCAGGGGCATCTTTATGCCGACAAGGTGATCGACGTCGACGCGATCGACCGCTTCCACCGGGACCTCGATGCGCTCGGCGTCAAGCTCATCGTGACCGAACTCGACATCATCGACTGGAAATCGCCGGCCGGAGCGCAGTCGCAGGACAAGACGGCCGCGGAGCTCGTCACCCGGTTTCTCGATGCCGTCTTCGCTTTCAAGGCGCCGGAACTCGTGGTTTCCTGGGGCTTGACCGACCGCTATAGCTGGGTGAACGACGTAATGCCGCGGCCGGACGGAGCCGAGAGCCGGCCGCTCCCCTTCGACCGTGCCCTGCTGCCGAAACCCTGGTTCGAGACGCTTCGCAAACGCCTGGCCGAGGCCTGATCGCCGGTCTCAGCAAAGCCGCCATCATCGACGATCGGCCGGTGAAATCGGCGCGATCCAACTGGATATTAATGGTTTCTTCAGCATAAACCTTGATTTTGTGCGGTGATGGTTGTGATTTATTCACCTTTGGGTGGTGCGAATGTTTGCTAGAGCCGGCTCGCAACAGAGCTTGAGAGGATCCGACGCATCGGAAGCCCGGGCTGACGCCGGATTTCCGACCCGCTCGGATTCAAGCTCCCTGTTCGATCCGCTGCAGGTCCTCGCCGAAATCTGGTCGCTGAAATGGCTCGTCGTCCTGTTGACCCTTCTCGGGATCGCGGCGGGCGTTCTTCTGGCTCTCTCCACGCCCCATAAATACACCGCCGTCTCGGAGGTCTTCATCGACCCTCGGGACATCAAGGTCGTGCAGAACGAGGTGACGCCGAACGGCCTGCCGAGCGACGCGACCCTTGCTCTGATCGAGAGCCAGATTGCGGTCATCTATTCGAACGACGTCCTGATGCCTGTCGTCGACAAGGCCGATCTGGTTCAGGACACCGAATTCAACGGCGACGCGAAGACCCTTCTCACGCCGCTTCTGTCGCTGTTCGGCGACAAGGACGACGACGACGAAACCATCCGTCGCCGCGAACTGGTCACGCTCGCCAATCTTCGCGACGCTTTGAACGTGACGCGCGATCCCAAGAGCTTTGTCCTGAACATCGCGGTCACCAGCCGAAACCCCGAAAAAGCGGCGAGTCTTTCCAACCTCGTCGCCGATTCCTTCATCGACCAGCTGGCGAAGGTCCAGTCGGACACCGCACGGCGCGCCAGCGACGCCCTCTCCTCGCGGCTGACCGAGCTGCGCCAGCGCGTCGTCGCCGCCGAACGCGCGGTCGAGACATACAAGAGCGAGAACCGGCTCGTCGGCGTCGGCGGCCGCCTCGTCGACGACGACTACATCGTCAGGATCAACGATCAGCTGGCCAAGGCTCGCGGCGACACGACGAGCATTCGCGTGCGCGCCGAGCAGATGAAGAAGGCGAGCGTCGACGACGTCGTCAAGGGCACGTTCCCCGAGGAACTCACATCCGACACGCTCAACCGCCTGCGCAACAGCTATTCCGAACTCGCCCAGCAGACGGCCAACCTCGCCTCGACGCTGGGGCCGCGGCATCCGCGGCGGATCGCGGCCGAGCAGGCGCTTGCCTCCGTTCGCGAGGCCATCCAGCAGGAATTGCAGCGCATCGTCGCGGCGGCGCAGACGGAGCTTGCGCGAGCCGAGGAGACCGACCGCGAGCTGACGGCACAGGTCAATACCCTCAAGGACAAGCAGCTGAAGACCAGCGCGTCCTTCGTCAAGCTGCGCGAGCTGGAGCGTGAGGTGGACGCCTCGCGGGCCGTCTATGAGGCGTTCCTCCTGCGGGCACGGGAAACCGGAGAGCAGGAGGGCATGAGCACGGTGAACGTGCGCGTCATCTCGTCCGCCAACCCGCCGCTCAACCCGTCGAGCACCAGCCGCAAGCTGGTGGTGATCGCGGCGACGATCGCCGGGCTGATCGTCGGGCTCGGCCTGGCAGGCGCGATTGCCGGCATCCGGCTGATCCGCCGCTTCATCGGACAACGTCGCGCCGAGGGCCTGCAGACGCAAGGACCGAGCCGGCAAGCGTCACGCGCGGGCGCAATGGTCCCTGCCGCAACAGCCATGCCCGCCAAAGAGGCGCCCGATGGCCTCGACCGCGACGAGCGGTATGACGATGACGACCTCTCGTCGGCCGTGCGGCCGACGATCCATCTGTCGCCCGAACAAATCCGCCGGGTCGTCCCCGAGCGGCCCCGACGGGGGAAGGGCCCGCAAGGCCAGGACCAGATGGCCGACCGGGTG
Organism: Jiella mangrovi; assembly: GCF_017815135.1. Lineage (GTDB taxonomy): Bacteria > Pseudomonadota > Alphaproteobacteria > Rhizobiales > Rhizobiaceae > Jiella > Jiella mangrovi. The sequence continues at coordinate 18,543 of NZ_JAGJCF010000009.1, read as the reverse complement.
TTTCTTGCCGAAGCGATCCTCACCGAGACCCTTGCGAGACCGGCGCTGGCCGTGCAGCCGGATGCGGCTGGCGATGACGGGGAGCACGGCGCGAGACGTGCGACCACCATGGCGAAAGCGGAAGCGGCCCTGCCGCCGCGCTCGCGTGAGGAACGCGACATCCTGCGCGAAAAGCTCCGCACGATCGCCGAGCAGGCGCGATTCGACGACGAATCGCAGGAACGGCCGAATTTCGCCGTCTACAACGAAGACATCGCCCGCCTGCAGAACGACATCCTCGCCGTCAAACAAAACCTTGCGGAAGCAAGAAGCCGGCGAAGTTCGCTCAGAACTCCACCGGCCAGTTCGGCGTGATCAGTTCACGCAGCCGAGAAATCAGGCCGCGCGGCGATCCGGGTGGCGGCCTTCCTCGACCTCCTCGATGATCTTGGCGATGAACGCCGGCAGGTCTCCGGGGTTGCGCGAGGTGATCAGAGCCTCGTGACAGACCACGGACTCGTCCTGCCACTTGCCGCCGGCATTGACGAGATCGGTCTTGATCGACTTGTAGGACGTGACGTTGCGGTCACGCACGACGTCGGCCTCGACCAGCAGCCAGGGGGCATGGCAGATGGCCGCCAAAGGCTTCTTGGAATTGAAGAATTCGCGCACGAAGCTCACCACCTTGGCATCGGCGCGCAGGACGTCCGGATTGATCTGGCCACCTGGCAGGACGAGAGCGTCGTAGTCGGCCGTGCGGACCTCGGAGAGCTCCTTGTCGACCGGGATCTTCTTGTCCCAGTGATCCTGATCCCATCCAGTGATCGAGCCGCCCTTGGGCGAGATCACGTGCACGGTCGCCCCTGCCTCACGCAGCTTCTCCAGCGGTTCGGTGAGTTCCGACTGCTCGAAGCCGTCGGTGGCGAGAATGGCGATCTTTGCTTCGGTAATCTTCGGCATGATGATTGACCCTTCAATATCGACACCAGGTCTCGAGCGACGATCACAAGATGTCGCGAGGGATCGGCGTCTTGTTGCTGTTGTTGATGAGACAACGAGGGCAATCGATCCCGGTTCCGTCTCCCGAGGGAGATAAATCATTGGACGGGCTGTTCAATCCGGTCCGAACGATGGCTTTTCCGTGACATCTGGCTCGGCGTCGACGGCCGCGATCGCAAGTCGCATCGAAAATCCGGCACGGATCATCGCGGCAATTTCCTTGTCGCGGCGATCACCGCGACCGGGACTTCGGTAAGGGCCGAAGCGACGCCTGCGGGCATAGGCCATGGCAGCTGCCTCTTCCTCGGTCTCATCGGCCGCAAGCGTCGCATCGACGATCTCCCGGGGAAGGCCCTTCTCGATGAGCTTGGCCGCCGTCATGGCTCGTGAGGTTCCCCGCCGCCGCAGACTGGCGACCCTTGCCTCGGCATAGGCCTGATCGTCGACGAGACCGAGTTCGACGAAGCGTGCGACGGTGGTTTCGACGAGAGGCTCATGGGCCTCCGGCGCCTCGCCGAGGGCGAGTGCCCGCCGCAAGACCTTGCGCCGCAGGACCTTGCGCAGGTTCTGCGAGGATGTGGCATAGCGCTCGAGATAATGGGCGCCGGCGCGCATCAGCCAATCGGCGCTGACGGGCTTGGTCTTGACGGGCTTGTTTGCCATTCCCGCTTCATAAGCCGGGCGATGCGGCATGGGCAATGGCGCGGGTGCGCGCCATGATGCCGTCTGGCCGCAATCGGCATTGCCCCTGCGGCATCGGCCGGATCTCGAAATCGATTTACGAACCAGCACGATGCGCAGCTTCGACGGCTTCAGGCGGCGTCGACGAAATCGGCGAGGCTGTCGCACTTGCCCTGAATGAGCCGCGTCATCCGGTCATGGGCGAAATCGACAAAGGCGCGGACGGCCGGGAGCATGGATCGGCGCGAGGGGAAGGCGAGGTGCAAGATCTCGGTTTCGCCGGACCACTCCGGCAGGACCCGCAAGAGCTCCCCCGACTGGACCATGCTGGCGGTGAACAATTCGGGGAGGATCGCGATGCCGCCGCCGTTCCTGGCGGCCTGGGCGAGAACCGCGAGCGCAGGCGACATCAGGCGTGGCTGGATGCGCACACTGCGTCTTTCGCCATCGCGGTGGAGCAGGCGCCAGTTGCCGCCGTCGTCCGAGTCCCTCGCCAGTGTCTCGTACCGTGTCAGATCCTCGGGTGACTTCGGCAGGCCGGTGCGCGCCAGATAGGAGGGGCTGGCGACGAGCGACCAGGGCACTTCCGCAATCTTCTTGACGATGAGGTCGCCATCGCCGGGTCCGTCGAGCCGGCCGCCGCGAATGGCGACGTCGATCTGTTCTTCGGCGAGGTCGAAATGGCGCATGCCCAGGAGCAGGCGGACGCGCACTTTCGGGTAGAGCTCCAGGAACTCCGGCAGTCCGGCGCCGAGCGTCGCCGCGCAGGCGCCGGGGAGCGCGGCGACCGTCACGAGACCACGCGGTTCGGCGCTCATTGCCGTCGCCAGCATTTCCGCCGACTGAAGCTCGGCCACGGCGACCCGGCACTTTTCGTAGAAGTCGCGGCCCAGCGCCGTGACAGCGAAGCTGTGGGTCGTGCGCTCGATCAGCCGGACGCCGAGGTCCTGTTCGAGTGCCATGATGCGCCGCGACAGGGTCGATTTTCCAACTCCGATGTCCCTCGCAGCGGCGTTGAAGCCACCGTTGCGCACCACCGCCTCGAAATAACGAAAGTCGTTGAGATCGTGCATGCCTTGTCCCGCATATGGGACAGGATGTCCCATTAATATGTCTACAGGACTTTATGTCCCGCTGATAGACCGCAATCAGGGTCTGAAGCGGTGATGCCGCGTGGCCTTGTGTATCATCGAGGAAAGTATGACGATGAAGAACTCTCTCGCTGTCGCAGCCATGGCTGGCGGATTGCTGTTCGCGCCGGCGGCGTCTTTCGCAGGCGGATTGGTGCCGGGATCGGGCGCCGACTTCACCCCGGCCCCGAAGGTTGAAAAGACGACGACCTACCGGGACGACGACAAGATCTCGACCGGTTCGACGAAGTCCTACGGCTCCCAGGCGAGTTCGTCATCCCGCAGGACCCTCACGCAGCAGCAGTCCCGCGCCGAAAACGACTCCGGCTTCGTCCAGCGCCGCGCGATCCTGGTCCCGGGCTCCGGAGCCGATTTCACCAAATAGATAATGCAAAAGGTCCGGCGCATGCCGCGTCGGACGATATCGAAGCGTCTCGCCCCGCGCCTTGCGGGGCCTGACACGGCTTCGGCAACCGGCGGGTCAGCGCTTGTCCTTCTCGGCGGAGGGCACATAGCGGCTGTTCGGGCGAGGCGGGGCATCTGCCAGTCCGGCGACCCAGTCGAAGAACCGCGTCACCGCGACCGAATCGGTCTTGCCGACGACGATGTCCTTCTGCGGAAACTCCTTCAGCGCCCGGTAGCGGCGCAAGGCCCGCTCGGACAGGCCGAAATAGGCCCGCAGCTCCTTGTCGGTCATGAAGCGCGGCCAGTGCGGATCGGGTTCCTCGGACATGAGGTGAGAGATGCCCGGGCTTTGGCCCGCTGTCCAGTCAAACGCTAATCTCGCACGGATCGGCGCGAGATCAGACAGCCGCGAGACCTATTCCGCGGCCTCCGCGACGTGGTGTGCGTTTTCGAACGCGGCCTCGGCGTTCCTGCGGCGCAGCTCGGCCGCTTCGGCCTTCTTGCGGCGCACCGGACCAAAGCCGTTCAGCCCCTCCGGCCATTTCGCCAGAGCGACCGCCGCGTCGTAGTTCTCGGCACAAAGGTGGCTCAGAATCATCTCGACGCTTGCCTCGTAGCGCGCGAGTTCCCCACGCTGTTCCTTGCGTTCGGCGGAAAAGCGGAATGGATCGAGCGCCGTCCCCCTGATCCGCCGCATCGCCGCAAGCAGCCGCAAGGCCGGCCGCATCCACGGGCCGAAGACGCGCTTCTTTGGCCGGCCGCCAGGTCCCGTCTCGCCGAAGACCGGCGGTGCGAGGTGGAACGTCAGCTTGCCATGGCGCTCGAAGCTTCCCGCCAGCTGGGCTGCGAAACTGCCGTCGCTGTAGAGCCGGGCGACCTCGTATTCGTCCTTGATGGCGGTCAGCCTGTAGAGCTCGCGGGCGACCGCGTCGGTCAGCGCCTCACGGCCGGGCGCAACGCGCCGCTCCGCCTTGCGGACCGCAGCGACGCTCGCCTCATAGGCTCTTGCGAAGGCCGCATCCTGATAGGCCGTCAGATCCGCGATCCGGCGGGCGATGGTCTCGTTCAGGGTTTCGGATCGCCGGCGATGGTCGATACGCTCGCCTTCGTGTGGCAGGCTGCGCGGCAACGCGCCCCGGTCGGCATGCAGCGCCCTGCCCCATTCGAAGGCCGAGAGATTGGTCTCGACATCGACGCCATTGAGGCGAATGGCGGTTTGAAGCGCCTGGCGCGAAACCGGCAGCGCGCCGGTCTGATAGGCCATGCCGAGCATCAGCGTATTGGCGAAGATCGTATTGCCGAAGAGCTGTGTCGCCGCCGCCTCGGCGTCGATCCGCACCACCTCGTCCCGCCCAGCCGCCCTCTCGATCGCCTCGATCAGCCGCCGGTTGGGAAAGGAGAAATCGACATTGTGGGTGAACTCGCCCGACAGCGTCTCGTGGGTGTCGAGCACCACCTTCGTCCTGCCCCTCGTGATCGACGCGCGGACCTTCGCCGAGCCGGCGGTGACGAGATCGCAACCGATGACCAGCCGAGCCTCGCCGGCGGCGACGCGGATCGCCTTGACGTCCTCGCGGCGCGGGGCAATGCGCACATGGCTGGTGACGGGTCCGCCCTTTTGCGCAAGCCCCGCCATGTCGATGACGCCGGCGCCATGGCCGTCGATATGGGCGGCCATGGCGATCAACGCGCCGACGGTGACGACGCCCGTCCCGCCGACGCCGGTGATGACGATGCCGACCGAGCCATCCGGCCCTTCACGGGGCGGCTCCGGCGTTTGGGGCGCCTCCAGCCTTCCCGTCGCCGGCGCTTTCAGCTCGGCGCCATGCACCGTCACCAGCGCAGGGCAGAAGCCTTCGAGGCAGGAGAAATCCTTGTTGCAGGCCGACTGGTCGATCTGGCGCTTGCGGCCGAATTCGGTGTCGACCGCTGCGATCGCCACGCAGTTGGACTGGACACCGCAATCGCCGCAGCCTTCGCAGACCCGCTCGTTGATGATCACCCGCCGGTCCGGATCGGGAAAGGTGCCGCGCTTTCTGCGCCGGCGCTTTTCCGCCGCGCAGGTCTGGTCGTAGATCAGGATGGTGAGGCCCGGGATTGCGGCAAGGTCACGCTGGACGTCGTCGAGCTCGCGGCGATGATGCAGCGTCGTGCCGGCCGGAAGCTGCCCATTGCCGCGATGCTTGTCCGGCTCGTCGGAGACGACGACGACCCGCCTCGCCCCCTCGGCGGCGACCTGCGCGGCGATCATCGGCACGGTGAGCCCGCCCTCGTGCGGCTGGCCGCCGGTCATGGCGACCGCGTCATTGTAGAGGATCTTGTAGGTGACGTTGGCGCCGGAGGCCGCTGCCGCACGGATCGCCATGATGCCGGAATGATTGTAGGTGCCGTCGCCGATATTCTGGAAGACGTGTTCGCGCTTCGAAAAGTGCCGCTCGCCGATCCAGTTGGCGCCCTCGGCGCCCATCTGGGTGTAGCCCTCAGTCTCGCGGTCCATCCACTGGGCCATGTAATGGCAGCCGATGCCGGCATAGGCCCGCGATCCTTCCGGCACGCGGGTCGAGCTGTTGTGCGGACAGCCGGCGCAGAAATAAGGTGTGCGGGCCGCGATCTCCGGCGTTGCCGCAAGATCGTCCTGCAGCGCCCCGAGACCTGCGACCTTTGCCTGCAATCCCTCATGAGGCATCCGATCGAGGATCGCCCGGCCGATGACGAGCGCGATGTCGTTGGTGTCGAGCGAGCCCTTGACCTTGAACAGCGGCTCGCCGTTTGCGCCGGTCTTGCCGACCACTTCCGGCGCGCCGGCCGTGCGGTAGAGGATCTCCTTGACCTGCGGCTCGACGACGCCGCGCTTTTCCTCGACCACGATCACGCGTTCGAGCCCCTCGGCGAAGCGGCGCACGAAGCCGGGTTCCAGCGGCCAGGGCACCGCCACCTTACCCAGCCTCAGCCCGAAGCCGGCCGCGGCCACCTCGTCGATGCCCAGCGCATCGAGCGCCTGTTCGACATCGAGCCAGGATTTCCCGAGCGACAGAATGCCGATCCTCGGCGATCTGCCGCCGGAATGGACGATCCGGTCGAGGCCGTTCGCCGCGATGAAGGCATGGGCCGCCGGCAGCCGGTGCTCGTGCAGCATCGCCTCCTGCTCGAGCGGATGGGCGGCTCGGCGAATGTTGCGAAAGCCCGGCGGCCCGTCGCTCCCGGGCAGGACGAACGCAAGTCGATCCGGGGACGCGTTCACGGTGGCGGTCGATTCCACCGTGTCCTTGACCAGCTTCATCGTCGTCCAAAGGCCCGAAAACCGCGACAGGGCATAGGCGGCGAGACCGTAATCGAGGATTTCCTGCACGCCGGCGGGGTGGAAGATCGGCATCATCGCGTCGATCGACGCGAATTCGGACTGGTGGGCCGAAGTGGAGGATTCACACGTATGGTCGTCGCCCAGAAGCGCGATGACGCCGCCATGGCGCGACGTGCCCGCGAGATTGGCATGCCGGAAGGCATCGCCGGAACGGTCGACCCCCGGCCCCTTGCCGTACCAGAGCCCGAAGACGCCGTCATGGCGCCCTTCGCCGCGCAGTTCCGCCTGCTGAGCGCCCCAAAGCGCCGTTGCCGCGAGATCCTCGTTGAGACCGGGCTCGAAGACGATGCGGCTTGCCGCAAGCTCCTTTGCGGCACGAACGAACTGCTGGTCGAGCCCGCCGAGCGGCGAGCCGCGATAACCGGTGACATAGGCGGCGGTCGAAAGCCCCGCCGCCTTGTCGCGCGCGGCCTGCATCAGCATCAGCCGGACGACCGCCTGAGGGCCGGACAAAAGCACGTCATCGACCAAAAGATCGAACCTGTCGCCGAGGGCGACGCGGCGAACTGTCATGCTTTTCCTCCCCGAGAGCGGCCTTGCGCCTCCCAGCGCCGGAACCGGCCAAGCCGCTTCACTCTCACATCGATTATAGCTTCTTTTCAGGCATTTGTGAGCCTTCGCGGACGGCTCGTCAAAGGCTTTCGAACGCGGCCCGCCGTGCCGCCGCAGCGCGAAGCGGCGCACGCTACCCTTCGCAAGTTCCGATCGTCGCCAACCGCAACGATGACTTGCGCTTATTCAGCCGTTGCAGCGCCACTCTTGCGCAAACGCGTGAATTTGCTTAACGCAACGCGCATCTTCGAGCGCGGAGAAGGAACCGCCGCACTCTCCTGACAGCTGCCTTTCGGGGGCGGATTACAAAACGACGAGCGGTGGACGAGCGAGCCGGCACGATCGGTCCTGAGCGTCGATCCCCGCCGATTGGGGGGAACGCCGCATGTCGGCTCTCATGTCCTTTGCGCGAGGCATCGACAAGGTCACGACCTTCGTCGGGCGATCGGTCGCCTGGCTCGTCCTCGTCGTCGTCATCGTATCCGCCGGCAATGCGGTGATCCGCAAGGTCTTCGACATCTCCTCCAACGCCTGGCTCGAACTCCAGTGGTATCTGTTCGGCGCGATCTTCATGCTCGCCGCCGCCTGGACCCTGCAGCGCAACGAGCACATCCGCGTCGACATCGTCTCCAACGCCCTGTCCAAGCGCACCCGAGACTGGATCGACTTCATCGGCCACATCGTCATCCTGCTGCCATTCGCGGGGCTGATGGTCTGGCTGCTCTTCCCCTATGCGCTGCGGTCCTACGAAATCCAGGAATATTCGCCCAATGCCGGCGGGCTGATCGTCTGGCCGGCCAAGGCGCTGCTTCTCGCCGGCTTCGTGCTGCTGCTGTTCCAGGGCATTTCGGAACTCATCAAGCGCGGCGCCGTGCTGTTTGCCGGCTATCCGGACGAAACGCCGACCGGCGCCAGCCACGCCGCCGAGGCGTCGGAACTCGCCGCACTCGCCCCGGACCAGCCCCAGGGCGGCACGGAACTGCCGACCGGCGCGAAGGGCTCCCTGACCAATGAGGAGCCGCGCCGGTGACCGAATTCATCGCCCACAACCTCGCGCCGATCATGTTCGTCACGCTGGTGGTCGTGCTTCTGCTCGGTTATCCGGTGGCCTTCTCGCTCGCCGCGATCGGCCTCGGCTTCTTCGTCATCGGCGTCGAGCTGGCGCCGCTTTCCTCCGACATCAACCTGTTCTGGCCGCTGCTCGGAGCCCTGCCGGACCGCTTCTTCGGCGGGGTGATGTCGAACGACACGCTGCTCGCCATCCCCTTCTTCACCTTCATGGGGCTGATCCTCGAGCGTTCGGGCATGGCCGAGGATCTGCTCGAAACCGTCGGCCAGCTGTTCGGCCCGCTGCGCGGCGGCCTCGCCTATGCCGTCATCTTCGTCGGCGCGCTGCTTGCCGCCACGACCGGCGTCGTCGCCGCCTCCGTCATCGCCATGGGCCTCATCTCGCTGCCGATCATGCTGCGCTACGGCTATGATCGCAAACTCGCCTCCGGCGTCATCGTCGCCTCGGGCACGCTGGCCCAGATCGTCCCGCCCTCGCTCGTCCTGATCGTTCTCGCCGACCAGCTCGGCCGCTCGGTCGGCGACATGTATTCCGGCGCGCTGGTGCCGGCGCTGGTCCTGACCGGCCTCTATCTTCTCTACATGTTCGCCGTGACGATGCTGAACGCGAAATCCGCCCCGGCCCTGCCGCCGGAGGCGCGGACGCTGGGCGGCGGCGTCACCTCGCTCTTCCTGTCAATCGTCGCGGCCGTCGCCATCGCCTATGTCGCGACCCTCTACTTCGAAGGCGAGGTCCAGCAGGGCGCCGCGATCTGGGGCGCCGTCGTCGGCGTGGTCGCGATCTACACCGTCGCCGTCCTCAACAAGGCGCTGAAGCTCAAGCTTCTCTCCTATCTGACCCAGCAGGTGATCATCGTCATGGTGCCGCCGCTGGCGCTGATCTTCCTCGTCCTCGGCACGATCTTCCTCGGCGTCGCGACGCCGACGGAGGGCGGTGCCATGGGTGCAGTGGGTGCGTTGATCCTCGCCTTCTCCAAGCGCCGGCTGAACACCACGCTGATGGTCCAGGCGATGGAGGCGACGACCAAGCTCTCGGCCTTCGTTCTGTTCATCCTGATCGGCGCGCGGGTGTTCTCGCTGACCTTTTACGGCGTCAACGGCCATATCTGGGTCGAGGAGCTTTTGACCTCGGTTCCCGGCGGCGAGACCGGCTTCCTCATCGTCGTCAACGTGCTGGTCTTCTTCCTCGCCTTCTTCCTCGACTTCTTCGAGCTCGCCTTCATCATCGTGCCGCTCTTGGCGCCCGTCGCCGACAAGCTCGGCATCGATCTCATCTGGTTCGGCGTCCTCCTCGGCATCAACATGCAGACCTCGTTCATGCATCCGCCCTTCGGCTTCGCACTGTTCTATCTGCGCTCGGTGGCGGCGAAGGTGCCCTATCTCGATCGTGTGACGGGCAAGCGCATGGAGCCGGTGACGACCGGGCAGATCTATTGGGGCGCCGTGCCCTTCGTCTGCATCCAGGTGGTCATGGTCGGCCTCACCATCGCCTTCCCGGGCATGGTGATGCGCTACAAGAGCGAGGCTCCGCCGCCGGCTTCCCAGGACTTCAAGGTGCCCGGCTTCGGCGAAAGCACCGGCGGCAACAATGGCAACGCCCCGAGTTTCGGCCTGCCGCCGCTCGGCGGAGCGCCCTCCTTCGGCACCCCCGGCGGTGGCAATGGCTCCGGTTCGACGGGCGGATCCGGCACGTCCGGCAATGGCGGCTTCGGCCTGCCGCCGCTGACCTTCCCCGGCAGCCAGCCGGCGCCGGGCGGAACGGGCAGCCAGGGCGGCACTTCGGGCGCAGGCAGCGCTGGCCAGGCCGGCCAGTCACAGGCCCCGGCCTTCGGCCTGCCACCGCTGGAGCTCGGCAACAAGCCGACCGGCTCACAGGGTGACGCCAATGGCACCGCATCCGGCACCACACAACCGCAAAAGCCGGCGAACGGCCAAAAACCCGCCACCGGCAACGACGCATCTGGCGGCGTCGATCTCTCGAAGCCGCCGTCCTTCAACTGACGGACGGCGACACGGTCAATTCAGACTGGCCGCCCGCCCGACAGCTTCGTCATCCCGGGCTTGACCCGGGATCCATTCCAAACCATCGACGCTGTCGAAGCGTGCGAGCGCTATCGTCTTGATTTTTTGAAGCGAAGGGGCTCGTCCAGCTCAGAGGAATGGGTCCCGGGTCAAGCCCGGGATGACGAGGCGTCGGCGGCAGCGGCTCGTCTTTGAAGCGGGCATACGCGCAAGGCGGTATCGAGCCTGCCCGCCGGTCCCAGACCCCCAAAAAGCGACCGAGAGCGGCCGTCACATATCCGCGTCGTCATGCTCGGGCCCCGTCCCGAGCATCCAGAGTCACAGGCTCAAACGCCTGCAACTGTCCAAGAAAACTGCCTCGATCTCACTCGGCAGGCGTTTGCGGATGATCCGGGAATGCATCGTCTCGGACACCTCTGAACGTCATTTCAGTCGCTCGGAGCGGTGAATGTGGTCGTAACCCCCCTGGATTCTCGGGACGGCGCGCGAGAATGACGACGCGTCGGGGCCAGCGCATCCCAGCCATCCGCTTTGCGCCAGACAACCGCGGCCGTGACGGCGCCTTCAAAGTTGCCAGGATGTGGGTGCGGCGTCCGGGCCGATCTCGTCAATTCTCGACCACCGACCACATCAGCGGCTGATCGGCCTTGAACACCACGACCAGCCCGTCCTCGCCGGCGTCGACCGAATGGAAGACCGTCTTGTCCGGCGCCTCTCGCCGCAGCCGGATCGTGTCAGTATTGACGGGCAGCCGGTAGAAGGCCGGGCCGTTACGCGAGACGAAGCCCTCCAGCTTCTCCAGCGCGTCCTCCTCGTCGAAGACCTGCGCGACGTACGGAATGGCGACCGGGGCGTTGAAGATGCCGGCGCAGCCGCAGGCGCATTCCTTCAGGGACGACAGATGCGGCGCGGAATCGGTGCCGAGGAAGAACTTCGCGCTGCCCGACGTCGCGGCCTTCCTGAGCGCCTGGCGGTGGTTCTCGCGCTTTGCGATCGGCAGGCAGTAAAAATGCGGGCGGATGCCACCCTTGAAGATGTCGGTGCGGTTGATGATCAGATGCTGGGGCGTGATCGTCGCGGCGAGATTGTCGCCCGCCTCGCCGACATAGGAGGCGCCCTCCTCGGTCGTGATATGCTCCATCACGATGCGCAGGCCCGGGAAATCCTTGCGCAGCGGCTTCAGCACCCGTTCGATGAACACCGCCTCGCGGTCGAAGATGTCGACCTCGGGGTCGGTCACCTCGCCATGGACGAGGAGCGGCACGCCGGCCTTCTGCATCGCCTCGAGGACGCCGTGGACGCGTGAGAAATCCTTGACGCCCGCGTCGGAATTCGTCGTCGCGCCGGCCGGATAGAGTTTCACGGCCGCCAGCTCGCCGCTCCCCGCTCCCTCGGTGATCGTCCGGGGATCGGTCGTCTCGGTGAGGTAGAGCGTCATCAGCGGGCGAAAGCTCATTCCCGCCGGCAGCGCGGCTTCGATCCGCCCGCGATAGGCGCGCAGGTCGGCGAGGGTTCGCACCGGCGGCACGAGGTTGGGCATGACGATGGCGCGCGAAAAGCTGGCGGCGCTGACCGGCGCGACGGCTTTCAGCATGGCGCCGTCGCGCAAATGCAGATGCCAGTCGTCGGGGCGGATGATCTCGATCTCGGCGGTCATGGCTCTGCCCTTTCCCGAATGTCTGCGGCGCGGCGCCATCACGGCCGATGGCCGGGCGGTTTGACCAAACCTTCGCGCCCCTGTCCAGAGCATCCGACGCCCGTATCACAGCGGCGGCGGGCGGCCACAAAATCCGCTCCCGCCCGTTGCGGCTGGATATTTTATGTGAAACATCTCTTGCCGTTGGAGAATGGGGCAGGCGTCCAGTCGAGATCGAGCAACGCCTAAAGGCGGCAGGTAAAACGACCGGGTCGCCGAAGAACTTGTGCATGGGAGATGCAGGAATGACAGCTATCCGCACCGTCGCCATCGGCCTTATCGCGGCGGCATCCTTTGCCGGATCGGCCTGTGCACAAGACGAGACCGACGAAAAGCTGAAGGTCGGGCTGATGCTAACACTGTCCGGCCCCGCAGCCGTCCTCGGCGAACAGGCGCGCGACGGCTTCATGCTGGCGCTCGAAGACATGGACGGCAAGCTTGGCGGGGTCGAGGCCGACGTCGTCACCGTGGACGACGAGCTAAAACCCGACGTCGCGGCCAACAAGGCGCGGGAACTCGTCGAGCGCGACGATGCGGACTTCGTCGTCGGCCCGATCTTCTCCAACATCGCCGGCGCCATCGTGAAGCCCGTGACCGACGCCGGCGCCTTCCTGATCAGCCCGAATGCCGGCCCGTCGAACCTCGCCGGCGCCGAGTGCAACAAGAATTTCTTCGCCGTTTCCTATCAGAACGACCAGAACCACGAGGTTCTCGGCCAATATGCCAAGGACGAGGGCTACGGCCGGGTCTTCCTGATGGCGCCAAACTACCAGGCGGGTAAGGACGCGCTCGCCGGCTTCAAGCATTCCTACGAGGGCGAGATCGTCGGCGAGCTCTACACGCCTCTCGGCCAGCTCGACTTTTCCGGCGAACTCGCGCAGATCGCCGCGATGCAGCCCGACGCCGTCTACACCTTCATGCCCGGCGGCATGGGCGTCAATCTCGTCAAACAGTATCGCCAGGCGGGCCTCGAAAGCATCCCCTTCCTCTCGGCCTTTACCGTCGACGAGACGACGCTCCCCGCCCAGAAGGACGCGGCCGTCGGCTTTTACGGCGGCTCGGACTGGGCGCCGGACATGGACAACGAAAAGTCCAGGACCTTCGTCGCGGCATACGAGAAGAAGTATGGCAGCGTGCCGGGCAGCTACGCCATGCACGGCTACGACGCCGCGCTCCTCATCGCCAGCGCCGTGAAGGCCACCGGCGGCGATCTTTCCGACAAGGACGCCCTGCGCAAGGCGCTCGAGGCCGCCGATTTTAAGTCGCTGCGCGGCGATTTCAAGTTCGGCCCGAACCACTTCCCGATCCAGGACTTCTACCTCGTCAAGGTCGCCAAGCGGGACGACGGCAAGTATCAGACCGAGATCGAAAAGCCGATCTTCACCGACTATGCCGACACCTATGCCAAGGACTGCAAGATGGATTGAGGTCGGCCAGATATGGGGCGGAGAGTGACGCGCATCAGCCGCCCCTCATCCTGAGGTGCCGCCGAAGGCGGCCTCGAAGGGCGAGGGGCGGCTCGCTCGACCGTTCCGGTCAATCTTCTTCCGCGCGCGCATTCCTTGAAAAGGCAGCGCCCGCCCCTCGCCCTTCGAGGCTCGCTTTGCTCGCACCTCAGGATGAGGGGCGACTGACGGTCAAGGGCGCCTGAACGCTCCAAAGCCATGAGAACGACGTAGGACACGTGTTCAACCTCTTCCTCCTCCAGGCGCTGAACGGCGTCCAGTTCGGGATCCTCCTGTTCCTCGTCGCGGCGGGTCTGACGCTGATCTTCGGCATCATGGACATGATCAATCTCGCGCACGGCGTCCTCTACATGGTCGGCGCCTATTTCGCGGCGGCCTTCACCGCGCTCACCGGCGACTTCCTGCTCGGCCTTGCCATCGCGCTGCCGGCGGCTCTCCTTTTCGGTCTCGTTCTGGAATTCCTGATCTTCCGCCATCTTTACGAGCGCGATCATCTCGATCAGGTGCTGGCGACCTTCGGCCTGATCCTGATCCTCAACGAGGGCGTCAAGATCCTCTGGGGCGCGGCGCCGATGAGCGTGCCGATCCCGGATATTCTCTCGGGCTCGATCCCGCTGATCGGCCCCTTGCGCTATCCGTTCTACCGGGTCGTCATCATCGCCGCCGGGCTCGCGACCGCCGTCGGCCTGTGGCTCCTCGTCAACCACACCCGCGTCGGCATGCTTTTGCGGGCCGGCGCGGTCAACGCGCCGATGGTCTCGGCGCTCGGCGTCGACATCCGCCGGCTGTTCATGCTGGTCTTCGGCTTCGGGGCGATGCTGGCCGGCTTTGCCGGCGCCATGGTCGCGCCGATCCTTTCGGTCGAGCCCGGCATGGGCGACGGCATCCTGATCCTGACCTTCGTCGTCATCGTCATCGGCGGCGTCGGCTCGGTGCGCGGCGCCTTCGTCGCGGCGATCCTCGTCGGCCTCGTCGATACGCTCGGCCGCACCTTCGGCCCGATCGTTCTGCGCAGCCTGATGGACCCTTCCGCCGCCTCGCAGACCGGCCAGACGCTGGCGCCGATGCTGATCTACATCCTGATGGCGGCCGTCCTGTTCTTCCGCCCCTCCGGGCTGTTTCCGGCCAAGGGCGCGGCGGCATGAGCGCCGGCGAGAGCAAGATTGCACTTGGCGGAAAGACCGCTCGCACCACGCCGGATCTTGCGCGCGATCGCCGGCGCGGCATCGTCGATGGCCGCGGCGCGGCACTCGCGGCCGTCCTCCTCCTTCTCGCCCTTTCGCTGCTTCCGCCGATCGCCCTTCTCATCGGCGATCCGTTTCTCGTCGTCACGGCGACGCGGATCATGATCTTCGCCATCGCCGCCCTGTCGCTCGATCTCGTTCTCGGCTATGGCGCCATGGTGTCCTTCGGTCACGCCGCATTCCTCGGTCTCGGCGCCTATTCGGTGGCGATCCTGTTGGCGAACGGCACCTCGGACATTCTCATCCAGACGCTTGTGGCGATCCTCGCCTCGGCGCTTTTCGCCCTCGTCACCGGTGCGATCTCGCTGCGCACCAAGGGCGTCTACTTCATCATGATCACGCTGGCCTTCGGCCAGATGGCCTATTTCTTCATGGTCTCGCTCTCGGCCTATGGCGGCGACGACGGGATGACGCTCGCCGCCCGCTCGACGCTTCTCGGCCTGCCGGTTCTCAACAGCGATCTGACGCTGTTCTATCTGACGCTCGGCGTCCTGGCGCTCGCCTTCGTGGGGCTGCGCGCCGTCATTTTCTCCCGTTTCGGCCGGGTGCTGCGGGGCACGCGCCAAAACCCTGTCCGCATGCAGGCGATCGGCTTTCAACCCTTCGCCTACCAGCTGACGGCCTATGTCATCGCCGGAGCGCTTGCCGGCGTCGCCGGCGTCCTCCTCGCCAATCAGGCGGAGTTCGTCTCGCCCGCCTATATGAGCTGGCAGCGCTCGGGCGAGCTGATCGTCATGGTCGTCCTCGGCGGAATGGGCACGCTGGTCGGCGCCATTGGCGGGGCCATCGCCTTCCTGCTCTTGGAGGACTGGCTGGCGAAGTTTTCCGAGCACTGGAAGCTCGGGCTCGGCGTTCTCCTCGTCTGCCTCGTCCTCTTCACGCGCGGCGGCATCGCCGGCGGCATCGAGCGACTGTTCAGGAGAGCGCCGTCTTGAGCGAGCCACTCCTCTCCGTCTCCCACCTTCGCAAGTCTTTCGGCGCGCTGGCCGTCACCGACGACGTCAGCTTTAACGTCGCGCCGGGCGAGCTCCACGCCATCATCGGCCCGAACGGCGCCGGCAAGACGACGCTGATCCATCAGCTTTCCGGCAGCCTTGCGAGCGATTCCGGCGCGATCTCGTTCGCCGGCGATGAGGTTACGCGGCTGTCCATGGTCGATCGGGTGCGCCGGGGCCTTGCGCGCTCCTTCCAGATCACCTCGATCCTCGAAGCCTTCACCGTTCTTGAAAACGCGGCGCTTGCGGTCCAGGCGAGATCGGGATCGAGCTTCCGCTTTTTCCGCTCCGCGGCAAGGGAGGCGCCTATCAACGACGCGGCGATGGCCGCCCTTGCGCGCGTCAAGCTCGACGACCGGGCGCATCGGCGGGCGGGAAGCCTGTCGCATGGCGAAAAGCGCCAGCTCGAGATCGCCATCGCGCTGGCGACCGGCGCAAGGCTCCTTCTCCTCGACGAGCCCCTGGCCGGCACCGGCCGCGAAGAATCGGCGGTTCTCGTCTCGCTCATGCGCGAATTGAAGGAAACGCATACCCTCGTCCTGATCGAGCACGACATGGACGCCGTCTTCGCGCTGGCCGACAGGGTGAGCGTCCTCGTCTACGGCCAGCTGATCGCCACCGGCGTGCCCGAAGTGGTGCGCAACCATCGGGACGTCAGAGCCGCCTATCTCGGCGAGGAGACGGCCGCCTGATGCCGAAAGCACCCTCATGCTGAAAGTCGAAGGCCTTCAAAGCGGCTATGGCGACAGCCGCATCCTGTTCGGCATCGATCTCGGCGTCGGCGCCGGCGAGGTGGTCACGCTGCTCGGACGCAACGGCATGGGCAAGACGACGACGATCAAGTCGATCTTCGGGCTGCTCAAGCCCGAGGGCGGCAGGGTCACGATCGACGGTGAAGACGTCACCGGCAAGCCGCCCCATGTCATCGCCCGGCGCGGCCTCGGCCTCGTGCCCGAGGGGCGGCAGATCTTTCCGACGCTGTCCGTCGAGGAAAATCTGGTCGCGACCCATCGCAGCGATCGCTCCGGCGCCGCCAAATGGACCCTCGAAACGATCTACCGGCTGTTTCCGCGCCTCAAGGAGCGCCGCCGCAACATGGGCAACCAGCTCTCGGGCGGAGAACAGCAGATGCTGGCCATCGGCCGCGCGCTGATGACCAACCCGCGGCTGGTCGTTCTCGACGAAGCCACCGAAGGGCTCGCCCCGCTGATCCGCGAGGAGATCTGGACGTGCCTGACCGAGATCAGAAATGCCGGCGAGGCGATCCTCGTCATCGACAAGAATGTCGACGCCCTGGCGCGGTTCGCCGATCGCCACGTCGTCATCGAAAAGGGCCGCGTCGCCTGGGCCGGCACGACGGCCGATCTCAAGGCGACGCCTGAGATCAAGGAGCGGTTCTTGCATGTGTGAGGTGAACCCTCGCGGCGCAGTCGTCCACGGCCGAGGGCGGGGCGATCGACGCGATCTTTTCGCGACGACCCGAGCGGGCGAAATGACGATCTTACAGGGACGAACCCGTGGCATCTGACACGATCTGGACCGGCGGCGAGCCGATCTGCGACTACGACCGCGCCTACGACAATGGCGGATCGATCGCCGACGCAAAGAGCTATCTGCCTCGCTGGCAGGAAGAGGCGCGCGCGTTTCGCGATGCCCTGGCGGCGGCGGACCGCGCCGAACTCGGCTTGGCCTATGGCGAGAAACGCCGCCAGATCTACGATTTCTTCCAACCGCAAGAGGAGCCGAAGGGCCTCGTCGTCTTCGTCCATGGCGGCTACTGGAAAGGGCAGGAAATCGGCAACTGGTCGCATTTTGCCAAAGGCGCGCTCGATCGCGGCTTTGCCGTCGCCCTGCCGGACTACACGCTCTGCCCGCAAGCGACGATCCCCGAAATCACGCAGGAGATCGCCCGTTTTCTGGATGAGGTCGCGGCAAGGGACGCCGGCCCGATCCGCCTTTCGGGCCACTCGGCGGGCGGCCACCTCGTCACCCGCATGCTCTGCAGCAACGCCCCGATCTCGCCGGCCACCGCCGGCCGCATCGACCGCGTCGCCTCGATCAGCGGCTGCCATGACCTCCGGCCGATCATGCGCACGGGCATGAACGCCGTTCTCGGCCTCGATGCCGCGACCGCCCGGGCCGAAAGCCCGGCGCTTCTGGAGCCTCGCGCGGGGATCGATCTCCTGTGCCTTTGCGGCGGCGCTGAGCTGCCGGAATTTCGCCGGCAGAACAGTCTTCTTGCCAATGTCTGGCATGGTTTCGGCGGAAGGACCCGTGCCGTCGAAGCGCCCGGCCGGCACCATTTCGACGTCGTCGACGAGCTCATTGCGCCTTCGAGCGAACTTCTGGCTTTTCTGACGCAAACGGGGTGACCAGCGGGCCTCGTCGCGGATCTGAAGGGAACGGGCGAACGGTTCACGCCGTTGTTATAGTCCTCAACGGGCCGTTTCGGCCCGAATCTCCTACAGAATGAAAGACTAGCAATGCTCTGGACGATCGCCGTCATTCTCGTGATCCTCTGGCTGCTGGGCGCCTTCGCGTTCCACGTCGCCGGCGGGTTGATCCATCTTCTCCTGGTAATCGCCGTGATCGTCGTCATCTACCAGCTCGTCACCGGCCGCCGCAGGCTGTAGAGGCCGGACGTCCCACGGCATCGTGCTTTATTGCGTGCCTGACAGTCTGAGATTGGGCGTCCGCTTTTATCGCGCTCGTCATGCTCGGGCCCCGTCCCGAGCATCCAGTGCGCCGTTTAAGCTTCTGTTGTGTCAGACGTTTCTGGCAACTGTGTTCATTCGAACGCCTTTCTGTCTCTCTGCAGGGCGTTGAGAACAGTGAGAAGCTTTCTGGCGACGGCGATGATGCCGACTTTCTTCGATCCCGATCTTTCGGCGACGGCTTGAAAGAAGCTCTTGAAACGGGTGTTTGCGCGAATGGCACCGAGGGCG
>NZ_JAGJCF010000008.1 GCF_017815135.1 Jiella mangrovi | reverse complement strand
CGGGGCTCGGACGGCGGCAGTTCGGACAGGGTGATTGGAAAAAATAGCTGCTGCCAAGCAGCAAACGAAAGACCAGGCTTCAGGAAATGGCGCGTTCGAGCGCTCGCCCGTCAGGGCGAACATCGCGAGGACAGCCCCGCTTCGAACGAAGCGGCGTCCCGAAGGGACGTCAGCCAAGCGAGCGGATGCTCGCGCCGGCGCCTGAGGCCAAGCTTCTCGAAGCTAACATTTTGCGATTGGCCGACCTGGTGGTTACAGCGGGGCGGCCGCACCCGATCCCATTCCGAACTCGGCCGTGAAACGCCCCAGCGCCTATGATACTTCGTCTCAAGACGCGGGAAAGTCGGTCGCTGCCAGGTCTGCCAATCGCAAAAACAAGCATTCTTCTTCAATCAAAACCAAAACGCCCCGCCAGGATATCATCCGGCGGGGCGTTTTGCGTCGGGACCTGCGTCAAGCTGAGAAGCCGCGTGCTCGTGCAGGTGAGCCGCCTTTTGGCGCGGCGGTTGGCGCCCCAGCCATGATGGCCGATGCGGGAGAGGACGTGCGCGCAGGGGTGCACAGTATCGTCATCATGAACGGTGGGGGTGACGGCGAATGCCATTCTTATGGTCATAGCCATTCCTGTCGCGGCGGAGCATGGGCGGGGAGGGGGCCTGCCGCAAATGACGGCGTCGCCTCTCCGTCCGCCCCATTGCGCTCTGAATACAGGATCGGGCGATAACTTCGCATCGCCCGATGCTGTAGATTCTATCTGGTGGGCCGGCTTATCGAAAAACCGGTTCCCACTTTTTCGCCCGGCGCT
>NZ_JAGJCF010000007.1 GCF_017815135.1 Jiella mangrovi | reverse complement strand
AGTCGGTCGCTGCCAGGTCTGCCAATCGCAAAAACAAGCATTCTTCTTCAATCAAAACCAAAACGCCCCGCCAGGATATCATCCGGCGGGGCGTTTGCCGTTTGGGGGGCGGAAAACGGAGACGTTTCAGGTCGAAACGGCGCCCCTCCGCGAGGCAGCTCAATCGCCTCGCGAGCCATGGCAGAAGGCCCTGGATCGCTTTTCCGATTGCTCGTGTGTTTTTGCCGCGATATTTCCGCACGGCCTGTCCAGCGCCGTTTCCTGTCATGGACGACATGATGCCCGACACAAAGGTGAGATATGCCCGCCGAGCCGTTGAAGATTTCGGGCCTAATGCTCAGTTCGGATCTGGGCTTCGCAAGGCGAGGCATCGTCTCATGACGCGTTTCAGGCAGATGAGCGTCGGCGTGCGGAGCCCCGCCCGGTGGCCCTCCCCTTCCCGATGGACCGAAACGACGCTGGCGCCGCTCACGGCGGCTGCGGCCGTGGCGGCACGACGGGCGATCCGGCGGTCACGGGGGAAGCCGGCCTGATGGCGAGGACGCGGCCAGTGGCAAAGAGCAGGCCGGCAGGGAACGGCGACATTCCGGACGCGGCGATCGAGGGTTATGATCCGCGCCACCACCCGGCGCAACTTGTGCGCAGGGTGCACCAGCTCGGCGCGCAACTCTTCACTCAGAACGTCCGCTATCCGAACCTGTCGGTGACCCAGTTTGTCGCCCTTGTGACGCTTCTGAAGCTCGGGCCGGTGGCCATGAGCCAGCTCAGCCGGCTGACGTCGATGGACCCATCGACCACCACCGTGGTCGTGCGCAAGCTGGAGCGGGAGGGGTTGGTCGAGAAATTCAAGAGCCCGGACGACCAGCGGACCTCCGTGATCGCGCTCACCGAAGCCGGGCGGCGCTGCGCCGAGGAGCATGTCCCGGTGAGCGTTGCTGCCGGTGAAAAGCTGCTGGAGCCGCTGACGGAGATCGAGAAACAGCTCTTCGTCGCGCTGTTGCGCAAGGTCGCCGAACCCGGGGACTGACCGAGGGGGGAATCGGTGGCAGTACGTGGTAAACTCGGCCGCCCTGCCCGGCGGGCGGTCTCGATGGTGTTTCATCGTTACATGGGCAAATCGGCCATCTGAGGCGTCGGGCGCTTTGTTGGACGGATTGCAAAACGGCCTTGATCTGCGTCCAAAAACTACGTACACGTAGTAAAGAGATCCGGCAATCCGACATGCCGGCGAGCCAACGCAGATTCAGGAGTGACGGCATGACGACACTGGTTCGCAACGCGTGGTACGTGGCCGCCTGGTCGAGCGAGATCGACGAGGAACTTCGGCGCTTCACGATTCTGGGAGATGCGGTGCTGCTCTACCGCCGCAAGGACGGCAGCGTCGCTGCGCTGGAAGATCGCTGCCCGCACCGGCTGCTGCCGCTTTCAAAGGGCAAGCGCATCGGCGACGCGGTGCGCTGCGGCTATCACGGCCTGACCTTCGGCCCCGACGGCAAGTGCACCCGCGTGCCCGGGCAGGACAAGATCCCGCCATCCGCCTATGTCGAGACCTACCCGATCCACGAGCGCCACGGCATCGTCTGGATCTGGATGGGAGAGGCGCATCGCGCCGACCCCGCCGAGATCTTCGACCTGCCGCAATTCACCGATCCGAAGTGGCACGCCCATCAGGGCGACGCGCTGCACCTCAAGTCGAACTATCTGAACGTCGCCGAGAATCTGGTGGATCCGGCCCATGTCAGCTTCGTGCATCCGACCACCCTCGGCAACTCGGCTTCCGAGAACGTCCCCGTACACGTCTCAACGGAAGGCAAGACGATCACCGCCTGGCGCTGGATCCGCGACGCCGAGCCGATCGGTTTCTTCAAGGCGTTCGGCGGTTTTGAGGGCAATGTCGATCGCTGGCATTACTACCACCTCCACATCCCTTCCATTGCCGTGATCGACTTCGGCTCCGCCGACGCCGCCGATCAGATCGCCGAGGACGACCGCGACAGCGGCAACCGCGTTCTCGCACTGCATTTCATGACGCCGGTCGACGAAGGCTACACGATCGACCGCTGGATGCACCTGCGCAATACGGCGATCGAAACCGAGGAGGCATCGCAGAAGATCGACGCGATGCTGCGTATCGCCTTCGCCGAGGACAAGGAGATCCTCGAGGCGGTGCATGCCGAAGAGCAGCGCCCGATGAAGCGCCGGCCGATCCGCATCGCGATCGACCGCGGGCCGATGGTCTACCGCAAGCGCATCAGCGATCTCCTCGAAACCGAGCGGACCCTCGATGCCTCGGCCGAAACCAACGCTTCCTTCGTCTACCACGACTGAAAGCGCCGGAAAAAGGAGCGTCGCCATGGTGGATGCAACGAGAAGCGCTCCGCTCGATCTGAAAGTCGTCGAGCGCGTGGAGGAAAGCCGCAACGTCGTCTCGATCCGCTTCGAAGTGGTGGGAGGCGAGCCCGCCCCCTTCATCGCCGGGCAGTATCTGCCGATCCGCCTCGCGCTGCCCGGGCGGCCCATCGCGACCTACACCATCTCGTCTGATCCGGCAGACCGCCGCGGCTATCGGATCAGCGTCAAGCGGGAGCCGGGTGGCAAGGGCGGGTCCCGTCATCTCCACGAAACCGCGACGGTCGGCGCGCGCTTTGCCGCAGAACTGCCGCGAGGCCGCTTCGTGCTGGAAGCCGGCGAGCGGCCGGTGCTGCTTCTCACCGGCGGGATCGGGATCACACCGGGCCTTGCGATGCTGGCGGAACTCGCCCGCCAGCCGGAACGGCCGACCGTTTTCGTGCATGCCTGCCAGTCGGCCGAGGAGCATTCCTTCATGCGCGAAGTGGTGGAGTTGACGCGGGCGGCTCCGAACCTTTCCACCCATGTCGCTTATGCAGAGGGCAGTGACGAGGACATCGCCTCTGGCCGCTGCCATTCCATCGGTCTTCTCGATCGCGCCCGGCTGCGGAGCCTGCTGCCGCAGGACGCCTGGATGGTCTATCTCTGCGGACCCGACGGCTTCATGAAAGCGATGCGATCCGCCTTGGTGAGCCTTGGCGTGCCCGACGCCGACATTCGCCAGGAAAGCTTCGGCGAAGCCGCCGGCGAGGTGCCGCGATCGGCCATCGCGGTCGCGGCGGAGGAGCCGCGGGACAAAGCGGCAGATGTCGCCGCCCCGATGGTTCGCTTCGCCCGGTCCGGTCTGGAACGCGCCTTTGACGGATCATGTGGCACCTTGCTCGATTTTGCCGAAGCCCAGGGGCTCAGCCCGAACTTCGAGTGCCGGGACGGAATTTGTGGGACCTGCGCCTGTCGCAAGCTCGACGGCGAGGTTTCCTATGCCGAAGAGCCTCTCGAGCCGCCTGAAGACGGCCACGTCCTGTTGTGCTGCTCGGTGCCGAGGGGCGACGTCACGCTCGATCTCTGAGCGAACTGCCTTGTGTTTTCGGTCAGGCGGGCAAGATCGCGCGAGCAGGCGAACGCAATCTCTCCCATGCCACGCGGCCGACGACGGGCGAGCTGATGCGACTGGGAAGTCGCGCTGTCCGGCTCCTTCGTCGGCCCGTGCATAGGGCCGATCCTCATCGCAATCTGCGTCGTGCTGGCGGCCCTGCCGGTGGTCTCGGCGGTCTTCAGCCGGACGCGCAAACATGCGATGCCATCATGACAGGCCGGAGCGTCAGACCGATGGTGAAACCGGGTCTGATCCCCTCGACAGGAACGGAAAAGAACCGATGACAGTCATGTCCGATGCCGAACGCCAGACCCGCGAGGAACTCGCCGCATGCTACCGGCTGGCGGCCCGTCATCGCTTCACCGATCTGATCTACACCCACATCACCGCGCGGGTGCCGAAGGAGGACGGTCACTTCCTGATCAATCCCTATGGCTGGCGCTGGGAAGAGATCACCGCGTCCTCTCTCGTCAAGATCGACGTCAACGGCAACAAGCTCGATGGCAGTCCGCACCGGGTGAATCCGGCGGGATTCACCATTCACTCGGCGGTTCACATGAACCGGCATGACGCGGCCTGGATCATGCACACCCACACCCGCGCGGGCGTCGCGGTGTCCTCGATGGAAGAAGGTCTCCTGCCGCTCAATCAGATCTCCCTGCAGTTTCACGACCGCATCGCCTATCACGACTTCGAGGGCATCGCGCTGGATCTGGAAGAGCGCGCGCGCATCGTCGCCGATTTCGGCTCCCATCCCGTGATGATCCTGCGCAATCACGGCCTCATCGCCACCGGCCGCAGCGCGGCCGAGATGTTCAACGCCATGTATTATCTGGAACGCGCCTGCGAAATTCAGATCGCCGCGCTCTCCACCGGTCGCCCCTTACGCCTGGTGGACCCGAAGATCGCCGACCATGTGGTCGGGCAATATGCGCAGATGAACGAAGCCGACGGCGATCTTCAGCTGGAATGGCAGGCGCATCTGCGCAGCATCGAGAACGAGTGCAGCGATTACCGGAGCTGATGGCGCCATCCCCCGGGCGGGGCGGATTGAATTCCCCGCCTCCCCGATCCCGCTTCCCCTGCCCGGCCTCCCCGCCATCGTGAACGGAGAGGGGCGCGGCCTCGCATCGGAACCGCGCCCCTCGTCGTTCGATTAGGCACTTCGCCTCGCGTCTATTTGCGAAAGGTGTCGCCGGCAAATTTCAGGGCATCGGGCACCGCCATCCGCCAGTAGTTCCAGTCGTGCTTGCCTTCCCGCACACGGAAGCGATGATCGATCTTCAGGTCGCGCATCGCGATGTGGAGGGCGGCATTGCCGTCGAAGAAGACGTCGTCGGCGCCGCAATCGATATAGAACCGCGTCTGGCCCCAGCCGGTCGGCTCGAAACCCTTGGCGAGCTCGAAGACGCTGTTGGCTCGGTAGTGCTCGTTCAGCCGTTCGACGCCCCTGAGGCCGAGACCCCAGGCCTTGCCGTAGCGCTTGTCGTAGCCGCTCTGGTCGAGGGCGATGGTCTGGGCGTCCGTGCGGAACGCGCCGCTGAGAACGGCGGCGCTGGCAAAGAGCTCGGGATCCTTCAGCGCATAAGCGATCGCCGCATAGCCGCCCATCGACAGACCGATGATGTTGCGCGCGTATTTCCCCTCGATGACGCGGTAGGTCTTCTCCACATGCGGCATGAATTCCTGGCGGAACATGTCCTCCCAGCGATAGCCGCCATCGGCGTCGTTCATGTAGTAGGTGTAGAACTGGTTGTCCTCGTCCCGGCGCCCTTCCGGCGTCACGGCGATGAAGGGCGGCAGTTCGCCGGAATTGATCATCCGGTCGAGGATCTGATCGACGCCGCCATAGCGGAACCAGTCTTCGTTGCGCCCGTCCCAGCCACCATGCATCAGATATACCAGGGGATACTTACGGTTTCCCGCGTCATAGTTGGGCGGAAGATAGACCGTGTAATAGACGTCCTTGCCGAGGATACGGCTCGGCATGCGCCGCTCCTCGAACACCGTGCCAGTCTCGGTTGCGGCGGCGGGCACCGCGCAAAGGGCGAGGAATGTCACGATGGCAAGGAGGAAACCCCGTGCCAGCAAATGGCACAGGCGGTTTGATGGCCCTGACGCCGCGCCAGCCCTGCCTCCCGCATGTCTCTTCGTCAACCGATCCATGGTCACCCCTCATACAACCAAAAACATGGGCCGAGACGCGTGTCGAGCGCATCCCGTCGATATCGTATTGCCTCAGGAGCGTTGGTATTTGGTAAAATATCGACTGACAGGTACAAGAGAAATTTCTCTGTTTATGAGTTGATAACAGTTCAATGGCAGAGGTAATGACGCATTCAGGGCAATAATGTCTTGTTTGCAAGCAATACAAACAATAAACTGCAAAAGTTTGTGTCTCATACAAAACTATCGGCGGATGTGTATTGTCAAATTCAGGTCTGGCAAGAATGACGACGATCGTGGAACGCAATTCCTTCGGCGAGGCCGATCGCGCTGCCGCGCCCGCGGCAATGCGGATCGTCGTCGCAGATGACGATGCCAGCCAGCGACACTATCAGTCGGCGCTCTTGCGCAGGATGGGATACGAGCCGCTCGTCGCCGAAAATGGCGGCCGCGCCCTGGAGTTGCTGCAGGGATCCGACGCGGCGATGATGATCTGCGACGTCGACATGCCGGAAATGGACGGCATGACCCTGGCGCGCCGGGTCCGTGCGCTGGCGCTGGGGCGCTATGTCTATGTGTTGATGATCACCGGCCACCATAGCCGCGAGGACCGGCTGGCGGGCATGGAGGCCGGCGCCGACGATTTCATGAGCAAGCCGGTCGATGCGTCGATCCTCGCTTTGAGGGTCAAGGCGGCCGAGCGGATCATTCGCTATGAAGCTGAGCTGCAGGCCAGCCGCCGCGGGCTGCAGATCGCCTATGAGACGATCCGCGCCGATATCGAGGCGGCGGCGAAAGCCCAGCGGCAGCTGATGCCGCGCGAGCGGGCGCACATCTCCAGCTGCCGCTTTTCGTCCCGTTTCCTGCCCTCGAGCGAGGTCTCTGGCGACGTCTTCGGATATTTTCCCCTCGGCGGCGACGCGCTGGGATTTTACGCCGCCGATGTCTGCGGTCACGGCGTGCGGGCCGCGCTCTCGGCCGTTGCTCTCGCCCATCTGGTGACGCCGGAATATTTCGCCAACAACGTCTTTGCGAACGATCCGCAAGACCCGGTGTCGATCTGCACGGCGCGCCTGGTCGCGGCGCTCGACCAGCGCTTTCTCGAGGCTTCGGACGACGACAGCTACTTCACCTTCTTCGGCGGCATCCTTCTGGAGGCGTCGGACCGGATGCATTTTTGCCAGGCCGGATATCCGAGCCCGCTGCTGATCCGCGCCGATGGCCGGACCGAGTGGCTGGGCGAAGGCGGAATGCCGGTCGGGATGCTGCCAGGGGCGAGCTTCGATTGTCAGGAGGTCACGTTCAGGCCGCGCGACCGTCTCTTCGTCTATTCGGACGGCGTCGTCGAGGCCGAGAGCCCGAGCGGCGAACCCTTCGGCCTCGACCGCCTGGCGGCCTTCGTCGCAAAGGCTCCGGTTTCTCGTTCGGACGCGCTCTTGGACGGCCTTGCCGCAAGGCTTCGCCAATGGACCGCAAGCGACCTGTTCGAAGACGACGTCTCAATGATCCTCATGGAAAGGGAAGGCTACTGATGCTCACGAAAATTCCAGGCTCGGGCGAAGACCCGGCAATCTTCTCGCTCGACGCCCCGCGTTTGACCGCCGCCAACAGCCCGGCTTTCCGGCAGGAAATGGCCGATCTGATTTCCGCCGGCGCCACGAGGGTCGTGCTCGACCTGTCGCCCGTCGCCTTCATCGACTCCACCGGCCTCGGTTCGCTGGTCGCCATCCTGAAGCAGATCGGCAGCCGTGGCGATCTCGCGATCTGCGGCGTCCAGCCCGGCGTCCAGCAGATGTTCAAGCTCACGCGCATGGATCGGGTGTTCCGGATCTATCCGAACCTTGCCGCAGCTTCGGCCGCGCTCGAGAGCGCCTGATCATGACGCCGCGGGCAGCCATGATTGTTCCGGCGACCCTCGAAGCGGCCGACGCGGCGACCGTCGATCTGCGCGGTCGGGCGTCCGCACTCCTGGCCGAAGAACAGCTCGCCCGCTTCGAACTCGCGGCGAGCGAAGCGCTGACCAACATCGTTCGCCACGCCTATGGCGGCAAGGCGGGCGGCGAGATCGACATCGAGCTGTTCGAGGCGCCGGACCACGCCGTCACCCTTGTCCTCAGGGACCGGGGCGAGGCGCCGCCGGCAGGTACGTTCGACCTGAAGAACCTGCCGGATGTCGATGAGGTGGATGTCTTCGCCCTCCCGGAAGGAGGCTGGGGTGTCGGCCTTCTTCACCAGTGCGCCGACGAGATCGGGTTTCAATCGGACGCCCGCGGCAACCGATTGACGCTGCGGTTCAAGCCGGCCTGAACCGTCCAGGGGCGCGCCTTTGCCTTTGATGGTTTCCAAACGGCTTTGCCGGCCTGCGTAGCGGCCGGCAGGCGTTCGTTTCAGCGCATGGTTTCCCGTCGCGGCTCATTCCGCCGCCTCGGGAACATCCCATGCCAAGTCCCGTACGGCGGCGGGCCGTCAGCCTGCGGGCCGCATCGTCACCAACCCACAAAGACAGGGAACAGACCATGGTTCGTTCGTTCTTTCGCAAAATGCTCCTCCTGGCGGGTCTCGCCATCGTCGGTGCTGCGGCCCTGCCGCCGGCCGCCGATGCCGCCCGCGCCCTTCTCACCGTCACCTCCAATGGCGGCGAGACCGTCACCCGCTTCGATCGCGAGGCTCTGGAGAAGTTGCCGGTGACGACCTTCGAGACGACCACCCCCTGGACCGAGGGCAAGATCCGCTTCGAAGGCGTCAAGCTGAGCGATCTTGTTGCGGCGGTGAAGGCCGAAGGCAACGAGATCGTCGCCACCGCTCTCAACGACTACGCCGTCACGCTGCCGGTCGTCGACGAGACCGGTGCCGATCCGATCATCGCCTACAAGGCGAATGGCGAGCCTATGTCGGTCCGCGAGAAGGGGCCGTTGTGGATCATGTATCCCTTCGATTCCGACGAGGTGCTGCAGACCGAGACCTACCAGTCCCGGGCGATCTGGCAGCTCAACCGGCTGACGATCCGCTGAAGCCGAAATGGACGCGACGGTGAAAGGCGCGCGCATGTGGCTGGTCATACAAAAAGCGATCATCCTCGGCGCGGCGCTGACGGCCGTCGCGGTCCCGGCCACGCTGGCCCTGCAATTGCAGGGCATGTTGCGCGATCTGCGGGCGACGCCTCACGAAAATCTGCAATGGGCGGTCTACCAGCTCAGCAAGGAGTTCGACCGCTTTCACATCAAGGTCCAGGAGTGGAAGCCCGGCGACATCGATTCGGAGGATGCGCTGCGGCTTCGCTTCGACATTCTGATGAGCCGGCTTGATGTGCTCGACGCCCCGGCCCTCGAAGCGTTCATGAGCGGGGAAGCCGACGATTCCAGACGTCTGGTGGCTTCGCAACTGGCGGCGCTGGATGCGCATCTTTCGAGCGTCGCCGTTCTGACCGCCGCCGACATCGACGATCTTCTCGCCGAGATCGAAACCGATCGCGGGGCCATCGACGATCTCACCCGCCAGATGCTGCACCGGGTGGTGGCTCATTCCAGCGACCAGCGAGAGGAGGTCGAGAGCGCCGCCATCCGCATGGGGGTCGCGTTCGCCACGCTGTTTCTCTCTCTGCTCGTCATGCTGATCGTCGTCAGCCGCCAGCGCCGTCGGCTCGAGGAGAAGGGCCACTCCCTCCAGAAAACCGCCGGCATGCTGAGCGAGGCCCAGCGCATCGCCCAGATCGGAACCTTTCAGTGGGATTTCGTCGCCGATCGGGTCGTTTGGTCGGACGAGTTCTCACAGATCTACGGGCTGCCGGCAGGTGGCTCGTCCAATGGCGATGCCTTCACCAAACTGCTGCATCCCGACGATGTCGAGCATGTTCTCGCGCTCGAGAAGGAAGCTTTGCGAAAGTCCGCAGAGACCGGCGGACCGGCATCGCGCGACGCCTCTTACAGGATCATCCGGCAGGACGGGTCGATCGCCCATATCAAGGCGGCGGCGGAGATCCTCGCCGACCGGATCGGCCGGCCCCTCTCGATGACCTCGACGGTTCGCGACGTGACCTCCGAGGTCGAGAAGACCCAGGCGCTCGAACAGAGCGAGAAGAACCTCGCCGAAGCGCAACGGATGGCGAGGCTCGGCAGTTTCCGCCACGACCTCGTGACCGACGAGGTTCACTGGTCAGACGAGCTTTTCCGCATCTTCGGGATCGACCATACGTTGACGAGCGCCGATCCCGAATTAAGCCGCATCCTCCATCCCGACGATGCCGCCCGGCTTCTGGCGAAGCTTGCCGCGTGCCGGTCGGACCCGGTTCCCGGCGGCAGGCAATCGGTCGAACTCGATCATCGCATCATCCGGGGCGACGGTGCGGTCCGCCACGTCCGTGGTTCGATGGAATATCGCTATGGCGACGACGGCACGCCTCTCTCGGTGGCTGGCACGCTGCAGGACGTGACCGAGGAATACGAAGCCGCGCAGTCTCTCGAACTCGCCAAGACCGAGGCCGAGCGGGCCAATGCCGCCAAGAGCGAGTTTCTGGCGATGATGAGCCACGAGGTGCGCACGCCGATGAACGGCGTCCTCGGCATGCTGGGGGCGCTGGACGACACGCCGCTGGCCCCCGAGCAGGCGCGGCTCGTCGCGGTCGCCCGCTCCAGCGCCGAAGCATTGCTCGTCATTCTCAACGACATCCTCGACATGGCCAAGATCGAGGCCGGCAAGCTGGAGATCGAACACGCGCCTTTCGAGATCGCCCCGCTGATCGAGACGATCGGGCGCCTGAACCAGCAGAACGCCCATGCCAAGGGCATCGCCTTCAAGTGGAACGTGACGCCCCACGTGCCGCCCTGTCTGATGGGCGATTCCGCCCGCCTTCGCCAGGTGATCCTCAACCTCGTCAGCAATGCCGTGAAGTTCACCGCAAAGGGCGGCGTCACCGTCGCGGTGGACATGCTGGAGTTCGACCGGTGGGGACGCGCGAAGCTTCACATCTGCGTCAGCGACACCGGCGTCGGCATTCCGCCGGAAAAGCGCGAGCAGGTGTTCTCGCCCTTCGATCAGCTCGATCGCTCCTACACCCGTAAATTCGGCGGGACCGGCCTCGGCCTTGCGATCACCAAGACCCTGGTCGAACGGATGGGTGGGTCGATCGACTTCGAAAGCGCGGTCGATTTCGGCTCGAGGTTCTGGTTCGAGATCCCCTTCGAGATCGCCGAGGCGATGCCGGTCGAGGCGGCCGAGCCGATCGCCGCGACGAGGCCGAGGCTCGATATTCTGGTTGCCGAGGACGACAGCACCAATCAGCTGGTCGTGCGGCTCCTCGTCGAGAAGCTCGGCCACGAGGTCGTCATCGCGGCGGACGGCGTGCAGGTGGTCGAGGCCGCGGCGGGCCGGCGCTTCGACCTCATTCTGATGGATGTCTCGCTGCCGCATATGGACGGGCTCGAAGCCACGAGACGCATTCGCGCCGCCGAGAACGCGGCCGACCGCATCCCGATCTTCGGTCTCAGCGCCAATTCCATGGCGTCCGACATCGAGGCCTGCCTCGAGGCAGGCATGGACGACTTCATCGGCAAGCCGATCGACAAGGCGAAGCTCATCGCCATTCTCGACCGGGTCGCCAGCGCGAAGCGCCCGGACGCCTTGCAGGACGAACGAGGCGACGAAGCCGAAGATGACGCGGCCGGAAGCCAAGCGGCGGACAACGATCTGGCCGCGGCCGATCCTGCGACGGGCGAGGCGCTCGTTCTGTCGCGGATCGGCCAGCTCGAGGAAGAGATCGGCGTCGAGGCCATGGGCGATCTTCTGGCCGCCTGCGCGAATGATCTGAGGCGAACCCTTTCGGCCATGCGCGAGGCGATGGAGCAACGCGACGTCTCCGCCTTCCGCCGCGCCGCCCATTCGATGCGCGGCGTCGGCGCGACCGTCGGCGCCGAGCCGCTGGTCGCCGTGGCGACCGAGATTTCGGCGCTGCCGAAAGACCTTTCATATGACGAATGCTACGCCAGGATGGCGGACCACATAAGTAAATTTGCCGAAATATATAGTAATGAGATTGAAGTTAAATCTATTAGTTACGATGGCGGTTGACTTAATTTTATAGGTTAAAGTCTATCGTAATTGGAGTGAATGAATCCAGGGGCGATCCTGATGCACTCCAAGCCAACAATACCGGCCAGCCGCGCAGCAGAAACTTGCGCGCCATTTGCTGGCGCTGCCGGTGAAATCCGCATCGACGCTCCGGTCCTTCCGCTGGGAGTGCAAGGATTGCCAGCCCTTGCGCGGCTCCGCGATCACGCCGCGCCCGATGCCTTCTCCCTTATGCGTGCCGCCGGCGCCGTGCGCCTGATCGGCCGGCCCGGCCGCAAGGCCGGCGATGCGTGCCGTCTCTCGCCCCGTTCGCGCCGGCTCGGCGCCTCGGACCTTCTCTCACTGTCCGCAGACGGAGCCGGGCGATGAACATCCACGTCCAGACACCGGTGATGAACGCGCAGACAGGCGGCTCCGCCAGCGGGCGCATGACCTGGTTCGACGCCAATCGCGTCATTGCCGCCTTCGGCGTCGTGATGATCCATTCGACGACGGATTCCGTCGGCAAGGCCTTCATCAACGCCGACCCCGAGCAGCGTCTCGTGCCGGTTCTGATGCGGGCCGTCGGCGAACTGTCCGGCTCGGAGATGTTCTTCGTCTTCTCGCTGTTCCTCTTCGCCTTCAAGCTCGACCGCCGCCGCCCGACCTACCGCGAGGCGATCGGCGAGCAGATGCGCCGCCTGCTCATCCCCTTCGCCTTCTGGACGGTGTTCTACGCCTTCTTCAAGATCTTCAAGGCGACGGCCTTCGGCTATTCCGGCGCGGTCGTCGATCAGTGGCTCGACGTCGGCCGCTGGGCGCAGAACTTCCTCATCGGCTCGTCGCAGTACCACATGCACTTCCTGCCGACGCTGTTCGTCCTGATGATGTTCTATCCGGTGATGCGGGTTGCCATGCGCTATCCGATCTACGGTCTCGCCGTCGTGCCGATGCTCGGCTGCATGGACTACATGCAGGGCTATATCTGGTCGGCTGTCGCCGACGACACTGCCCGGACCTATCTCGTGCGGGCGGTCAAGATCCTCGGCTATGTCGGTTACGGCATCGCGGCCTTCGCCATCTTCGGGCTGTTCAAATACGGCATCCCGCGCGGCGAATCCCGTCTGGTTTCGAAGACGGCGATCTTCTTCGTCGCCTTCCTGCTCTTTGCCACCCTGCCGCACAATTTCGCTGCGATGGAGACCGGCGCCTGGAGCCACCGTACGGGCTGGGGTTTTTACGCCCACTTCCTGATGCCGCTCGCCGTCTTCATGGTCTTTCTCGGCCGCCAGCACGAGGCC
Source organism: Jiella mangrovi (assembly GCF_017815135.1). Lineage (GTDB taxonomy): Bacteria > Pseudomonadota > Alphaproteobacteria > Rhizobiales > Rhizobiaceae > Jiella > Jiella mangrovi. Next base: position 259,505 of record NZ_JAGJCF010000007.1, on the reverse strand, counting down.
TGGTCGCCGGCATGGAGCAGGTTCGCGAGGTTCACCTTCGGCATCTACCTGCTGCACCCGATGATGATCGATCTCTTCGACATCGGCGTCTACGGGCTCGGCCTGACGCTCACGCCTGCCGCGACCGTCATCTTCAAGGTCATCCTCGTATCGGCGGGAGCCTATGGCGCTGCCTATGGCCTGTCCAAACTGCCGGCACTGGCCTGGACCATCGGGCTTGGCCCGTTGCCCTGGGCCGGCAAGCCCGCCCATGCCGCTCCGGCGACAAAAGCCGCTACCTGAACGGGACCCGTCGCCATGAGCTTTTATTTCGAACGCTTCGAAGACCGAGTTCCGCCTGAACCATTGACGCATTCGGTGCCGCGGGAGCTGCTCTGGCAGTTCCTGATCACCCTGTGCCTGTGCCTCGGCGCATCCTATCTGTGGTGGCGGTGGAACTATTCGCTGAACTACGACGCCCTGTGGTTCTCGATCCCGGTCGTCATGGCCGAGACGCTGGCCTATATCGGCCTCATCCTGTTCGCCTACAATCTGTGGGCGGTGAAGGATACGCCGATCGTCGAGCCTCCGGCCACCATCGGCGAGTGCCAGGAAGGCGCCGACGATGCCGCGCGGCCGGTCGCCGTCGACGTGATGTTCGCCACCTATGACGAGGATCCCGAGCTCGTCCGCCTCGGGCTGATCGACGCCAAGAACGCCCGCTACCCCCATCCGATCGACCTCAGGATCTATGTCCTGGACGACGGCCGGCGCGAGGCCATGAAGGCCGTCTGCGCCGAGGAAAACGTCGGCTACATCACCCGCACGACCAATGAGGGGTTCAAGGCCGGCAATCTGCGCAATGCGATGGAGCAGACCTCGGGCGACTTCATCGTCATCTGCGACGCCGACACGCGTCCATTCCCGACGATCCTGGAGCGCACGCTCGGCTATTTCCGCGATCCCAAGGTCGCCTGGGTGCAGACGCCCCAGTGGTTCTTCGACCTGCCCGAGGGCAAGACCCTCGACGCCGTGCTTGGCGAGAAGCTCGGCCGCTGCGGCGCGGGCTTCGGCCGGATGGTCCAGAAATGCGTCGGCGAGATCCGCATCGGAGAGGACCCCTTCGTCAACGATCCGAAGATCTTCTACGACATCATCCTGCGCCGGCGGAACCGGTCCCATGCGGCCTTCTGCTGCGGCGCCGGCTCGATCCATCGCCGCGAGGCGGTCATGGAAGCGGCGCTCCGCTCCTTCGGCGACGCCGTCGAGAAGCGTCTGATCGAGGCCGAGTGCGAGGTGACGCTGGAAAGCCACGAGCGCGAGATCTCGCCGGTGCTGATGGCCGCGATCCGCGAGGAAGCGACCATGTCGCAGGCGCTGACGCCCTACAAGTTCCACGTCTCGGAGGACATCTACACCTCGATCGTCCTGCACTCGGACACCGAGCGCGGCTGGAAGTCGGTGCTGCATCCCCATGTGGAATCGAAGATGCTGTCGCCCCAGGATCTTCTGACCTGGACGATCCAGCGCTTCAAATATGCCGGCGGCAGCCTCGACATCCTGTTCAACGACAGTCCGCTGTTTCGCTCGGGCATGTCGTGGTCCCAGCGGCTGATGTACGCCTCGACCTTCTGGTCCTATCTCGGCGGCGCGTGGAACTGCATCTTCCTGGTCGCCCCGATGATCTATCTGTTCTTCGCGATCGCACCGCTCAGCGCCTATACCGACGAGTTCTTCCTGCAGATCCTGCCGTTCCTCATCTCGATGGAACTGGCGACGCTGGTCGGGATGTGGGGCGTCGCCGGCTACAAGAGCAAGGCCAGTTACCTGTCCTTCTTCGCGATCAATCTGAAGGCCCTCTGGGTCGTCATGCTGGGCCGGAAGATCAGCTTCCCCGTGACCCCGAAGGACCGCCAGTCCGGCAATTTCCTCAAGCTGGTCTGGCCGCATGTGGCGATCTGCGTCCTGACGCTCGCCGGCCTCGTCTTCGCTCTCGCCGCCTTCCTCTTCGGGAACGAGGGCTACACGCTGGGCGGTATCATCGCCAACGGCTTCTGGGGGATCAACAACATCTTTGCCCTGTCGGGAATGATCTACGCGGCCTTCTGGCAACCCGACTTCGATATCGGAGAATAGTCATGAGCTTCAAAGAAAATCTCGTTCGCGGGCGCAGCCAGCTGATCTTCATCGCCGGCCTCCTTTCAGCCTCCGTCGTGATCCTCGCGGTCGACGACGTGTCGGAAAGCCTCAGGGCGGCACCTGCCGGTACGCCGTCGGCGCAGGCCCCGGCCGTTATGGCGAAAGCGGATTCGGTGTCGGAGAAGATCGCGGCGATCGAGCCGATGAAGCTCGCGGCGCTGCGCCCGCTGACGGAAAAGGAAATGACCCAGGCGAAGATCGCCTGGCGCTACTTCCAGAACAACACCGACAAGAACACGCTTCTGGTCAATGCGGCCAACAACTATCCTTCGACGACGATCTGGGACACCGGCTCCTATCTGATCGGTCTGATCTCGGCCTATCGTCTGGGCATCATCGAGGATGTCGAGTTCCACGGCCGCCTGAACGGCGCCCTGGTCAGCCTCGACACCATGGAGCTGTTCGAGGGGCGGCTGCCGAACAAGGCCTATGACGTTCGCACCCTGAAGATGAGCACCTATGCCAACAAGCCGGACCCGCGCGGCCTTGGCTGGTCGGCGCTCGACGTCGCCCATTTCCTGGTGCCGATGTCCTACATCATGCGCAACTATCCCGAGCACGCGAAGGACGTCCGGAAGCTTTTGACCAAATGGGATCTGGCGGCGCTGGTCCAGGAAGGCGACATGTTCGGCACCGCGGTGCGCGACGACAAGACCGTCTTCCGCCAGGAAGGGCGCGTCGGCTACGAGCAGTATGGCGCCAAGGCGATGATGCTGTTCGGCCTCGACGCGGTCGATGCGGCCAAGGCCGAGCGCAATCTCACCTTCCAGATGGTCGGCGACGTCGCCGTTCCGGTCGACGACCGCAAGCTCGGCAACGGATCGGCCTCGTTCGCGACGAGCGAGCCCTATGTCCTCGACGGGCTGGACTTCGGCTTCGATTCCACCTCGCTGCGGCTCGCCTCGAATGTCTACCGGGCCCAGGAGCAGCGCTACAGGGACACCGGCCAGTTCACCGCCGTCAGCGAGGGCCACATCTCGGTCAAGCCCTACTTCACCTATTCGACGGTGTGGGGCGGCGGTGATCCGTGGGCGGTCATGCGCCTCGACGGCAGCCGGATGGACGAGCTGCGCAGCATCAGCACCAAGGCGGCCTTCGGCTGGGATGCCCTGTTCGGCACCGACTACACCAAGGCCCTCGTCGCTTCGCTCGACGACCTCGCCGATCCCGAAAAGGGCTGGATGGAAGGTCGCTTCGAGGCGGACGGGTCGCCGAACGGCTCGCTCAGCTGCAACACCAATGCGATCATCCTTGCGAGCCTTGCCTACAAGCAGTTCGGCCCGCTGATGCGCCATCAGATGGGGTCCTGATGATGCCACGGGTGAAGGTCTGGAGCAGAAGAGCTCTGCACAGCCTGACCGCGCTGTCCATAGGCTGCGCGCCGGCTGCGGCCGGCGACACGCGCGCCGAGCTCTATGATATCGCGGTCCCCTTCACCCCTGGCGCCTCGGTGGAGGTGAGCGACGTTTCGGCCGCCGCCTTCTGGGGCGGCTATCAGATCGGCGCCGTCGGCGGCCGCTATTATCGCATCTTTCCCGATGCTTCCGCCTCTTTCGGCCTCAGCCAGTCCATGGCCAAGGACAGGGTCGACGTGACCTGTGACGCCGAGGCCAAGGCCTGCACGATCACGCCGCTGGACGGCGATCCCCTCACCGTGAAGGCAGAGGACGAGTTCGACGTCGATCTCTCCACCATCGATCTGCCGGCACTGGAGATCGCCAAGGCCTATGCCGTCCGGGTCGCGGCCCAGTGGAAGCCCGCAGGTCCGAGCAAGGCCGAGCTGGAAGCTGCGGCTCGCAAGAAGGCGGCGGAGAAAAAGGCTGCCGCGAAAAAGGCGGACGCGGCCAAGAAGGCGTCTGCCACGAAGAAGACCACCAAGGCGAAGAAGCCCTCGGCGCCAAAGACGTCGGACGCGGCGAAGAAGGCCGTGGCGGAAAAGAAGGTCGTCAAGGCCGCCAAGCCCGCGCCGAAGAAGACGGTGCCCGTGAAGGCGAAGACGGCCGGCGTCGAAAAACCCGTCGCCGGCAAGACGATTGCGAAGCCAAAGGCGGGGGCCAAGCCCAAGGTGGAGGTTGCCAAGGCAAAGACAAAGCCTGCCAAGGCCGAGCCCGCAAAGAAGACGACGCCTGCCGCAAAGGCCGAACCGGCGGTGCTCGCCGGCGCGTCTGCGGCGGTCGATTGCGTGCCGCCCAAAAAGCCCGTGAAGAAGACGACGGCGAAAAAGACCGCTTCGAAGACGCCGGCGGTCAAGAAAAAGGTCGTGCGCGCGGACACCGCCAAGGCAAGAAAGCCGCAGCCAAAACCCGAGCCCAAGCCGAAGCCGAAGGTCGCCTGCGAGACCGAAGCCAAGGCCAAGCCGGCAGTGAAGAAGGCCGACGCGAAGCCGGCGGTTGCCAAGGCGCCTGCCAAGAAGGCCGCGACACCGAAACCCGCCGCGAAAAAACCTGCCGTCGAGAAGACCGGCGAGACGACCGGCGAGACGAAGAAGAAGCCTGCTCCGGCGAAAAAGGCCGTTGCCAAGGCCAAGCCTGCGCCAGCCAGGCCCGTGGTCAAGAAGGCCGCGCCGGCCAAGGTCGCGATCCCGGCCAAGACGGTCGTCGTCGGCACCGAGACGACCGCCGCGCGCGGCTCTGGCGGGCGTGTGGTGACAGAGGGCACGGTCGAGATCGCGCCGGTCGCCGAGACGGTGGTCGGCACCAGGGTCGCCGTCGATCTTCCCGCCGAAAAGAGCGCGCCCAAGGTCGTCGTGAAGCAAGCCGCGCCAAGCGCACAGAGCGTTCAGCCGTCTCAGCCGGTGATTCTCGCCCAGCCTGGCGTCACCTCGGTCTTCCCGCAGATCCAGACGATGGCCGGCATGCCCGGCATGGTCGTTCCGGCCATGAATGCCGCGCCCCAGATCGTCGTTCTGATGATCGACCCGAGCAATCTGCAATCCCGGCAGGCCGAGGTGCCGCCGGCACCTGTGCCGCAGCCCGTGGCGCCGGCGCCCGTGCCGCAGCCGCCCGTCGCGGATGCGGGCATGATCGAGCGCCTGCTTGCCGCCTATGCGGCCGAATCGGCTCGCGTTTCGCCGGGCAGGATCGCCCTCGCCGCGCCGACCGATGGCAAGGATGCGCTCGCTCAGTCGGCTGATCCGCTCAAGCGCCTCTTGGCGGCCGCCTATGGGGCCGAAGCCGCGAGTGCCCTGCTGAACCGCACCCCCGAGGAACCGCGCCCCGCCGATGCGAAGATGTCACCCGACGCGGTCGGCCTTTTCGATCGCGTCCTCAGCGCCTATGGCGAAGAAGCCGCCAAGCGCGCGGTGAGCGAAAGGAAGATCGAGATTGCGCCCACCCCGGCGCGCGACGTGCTCAAGGCCGCCCCCGCAAGGCGGGCGACGATCGCCAAGCCTGCGCTCGCAAAGCGGGCCAGCACCACGCCGCAAGCACAGATGCCGGCCGCGAAAAAGCCGTCTGGCGAAAGCGCTTCGATCGAGAGCCTGATTGCTGCCGACACGGCGATGGCCGCAAGGAAAGCGCCTGTCAGACCCGCTGGCGGTGGTGACGAGCGCGTCGCCATGCGTGCCACCCCCAAGCGCATCGAAACGGTCGAGGAGGCGCCCGCCAGACGCAGGACCGTCGCCCCGAAGGCAAGAACGCTGCCGCCGGCAAAGACGCCTCAGCCAGGGTCGCCGGCGCCGCAGGCCTTCGCGCCGAAATCGCCCGAGCCCAAGCTGTCCGGCCCGAAGAAGACGACGATCGAAGCGCTCGTCGGCGCCTCTGCGAAGACGCAGAAGCCGCTCGAGCCGCAGACGCCAAAGGAAACTGCCGAAACGTCGGAACCGGCCGCGAAGTCATTGCCCCGTTCGGTGAAAGCCCTGGTGCAGCCCGAGCCCGATTCCGCCAAGGCCGAGATGTCGTCCCCGAAACTGAACCCGAAATCGAAAGCCAAGGCCAAGGCCAAGGCGTTTACCAGGCAGGCGCTGAAGGCGAAGCCCGAGCCGAAGACGCAAGAACCAAAGGACGAGCCGAAACCGGCGCAAGAGCAGAAGACCAAGGCAAAGTCCCAGCCGAAACCGAAGCCTCAACCCAAGGCGAAGGCCGAGCCCAAGCCAAAGCCTGAGCCGAAGCTTGAGGCAGAGCCGAAGTCGGTCGAGCCCGCGGCCAAAACGCGCGAGGCGGTGAAAAAATCCTCGCCGCAGGCCAAACCGCAGCCGAAGCAGGAGACAGCGCCCGTGGTCTCGAAGGAGATAGCCGTCTCCGGCGACGATACCGTCGAGGGCAATGCGCCCGGCCTTCACAATCTGAGCGTCGTTGGGATGATCCAGACCGAACTCAGCCGTCTCGGCTACAATCCGGGCGAGGTCGACGGCCAGCTCGGCCCGAAAACGAGAGCCGCCATCGCGATGGCGGAAAAGGACGAGGGTCTGTCTGTCACGGGCAAGGCGAGCATCGTGCTGCTCGAGCGTCTCGCCAATCGCAAGACGAGGCGGGCCGCGCCAAAAGCCGCTGCCGTCAAACCGAAATCCGACGACGCGGCTCCCGAACAGGAGAGCAAAAAAAAAATCAGCTCCGACCCGTGGCGCTTCGTCCGATAGGGCGGGGACGGATCGCTCCGGCGGGGCGGCAAGCGCGGACGGCTCGGATACAGCCCTTGCCGGCGTTTCGGTCGAACGGGCGCTGTCGGCAACCCGGTCCGATGCCGGCAACGCCTTGCCGCCGGGGCTTCGCACGGACAAGAAGGGCGGCCTGATCCTGACGAAAGAGGACACGACATCCGCAACCATCTGCGGCAATCCGCGCCATCCGCGCGCCGGCGGCAGCGGCGAGTGCAAGCTCTCGAACGACCAGAAGATCAAGCTTCAGCTGAAAGGCGGCAGCGCCGGGGATGGTGGGGCGTCGTTTCTGGAAAAGGAGACCGCCAGGAATTTCGGCTATGACTATCAGCCGAATGTCTATTCGTTGAAATTCGACTTCGGCAACGGCCTCGCCCTGTCGCATTCCATCGGCTTTTACGGCTATCGCGAAGACAATGAGAGCATTGGCCTCGAGGAGTTCCTCGGTGGCGGCCTGCGCCTGACCTACGATCTGCCCTACAAGCCGCAGATCGTTGCCAGCGACGATGAAAAGCTCGGCAAGCTGGATTGCTCGGCCTTCCTCCATTATGCGCCGCGCTTCTTCAACGTGAATGTCGGCGGCACCGACGAACACAAGAAATATGCCGGGCTGAACTGCGGCTTCAAGCCGAACGACAAGCTCAGCCTGCGGGCCAATTTCAATTTCTTTCCCGATGGGACGCAGCAGCAGCCCTGGGACCCCGACTTCACCTATTCCCTGCTCTACAAGTTCAGTGACAGGTTGTCCTTCGAGTTGTCGAACTATGCCGGGACGCGCTGGCCCTGGAACAAGCGGCCGGGCCAGAGCGACGGATGGGAGGGTCATTCCGGCAAGTTCAAATACAAGCGCAATTTCTGACCGGCGCTCTCGCGCAACGATTTCGCCATGCCGGCCCGCGCATTTGCACTGCCTGCTGCCCGTCGTGACCCGCCATTTTCGGTTCACGGGCCGGGGACGACCGCTTCACATGGCCGCAGGGCAACGGTCCGGGCGCGTTGCGCCATGGCGTTTTGCGGCGCAAGACCCTCGTCAGCGGCCGCGAAGAAGACGATCCTGCACGGCTTCGCAAACCGGATCACCCGGTCGATCGCAAGAGCCTGCGGTGCATGGAACTTTCAGCCTCTGGCGCGGGCGGTCGCTGGTCGCTCCCATCGCAGGTCACCCGTTGAAGGCGCCACGGGTCGCTACCGCGAAGGCGGCGTGTCGCGGCAGCGCGATGCCGCTTGCGGCGTCAGAAAGCCGCTTCGCAGCTTGCGCGGGTATCTCTGGCGATGCATAGGCAGGGTGGAGCGGCGGCGGCATTCCAGGACCGCACGCCTCGACGAAGACCGTTTGCGTCGTCACATCTCCGGCTTGCTGGCCGGCTAAGTGACGGGACTGAAACACCAGGGGAGGGCGCCGCTCCCTTCCGCTGCCGCGATCATCCCGGAGGGCCTGCCATGAAGAAAGTCCGCAAAGCCGTATTTCCCGTCGCCGGTCTCGGCACACGGTTCCTGCCCGCCACCAAGGCCGTTCCCAAGGAAATGCTGACGGTCGTCGACCGGCCGGTGATCCAGTATGTGGTCGACGAGGCGAAGGAGGCCGGCATCGATCACCTGATCTTCGTGACCGGCCGCAACAAGGGGGTCATCGAGGACTATTTCGACATTCAGGTCGAATTGTCCGACACCCTGGCCGAGCGCGGCAAGACCGCCGAGCTGAAGCTTCTCGACGATCTCCAGCCCAAGCCCGGCACGGCGAGCTTCACCCGCCAGCAGGCGCCGCTCGGCCTCGGCCATGCGATCTGGTGTGCCCGCGATCTCGTCGGCAACGAGCCCTTCGCGATCCTTCTGCCGGACATGATCATGCAGGCGGAAAAGGGCTGCCTCGCCGAGATGGTGGCGCTTTACGAAAAGACCGGCGGCAACGTCATCTCGGTCGAGGAGTGCGATCCCGCCGAGACCCACAAATACGGCATCGTCGGCAAGGGCGAGGCGGTCGGCAACGGCTTTCAGATCACCGGCATGGTGGAAAAGCCCAAGCCCGAGGATGCGCCGTCGAACTTCTCGATCTCGGGGCGCTACATCCTGCAGCCGGAGATCTTCGACATTCTGGCGACCCAAGAAAAGGGCGCCGGCAACGAGATCCAGCTGACCGACGGCATGCTGAAGCTTGCCGAGAAACAGGACTTCGCCGCCTATCCCTTCACCGGCCGCACCTTCGACTGCGGCTCCAAGGAAGGCTTCATCGAAGCCAATGTCGCCTTCGCGCTCTACCGCTCCGACATTCGGGAGAAGGTCATCGGCAATATGCAGCGCCTGATGGAGACGGTGAAGCCCGCCGATTAAGCCGGCTTACTTCATGCCGTGATGGGCCGAAAGTCCGGCTTCTGAAGCGGGCGAAGTCGTGTCTCGCTCCTTCAGGCGCTGACGGCCACGGGTTCGAGGAAGGGCCTTAGGCTTTCCTCGAGCAGAGTGCGGTCGAAGGGCTTGTAGAGATAGCCCTCGACGCCGGCCCGCCGCAGCCGGGTCATCAGGCCGAGATTGGCCTCGACGATCATTGCGACGATATGCATGGAAGGCCCCGCCCGCTCGCGCAGGCGCTTGATCTCGTCGACGACGGTCTTGTCCTGCGTGCTGGCTGCGACGATGAGAATGTCCGGCGCGCCGTTGCTGTCGATCCATTCGAATGCTTCCGAGGGGGTTTCCAGCGTATCGACGTCGAGCCCGTCGCGGCTGAGGAGGCGGAAGGCGATCTTGCGGATGACCGGGGCCTCGTCGATGATCAGACAGGTCTTCATGGGCGCATCCTCTTCCGCGTGGGCGTCTTTTCTTCCCGGCAGGGCGCGGACGGCCGCGACCGGTGTGGCGCCGCCGACGATCAGGACCGTCGGCCGGGCATCCCTTGATACGATTGTGCGACAGGCGGCTGTCGGCTCCGCCGCTCGGCAAGACAACGTAACGCAGCGTCATTGCCGAATGTTTGAGAAGGATGGCTAACGCGGCGTGAATATCATGGGCGCAATCGAAACCGGCCGCCGGAGGTGGGCGCCCTCTCGCCCCCTGGCGCACCGGCGCCCCTGACACTGCCGCGACGGCCGTGTCTCATTCCTTCTCCGGCACCGGCACGTTGAAACCGTTCAGCGTCACCGACACGAGGCAATAGAGGCCGACCAGATAGATCAGCTCGTTGGCGCCGTGCTGGCCGAAGGTCTTCACCGCGAGATCATAGGTCGGCCGGGGCAGGATGCCGCCGCCGTTGAGAAGCGCCCAGGCGACGTCGTAGGCCACCTCCTCCTCGCCGGCGAGGCCGGTGGGCTTCACCCCGGCGACCAGCGTCGAAAGCCGTTCGTCGGACATGCCTTCCTTCTCGGCGACGGCGACATGGGCGTAGATCTCGTAGGCCGCGTTGAAATGGGCGCCGGTAACGAGGATGGCGATCTGGCGGGCATTGTCCGGCAGCGTCGCTTCCATCGACATCGCCTTGGTGAGATCCCAGATCGCCTTGCCGATCTTCGGCTCGTGCAGCCACGGGTTCCACGGCCCCATCAGCGCGCCGTCCTCGCGCACCACTTCGAAGGCGTTGAAATTGCTGGAGATGCCTTTCTTCATATCCTCGTAGAGCGGTTTCTGCTCGGCCGTGAGGGCGGCGGGTTCGATCAGGGCTACGCGCATGGCTGGTGTCCTTCATCCGGTTTGAAACGTGTCGTCCGCACCGATTGTGCACCGCAATAACTGCGCTCCTCTTGTCGGAAAGTGAGACCCTGACCAAAATTTCATGACCGCTCGCCGATCGGGTGCTGCCGTCTGCTGCCTCTTGAAGGCAAACGCCGCCGCCGACGCTGCGATCTCCTCCGTAAGCGATGAGATCAGGCTCACCGCCTCTGTCCTTGTCACTTCGAGCCACGGCTGCGAGCGATCAGCGGCGTGATCCCGCCAGCGATTGCACCATCTCCCGCCCCGCGATAAGCCAGCGGCCAGGCAAGACCGTTTCACGTGAAATCAGAGAGACACCAGCATGGCAGGCGCCGAGGAAAAGCTCGCGGAGATCGTCCGCCACGTGGTTGCCGCCTTCCAGCCGAAGATCGCGGTGCGGCTTTGGACGGGCGAATGGCTCGGCCCGACGGACGGGCCGGTGCTGACGCTCAACGATCCCGCCGCGATCGCGAGACTGGCGATCAGCCCGAACATCGCGACGGCGGTGGGTCTGTGGATGACGAAGGCGATCGACATCGAGCACGGCACGATCTTCGACCTTGCGAGCGCCCGCCCCGACATCCGCTCCAAGGCGGCGATGAAGAAGATCGACAAGCTCAAACTGGCGGCCGCCCTGCCCTCGCTCTACGGGCTGTCGCGGCGGGCGAAGGCCGCAGGCCCGACGGCCGGAGACGGCGCGGCGGCCAGCGGCTCGTCCAAGGCGGCGATCCAGTTTCACTACGACGTCTCGAACGACTTTTACCGGCTCTTCCTCGACGAGCGGATGCTCTATTCCTGCGCCTATTTCGACGGCTGGCACGACGACATCGACAAGGCCCAGAAGGACAAGCTCGACATGATCTGCCGCAAGCTGCGGCTGAAGGAAGGCGAGCGATTTCTCGACATCGGCTGCGGCTGGGGCGCGCTGCTCATCCACGCGGCCGAGACCTATGGCGTCACCGGCCATGGCGTGACACTCAGCCAGGCGCAATACGATCTCGCCAGAGAGCGGATCGCCGCCAAGGGCCTGTCGGACAGGATCACCGTCGAGCTGAAACCCTTCGAGGAGCTCACCGGCCAGTTCGACAAGGTGGCGTCCATCGGCATGTTCGAACATGTCGGCTGGGAGAAGCACGACGCCTATTCAAGGCCGTGCGCAAGCTGCTGCGCCCGAATGGCCTTTATCTCCACCACGCCATCACCCGGCCCGCCAAGGAGACCGACGCCAAGTTCCGAAAAGGCACCAAGGAATATGCGGCGATCATCCGCTACATCTTTCCCGGCGCCGAGCTCGACCATATCGGACATTCGGCGCAGTATCTGGAAAAGCACCGTTTCGAAGTGCACGACGTCGAGAACTGGCGCGAGCATTATGCCCGCACCTGCCGGCTCTGGCACGACAGGCTCCTTGCCCGCATGGACGAAGCTTCGGCCATCGCCGGCGAGGAGCGCGCCCGCCTCTGGCTCCTTTATCTCGCCGGCGTCTCCTTGGGCTTCGAGCGCGGCGGCCTCCTGATCTACCAGACGCTCGCCTCGAAACGCTCCAAGGGCCCGAGCGGCCTGCCGCCGACACGGCGCGATCTCTACGATTGAGCCGGGCCGGTCGCGCCTTACCGCGCCTTCACCAGCTGACGGTTGCGCCGATGCGCCCGGCAAAGCCCTGGCCCGAAGTGTCGCCCAGACCCGTCTGGTAATCCCCCGACGCGAACAGGCTCACGCTTTGCGACACGGTCATCGATGCGCCGAGGCCGAGCTGCGCCCGCGTGCCCTTGAGCCCGGCATCGAAGGACATGGCATTGCCGCCACCCGGTCCGGCGAAGGTCACTTCCGGGCCATCGGAGAAGCCATGCCAGAGATTGGCCCGCGCAAAGGCGGTCATCTGCCGGCCGTTCGCCAATGACCAGCCACGGCTGAGCTTGCCGCCGATGCGGCCGAAGACGTCGTTCGAAGCATCAAAGGTGACGCGGCCATAGCTGTCTGAGCCGTCGTCGAACGACAGCCGCTGATAGACGAGCTGCGCCTGGGGCTCGATGTCCCAGCCTGCGCCTAGCTCGAAGCGATAGCCGGCCTCCAGCGAGCCGATCAGGCCGTATCCATGGGTCGTGAACGTCTCACCCGGCGCCGAGACCGTCGCGGCCTGATCGTAGAAGGTGCCCTGCAGCACCGCGTCGATGGTCAGCCCGCCCGGCCGCGAATGGTTCCAGTAGGCGCCGAGCGAATAGGCGTTGACCGACACATTTCCCGCCGAACCACCGTAAACGGCATCGACGTCGCCGTTCGCCTGGCCCGCGCCGACATAAAAACCGATCAGGGTCTGGACCGCCTCGGCCGGCTGCGACAGGCGGTAGTCATAGCCGACCTGAAAGCCCCCGAGATCGACGTCGTAGCGCGGCCCGTCGCTCTCGAAGCGATGAAGCTGCGACGCCGCGTCGCCGCCCGTGGAGCCGCGGCTTCCCGTCTCGCCGAATGCGCGGCCCCAGAAGGCGCTCTTCTCTCCCGGCCCACGGACCGCGACGCGCTCCTCGCGTGTGCCGAGAATGGCGAGGCCATATTGCGCGGCGATCATCGGAAGCGCGGTATCGACGGCGACTTCCGGTCTGAGATTGGGCAGAGCGCCTGTCGCGGTCCCGCCGTCTCGCGTCGAGCGCAGGAACCAGTCGTCGCTTGCCAGGGCGCCGCCGCGATACAGCCCGTATTCCAGGGCGCCGCTCGCGACACGGTTTTCGAGCACGAACGCGCCCGAGCCGGTCTGTCCGCCATTCACCGTCTCGATCAGCCTGATCCCGTCGCCGGTGGTGAGTCCGCCGTCGCCGATCGCCGAGACGACGAGGCGGGAGCGCCCGCTCGCCAGCCCGCCATCGATGACGAGCTGGTCGGCCGCGCCGCCCGTTCCGAGTTCGGCATTCATCACCAGACGGCCATTTTCTGAGGCGTAATCGCCGACGATCAGGCTTTGGAAGCCCGCTCCCACCGGCGGCGCGAAGGCGATCGTGCTGCCCGAATTCTGCACCTCGTCGATCCGCGAACCGACCCCCGACCCGGCGGCGGCGAGCGTCCACGCGCTGCCATCCGTCAGGGCAAGGGCTATGCTTGCGTCGGAGGACCGGGTGATCGCGTCGCTGATCCGTGATCCGGAGGCTGAAAGCGTCAGCTCGGTGCCCTGTGCGACGACCGCCGAGCCGCTTGCGGCAGACAAAGCGCTGTTCGTCAGCGAGAGCGTGGCGCTGCCGCTACCCGCCACGTCATCCGTGACGATCGCCGCGGCCGCCGCCGCGGATGCGCCGGACGCGGCGACGGTGACGCCGTCCAGCGCGATCCGGGCGCCCTGCCCCATGGCGATGGCATGAGCACCCGTGCCTTCGGTGACGACCGAGCCACCGGTGAGCGCGACCTCGGCCCCGTCCCCATGGGCCAGCACGCCATAGCTGCCCGGCGCCGAGGTTTCGACCGTGAGGCCGGTGCCCAGCATCTGCGCCCGGCCGCCTTCGCCTGAGACGTTGAGGCCGATGCCTTCCCCGCTCAGCGTGATCCGGCTGTTCTCGAGATCGACCGTACCGTTCGCCTCCACCCACACGCCGTCGCCGCGCGAAAGGTCGATCTCGACGCCGGTGCCCCGGATCGTCGCGGCGGCGGCGCCTCCCGCGTGAAGGCCCGCAAGCGCCGTGCCCTCGATGACGACGCCGTCCAGGGCGGCGACGGCATTGTCCCTTGCGTCGATGCCGATGCCGCTGATTTCGTCGCCGGACAGAAGCAGGCTGACATCCGTCAGCGACAGTGAAGCGGTCCCCGTCGCCGTTTTCAGAAACGCCCCGTCGCCGCCGGCCGAGGCCGTGATCTCGCCGCCGAGATCGAGCGCCACCTGGCCGTCGCCGACATGGATCGCGGGCACATAGTCCTGGATCGGCGCCAGCGTCACCCGGCCGTCCGCCGTGGCGGAGCCGCCATTGTCGGCATAGACCGCCGCGCGCGTGAGGAACGGCCCGCTGACCAGCCCGGTCCACACCGTGCCGGCGCGGACGATCTCGCTTTTGCCATCTGCGGCGACCTGGATCTGGTTGTCCGGTCCGGTCCAGCCGAGAACGTCCAGAAGCTCGCGGAACAGGTCGGCCGGCGCGTCCCCGTCGCCGGGATTGCTGGCATTGAGAAGAATGGTGATCGTGCGGTCGTTGGCCCGGTCGTACATGACCAGCGCCTCGAAGCCGAGGCCGTTGCCGGTGTGGCCGATATAGCCGGAGATCTCGCCCATGCCGAACCCGTAGCTGTCATATTCCGGGCTTTGGGGATCGGGCGCGGTGGAGCCGAAGGATTTCAGCCGCTCGACATAGTCGCGCCTGCTGATCAGCTCGCCGCTGCCGACGGCCTCGCCCCAGCGTTCCAGATCGGCGAGGACACCCACAAGTCCGCCGGAAGCCCCGGCGCCGGAGGCATTGAACTCGGCCAGCGATTCAGGCCCCGTCCCGTCTCCATCGTCGACATAGCCGACGGCGTTCGGCGACGGCATTTCGCCGGCGCCCTGATAGACCACCGAACCCAGCCCGAGCTGGTCCGAAATCCGGCGCTTGACCTCCGCCGCCCAGTCATTGCCCGTCGCGGCGGAGATCACCTCGCCGAGCAGAACGGTATTGGTGTTGGAATATTCGTAGGAGGTGCCGGGATCGAATTCCCGCGGTTCGGCAAAGGCGAAGGCGAGCAATTCCGGCCCGGTCCAGGCCCGGCCGGGGTCCGCCAGAAGTTCGCCGACGAATTCCGGGGAGGCGGTGTAGTTGAAGAGGCCAGAGCGCATCTCGGCAAGCTGGCGGATGGTGATCTCGTCGCCGCCCGGCACGCCGCCGACATAGTTGCCGACCGTATCGTCGAGCCCGACCAGCCCCTCTTCCGCCAGCTGCAGGACGACCGTGGTGACGAAGGACTTGGTGACGCTGCGATAGGCGAAATACGTGTCGGACGTCGGCGCGGCGCCGGTCGCGACATCCGCGACCCCGGAATTCGACACCCAGCGCAGATCGCCCTCACGCACGGAGACGGACGCGCCGGGAATGCGCTTTTCGATCAGCGCCTGATCGATGACGGTCTGCATCTTCGCCGCCGTCGTCTGGTTGTCCCAGGGGACATCACCCAGCGTCTGTGCGAGCGTGCTGCTGGCCGAGAAGACACAAAGAGCGGCGACCGTGGCGAGCCGCCGTTTCTTCGAAGCCAAAATATGTTTCAACACGGTCCCCCAACCATGATTTGCCAGCGCAGTGCTCGAATAGTGACCACGCAACGCGATCCAGACTGACAATCATCTTGTTTGGATGGGAAAAACCCACGAATAACTTTTCGTCAACCGATTGGTTCGTTTTGCGAATAATCCGAGCGGCCGGCCGGCGCCGCGGCGGTCGCGGCCTGCGAGGTGGCCGGGCCGATCGCTTGCCTCTTTCCGTTCATGCGAGGGCAGATGGACCGGGCTTGCCCGACGAGGTGCGTAACCATGTCGCGCAGGGCCGATTGACAAACCGGACCGGGCCCTGAAGAATACAGGTTCAGACAGGCATACTGGACAGGTTCAGACATTGGTCCGACGCTCCGCCTCTTCTGCGATCGCCGCCGGCAAGCCGGAAAAGATCGCGCAGATCCTCGAAACCGAGATCCGGTCCGGCCGGCTCGCCCATGGCGATCAGCTGCAGAGTGAGAATGAGCTCGTGCGCCGCTTCGCCGTCAGCCGGTCGACCGTCCGCAAGAGCCTCAGCGAGCTGACACGGCGCGGCCTCATCACCACCAGCGTCGGTATCGGCTCCTTCGTCACCTTCGACGGCAATGTCGTCGCCGACGAGGCCGGCTGGACGAAGGCTCTGGAAAAGGCCGGCGCCAATGCCCTGACCCGGACGCTGCGGCTGGAGATCGTCGAAGATCGGGCGCTCGCCGAAAAGCTCGGGCTTGAGAGCGCGGAATTCATTGCGCTCGACCGGGCGAGAACCAGTGCCGACGATGGCCATGCCATCTCGATCGAACATTCGCGCATTCCGATGATGCCGGAAATCGAGAACCTGCCGGTCAAGGGGCTGCGCGACGGCTCGCTGCACGCCACGCTGCGCGAAGCCGGCCTTCATCCCGATCACGGCGAGGAGTGGATCGACGTCGTTGCGCTCGGCGCAGACGACGCCGAGATCCTGAGCTGCCAGCCCGGTGCCATGTTCCTGCGGACAAGGCGCGTCATCCGCACGAGGGAGGGCCGCGTGATGGAGCATATCACCAGCCTCCTCAACCCGACCCATTTTGCCCTGCATCGAGAGTTCTAAGCGCATGTCCGACGTCACCGATCCGCAATTCGACCGTGCCCTGGGAGCGCTCGTCGGCGGCGCCCTGGGCGACGCGCTCGGCATGCCGACGCAGCTTCTGTCCCCGAGCGAGATCCGCCATGCCTACGGTCATGTCACCGGCTTCGTCGCGCCGGGCGAGGACCATCCGGTGTCCAAGGGCCTGCCCGCCGGCATGATCACCGACGATACCGAGCAGACGCTGCTTCTCGCCGAACAGCTTCTGGCGAGCCCCGAGCGCTTCGATCACCGCGCCTGGGTCGATCGGCTTCTCGCCTGGGAAGCCGACGTCAAGGCCCGCGGCAGCTACGATCTCCTCGGACCCTCCACCAAGCGGGCGATCGACCTGATCCGCGCCGGTACGCCCGCCGAAGAGGCCGGCCGTGAAGGCACGACCAACGGCGCGGCGATGCGCATCGCGCCGATCGGCATCATGACGCGGGTGGATCCGCTGGACCGGCTCGTGTCGAAGGTCGCGGAAACCTGCGCCGCCACCCATGCGACGAGCGTCGCCATCGCCTCGGCCTCGGCCGTTGCCGCGGCGATCAGCGCCGCCATCGACGGCGCCGGCTGGAACGACGCGGCCGAGCGCGGCATCGAGGCGGCGAGAGCTGCCCGTCACGTCGGCGCCTGGGCCGCGGCACCCGACATCGCATCGCGCATCGTCTGGGCCCGCGAGCTCGCGGCGAATGTCAACGAGCAGGACGCCATCGCCGCCGTGGTCGATCTCGTCGGCACCTCCGTCGCCTCGCAGGAATCGGTTCCCGCCGCCTTCGCAGTGGTCGCGATCGCCGGCGGCAACCCCTGGCGCGCCGCCGTCATCGCCGCCAATCTGGGTGGCGACACCGACACGATCGGCGCCATTGCCGGCGCGATGGCCGGGGCTGCCTGCGGCCGCTCGCGCCTGCCGGTGGCGAAGATCGCCGAGTTGAAGGGCTTCGACCTCTCCCAGGCCGCGTCGCTCGCCAAAGGCCTCCTGGCCTTGCGCAACGGCACGCCGGCGCTCAAGGGAGCGGCCTGACCATGGCGCGGCTCGTCCATATCGGCGGCGCGGTGATGGACTATGTCTATCACGTGTCCGGCCTGCCCGAACGGGCGGCCGAGCTGATGGCGTCGAGCTTCGCGCGCCTGCCCGGCGGCGCCGTCAACATGATGGTCGCGGCCCGTCGCACCGGCCTTGCCACCGCCTGCGGCGGCGCGCTCGGAACGGGCCCGGACGGCGACGCTCTCAGAGCGTTTCTCGCCGATGAAGACATCGACGTCCTTCTGGCGCCGCAAGCCGATATCGACAGCGGCAATTGCGTCGTCCTGATCACCCCGGACGCCGAACGCTCCTTCATTTCCTTTCCCGGCGCCGAGGCCCATGTCGCGACCTTCGATGCCTTGCTGAAACAGCTTTCGCCTGGCGACTGGCTGGCCGTCAGCGGCTATGTCCTGTCCTATCCCTGCAGCCGCGAGGCCGTTCTCGCCCTGGTCGAAAATGTCGATCCCGGCGTTTCGGTGATCTTCGATCCGACGCCGGTCATCGCCGATGTGCCGCAGGCGGCTCTGACCCGCATGCTCGCCCGCGCCAGCTGGATGAGCGCCAACATGCGCGAGCTGGCGACGATCACCGGCGGGCCCGCCGGTGTCGACGGCGCCGCGGCACTTCTCAAAACCCGCATGCCTTCCTGCCGCGGTATCGTCCTTCGCGACGGCGAGAACGGCGCCCATCTCGTCGAAAGCGGCCAGGAGTCGGCCACGGTGCCGGGCTTTCGGGTGGCGGCGATCGACACCAACGGCGCCGGCGACACCCATCTCGGCGCCTTTGTCGGGGCGCTGGCCCGCGATCTGACGCCGCTCGATGCGGTCCGCTATGCCAACGCCGCCTCGGCCATAGCGGTGACGCGGCGCGGCGGGGCATCCGGGCCCTCACACCAAGAGATCATCCACTTCCTGTCCCTTGCGGACCAAGACCGGCAAAGAACCGGCAGACTGAAACTGGGTCATTGAACCGGCCTCAAACGGCCGAAAGGAAACATGCGATGAAGACCACCACAGCCATTCTCGCGGCCCTCGGGCTTTCTCTCTGCGCCACGACGGCCATGGCCAAGGATCTCCATGTCCTCAACTGGAAGGGTTACGGCGCCGACGAGCCGTTCGCCACCAAGGCCTTCGAGAAGATGACCGGCGACAAGGTCGTCAACGACTTCTTCAACTCCGAACAGGAGATGCTGACGAAGCTGAGGACCAATCCGGGCCTCTACGACGTCGTGATGATCAACGCCGCCTTCATGCAGCAGGCGCTCGACGAGAAGCTGGTCCAGCCGATCGACACCGCCACGATCGAGAACTACGGCGACATCGACGACGCCAAGGCGAAGTCGAAGATGCTGAATGTCGACGGCAAGACCTATGGCGTGCCCTGGACCTGGGGCCTCACCACCATCGCCATCAACGACAAGGCCTTCGATACGCCCCCGACCTCGATCAAGGAGATGTGGAAGCCCGAGCACAAGGGCCGCGTCACCATCCGCGACGACGCCGTCGAGGCGGTCCAGCTCGGTGCGCTGGCTACCGGCCAGAACATCAACGACATCGAGGATATGGATGCGGTCAAGAAGTCCCTGGCCGATCTTCTGCCGAATATCCGCACCTTCTGGTCCTCGGAAAACGACTGGAACCAGATGGTCGCCTCCAACCAGATCGATCTCGGCACCTACTGGTCGGGCTCGGCGGGCCGCGCGAAGGTCAAGTTCAAGCTGCCGGTCTCGCTCGCCGTGCCGAAGGAAGGCGCCGTCGGCTGGCTCGACACCTTCGCCATTCCCAAGGGCTCGAAGAATGTCGAGGGCGCGGAGAAGTTCATCAACTACATGCTCTCGCCGGAATTCTACACCGAGTGGGACGAGACGGTCGGCGCGCCGGTCTCGGCCAGCAACAAAGCGGTTGCTGCGCTTCCCGCAGACAGCTTCAACCGCAAGGTCATGGGTGCACCGGAGATCGCCGAGCGGGTCCAGTTCCAGGAGCCGATCACCGACGAGCAGCGCGAAGAATACCTCAAGCTCTGGCAGAGCCTCAAGGTCGGCGCGAACTGATAGCCGGCTTGCCCCGGGCGCAGGCGGACCCGATGGCGGCCGGGGCGATCCCTTCCAACGACACCGACCGGAAAGAGACGACACCCATGGCCGCCAGCGGCGCGATGAAACAGAACGGCTTGAGGAAAGCACTGCCGCTGCTCCTGCCGGCCTATGCCTGGCTGACACTGGCGATCTTCCTGCCGCTGTCGGCCATGGTCTATTTCTCGCTTCTGACCTCGATGTCGCCGAGCGAGCAGTCCTCGTCGCTGACCCTTGCCAACTACGCGACCTTCTTCTCCGACCCGCTCTATGCAACGCTACTTCTGCGCTCGCTCAAGCTCGGACTGCTGGTGACGCTGATCTGCGTGCTGATTGGCTTTCCCGCCGCCTATGTCCTGGCCAAGATCTTCAAGGGCCGGGCGCGCGAAGCGATCTTTCTTCTGGTGATTCTGCCGTTCTGGAGCAACTCGCTGGTGCGCGTCTTTTCCTGGTCGATGGTGCTGCGCGAGGGCGGCATCCTCGATACGGCGCTGAACGCCATCCTGCCGTTCCACGTCACCTTCGATCTGATGTATTCCTTTCCGGCGGTCGTCATCGGGCTGGTTCACTCGTACCTGCCCTACATGGTCTTGACCTGCTATCTCAGCCTGCAGGCCATCGACGACGCGCTGATCGAGGCGGCCCGTTCGCTCGGCGCCACGCGCTTCACAACGCTGCGCCGGGTCGTCGCGCCCCTCGCCCTGCCCGGCGTCCTCGCCGGCTCGGCGCTGATCTTCATTCCCGTCGTCGGCTCCTTCATGGAGCCGCGCATTCTCGGCGGGCGCACCGGCACGCTCTACGGCACGGTGATCGAGGACCAGTTCACCGCCGTCTACAACTGGCCGCTGGGCGCCGCCCTTTCTTTCATCCTGCTCGCGGTCGTCCTCGTCATCCTGCTCGTTTCGGCTCCGGTCCTGAGGAAAGCCGCATGATCCGCGCTCCCGCCTTCCTGTCCGGGCTCGGCCGCTTCTATATCGGCCTCGTCCTCGCCTTTCTCTATCTGCCGCTGGTCATCATGGCGGCGATGTCCTTCAACGTCTCGCCCTTCTACCAGCTGCCTTTCGAGGGCACGACGGAGTGGTATGTGGCGTTGGCGCAGAATGACGGGCTGATCGACGCCACCATCAACTCCCTGGAAATCGCCGTCCTGACGACGATCATCGCGACGGCCCTCGGCACCGCCGCCTCGCTTGCCCTGTTCCGCTACGATTTTGCCGGCAAGCGTATCCTGCAGGCGCTGTTGTTCCCTCCGATCGCGATCCCCTGGCTGATCTCGGGAACGGCGATGCTGATCTTCTTCTTCGGCACCGGCATTGGCCGTGGCCTGCACGCGATCCTGCTCGGACACGTCGCCCTCGCCCTGCCCTATGTGATCATCGTCGTCTCGGCCCGGCTCGCGACCTTCTCGAAGGATCTCGAAGACGCCGCCGCCTCGCTCGGCGCGACGGGCTGGCAGACGACCCGCAAGGTCACCCTGCCCTGCATCGCGCCCGGCATCGTCGCCGGCGGCCTCTTCGCCTTTGCCGTCTCCTTCGACCAGTTCGTCGTCTCATACTTCCTGGCGACGCCCGGCCAGACGACACTGCCGGTCGAGATCTACGCGGCGATCCGCAAGGGCTTCACCCCCGAAATCAACGCCGTCTCGACGATCATCATCGTGTTTTCGATGAGCCTGATGCTCGTCGTGTCGAGATTTTTCCGCTTTGGAGGCGATCAGTAATGGCGCGTGTCGAAGTTCAGAACGTCAGCCTCACTTTCGGTGCCCACAAGGCCGTCGACGACGTCTCGATCGCCTTCGAGGACGGCGGCTTCTACGCGCTGCTCGGGCCCTCGGGCTCCGGCAAAACGACCCTCCTGCGGATGATCGCCGGCTTCGAATTCCCCGACGCGGGTTCGATCCGCATCGACGGCGAGGCGGTGGAAAACGTGCCGGTGAACAGGCGGCGCATCGGCATGGTGTTCCAGAACTACGCGCTGTTTCCGAACATGAGCGTCGAGGGCAACGTCGCCTTCGGGCTCGAGGTGCGCGGCGAAAAGGGCGAGAGCGTCCGCCGCGCGGTCGCCGAAGCGCTCGAACTCGTTCAGCTCGGTCCTCTCGCCAAGCGCCGTCCCCATCAGCTCTCCGGCGGTCAGCGCCAGCGCGTCGCCCTCGCCAGAGCCATCGTGACGAAGCCGCGCGTCCTCCTCCTCGACGAGCCTTTGTCGGCGCTCGACAAGGCGCTTCGCACGGACATGCAGGTGGAGCTGAAGCGTATCCAGCGCGAGGTCGGCGTCACTACCATCTTCGTCACCCACGATCAGGACGAAGCGCTCTCGATCTCCGACCGCATCGGTATCCTGAAAGACGGCAGGATCGTCCAGGAGGGCGCCCCGGAAGACATCTACGACCGGCCGGCAAGCGAATTCGCCGCCACTTTCCTCGGCGATGCCAACATCCTCACCGGCGTCGTGCGCGACGGCAGCCTTCGTCTCGATGGCGGCACCGCGATCGACCTGCCGGCAGGCAGCGGTGACGTGCCGGGCGAGCTGCGATGCGCGATCCGTCCCGAACGCGTGCGGATATCGCAATCCATGCCCGTCACAGGTGCAGCGGGCGAGCCACCCGAGCACATGCGCGGCGTCGTCACGCGGCGGCTGTTCTCCGGCAGTGCAAGCACGTATTTCATCGATTGTTCCGGCCGCGAGATGAAGGCCATCGTCCAGCGTGGCGGTGATGCCGACATGGCCGTCGGCTCGCCGGTCTGCGTCCATTGGAACGCCGATGACCTCATCCCGCTTTCGGCAGGTGACGGCCGCGACTAAGCGGTGGATAGCGGGCTGATCGTCGCCGTCTGAGGCCTTGCTGTGGCTCGCGGCGCGGCCGGCCATGGGCTAGGGTCGTCCACCATGAAAGCGGCCCATACGCGACAATTCGATCTGTTTCCGGCGGAGGCGGTCCCCGAGAAACCCGTGCGGCGGAGCGGCCGGGCGCGGCTGCGCGCCGTGCCGCCCGCGCCTCTCCAGGCGGCCCTGCCCGATCCCGAGACGATGGCGAGCCATCTGGAGGCCACCGGCGCCTACAAGGTCCTGCGCCGCCTCGAGCCTCGCCCCGTTCTTCCCGGCTGGACGCCGGCCATGAAGCGCCCGGACGAGAGCATCGGCGTCATCCTCGACACCGAGACCACCGGTCTCGATCATTCCACCGACGAGATCATCGAGCTCGGCATGGTGATGTTCACCTATGACGCGAACGGGATCCGCGACGTCGTCGACGTGTTCAGCCAGCTGCGCGAACCGCGGACACCGATCCGTGCGGAGATCACCCGCATCACCGGCATCACGGACGACATGGTCGCGGGCCGGTCCATCGATCCGGCCGAAGTGGCCGCTTTCGTCGCGCCGGCCGATCTTGTCATCGCCCACAATGCCAAATTCGATCGACCCTTTTGCGAGCGTTTCGCGGCGGGGTTCGCCGAAAAGGACTGGGCCTGCTCGGTCGCCGAGGTGGATTGGGCGGCCCTCGGCTTCGAAGGCTCCAAGCTCACCTATCTCGTCGGCCAGTGCGGTCTCTTCCACAACGGCCACCGGGCGGTGGACGACTGCCACGCACTTCTCGAGGTGCTCGCCTTCGAGCGCGAGGCGAACGGCAACGCCTTTTCTCGGCTCGTCGCCTCGGCCAGACGCCGCCGCTGCCGGATCTTTGCGATCAACAGCCCGTTCGATCTGAAGGACGTCCTGAAAGCCCGGGGCTACCGCTGGAACGACGGCAATGACGGGCGCCCGAAGAGCTGGTGGATCGAGATCGACGAAGACGATTGCGAGAGCGAACACCGGTTCCTGCGCGACGAGATCTATCGGCGCGACGTCGAGCCGCTCGCCCGCTGGCTGACGGCCGCCGAGCGATACAAGGCCTGAGACGGCAGGGCGGCCGTCGGCGGCGTTACCGTGGGCCTTGGCCTGTTGAGCATTGAGGATACCGTCCGCTCGCCGCTGCCGCTTTTACCTGCATTTGCACAATCTGGGATAGTAAGACGGCTAATTTTTAGTCAGCTCTGCATATTGCAATGGGAGAAGCTTCGAATAAAGATCGCCCGGCAACCGGCCGGTGGCGCGTGACGCCATGGCCCGTCGTTCCCCCATGGAGAGCAAGATGATGATGAATGCGGTCAGATGGCCAGGCCATGCTCGCGCCGGCGGAGGACTTTTCTGAATGACAGTCGACAGAAACTTCCCGGAGACATCGGCCGAGACGTCGCTCGACCAGATTCTCACCAAGGCCCGGACCCATTTCGAATGGCAGGACCGGCCGCTACCCGAGGGCACCGTCGAACGCCTCTATGCGGCCGTACGCATGGGGCCGACCTCGGCTAATTGCTCGCCGGCCCGTTTCGTCTTCGTCGAAAGTCCCGAGGCGAAAGAGCGGCTCTTGCCCTGTCTTTCCTCGGGCAACCGCGAGAAGACGCGGACCGCCCCATTGACGGTGATCATCGCCCACGACCCCCAGTTCCACGATCACCTGCCGGAACTCTTCCCCCATGCCGACGCCAAGTCCTGGTTCGTCAGCAGCCCGGAATTTGCCGCCGAAACCGCGTTGCGCAACGGCTCGCTGCAGGGCGCCTATCTGATGCTCGCGGCACGGGCGATGGGTCTCGATGTCGGCGCCATGTCCGGCTTCACGCCCGATGCGGTGCGCGAGGCGTTTCTGGCCGAGAGCGGGTGGCAGCCGAACTTCATCGTCAATATCGGCTATGGCCGCCCCGAGGCGCTGTTCGACCGCTCGCCCCGCCTCGATTTCGCGACGGCATGCAGACGCGTGTGACCCGCGCCTTCGGCCGATCTTAGAGCGCCCTGCGTCCTGCAGGACGCCCCGGAGCACGACACGATCCTCGAGGGCCGGCCACGACTTGATCGAGAAGGCGCATCATTCGACGCTTCGTCATTCTCGGGCCCCGTCCCGAAAATCCAGAAACGTTCGACACAACAGAAGCTTAACCGGTGCACTGGATGCTCGGGACGGGGCCCGAGCATGACGAGCGCGATAAAAGCAAACGCCTGATCTCAGACCGTCAGGCACTCGATATGCGCCGTCCGACGGGACTGTCGTGGACACTGACAGGACGCAGAATGGGCGCGCCGATTGTTTGAATCGACATATCGTGCGTTCCGAAGATCGATTCCGATCTTCGGGCCGATGTTGCAAGGCCAATGACGCCGCCATCACCGATCGCGGCGTCACCGTCGTTCCCGTCCCGGCGGACACTTTCGTGCCGGCCGGGTCCGCCGATATGTTTCAGGCTGCGCGCATCTTCCGCGTCAGCCGCGTGCCGGCGAAATCGAGCGCCAGCATGATGATCAGCGACAGGCCGACCAGCGGAAAGACGATGCCGCCGATGGCGAGGATGGCGATCAGCCCGCGAAACACCCGTCGATCCTCCGGCAGCGGCGGCACGCCGAGAGAGCCCTTCGGCCGGCGCTTCCACCACATTACGGCGGCCGAGACCGCCAGCACCACGATGGCGAGGCAGGCGGCGGCGAGGATCAGCTTGTTCGCGAGGCCGTATTCCTGACCCATATGGGTGTTGATGCCCCATTCCAGCGCCTTTCCCGCGGGGCCGTAGTCGCCATAGCTCATGTCGACGAGCGGCTTGCCGGAATACTGGTCGAGATGGACGACGCGCTGCTCGGAAAGATCGTCCGGATAGACCGAGGCTGAATAGACGCCGGTCGGTGTCGTCGGCAGAGCGAGCGCATAGCCGCGATGAAGGCCGAGCCCCTCGACGATCGCGATGGCCCGATCGACGCCGATCGGCTTTCGCTCGCCGCCGTCCGGCGCCCTCGACAGGGGAAGCTCCGCCTGTTCCAGCGACCAGGTCGTCGGTCCGGTCTCGGCGAGCCTGGCGTCTGACATCGGCACGTCGACGCGCACGCCGGAGGGATAGCCGAAATTCGTGCCGTTGGCCCATTCGTTGACCTTGCCGCCCCACACGCCCGACCAGGGCATGCCGGTCATCGCCAGAAAGACGATGAAGCCGCCGACGAAGAGGCCGGTGACGGCGTGGAGGTCGCGCCAGAACATCCGGCTCTTCGGCGTGCCGCGCAGGGTGACGACGCCGCCGGCCTGGCCCCGGGTGCGGCCCCGTGGCCACCACAGATAGATACCCGTTCCCACGAGCAGGATCGACCAGCCGCCGGCGATCTCGATCAGGGCGCGGGCATAGGGGCCGAAATATTTGAGGCTGTGGAGCGTGCGGATCGTCCACATGATGGTGCCGCGATCGGGAAGATCGCCGAGCACTTTGCCGCTATAGGGATCGACATAGACGGCGCGCTTGCCGCGATCGGCCGTCGCCACCGTGATCTCGGCCGAGGCGTCCGGCGTTTCGGGGTCGGTGACTTTCACCGTCGTTCCGGGCACCGCCTCGAGGGCGGCCGTGATCATCTGGGAGACCGGCACGGGCTTTGCCCCGGCGACGACTTCGACCTGTTTCAGATCCGGCTGGAGCAACGGATCGAGCGTATCCTTGAAAAGGTAGAGCCCGCCGGTGATGGCGAGCGAGATCATGAAGGGCAGGACGAGCAGCCCGGCATAAAAGTGCCAGCGCCAGACGGCGCGATAAAGATCGAAGGCAGGACGCGCGGCAACGCCGTCATTCGTCCGCCCGAAGGTGGTTTCGCACATGTATGATTTCCTGACGAGAGAGAGGGGATGCCCCGCCGGCGCTGCGGCCGGGGGCGGGAAGCGTCAGGAAAGAATGGGCGGTCCGCGCGACAGGGTGCTGCGCGCGCGGGGCGCCGGACGCGGCGGGGCGCGGGACGACGGCCACGAGACCGGCTGGCTCGCCATGGGGCGAACCGCCAGAGCAACGAAACGGCCGGAGGGAGTGAGAGCGACCGCGTGGGACAGATGGCAGACGGCGCAGCATTCGGCGCAAAGCTGTCGGGAGCGCTGGCCCGGGCTGCCGCCCTCGAGCGCTCCGTCGAGGCTGGCCGAACAGATGACGAAGCCGCCACCTCCGCCCGCCCGGGCGATCTCGGCGGCATTGCCGGCGATCGTCTGGAACATCATCAGACAGGCCGCGATCAGTGCGATCGCGGCCGCCGATGATCTGTCCGCAAGGATCACACGCAGCTTCTGCATGGCGAGGATCGATGCCAGAATGCCGCAGAGCTGTCACCTTCGAAACCGTTGCATCACAGAAATCGCCGGGCATTCCTCATGACCTCCTATCTCTGCACCGCCTGCGGCACGCAATTTCCGTCCTCGCCGACGCCGCCCGCGGCCTGCCCGATCTGTCAGGACGAGCGCCAGTTCGTGCCGCCGTCGGGCCAGGGCTGGGTGAGTTTCGAGACGATGCGGCGGACGCACCGGGCGATCGCCGCCTATGACGGCGAATTTCTCGGCCTCGGCATGACGCCGCACTTTGCCATCGGCCAGCGCGCGCTTCTCGTCAGAACGCCTGCAGGCAACGTCCTGTGGGACATGATACCGCTGATCGACCGGGCGCTCGTCGAGATCGTCCGGGGCCTTGGAGGGCTTGCCGCGATCGTGATTTCTCACCCGCATTTTTACTCGACCATGGCGGAATGGTCGGCGGCCTTCGATGTCCCGGTCCATGTCCATGCGCGCGATCGCGACTGGGTGATGAACCTGGGCGAGCACGTGCGCACCTGGGAGGGGGACCGCTTCGATCTCCTGCCCGGTGCCACGCTGATCCGCTGCGGCGGCCATTTTGCCGGCGGCACGGTGATGCATCTGCCCATGGCCCATGAGGGAAGGGGCGCGCTCCTGTCGGGCGACATTCTTCATGTGACGCCGGGCTGCGACGGGCTTGGCTTCATGCGCGGCTATCCGAATTTCGTTCCGCTCGGCGAAGCGGCCGTCGGCCGGATTGCGGCCGCGCTTGAGGGTGTCGGCTTCGATGCCGTCTACGGCGCCTTCTGGGACCGCGTCATCGCATCGGATGGGCGTGCAGTGCTCCGGCGCTCCGTCGATCGGCACGTGGCCTTCCTGCGCAGCGACGAGGAAGCGTAAGCCAGAGAGCCCGTCGATAGGAGATCGGAGCGTTCGGGCGACCCTGCGGGACACATGGCGTCAGCGCCTTGGCGGCGCATGGAGAGGATTGTGCCCTGCAGGCGAGGCGGTGGTTCCAGACCTGCGTCAGTCGATATCGTTAGCCACGACTTAATTATCTCTACCGATGGACACAGGCGAAGCCGGCCGGCCGGCAGAGCCCGGTGCTTTGCCATGCAACATGACAAAACGGCAATGTTTTGAGGGCTCTCTCGCAGATGCGAAGGGCTTCGCCACTGGCCTTGCCGCGATTGAATCGGGCGTTTGATGATCACCGATGAATACAGGTTGGACAATCCGTGAGGGAACGCCCCAGCCGCCCATCAATTCTGTCCCCGACATCAATCGGGAGACCCCAACCATGCGTAAAGCAACGATCATCGCCCTTTTCGCCAGCGTCGCGCTGCCGCTCAGCGCATATGCCCAGGATTCGGGTTCGACCGCCCCGACGGACGGCTCGACGCCGCCGGCGGCGAGCGACTCGACCGATACCGGCTCGTCCACGCCGGACGCTGCCAATTCGGGCGACAGCGGCACGTCGACGGATTCCGGCACGATGGATTCCGGCGCGTCGAGCGGATCGTCCGATGCCGGTTCGGCCGATTCCATGGAATCAGACAGTGCGGACAGCACAGCTCCGGCTGACACGTCGTCGTCGCAGACGGCCGATAGCGGGCCGTTCGTCACCATGCCGCCCTCCGGCGCCTGGCGCGCCAGCGACCTCGAAGGCAAGGACGTCTACGACACCCAGGGCGAGAGCATCGGCGAGATCACCGACGTCCTCGTGTCGGAAGACGGCAAGCTGATGGCCGTTCTGGTCGGCGTCGGCGGGTTCCTTGGCATCGGCGAGAAGGACGTCGCCGTTTCGATGAGCGCGCTCGAGTTCGGCCCGGGCAAGACCGAGGGCCTCAAGACCGAAGAAGAAGCCAACGCGGCCGCGAGCGCTGCGGCGGGTTCCGGCGGAACCGGCATGGCCGGCGGTACGGGAACGGCCGGCGGCACGACGGGCGGCACCGGCATGGCCGGGGGGACGGCGGGCGGCGAAGCGGCCCCTGCCCCCGAGGCGACCGCCGAGCCCCAGGAGCCTGTCGTCGGCGAGGACAATCTGCCCGATCGCATCGTCCTCAACGTCTCGCGTGAGCAGCTCGAGCAGGCGCCGGCCTATGGCGAGCCCGAGAGCGAGGGCGAAGACAGCGAGAGCGGCGAGGCCTCGACCGATCCGGCCTCCGGCGACGCGTCGCAGCCCGCGAGCGGCGATACGGCTCCCGCGAACTGATCGCTCGAGACGAGACCGGCGGGCCCGCTCGAAAGGGCTCGTCGCACATCTGCCGACATCGGCCCGCCTCGAACGTTTCGGGGCGGGCCGTTCGTCATTGGCCATCACGCGGCAGGGATCGGCCACGCCGGCAGCGTCGATCCGACGATGGGGAGCGACCGTCCGAAAGCAAGATCGGCTACAGCGCCGTGCGTCCGAATGGACGCCACAGTGCACGGCACGATCCTCGAGGGCCGGCCACGACTTGATCGAGAAGGCGCGTCATTCGACGCTTCGTCATTCTCGGGCCCCGTCCCGAGAATCCAGAAACGTTCGAAACAACAGAAGCTTAAACGGCGCACTGGATGCTCGGGACGGAGCCCGAGCATGACGAGCGCGATAAAGGCGGACGCCTAATCTCAGACTGTCAGGCACCCGATATGCGTCGTTCGACGAGACTGTCGTGCGTCCGAATGGACGCACAAAGGACGCTCCAACCTTTTGAATCACCGCATCGTGCTTTCCGAAAATCGATTCCGATTTTCGGGCCGATGCTGTAGCTCAATCGCCGGAGCACCCATTCGCGGGAGCGCGCTGTTCGCGCGAGGACGGACCCAGCGGCTGTCCGCCCTTTTCAAAATCAAAAGGCCGCTTTCCCCGATGAGGAAAGCGGCCCCGTGATAGGCGTCGGCCGGCGGTCGTCAGAGACCATCGCGGCATCTGCAATTCTCAGGCGAAGCGAGGAGGCTGCTCCGTCGAACCACCGAGAATCAAAGATCCAGCCGGCTTCAGACAATCACTCGACATTGGATCACCTCCTTTCGCTTCGTTGAACATGAGAAGAGTATGGCGCTGCGAATCGGGCAAGACAAGGGGCTGCCGAAATTTTCGTCAGCTTCGGGCAAGGCGCCTTCTCATCCTGTCCGCCCCAGGCCGCCTGGTGCGTTCCGCAACGCTTCCACGTCGTTGCCATCGACCGGCGCGCCACCGATGCGAATGATCGAAGACAGTTGCCATTCTGCGCCCGAATCCCGGTTGTCTTCGCCATTCCTCAAAAGCGGTTCGGTCTCGGGTCGCCAGCCGGGCACGGTGTTCACCCAACTGGTCGCGTCGCCTTTCAAGAGGCCCGCGAACACGGCGCAGACGATCGTGGAGCCGAGCGGCCCCAGCCGCTCGCCATTCTCCCTGATCTCCGCTTCTTTGAGTATGTAAAACCACAGGGCGTCGTGATCAGGGTCGATCTCGATCGGATCTATGCCGAACTTGCGGGCGACGCTGGTGCCGGAAGGCAGCTCGAACCGGATGCCCCGCAAGAGATTGCGGAACGCGAGAATGTTCATCTTCGGACCGCTCTCGCGGAGGAAGGCGAGGGCATTGGCCATCCGGCTGTCGATCTTGCGTGCCATTTGGGGAAACTGCCCCTGCAAGGAACTGCGCATCGGCAAGAACCAGTCCCACTGAATGACATTGTGAGCCTGCATCTCACGGAAACCGCTGAGGTCGAAACGCGTTGCCGGATCGTCAGGATCGCCCGACCTGTCGAAGATCGG
Organism: Jiella mangrovi; assembly: GCF_017815135.1. Classification (GTDB taxonomy): domain Bacteria; phylum Pseudomonadota; class Alphaproteobacteria; order Rhizobiales; family Rhizobiaceae; genus Jiella; species Jiella mangrovi. Next base: position 228,812 of record NZ_JAGJCF010000007.1, on the reverse strand, counting down.
TGCAAAATTTCCGGCGCCTCGGAACGGCTGATTGGTCTGGTAGCTGTTGCGAACCATGGAATGGCCGAAGCGATAGGCCGCCACGGCGAACTCGACGGGTATGAAGGGCATCTCCTTCCACTTGTAGACGTGATCGAGCCCGAGCTCGATGGCCTTTCCGGCGGAACCGAACAGCTTCTCTTCCAGCGCCGTCGCCCGGATGTCTTCCCGGGTGATCCGCTTGAGGAAGTCGTGCCAGACGATCCACTGATATAGCCAGCGCAAGACCCTGCGCGCTGCGCCGAAAGTATCCCCCGGCCCGTTCGCTCGCGCCCGCTCCGCAAGCGCGTTGTGGGCGAGCAGGAACGCGACTTGCAACGACGAAACCATGGCGTTCTCGTCATTGCGCATGTCTCCGATGAGAGCGCGCCCTTGGGCGTTCCTCGGCAGATCGGGGAGTGCGGTGCCAGTCACCTTGCCGATCAGGAACTTGTCGACGACCTCCTTGCCGTCCTGATCGTGCCAGACGTCCTTTCGGTCGTAGAGATAGGGGCTGTCGTCCGGCCCGCGGCCATAGAGGTTGTCGAGATCGAAACGGGGCGTCCTGTGATTCAGCAATCCTGCCGGATCGTTCGTCCGCATCAGGCTGGATGCGGGATCGAAGGTGATGTCGTGATCGATGAACTGACCGAAATAGGTGTAGCCGGCCGGCGTAGAGTTGCTGAAGACACGCTCGAGCTCCCGAACGCGACCGGGATCCTGAGCGATGGTCTCGGGAGTGAGGTCACCTTGCTCCAGCATCTCCTCGGCGATCGTCAGAAGATGCCTTTCGAGGGCATCCGGTCTTTTGCGATCGACCGAAGGGGGAAACCAGGGCTCCAGATCGGCGCAGATGCGCCCGAAGGGGCCTTGATAGAACTTCGAGCGCGGAGCGACGACTTTCTGGTCGAATGTGCCTCCATGCGACATTTGCTTGCCTCCCAGTGAAGAATGTAACCGAGAGTAGCATAAATTTACGTTACGTAAAATAGTGGGCTGTCATCAATACGACCCTCGGTCGGGCCGTGGGCTTGTACGGCCGACCTGCAGAGTTGTCCGACGCCGTGCGGCTCAAACAGATTCCCGAGGATCGATTTCGACGATCTCGCCGGGCTTCGCCGCTATAAAGGCGCTTTCATCGAGCTGCCGGTCGGCAAGAGCACGTCGCAACAGGGCAGCCGGCTCATCGCGCGGTTCGTTGGTCAGCTGGATGGTGCCCCAGTGAATGGCAACGGCCCGGCTTGCGCCCACATCCTGAAACACCTTCACGGCTTCTTCCGGGTTCATGTGCTGCGGCGCCATGAACCAGCGCGGGTCGTAGGCCCCGATGGGGATGAGTGCGAGGTCCGGCGAGCCATGAGCCTCACGGATCTCGCGGAAGATCTTGCCGTCGCCATAGCCGCTGTCGCCGGCGAAATAGATCGACCGGCCGGCGATCTTCAGCACGAATCCGCACCACAGGCACATGCGCGTGTCGCGGATGCCGCGCCGCGACCAGTGCTGCGCCGGGACGATTGCCACCGATCCGGCCGGCGACGCGCCGGGCTCGGCGGCTGGCAGGTCGATCGTGTCGCCCCAGTCCCCTGCGACGATGTTGCTGGCCGGCAGGGTCCTTGCGAGCAGCCTGTCATTGCCGAGCGGCGTGACGATCAGCGGATCGTGGCGGTCGACCAGCCGCTTCAGGGTTTTCAGATCGCAGTGGTCATAGTGATTGTGGGAGAGAAGGACGACGTCGATCGGCGGCAGATCGCCGAAGCGGATGCCGGGCTGCGTCACCCGCTTCGGCCCGGCGAAGGAGACTGGGCTGGCGCGCTCTGACCAGACCGGGTCGGTCAGGAGGTTCAGCCCGCCCACCTGGATCAGCACGCTCGCATGGCCGATCATGGTCGCCCGGCATCCCGCGACCCGCTTCTCGGGCATTGCAGGGACGACCGGCACATGCTCCGGCCATTCCGCCCGTGTTTCCTTGCGCCACCGCCACAGATCCTTGAAGGAGCGGTCGGTCGATGGCTGGCCGGGATTGAAGAAGCGCGTGCCGTCGAAATGGTCGCTGGCAGGACCGGAATAATAGGGGTTTCGGGTCACGATGCTCAGATCACCTAGCGCTCGATGTGTAGTAACTTAAGGCAACACTGCCCTGCCGTTGGGATGAAACGACCCAGAGATTCCGGTGGAAAAGCGGTTGCTGTCTGAAGTGTCGACTCGACTCCATTTAATCTTATCCGCTACTGAATCCACTTAGCTGGGCAAGCGCCTCCCCTCGCGGTTTCTGCACAGAAACCAAGAGCTTCGCTGGAACCGTTAGCGGAGGGCCGTCAAGGCCATCTTGACGCGCGTGCAATGGAGGATCCATTGAGGATCAATTGCCCAGTGTATAAGCCGGTGTCCGTAACGGACTACTGGCGTTATAGACTAGGGCAGTGGGAACATGTTTGTTCACACTGCCGACGTTGGCCGTGTTACAGCACGGTCAGCCGTCTATTCTAGCCCATAACGTGCCATTGCAATTGGCCCCGCTTCGGCGGGGCCTTTCTTGACACCTATGCTCTACAGCACAACGCGGCACCGGTAAAGTTGGGAGAACATCCCCTTAACGACTCGGAATGACTCGAAAATTTGCCACAAGCCACTTTTTTCTGTGGATAAATAGCCGATTCTCCACGACTTATCCCCGTAACTATCAGCGACGCCTTACCCCTTCTTGTTCTGCCGGTTGTCGATCAGATCGTCGACGACGCCCGGATCGGCCAGGGTCGAGGTATCGCCGAGCGAGCCGAAATCGTCCTCGGCGATCTTCCTCAGAATACGCCGCATGATCTTGCCCGAGCGGGTCTTGGGCAGGCTCGGGGCGAACTGGATCTTGTCCGGCGAAGCGATCGGGCCGATCTCGTTGCGGACATGGGAGACCAGTTCCTTGCGCAGCTCGTCCGAGCCCTCCTCGCCCTCCATCAGGGTGACATAGCAGTAGATGCCCTGCCCCTTCATGTCGTGCGGATAGCCGACGACGGCCGCTTCCGAGACCTTGTCGTGGGCGACGAGCGCCGATTCCACTTCGGCCGTGCCCATGCGGTGGCCGGAGACGTTGATGACGTCGTCGACGCGGCCTGTGATCCACCAGTAGCCGTCCTCATCGCGCTTCGCCCCGTCGCCGGTGAAGTACTTGTTCTTGTAGGTCGAGAAATAGGTCTGCTCGAAGCGCTCGTGATCCTGATAGACCGTGCGCATCTGGCCGGGCCAGGAATCGGTGATGCACAGATTGCCCTCGGTCGCCCCCTCCTGGACGTTGCCCTCATTGTCGACGAGCTGCGGCTTGACGCCGAAGAACGGCCGGGTGGCCGAGCCGGGCTTCAGATCCGTCGCGCCGGGCAAGGGCGTGATCAGGATGCCGCCGGTCTCGGTCTGCCACCAGGTGTCGACGATCGGGCAGCGCTCGTCGCCGACCACCTTGTAATACCAGTTCCAGGCTTCGGGGTTGATCGGCTCGCCGACCGTGCCGAGAATTTTGAGTGTTTCACGTGAAGCCCGCGTCACCTTCTCCTTGCCGGCGCCCATCAAGGCGCGGATCGCCGTCGGCGCGGTGTAGAAGATGTTGACCTTGTGCTTGTCGACCACCTCCCACATCCGGCCGGCGTCGGGATAGTTCGGCACGCCCTCGAACATCAGCGTCGTCGCGCCGTTGGCGAGCGGACCGTAGACGATGTAGCTGTGGCCGGTCACCCAGCCGACATCGGCGGTGCACCAGTAGATGTCGCCGTCATGGTAGTCGAAGACATATTCGTGGGTCATCGAGGCATAGACGAGATAGCCGCCCGAGGTGTGGACGACGCCCTTCGGCTTCCCGGTCGATCCCGACGTATAGAGGATGAACAGCGGGTCTTCGGCTTTCATCTCCTCGGGCGGGCAATCGGCGGAAACGCTCTCCCGCGCCTCGTGCCACCAGACGTCGCGGCCCTCGCTCCACGGAACGTCGCCGCCGGTGCGCTTGACGACGAGGACGGTCGTCACCTCCTGCCCGGCCTTCTTGGCGATCTCGCAGGCCTTGTCGGCATTCTTCTTGAGCGGCACGGTCTTGCCGCCGCGCAGGCCCTCGTCGGCGGTGATCAGCACCGATGACGAGGCGCCCTCCAGCCGCCCGGCGAGGGCGTCCGGCGAAAAGCCGCCGAAGACAACGGAGTGGACGGCGCCGATCCGCGCCGAGGCGAGCATGGCATAGGCCGCCTCGGGAATCATCGGCATATAGAGCGTGACGCGGTCGCCCTTCTTGACGCCGCGCTCCTTGAGGACGTTCGCCATGCGGCTGACTTCCTCGTGGAGCTCCTTGAAGGTGATCGCCTTGGACTCCTTCGGGTCGTCGCCTTCCCAGAGGATCGCCACCTGGTCGCCGCGGCTCTCCAGATGCCGGTCGATACAGTTGGCGCAGACATTGAGCGTGCCGTCCTCGAACCAGCGGATGTCGATATTGCCGGGCGCGTAGGAGGTGTTCTTCACCGTCGAATAGGGCTTGATCCAGTCGATCCGCTTGCCGTGTTCGCCCCAGAAGCCGTCCGGGTCGGAAACGCTTCTGTCATACCACGTCTGGTAGGTCTCGGCGTCGAGCTTTGCGCGCTGTTTCCATTCGTCCTTGACGGTGATCGTCGTCATGCCTTCCTCCCGGGTCATGCGTTTGCGCCGCCTTCCGGCGGTCTCATCCAGAAGAACTTAGGGCGAAGGGCCGGTGAAGGTCCAGCTTTCCCTTGGTTAGACTTTCGCCTTGCCGCCGCCTCGCGCGGCGACGCCCCGAACGGCCGCCGTCATCCCATCACCCCGATCACCACGGCCATGATCACGAAGGCGCCGAGCCAGTGCCCGCCATTGATCAACGTCAGCTTGCGCGGCCGCGCCTCGAAGGAATGATCGACGACCATGGCGGCGAGCACGAAGCCCGCCCAGACCAGAAGCGCATTGGTCAGCGCATTGACGAGCGTGATCCCGCCGATATGGGCGGTGAGGCCCGCCAGCATCGAGGCGATGATGAAATAGGCCAGAAACACAATGACCAGCGGCGCGAGCTTGAGGGCCGGCTTGCCCTCGTAGCCCGGCGCGGTCATCCAGCGCCTTTCGAAGATCCGGTGCCATAAAAAGCCGAAACCCAACGCAATCAGCGCGGCGACGAGGGCGGGAATCGGATTGGCGGCGGCGGCAAGGCCCATGGCGGATGTCCTTCGGCTTCAAAGTATTCGGATCGCGATCCGGCTGTTCCGGAAACGCCCCGCTTGCGCCTTCGTTGCGTGGGGTGGTGTCGGTTGGCGGTAGTCGCTCGACGTTGGCTTCATGGGCGAGACCGGAAAATCGGCCGTCGTCAGCGGAGTCATGCCACGCGAGAGACGCATTGAAGCCGTCAGCTCTCATTGAAGAAGCAGAACCTGCCGTCGGAGGGAAACTGGAGGGCCGGTCACGACGATCCCTCATCCTCCGTGGCAAGGCTGAAGGATGAGGTCTGGCCTGCATGCTCCGTCGGTGACGATCATGCCTGATGGCGATCGACCGCAGAGGAAACCCGCGGCGTCGCATGAGGTCGTGGAAGCGCCCGCCGAAGGCGCTCCACTCTGTCACCCTTAGTTTGCCGGCACGCCGTTCTTCCAGTCGTCCCAGTTGCCGACGATGGCATCGGTGAGCTTCGAGCCGACGCGGTAGGCGTTGTCGAGCGCGATCGTGAAGCCGCCGGACTTCGCGTTGAGCGAGGCGTCGGGCGTCTGGCCCTCATAGGGCTGGTCGAAATTCGAGGCGGTACGTAGGATGGCGATGCGGTCCATGTCGATCCGCCCCATTTCGGCGCCGCGGGAGAAGGCAGCCAAAGTGGCGTTGTCCTCCTGCTGGGTGGTGCAGTAGTTCGCCTTGCCGTCAGTCAGGAGCTTCGCCCAGTCGTTCATGGCATCGCTGAACGACTTGCCATGCCACCAGGTGTCGCCCGAAACCGTGTCGCAGATCGAGACGATCGGGGCATCCGTGGCGGGTGCTGCGGCGTAGTTGGCGCGGTAGGCTTTGGCGGTGTCATCGTCGGCGAGCTCGACATCCTTCGACAGGGCGAAGGCCTTGTCGGTCAGTGCCTCGTTGAGATGATAGACCTCGGTGCCATAGGTCGAGCTCGGCTTTTCGCCCGGTGCTTTCGTGAAGAAGCCGAACAGGCCAGTTTTCCAGTCCTTCGGCAGTTCACGTGCGTCGATCTCCCATTGCAGCCCCCCATCGACGGCATAACGCGCCCAATGGGCAGAGCCGGTGGTGCCGTCGGCCGGATCCACCCCGGCGATCCCGGCGATCAGGAAATAGGTCTTCGACAGGTCGAGCTTGTCGGAATAGATCAGCGCCGCGATCGAGCTTGCCGCATTGGCATAGCCCATGCTCGTGGTGACGAGGCAAAGCCCTTCGCTGCTGCAGGCGAGATCAGGAAACTCCTTCGACAGGCCCGGGATGGCGGTGGTCTCGTCGAGCGTCTCGTTCTTCAGCCAGTTGGCGGCCTCGTGCTTGAACATCGTCACGACCACGACCTTCGGGGCGAAGGGCTCTTGCGATGTTTGGGCGAAAGCGGAACTTGCGAGCGAGATGGTCACGAGACCGGCGGCGGCGAAGGTTTTCATGGTGTCTTTCCTGTCTTGGCAGGACGCGGGTTTAGGGGGGGCACGCCCGCGCTGGCAAGACGCAAGAAGGGGCAATCTGCCTATTCGCCGACCGGTTCGGTTTCATAGGGCCCGCCCAGCGTGTCGTTCACATAGAGCTCGCGCACGAAGACCATGATCACGGCGATCAGCGGCACGGCCAGCGCGATGCCGAGTGTGCCGAACAGGACGCCGAACACCGCCTGTGCCCCGAGCGTCAGGACCGGCGGCAGGGCCGAGGTATAGCGCTGGGCGAGCGGCTGGGCGACATTGCTCTCGACGGCCTGGACGAGAACGTAGACGCCGAGCCCCCATAACGCCATGTTCACCGATTCCGACAGGCCGACGAGCACGATCGGAATGCCGGCGATGAAGGGCCCGAGGGTCGGAATGAAGGCCAGGAGCCCGGCCTGCAGCGCCAGCAGAAAGGCGTTCGGCATGCCGACCAGCCAGAGCCCGGCGAAGGTCACGACGAAGACGATCGCCATGGAGATGCCGGTTCCGGCCACCCAGAGGATCAGCTCCTCGCTCGCGGCGCAGATGGTGTGGTCGACCCGTGAGCGCTTCGACATCGGAAACAGGCTGACGAGACCGCGCAGATAGAGTTCGGGCTGGGCGACCAGAAAGATCGCGATGAAGACGATGACGAAGACGTTGCCGAGGGCGCCGAGCACCGAAAACATCGCCTTGGAGGCCGAGGAGAAGACCCCCGACGGGTTCGGAAACAGCGCATCGAGCCCGACATCGCCGCCGGCCTGGGTGTTTGAGGCGCTGTCGGATTTGATGCCGATGTCGGCCATGGCCTGCGCCAGCGACTGAAGCTGTTCGCGCAGCTGGTGCCACAGCTCGTTGAACTGGCTGACCAGCGTCAGCCCGCCATAGAACAGGCCGCCGCCGAGAAGGACGAAGAGCAAGGTCACGACGATGGCGAAGGCGAGGCCGCGCGAAATTCCGGCCCATTGCAGCGGACGGGCGAGCGCCGCGATGATCGCGGCGAAGAGAAGCCCGCCGAAGATCAAAAGAAGCGCGCCAGACGCCGCCCAGACCAGCGCCAGCGTCGCCGTCATGGCGAGAACGACGGCGGTGACGATCGTCGCCTTGGTGGTCAGCTGTTCCTCGATCCGGTCCTTCACCCTGTCTCCCCGCTCCGATTGCCCTTTCCGGTGAGCCATATGGCATCGGCGCTCTGTCGCGACAGGCAGAAAGAGCATGGTCACGACGCAAAACCGGTGGGGCTGAGACGCGGCGCCGGTCGGCGACCGGGCTGCCGGCGGGCCGGCTATCTTTTCCGACGCAAGGCCCGGTTGATCTCGCACCAGGCCGCGGGTGTCTCGCCGGCGATCTGGCGAAACGTCCGGGTCAGATGGGCCTGATCGGCGAAGCCGAGCTGCGAGGCGACGCCGGCGACCGTCAGATCGCTCGTCAAAAGGAGGTCCTTGGCGCGGGCGATGCGCTGGGCGAGTTGCCACTGGAGCGGTGTCTGGCCCGTCGTGTGCTTGAAGGACGCCGCAAAGCGCGTCTCCGAAAGGCCGACCGCCGCCGCCATCTCCGCGACGGTGAGGCGGCGAGCGCTCGTCTCGTCCAGCCGCGCCGTCAGCGTGTTCATCTGATTGGGGGTCAGTGCCCCGCCCCTCGCCGTGTCGTCGCCGCCGGCCGGGATGTCGAGAAGGGCGGCGGCGAGGCTGCCGACGAGGCTTTCGCAATAGACCGCGTGACGGCTCGGCACGCTGAGTTCCGCGACGATCAGCCCGGCCAGTGTCTCGATGGGTCCGATGTCGGCGATTTCCGCCGGGCGGCGAAGGGCCGCCTTGGCGGCGGAATGCCCCAGCGATGGCGCGAGAAACCGCAGCATCCGGTCGCGATGAACGTGAAGGTCGAGATGCGAGAAGCGGTGCATCGCCGCAAAGTCCGTCCAAAGCGGCATGCCGGCGGGAACGTAGATCGCCCGCTGCATCGGACGATAGCGCTGGGGCAGGTCGTCCTCGCGGTCGCACATGCGGATTTGTGCGGACACCTCGTTGAAAAAGACGACGATCCGCGGATCGGGGGAGACGTAGTAGCCCCGCGCCCGCGGCTGGCCCTCCGCGACCCAGTAGACGCCGGCGCAGCCATCGAGGCTGCGCCATTTCACCGGCTCGGTCGCTCTGATGCCCTCGGTCCGGCTCACCATGGAATGTTTGAAGCTCAACGTCGCAAGCCGCCGGCCTTGGGGGTGACTGGATCAGATCGCGAACCGGCCGTGCGGTGAAGACAGGCCGCGGCGCTTTCGCCGCGCCGCCGCTTCGAGGACGGTCGGCCGCCCACGACGCCACGGACGCGGCGCGATCGGTGAAAACATGATTGCTATTGTCATGTTCTCGACCGCTGTCAAGCGGCCAGTCAAACCATGGAAGGGCTGATGCCGGTCCGAACGGCCCCGCCCCGCGACAATGGGCGGCGTTGCAGAAGCGCAACAGCCACTGGCCGGGCGACGGCGATGGTGCCGAAATCCTACAAAACGCCGGGATCCTTCAATACTGGACAATCACGATCAAGTTATCGGATGAGCGCTGCGAGCGGGCGGTATCGGCGGTCCGGCGACCGCCACGAGGGCCTTTGCCCTTCGGTTCCGCTCCCATCACGACATCCATCCGGCCGCGCGAGCTCGGCTTGCGGCTGCCGGCAACGACACATGCTGGAACGAGATCATGGAAGCTGACGAGAGGCGTAGCCGCAACGAGATTCATCCGTTCCACACCCGCGAGGCGCTCAGCGTCGACGCCTCGAGCCGGAGGAAGCGCATGAATGGCCGGCAGCTTCCAGCCATGCTCGTCTGCACGACGGCGCTCGCCCTGGTTCTTCCGCCATCTGGCTTCGCCCAGGAGACCGCCGCCGACGCGACGATCGTCCTCGACACTGTCACCATCGACGCCGAGACCGGCAAGCCGATCGGCCCCGACGCTTCCATCGTCGCGAAAGACACCGCCGTCGGCTCCAAGACCGACACGCCAGTGCTGGACGTCCCCGCAGCCGTCTCCGTCGTCACCGAAAAGGAGATGAAGGATCGCGGCGTCGAGACCCTCGACGAGGCTCTCTCCTACACCGCCGGCGTCTCGACCGAGATCTACGGCACCGACGATCGCTACGACTTCTATCTCATCCGCGGCTTCTACCAGTCGAACACCGGCACCTATCGCGACGGCCTGCCGCTCAGGCTCTTCGGCTATACCGGCGCGCGGCTCGAGCCCTACGGCATGCAGCGCATCGAGGTGCTGAAGGGCTCGACCTCGACGCTGTTCGGGCTGAATTCGCCGGGCGGACTCGTCAATGCCATCACCAAGCGGCCGACCGATACTGCCTTCGGGGAGGTCTACACCACCTTCGGCGACGGCCATATCGAGACCGGCACCGACGTCGGCGGTCCGCTGACGGCCACCGGCGACTGGTCCTACCGCATCACCGCCAAATGGCAGAACGGCGACAACGGCGCCGACCACACCAATGACGACCGGCTCTACATCGCTCCCGCCCTCACCTGGTCGCCGGACGCATCCACCTCGCTGACGATCCTCGGCGACTACAACAAGCGCAAGGGCAATACCTCGCACGGCATCCCGCTCGGCTCGGGCCTCGATCCAGACACCTATCTGGGCGAGCCCGACTTCGACAAGATGAACACCGAAGAGAAGAACATCGGCTGGATCTTCCGCCACGACTTCGGCAACGGCCTCGAATTTCGCCAGAACGCCCGCTATTCCGACCTCGATCTCACCTATGAGTCCGTCTATGGCGCCCGCATCGACTCCTCGATCGATCGCAGCGCCTGGGCGGTCTACGGCCACACCAAGCGCTTTGCGATCGACAACCAGCTTCAATACGATGCGAGCTTCGGCCGCTTTGACAGCCGCACGCTTCTCGGCGTCGACTATACCCGCGACAAGACGACGGAATACCGCGTCTACGGCTCGGCCACGGGCATCGACGTCTACGATCCGGACTATTGCGGCCTCGCCTGCATCACCCTGCCGCCCGGTTACACCTGGAACAACGACCAGAAGGCGACGGGCGTCTATCTGCAGGAAGAGCTGACCCTCGACGACACCTGGATCTTCACCGCCGGCGGCCGTTTCGACCATGTCGAGACCGACAACGCCATGCCTGACTACGACAGCGCCTACGAGAGCACCGACGAAGCCTTCACCAAGCGCTTCGGGCTGACTTACAAAGCCACGCCGGAAGTCTCGCTCTACGCCAACTATTCGGAAAGCTTCGAGCCTCTGGGCCTCGATCCCTCGACCCTCGTCGGCGGCGACGCCAAGCCGAAGGAAGGCACGCAATACGAGGTCGGCGCGAAGTACCGGCCCGACGCCTTCGACGCGCTCTTCACCCTCGCCCTCTTCGATCTCACCCAGACCAACGTCGCCTATTACGTCACCGCGACGACCCAGGCCCAGGTCGGCGAAATTCGGGTGCGCGGCGCCGAGCTGGAAGCCAAGGTGGCGATGACCGACCGGATGAACCTCACCGCCGGCTATTCCTACTGGGACGCGGAGATCCTGGAGGACGGGCTCGACGGCAATGTCGGCAAGCGCCCGCAGATGGTGCCGAACCACATCGCCTCGCTCTGGGCCGACTACACCATCCCCGGCGAGGGCGCGATCGGCGACCTGACGCTCGGCGCCGGCGTTCGCTATGTCGGCGAGACCTATGCCGACAACGCCAACACCATCGATCTCGACGCCCGCACCCTCTTCGACGCGGCGCTGACCTACAAGATCACCGACAACGCGACCTTCCAGGTGAACGCCACCAACATCTTCGACAAGCGCTATGTGACGCAGGTCGATACGTGGAACGACACCGCCTATTACAATGACGGCCGCACGGTGCGCGGAACCCTGCGCTACACCTGGTGAAGTGAGGGACCGGCGAAGCGGCCGGGAAACCTGCCACGCCAGGCTGGCGGTGGCGGAAAGACCCAAATCCGCCACCTCGGGACGAGCCCGAGCCCGAGGCTGACGGCGCTGAGCGGGGCGCTGCGGGCCTGCGCCCGCCTGACGAGCGCGGCGGCATCGATCCGGTTGGATCACCCGCAAAACTATACCAAATCGTATGGTGGCGGGTGCTATCCTTCGGCATGTCCATGCGTTAGGGCGCCGTGCGTGTCCGAATGGACGCCACACTGCACGACACGATCCTCGAGGGCCGGCCACGACTTGATCGATAAGGCGCAGCATTCGACGCTTCGTCATTCTCGGGCCCCGTCCCGAGAATCCAGAAACGTTCGACACAACAGAAGCTTAACCGGTGCACTGGATGCTCGGGACGGAGCCCGAGCATGACGAGCGCGATAAAAGCGGACGCCTGATCTCGGAGTGTCAGGCACTCGATATGCGCCGTTCGACGAGAATGTCGCGCGTCAGAATGAACGCACAAAGAACGCTCTAATGCACTGAATCACCGCATCGTGCTTTCCGAAAATCGATCCCGATTTTCAGGCCGATGCGTTAGCGGGACATTGTCGTCTCCGCGGAACACCTCATGTCCTCGATCCTCGCCACCATCTCGTCCTGGCTCCTCGACATCATCTCGGCGCTCGGTCTTCCCGGGATCGTCCTGTTGATGGCGCTCGAATCGGCCTGCCTGCCGATCCCCTCCGAGATCGTCATGCCCTTTGCGGGCTATCTCGTCTCGACCGGGCGGTTCGAGCTTTGGGAAGTCGCGCTTGCCGGGGCCCTCGGCTCCAATCTGGGCTCATGGGTCGCCTATGCCGTCGGCGCGCGAGGCGGGCGAAAGTTGATCGGGCGGATGACCCGGCGCTCCATGTTCGGCATCGACGAGCTTGGCATGGCAGAGCGGTTCTTTGCCCGCTACGGCGCCTCGGCGACGTTCTTTTCCCGCATGCTGCCGGTGGTGCGTACCTTCATCGCCCTGCCCGCCGGCATGGCCCACATGAACCAGCTGAAGTTTCACGCCTACACCTTCGCCGGCTCCTTCATCTGGTGCCTCGGCCTTGCCTGGCTGGGCAAGCTCCTCGGCCAGCACTGGGGCGACAGCCCGGCCCTCCACATGGCGTTTCACGTCGCCGATGCGGTGATGGTCGTGTCGCTGGTCGCAGCCGGTCTCTGGTACTGGCGCCGAAGGCGGCGGGCGGCGGCCGTCACGAGCGCCGTCGTCGAGCCGGGAGCCGCGCCCGACCGGCTCGACTGACCACCGGCTCGCCTCTCGCTCAGGGCGTTTCCGGCTGGTCTCCTGCGGTGTCCGACCGATCCGATCGGACACCGTCAATCGCCGCGAAGGCGGGGATCAGTGCCCCCTGAGCCGACCGGAGGTCGGCGCCGCAAGGAACGCCAGGACCTCAATCCGCGCCGCGCGCATCTCCGACCGCATCGGCGGATACCGCCGGGGCGGCATTGCCCCAGTCGTTGCGGATATAGGTGGCGACGTCGGCCACCTGCTCATCGCTCAGATGGAAGGCGAAGGAGGGCATGGCCGGCGCCGTCGGCCGGTCCTTGGTATAGGGCCCCTTCGCGCCGGCGAGGATGACGTGGATCAGGGTCGAGACGTCGTCCTGCTGCACCGCTGCACTGCCGGCGAGCGCCGGGAACAGATGCTCGGCGCCCTTGCCGTCCATGCCGTGACAGGCCGCGCAGCTGGTCCGGTAGATCTCGGCGCCCGCCTTCATCTGACTATCGTCGGATGCCAGCGGTTTCGGCTGCTCGCCGCCGCCGTCCTCGTCGTCAGCCTTCACCGACAGGAGATAGGTGGCGATCGCCTGGAGGTCGTCGTCCTTCATCTGCGAGGTCGAATCCTGAATGGCCTCGACCATCGGACCGGCGGCGATGGCGTGGCCGTTCGAGCCGGTCTTGAGATAGGCCACGATCTGATTCTTGGACCAGTCGCCGATGCCGATGCGCTTTTGCCCGGTGATGTTCGGCGCGTACCAGCCCTGCAGCGTCGCGCCCTGAAGCGCGGCGTCGCTCTCGTCGGCGCCCAGCGCCGATTTCGGCGTGTGGCAGGTGCCGCAGTGCCCCGGACCCTGGACGAGATAGGCGCCCCGGTTCCATTCAGCCGATTGCTTTTCATCCGGCTGGAAGGGCTCGGGCTCGAAATTCAGCCAGTTCCAGCCCCGCATCACGATCCGCTGGTTGAACGGAAATGGCAGCTGGTTGGCCTCCACCGCATGGTGCACCGGCTCGACCGTCTGGAGATAGGCCCAGAGATCGTCGACGTCCTCGTCGGGCATCAGATGATAGCTGGGATAGGGCATCGCCGGGTAGAGGTGCTTGCCGTCCTTGCCGACGCCGTTCTTCATGGTATTGCGGAAATCCGCCTTGGTCCAGGCGCCGATGCCGGTCTCGCGGTCCGGCGTGATGTTCGGCGGCACCAGCGTGCCGAAGGGCGTTTCCAGCGGCTCGCCGCCGGAGTAAAGCTTGCCGCCGGCCTTGGAGTGGCAGGCGGCACAATCGCCGAGGATCGCCTGATAATGGCCCTTCTCGACCTGGAAGGACTGGAGGTCGGCGGCCGTGGCCGGGCTCGCCAGCGCGCTCGTGGCCAGCGCGAGAGACAGAAGCGTTTTCATCAGCCGACGAGCCCTTTGCCCGGATTGCGCAGATACTGGTTGCGGATGGCGTCGGCGGCCCAGTAGGCGAGCGCGCCGACGGTGCCCGTCGGGTTCTTGCCGGCATTCTGCGGGAAGGCCGAGGCGCCGATGACGAAGACGTTGGCGACGTCCCAGCTCTGCAGATACTTGTTCAGCGCGCTCTTCGTCGGATCCGAGCCCATGATCGCGCCGCCGGTATTGTGGGTGCTCTGATAGGGCACCGAGTTCCAGCTCTTGTCGCGGCGGGCCTCGGCGATCTCGCGGCCGCCCATCGCCTTGGCGATCTCCAGGGCCCGGTCCGACAGATAATGCGACATGCGGATGTCGTTGTCGGGGAAGTCGAAGGTCATCCTGAGAAGCGGCACGCCGTAACGGTCCTTGTAGGTCGGGTCGAGGGAGAGGTAGTTGCCGCGCGCGGCGTAGCTCGAGCCCTGGACGCCGAAGGAAAGCGTCGACTGATAGGCCTCTTTCGTCGCCTTCTTCCAGGCCGAGCCCCATTTCGGCGTGCCCTTCGGCACCGGCCGGTGCTGGATCGGCCGGCCGCTGGTCGGGATGCAGTTGATGCCGCCGCCACCGACGAAATCGAGGGCGGAATGATCGAAGGAATCGCCGTTGAAATCGTCGGCGGTCTGGCCGATCGCGCCGCCGGCGATGAAGGGATTGAAATTCTTGTCGTCGAAGAAGACCGTCACCCCGGCATTGGTCTGGTAGCAGTAGTTGCGGCCGGTCGTGCCTTCTCCCGTCGCCGGGTCATAGGGCTGCCCGATGCCCGACAGGAGCATCAGGCGGACGTTGTGCAGCGCATAGGCGCAGACGAGGACGAGATCGGCCGGCTGGAAGAACTCGCGGCCCGACGTGTCGACATAGGTGACGCCGCGCGCCGTCTTGCCGTCCTTGGCCAGCTCGATCTTGCGCACGTCGGAGTTCGAGCGCAGCTCGAAATTGGGCTTGCGCATCAAGACCGGCAGGACGCAGGTCTGGGGTGAGGATTTCGAATAGTTGGCGCAGGCGAAGCGCTCGCAGAAGCCGCAATAGGAGCACTGGCCCATGGCGACGCCGAGCGGGTTGACGTAGTTCTGCGACAGGTTCGCCGCCGGCGTCGGAAAGGGATGGAAGCCCGCCGATTTCGCCGCGTCGGCAAACAGCGCCGGGCCGTAGGGCATGCGGTTCGGCGGCAGCGGATAATCCCGCTTGCGCGGCGATTCGAACGGATTGCCGCCCTCCTCGATCCTGCCGTCGATATTGCCGGCCTTGCCGGAAATGCCCGCCAGCTGCTCGAAGCGATCGTAGGAATGTTCGAGCTCGCGGCCGGTGACGCCCCAATCCTCGATCGTCAGATCGGCGAGGCGATCGGCGCCGTAGCGCTCGGTGAGATGGCTCTTGAGCTCGAAGTCGCTGTCGTAGAAGCGCCAGGTGTGGCCGTTCCAGTGGACGCCGGCGCCGCCGACGCCGCGTCCGGGCAGGAAGGAGCCGTAGTCGCGCATGGGCAGCGCCGTTTCCGACGTGTTGTTGCGCATGGTCATGGCTTCTTCGCTGGCATGCAGGAAGAGATCCTTGCGGATCGCGTAGCGCAGCTCGTCCTGCATGTAGGCGATGTTGAAGTCGGTGGCCGTGTCGCGCCAGGGGCCGCGCTCGAGGGCGACGATGTCGAGGCCTTCATCCGCCAGCTCGTTGGCGAGGATCGAGCCGGTCCAGCCGAGCCCGATGATGACGACGTCTTTTTTCGGAAGGATGGTGGTCATGGGTCAGCCCGCCTTCGCTTGAACGATGTTGCCGAGGATGGAGACGGGCCCCCGCGGATAGGGCTTGTCGTGCTGATCGACCCAGTCGCGATAGTCGTACCGCGCGCCAGGAAAGCCGATCATCTTCCACGAGGCCATGTCGCGATTGCCGCCATGGACGGGGTCGGCGAAGAAGCCTTCCATGGTGTTTTCGAGAACGAGCGCGAAGAACCCCTTGCCGTCGACCTTGCCGGAAAGCTTGAGCTTGCCGGTTTCAAGCTCGGAAAGCGCCTGATCCTGCTTTCCCGGGCTCAGCGTCTCGAAGCGCCCGCCGAAGGTGTCGCTCACCGCCTTGTCGAAGGCGGCGAGGCCGGCGCGGTAGCGGCCGGCGGGGGTGAGCGAATTCTGATAGCCCTGGGTGGGCAGGCCGGGCAGGAACGGCCCTTTCATGTAGAGCCGGGCCGCTTCGCCGAAGGAGCCGGCGAGCTGCCGGTCGACATAGACGACGCAGCCGCAGTCGCGGCCCGATGGCGAAAGATCGTCGGCGGGAATCAGCCGATCGACGATCGCCTCCATCAGCACCACCTCGCGCGGCTGGAAGAAATGCCAGCCGCCGGGCGTCACCGGCGTCGGTGGTTCGCCGGCGAAGGCTTCCCAGGGAACGGCCCCGGAAATGCTGCGGGCCTGCGCCACGCCGGAGGCGAGCGCGACCAGCCCGACGGCCGTCGTGGTCAAGAATGTGCGGCGATTCATGGTGGATTCTCCCGCCGGCGGAATGGCGGACGGGCCGTCAGACCGCCCGGCGCTTCAAGCTCGGACAGAAGACGAACCGCTTCCCCCCGGAGCGGCCCTTGGCTGGAACGAATCCAGACTGGCCAATGTCTTACATTTGGCGTTGGGACGATTCCAATAAACTAAGGATTGCAGATCAATTCGAACGCCGCCCTGCCCCTTCGGAAGCTTTGCAGGTGAGAGACCGCATTCCACATGGTCCGCGGCCTGCGGGATGGAGACCTCAGCTGCGGGGCTTCGTCGCAAAAAGCGAAGCGCCGCAGACCCTAGCCGTAATCGCGCGCCCCGAAGATCGCCGAGCCGACCCGCACCGAGGTTGCGCCCATCTCGACGGCTGTCTCGAAGTCGCCGGACATGCCCATCGATAGGTTCTCGATGCCTGTTTCGCCGGCTAACTTCTTCAAAAGCGCGAAATGCGGGCCGGGATTTTCGTCGGCCGGCGGAATGCACATCAGGCCCTCGATGGCGAGCCCATGCTCCTTGCGGCAGCGGGCGACGAAGGCCACCGCCTCGGCCGGCAGGATACCGGCCTTCTGAGGCTCCTCGCCGGTATTGACCTGAACGTAGAGCCGGGGTGCCCTGCCCTGCTTGTTGATCTCTTTGGCGATTTCCCGGGCGATCTTCTCCCGGTCGACGCTCTCGATCACGTCGAACAGCGCCACCGCATCCGCCGTCTTGTTGGACTGCAGCGGCCCGATCAGCCGCAACTCGATGTCCGGGAAGCGCTCCTTCAGGCTCGGCCACTTGGCTTGGCTCTCCTGCACCTTGTTCTCGCCGAACACCCGCTGGCCGGCCTCGATGACCGGCAGGATCGCGTCCTCGCCATGGGTTTTGGAGACGGCGACGAGCGTGACGGCGTCGGCGGTGCGGCCGACACCGGCGGCAGCCTTGGCGATGCGTTCGCGGACGTCGTCGTAGCCGGTGAGGTGGTCTGTCATGAGTGTTGTCGCGCTTTCTTGATGCGGAAAGATTTCCGGATTATCTTGCCGGAGTGGGTACTGAGGCAGAAACCTCAGCACCCGTCGCTCAGGTGATGATCTGGACCCGGAGTTCGACCAGCCAGCCGCTCCGGGTCCGTTTCACTCTAAGCGTGACCGTCAGTGGAATCATCCACATCGTTGTCACTCCGAATGAAGGCAAAGCCCTTGCCAGGGCCGCGGTGGCTCATCCTCCGCGGCGGCGCCGGCTGGCCTCGGCGCCCGCTGCTTCTGCCCACATGATCCGATTTATGCCGTTCGTGACACCGCTTGGGAAGGCCGGCGTTGCGCTTTGCGCCGCGCGCGGATAACCCCTTGCTTCAGTTTTCTGACGGAACGCCCGAGCCGTTCTGCGCCGACATTTTCGACGAGATGCCCGACATGACCACCGAACGCTACAATCCCCGCACCGCCGAGCCGAAATGGCAGAAGGCCTGGGCGGAGGCGAAACTCTTCGAGACGCAGACCGACGCTGCGGGCGAGAAATACTACGTCCTCGAGATGTTCCCCTACCCGTCGGGCCGCATTCATATGGGCCATGTGCGCAACTATGCGCTGGGCGACGTCGTGGCGCGCTACAAGCGGGCGAAGGGCTTCAACGTCCTGCATCCGATGGGCTGGGACGCCTTCGGCATGCCGGCGGAAAACGCCGCGATGCAGAACAAGGTCCATCCGGCGAAATGGACCTACGAGAACATCGACACGATGCGCAAGCAGCTGAAATCGATGGGCCTTTCGCTCGACTGGTCGCGCGAGTTCGCCACCTGCGACGTCGACTACTACCACCGCCAGCAGATGCTGTTCCTCGACCTGCTCGCCAAGGGCCTCGCCTATCGCAAGAAGTCGAAGGTGAACTGGGATCCGGTCGACATGACCGTTCTCGCCAACGAGCAGGTGATCGACGGCAAGGGCTGGCGCTCGGGCGCCGAGGTCGAGAGCCGCGAGCTGACCCAGTGGTTCTTCAAGATCACCGATTTCGCCGAGGATCTGTCGACGGCGCTCGACCGGCTGCCGGAATGGCCGGAAAAGGTCCGGCTGATGCAGAAGAACTGGATCGGCAAGTCGGAAGGGCTGATGCTGCGCTGGGCCCTGGCGAAGGACACGGCGCCCGCGGGCATCGACGACGTCACCGTCTTCACCACCCGGCCGGACACCCTCTATGGCGCGTCCTTCATCGCGGTTGCGCCCGATCATCCGCTCGCCGCCAAGGCCGCCGAGAGCAACCCGGCGCTCGCCGCCTTCATCGCCGAGACCCGCAAGACCGGCACCACCGCCGCGGCGATCGAGACCGCCGAGAAGAAGGGCGTTGCGACCGGCATCGAGGCGGTGCATCCGCTCGACGAGAGCTGGCGGGTGCCCGTCTATGTCGCCAATTTCGTCCTGATGGAATACGGCACGGGCGCCGTCTTCGGCTGTCCGGCCCATGACCAGCGCGACCTCGACTTCGCCCGCAAATACGGCCTGCCCGTGCGCCCCGTCGTCTTGCCGCCGCACGAGGATCCGGTCGCCTTTTCGGTCGCCGACAAGGCCTATGTGGACGACGGCGTCATCTACAATTCGGCCTTTCTCGACGGCAAGACGCCGGACGAGGCCTTCGAGGCCGTCGCCGAAAGGCTCGAGGCCACCCAGCTTTTCGGCGCTCCCCAGGCGAGCCGCAAGGTGAACTACCGCCTGCGCGACTGGGGCATTTCGCGCCAGCGCTACTGGGGCTGCCCGATCCCGGTTCTCCACTGCGAGAGCTGCGGCGTCGTGCCGGAGAAGCGCGAGAACCTGCCGATCGTCCTGCCCGAGGACATCGATTTCGACAAACCCGGCAATCCGCTCGACCGGCACCCGACCTGGCGCAAGGCCACCTGCCCGCAATGCGGCGGCGATGCTTCACGTGAAACAGACACGATGGACACCTTCGTGGACTCTTCGTGGTATTTCGCCCGCTTCACCGCGCCCCGCGCCGACGAGCCGACTGACCCGCAGGCGGCCAATGCCTGGCTGCCGGTGGACCAGTATATCGGCGGCATCGAGCATGCGATCCTGCATCTCCTTTACTCGCGCTTCTTCGTGCGGGCGATGCGCGAATGCGGTCATCTCGATCTCGACGAGCCCTTCAAGGGCCTCTTCACCCAAGGCATGGTCGTTCACGAGACCTATCGCGACCGCCGCGAATGGGTGCCGCCGGTGGATGTCCGCTTCTCCGAGACCGAGGGCAAGCGGGTCGCGACAAGGATCTCCACCAACGCCCCGATCGAGATCGGCGGCATCGAGAAGATGTCGAAGTCGAAGAAGAACGTCGTCGATCCGGACGACATCATCGCCTCCTACGGCGCCGACACGGCCCGCTGGTTCGTCCTGTCGGACTCGCCGCCGGACCGCGACGTGATCTGGTCGGAGGCCGGCGTCGAGGGCGCCCACCGCTTCGTCCAGCGGCTGTGGCGGCTGTTCGTCGACGCCGCGCCGAAGCTTCCGGCAGCGGGCGCCAGGGCCACCCCCGGCAGTGACGATCTCTCGCTGAATATCCGCAAGGCGGTCCACCGGACGGTCGCGGGCGTGTCCGACGACATCGAGCGCCTCGCCTTCAACAAGGCGATCGCCCGCGTCCACGAGCTGGTCAACCAGCTGTCGGCGTCCTTCGGCAGGATGGAGGCCGGCAATGGCGGCGCTACGGCAGCCGCCCGCGAGGCGCTGTCGATGCTCGCGCGCATCGTCGCGCCGATGATGCCGCATCTGGCCGAAGCGCTTTGGGAGGTGCTGGGCGAGCCGGGGCTCGCCGCCTCCGCGCCCTGGCCGCAGATCGACCGGTCGCTTCTCGTCGACGATCAGGTCACACTGCCGATCCAGATCAACGGCAAGAAGCGTGGCGACTTGACCGTGCCCGCCGACGCCGGCAAAGCTGACATCGAACAGGCCGTGCTCGCGCTCGATTTCGTGCGCGAGGCACTGGCCGGCCAGGCGCCCAAACGCCTGGTCGTGGTGCCGGGGAGAATCGTCAATGTCGTCGTCTGATCGCGCCGGGCCCGGCCGCATCGTGAGCGCGCCGGATCGGGGCTGGCATCGCCACCCTGCCCGCGCCCCGGCGCTGCTTGCAGGCGTCGTCGCGGCGCTTCTCGCCGGCTGCACGGCCGGCCCGCTTTACGGGACGAACGGCGTCGGGGGCACGGATATCGGCAGTGCCGCCGCGCGCCTGCCCTATGCCGGACGCATCGCCATCACCGAGGCCGACACCCGCACCGACCAGCTGGTGCGCAACGAACTCCTGTTCCGCCTCAACCGCGGCAAGCCGGTCGCCGACCCGCTCTACGAGCTGCGGCTCCAGGTGACGGGCAAGGCGCGTGGCTCGATCATTCAGAGCGAAGGCGTATCGCGTTCGGTGATCTACATCGAGACGGCGAAGTACCAGCTGGTTCGCCTTTCGGACAACGCCGTGATCACCTCCGGCGAGCGCTCGGCGACCGTGCCCTACGACCAGACGATCCAGCTTTATGCCAGCCAGCGCGCGTTGAAGAACGCCCGCAGCGAAGCGAGCAGGCAGCTGGCCGGCCAGCTGGAACTCGCGATCGCCTCGGCCCTGTCCCGCAGCGGGGGGTGAGGCTGCGGGCGAGCGCCTGGCTCGGCCATGCGCCTCGGTGCGAGGCGCCGCGGGTTCGGGAGAAAGTGTGTCTCGCCGCTTCGTCGAGGAGCGACGACACGCGGGTCACCCGACCGCGACGCAGAGCAATCTCTCACGAGAGAAGACCCATGGCCCAGAAGAAAGCCGGCGAAGTCGAAGCCTTTCTCACCCGGCCGGACTTCGCCTATAGCCTTGCCCTGTTCTACGGGCCTGACGCCGGCCTCGTCTCAGAGCGCTCGGCCAAGCTCGCAAAGGCCTTCGGCGTCGATCCCTCCGATCCGTTCTCGGCGGTCACGCTTTCGGCCGACGAGCTGGAGAAGGATATCGGCCGCCTGTTCGACGAGGCCAGGACCCTGTCGCTTCTGGGCGGCAAGCGGCTCGTGCGGGTCCGTGGCGCCGGCGCCGGTCGGCAGCTGGCCGAGGCGGTCGGGGCGCTCGCGGGCGAGCGGCTCGCGGACACGCTGATCATCATCGAGGCCGGAGACCTCAAGAAAAGCGCCGCCCTGCGCGCCAATGCCGAGCGCGGCCGCCATGCCATGGCCCTGCCCTGCTATCAGGACGAAGGCCGGGCGCTCGACCAGATGATCGACGAGGAGCTCTCCGCGGCCGGCCTGTCGATGGACCGCGAGGCCCGCGACGCGCTGAAGGCGCGCCTCGGCGCCGACCGGATCGCCTCGCGCGGTGAGGTCGCCAAGCTCTGCCTTTACGCCCTCGGCGCCCCGACCGTCACCGAGGACGATGTCGCGGCGGTCGTTGGCGACGTGTCCGCCGACACTCTCGACGAGGCGATCGACGCCGCGGTCTCGGGCGAAGTCAGGCGGCTGCCGCATCTGATCGACCGGCTGACCACCTCAGGCACGCCGACGTTCCAGCTGCATCAGGCTCTGCTGCGCTATTTTCAGCAGCTCCAGGCGCTGCGGGAGGGCGTCGAGAGGCGCGGCGAACCGGTCTCGCGGGCCGTCGAACGCCGGCGCCCGCATTTCCGCCGCCGCCCGGCGATGGAGACGGCGCTTTCGGCCTGGACGCTTTCGGCCATCGATGCGCGGCTGCAGGCGATCGAGGCGGACATCCTGATGAGCCGCAAGGACGCGGCCCTTTCGCTGACGATCACCCATCGCACGCTGATGGATTCGGCCGTCGAGGCGGCGCGGCTGAAGGCGCGGGGGCGCCGGTAGGGCGACAGCATCGGCCCGAAAACCGGAATCGATCGTCTCAAAAGCGCGATGCGTCGGTTCAGACGGTCGGGGCGTCCTCTCTGTGTTCGATGACAGGGGACGACAGTGTGTCGGACGGCGCATCCCGAGGGCCCGGCAATCAGAGATCGGGCGTTCGCCTTCAACGCGCTCGTCATGCTCGGGCCCGGTCCCGGGCATCCAGTGCGCCGATTAAGCTTCTGTTATGTCGACCGTTTCGTCATTCTCGGGACGGGGGCCGAAAATGACGAAGCGTCGATCTGTGCGCCTTCTCGATCAGATCGCGGCCGGCGCTCGAGCATCGCGTCGCGCACTGTGGCGTCCAACAGGACGCGGGGGCGCTCCAAGCTTGCCGTTCGAGGCGGGAAAGCGGGCGGACTTCCCGATTACCGCCCCTCGGTGATCTCGAAGCGCACCGTGCCTTCGAGCCTTTCGCCGGGCGAAAGGACGTGAAGGCCGTGATCCTCGACGTCCATCCGGTTCACGGCATCGACCATGTGGCTGACCGGCTCGACGGCGAAGAAATCGCGCGCGTCGGCCCGGAAGATCACGAGCTTCGAGAACAGGTCGTCGGCGATGATGCGAATGCCGATACCCTGACCCTCGTCCCGCCCGGGATAGGCGATTTCGGCGGGGCCGTTCCAGTCCTCGAAGCAGTGGTCGACATCGGTCATGCCATCGACCGCGCGCGACTTGGTCGCGTCCCAGCCGGCGGGGACCGGGCTCCTGACAGTCGGCAGAAGCCGGGCGTCGCTCTGCCAGACGGTGCCGGCCTCGTAGCGCAACGATGCGCCGGCCCGATCGAAATAGGGGTGAAGGCCGAAACCGGCCGGCATAGGACGCGTGTCCCGGTTCTCCAGGGTAAGGGTGATGGTGAGCACGCTGGGTTCCAGCACAAACCGTTGCGTCGCCCGATAGGCGAAGGGCCATTCGGCCTGCCGCTGCGGGCTCTCGCCGGGGTCGTGATCGAGGCAGAGGACGGCGGTTTCGGAAGCGGCCGAAACCACCGTCCATTCGCGCTGCCAGCCATTGCCGTGGAGGCTGTGGGGATTGTCGCCGAAATTCCTGGCGAGCTGGAAGCGTTCGCCGCCGAAGGAAAATTTCGCATCGGCGATGCGGTTGGAGTAAGGGATCATCGCATAGGAGCTGCAAAGGCCCGCCCGGCGCTCCAGGAGGGCCTCTGGCGGCGTCTCGCGCAAGATCGGAACATTGCGGCGGGTGAGGCCGGTGATCGCGCCACCGACGCCCGGAGCGAGGCTGAGGCGCAAGTCCCCGGCGGTCAGGCGGAGGCATTCGGGCATTTCGCTTGGCTGGGTCATGGGCGGTCGGTCGTCTCCTTGCTGCTGCGTCGCGCGTCGGTTCAGGCGCTGCATTGCGGTCTGATCGGAATGGTTCGGACCAAAACGCATGGGGCTCCCGATGCCAGCCTTCGGCCTTTCGCGAGTGGTCGCGGCCTACAGCATCGGCCCGAAAATCGGAATCGCTTTTCGAAAAGCATGATGCGTAGATTAAGACAGGTCGAGCGTCCCTTCTGCCTCCAATCGATGTGCACGGCACGATGCTCGAGGGCCGACCCCGACTTGATCGAGAAGGCGCTTCGTTCAACGCGTCGTCATTCTCGGGCCCCGTCCCGAGAATCCAGAAATCTTCGATAAAAGAGAAGCTCCAGTGGCGCACTGGATGCCCGGGACGGGGCCCGAGCATGACGAGCGCGATGAAGGCGAATGTCCGATTTCTGAAAGCCGGGCCCTCGATATGCGCCGTTCGACGAGACTGTCGTTTCCTATGGCGTCCAATAGGGCCCGGGCACTGGGTCGGAAAGGCGTGGGTTTGCCATCAAAGATGGGGCTCTCGCCCGCAGCATGGAAGCCAGCGGCATGGCG
Organism: Jiella mangrovi; assembly: GCF_017815135.1. GTDB lineage: Bacteria > Pseudomonadota > Alphaproteobacteria > Rhizobiales > Rhizobiaceae > Jiella > Jiella mangrovi. Next base: position 204,410 of record NZ_JAGJCF010000007.1, on the reverse strand, counting down.
AGGCCACTGGGTTTGCAGAGGGCGGGTGAAAGACGCAAATTTGGCTCCTGCGGCATAACGATAAGCCGGCTTATTCTATCGGCTTTTGCTTCGTCGTTCCGGGCGATTGGCCGAAAGATCGATGCTTCCGCCAGCGCCTGCGGGCCGTGATTTCTGCCGACGGGCCGAGATGGGCGCTGCCGCGCCGGCAACCTGCCTTATCTTCTCGTGACGAGAGCGCTGAAACGGCGCAGAGCAGTGAGGACGATAGGATGGATATCAAACGCAGCGGCGAAACGCCTTCCAGCGAAGGGCCGGCCGAGTATTTCAGCGGGCGCGTGCGGATCGATCCGGTGATCAGCCCGGCCGAGCCCGCGCGCGTCGCAGCCGCCAAGGTCACCTTCGAGCCTGGCGCGAGAACCGCGTGGCACACCCATCCGCTCGGCCAGACGCTGATCGTCACCGACGGCTGCGGCTGGGTGCAGAAGGAGGGTGGGCCAAAAGAGACGATCTGTCCGGGCGACATCGTCTGGTTCGCGCCCGGCGAGCGCCACTGGCATGGGGCGACGGCGACGACGGGCATGAGCCACATCGCCATTCAGGAGCGCGAGAATGGCAGCCCGGTCGACTGGCTGGAGCATGTCTCGGACGAGGACTACATGTCCTGAGGCCGGGCCGGGCCGGGCCGGCCGGAGGAGGGAGGAACAGGGACGCATGCGGGGAGGGGAGGGCGCGGAGAGCGGGCCCGGGCCCCGTCGGGATGCCGTTCTTTGCGCCCTACAGCGACCGCAGCCGCGGCCCGCCGAAAGCCTTCGCATGGCCTGGGCTGCCGGCTTCGAGGCGCTCGACGAGATCGTCCAGATCGCTTTCCCGGTCGAGATGGATAGTGACGGCCGGGCGCCCGCCTGAGAGCGTGATCGAGACGTCATGGCCTGTCGCCTCGCGCAGTCGGCGCTCATGGGCAAGCAGCGCCTCGCTTTTCGGCTCGTCCGCAACCTCGGCAGGCTGTCGGCCGCGTCCACGGGGCTTGGGCGCTGCCGGTTCCTCGGCGGCCGGATCGCGGGCCAGCGCTTCGGCCTCGCGCACCGAAAGGTTCTCGCCGACGATGCGGCGGGCGAGGCCGACCGGATCTTCGGCGGTGACCACTGTGCGCGCCGCGCCGGCCGACAGGCTGCCGTCCTCAACCATGGAGCGAACCTCCGCGGGCAGCTTCAGAAGCCGCAGCGTATTGGCGACGTGGCTGCGGCTCTTGGCCAGGATCTCGGCGAGATCGGCCTGGGTGTAGCCGTGCTCGTCGATCAGCGCCTGATAGCCGAGCGCTTCCTCGATGGCGTTGAGATCGGACCGCTGGACGTTCTCGATGATGGCGATCTCGAGCGACTGCCGGTCGTTGATCTCGCGAAGCACCACCGGCACTTCGGCAAGCCCGGCCAGAAGCGCCGCGCGCAGCCGTCTTTCGCCGGCGACCAGCTCGAAACGCGTGGCATCGCTTGGCAGCGGCCGGACCAGAAGCGGCTGGACGACGCCGTGCTGGCGAATTGAGGCCGAGAGTTCGGCGAGCTCGTCCTCGCGGAAGGAGCGACGGGGATTGTGCGGATTGGGCGTGATGCGATCGACGGGGACCGTCCGCTCCGGCTGGATCGTCGGTGCGGCCGGCTGGGTCTCGAAGCCTGGAACCGGTCGCGACGCGCCGGCAGCGCCCGCTCCGATCAGCGAGGCGAGCCCCCGACCCAGTCTCTGCCGCGATCTGTCTTCGCTCATTGGCCTCGTCCCGTTCTCATTGCTGCGCCCTGTGGTTCCCGGGCCTTTTGCCCCGTCACCAACCCCCTTGCCGCCCGCCGCGCTCATGCCGCCACGAGCCGTCCCTCGCGGCGTATGACTTCCGAGGCGAGCTGGATATAGGCCTGGCTGCCCGGGCATTTCATGTCGTAGAGGATCGCCGGCTTGCCGAAGGAGGGGGCCTCCGAAACCCGCACATTGCGGGGGATGACCGTCTCATAGACATGCTCGCCCATGAAGGAGCGCACGTCGCGCACGACCTGTGCGGCGAGATTGTTGCGGCTGTCGAACATGGTGAGGACGATGCCGTGCAGGCCGAGCATCGGATTGAGGCTGTCGCGCACCTCTTCGACCGTCTGCAGGAGCTGCGACAGGCCTTCCAGCGCGAAGAACTCGCATTGCAGCGGCACCAGGATCGCATCGGCCGCGGCCATGGCGTTGATCGTCAGAAGATTCAGCGAGGGCGGACAATCGACGAGAACGAAGTCGAAATCGGCCTGGTCCTGCTGGTGGAAATGCAGAGCGTCGCGCAGGCGATAGGCTCGTCCATGGACGCCGGAGATCTCCATCTCGAAGCCGAGGAGATCCATGGTCGAGGGAATGACCGCCAGATTGGGAACGGCTGTGGGCATCGCCGCCTCGCGGATCGAGGCGGTCTCCTTCAGGACGTCGTAGGACGAAATCTCGCGATCGTCCTTGTCGATACCAAGCCCGGTCGAGGCGTTGCCCTGTGGATCGAGATCGATGAGGAGGGCGCGCTTGTCGATCGCCGCGAGCGCCGTCGCAAGATTGATCGCCGTCGTGGTCTTGCCGACGCCGCCCTTCTGATTGGCGATTGTGATGATCCGCATGGGCTTCTTCGCTGCCACGTCCATCGGCTGAAAATCCATGTTCGTCAAAGTCTTGGCCGTGCATCGTCTGCCGGAGGCCGGGTGCTCGGACGCTGTCGCCCGACGCCCGGACGCTGCCTCAGCGCTCCATCGCCCCGATATCGGCGACCTCGAGAACGACCGAATCAGCCTCGACCTCAGAGACATGAATTATCATGGTGAATCGCCAATGGGCAGACGCCGCCGCAATTTCCTGTTCATGACTGCGGCCTTTCGGGAAGAAACACCGCGTTTCACGTGAAACATGGGGCGCGACCATCTGGAGTAGGTCGCCGAGCGGTGCGAGCGCCCGGGCGGTCACGATATCGGCGCCGGCGAGGATCTGTCCGGCGGTCTCGATGCGCACCGGATGCGCCCGCCCTGTGAGGCCCATCTCGCGCTGAGCGGCGGCGAGGAAGGCCGCCTTCTTGTGGCTGGATTCGACCATATCGACGACGGATTGCGGCCGGCAGGCCGCGACGACCAGCGCCGGCAGCCCCCCGCCCGAGCCGAGATCGACGGCCTTCGAAAAGGCCGGCAGATGTTTCTCGAGGTTCATGGCGTCGGCGATGTGCCGCCGCCAGACGTCGCCGAGCGTCGCCGGCGCAACGAGATTGATCCGCGCCTGCCACTCGGTGAGAAGGCGCACGAAGACGTCGAGACGCGCCATGGTTTCACGTGAAACGTCGAATTCGCTTAGAAACCAGGTCCGGCCGGCGGCCTGCTGAGCCGCGATCTCGGCGGCCGATGGCGCGGTCCGCTTGGTGTCCTTGTCCTGCTTCGGGCGATGTTTCGGGCGAAGCACCGTGCTTTCGTGCTCGCCCCAGCTGCGGTCGTCGCTCCTTGCGCGTTCATATTGCCGGTCGGAGGGGTGAATGCGCTTGGGCCGGTCACGCCGCATGGGCAAGCCCCTTCCGCCTGATGGCAAGGAGAATGAGGGCGAGCGCCGCCGGCGTCATTCCGTCGATCCGCTCGGCCTCGGCGAGGTTCTGCGGCCGGCGGGTGGAAAGCTTCTGGCGCAGCTCGTTGGAAAGGCCGGCGATCGCGCCATAGTCGATATCGCCGGGGATCTCCCGCGCCTCGTCCTGCCTCAGCCGGTCCTGATCCTTGCGCTGGCGATCGAGATAGACGTCGTAGGCCGCCTCGATCTTCACCTGTGCGAAGGTTTCCGCCCCGATCCTGGCAAGCTCCGGCCAGACACGGTCGATCTCGTCCTTTTCGACCGCGCCCTGGGCAATCAGCTGCCAGGCGCTGCGCCGGCGCCCGTCCTGATTGACGGCGATGCCGTGCCGGCTCGCCTCGGACGGGGTGATCGTCGCGGCCTCGAGGGCGGCGCGGGCGTCGCGCAGCGATGCCTCGCGGGCCGCGAAACGCTCTGCCCGCTCTGTGGAGACGATGCCGAGCTCGATGGCGAGTGGCGTCAGCCGGCGGTCGGCATTGTCGGCGCGCAGCGACAGGCGGAACTCGGCACGCGAGGTGAACATGCGATAGGGCTCGGTAACGCCGGTGCGGGTGAGATCGTCGATCATCACGCCGATATAGGCGTCACTGCGGCCGATGACGACGGGCTGCGAGCCGCCCGCGAGCCTCGCCGCATTGAGCCCGGCGACAAGCCCCTGTGCGGCGGCTTCCTCGTAGCCGGTCGTGCCGTTGATCTGGCCGGCGAGGAACAGCCCCGGCGCCCTGGTGACGGCAAGGGCGCGGCTCAATTCGCGCGGGTCGACATGGTCGTATTCGATCGCATAGCCCGGCTTCAGGATACGCACCCGCTCGAGGCCGGGAATGGAGCGCAGAAAGCTCTCCTGCACGTCCTCGGGCAGGGAGGTGGACAAGCCGTTCGGATAGACCGTGTCGTCGTCGAGACCCTCCGGCTCCAGGAAGATCTGGTGGCCGTCGCGGTCCCCGAACTTGACGATCTTGTCCTCGATCGACGGGCAGTAGCGCGGCCCGACGCCCTCGATCTTGCCGGAGTAAAGGGCCGATCTCGACAGATTGTCCCGGATGATCGCGTGGGTCTTTGGCGTCGTGCGGGTGATGCCGCAATCGATCTGCGGGGTGTCGATGCGCTCGGTGAGGAAGGAAAAGGGGATCGGCTCGGCATCCGGCCTTTGCCTGTCGAGGCCGTCCCAGTCGATGCTGGTTCCGTCGAGGCGCGCGGGCGTGCCGGTCTTCAACCTGCCGAGCGACAGGCCGAGACGCTTCAGTGTTCCCGACAGGCCGAGGGAGGGATCTTCGCCCATGCGTCCGGCCGGAATCTGGCGATCGCCGAGATGGATCAGCCCGCCCAGAAACGTGCCGGTGGTCAGAACGACGGCGCGGCAGGCGATCGTCCGGCCATCGGCGAAAACGACGCCCGAGACGGCCCCGGAGCCATCGAGCGAAAGATCGAAGACGTCGCCTTCGACGATCGTAAGCCCGTCCGTCGCGCCGATCAGATCCTGCATCGCGGCGCGATAGAGCTTGCGGTCGGCCTGGGCGCGCGGGCCCCAGACGGCCGGGCCCTTGCGGCGGTTGAGCATGCGGAACTGGATGCCGCCGCGATCGGCGGCAAGCCCCATCAGGCCGCCCAGCGCATCGATCTCGCGCACCAGATGGCCCTTGCCGATGCCGCCGATCGCCGGATTGCAGCTCATCGCGCCGATCGTGTCGAAGCGGTGGGTGACGAGGACGGTGTCGGCGCCGGCCCGCGCAGCGGCACTGGCAGCTTCGCAGCCGGCATGGCCGCCGCCGACGACGACGACGTCGCAGGCCGACGGCATCGCGGCCGAGCCGGAAGCGGCAGGAGAGGGGAGACGGGACTCGGTCATGATCGTCGAACTGTCGCTTGGTTCATCGGGCCGGTGCAGGCAAAGATCGCGGTCGAAGCCGAAGGCATGCGCCGTTTCGTGCGGCCTTCCTGAAGGGTACCGGTCGCGCCGGGACGGGACGTCAGTTGGGCGGGCGAGCGCTTTGCTCTATCATCCGTTCCTATAAGATAAACCGCAGCTTCGAACAATGTCGCAGTCTTTGCCCGTCCCGGTCGTCTGGAGGCCGCTAGCCATGAGTCTGCTGGAAATTCAGCCTTGGACGCTCGGCGAGTTCTTTGCGTGGCAGGAGCTCCAGGACGAGCGCTACGAACTCGTCAACGGCTTTCCCGCGAAGATGATGACCGGGGCCTCGAACCGGCACGATGTCGTCACCGCAAATATCCAGGGCCAGCTGTGGGAGAAGCTGAAAGGCAAAACCTGCCGCCACTTCACCGGTGACGGCGCGGTGGAAACCTTCCCCGGCCAGATCCGCCGGCCGGACGCAGGGATCGACTGCGGCGCCTTCGATCCCGATGGATATCTCGCCGCCGAGCCCGTCGTCGTCTTCGAGGTGCTCTCGCCCTCGACACGGGACTTCGATCGGCTGCGCAAGGTGGAGGAATACAAGCGCGTCGCCGCAATGCGCCATATCGTCGTCGTCGAACCCACGCGGCCGCAGGTGCTTGTGTGGTCCCGGGACGAAACGGGCCGAAGCGACGGCGAGTGGACCGCCGAGGAAATGATCGGGATCGATCGTGTCATCCGCCTCCACGCGGTCGCCCTCGAGCTGCCGCTTGCCGAGATCTACGATCGACTGGACTTCAAGGCCTGAGCCGGCCCACGGCCGGCAGCGCAAGCCGGCCGCAGACGGTCCGTAGACCGAAAGTCGTCTGGACGCGGTCCGTCGCCGCGTTACTCTGACGAAAGACCGCTCACAGCGGTTTCCGCGCATATCCCGCCCTCCGGCGGAAAACTCCTGGCTTCGACGACACAATTCATGACCGACACAGCCGAACAGTCCGCTTCCGCTCTTTCCCTCACCCCCGAACTCGTCGCTCTGACGGTCCAGCCGAAGCCGGATCTCGGCTTCGAGCCCGGCTGGACGCTTTTGAGCGAGGAGGAGCTCGACGCGCTGGCGGCCCGCCATGACGAAGAAGCCGGGGACGATCCCGTCTGGATCTTCGCCTATGGATCGCTGATCTGGAAGCCGGATTTCGACGCCGTCGATCACCGCCGGGCCACGGCCTATGGCTGGCACCGTTCCTTCTGCCTGAAGATGAACCGCTGGCGCGGCTCGCCGGAACAGCCGGGGCTGATGATGGCGCTGGAAAGCGGCGGGCGCTGCGACGGCGTGATCTACCGGCTTCGCGACGAGGACCGCCGGGCACAGCTTCGCCGCGTCCTTTATCGCGAAGTCCGCTTTCACCAGACGACGGAGATGGCGCGCTGGGTCACGGTCCGCACCGATGAGGGCGCAATGCGGGCGCTGACTTTCTGGGCAGGCCCGACCGGCGAGCGTGTCGCGAGCGGCCTGCCCCTCGAAGAGGTCGCGCCGATCCTCGCCAGGGCCTGCGGCCCGGTCGGCTCCTGTGCCGAATATCTGCACAATACGGTGAAGCATCTGGAGGAGTTCGGCATTCGCGACCGCAATCTCTGGGAGCTGCAGAAACTCGTCGCCGAGGAGATCAGGGCGATCCATCCGCAGGCGGCGTGAGCGTGCGCGTAGAAGGCGGAGACGCCATGTTGGATATGGAGCCGTCGGGCTGGGCACGAAGCCGGTCGACAGTCCGGGAGCTCCATAACTTCACGGTTTCGCGTTGGCGCTTCGTCGATAGACCCGCTCCTCGATCGATCGGCCGGGTCGCGGAATTGCGCAGACCGTCGCGTCTTTCCCTTGTGATCGGGGCCATTCGGAATACCCCCAAGCCCAGCAGGCGAGCGGAAGGCGAGAACACGCGAGTGACACGCGAGGATTTGCGGATATTGGACTGAGCATGAACGGCTGGCCGCGCAGACCGCGCATCATCGTTGCAGTCCCAAGATCATGGCTGAGCCTCGACGCTCACCGGCGGCAGCGCTCGCCATCCTGAGCCCCTCATCCTGAGGTGCGAGCGAGCCGAAGGCCCGTGAAGCCTCGAAGGGCGAGGGGCGAGACTCGGCATCCGTCATCCCTCGCCCTTCGAGGCCCGCTTCGCGAGCACCTCAGGATGAGGGATGAGGAAACGCCTCGCTCTCGGGCAGAGCGCGCGAGCCCGCGATCTGGATATCACTGGCTGGACCGGAGGCAGGAGGGACGTGCGCCGCTCCGGCAACGGTCCGCCCGGTCAGTCCGCCGATTGCGGCGCCGGCCTGATCCGCGCCATCATCAGCGTGTCGACCAGGACGCCTTCGCGCAGCGCCGAGGCGCGCAGCCGGCCTTCGAGGGCGAAGCCATGTTTTTCGTAGAGCGCGATGGCCGGGGCGTTGTCGGCCATGACGTCGAGTTCGAGGCGCACGAGGCCTAGCCACTCGTCGGAAAGCGACACGAGCTCTGAAAGCAGCGCCGTGCCGACCCCGCGCCGAAGATGGTCGTCGTGAACGCCCATGCCGAGCTGGCCGACATGGCTGCGCCGGCCGGCCAGGCGGTTGAGACTTGCCGTTCCAACGAGAGCACCGGCTTCCTCGGCGACGAGAAGCGTGAAATCTGACGAGACGCCGAACAGCCGATTTTTCGTCGCTGCCAGGCTCTCATGGGGCAAACGGAGCGTTCCCCTGCGATAGTTCGGCAGATTCATCAGCGCGTTCAGGCCTTCGAGATCGCTCTCGCGAGCGGCGCGGACGAGACGGGCGGAGGCAGCCTCGGGCATTGCGGTTCTCTTCACTTGCCGATGCAGAATTGCGAGAAGATGACGTCGAGGAGATCCTCGACGCCGACCTTTCCGGTCAGCCGGCCGAGGGTGTCGGCCGCGCGGCGGAGGGTTTCGGCGCCGATCTCCGGGGCAAGGGTGGCATTGCCGACGAATTCTTCCAGGATGTGCAGCGTTTCCATGACGAGCTCGCGCTGGCGGTTCCGCAGCGGGATCGCCGCCTCCCCGGCGTTCTTTTCCCCGTCCAGCCCGGCGGCTGCCACCGCAAGCTCGGCAATCTTCGCCGTCAGTGCATCGAGACCTTCGCCGGTCCTGGCCGAGATCGAAAAGTCGAAGCGAAAGTCGCTCCATTCGTTGGAGAAGCGGGCGGAAAGGCCCGTCGGCGCCGGCCGGTCGGCCTTGGTCCGCACGGTGAGAATGCGCCGCCGGCCCTTGGCCGTTCCCTCTGCGAGGTCTTCATGGGAGGCTTCGGCGGCGACCATCATCGGATGTTTCACGTGAGACAAAAGCTCGGAGAAGCGGGCGAGGGGGCCATGACCATGATGGGGATCTACGAGGGCGAGGACGAGATCGGCCCTGGCCATGACCTCGCGCGCCCGCTCCACACCGATCGCCTCGACCCTGTCGGCGGTCTCGCGGATCCCGGCGGTGTCGGACAGACGCACCGGTATGCCGCCGAGATCGAGCGTCGCCTCGATGACGTCGCGGGTGGTGCCGGGGACCTCGGTGACGATCGCCACCTCGCGGTCGGCCAGCGCGTTGAGGAGGCTCGACTTGCCGGCATTGGGCGCCCCGACGATCGCCACCTTGAAGCCCGAGCGCAGGATCTCGCCCCGGTCGGCCTTTTGAAGATGCGCGCGGATTTCCGCGACGATGGAGGCGACGTCCAACTGGACGTGGTCGGCGACGTCCTCGCCGACATCGCCCTCGTCGGAGAAGTCGAAGGAGGCTTCGAGCCGCGCCCGCGCCTCGGTCAGGCGCTGCGCCCAGCCCTCATAGAGCGCTCGCAGCGTGCCCGAGGCCTGGAGGATCGCGGCAGTGTGCTGGCCTTCGGTCTCGGCGGCGATCAGGTCGGCGAGGCCCTCCGCCTCGGTGAGGTCTATGCGGCCGTTCTCGAAGGCCCGGCGGGTGAATTCGCCGGCCTCGGCGAGGCGCGTGCCGACGGCGGCGGTGATCGCCTCGAGGCAGGCCGACACGACGGCGCGTCCGCCATGCAGATGAAACTCGGCGAGATCCTCGCCGGTCACCGTCCCCGGCCCCGGAAAGAAGAGGACGATGGCCCGGTCGATGACCGCCCCCTCCGCACCCTTCAGCGTCCGCAGGCTTGCCCGGCGCTCCGGCGGCACGCTGCCGCAGAGCCTCTGCATGGTGTCGGCGGCATCCGGCCCGCTCACCCGGATAACGGCGACGCCCGAGGGCAGGGCGCCGGAGGAAAGGGCGGCGATGGTGTCGGAATGCATGGACCGGCGTCCTCGGGTGTCGCGTCGGTGGATCGGTTTCGCCCGATCTTACGCGATCGAGATCACGAGCGCGACCGACCAAGACGCTTGTCTGTGGACCAGCGCCCTATGATCAGACCCGCCGCCAGGCGGTCACGGCCACCTCCCAGAGCATAAGAGCGCCAGCGCCACCGATGATCCCGCCAGCGACCCGGTTGAGGCGGCGGACAGCGGTAGGCCGCGTCATCACACTCCGGGCCTTGGCAGCGACAAGGGCATAGGGCGTCAGGATGGTGGAATGGACAAGGATCGTCAGAACCGCAAGAATCGACCATTGCGAAAAACCGACGCGGTGGAGATCGATCACGCTTGGCAGCAAGGCGAGATAGAAGACGATGGGCTTCGGATTGCCAAGGGTCACCATGAAGCCACTGAGAAGCGCTTTCGGCCCGCCGTGCGAGTTTGCCTTTTGGTGGATTTCAATGCCGCCCCTGTTCGTCCAGAACAGAATGCCGAGATAAACAAGATACGCGCCGCCGAGGACCTTCGCCACGAGCAGCGCCCTGGCGAAGACTTCCGCCAGAGCTGCGAGGCCGGCGGTGGCGACTGTCAGATAGGTGACATCGCCGGCGACGATCCCGGCCATGAAGAACAGCGAAACCTTCAGCCCATTGCCGAGGGACTGGCCGACGAGACCGGCAATCCCGGGCCCGCGGATGACGACGACGATACTGAGCGCGACCACATAGGCAAGATAGGGTGTCATGGGGGAGGCAATCATGAGGTCCCATCATCTCGTTACAGGACCGGCTCCTGGCCGGTGGTCGCCCGATAACCGAAAAGGCGACCACGGGTGCGGTACGCCCTGGGAGCTCCCGTTCTGGACGACCCCCGCGACAGTCACTCTACGGCGATGCCTTGCTTTCATTACGCCGGACGATCTGCCGATTTCGCCGTGGATATGCCCGCCGGTCGGCCGAGCGGATGCCAAGGCGGCCTCACGCAGGCCGGCATTGAACGGTGCCGGGCCGGTGGAAGCGCAGGCTCTGTCATGAGCCATGAGCGAGATCAGGCAAGCTCGGCGAGCTTTGCCGCTTCGAAGCCGTTCAGCGGCTCGCCGTCCTTCACTTTGCGCGCCCAGTGAGGATCACTGATCAGTGCGCGGCCGACGGCGATGAGGTCGAACTCGCCCTGCTCCATCCGGGTGACGAGCTTCTCGATGCCGGCCGGTGATGAGCTCTCGCCACCGAAGGCGCCCATAAAATCGCCCGAAAGGCCGACGGAGCCGACGCTAATCGTCGCCGCGCCCGTCAGCTTCTTTGCCCAGCCGGCGAAGCTGAGGCCGTCTTCGCCGTCGATCTGAGGAAACTCCGGCTCCCAGAAGCGCCGCTGCGAGCAGTGGATAATATCGACCCCGGCGTCGACCAGCGGTGCCAGCCAGTCGGTCATGGCGTCCGGCGTCTCGGCCAGCCGGACGGCAAAATCCTGCAGCTTCCACTGGCTGACGCGCAGGATGATCGGATAGTCCGGCCCGACAGCGGCCCGTATCGCCGCCACCACCTCGGCGGCAAACCGCGAGCGCTCCCGGATGGTGGCACCGCCATAGCGATCGACCCTGCCATTCGTGGCGGACCAGAAGAACTGGTCGATGAGATAGCCGTGGCCACCATGGATCTCCACCGTGTCGAAGCCGAGGCGTTTGGCATCGGCGGCGGCTTTGGCGAAGGCGGCGACGGTGTCGGCGATCGCTTCCTCGCTCATTGCCGCGCCCCGACGCATGCCAGGAGCAACGAGACCGGACGGGCTCTCGATACCACTCGCCGGCTCCCATTCGGTCAGGGGACTATTCACCGAGCCGACATGCCAGATCTGCGGCGCCATCTTGCCGCCTGCCGCATGCACGCTGTCGATGACGGCCTGCCAGCCGGCGAGGGCCTCGTCGCCATGAAAGAAAGGAATGCCGGGCTCGTTGCGGGAAGCCGGCCGATCGATCACCGTGCCTTCGGAGAGGATCAGGCCAACGCCGCCCTCGGCACGCCGCCGGTAATAGGCGACATTGGCCGCGCCGGGAATGCCGTTCGGCGCCATCGAACGGGTCATCGGTGCCATGACGATGCGGTTTTTCAGATCGAGGCTCTTCAGCCGGAAGGGCCGGAAGAGGACATCAGCAGCCTGCGAGGTCATCGATGGAAAGCTCCGTTAGGAAGAGAGGTTTCCACGAATACGGTCGAGACTTGGCATCAATTACACATTTCGGATCGACCCGGTATGTTCAGGAAACAGCCGTTGGACGAAACCTTCTTTCATCTCGACTGCCCGAGCCGAATTTTGTCCGACCAGATCGCCGACAAATGGTCGGTTATGATGCTGACGGTGCTGGACAGCGGCCCTTTGCGGGTTCAATGAAATCAAGCATTGCCTCGAAGGCGCGTCGCAAAAGGCATTGAGGCAGTATCTGCGCCGGCTGGAGCGCAACGGCCTGCCCGCCCGCCACGTCATCGCGATTTTCCCGGTCGCGGTCGCATACGGGATCATCGCCCTCGGTCGCGCCCTGCTGCCGCCTTTCAAGACGTTCCATGCCCGGACGATGCAGAACCTCGACGCCGTCGAGGCAACGAGGACGCGCTTCGACAAGCGTGCCGGAAGCGGTCGGCTGCTGGACCGAACCGGGGGCGTAGCCCCCTTTCTCGACATGATCATGGAGCGGCGCGGAACCAGCTCTCGAAACAAGACCGGCGCGCCTTAACTGTCAGCCTTCGGTACGCACATTTTTCAGACACCCAGGCCGGAGCGAAACCATGAGCAACCTGCTTGGCGATGCCGTCAGCCCTTATCTCCTGCAGCACAAGGACAATCCGGTTCATTGGCGGGAATGGTCCGGCGAGGCGCTGGCCGAGGCGAAGCGCCGGGACTGCCCGATCCTTCTTTCGGTCGGCTATGCCGCCTGCCACTGGTGCCACGTCATGGCCCATGAGAGCTTCGAGGACGAGGGCGTCGCCGCGGTGATGAACCGCCTCTTCGTCAATGTGAAGGTCGACCGGGAGGAGCGCCCGGACATCGACCATCTCTACATGACGGCGCTGCATGCGCTCGGCGAGCAGGGCGGCTGGCCGATGACGATGTTCCTGACGCCGGAGGGAAAGCCGTTTTTCGGCGGCACCTATTTTCCGAAAGACCCGCGCTATGGCCGCCCCGGCTTCGTTCAGGTCATGGAGGCGATCGACAAGGCCTGGCACGAGCGCCGGGAGGAGATCGACCGGAGCGCCGGGACGATCACGGCCCATATCCAGACTGCCGTCGGGCAGACCGCCGTTGGAAACGCTGCGCAGGCGGCGCCACAGGGGAGCTTTGCAAGGCTCGACCTCACGGGGTCGGCCGCGCGCATCGCCCAGATGATCGACCCGGCTCGCGGCGGCATGAAGGGCGCGCCGAAATTTCCCAATGCGCCCTTCATGGAAATCCTCGCCCGATCCGCCTTCGAGACCGGCGACGAGGCCCATCTCGGCGCCTTCCTCAGAACGACCCAGGCGCTGGCGAATGGCGGCATCTACGATCATCTCGGCGGCGGGCTGCACCGCTATTCCACCGACGAGCGCTGGCTGGTGCCGCATTTCGAGAAGATGCTCTACGACAACGCCCAGTTCCTGCGCCATCTCGGCTGGGCCTTTCGCGCCACCGGCGACGATCTGTTTCGCCAGCGGATGGCGGAGACCGTCGGCTGGCTGGACCGGGAGATGCGGCTTGCCGGCGGCGGGCTTGCCGCTTCCCTCGACGCCGACAGCCTGGACGAACACGGGCATTCGGAGGAGGGGGCCTTCTATGTCTGGCAGGAAGCCGAGATCGAGGCGCTGCTCGGCGAGGACGCGCAAGGCTTCAAGCGCGCCTATGACGTCTCGCCCGGCGGCAACTGGGAGGGCAAGGCGATCCTCCACCGCCTCCATCCCGGCACCCGCAGCGACGACCCGGACTTTGCCGAGGCCAAGGCGACGCTGCTCGCCGCCCGGGCGAGCCGCGCCCGGCCCGGCCGCGACGACAAGGTTCTCGCCGACTGGAACGGGCTCGCCATCCGCGCGCTCTGCGAGGTTTCGGCCATTCTGGGCGACGACCGGTCGCTCCAGATGGCGAAGGACGCCTTCGCCTTCGTGATGCGCGAGATGGTCGTCGATGGCCGGCTGCGCCATGCGGCACGGGACGGGCGCACGGCCGGTCTGGCGCTCTCCGCCGACTACGGGGCGCTGATGGCGGCGGCCGCAGCGCTGTTCGCCCGGACCCTCGACGCCGCTTTCTTGGAGCACGGCCAGTGGCTCGCCGCCGAGCTGGAGCGCTGGCACGGCGATGGCGCCGGCGGCCACACCCTCAACGCCACCGACTCCGCCGACGTCCTGTTCCGCCTGCGCGGCGATCAGGACGAGGCGGTGCCGAGCGCGACCTCGCTGGTTATCGAGGGGCTGGCGATGCTCGGCCAGGCGAGCGGCCGCATCGCCATCACCGAGGCGGCCGAGCGGGCGGCCGAAGCGGCGGCCGTGCGGATCGGCGTCAATGTCTTCGGCCATCCCGGCATCGTCGCGGCGGCAAGGCGGCTCAAGCGGGGCTCGGAGCTGGCTATCTTCGGGGAGGCCGCGGGTGAGGGGGGCGATCCGGTCGGCTCCCGCCACGACGCGTTGCGCTTGGCAGCCCTGTCGGCGGTCGATCTCGACCGGCTCGACCTTGACGCAGCGTCGCCCGAGGAGCTGCCGGCCGAACTCGCGATCGCCGGTATCCGGCCCGAGCGGATGCCGGCGGCGCTTCTGTGTGAGGCCCGGGTCTGCCGTGCGCCGGTGTTTTCGGCGGAGGATCTGACGGCGCTGCTCGAACCGAAGCAGCTCTGACCGGCGAGCATCCGCGGGACTGGCGTGAAGGCGCGGACGACCCTGTCCAAACTGCCCGCTTATGGCCTGGTTCCGCGACCTGCTGAAGCACAGCTCCGTGTTGGCCGGAGGGTGTCAGGCACAGATTTCCGGATGAGGGCCTGGGATCGGCCTTTATAAGTCGGCTAAGTTAGCCACGCTATCGTCAGCGATAGACCATGTCGATGATGTCGAAGGCGCCGAGGGCATGGTCTTCGCGGAAGAATTCGTGGTCGGCCTCCAGCCGGTCGGCCGCTTCCTCGGCGAAGCGAACGATATCGGCGATGAAGAGCTTGCGCGGGCTGGCCGCGGCGATGATCGACGGCTCGACGTCGTAATCGACCTGGCCGAGATCATCGGACAGGGCATGCGCCTGGGCCAGAGCCGCGCCGCAGACTTCGGCATATTCCTTCCAGGTACCGTAGCTCAATTCGTCGAGATCGATGTCGTCGCGAAACGGCGCCCGCTCGCGGCTCATGAAGCTTTCGCCGTCGATCTCGACGGCGCCGTAGAAGATGTCGCCATGGGCGAGCTGCACGGATTGGCCATGGGCGATGCGGTCGGCCTTGTCGCCGGCATTAAAGTCCGACGGCGGGGCGAGCCCGTCGAGGGCCGAGCGGCGGGCGCTCTTGAACTCGATGATGAGGTCGTCGGTCGCGTCCTTCGACGGGCCCTCGATAAGGACGTAATAGCGCGGCAGGCCCAGCGACGCCGTCCCCTGGCCATGGCGCATGCACACGTCCTTGACCTTGAGCTCGCCCGCCCGTTCGGGCGCGTCGATCCCGTTCGCCTTGGCGAGATCGTCGATCGCCTTCTGGAACTTGGGGATCTCGCTGGAGATCGGCTGCAATTCGTCCGAGGCGCGGAAGCCGCGGCCGGAGCCCTTGAGATAATCGTCCCAGAGCCATTCCTGCCGCTCTTCCCAGGCTTCCTCGAACAGCCGCTGGATGACCTTCGGCGAATTGTCCATCCGGTATCCGTCGTTCTTCTCGGTCGCGTGCTCGGCATAGCCGTCCATCGCTTCGAGATATCCCTTGACGAATTTGCGGACGATCTTGCGCCGCTTCTTGCGCTTCAGCCCGCCTTCCTCGCGGGCGCCGATCCAGAAGCCGACGGCGCCTCGCTTCAGATCCCAGGTGAAGGGCGCGTAGATCGTCTCGTCGAAGTCGTTGACCCCGAAGATCGGCGCGCCGTGCTCGTCCGGCATGACGCCGAAGTTCTCCGGATGAACGTCGCCCAGCGCCATGACCGACGGCATGTCGGCATCCTGGCCGACCATGTCGCGATAAAAGAGCAGCGCGGTGCCGCGGAAGAACTTGAAGAAATCGTCGGCGAGCTTGTCGAACTTCTCGAGCGCCGCCTGGCTGCGCTGCTCGATCCTTTGCGCATGATCCTCGCGCAGCGTCGAGCGGACGTGCTCCCGGCGCGCCTGGCCCGTCAACAAGACGGGGGGATGGATCTCACCGCCGGCCGCGATCCGGCTGGAAAGCTCACGAAACGCATCGACCCGGCCTTCCGCCTTGCGGGAAGGCTTGACCTCGGCCTTCTTCGATTTCGTCGCCGTCTTTCGTTTCTTCTGATCTTTGGCCACGGTGCATCTTCCTTTTCGCTCGACTTCGGGAACGCGTGGAAAGGATTGCCGTTCCGTCGTGGAATGCCTGCGCCGAAGGCGCCGATCCCGCGCACCGGCCGAAATTCATTGTCTGCGAACCTCAGGAATGGTCGCCGCCGCATCGCGTCCGACGGCGTTCCCTGCCGGCTTCTGAAGCGTCGCGCGGTGCGCCTGGCCACGAAGCCGCAAGGCAAGACGGGCCGTCACATCACCGCCAGCCCCGCCGGCCGGCGCAGATCGAGCGTCGCGGGGAAGGACGGATCGGGGATCTCACGAACCGGTGTGTAGCCGCCGGGGGTGTGGCCGATGTCCTCGAACCTCGCGAGGCGCCGCGCCTCGGCTTCGTAGGCGTTGACCGGGAAGGTCTCGTAGCTGCGGCCGCCCGGATGGGCGACGTGATAGACGCAGCCGCCGAGCGAGCGCTTCGACCAGCGATCGTAGATGTCGAAGGTGAGCGGCGCATCGACGGGAAGCGTCGGGTGGAGGCCGGAGGCCGGCTGCCAGGCCTTGAAGCGCACGCCGGCGACGGCTTCCTTGCCCTTGCCGGTCGCCATCATCGGCACCTCGCGGCCGTTGCAGGTGACGATATGGCGGCCGGGGATGAACTCCGACAGCTTGACCTGCAGCCGCTCGACGGAGGAGTCGACGAAACGCACCGTGCCGCCGATCGCCCCGGTCTCGCCCATGACGTTCCAGGGCTCCAGCGCCTGGCGCAGCTCCAGCGTGATCCCCTCGCGCTCGATCTTGCCGCAGAAGGGGAAGCGGAACTCCGACTGGGCCTCGAACCATTCGGGCTTCAGCGGATAGCCCGAGCGGGAAAGGTCCGCGAGCACGTCGAGGAAATCGGCCCAGACGAATTCCGGCAGCATGAAGCGGTCGTGCAGCTGCGTGCCCCAGCGCACCAGCCGGCCCTCTTCTGGCTCCTTCCAGAACTTCATGATCAGCGCCCGGATCAGGAGCTGCTGGGCAAGGCTCATCCGCGGCTCGGGCGGCATCTCGAAGCCGCGGAACTCGACGAGGCCGAGCCGGCCGGTCGGGCCGTCGGGCGAATAGAGCTTGTCGATGCAGATCTCGGCCCGGTGGGTGTTGCCGGTGACGTCGATCAGGAGATTGCGGAACAGCCGGTCGACCATCCAGGGCGGGGTCGAGCCCTGATCCCGGGTCACCTGCGCCATGGCGATCTCCAGCTCGTAGAGCTGGTCGTGGCGGCCCTCGTCGATACGGGGCGCCTGGCTCGTCGGCCCGATGAACAGGCCCGAGAAGAGGTAGGAGAGCGAAGGGTGGCGCTGCCAGTAGAGAACGAGGCTCTTCAGGAGGTCCGGCCGGCGCAGGAAGGGGGAATCGAGCGGCGTCGCGCCGCCGACAACCACGTGGTTGCCGCCGCCGGTGCCGGCATGCTTGCCGTCGATCATGAACTTGTCGGTGCCGAGCCGCGACTGGCGCGCATCCTCGTAGACGCCGGTGGTGATGGCTTTGGCTTCTTCCCAGGACGCCGCCGGATGGACGTTGACCTCGATGACGCCCGGATCCGGGGCGACGCGCACGACATTGAGGCGCGGATCACTGGGCGGGGCGTAGCCCTCGATCTGCACCGGCAGTTCCTGTGCCTCGGCGATGTCCTCGATAGCGCCGAGAAGGTCGAGATAGGCCTCGGTCGATTCCAGCGGCGGCATGAAGACGCAAAGCTTGCCGTCGCGCGGCTCGATCGACAGGGCAGTGCGCACATGGCCGACGATCTCGCCCGATGCCGGGGCGAAGGAGCCGTAGGTCGGCATCAGGCCGGCTGCGGCGGCGCCTTCCGGCAGTGGCGGCAGCGGCGGCATGTCCTGGCGCATCCGGCCGTCTTCGCCGATCGACTGGCTCATGCCGCCGGCTGACTGGGCAGCGTCGCCCGTGGCGCCGGCGCTGCCGAGATGCTGCTGCATCTCCACCCGGCCCCATTGCTGGCGGTTCTGCGGCGGCAGCGGCGGGAAGGGCTGGGTCGGATCGTCGGGATGGATGAAGGGAAAGTCCGCCGGCCCGAGATGCGGCAGGGCCGCCAGCGGCAGGCGATAGCCCATGGCGCTGTCACCGGGCACGAGGAAGAGGTTCTTGCGCCGGGTCTTCCAGCGCTCGGACAGCCATCTGACGCTGCGCGCCCGGCCCTGCCAGGCCTGAACGGGCAGGACATGGCCCGTCGGCTTCGGCAGGCCGCGCTCGAACACCTTGGCGAGGCGGGCGCGCTCCTCCCGGTCTTCCAGCTTGGAATCGGTCGGCTCGACGTTTTCGGGCAGCTGGGCCTCGCGCAGGATCCAGTAGGCCGCGTCCTCGAAGGCCGGCATGACATAGTCGTCGGCGAGCCCGAGGGCGCCGGCGATGGCCCTGGTGAAGCGCTCGGATTCGGCCGGGCCGACCTCGCGGTCGGTCTTTTCCCGGGCGATCGTCCGCTCGTTCTTCCAGATCGGCGCGCCGTCCTTGCGCCAGTAGAGCGAGAAGGTCCAGCGCGGCAGGGTCTCGCCGGGATACCACTTGCCCTGGCCGTAATGGAGGAAGCCGCCGGGCGCGAAGCGATCCCGCAAGCGGCGGATCAGATCGTCGGCAAGGCCGCGCTTGGTCGGGCCGGTGGCGTCGGCGTTCCATTCGGCCGCCTCGAAATCGTCGATCGACACGAAGGTCGGCTCGCCGCCCATGGTGAGGCGGACGTCGGCGGCTTGGAGTTCTGCGTCGACCTTCGCCCCGAGGGCGTCGAGCTCTTCCCAGCTTTCGTCGGAAAACGGATAGGAGACGCGCGGGCGCTCGGCGACGCGGGTGACCGACATGGCGAAATCGAACTCGACCTCGGCATAATCGACGGCGCCGGAGATCGGCGCGGCGGAGCGGTAATGCGGCGTCGCGGCGAGCGGCACGTGGCTTTCGCCGGTGAGAAGACCCGACGTCGGGTCAAGGCCGATCCAGCCGGCGCCGGGCAGATAGACCTCGGCCCAGGCGTGAAGGTCGGTGAAGTCGACATCGGTGCCGGCGGGCCCGTCCAGCGCCACCTTGTCGGGCTTCAGCTGGATCAGATAGCCGGAGACGAAGCGGGCGGCAAAGCCCAGATGCCGCATGATATTGACCAGCAGCCAGGAGGAATCGCGGCAGGAGCCGGAGCCCTTTTGCAGCGTCTCCTCCGGCGTCTGCACGCCGGGCTCCATGCGCACCAGATATTCGACATGGTTGGCGATCGTCTGGTTCAGCCCGACGAGGAAGTTGACCGTGTGGGTCTCGGAGCGGTCGAGATCCTTCAGGAAGGTCTCGACCAGGGGGCCCATCGGCTCGGGCACGAGATAGGCCGCGAGATCGCTCTTCAGGATGGCGTCATATTCGAACGGCCAGCTTTCCGCGGCTTCTTCCACGAAGAAGTCGAAGGGATTGTAGACCGTCATGTCGGCGAGGAGATCGACCTCGATCTTGAACTCGGTCGCCTTCTCCGGGAAGACGAAGCGGGCGAGATAATTGCCGAACGGGTCCTGCTGCCAGTTGATGAAGTGGTTTTCCGGCGTCACCTTCAGCGAGTAGGACGGCACCTTGGTGCGCGAATGCGGCGCCGGGCGCAGCCGGATGATCTGCGGCGCGAGGTTGACGGGGCGGTCGTATTTGTAGTGCGTCAGGTGGTTGAGCGCGGCAAGGATCGACATGGTCGCTTTCGTGTCTCCCGTCGGGACGTCCCGTTTCGTTTCAGACGAAAGCTTAAGCTTATCTCGCAATGCGGCAAGCCATGCGCGCTATCGCGGTCGCCGCCGGTGCGGGTGACGCAAAGATATTTTTTCAGGTCGTGCGACCGATCGGCGGAACCGGCGTTTGCACTAAGCATTGACGCGCGCAATCGTTTTGACGCGCTTGCCCGGCGCAAGGACCCTACAAGATGAAGCTGTTCTCCTGCCCTTCCTGTTCGCAGGTCGTGTTTTTCGAAAACGTCGTCTGCGAGCGCTGCGGCCATGCGCTGGGCTACGAGCCCACCTCGAACCGCATGCTGGCGCTGGAGCCCTCGGACGGCATCTTCGTCGCCGCCGGAAGCCATTCCGACGGGGCGAGCTGGAAATACTGCGCCAACTACACGCACGGCGTCTGCAACTGGCTGATTGCCGGCGAGAGCGACGACGAGTTCTGCATGGCCTGCCGCCACAACGTCACCGTGCCCGACGTCTCTGATCCGCAGAATCTCGCGCGCTGGCAGAAGATGGAGATCGCCAAGCGGCGGATGTTCTATGAGCTGATCCGGCTGGGACTGCCGCTGGTGACGCGCGACGAACACCCGGAAGGGCTCGGCTTCGACTTCCTCGCCGACACCAAGGGCGAAGAGCAGGTGATGACCGGCCACGATCTCGGCCTCATCACCATCGCCCTCGTCGAGGCCGACGACGCCGAGCGCGAAAAGCGCCGCACCTCGATGGGCGAGCCATACCGCACGCTCCTCGGCCATTTTCGCCACGAGGTCGGCCACTGGTACTGGGACCGGCTGGTGCGCGACGGCAATCCCGGCGCGCTGGAAGCCTGCCGGGCGATCTTCGGCGACGATACCGAGGATTACGGCGAGGCGCTGCAGCGCCATTACGAGAACGGCCCGAAGCCGAACTGGCAGGACGAATACGTCTCGTCCTATTCCGGGGCCCATGCCTGGGAGGATTTCGCCGAGACCTGGGCGCATTACCTCCACATCGTCGACAGCCTGGAGACCGGCCACTGGTGGGGCGTGTCGGTCGATCCGCGGGTGCGCGATTCCGGCCTTTTGACGACGACGATCGATTTCGACGTCTTCGCCGATGAAACCACGATCGGCGACATCGACGAGGCGTGGCTGGCGCTGTCTGCGGCGCTCAACTCCTTCAACCGATCGATGGGACACAACGACCTCTATCCCTTCGTGATTTCCGAGACGGTGAAGGGCAAGCTCGGATTCATCCATGAGCTCGTGCGCGGCAGGGCGGGGCAGGCCTGAGCCGGCGGCCTCGCGAGGCGGGGCCACAGCCGGACAATTAAAATTCAACGTCCTATGGGGCTGGACGCTCTGCCGCACGCTTTAGTTAATGTGCAGTGCGGGAGCGCTCGGCCGATTGCCAGCGCTCGCGGCCCCGGTGGGACGGGTGCCGGCACGAACACATGCCTCGAAGGGACGAGAACGTCACATGGCTCGATCTGCCGATCGCTTTTCATTCGAAACCAGCTGGGGCCCGCGCGCCGCCGATGGGGGGCGGACGGAGTTTCGCCTCTGGGCTCCCTCCGCTCCGTCGGTCGAACTTGCCATCGGCGACGCGGCCGGCAAGCCGGCCGGGTTCCTGCCGATGGAAAAGGATGGCGGCGGCTGGTGGCTGATCTCCACCGACAAGGTCAAGCCGGGCGGCGCCTACGGCTTTCGCCTCGAAAGCGGCCTCGTCGTGCCCGATCCGGCTTCGCGCCGGCAGTTCGGCGACGTGCACAGCCTCTCCGTGCTGGTCGATCCGACGGCGTTTGAATGGAAGACCGCCGACTGGAACGGCCGGCCCTGGGAGGAGACGGTCTTCTACGAACTTCACACCGGCACCTTCAGCCCCAGCGGGGATTTCGAGGGCATCGTCGAGAAGCTCGACTATCTGAAGGACACCGGCATCACCGCCATCGAGCTTCTTCCCGTCGCCCAGTTCGGCGGGCGCCGGGGTTGGGGCTATGACGGCGTGCTTCTCTACTGCCCGCACGAGGCCTATGGCGGGTCAGAGGGGCTGAAACGCCTCGTCGACGCCGCCCATGAGCGCGGCCTGATGGTGTTTCTCGACGCGGTCTACAATCACTTCGGCCCGGACGGGAACTATATCGGCGCCTATGCGCCGGAGTTCTTCCATCAGGAGATCCACACCCCCTGGGGCGCTGCGATCGCCTATGACGAACAGCCGGTGCGCGACTTCATGATCGACAATGCGCTGTTCTGGCTGGAGGAATATCGCATCGACGGACTGCGGCTCGATGCCATCGATTCCATCAAGGACACCACCGACACGCCGCTGGTGACGGAGCTGGCCGAACGGGTGCGAGCGGCCTTTCCAGGGCGCCACGTCCACATCACCACCGAGGACGACCGCAACATCACCTGGCATATCGAGCGCGAGAACGGCCAGCCGACCCATGTCTCGGCCGAATGGAACGACGACTTCCACCACACCGCCCACGTCCTCGCGACCCATGAGGAAGAGGGATACTACGCCGATTATTCCCGCCGCTCCGTCGCGCAGATGGCCAAGGCGCTGGCCACCGGCTTCGTCTTTCAGGGCGACCATTCGGCCCATCGCGACAAGGATGTCGGCGTCTCCTCGGCGCATCTGCCGCCGACGGCCTTCGTCAATTTCCTGCAGAACCACGACCAGATCGGCAACCGCGCCTTCGGCGACCGGCTGAGCGACCTGTCCTCGCGGCGGGTGGTCGAGTGTTTGCAGGCGATCCTCCTCCTGTCGCCGCAGATCCCCTTGCTGTTCATGGGCGAGGAATATGGCGACACCCACCCCTTCTGCTTCTTCACCGATTTCGACGGCGAACTCGGGGCGGCCGTGCGCGAAGGGCGGCGGTCGGAATTCAAGAAGTTCGCCGCCTTCCGCGACGAGGACGCCCGCGCGCTGATCCCCGATCCGAATGCCGAGACGACCTTCGAGGCCTCCAAGCTCGATTGGTCGATGGTCGGAAGGCCGAACTATCGCCGGCGGCTGGCAATGGTGAAGCAGCTCCTCGACAAGCGCCTGCGGCTCGTCGTGCCTCTCCTCAAGGATCCGCTGCCGGGCAATTGCGGCGAATATCACGTCTCCGACGATACGCTCACCTTCGTCGTCGCCTGGCATCTGAAGGAGGGCTCGACGCTGCATCTCTTCGCCAATCTCGACGACGAACCCTGGGCGATACCCTCCGACGTCGTCACCGGGGACCTCACCTGCGGCGAACTCCTCCATGCCTATCCGAAGGGCTCGGACGACATTCTGCGGACCGGCATCTTGCCGGGACCGTCGGTGGTGTTCCGCCTCGAAAGCCAGAAGCTGATTACCGGGAAAGCCTGATGAACGACTATCTCGACAGGCTGGCGAAAAGCCACGGCATTCAGACGGCCTACATCTCCGAGCTCGGCGAGGACAAGAAGATCGACGACGCCTCCAAGCTGGCGCTTCTCGAGGTGCTGGGCGTCGATCCCGATCGCGGCGGCTTCGGCGATTTCAAGGATGCCACCGAGGCGCCGACGCTTGCCTGCCCGCTGCCGGACGAAATCGCCGGCCATCGCCACTGGGGCGTCGCCTGCCAGCTCTACGCGCTGCGCTCGGCGCGCAATCTCGGCATCGGCGATTTCGAGGATCTGGCGCAGCTGGCGATCATCGCGGCGAAAGAGGGCGCGGACTTCGTCGGCGTCAATCCGCTGCATGCCCTGTTTCTCGCCGAAGGCGGGCGCTTCAGCCCCTATTCGCCCTCGACCCGCCGGTTCCTCAACCCGTTCTATATCGCCGTCGATCACATGGACGGCGGCCCCGAGGCGATCGCGGCGCTGCAGGACGAGGCGCCCGGCCTGTTCTCCCATCGCAAGAAGGATCTCGTCGACTATCCGCTGATGGGCCGGCTGAAACGGGCCCTGTTCGACCGGGTCTTCGAGAGCCGCAAAGGCGAGCTGGAAGACCTGCAGGCGTTTCAGCGTTTCGTCGAGGACGGCGGCGAGGCGCTTCAGGGCTTTGCGTTGTTCGAGGCGCTGTCGGAAGATCAGGTGGCCGAGGGCGGTCATGCCGGCTGGCATCACTGGCCGCAGGCCTTGAGAGACCGCAGCTCGCCGGACGTCGCGCGCTTTGCGACGGAAAAGCGCGAGCGCGTGCTGTTTCACCTGTGGCTGCAATTCGAGGCCGAGGAGCAGCTCGCCAGTGCCCAGGCGCGGGCCAAGACCGCCGGCATGGCGATCGGCCTTTATCTCGATCTCGCCGTCGGCGTCGCGCCGGACGGGGCGGAGACCTGGGCCGATCCGGCGCTCACCGTCAATTCCGCCCGCGTCGGCTCGCCGCCGGACATGTTCAACAGCCAGGGCCAGGACTGGGGCCTCGCGCCGCTTTCCCCCAAGGCTCTCGCGGAACGGGACCACAAGCCGCTGTTCGACGCCTTCTCGGCGCTGACCCGCCACGCCGGCGCGGTGCGCATCGACCACGCGATGGGGCTTGCGCGGCTGTGGTGGATCCCGAACGAGGCGCGCTCGGCCGGCGGCGGCTATATGCGCTATCATCTCGGCGCCATGGTCGACGCCGTCGCATCGGCGGCGAACGAGAACCGCTGTGTCGTCATCGGCGAGGATCTCGGCACGGTGCCGGAAGGTTTTCGCGAGACCATGGCGGAGGCGAACGTGTTCTCCTACCGGGTGCTTTATTTCGAGCGCCATCAGGACGGCAGCTTCATCGACCCCGCCAATTATCCGCGCCTGTCGCTCGCCTGCATTTCCACCCATGATCTGGCGACGCTCGCCGGCTGGTGGACGGGCGCCGACATCGAGCTGCGTTTCGAAGCCGGCACGCAGGACGAGGCGGCGACGACCCGCGACCGCAAGTCCCGCGAACAGGAAAAGGCGATGCTGATCCGCGCGCTCGACGGCGCCGGCGCTCTGCCGGACGAATTTGCCGGGGTCCCCGGCGGGACGAGCGATCTTCCCGCCGAACTGCCGGATGCGCTCGCCATCGCCATCCATCGCTATATCGCCCGCGGCGCGGCGCTGCTATTGGCCGTTCAGCTCGACGACATGGTCGGGTCGAAGCGGCAGGCCAACCTTCCCGGCACCACCGATCAATATCCGAACTGGCGCATCGTCACCTCCGTCCCCCTCGAAGAGCTGGCTGAAAACGCCCGCTTCCGGGAGCTCGCGGCGGCGATGCGCGAAGAAAGGCCGAAAACCTCATGAGCCGCTCGCTCGTCGCAACCTATCGCCTGCAGTTCCGCGAGGGGATGGACTTCGAAACGGCCGCCGGCCTCGCGCCCTATCTGAAGGCGCTCGGCGTCAGCCATCTCTACGCCGCGCCGATCTTCGCGGCGGCCGACGGCTCCACCCACGGCTACGACGTCACCGACTACAACAGCCTCGACGAAAGCCTTGGCGGCGTCGGTGGCTTCACCAGGATGAGCGACGCGCTCTCTTCCGCCGATCTCGGCCTCGTTCTCGATTTTGTGCCCAATCATATGGGCGTTTCGCCGGCCAATCACTGGTGGGAGGACGTCTTGCGCTGGGGCTCGGAAAGCCGCTACGCGCCGACCTTCGACATCGCCTGGGAGGCCGAGAAGATCCTCGTTCCCGTTCTCGGCAAGCCCTATGGCGAGGCGCTGGAGGCGGGTGACCTGTCGGTGCGGCTCGACGAAAAGGCGGGCGCCCTGCGCTTCGACGCGGCCGGCTACGGCCTGCCGGTCGATCCGCGCAGCTACGGCCACGTCTTCGGCCTGATCGACCATCCCGAGAAGGACCGGCTGGTGCGCCGCTTCTCGGTGGCGACGCCGGCGGAGGCCGACGAGCTGACCGAACGCCTGCTCGAGCATCTGCAGGACGGCGAATTCGGCGAGGCGCTGCAGGCCGCCATCGCCGCGATCAACGCCGACCGCGACGCGCTGCACGAGCTGCACGAGGCGCAGGCCTGGCGTCTCGCCTGGTGGCGCACGGCCCGCGAGAAGCTGACCTATCGCCGCTTTTTCGAGATCGCCGATCTGATCGGCGTCAGGCAGGAGTCGCGCCGCGTCTTTCGTGAGTCGCACCAGCTCGTCATCCGGCTGGCGCGCGAGCGGCGTCTCGACGGCATCCGCATCGACCACGTCGACGGCCTCGCCGATCCCAAGGGCTATCTGGAACAGCTTCGCCAGGCGTTTCACTCGGTCCGGCGCGCCCCGTCGGTGCATGTGGAGAAGATCCTCACCGGCGACGAGCGGCTGCGCACGACCTGGGAGATCGAGGGAACGACCGGCTACGAATTCATCACGGCGCTGGCCGGGCTTTATGTCGATTCCGATCGGGAAATCGAGATGACCGAGGCCTATCAGGCCTTTGTCGGCGAGGAGCAGGATCTGCGCGGCATGATCCTTCGCCAGAAGCGCTCGATCTTCCAGCGCAATCTCGCCGGCGAGCTGACGGCGCTGACGGGTCTTGCCCTGTCTGTCGCCTCGCTCGGCCTTTCCACCCGCGACCTCGGGCCCGACACCATGGCGCGCTCGATCGTCGAGGTGGCCGCAGCGCTGCCGGTCTACCGCACCTATGTCTCGGTCGACGGCGTGCCGAGCCGCGACATCGCGATCATCGACGAGGCCGTCGATCTCGCCATGACCTGGCGCGAGGTGGAGGCCGACGAGCCGATCCAGTTCATCGGCCGGCTGCTCAAGCTCGATTTCGAGGACGGGGCGGACATTGCCGGCGCGCTCGACTTCACCCGGCGGTTCCAGCAGACGACGGGCGCGGTGATGGCCAAGGCCGTCGAGGACACGGTGTTCTACCGCTACAACCGGCTGATCGCGCTGAACGAGGTCGGCGGCGAGCCGGATCTTTACGGCGCCGACGTCTCGGTGTTTCACGACGCGATGCAGATCCGGCTGGAGGACCAGCCGGAAGGGTTGCTGGCGACCTCGACCCACGACACCAAGCGCGGCGAGGACGCGCGGGCGCGGCTTTACACGCTCTCCGAAGCGCCCGAGCGCTGGGCGGAACTCGTCGCCGGCTTCGCCCAGACCCTGTCCGATCGCCGGATTTCCGTCGAGCCGAGCCTTGATTCGCCCGATCCGGAGACCGAATGGGGCCTCTACCAGTCGCTGCTCGGGGTTCTCCCGGCCGATTTCGACCCGGCCGACGACGCTCTGCGCGACGAGATCGCGGCGCGGCTTGCCGCCTTCGCCGAAAAGGCCGTGCGCGAGGCCAAACGCTGGACGAGCTGGACGTCGCCGGCCGAGGCCTATGAGGCGGCGCTCGCCGATTTCGTCGGGGCGATGCTGGAGGATGGCGGCGAGGGCTCGTTCATCGCCAATTTCTGGCGGGCCGTGCAGCCCTTCGTCGCCGCCGGCGCGCTGAATTCGCTCTCCCAGACGGCGATCAAGCTGATGGCGCCCGGCGTGCCGGACATCTATCAGGGCACGGAATTCTACGACTTCTCGCTGGTCGATCCCGACAATCGCCGTCCGGTGGATTTTGCCGCCCGGGCGCGTGTGATCGACAAGGACGGCAGTCTTGCCGGCGACCTTGCCGACTGGCGCTCCGGCGCGCTGAAGGCGCGGCTGACGGCGGCGGGCCTGGCGCTGCGCTCGCAAAGGCGCGAGGTCTTCACCGCCGCCGACTACCTGCCGCTCACCGTGACCGGCCCGCGGGCCGCCCATGTCGTCGCCTTTGCCCGCAAGGGCGAGGACGGCCACGCCGCCCTCGTCGTCGCGCCGCGTCTCACCCTGACCCTGCTTCAGGGAAGCGACGACATCGCGGCGGCGACCAAAGGCTGGGAGGGGACGACGATCAGGCTCCCGGAGGGTCTGGCGACGCGTGGCTGGCGTGATATCCTGACCGGTGAAACGCTGGATGTCGGCAGTGAGCTTGCCGTCGCACAGGTCTTGAAGGATCTTCCCGTGGCGATCCTCACGGCGATCTGAGGCCCGCAAATAAGCGCCCGGCCGGATGAAGGCGGGGAAAGGCCGGAAAACGGCCCGGGAGGGATAGATGACCATTCGCGCGCTCGTCTGGAACGAGTTCTTTCACGAACAGCACAACGACGTCGTCAAGGAGATCTATCCTGACGGTATCCATGCGGCGATCGCCGGTTTTCTCGGCCGCGAGGACGGCATAGAAGCGTCCACCGCGACACTGCCCGAGCCCGAGCATGGCCTCTCGAAGGCGCGCCTCGACGAAACCGACGTGCTTCTGTGGTGGGGCCACAAGATGCACGGCGACGTCGAGGATGCGATCGTCGACCGGGTGGCCGGGCGGGTGCATCAGGGCATGGGGCTGATCGTTCTGCATTCGGGGCATTTTTCCAAGCCGTTCAAACGGCTGATGGGAACGCCCTGTTCGCTCAGATGGCGCGAGGCCGGCGAGCGCGAGCGGCTGTGGGCGGTGAACCGCTCGCACCCGATCGTGCAAGGCGTCGGCCCGTCGATCGAGCTTCCCAACGCCGAAATGTATGGCGAGCCGTTCCTGGTCCCCGAGCCGATGGAGACCGTGTTCATCTCCTGGTTCGAGGGCGGCGAGGTGTTCCGCTCCGGCCTGACCTATCAGCGTGGCGCGGGCAGGATCTTCTATTTCCGCCCCGGCCACGAGACCTATCCGATCTACCACAATCCCGAGATCCAGCGCGTGATCGTCAATGCCGTGCGCTGGGCCTACAACCCCGTGCCTGCCTGGACGGACGTTTCCGCCGCGCCGAACGTGCCGGTGGACAAGGCGCCGGAAAAGATCGAGCAGAAGGGCGGCTCGCTGCACAAGCCGGGCGAACAGGGCTATCGGTAAGGCGGTGACGACGATGACGAACGACAATCCGTCCGCCGCCGGGCTCGGCGCGTCCGGCGAAAAACGCATCATGATCCTCGGCACCGGGGCGATCGCCCATCGCCATGCCGAGCATTTCATCTCGATCCCCGGCTGCAAGGTGGTCGCCGCCTGCGACGTCAATGCCGAGCGGTCGCAGGCCTTCGCGACCCTGCACGGCATCGAGAAATCTTTCGCCGATCTTGCCGAGGCGCTCTCCTGGGGCGAATTCGACGCTGTCGTCAACGCGACGCCCGATGCCGTCCACAAGGCGACGACGCTGCAAGTGATTGCGGCGAAGAAGGCGATCTTCTGCGAAAAGCCCCTGGCGCTGAACGCCGAGGACGCCTTCCAGATGGTCGGCGCCGCAGAGCGGGCGGGGCTGATCAACATGGTCAACCTCACCTATCGCAACGCCCATGCCATCCAGCTCGCCCGTCGTATGGTCGAGGCCGGCGAGATCGGCACCGTGCGCCACGTCGAAGCGAGCTACCTCCAGAGCTGGCTCACCGGCAACCATTGGGGCGACTGGCAGACCGACGAGCGCTGGCTCTGGCGGTTGTCCTCCGGCCACGGCTCCAAGGGCGTTCTCGGCGATATCGGCATCCATATCCTCGATTTCGCCTGTTTCGGAACCGGGCTCGGCATCGCGGCGCTGCAGGCGCGGCTGAAGACCTTCGACAAGGCCGAAGGCGGAGCGATCGGCGCTTACAGGCTCGACGCCAATGACAGCTGCGCGATGACCGTCGAGTTCGACAACGGGGCTTTGGGCGTCGTTCACATGAGCCGCTATGCCACCGGCAAGGCCAACGATCTCGACCTCACCATTCATGGCACCACGGGCGCCCTCAAGATCTGGTCGAACACCACCGAATCCAGCCTCGACGTGTGTCTGGGCGAAGACATCCACTCGCAGAGCTGGCGGCGGGTCGAGTGCCCGCCGACACCGCGCAATGCCGACCGTTTCGTTCTGGCGCTGTTGTCGGGCGTTAACGGCGAGCCGGATTTCCGCCACGCGGCCGAGGTGCAGAAGCTGCTCGATCTGTGCTTCGTCTCCGACGAGGAGCGGCGGATGCTGCCGGTGGTCCTTCCGCCGGTGTGAGAAAGCCGCTTCAATCGTCAGCGCAGGGCCGGCAATTGCGCGCTGTGGTTACGGTTGAAATTCCACCGGCGATACATGCTTTGGAAAGTATCTTAGCCATCGCCGGTTTCGATTTAACGGGTCATTAAGCATAAAACGGTAGCATGCAGTTCGACGAGATGTGTCCACCGCCGGCCGGGTGTTGCGCGCATCGCTGCTACGGGACCGCCATGCTTTCGACCTTCACGACCTATCAGCTCTACACGCGTGATCAGTCGCGGGTGCTGGACCGCATTGCGTCCGACAGCATGAACCAGCGCCTCGCGACCTATTACAGCGAGAACATCGGCACGGTCGAAACCATCGACGAGTTCATGGGCGACTACCGGCTCTATTCCTATGCGATGACGGCCTATGGTCTGGAAGACCAGATCGATTCCCGCGCCCTGATCCGCAAGGTGCTGGAGAGCGACCTCTCCGATTCGTCCAGTTTCGCCAACCAGCTTTCCGACGAACGCTATCGCGACTTCGCCGCGGCCTTCAGCTTCGGCACCACGACCGAAGAGGTCGAGCTAGTCGCCCAAAGCGACGCCCAGACGCTGGCCATGGTCGACAGCTACTCGGAACATCGGGTGAAAGCCGCGCAGGCGGTGGCCGCCAGCGTCAACTACTTCACCACGAATATCGGCGAGATCAACACCGTCGACCAGTTCCTTGCCGACGACCAGCTTTTCTCGGTCGCGCTGGAAGCTGCCGGTATCGACGCTTCGGTGGCGTCGAAGAGCTTCATCCGCGAGGTTCTGACCGGCACCAAGGCCGACGAGATGTCGGACAAGGGCGACGACCGCTACCTGCTTCTGGCGGCGATGCTGCCCTTCGAGGAGAATGGGCGAGTGCCGGCGGACGGGCTGCAGAGCGCGTCGGAGATCAATTCGACCGCCTATCTCTACTATCAGCAGAAGGGGCTTGAGGCCTCGCCCCAGGCGGCGGCGCTGCAGGCGTCCTATTACGAGGCCGAGATCGGCAATATCGAGTCGGCGGACGATCTCATCGAGAATCCGCGTCTCTTGACGGTCGCGCTGACGGCCGTCGGCCTTGATCCCTCGGTCGAAACCTCCGCCTTCGTCTGGAATGTGCTGACCAGCGATCTGTCAGATTCCGGTAGCGTCGTGAACCAGATGTCGGAGGCGACGACGGCAGACGCGACCCGCAAGCAGCAGTATATCGAGCTTGCGAAGATGTTCCAGTTCCAGACGGATGGGAGCCTTGCTGATGGTGACAGCGCCCAGACGGCCGAGAATGTCACCGCGCTGACCGACGCCTTTCTCGAAGAATATGGCGGCGCCGCCGCGGAGGACGACAGCCTCAGCGCCTCGCTTTATGCCGCCAACATCGTGAATATCTCCACCGTCGCCGGGTTTCTCGCCAACAGCACGGTCTATGAATACGCCCTGACGGCCGTCGGCCTCGACCCGGCGGAGGAGAGCAAGTCGACGATTATGCGGGTCTTGCGCTCCGACCCCTCCGATCCGTCGAGCTATGCCTCGAAGCTCGGCAATGAAGCCTATGTGCGTCTGGCCGCCGCCTTCAACTTCGGCTCTGACGGCGAGCTCGCCGAAGTGCGGCGGGTGCAGAGCGAGACCGCACAGGGCGACACGATCGATCGCTATCTGAACCTTCTGGAGGACGACGAGGACAAGGAAGCGATCACGGAGGCCGTTCAGGATTCGCAAACGTTCCGGTCGGCCATGGCCTCGATCTCGAGCATCGACGAGTTCCTAGAAGATACGGATGCTTTCTCGTATGCGATGAAGGCGATCGGCTTCAATCCCGACACCCAGGATCCGGACATCATCCGAAAGGTCCTGACCAGCGATCTGTCCGACCCCGATAGCTTCACCAACGCCCTCGGCATCGAGGCGTATCAGACCTTGGCTTCCGCCTTCGACATCGATGCCTTTGGCAATATTTCCCTGGCCACCGGCGATGACGGGACTGACGTGATGATCGACGTGTATTTCGACAAGGTTCTCGGCAGCGCCAACACGGATTTCATCGAAGCGGCGCAGGGCATTCTCGCCTATAATTACGCCGTGCCGGAGGTCGCCACGATGGACGACTTCCTCGCCAATACGACCCTCGTCGACTTCGCGCTGAAGGCCTTCGGGCTCGACGGGGAGAAGCTGACGTCGGACGAGCTGAGGGCGATCCTGACCAGCGATCTCTCCGATCCCGACAGCGTCGCCGGGAAATACGACGACACGCGCTATCTGGAATTTGCCGCCGCCTTCAACTTCGATACCGACGGGACGATCGAACGCGACGTCTCACGCGTCCAGACGGTCTCCGACATGCTGACGACGCAGGATCTCTATCTTCGCCAGAAGATGGAGGAGGAAGCCGGCGACGAGAGCAACGGCGTGCGCCTCGCGCTCTATTTCAAGCGCGTGGCCGAGGATATCACCAGCGTCTACGAGTTCCTGGCCGACGATGCTCTTCTGGAATTCGTCACGACCACTCTCGGCCTGCCGGACGAGTTCTCTTCGAGCGACATCGACGTTCAGGCCCGAAATCTGGAAAAGAAGATCGACGTCGAGCAGCTCGGCGACACCGAATATGTCGAGCGCATGATCAATCGCTTCCTGGCGATGTACGATCTGGAAAACGACACGTCAGGCACGGACCCGGCGCTGTCGATCCTGAGCGCCAGCTCCTCCTATATCTGACCGACGAACGCTTTCGAGCATTTGCCGAAGACGGTCTGAGGAAAACGAAGACGGGCGGCAGGCCACATGGCCCACCGCCCGGTTTCGTGCGGATCGAGACCGCCACTTGAGAGCGGAGCGCGATCCGCTTCGATCGCATCGTCGCCGCTGTCGTTTCTGCCGCGTGATCGCGCCGGAAAACCGGTGCCGATGTTATCAGATCGTGCCTCAGCGGACGCGGATGACGGCGCCGCTGTTGCGATCGATGTCGACACGAATGCGATGGCCACGGCGGTCGAGACCGGCGACGCGGTAGCTATTGCGCGTCCTGGTCACTTCCCGAACGTCCCGCAGACCCTGGCGATGGGCAATCCGGACCGCCTCGCGCTCGGAAATGCGATCGCTCCGCCTGTCGTGACGCTCGTCGCGCCGGTGATCGTCGCGCATGCGCTCGGTGGGAACGATCTTGACGCCGTCGCGCCCGATCTGGACGGTCTGGGCGGCGGCCGGAGCGGCCGTCGCGATGGCCATAGCTGCGATGATACCGTAGGTCCAATTGGCCTTACGCATGTGTGATCTCCTCCACCGGCAAACGTCGCCGGCGTCTCGTTTTCTGGGTTGGGGAGAAAACTGGTGGAATCGCAAAAGGTTCCACGGGCTTCTTATCGCGGGCGAGGTGAGCTTGACACGATCCTCGAAGGCCGGCCACGGCTTGATCGAGAAGGCGCATCATTCGACGCTTCGTCATTCTCGGGCCCCGTCCCGAGAATCCAGAAATGTTCGACACAACAGAAGCTTAAACGGCGCACTGGATGCTCGGGACGGGGCCCGAGCATGACGAGCGCGATGAAAGCGGACGCCTGATCTCAGACTGTTAGGCACTCGATATGCGCCGTTCGACGAGACTGTCGTGCGACACTGTCGCGGGCGACGTGGTTCGGCATTGCTCTGCGGCGTGACGTCGCAGCAACGCTGCGACAGCGACGGAGCCCGGGACCGGTCGATCCGATCCCGGGACTATCTCGCCCCTTCGGCGATCCTGGCGCGCGGCGCGTCCGTGACGTTACTCACGGCCCCCGCCGTCAGGCGAGATACTGGCCGCCATTGGCGGAGATCGTCGCGCCGGTGATGAAGCCGGCATCGTCGGAGACGAGGAAGGCGACGCAGCGGGCGATCTCTTCGGGCTCGCCGAGCCGGCCGACCGGGATGTTGGCGACGATCTGCTTTTCCATCACTTCCGGGGGGATGGTCGCCATCATGTCGGTGTTGATGTAGCCGGGGCAGACGGCGTTGACCGTGATGTTCTTGCGCGCGCCTTCCTGGGCGAGGGCCTTGGTGAAGCCGATGTCGCCGGCCTTTGCGGCGGAATAGTTCGCCTGGCCCATCTGGCCTTTCTGGCCGTTGATCGAGGAGATGTTCACGATCCGCCCGAAGGAGCGGGCGCGCATGCCCTCCCAGACAGGCCGTGTCATGTTGAACAGGCCGCTCAGATTGGTGTTGATCACCGCCTGCCAGTTCTCCGGCGTCATCTTGTGGAACATGGCGTCGCGGGTGATGCCGGCATTGTTGACCAGAATGCCGATGTCGCCGAGCTCGGCCTCGACCTTGGCAATGCCCTCGACACAGGCGTCGTAGGAGGCGACGTCCCATTTGTAGACGGAGATGCCGGTTTCCTCCTTGAAGGCGTTGGCACGCTCGTCATTGCCAGCGTAGGTGGCGGCGACGTTGTGTCCGGCGGCCTTCAGCGCCTTGGCGATCGCAGCGCCGATGCCGCGGGTTCCGCCGGTGACGATGGCTGTTCTGGTCATTGTTCCTCCCTTTCGACAGATCCGCCGGACAATTTGGGCGAGCCGACGGTTAACCTTCGTTGAAGAGAGTAGGGGCCGTTATGGTGCCTGACTAGACCGGATTTGCAGGAACACTCGTGGAATCTGCCGCGACGAGATGGGCGGTGGATGCAAAACTCGCCATGAAGGCCCTGCCGTCCTCGACCCCGGCGTTCCAGGTGGCGACGATCTTGCCCCGATCGGTGAAGTCGATCTTGTCGGCCGGCACCGATTGCGACGGCTCGACATAGACCCGGCCCGGATGCTCCGGCAGCTTTCGGAACTTGCGGGTGAGAAGGACGAGGGTGCGGCCGTGATTGTCGCTCGGCATCGGCGCCTTGGACGTCATGCCGCCGTCGATCACCTTGCGGCCGTTCCATCCCTGCAGGTTGAACACCGGCGGGATGACGGCGGCGTTGCAGATGAGATCAACCAGCTTGCCGTCACGCGCCGCCTGCCGCGCATCGACGAGCTCCTGGCGCGCCCCGAGTTTTTCGGGAAAGACGACATGGGGTGTCGAGCGGATCGTCAGGTCGGCGAGATAGGCCGCCATCATCGGAAAGGTGGTGAGCTTGGGAAAGCCCGAATGGGGTGGATGGGCGAGCAGCACCTCGAAGCTCGGGCCGTTGGCGATCTTTGCCACCGCCTCGTCGTCCAGCGTCTCGCGCACGACCTCGCGATACATCTGCTGATGCGGGGTGAGGCCGTTCCGGTCGAACTCGTCCCAGTTGATGGTCACGTTGGTGTCGCGCTCGTCGAAGGCCGCGCCCATCACCTCCAGGAGCTTCTGGTCGCGATGGCCGATGAAGCATGCGGCCGACAACGCGCCGCCGGAGACGCCGGCGATGCGCTCCGGCTTCAGGCCCAGCGGCTCGCGCACCGTTTCGAGGAAGCCGCCATGCCAGAAACATCGCGTGCCGCCGCCGGAGAAGACGAGCTGTTCGAAGGGGGCGTCGGTATGATCGGGCACCGCGATCAGCCCTCAAACTCAACGGCAACGAAACAGGCCGTCAACATCGCGATCTGATTCTTGTTGTGAGCCACAAAGCTGTTCTCGAACTCCGTAAGAGGGTTCGATCTCGAGAGGTAGCAGCACGAAATCCTCTTGCCGAATTCCGAGCCGTGACCTGAGACACGATCCGCAAACCTTGTCACCTGCGTCTTCACCAACTCCGCTACCGATTTTTTCCCGGCATTTTCGCGCGAAACGAACCCTAGAACACCCCCGCCCTGACAACACCAACCGCTTTCATGATGACGATCCATCAGGCCGCAAACGCGTAGGATATCCTCTGCCGAGTCAGCAAGGTTGCGCTTTACCTCTACTGCGTAAATCAGCTCGTGAGGATCCCGGCCAATCTGGCCATATCGCTCCCCAAAATCGCTGATCAGTCCGATATCAATGCGTTTTCTTTCCGTTTCATCACCAAAGACGGTGTTCCCACCTGCCTCTAGCATGGCATGATCGACCGAATGCACCTCACCGGCAGGATCGAAGTCATTCAATTCGAGGGAGAATTGCGTCCAGATCTTTGCTTTGTATGAGACCAAAGCCTTGGCGAGCTCGACAGAGATAAAGTGCTCGACGGCGGAATCCCGAATGTGCCGCCCACCCGAAAGAAAGGCGTAGTGTTCGGCCGCTGCCAAGGCCGCACTCAGGATCTGGTATGAAAAAAGCTTGTTCCGGGCGTTCATTTCGAAGCCCGGAACGTCCTGTAGACCTTCACTGCCGATCTGGTTGTCCACCGCATTCCTCCTATTGGAGGTGGTATATCACATCCGCTCGAAGCACATGGCAACGCCCATGCCACCGCCGATGCACAGCGTTGCGAGGCCCTTCTTGGCATCGCGGCGCTGCATCTCGAACAGGAGGGTGTTGAGGATGCGGTTGCCCGAGGCTCCGATCGGGTGGCCGATGGCGATGGCGCCGCCATTGACGTTGACGATGTCGGGGTTCCAGCCGAGATCCTTGTTGACCGCGCAGGCCTGGGCGGCGAAGGCCTCGTTGGCTTCGACGAGATCGAGATCGTCGACCGACCAGCCGGCCTTTTCCAGCGCCTTCTTGGAAGCCGGGATCGGGCCGGTGCCCATGATCGCCGGATCGACGCCGGCGGTCGCCCAGGAGACGATGCGCACCATCGGGGTGAGGCCACGCTTTTCGGCCTCCGCCTCGCTCATCAGGACGGTCACGGCGGCGCCGTCATTGATGCCCGACGCGTTGGCGGCCGTCACCGAGCCTTCCTTGTCGAAGGCGGGGCGCAGCTTGCCGACGCTCTCCATGGTGACGCCGTGCTTAATGTATTCGTCCTTGTCGACGACCGTGTCGCCCTTGCGGCCCTTGACGGTGAAGGGCACGATCTCGTCCTGGAACTTGCCGGCCTTCTGGGCGGCCTCGGCTTTGTTCTGGCTCTTCACCGCGAATTCGTCCTGCATCTCGCGGGTGAGCTGCCATTGGCGGGCGACGTTCTCGGCGGTGTTGCCCATGTGATAGCCGTTGAAGGCGTCCATCAGGCCGTCCTTCAGCATGGTGTCGACGAGCTTGAGGTCGCCCATCTTCTGGCCGCCGCGCAGATGCTGGGCGTGCGGGGCCATGGACATGGATTCCTGGCCGCCGGCGACGATGATGTTGGCGTCGCCCATGGCGATCTGCTGCATGCCGATGGCGACGGTGCGAAGGCCGGAGCCGCAGAGCTGGTTGAGCGCCCAGGCGGTGGTCTCCTTGGGGCAGCCGGCGGCCATCGCCGCCTGGCGCGCCGGGTTCTG
Source organism: Jiella mangrovi (assembly GCF_017815135.1). Taxonomy (GTDB): domain Bacteria; phylum Pseudomonadota; class Alphaproteobacteria; order Rhizobiales; family Rhizobiaceae; genus Jiella; species Jiella mangrovi. Next base: position 167,379 of record NZ_JAGJCF010000007.1, on the reverse strand, counting down.
GCCCTCGGCGGCGGTCAGGATCTGGCCCATGATCACCTCGTCGACCTCGGCGGCGTCGACCTTGGCGCGCGACAGCGCTTCCTTGATCGCGGCAGCGCCGAGTTGATGGGCGGGCACCTGCGCGAAAGCGCCGTTGAAAGACCCGACCGGCGTGCGCGCCGCACCCACGATCACCACGGATTGCGTGTTGCTCATCGTCATTTCCTCCGCCTTTTGCGTGTTCGGCGAAGAGATAGGGCTTCGGCGCAACGCCGAAAGGGGCGACAGGCCAGATCGGCGGTCGCTTCTCACAAGCCTTTCAAATCGCTGCGTGTGTTCGAGAGCCGCATCAATGGCTTTGGCGTGCGACAGCGCGGCGCATGGCCGATGTCGGGAAGGCCCGGCCGAGCCGAGGCAGGGCGATCGTTCGAAGGCCGGGTGCGCCGACAGACGCTTTCAAGCAGGCGGCCGTTTCGCCAATGCAAAAACCCTGTCGCAACACTGCGAAGGATTTGGAAATTGCTGCGATCTGTGCCTATCATTTATGCGCCGCACATGAGCGGTCGCACAAAAGCGCGGCGCTTTGCAACGGTTGGCGTTTCTCAGGGAGTTTTTCATGGCCAGAAACGAGGAAACGACGGTCATCAAGAAATACGCGAACCGGCGTCTCTACAACACCGGGACCAGCACTTACGTCACGCTCGAAAACCTCGCGGCGATGGTCAAGAACAACGAGGAATTCACCGTTCAGGACGCCAAGACGGGCGAGGACATCACCCATTCGGTGCTCACCCAGATCATCTTCGAGCAGGAGAACAAGGGCGGGCAGAACCTGATGCCGATCGCCTTCCTGCGCCAGCTGATCCGCTTTTACGGCGATCAGATGCAGATGGTGATTCCCGGCTATCTGGAACATTCCATGTCGGCTTTCGCCAAGGAGCAGGAATCCTTTCGCGAGCAGATGACCGGCGCCATGACGCAGACGCCGATCAAGCTGATGGAAGCGCAGGTTCGCCGCAACACCGAAATGTTCCGCCGCGCCATGACGATGTTCAATCCCTTCGTCGCCGGGGCCCTCGGGGACGTCGAGGAGGGGAGTTCCGACGGCGATTCGCGCGCAAACGGCAGTTCGGCGCATGGCCGGGACGACGACCTCAAATCCATGCGCGAACAGCTGCAGCGCATGCAGGAGCGTCTCGAGGCGATCGACGCGAAGGATGCCAAGAAGGGCGGCTGATCTCGAGAGCGGGATGAGATGAGCTTCGCTCAGCGTGCGCGACACGATCCTCGATGGCCGGCCACGGCTTGATCGAGAAGGCGCAGCATTCGACGCTTCGTCATTCTCGGGCCCCGTCCCGAGAATCCAGAAACGTTCGACACAACAGAGGCTTAAACGGCGCACTGGATGCTCGGGACGGAGCCCGAGCATGACGAGCGGGACAAAACCGGACGCCTGATCTCAGACTGTCAGGCACTCGATATGCGCCGCTGGACGAGACTGTCGCGCACACTGGAGCTTCGCTCACCCTCCTGCTCTCTCCTTCTGACGGGGCATGATCTTTTCCGAAAACCGGTTCTCACTTTTCGCGATCATGCTCTCGCGGCCGTCGCACTCATCGCCGAGCGTCGAGCGGTTTCAGCCGGCAGCCGGCAGCCGGCGGCCCGTCCTCGGCGAAGGCCTTGATCAGATGATGGGCGATGGCGAAGGGTTTGGGCACCAGCAGCCCGTCCGGATGCCGTTCCTCGAGCATCGCGCGAACCTCGTCGCGGGAAAACCAGCGGCAGGCCTCGAGTTCGTCGACGTCGAAATGGATCGTCTCGCTCGTCGCCAGCGCCAGGCAGCCGATCATCAGATTGCAGGGAAACGGCCAGGGCTGGGAGGCGTGGAACGCCACCTCGCCGACGGTGATGCCCGCCTCTTCCATCGTCTCGCGGCGTACCGCGTCCTCCAGCGTCTCGCCCGGTTCCACGAAGCCGGCAAGGCAGGACCAGAAGTTTTCCGGAAAGCGCGGTTGCCGGCCGAGGATGCAGCGATCCCTGCCGTCATGCACGAGCATGATCGTGACCGGATCGGTGCGCGGAAAGACGACGGCGTCGCAGGCGGTGCATTCGCGGCGATAGCCGGCGGCGGCAGATCGCATCGGCTGGCCGCAGGTGCCGCAGAACCGGTTCTTGCCATGCCACTGGATGAGATGGGCGGCCTGGCCGAGGCGCCCTTCGATCTCCGGGTCGAGCCGCGCCTCCATGGCGATGGCGCGCAGGTTCATGGCGGCGAGCCCCGGATCCAGAGCGTCCTCTTCCAGGGGGGCGATCGCCGCCAGTACCGGCCGGTCGGTCGCATCGAAGCCGAGCAGGATCGCCTGATCGAGATCGGCGCCGAGCGCTCTTGCCTCGGGGATCGAAAACGCCGCCGACAGCGCCGGCCCGTCCGTCTTCACCAGCCATTTCTCACCCGCCGTGAGGTGAAGCGAGGCGCCCGGATGGCCAAGCGCGGCAGATAGGCTCTCGGCCGTCCTCAGCTCCCCGTCGCGGCGCAGGTCGTTGCGCGAAAAGCCCGTGTTGCGGCTGATCTCCGGCCGCAGCCCCGCCTGCCTCTCGGTCTCGCTCATCGAAGCTCTCCTTGCCGCGGCCCAAGGCCGGTCATTGCCATCGGGAAGGCTTTCAAACCGAAAGGATGGCTTGCGCAAGGTCGTTTCGCATTTTCTCGAGCGACGGGTCGTCATAGGGCTCGCCGCGGCCAAAGCCCCAGACCGGCCCCGGCCAGTTTGGGTCGCCGGTGCGCCGGGCAATGACATGGATGTGCAGCATGGCAACCATGTTGCCGAGCGCGCCGACATTGATCTTGTCGGCGCCGCAGAAGCTTTTCAGCGACTTGGCGACGAGACAGGTTTCGAAGGTCAGCATCGTCTGGTCGAGCGGGGTGAGGTCGTGGACCTCGGTGACGTCGCTTCGCTGGGGCACCAGGATCAGCCAGGGCCAGCGCCGGTCGTTCATCAGAAGCAGCCGGCAAAGGCCGAGTGTTCCGACCGTGACCGTGTCCGCCGCAAGGCGCGGATCGAGTTTGAACTGGCGCATCGTCGTTGCGTACCTCCCCGGCGGTCTTCTTTTTGTCACCCCGCTTGCATCTAGAGGCGTTTTCCCCGATATGGAGCCCCGGGAGGTTGGTGGTGGACGAGCCACTCGCCAACCGGGTCAGGTCCGGAAGGAAGCAGCCCCAACGAGCTATGGCACGGGTCGCCGTGCCAGCCTCCCACCCTTTTTCTTTCGCAGCGCGGCCGAAACCGGCGCTTTCCGGGACCGGCCCGCGACCGGTTGGCGATTGAAAATGCAACGGGTTTGACCGGCGCTTCAGCCTCTCCCGACGAATGCAGTTCCGAAAGCCGGTCACGGAAGCGTCCTGCGGCGCTGCGGCTCGTTCGCCCTCGCCGCCCAACTTCGGCGCGTCCTCGGTGCGACGATCACGTCTGCGGCATTGTTTCGCGTGAGCGTCACGCTTTCTTCGTGTCGCGCGAACGACACGCAATCCTCGCGTAAGCAGCCGATTGCAAGACACGCCACAGCCGAATGCGACGAAGCTTTCAAGGCGGGCCGACCGCCGTTTGGCCTAAAAAAGGCAACGACATGTGTCGTTCAGGTCGCATTCCCACGAAAAATGGCCTATCCCGAATCATCGGTGCTGAAGCCCATGGGCACGGCCAAAGCAAAGCGGATCGCCAGATGTACAAGCGCCTCGTCGTTCTCACGCTCCTGATCGCCCTCTTCGGCATCGCGATGAGCTATCTGGTTCAGGGCTCGACGGCCGGCACGCCGACCAGCTTCGTCGCCTCGCTCAGCGGCGGAAGCTGCGACTATTCCTCCGGCAAGGTGTGCAGGATCAATCGCCGCGGTTCGGCGGGGATGGCGCATTTCTGACCAGAGCGTCGTCTTACCGGCGCCATCGACCGAAGATATCAAGCAGGCCATGACAGCTTTCGACGCGACCACCGAGCACCTGCCAGTCGAGACCCCCGAGGCCGTACCGCCGCGGGCGTTCCATGATGCCGAAGAGGCGGTGGCCGAGCTGAAGCGCCTCTATGACAGGTCGGTCGCCTTCGTCGCGGCGAAGTTCGACAAGGTCATGCAGAGCGCCCGGGCCGATTGTCGCTACCGGGCGTTCTATCCCGAGGTCTCGCTGACCACCCGCACCCATGCCCGTGTCGATTCGCGGCTGGCCTTCGGCCATGTGCCTCTGCCGGGCGATTATGCCGCGACGATCACCCGGCCGGATCTCTTCGACCGCTATCTCGCCGAGCAGCTCGAACTGCTCTTGAGCAATCACGGACAGCCCATCCACATCGGCGATTCCGTGACGCCGATCCCGCTGCATTTCGCGCTGCCCGATGGCGTCTATGTGGACGGCGTGCTCGCCGACAAGCTCGATCACCCCTTGCGCGATTACTTCGACGTGCCCGATCTCGGCGCCACCGACGATCGCATCGTCAACGGCACCTTCGAACCGAAGGCCGGCGAACGGCTTCCGCTTGCCCCCTTCACCGCCCAGCGTGTCGATTATTCCCTGCATCGCCTCGCCCATTACACGGCGACGCGGCCGAAGCATTTCCAGAACTTCGTGCTGTTCACCAACTACCAGTTCTATGTCGACGAGTTCTGCGTGCTGGCCCGCGAGATGATGCGCCGGGGCGGCGAGGGCTTCGACGCCTTCGTCGAACCGGGCGATCTTTTGACGCCGGCCTGGTCCGAAGAGCCGATTTCGGGTCTGGCGCCCCAGCGGCTGCCGCAGATGCCGGCCTATCACCTGTGCCGCCGCGACGGCAGCGGCATCACCATGATCAACATCGGCGTCGGGCCCTCCAACGCCAAGACCATCACCGATCACGTCGCCGTCCTGCGGCCCCATGCCTGGCTGATGCTCGGCCATTGCGCGGGCCTGCGCAACTCGCAGGCGCTGGGCGACTACGTTCTCGCCCATGCCTATGTGCGCGAGGATCACGTTCTCGATGCCGACCTGCCGCTCTGGGTGCCGATCCCCGCGCTGGCGGAGGTGCAGGTGGCGCTGGAGCGGGCGGTGGAGGAGGTGACCGGCCTTTCCGGCTACGATCTGAAGCGCATCATGCGCACCGGAACGGTCGCCACGATCGACAATCGCAACTGGGAACTTCGGGACCAGCGCGAGCCGGTGCAGCGGCTGTCGCAATCCCGGGCGATCGCCCTCGATATGGAATCGGCGACGATCGCCGCCAACGGGTTTCGCTTCCGGGTGCCCTACGGGACGCTGCTCTGCGTCTCCGACAAGCCGCTTCATGGCGAATTGAAGCTCCCCGGCATGGCGACCGAATTCTATCGGCGGCAGGTTTCGCAGCATCTGAAAATCGGGATGCGGGCCCTCGAACTGATGAGCGAACTGCCGTCGGAGCGGGTTCATTCGAGAAAGCTCCGCTCGTTCTTCGAGACCGCATTCCAGTGACGACGGGCGCATCCAGTTGAAGACCTCGCTCCACCGCCTGTTCGCAACGCTCGCTCTTGGATTGGCGCTGCTTCTCGGGGCGGCGCTGGTCTGCGGCTTCTTCGGGCAGACGGTTCCGTTCTTCGATTCGCTCGGCCAGTTTCGCGCTCATCTGACGGTTGCGCTTTTCGCCGTCGCCCTGTTGCTGCTTTCGCTGCGCCGCGTTCTGGCGGCGATCCTGGCGGCGGCCGTCGCCGCCTATGCCGTCCTGTCGGTTTCGGCCTTCATCGTGCCGCGACCGGCAGAGCCCCCGAGCGATCCGGCGGTCGCGACGGCGGCCTCCGGGCCTCGCGGGCCGCTGACGCTGTTGCAGATGAACCTGCGCTACGATGCCGATCCCGCGCCGGCCATCGCGATGATCACGCGGCTCGATCCCGACATCGTCACGCTGCAGGAAATCAACCGGCGCTGGGCCGACGCGCTCGGCCCCCTGCGCTCGAAATACGCCCATGACGCCTCTTGCGGCGTCGGCGATTTCAAGGGCGGCCTCGCCATCCTGTCGAAGATCCCGTTCGGCGAGGACGATGCGATCTGCCGGGCTGAGGACGGGTTCCTGTCACGGCGCCTCGATCTGGGGCAGGGGACGGGCCTGACGGTCGTCTCGGAGCATCTCGTCTGGCCCTGGCCCTATCGCCAGAAGCGCCAGATCGCGCGCCTGACGACGGTCTTGCCGGATCTGAAGAAGCCGCTTCTCGTCGCCGGCGACTTCAACGCCGCTCCCTGGAGCGCGACGGTCCAGCGCTATGCCGATCTGTCCGCGACGACGCCTGCGCCGGGCATCGGCCCGACCTGGCTGACCACCCGGCTGCCGGGGGCGCTGCGCCCCTTCCTCGGGCTGCCGATCGACAATATCCTGAGTTCCGAAGGCGTCCGCCTGCATGGCGTCACGCGCCAGGCTGCGACGGCATCCGACCATCTGCCACTGCTCGTTAAGTTCGACGTTCCGCAAGGCCCCACCGGCGCGAAAGATCCCGCAAGGCTTGTCGATCAGGCACCCCGCCGGTAAGCCGGTCGCAGCCATCAGGCATGGCGAGGTTTCCGCCGCTCGCAGCCCGCCCGGACGATTAGAGTATCCGTGCGTCCGAATGGACGAAACAGTGCACGACACGATCCTCGAGGGCCGGCCACGACTTGATCGAGAAGGCGCACCATTCGACGCTTCGTCATTCTCGGGCCCCGTCCCGAGAATCCAGAAACTATCGACGAAACAGAAGCTTAAACGGCACACTGGATGCTCGGGACGGAGCCCGAGCATGACGAGCGCGATAAAAGCGGACGCCTAATCTCAGACTGTCAGGCACTCGATATGCGCCGGTCGACGAGAATGTCGTGCGTCCACATGGACGCACAAAGGACGCTCTAACTTATTGAATCCACGCATCGTGCTTTCCGAAAATCGATTCCGATTTTTGGGCCGATGCTGTAGTCCGGGTCCCGCCTCGGTTGCGGCCGGCCCTCTCGTACTCTGGTCGAATTTCCACCGGCGCACCACTGGACATCATTTATCATATAATATTATCCTTTCCGTATCCGGTGTGGAGGCCGGGTGTTTTCGGGAGGAAAATCATGAAGAATTTGAAGACGCTCGCGGGCGCAGTGGCGCTTTCGGCCCTGATGGCGGGTTCGGCGGCCGCGGCGGACATGACCGTCGGCTTCTCGCAGATCGGCTCGGAATCGGGCTGGCGTGCGGCCGAGACGACGCTGACCAAGCAGCAGGCCGAACAGCGCGGCATCGATCTGAAATTCGCCGATGCGCAGCAGAAGCAGGAAAACCAGATCAAGGCGATCCGCTCCTTCATCGCGCAAGGTGTGGATGCCATCCTGCTCGCGCCCGTCGTCGCGACCGGCTGGGACCAGGTCCTGGAAGAGGCCAAGGACGCCGAGATCCCGGTGGTGCTGCTCGACCGGCAGGTGGATTCGTCCGACGATCTTTATCTGACCGCCGTCGGCTCGGACCTCGAGCATGAGGGCGAAGTCGCCGGCGACTGGCTGGTGAAGGAAGTCGGCGACAAGGACTGCAACGTCGTCGAGCTGCAGGGCACGACCGGCTCCTCGCCGGCCATCAAGCGCAAGGCGGGCTTCGAAAAGGCGATCTCCGGCCATGACAACGTGAAGATCGTCCGCTCGCAGACCGGCGATTTCACCCGCACCAAGGGCAAGGAGGTCATGGAGAGCTTCCTCAAGGCCGAAAACGGCGGCCAGGACATCTGCGCGCTCTACGCACACAATGACGACATGGCCGTCGGCGCCATCCAGGCGATCAAGGAAGCCGGTCTGAAGCCTGGCTCCGATATTCTCGTCGTCTCGATCGACGCGGTTCCGGACATCTTCCTCGCCATGGAGAACGGCGAGGCGAACGCCACTGTCGAGCTGACGCCGAACATGGCCGGGCCCGCCTTCGACGCGCTGGAAGCCTACAAGAGCGACGGCACCGAGCCGCCGAAGTTCATTCAGACCGAATCGAAACTCTACACGCAGTCCGACAATCCCAAGGCCATCTACGAAGAGAAGAAGAACCAGGGTTACTGAGCCCACAAGGTTCCGTCAGCCCGCCGGATTCTGGACGATCCGCAGGCTGGCGTTCTCTTCGCGGCGCGTTCCCGGCCGAAGGCGGTTCGACACTTCGGCCGGGAACGCGCATGGATCGCCGCGGCAGGTTCCGGCGCCGGGTTTCAAGATGCCTGAAATTTGCAACGCTTCGGCAGATGACGTCGGTGCAAGGCAGTCACTGCGCGCAAGGATGTGGTTGAGTTCGGCAACATGCGGGCCGAGGACGGGTCGCTTGCGCCCGCCGCGGGCCGCTTCGTTTCGGGACGGGTCATGATCGGGAGCGAAATGCTGCTTCGCGCGGAAGGCATATCCAAGCAATTTCTCGGCGTTACGGCGCTCTCGAACGTCGATTTCGACCTGGCCGCAGGCGAGGTCCATGCGCTGGTCGGCGAGAACGGGGCCGGAAAATCCACCCTCATCAAGATCCTGACCGGCGCCTATCGCCGCGACGGCGGGCGGATCGTCCTTGCCGGCAAGCCGATCGACCCCTCCGACGTGATGGACGCGCAGGAGTTGGGCATCGGCACGGTCTATCAGGAGGTCAACCTCCTGCCCAATCTGACGGTCGCCGAAAATCTCTTCCTCGGGCGCGAGCCGAAGCGCTTCGGCCTGACCAACCGGAGCGAGGCGAACCGGCGTTCGCGCGAAATCCTGGGCCAGTACGGGCTCGACATCGATGTGACATCGCTTCTTGCGACCTATTCGGTCGCCGTGAGGCAGATCGTCGCCATCGCCCGGGCCGTCGATCTTTCCGGCAAGGTGCTGATCCTCGACGAGCCGACGGCCAGTCTCGACGCGGCGGAAGTTAGCCGGCTTTTCAGTATCCTCGACGGTCTCAAGCAGCGCGGCCTCGGGATCGTCTTCATCACCCACTTCTTCGACCAGGTCTATCGCATCGCCGACCGTGTCACCATCCTGCGCAATGGCCACAAGGTCGCGACGCGCCCGATCGAGGGCCTCAAGCGCATCGAGCTCGTCTCGCTGATGCTCGGCCGCGAATTGCAGGAGCAGGAGGCGCATGTCGCCGAGCCGGTGGACCGGTCGCAAAAGCCGGTCGTCGCCAGCTTCAAGGCCTTGTCGAAGAATGGGCAGATCGCCCCCTTCGACCTGGAGATGCGGGCCGGCGAGGTCGTCGGCGTTGCCGGGCTTCTCGGGTCCGGCCGCACCGAGACCGCCGAGCTGATGTTCGGCATTCACCAACCCGATCACGGCACGATCGAGGTCGACGGCAAGCCGGTGACCTTCGCCTCGCCGCGCGACGCGATTGCCCACGGCTTCGGCTTCTGCCCGGAGGACCGCAAGCTGGACGGCATCGTCGAGGATCTGTCGGTGCGCGAGAACATCGTCCTTGCGCTCCAGGCCCGGCGCGGCTGGGCCAAACCCCTGCCGCGAAAGGAGCAGGAGGCGATCGCCGACCGCTATATCGAAGCCCTCGACATCCGGACCAGCGACCGGGAAAAGCCGATCAAGTTCCTGTCTGGCGGCAACCAGCAGAAGGTCATCCTCGCCCGCTGGCTCGCCACCGATCCCCGGCTTTTGATCCTCGACGAGCCGACGCGGGGCATCGATGTCGGCGCCCATGCCGAGATCATCCGGCTGATCGGCGAATTGCGCCAGCGCGGCATGTCGCTTCTGGTCATCTCCTCGGAACTCGAGGAGATCGTCGCCTATGCGACGCGGGTGCGGGTTCTGGCCGACCGCCGCCACACCGGCGAACTGCCGGCCGGCGAGATCAGCGCCGACGCCATCATGCGGGCGATCGCCTCGGCCGAGGACGAGACGTCGGGGGGCGGAGCCGGCGAGGGCCGGGCCGCCGAAATCCTGCGGGAGGGCACGGCGTGACACTCCCGACCACCATCAGGCGGGTTCTGCCGCAGCTCGTCGCGCTCTTCGTCATTCTGGCGCTCAACACCGCGATCGCGCCGGGCTTTCTCGACATCGCCTTCGCCAATGGCCGGTTCTATGGCAGCCTGATCGATATTCTCAATCGCGGTGCGCCGGTGGCGCTGCTCGCCGTCGGCATGACGCTGGTGATCGCGACGAAGGGCATCGATTTGTCCGTCGGGGCGGTGATGGCGATCGCCGGCGCGGTCGCCGCCGCGCTGATCACCAGCGATCACTCGCTCGCCGCGACGATCCTCGCGACGCTCGGCGTCGGCATTGTCTGCGGGCTGTGGAACGGCGCGCTGGTCGCCTTTCTCGGCATCCAGCCGATCATCGCGACGCTGATCCTGATGGTCGCGGGGCGCGGCATCGCCCAGCTGATCACCGAAGGCGTCATCCTCACCTTCAACGATCCGGGCCTCGTCTTCGTCGGGACGGGCGCTGTCTTCGGCATCCCCTTTCCCGTCATCCTCTGGGTGGCCATCGGCATCGCCGCATCCGTCCTGTTCCGCACGACGGCCCTCGGGCTTCTGGTCGAGGCGATCGGCATCAACCGGCGGGCCTCCTCGCTCGCCGGCATCGGCACCTCGGCGCTGCTTCTGGCCGTCTACGCGGCCTCGGGGCTTTGCGCCGCCGTCGCCGGCATCGTCGCGGCCGGCGACATTCGCGGCGCCGACGCCAACAATGCCGGCCTGTGGCTGGAGCTCGACGCCATCCTCGCCGTCGTCGTCGGCGGCAACTCGCTGATGGGCGGGCGGTTTTCCATCGCCGGCTCGCTGATCGGCGCGATGATCATCCAGTCGGTCAATACCGGCATCCTGCTCGCCGGCTTTCCGCCGGAGTTCAACCTCGTGATCAAGGCGGCGATCATCGTCGTCATCCTGGTCGTCCAGTCGCCGGCCAGCCAGACGCTCTTCGCCTTCATGAAATCGCGGCCGCGCAGCGAAGAGGACGCTGCCGCGCCCGTCCGCGAACCCGAGAAGGAGGCCGCGCGATGATCGGGTCGAGACTGTTTCCGCTGGCGACGACCTTCGTCATCTTCATCCTCGCCTATGCATTGTGCTACGCCCAGTTCCCCAACATGCTGTCGACCCGGGTGATCGGCAATCTCTTGACCGACAACGCCTTTCTCGGCATCGCCGCGGTGGGCATGACCTTCGTCATCCTGTCGGGCGGCATCGATCTGTCGATCGGCTCGGTGATCGCCTTCACCGGGGTGTTTCTCGCCGTGACGATGGGCGAAGGAGGCGTGCCGCCGCTTTTCGCGATTCTGCTCGTCCTTGCCATCACCACGGCCTTCGGCGCGCTGATGGGCGCGATGATCCACTATCTCGCCATGCCGCCCTTCATCGTGACCCTCGCCGGCATGTTCTTCGCCCGGGGCATGGCCTTCCTGATCTCGACGGATTCGGTGCCGATCAGGGTCGAGCTCTACGATACGCTGCAGGATCTCTATTTCAGGATGCCGGGGGGCGGACGGCTGTCCTTCGTCGGCATGGCGATGCTGGCCGTCGTTGTCGCCGGCATCGTGATCGCCCATTTCACTTCCTTCGGCCGCAACGTCTACGCCATCGGCGGCAACCGCCAGTCGGCCGAGCTGATGGGCGTTCCGATCGCGCGCACGACCATCCTCATCTACGCGCTGTCGAGCTTTCTGGCAGGGCTCGCCGGCATCGCCTTTTCGCTCTATACGTCAGCCGGCTATTCATTGGCCGCCGTCGGCGTCGAGCTCGATGCGATCGCCGCCGTCGTCATCGGCGGCACGCTTCTCACCGGGGGCTCCGGCTATGTCGCCGGAACGCTGCTCGGCATTTTGATCATGGGGCTGATCCAGACCTATATCGTCTTCGACGGCACGCTCTCGAGCTGGTGGACCAAGATTGTGATCGGACTGCTCCTGTTCAGCTTCATCGCGCTTCAGCGCGGCCTCGTCTGGCTGAGCGCCCGGCGCCGCGGCGCGGCCGCCATCCCCGCATGACCGGTCTTCTCGCCACATTGGGCGACACGGGGTCTGGCCATTCGAGCCACGCCCATGTGGTCGCGACCCTTGGCCGGCAGATCGTCGGGGGCACCTTTCCCCCCGGCGCGATCCTGCCCGGCGACAAGGACCTCGGCGAGACCTTCGGCGTTTCGCGCACCGTCCTTCGCGAGGCGATGAAGACGCTCGCCGCCAAAAGGCTGATCGAGGCGAAGACGCGGGTCGGAACCAAGGTGCTCGAGCGCGAACGCTGGAATCTCCTCGATCCCGACGTTCTCAGATGGCGGGTCGAGACCGGCCTCGACGCCCGCTTCATCGAGGATCTGGCGACGATGCGCCTCGCCTTCGAGCCGGAAGCCGCCGCGCTCGCCTGCCGCCGGGCGACCGCCGCGGACATCGAGCGGCTGATGGGAATCGTCGAGGAGATGGGCGATCTTGGTCATGACCGCACCTCGATCGCCCGGGTCGACCTGAAATTCCACCTCGTTGTCGCCGACATCTCCCAGAACCCTTTCATGCGCGCGACGAGCGGCCTGATCGAAACGGCGCTCGCCATCGTCCTCAGGCTCTCGTCACCCGCCGACGACGCCGACATGATCCGCGAATGCGCCGACAATCACCGCCTCATCGTCGAGGCCATCGCGTCGAAGGACGAGGAGCGCGCCCGGGCGACGATGCGCACCGTCATCGAACTCGGCGCGACGCGGACGCAGGGCGCGCTGGGGGAGGGGTGAGAAGGCCCACGTGCCGCTATGGCGAGAATGAGAGCGTTTCTAGGCCCTTATTTACCAAACGCACCGAGGTCCAGAGGTGCCGCCATAACGGCGCCGGCGGGTTTGGCGGCTATGTTCCTATGTAATACGCACTCGGCCTTCACTGCTTTGAGTGAGCGTAGCGTGAATACCTCCACTCTCGTCAAGCAGATCGTCTCCGTAGACGTTTCTGAACTCACCAAAGGCGACATCGAAAGTAATCTCGGTGACATGGGCGGGGTCGCCTGGGCCATCGGAGGTCAATCGGTATTCAATAGTCCCAACGATTTGATAAATCGATGGCTCTGCAGGAACGGGAGAATCTGCAGGACATAAACGATTGTGAAGCCGCTCTTGAGGGAAAAGGGCCATAGCTCGTCCGTTGCGGACGCGTTCGGACTTCCTGATGGCTGCATCCTGCGACCGATTGCGTTCAATTGGATAAACCAAAACGCGTGTAAAAATGTGAATGTCGGTAGCAGCCGATTTTCCTATATTTTCGATACTGGCGCCCCATACGATGAGGAGCCGATCTGGAAGGCGGCTGAAACGCACATGTTGCGCTTGAAGTCTCAGCCATGCCCGGCTGTCGTAGCCGATGGCAGCGCGAGCAATCTTATTCATGTCGCGCGTCGCAATGAGTGTCTCTCTAACCCACCAAGCGCCGAGTGCTGTGATGGCGGCGCTAGCAACGCCTACCCATAGCATGTAATAGGCCCACCGATTCATGCCGGTCTGGGCTATAAGCTCCTGCTCTGCACGCTGGTCCTCGCGGCTGGCCTTAATTTGTTCAATAGCGCATTTGGTAAATGCGATGGTGTCAGTGATGACGCACGCTGCGCGAACTTTTTTCTCGGTATCCTCTAAGTATTGCTTCGCGGCGGCTTCGTTTTCGACGCGAACTCGCGTTGTTTCAGACGAAACGTTCCAAACTACGGCGAGGAATAGAAAAATTAACAATGAAGCCGATAGGTATCCGATAGCGGAATAGAAATTGCCTCGCTTGCTTTTGAGCATTGCAGAAAAACCTTGCGATGAAATCCCTCAGTTCCCCCTATTCCGCAGGTCGCTCTCATGCTCGTCAACAACGATTTCCCGAAGCCGCTCGACGAGCTGTGCGTATGTCGCGCCGCGGTGCGGAATTGGCCCGACGCTTCGTCATTCTCGGGCCCCGTCCCGAGAATCCAGCGATCGTCGGGCGCAATCGGCTCAAGTTGTGGAGGCGGTCGTGGCAAACGTGGCGGCGGCCGCCCCTGGATTCTCGGGACGGGGCCCGAGAATGACGAGCTTCAGCCTTCGCCGCGTTCCTCTCCAACGGGTTTGAGTGATTGGTCGGGAGAATTCGGCGTCACGGTTGGGTTTGCGTCGAACCCGCGGCGATAAAGAGCGCTCAGTTCTGGCCGCCATACCCCAGCCCCGCGATCACCCCCCTGAGTTCCGCCAGTCCCTTCAGCCGCCCGATCGCCGGATAGCCGGGCTGCGCCTTTCTCGACAGGTCGTCGAGAATGTCCTGGCCGTGGTCGGGGCGGAAGGGGATGGAGGCGTCGGGGCGGCCGGCGGCCTTGCGCTTCGCCTCTTCCTTCAGGGCGGCGGCGATGAGGGCGACCATGTCGGTGTCGCCGGCAAGATGTTCGGCCTCGTGGAAGGAGACGGGCAGGCCGGCGCCTTCGCGGGTGGTGTTTCTGAGGTGCAGGAAATGGACCCGGTCGCCGAGCCGCGCCATCATGCCAGGAAGGTCGTTGTCGGGGCGAACGCCGAGGGAGCCGGAGCACAGGGTGATGCCGTTCGCCGGGATGTCGACGGCCTCCATCATCGCCTTGTACTGCGCCTCGGTCGACATGATGCGCGGCAGGCCGAGAAGGGGGAAGGGCGGATCGTCCGGGTGGCAGCAGAGCCTGACGCCGAGCTCTTCGGCGAGCGGCGCGACTTCCGACAGAAAGTCGATAAAATGGGCGCGCAGCTTCGTCTCGTCGATCGCGCCGTATTCGGCGAGATGGGCGCGGACGTCGGCGAGGGTGAAATGCTCGGCCGCGCCGGGAAGGCCGAAGACGACGTTCCTCGCAAGCGCCTCCTTGCGCGTCTCGTCCATCTTCGCAAAGCGCTCTTTGGCGGCCGCGGCGACGTCTTCGGCAAAGCTCTCGGAAGCGCCGGGGCGCTCGAGGATGAAGATGTCGAAGGCGGCGAAATCGACGAGGTCGAAACGCATGGCCGTGCCGCCATGGGCGACCCGGTAGGCAAGGTCCGTGCGCGTCCAGTCGAGGACGGGCATGAAATTGTAGCAGACCGTCTCGATGCCGGCGGCCTTCAGATGTCTGAGGCTCGTCTTGTAGTTTTCGACATGCTCGCGAAACGCGCCGGTCTGCTTCTTGATGTCTTCCGAGACGGGCAGGCTCTCCACCACGTCCCAGGCAATGCCGGAGGGGGATCCGTCCCGGCGCGAGGCGATCTCGCGCTGGCGCTGTTCGATCGCCTCCAGCGTCCAGACGGCGCCGGTGGGCACGTGGTGCAAGGCCGAGACGACACCCTCGACACCGGCCTGCAGCATGTCGTCGATGCTGACGAGATCATTGGGGCCGAACCAACGCCAGGTCTGCCGCATCGTCATTCCTCATTCATCGTTGTCGAGCGACCGGCACTGGCTCGGCCGCGTCATCTTGTGGGTTTTGCGATGATCCTTCGTCGCGCGTCAGCGCTTGCCGGGATCATGCTCGGGCAGCGCCGAGCGCTCGGTCGGCTTTACATCAACATATTCGGGAGAAACAGGACGAGCCCGGGAAACAGCGCCAGAATCGTGACGACCAACAGGATCGCCACGACGAAGGGCACTGATTCCTTCACATAGGCCTCGATCGGACAGTCGAGGATCGAGCAGACCGCATACATCGCGACGCCGACCGGCGGGGTCATGCCGCCGAGCGTCACGATGGTCATCATCAGGATGCCGAAATGCACCGGATCGACGCCCAGCGGCTGGACGATCGGCAGGACGATCGGCGTCAAAAGGAGCACCAAGACCGTCGCTTCGATGAACAGCCCGCAGAGGAAGACGAAGACGAGGATCAGGAAGACGACGATGATCGGCTGGCTCGACAGGCCGAGCAGCGCCTCGGCGATCGTCTGCGGCGCCCGCTCGAAGACGATGACATAGCCGACCATGCCGGAGAACAGGATGATCAGGGTAATGACGCCGATGTCGACGACGCTGTCCGAGAGCGCTTCCTGCAGGTCCTTCCAGCTCAGCTCGCGATGGGCGAACACCCCGACGACAAGCGCATAGACCACGGCGAAGGCGCCGACCTCGGAGGCGGTGAAGATGCCGCTGCGGATCGAGACGAGGAGCGCGACCGGGAAGATCAGCGCCCATTTGGCGTCCCACAGCGTGCGCCCCACGGTGCCGATGTCCGGCAGCGAACGCGCCTCGCCGCCATAGCCGCGCTTCTTCGCGACGATCCAGACCGTCGCCATCAGGGCGACCATCATCAACAGGCCCGGGATGACGCCGGCGAGAAACAGGCGGCCGATCGAGACATTACCGACGAAGCCGTAGAGGATGAGCCCGAGGCTCGGCGGGATCGTCGCGGTGATCAGCGAGCCGACGGCGATCGTCGCGGCGGTGAAGCCCTTGTCGTAGCCCGAGCGGATCATCTCCGGCCCTAAAATGCGCGCTTCCATCGCCGCATCCGCGACGGCCGAGCCGGACACGCCGCCCATGAAGGTCGAGAGCAGAATGCAGACCTGGGCAAGGCCGCCGGCCATCCACGAGACGAGGGCGTTGGAACAGTCGATCAGCCGGCGGGTGATGCCGGTCTTGTTCATCATGTGGCCGGCGAGCAGGAACAGGGGAACGGCGAGCAGCGGAAAGCTCTGGGAGGCGGAAGCCACCTGCTGGATGCCGATCGAGACCGGGATGAACTGGCTGGTCAGGAAGAAGGAGAAGCCCGCGATCCCGATCGCGAAGGCGATCGGCATGCCAAGCAGCATCAGCGCGAAGAACAGGATCGTGGGGAGCAACATGGAACCGGCTCACAATTCCCCGGCGCTGCGCACGGTCCTGGCGTCGCCATGGCCCGGGGCGTCGGCCGGCGCGTTGCCGGGCGATGCGGTCGTGTCGGCTTCGCCGAGGGGGCGGGGCTCCGGCGAAAAGACCAGCCCGCCGAAACGCAGCGCGCGAAAAAGATGGACGAGAAGCATCAGGCCGAGGGCGAGGCAGCCGGCCGGCACGGCGGCGGTGACCCAGGCATAGGAGATGCCGCTGTCGCCGAAGATGCGCATGGAATTGAGGATGGTCAGCTGGATGCCGAACCAGCCCATGGTGGCAAGGAAGGCAAGGGCGAGAACAGCAAGGCAGAGCTCGATCGCGCGGCGCGCGGCGGGGGGCAGCTTGGCGACGAAATAGTCGACCCCGATATGGGCCTTCGCGCGCATCGCCCGCATCGCTCCGAAGAAGCAGAGCCAGACGAACACCGCCTGAGCCATGTCCACCGACCAGATGATCGGATGATTCACCGAGCGCGAAACGGCGCCGATGAAGACGAGGACGACGACGGCGGCAAGGAGCAGACGGCCGATCACGTCTTCGATGCGGGCTAGGACTGCGGACATTTGGGATGGGCCGAATTGAGGAGGGATCGCCATTGGGCCGGCAGACGGGCCGGCGCCGCCAGGAGGGCGACGCCGGGACCTATCCCTGGGAGGACGGTGTCATTCGCCGGCGAGAACGGCGTCGACCTTCTTCTTCAGGTCGCCATAGCCGAGGGTCTCGTAGACGCCCGCAGTGGCTTCCTTGAAGGGCGTCACGTCGATCTCGTCGATCGACATGCCCGCCTTTTCCATTTCGGCATCGACCTTCGCGATCGCATCCTCGGTGCCCTTTGAGGCGACGTCGCCGGCAGCGAGCGCTTCCTCCGAGACGATGGTCTGCAGCTCCGGCGGCATGGAATCGTACCACTGGCCGGAGGTGACGAGGCCGGTGAGGAGGCCGATATGGGCGGTCTTGGTCAGGTGCTTGGCGACTTCGAAGAGCTTGGCGCCGTAGACGGCGGTGTCCTGCGCCTCGGCGGCGTCGATGGCGTTCTGCTGGAGCGCCGGATAGACCTCGGTCCAGCCCATCGGCGTCGGCGTCGCGCCCATCGCCTTGATCGTCTCGATCCAGACCGGTGCGCCCGGTGTGCGCATCCTGACGCCGGCAAGATCGGCCGGCTTGCTGACGGCGTTCTGCGTCACCAGATGGCGCGCGCCCTGCCACCAGTTGAAGGAGAGGATCTTCAGCCCGGCGGTCTTGTCGAGCTCGTCGTCCCAGCCCTTGAAGAGATCGGACTGGGTGATCTTGCGATACTGCTCGTAGCCGGAGGCGAGATAGGGCCCGCCAAGGACGCCGAGATCCTTCACGAAGACCGCGAGGCGGCCCGGATCGACGAGAACGGCGACATTCGCCCCGGCGCGCGCCTGCTCGAGCACGTCCTCGTCCTTGCCGAGCTGTGAACTCGGAAAGAGGCGGATCTCGACCTTGCCCTCGGTCCGCTCCTTGACCTTGTCGCGGAAGGCTTCGAGACCCTTGTAGATCGGGTCTTCCTGGGTGAGGGCCGTGTTGACGTTGAGCTGATAGTCCTGGGCAAGGGCGCCCTGCCCGGAGCCCGCGATCATGCAGCCGACGAGTGCGGCCGCTGCAAGGGTCTTGCGAAACATTTCGATGAACCTCCCGATTCGAGACGACGGCCGGTTTCTCCCCGCGGCCGCTTGTCTGATCTGGCTAGTATGGTAGTTTAGGCGCTACGATTGCAAGTGGAAAAATTCCGGCATGCTGAAGATCGACGACAGAGGGGCGGTCGCGCCGCAGATCTATGCGGCGCTTCGTCAGGCGATCATCACCATGGCGCTGAAACCCGGCCAGGCCTTGTCGGAAAAGGAAATCGCGGCAAGCTTCGGCTCCAGCCGGCAGCCGGCGCGCGAAGCCTTCATCAAGCTCGCAGAGGCCGGTCTCGTGCGCATCCTGCCCCAGCGCGGGACCTATGTGGTCAAGGTCTCGCCGCGCCAGGTGGCCGACGCGCGTTTCGTGCGCGAGGCCGTCGAGGTCGCCGTCGCGCGCCATTGCTGTCTTTCGGTCGATACGCTTTCGCTCGATGGGCTGGAGCGGATCGTCCTCGATCAGGAGCGGGCCGCGGCGACCGACGATCACACCGGCTTCCTCGCCCTCGACGAGGCTTTCCACAAGGGGCTCGCCGAGGCTGTGGGCTGCAGCGAGGCCTGGCGCGTCATCGAGATGGGCAAGGCGCAGATGGACCGGGTGCGGTATCTGTCGCTTCCCGAGGCCTCGCCGATGCCGCTTCTGATCGATCAGCATCGCGCCATTCTCAGAGCGATCCGGGCCGGCGATGCGGAGGCGGCATCCGCGGCCGTGCGCCTTCATCTGCGCGAGATCCTTCTCGCGCTTCCCCGCCTCGCCAGGACCTTTCCCGACCTCTTCGAGGACGAGGACCTGCCCGGCCACGCGGCGGATCTGCAGGCCGCGCTGCGCGAAGAGCTCTGATCGCGTTCGAACCTTCGCGGATAATTCTTGCACAATGCACGTTCAGGTTGACAGTGGCAATCAGCCGGTGTTGACTTCAAATTGACGCAAGGAAAGGTTTGTCCCTTCTGAGGTTCGTGGCGGATTTTCCGCATGGCGTCGTGAAGTTTGCAACGGCATTTCGCCGCAAATTCGGGAGGCATGCATGCTGGTGAGACGCCCCAATCCTCGCGGCGAAGTACGGCGCAAGATCGCTCGCGACCGCCGCCTGGCAGCGGCAGAGGCCGCGTTTTCGCGCGGTCAGCCACCCCAGCCGGTCAATGGCGAAATCGACGCCTATGACGGCGTCTGGCCGACCAATTACAGCAAAGGTCTGCCGCATCACGGCGACACCGGCCTCGTCGATGCGAACGCCTTCGCAATGTTTGTCGCGGCGATCAATAACGCCGATAGCGCGGGCGATGCCTATCCCTTCGACGTGCCGATCGGCCCGAAGGATGCCGAGATGAGTCATCGGCCCAAATACTATACGGAAACGGTCTCGCCGACGAAGTTCAGCTTCAGAAAAGTGATAAACGGCGAGACCGCCGATGTGAAGGTTCGCAACTGGGAGAGCCCCCGCGCCGGCCACGTCTACGACCTCGAGGGACCCGACGCGGCGGCGCTGGCGATTTCCTCGTTCCCGAAACTCGGCACATCCGAGCTGATCGCCGAAATGGGCGAACTTTACGCTATGGCATATCTGCGCGACGTGCCGGTGATTCACTTCGAGGAAACTGCGCCGGCCGACGCCAAGGTGAAGAAAGCGCTGGCAGCGCTGAACAAGCTCAAATGGTTCAATAGCAAGCCGGCAGGGCTCAGCGACGAAGAGGCAAGACGCCATCTCGCGCGTTTCGTCGATCCCGGTCAGGCTGCGCCGACGAGCTATGCGCTCGATACCAAGAACCTCTTTCGCGGCTCTGCGCCCGGAGCAAAGGACGGCCCGTTCGTCTCGCAGTTCCTGCTGATCGGCAATAAGGGGCGTGCTGCCCCGACGCCTGGGACGACCGACTCGCGGATCGCCAACAATCCGGCGCCCGTCTGCGTCATGAAGGTCGGTGCAGACGGAAAATGCGATTACGGCCACGCCGAGATCGAGGACGGCTATATTCTCTGGGGCGTCCAGACGATCAATCAGCGTCTCAGCGTCCACGAGGAGGGTCTGAACTATCTCGGCGATTGGGCAAGCTGGCTCGACGCCCAGAATGGCGCCGACTTCAGAGAGCTGGACAAGTATTGGCAGAACGGCAAGCCGCGCTTCATCACCACCCTGCGCGACCTTGCGACCTATGTGCATTTCGACGCGCTCTATCAGGCCTATCTCAACGCCTACCTGCTGCTGACGGGCTTCAAGGCGGATCTCGACGTCGGCCTGCCGTCCGGAGGGTTCCATCCGACCCGTGGCTCCTTTGCCACCTTCGGGCCGCCGCATTTTCAGACGTTGCTCACCGAAGTCTCGAGCCGAGCCCTGAAGGCGGCGAGGCGGCAGAAATTCCAGTGGCAGCTGCGCGCCCGGCCGGAATATCTGGCGGCGATGCTGTCGCTGTCGGCGAGCACCAAAGCTTCCGATCTGGGCTCCGCTCAGGAGGACGCAAAGAAGACCTACGATGCACTTGATAAGGCCGGGATTTTCGGTCTCAAGATTGACAGTAAGCTGCCCGGATGGCTGAAACTTCCCAATGGCGTCACGCCGCCGTCCGGGCCGGACGTGCAGAAGCTGTTGCCCCAGGCCTTTCCGGAAGGCTCGCCGATGCACCCGTCCTACGCAGCCGGCCATGCGACCGTCGCCGGCGCCTGCGTCACCATTCTCAAGGCGGTGTTCCAGACCTATGCCGATCCGCGAAAAGGCAATCAAACCGACCCGCTGGCCTCAGGCTATGTGCCCCCCGACTTCCATGACGCCCGGTGGTGGAAAGACAAACTGACGCTCGACAAGATCGGAGCGAAAGAAAAGCAGCTTCAATCCATCTACCGACCCCCGTCGGACGCAAAGACAGACAAACTGCACGCTACCAAGATCGACAAAGACAATAATTTGACGCTCATCGGTGAGCTCAACAAGCTTGCCGCGAATATCTCGATTGCCCGCAACATCGCAGGCGTTCACTACTATATCGACTACTACGCCTCCCTGCGGCTGGGCGAGCGTGTGGCGGTCGGCATTCTGGAGGAACAGCTCCTCACCTATCCCGAACCCGTCTCGATGCGCTTTGAATCCTTCGACGGCGACCGCATCGTTTTGGAAGGCAACGGCGACGGCGTAACGATTGAGCGCCACGCTTATGACGGGGCGCATACGACAATAGACTACGACGAATGGTGGAGGCGCCATTTCGTCGACTGACGAAGGCCTCGAAACGCGACACATCGCGGCCGTATCTCGAGCATTTCCGGTGAAAGCCTGTTCGGCTTTCACGCCCGGACAATAAGACTCGTCAAAGCCATCGAGCGTTTCGGGTGAACTCTTGTTCGCCGGAAACGCTCTGGCGTTGTTGGGTGAAGGGACTGGACCTCCACCTGCCAAGCCGGGTGGACGCCGCTGAGGAAATCCCCCGCAACTTTGGAATTCATCCAAAAGCAGTTGCACATGTGCCACATCCCGATTGCGGCGGAAAAACGGCGCGGCTTAATAGTTGACTCCAATTATCATGATAAATAGCACTGTCCCGGCGAGGCAGTCGGGACACTTCTTCAACTCTTTGGAATGTCTATAAAAACGGCTGCCGACTTCAGTATTCGGCCAGGCGTGCCCGCCCTTGCGGGAGGCTTTCGGCCGTCGCCAGAATGGGCCGTCACCATGCGCGTATCCGCTTCGTCTTTCCGTTCGATCCTTCGTTGCACGAGCGCTCTGGCCGTCGTCGCCGCGGCGGCCGTCTCCGTGCCGGCAAAGGCTCAGGAGGAGGGCGAGACGATCTCGCTCGATACGGTGGTGATCACCGGCAGCCGCGCCCCGCAGCGCATCTCCGAGATCGCCAACACGATCACCGTGGTCGAGCAGGAGACGATCGAGGAGGAGGCTCGCGCCGGCCTTTCGCTCAAGGACATTCTCGGCCAGGAGATCCCGGCTTTCGATCCCGGCAGCCGGGGCACCCGCACCAATTACGGCCAGAACCTTCGCGGCCGCAGCGCCCTCGTTCTGATCGACGGCGTGTCGCTGAATTCCGCCCGCGCGATCAGCCGCCAGCTGGATTCGATCGATCCGTTCAACATCGCCCGGATCGAGGTGCTCTCGGGCGCCACGGCGATCTATGGCGGCAACGCCTCCGGCGGCATCATCAACATCATCACCAAGAAGGGCCGGGACGCCAAGCCGGGCCTTCATGGCGAGGTCACGGCGGGCGTCGGCACCGGCTTCAATTCCGACGAGGACCGCGATCTCAACGGCGCGGCCGCAGTCACCTACAACGACGAGACCTGGGACATGCGCCTGTCCGTCGCGGGCGCCGATACCGGGGCGTTCTTCGACGGCAACGGTGACATGATCGTTCCCGACATCACCCAGACCTCGACCCAGTTCAACACCGCCGTCGACGTCTTCGGAAATGTCGGCCTGCAGATCGACGCCAATCAGCGTCTCGAACTGACCGCGCAATATTACGACAGCAAGCAGGACAGCCCCTACGGCTTGTTCTTCGGGACCAATTATTCGGGTCTCCTCGGCAGTCCGGAAGACATCGAGATCCGCGACGGCTACGAGTCCGACCTCGATCCCGCGACCGAGCGCAAGATGGTCACGGCGAATTATTCGAACGAGAACCTGTTCGGACAACAGCTGATCCTGCAGGGCTTCTGGCGCTCCGAAACTCTTGACTTCAACCCGTTCCCCGATTCCTCGGGCCGCTTCTTCTCGGCCTCCAGCCAGAAGACGGATTTTTACGGCTACAAGGCCGCGATCGTCACGGAGCCCCTCGACGGGCTGAAGGTGACCTTCGGCTCCGACGGCGACGTCGACGATTTCTCGGCAACCCAGACGATCTTCAATCCGGTGTTGTCGGCGGCCACCGGCGCCATGGATCTGGAAAGCTATGCCACGATCGGCCGCTATCCCGGCATCAAGGTCTCGACGGTTTCCGGCTTCGCCCAGGCGAGCTACGAGGCGACCGACTGGCTGACGATCTCTGGCGGCTATCGCCATCAATACGTCAAGACCGACATCGACGACTTCGTCGCCTCGACCCAGCAGGCGGCCATCGCCCTGGGGCTCGCGACTGGCGCGGACACGATCCCCGGCGGTTCCGTCGACTATTCCGACGATCTCTTCAACATCGGCGCGACGATCGACGTCGGCGGCGGCAGCCAGGTCTACGGCAATTTCAGCCAGGGCTTCGAGCTTCCCGATCCGGCGAAATATTACGGCCAGGGCAATTATGCCTATTCCGCCGGTCGCTACGTGCTGCTCTCCTCGGTCAATGTCGACGAGTCCGCCCTCGGCGCGATCAAGACGGACTCCTACGAACTCGGCTATCGCTACGCCGACGATCAGGTGAAAGCCCAGGTCGCCGCCTATTATTCCCTGTCGGACAAGACGGTCGTCTACGACAAGACCTCGCTGCTCATCTCGCTGCAGGACGAGGACCGCCGCGTCTACGGCGTCGAGGGCAAGCTCGACGTCAAGCTGCCGCACGGCTTCGATGCCGGTGTCCTCGGCCATTATGTGCGGACCGACGTCAAGGACAATGACGACTGGGAGGCCGCGAGCGTCACCGATGCCAGCACCTCGACGCTCGGCGGGCACATCGGCTGGTCGAACGACGTCTTCAAGATCGCCCTCAACGGCCAGCACATCTTCGACTACACCGACAGTGACGATCTCGAGCTCGAGGGCTACACCCTGTTCGATCTCGTCGGCTCGTGGAAATACGAGCCCGCCGACGTCACCGTGAACTTCGGCGTCCTCAACCTGTTCGACAAGGATTACACGACGATCTGGGGCCAGCGCGCCAAGATCTTCTACGCCGCCTATGCCAGCGAGGAAGTGTTCGACTACAAGGGCCGTGGCCGGACCTTCACGGTCTCCATGACGAAGGAATTCTGATCGCAGATGGCCTTTGCCCCCATTCTCGACGCGCGCGTCCCGGTGGCTTCCG
Organism: Jiella mangrovi; assembly: GCF_017815135.1. Taxonomy (GTDB): domain Bacteria; phylum Pseudomonadota; class Alphaproteobacteria; order Rhizobiales; family Rhizobiaceae; genus Jiella; species Jiella mangrovi. Next base: position 143,102 of record NZ_JAGJCF010000007.1, on the reverse strand, counting down.
CTGCCGCGGGCGCCGCGTCGTTTCAGCTGAAGAATGCCGGTTACGCGGTCGCGGGCACACGCATCCTCGCCCCGCTCGACCTTGCGATCCCCGCCGGCCGTTTCGTCGCCCTGATCGGCCACAACGGGTCCGGCAAGTCGACGCTTCTGTCGCTGCTCGCCCGGCAGCTCGTCCCGAGCGAAGGCGAGATCGCATTTGCCGGCAAATCGCTTGTCTCATACGGCCAGCGCGACTTCGCGCGGCGGATCGGCTGGTTGCCGCAGCAGCCGCCGGCGGCCGCGAACATGACGGTCGCGGAGGTGGCAAAGCTTGGCCGCTACCCCTGGCGCGGCGCCTTCATGCGCCATGGTGAGGACGACCGGCGGGCCGTTGCCGAGGCGTTGACGAAGGTCGGTCTCGCCGGGATGAGCGAGCGGGCGATGACCAGCCTTTCGGGCGGCGAGCGCCAGCGCGCCTGGCTGGCGATGCTGCTCGCCCAGCAGCCGGCCTGCCTGCTTCTCGACGAGCCGACGGCCGCTCTCGACATGAAGCACCAGCTGGAGGTCCTCAAGCTCCTGCAAAGGCTGAGGGGCGAGCACGAGCTCACCATCGTCATGGCGATCCACGACATCGGCATGGCGATCCGCTTTTGCGATCATCTCGTCGCGCTGAAAGCCGGCAGGCCGATCTTCGCCGGCTCTCCCGAAGCGCTGGCAAAGCCCGACGTCCTCTCCGGCATCTATGATCTTCCGATCGGCACCGTGCGGCCAAGCGAAGCCGGGCCGACGGTCGTCTATCCCCTGTAACGACAGATCGAGGTGACACCGATGGGTCGCTTTTTCCGCAATGCGCTCGCAACGGCGCTCTTGCTCCTCGCATGTCTCGCTCCGCCGAGCCTTGCCTTTGCCGAAGAGCCCCTCTCCGGCAAGGCCCCGGAGCGGATCGTCGCGATGGAATGGGCCGGTCTCGAAACCCTGCTCGCCCTCGGCATCACGCCCGTCGGCGCGGCCGATGCCGGCGGCTATCGCGAATGGGTGGCCAAACCGGCGCTGCCCGAGAGCGTCGCCGACATCGGCTCGCGCCAGGAGCCCAATCTGGAGGAGCTCGCCCGGCTGAAGCCCGATCTCATCCTGTCCCATGCCCATCTGAGGCCGTTAAAGGAGAAGCTGGAGGCCAGCGCCCGAGTCGAGGACGTGACCTTCAACGGCACCGGCGGCGACACCTATCAGGCTGTCCTCGACGGCACCCGGAGAGTGGGCGCCCTCACCGGCAAGACGGAGGCCGCCGAGGCGCTGATCGAGAGTGCCGACACGGCCTTTGCAAAGGACGCCGAGACGCTGCGCACGGCCGGCCTGTCGGACCGCCATGTCTATGTGGTGCGCATCATCGGCCCGAACGCGCTGCGCATCCACGGCAAGAACGCGGTCGCCGACAAGGTGCTTGCCAAGCTCGGGCTCGTCAACGCCTATCAGGGCAAGGTCAACGACTGGGGCTTTGCGACCGCCGAGCCGAGCGCCCTTGCCGAAGATCCCGACGCCGACATTCTCGTCGTCGGTCCGGTCAGCGACGCGGAAATGGCCTCGGTCTTCGACACGCCGCTGGGCAAGGCGCTGCCGGCGGTGCGTGCGGGCCGCGTCCATGCCCTGCCGGTCGTGTGGACCTTCGGCGGCATACCCTCGGCGATCACCATGGCCGGGGCGATCACCGACGCCCTGACGGGCGAAAGCGCGGGGGAGAGCCGCTGAACGCCGACGAAACACGGGCGCCCGGCGCAAGGATCGTCCTCGTCGCGCTGGCTCTCGCCGCGGCGGGGATCGGCGCGTCGGCGGCGGGCTGGGACCCGCGCGTGACGGCATCCGTCGTCCGGCTCGGGCTCTTCGATCCGCCAAACGACGTCTTCGCGGCAGTGATGTTTCACTATGCGACGCTGCCGCGGATCATCGTCGCGCTGGTCGCCGGCGCGTCGCTGGGGCTTGCCGGGGCGGTGATGCAGTCGGTGTTGCGCAATCCGCTGGCCTCGCCGACGACGCTCGGTGTCGCTTCGGGGGCCCAGTTCGCGCTGGCGCTCGCCGCGCTCGCCGGCCCCGCAGCGGCGTTCCTGCCGCGTGAGGCCTGGAGCTTTCTCGGGGCTCTTGCCGCCGCCGGGCTCGTCTATGTCGTCGGCAAGAGGCACCAGTTCGACCCGGCGCGGCTGGCTTTGGGCGGCATGGCGATCAGCCTGTTCCTCTCGGCTGCCGCCGCCGCGCTCGTCCTGTTCAACGAGCAGCGGCTGGCCTTCCTGTTTCTGTGGGGCTCGGGCCATCTCGCCCAGTCCGACTGGACGAGCGCGACCGTCATCGCCTCGATCCTCGCGGCGGCGCTCGCGGCGATGCTGATGTCGTCCCGGGCGATCGGCCTGCTTGCCGTCGGCGATCAGATCGCCGGCAGCGTCGGACTGCGAGCCGAAACGGCGCGGATCCTGATCCTTCTCGTCGCCGTCGCCCTCACCGCCTGTGTCGTCAGCCGGATCGGCGTCGTCGGTTTCGTCGGCCTCGCGATCCCGGCGATCGTCAGGCTCTGCCGGCCGCGCTCCGTCGTGGCGACGCTTCTTGCCTCCGCCGGCCTCGGCGCGCTGGCGCTGTTCACCGCCGACGCCCTGGCGCAGCTCCTGTCCACCATGAGCGGCCGGCTGGTTCCGGCCGGTGCTTTGACGGCGCTGTTCGGCGCACCGGTGCTGTTTCTGCTTCTGGCGCGCACGAGCCTTGCCAGCCGCCCGAACCCGGCGACGAGATCTTTCGCGGGGACGTTCGCCGACGCGGGAAAGTCGCTGCCGGTGGGCCTTGCAGCGGCCCTCGTTCTCGTCGCCGCCGCGGCGCTCTTCGTCGGCCGCACCGGCGCGGGGTGGGAAATTCTCGATCCGGCCGCTGACGGCGCCCTGTTTCTTGCAAGGCTGCCGCGTGTCCTCGGCGCGCTTCTGGCCGGCGGGGCGATCGCGCTTTCCGGGCTGCTCGTCCAGAAGATCGTCGGCAACGAGCTTGCCAGCCCCGAGCTTCTGGGCATCAGCAACGGCGCGGCGGCGGCGATCGTCTTTGCGGCGCTTGCCTTCGGCGTTCTTTCGCGCGGCGCTCTTCTCCTCTGCGGCTTTGCCGGCGCGAGCCTTGCCACCCTGCTCGTCCTGTGGTTCGCCCGCCGGCACCGCGACCAGATCGCCGCGGTTCTTCTGGCCGGCATCGCGCTTGGCGTGTTTCTCGATTCCATCGTGCGCATCGCGCTCGCGAATGCCTCGATGCAGGCGACGGCACTCCTCACCTGGATGTCCGGCTCGACCGTTCTCGTCTCCCTGCCGGAGACGCTGGCGCTCGGCCTCCTTCTCGCCGTCGCGGTGGCGATCGTCCTCGGCTTTTGCCGGGCCCTGACGCTGCTCGATCTCGGCGCGGAGCTATCGCGGGCGCTGGGGCTTCGGGGCCGCGTCGCGCAGACGCTCGGCCTGGTTCTGGCCGCGCTGCTCGCGAGCGCGGCGACCATGGTCATCGGCCCGCTCAGCTTCGTCGGGCTGATCGCGCCGCATCTGGCGCGGCTCGTCCGGGCAAGGCGGCTCGTCGAACAGACCCTCGCGACGGTTCTTATCGGCGCCATCGTCATGACCCTGTCCGACTGGATCGGCCGTGTCGGCCTGACGCCCTGGCAGGTGCCGGGCGGCCTCGTCGCGGGACTTCTGGGAAGCCTCGGCTTCATCCTGTTGATCGGCCGCAAGCCGGCGGGAGAGCCAGGGCAAAGGAGGTGGTCGCCCAGATTGCGGCGAGCCAAAGCGACCGGCCCCGATCGATCGCTGCCGCACCTCGGCCATCATGCCATTCGAAAGCAAGGACATCGCACATGACGTTTCCCGCCCATGCTGTCGGCACCGCGGCCGGACCGTTTCCCGCGACATTGATCGAGGACCTCGCCGCCGAAATCGCCGAGCACGGCTACGACGTTGCGCGCAAGGGGGCCGAGCTTGCCATCACGCTTCCCGTCGGGCGGGTCGAGGCCGAAGCGGCCGAGGCCGGTTTCGCGGTGCGGATCGCGTCGAGCGATCTGAAGCAGATCCACCAGATGCGCGAGGCGTTTCTGCATCTCCTCGATCATGCCGCGCCGGGCCTTGCCGACCGGATGGACTGGCGCGGAGACCTGCCGAAGGGCCAGTACCCGCCGAACTTCCGCGTCGCCACGGTGGTGGGCACGAAGAGCGTTTCGCCGAACTTCCTGCGCATGACGCTCGCTGCCGAAAACGTCGAGGACTTCGTCGATGACGGCATGCATTTTCGCCTCGCCATCCCGCCGAAGGGCCGTGCCCCGGTGTGGCCGCATCTCGATGCCGGCGGCCGCACACGATGGCCCAAGGGCGAGGATGCCCTGCATAACCCGGCCTATACATTCGTCGATGTCGATCCGGCGGCCGGCCGCTTCGCCTTCGATCTCTATCTGCACGAGGGGGGCGCTGCGACCGGCTGGGCCCTCGGCGCGCAAGCGGGCGAACGTGTCGGCGTGGCGGGGCCGGGGGGCGGCACACCGCCGCCGGGCGATTTCCTCCTGATCGGCGGCGACGAGACGGCGCTGCCGGCGATCCGGCGCATTCTCGAACTCTCGCCGAAGGACCGGCGCGGCCATGTCTTCGTCGAGCTCGGCGACCCGGCCGATCGCTGCGACCTCAAGGCGCCGTCCGGCATGACGGTCGAATGGCTGACCCGGGGCAAGGGGCCGGAGCTTTGGGAGCGGATCGTCGCCGTCCCGTTTCCCGAGGCTTCAGAAAGCCGCTTCGTCTGGATTTCCGCCGAACGCGACCTCGCCCGCAAGGCCCGGCTGCATTTCCGCGACACCATGGGTGTGAAACAGGACGAGGCCTATATCTCGGCCTATTGGTCGCGGTGAGGAGCAGGCGAGACGGGTTCGACGTCAGCGCGAGGCGCCCCCCCTCTGTCCTGCCGGACATCTCCCCCACAAGGGGGGAGATCAGGCCGCGATGCCGGGTGGCGCCCGTCCTTCAACAGCAATGAAATGACCGGTCAGAGGAGCGCGGCAAGGGGGCGAAGCCATCGATCTCCCCCCTTGTGGGGGAGATGCCGGCAGGCAGAGGGGGGGGGGTAACTCGCCGCGGCCTTTCCGAGCAATGCAACCGCCTCCTCACTCCGCCGCTTCGCTGCGATGGCCAGCCTTATGCGCCAGCGGGTTGTCGAGGTCGGTTCCGCGGGCCGGCAGCGGCCTTTGCGCCGCGTCCTCGTAGCCGATCTGAAACCGCACCCGGTTGATCGCGACACGGGGCATTGTCGGCTGGAAGAGATCGAACTTGGCGAAGCGCTCGGCCATCTGTGGGTGAGCGGCGGCATGGGCGAGGAGCGCGTCGCGCAGAAGGCCGTAGAACCGCGCTTCGCCGAGGATGCCATGGCGCGCGAGGCCGGCCGACAGGAAGCGCAGCACGGTGACGAAATGCGCCGTCTGGATGTTGTGGACGATATAGGCCGGCGGCTTTCGCGGCAGGACGGCGCGGGCGGCCTCCGGCAGGCTGGCGGTCTCGGGAAAGTCCTGATCGACGAGGTCGAGATCGCCCTGAAAGTCCTTCACCGTGATGCCGACCGGCAGGTCGTCTTCGAGGACCACGCTGATGTTCTGGCCATGGGCGATGAAGCCGAGACCGGTGCGGCACAAGATGTGCCAGAGCGGCACGACGGACACCTGAAACAGCCTCGTCAGCCAGTCCTCGATCGAAAGCCCCGAGCGCCGGGCAAAGACCGCCGCCAGCGGCAGACCGTCTGCACCCTCGTGAAAGAGGGCGGCCGCCATCACGACGCGCTTGCCGGGAAGCTTCGCCTCGGCTTGCTCGCGAAAGATCGCGCCGAGGGTTTCGTGCCAGCGATAGGGCGCGTCCGGCGCCTGGGCGAGGATCGGATCGGTCCACCACAGGCCGAGCACCTCACGCTGCACCGTGACGGTCTCCGCCGTCACCGGATCGTCAGCAAGGATCGCCTCGACCCAGTCGGAGATCGCCGCGCCCTGCTCGATGTATTTGCCGGGCATGCCGCGCCAGGCGGAGGTGTTGAGAATGGCGAGCGCGAGCTTCACCTCATAGGGCCCGCCATTTTTCGGAACGAGCGTGCGCAGGCTGGGGCTTGCCACGAACTCCGGGCCGAAGGTGCCGAGATGGCGTGCGCGCCCCGCGGCGATGTCGGCGACGAGGCTCTGGGCGAGGCAATTGTCCCACTGCCAGGGATGGACCGGCATCAGGATCGGCTTGCCGGCCTCGGCGCCATTGCCGGCAGCGGCGATGAGGCGGGCCGCCTCCTCCGGGCCGAGCACCGCGTCGAGCAGTGCGGCATCCTCGATGCCGGCGCCGCTCCCGCGCCGCACATATGCGGGGTCGAGGGCGAGCCATTGCAGCTTGATCGGCTCGGCGCTTTCCGGCGCATAGAGGGCGTGGTCGGTGAGGCCCCAGCCGAGCCGGCCCTTGTTGGCGACGGCCTTGGGATGGCCCTCGAGCGCGGCATGGAGAGCGTCGGTCGGAAGATCGGCGAGCTCTTCGGCCGAAAGGCCGCCCCAGCGCGCGTCGATGGCGCAGTCCTGAAGAAGCGTGTTCTTCAGCTCCTTCAGGAACATCGCCTCCGTCGCCGGCGCCATGGCGAGCTCGGCTCTGGCGTCGATGACGAATTGCAGCGGCGAGGGCGCCTCGCCGTTCCGGCTGATGCTCGCCGGGTCGATGTCGAGATTGCCCCAGATGCGCCGGGTGGCTTCAAAGCTGTAGGTCGCGCCTGAGGCGAGGGACAGCCGGCCATCCCCCGGCGCGAACACCTCCTCGAAGGACAGTTCGCTGATCGCCTTGGCAAGCCAGCGCCGACCGACCGCGTCGAAGCGCTGCTGTGTGACGCTCCCGATCATCTTCAGAACCTCACGGTCGCGAAGAAATCGCCGCGGTCGCAATGCATCAGCGCGGCGCGCTTGTGGGGGAAGTCGAACTCCCGGATCTTCCGGTAGGCGAGGGGGTCGGTATAGCGCAGGAGCTTGACGTTGTCGGCGCGGGGCTCGCCGACGATCTTCTCGGTCATCGGGCAGTCGAGGAAGAGAAAGTGGGTCAGCGACCGGATCCACGCCGCGGTCTTTCGGCGTCCCAGATGCCTGCGCTCGCCGATCAGGCCGTGCCAGCCGCGATCGAAGGGGTGGGCGTCGTAATAGGCGCCGAGCCGGTCCTCGCGGCCCCAGTAGAATTCCAGATAGCCGGCCGGATCGCCGTCGAAACTCGCGATCACCGGTATGACGCTCGGATTGTCGATCCGGGCCGTCAGATAGGCGGCGAGTTCGGCCTCGGACTTGTCCTCTTCCCAGAAGAAGGCGACGCGCGGATCGTTCTGCCAGCGGTGGAAGAGCGACAGATGCTGCTCGAGTTCCAAGACCTCGAAGCCGACGCTCGCTCCCGCCTCGCGGTCGAAGCGCTCGTAGAAGCCGCCGACGGGCTTGGCCGGCCGACGCGGATGGTCGCGGCCGTCCGGGCCTGCGATGAGGCCGGCCGACATGTGCGTTGCCGAAGGATTGTTCGTCCACAGCCCGGCCGATTGATAGAAGCCCGAGCGCTCGACGACGATCGCGCCATCGGCGGCATAGCCGCAGCGAAGCTCGCGCAGGCTGATGCCGTCTTCCGCAAGCCTTGCCGGCGAAAGATCGAGCCGGTCGGCCGCGCTCTCGGCGAAGCGTCGATCGAGTTCGCGCCAAAGCTCGAAGACTTTCGAGCCGGCGGAGACGGGCAGCGGAAATGTCAGGGTCATGCGGCCTCTGTCAAAGCGATGGGGTTGTCGAGTTCGAGAAAGCTGGCGAGCTGGCCGTCGGCGCCGCCATCGGCCTCGTTGACGCCGGAGAGCGAGGTGGCGAAATTGGCCTTGGCGGTGAGGCCGGGGCGCTCCAGGAGCCGGCGGTAGAGGGTGGCGTCGCCGGGTGTCTCGCGGGCGCAGCGTTCGAGAAAGCTCCGCCAGAGGGCGAGAAGGGCGTCCTCCCCGGCAAGCTCGTCGAGGACGATCATCGAGAGCGTGTTCATCACCGAATTGACGACGACGTAGTAGGTGAGGAGTGCATCGCCCGCTTCCGGGGGAACGATGTTCTCGGCCCCTTCGCCAATGCCCGGGCAGACGCTCGACAGCCGCTCGTGGAAGGTCGTCAGATGGCCGGTTCCCTGGCAGTCGCGGATCGCAACGCCGCTTGGCCAGCCGCCTTCGAGCTTCAGCATCATGTTCTGCTGGTGCGAGCCGAAAAGGAGGCCGAAACGGGCCCGCATTTCCAGGATCGGCCAGATCGCCTTGTCGAGAAACGCCGCGAACCAGCGCATCGCCATGGGTGCCGTGTCGCCGTTATCGGAAAGGCTCGTGACGATGCGGCCGAGCGGCGAGAGGCCCTTTCGCGGCGCCTCGCAGAGAGCCGCGAGGATGACCGGGCCGGGCGCTGCGGCGTCGCGATAGGGGTTGTCGCGCAGGACGGCGATGGTCTCGGGGATGAGCGCGCCGCGCTCGTTTGTCAGCGCGGCGAAGGCCGGTTCGGTGAGGATGGTGAGGCCCGCAAAGGTGGCCGAGATCTCCGCCCCGACCGCGCTGTTCAAAAGGTCGGTGACATGCAGCCCGCGCAGAACCTCGCGGTGGGACAACAGCCGCATCGAATTGGTCAGGCGAAGGCTGAGTGAGAATTTCACCATGAAGGGGGCGTGAAAGCCGTGGACCGCCCGCATCGAGGCCGTGGCGCTCCAGTCCGGCCGACCGGGTCCGAGCGGCTCGACTGAGCCTTTGGCGCGCAAGTCGGCGAAGCGCGAGTCGTTCTTCAGACGCGAGAGCTGAAACGGATGGACCGGAAAGACGCGGCGGTTCGTCGGCGGCTCGATGCCGTCGGCGCGGGCAAGGCGTGAAAAGCCTTCGACGGCGAAGCCGCCGCCCGTCCAGCGCTCGGGCTCGACGGCAAACCATTCGAGCGCGAAGCGCCCGCCGGATTCGGGCGCATAGATCGCGGCTTCCTCGGCGGTGATGCCGTCGCGCGAGCGCGGATTGGGATGGAGCACGTGGCCGAAGCGCAAGGCGGTTTCCGCCTTACGGAAGTTCCAGCCCTGCGGATCGCCTTCTGCGTCGCTGGTGCCGCGAATGGCGCGAAGGCTGGCCGCGACCCGCTCGGAAAAGGCCGGTTCGGCCGTCTCGGTGAGGCGTTGCAGCAGTTCCTCGATCCGGGCGGGCCTGCCGGCGATCGTCAAGGGCGGCGCGAATCGACAGCGGAACCGGCTGCGCCCGATGACGGCGACCGTGACCGGGCTTTCATCGCAGAGAGCGAAGCGAAGCTGCGCCCCGTTGAAGTGAGCGCCCTTGAGGCGGTTTTCCCTGAGCGCTGCGTTCAGGAAGGCGTCGAGGGCGGGAATATCGGCAGTTTCGGTCATCGCAGGAACGGCTCCCCCTGGCAGCTTTCGAGCGGCAAACTATAAACATGACTATTGCAGTCAAGATTTTTCTTGACGCTCGTCACCGCGTATGAATTTTGCCGCCTCGATGAACGCTCCTCTCGCTCCCGCCCTGATGGGACACGCATTCCAGCAAACGGCGTTGATGGCGATGCTGCCATTGATCGCCGGGCGGCTCGGCCTGTCCGACCCTGTCGTTGGGACGGCGGTCGCCCTCGGCATGGCTGCATCCACGGCGACCATCCCGCTGATGGGCCTGTTCGGCAGCCGGCGCCTCGTGCGGCCCTCGCTGGTCGCCATGATCGTCTGCTCCATCGGCCTGGCGCTTCTGCTCATCCAGCCGGTGACGCCGGGCCTCGCCCTGATCGGGCTCCTGGGCTTGCGGCTGTTTCAGGGCGTCTCGGCCGCGACGGTGCTGGTGCACGCCCAGACGCTGAGCCTTGCCGGCGGCGCGCGCTCGCGCGAGAGGCTCGCCGCGACACAGTCCTTCGCCGGGATCGGCCGGGCGGCGAGCGCGGTTCTGGTCGGCCCGATGATCGCGATCAGCGTCGTCCTGCCGATGCTTCCGGCGATCGCCGGCAGCGTGTCGAGCCTTTGGGCCATGCGGCACGACGGCCCGCCGCGAACGCCGGAGATCTTCGGTTTCGCGCCGCCCGACATCAAGAGCCTGGCGCTCCCCTTCGTCGTTCAGGCGAGCCTCGGCATCACCCATGTCTCGCTCGCTCCGCTCCTTGCGGCGCAGCCGGGCGCCGGCGATTTCGCCGCCGCGACAACGGCCGGCTTCGCGCTCGCCGCGGCCAATATCGGCCTTCTCGTCGCCCATCGGTTCGTCACGCCGAAGGTGGGGATCGCAGGTCTGCGGCTGGCCGCGCTTGTCGGCGGAGCAGCGCTGCTGTGGATGGCGCTCTGGCCCTCAGCTGGTCTCGTCGTCGCGCTTTCGGCCATCGTCGGCGGGGCCAGCGCGATGCTGCTCACCCACAATCTTCACGGCGCGCTTCGCCGGTCACAGGCGCGGGGCGCCAGCCAGGCCGCCTGGAACGCCACCGTCTCCACCGGCGGGCTTGCCGTCGGCGCCCTGATCGGCTCGGCCGTCCTCACCTTCGGCCCGGACCGATCGGTCATTTTGTCGGCCATCCTCATGGCTTCGGCCATGCTGGCCATTTCGTCATCGAGGAAACCCGCGGCATGAGACAGGATACTGAAATCGTCGACCTCGCTGGGATCGGCATCGGCCCGTTCAACCTCAGCCTCGCGGCGTTGGCCGACGGCATTCCAGCCGTTGCAACCGCCTTTTTCGAGCGGCGCGAAACCTTCGCCTGGCACCCCGGGCTGTGCTTCCCCGATGCGATGCTGCAGACCTCGCCCCTGAAGGACCTCGTCACGCCGGTCTGCCCGACCAGCCCGTGGAGCTTCCTCAACCATCTGGTCGAGAAGGGGCGGTTCTTCGACTTCATGTCGGCGCGTTTCGAGACGGTCTCGCGGCAGGAGTTCAGCACCTATCTCGCCTGGGCGGCCGAAGGCCTTTCCTCGACGCATTTCGGCGCATCGGTGGAGTCGGTCAGATACGAGGACGGATATTTCCGGCTGGGCTTCGACGACCGCCCGGAGTGCCGCGCGCGGGCGCTCGCCATCGGCACCGGCCGCGTGCCGATGATTCCGGCCGGCGTCGTGACGGGCCCGGCCTGCTTCCATGCCAGCCGCTATCTGGAGATCCGGCCGAAGGTCGCCGGCCGCCGGGTCGCCGTCGTCGGCGGCGGCCAGTCGGGCGCCGAGGTGGTGCTCAACCTTTTGCAGCAAGATGGCCCGTCGGCGCCCGCCTCGATCGACTGGATCAGCCGCCGCGACGGCTTCTGGACCCTGCAGGAGGGCGGCCTCGTCGACCAGTTCTTCACCCCCGGCTATCTCGCGGCCTATCGCGAGATGCCGCTGGAGGTTCAGGCGCGGGCGCTCGCCTCGCAGAAATTCGCCTCGGACGGGCTGACGCCCGCGACCGCCGACGAGATCTATCGCCATCTTTATCGCCGCCGGCATCTCGAAGGCCGCGACGACGTTTGTCTCCATCCCGGGCGCAATCTCCTTCACATCCGTCCGGGCGGCTGTGGCCAGACGGTCGTCTCCTCCAACGCGGAGGGCATGCGCGAGGCGCTGGAGGCGGATGTCGTCGTTCTTGCCACGGGATATCGCGCCGCCGCACCCTCCTGCCTAGCGGGTCTCGGCAGCCGCCTGGCGCTCGAAACCGACGGGGCGCTGGCACTCGGAGCGAACTACCGCGTCGTCTGGGACGGGCCCGACGACAATCCGATCTACGGGCTCAATCAGGGGCGCCGCACCTATGGCGTCATCGACCCGCAGCTTTCGATGGCGGCCTGGCGCAGCGCCGTCATCCTCAACGATCTCTGCGGCCGTGCGGTCTTTCCCCTCGCCGAGGAAGACCCCCTCGTTCGCTGGCGAGGCGATGGGGAGAGCGACGATGCCGGGGCACGCCCGTTGCCGCGGCTGACGGCGTCCTGACCGAGCGTCAAAAAGGGGGTATGGCGCGTGGTTGGTCGCATTGACGCGATCCTGCAAAGTGATCCTTAGGGAATTTTTGCAATTGTCACCGGCAACCATCAGTCTCACCGGAACAAGCGCACATGATCTCGGGTCACGACGGCAAGGTTGCCTTGGGCGGCATCTTCGACAGCCTCGGCCGCTTTGCGGCGGCGAATGGCGGCAATTTCGGGCTGATCTTCGGGTTGTCGGCCGTTCCCCTGATCCTGGGTATCGGCGGCGCCGTCGACTACTCCAACGCTCTGCGCGAAAAATCGAGTGTCCAGGCGGCCGCCGATTCCGCTGCGCTGACCGCCGCCAAATATTCCGGCAATGACGAGAAGGCGCGGATCGAGCGCGCCGACATGTACTTCAAGGCCAATCTCGATCCCGATATCGAAGTGCAGTCGACCGCTCTCAAGAAAGTCGACGGGTCCTGGGTCTATGACGCGACCTTCTCCATGCCGACGGCCTTTCTGGGCCTGATCAGCATCGACAAGCTCGACATGGCGGTCCAGTCGGTGGTCAAGCAGTCAGACACCCCCCTCGACATTGCGCTGGTCCTCGATTCGACCGGCTCGATGGAGTATTATGGCAAGATGACGCAGCTCAAGGCTGCGGTGAACCTCTTCCTCGACAATTTCGACGACGTCTCTGAGGAAGCCAAGGTGCAGGTGGCAATGATCCCGTTCGACTATCAGATCAGGATCGACGACGCCAACATGACGATGCTCGAGCCGCCAAAGGCCGATTGCCGTTTCCTGTCTGAGCCGGACAAGGGCTACTGCAATTCCGGCGATGACGGCTTCGTCCTCGGCACCGGCGAGACCTACTATGCCGGCCGAGACCGTTCGTCGCACAGATATATAAAATATTACTACACGGCGAGTGATACGCCCGATCAGGTTCTCAAGATCACGCGGTATACCTATAGCTGTAAGAAAAGGACGTACAGCGATTGTACCATCAGCGATGCGTCCCTGGTCTATAGCCGTGACGAGACGTTGACGAAGGTCTATGGAAATTATTCGGGCTGCATCATGGATCGCCTGCAGCCATACGACACGACACCCGACGTCGCCGTCTCCAGCGACGCCGAGACCCTCTATACCCGCTCGGCCGCGTGCAGCAGCTCGTTGCAGCCGGTGGTCGGCCTGACGGACGACTTCGACGGTCTGAGAACCGCCGTCGCCAAGCTCACCCCGTCCGGCACCACCAACATCGCCATCGGCGTCCAGTGGGGCATGGAGGCGCTGACCAGCGCCAATCCGCTGCAGGGGGCGAATTCCGATACGCGCACCAAGAAGATCATGGTCGTTCTGACCGATGGCGACAACACGCAGGACCGCTGGTACAACTCCTCCGACAGTGCATCGATCGACGATCGCACCGAGCTCGCCTGCTCCAGTGCCAAGGCGATGACCAACACCGACGGCTCCGACCTCGAACTCTACACGATCCGGGTGATCGAGGGGAACGAGACGCTCCTGCAGAACTGCGCGACCGACGCCGGCCACTATTATTCGGTAAAGCAAGCGAGCGAGCTGAGCGCGGTTTTCCAGGACATCGCCGAACGCGTGAAGCGCCTGCGGATCGTCAGCTGACGCGGCAGGGCCGCTTCGGTTGATCTATTGCCCTTTGAACGAGGCGCCCGATTCTTTTGCAATCGATCGCTCGAGCCCGCCGGCGCACCGGCGGATCTTCGGCTGCGTGTCGCCCGACTTTCGGGGCATGACGCATGGACCAGTGCGGTCGATCGTCGTCCGGCGGTTCCGATCCGGCGGGCTTGCCGATAAGAAGGCATGACGGACGACGATAACCGGTATCAGCTGAGTGCCAATGACCAACGCCGCCACCGAAAAACCCGACGGGCCGCAATTTTCCAAAGGCTTCGATCCCGCCTATGGCCGCGCCGTCGAAGTCGCCCCCGGCATTTTGCGGGTGACGGCGAACAACCCGTCGCCCATGACTTTCGCGGGAACCAACAGCTATGTCGTCGGCGACGACGCGCGCTGTTTCGTGATCGATCCGGGGCCGGCGGACGATCGCCATCTCGAAACGCTGCTTGGCGCCGTCGCCGGGCGAAGGGTCGATGCGGTTCTTCTCACCCACACCCATTCGGACCACTCCGCGCTGGCGATGCGCTTTTCGGCAAAGGTTGCAGCGCCGCTTTTCGGCGCCAAGGGGCGTGGGGCGATAGAGAATGCCGAGGAGGGCAAACCGCTCGACGTTCCGCCGGCCGAAGACATCGTCTATGCCCGCCACCTCGGCGACGGCGACAGGCTCGATCTCGCAGGCCGGACCGTCGAGACCGTCGCGACGCCCGGCCACGCCTTCGATCACCTGGCGCTGGCGCTGCCGGAGGCAGGTGTCCTGTTTTCAGGCGATCACGTCATGGCCTGGTCGACGCCGGTCGTCGCGCCGCCCGACGGCGCGATGGGCGACTACATGGCCTCGCTCGAAAAGCTCCTCGGGCGCACGGAAGACGTCTATCTGCCCGGCCATGGCGGCCCGGTGGAGCGGCCGGTTCCCTTCGTCCGTGGGCTGATCCGGCATCGGCTGATGCGTGAGGCGACGATCCTCAAGCACCTTGCGGCCGGTGACGGGACGATCGACCAGATCGTCGCCGCGACCTATCCCGGCCTTGATCCGAGACTGACCCGCGCCGCCGGCCTCTCGGTCCTGGCGCATCTTCTCGATCTGGAAGAGCGCGGCCAAATCGTCAAGGCAGGCGATGCGAACGGGATGGCGACCTACCGGCTGGTCTCGCCGGTCGGGTAAGTCGGGCCGCCCGCACCGTCACGAGCCTGTCGAGACCTGACCGGCCAGTGCCGTGTCGAGATCGGCGAAGAAGCCTTCGAGGAAGCGTCGGTTCTGGCCGAAGTCGATCTGCATCCGGAGCGAGGTCGAGCGGGCATCGACGAAGGTCTCGTTGCCATCCTCGACGATGCGGATGACGACGATGCTCGGCAGGCCGAGCAGAAAGTCGCGGGCCGTCGCCTCGATGCGGTACTGATCGCTGTCGCGGGTGCCGGCGAGGTCTTCGGCGCTCAGCTGCTCGGCCTCGGCGCGTGACGTCGGGACGGGAATGTCGATCGTGCCGCTGACGCCGAGATCGCCGGTCTCGGGACCGGTCGGCTGGTCGTCGGGATCGCCGACGACGACGTCGTCGATCTTCCAGCCCTTGTCTGCGAGAACCAGGCGAGCCGCCTTGTAGATCTCGGGTGCGGCAGCCAGAAACCGCCGTCCGGTGACGATGCTCGGCGGATCCTCGGCATTGATCGCCCGCTGCCAGCGCGGCAGGGTGTCCTGCGGCGCATCGACGACGCCCGGGTCGACGTCAGGCTCCATGCCCTCGCTATAGGCGGTGTTGGCACGGGGATTTTCCACTGCCAGGAATGCCGCGAAAGCGAAGGGCGAAAGCGCGACCAGTGAAAAGGCAAAGGCGGCGATCAGCTTGCCACCGCCCAGGAGCCCGCCGAACCAGACCCGCGCCAGACCGTAGACAGCGATGACGAAGGCGATCGCCGCCATCGCCGCCGACAGGATCAGAAGGCCCGCCAGCGCCTGTGGCTCGATCCCCCGCATTCTGAAGACCGCGAAACCAACCACCACCAGAACAAGCGCGAACACGGCGAGCCAGCGGGCGAAGCCGGCAAGCCGCACGCGCTTGCGGACGAAATGGCCGGAGACCGGGAGGTTGGCGAAGGCCATGGTCATGAAAACGGGCTCATGAAAGCGGGCTCACGGAACGATCACGGCCGGACCTTAGCCGAAATCGCGGCTGCCGGGAAAGGCCGGCTTTCGAACCTTCCCGGGCCGGGTGCGGCGCGGCCGGCTTCGGGGGTTCCCTCACGCCGTCGGCAGAACATAGTCGCCAAACTCCTCGCGCAATGCCGTCTTGCGGATCTTGCCTGCCGCCGTATGGGGGATTTCCTCGACGAAGACCACGTCGTCGGGCATCCACCATTTGGCGATCTTGCCCTCCAGGAAGCCGAGGAGATCGTCCTTTGTCGGGTTCCTGCCGTCCCTCTTGACGCAGATCAGAAGCGGCCGCTCGTCCCATTTGGGATGCTGCAGGCCGATGACGGCGGCCTCGCTCACATCGGGGTGACCGACGGCGATGTTCTCGATCTCGATCGAGGAGATCCACTCGCCGCCCGATTTGATGACGTCCTTCGCGCGGTCGGTGATCTGCATGTAGCCGTGCGGGTCGATATGGGCGACGTCCCCGGTGTCGAACCAGCCTTCGTCGTCGAAGAGTTCGGCGCCCTGGTTCTTGTAGTAGGAGCTGGCGACTGCCGGCCCGCGCACCTTCAGCCGGCCGAAGGTCTTGCCGTCGCGCGGCAGGGTGACGTTGGCGTCGTCGGTCACCTTCATCTCGACGCCGAAGGGTGGAAAGCCCTGCTTGTCTTCGACGGCGAGAAGGTCCTCGCCGGTCAGATCGGCATATTCCGGCTTGATGGCACAGAGCGTGCCGAGCGGGCTCATCTCCGTCATGCCCCAGGCATGGACGACCTGGGCGCCATAGCGGTTCTGGAATGCCTCGGTCACCCGGCGCGGGCAGGCCGAACCGCCGATGATCACCCGCTCGAGATCGGGCAACTCGCCGCCATGCTCCTCGAGATATTGCAGCAGCATCAGCCAGACGGTGGGAACCGCCGCCGTGCAGGTCACCCTCTCCTCGGTCAGGATCTTGTAGACCGACGCGCCGTCCATGGCCGGCCCCGGCATGACCAGGGCCGCGCCGGTCATCGGCGTCGTCAGGGCGATGCCCCAGCCATTGGCATGGAAGAACGGCACGATGGGCAGCATGCGAGAGGACGACGACAGGTTCATCGCGTCCGGCGCCTGGGCGATCATCGAATGCAGGACGTTGGAGCGATGGGAGTAGACGACGCCCTTCGGGTTGCCCGTCGTTCCGGAGGTGTAGCACATGCCGGCGGCCGTCGTTTCGTCGAACTCGCGCCAGGAAAAATCGCCGTCGGCGCCCTTCAGCCATTCCTCATAGGCGACGACGTTGTCGAGCTTGGTCTGCGGCATGTGCTCGGCGTCGGTGAGGACGACGACCGTCTTCAGGCTGGGCACCTTCGGCGCGAGCGCCTCGATCAGCGGCATGAAGGTGATGTCGACGAAGATGAGCTTGTCTTCCGCGTCGTTCATGATCCAGGCGAGCTGCTCGGGGAAGAGCCGCGGGTTGAGGGTGTGATAGATCCCGCCCATGCCGGTGATGCCGTACCAGCATTCCAGATGCCGCCAGGTGTTCCAGGCCATGGTGGCGATCCGGTCGCCGGGTTGGAAGCCGTCGCGCTCGAGCATCTGGGCGATCTTCAGGGCGCGATCGCGCACCTCGCGGTAGTTGGTGCGGTGCATCGGCCCCTCGACCGAGCGGCTGACGACCTCGCGCAGCGGATGCTCGTGTGCCGCATGGTCGATCACCTTCGAGCACAGTAGCGGCCAGTCCTGCATCAATCCGCGCATCATGGTTCCTCCCTTGGCGCCACAGCGGCGTTCGGCCGCCGCGTTTTCTCGTTGAGCGCACTGTGTCGCCAAAGGACGCGGCTTGTCCAGCCGTTTGGCAGAGGAACAAAGTTTGGACATTTCCCACCGTCACAACCCTGTGCAAGGGACGACAACACAGGGGAGTTCGTCATGCAGATCAATCAGGCGGTCGAGGGCGATCCGTTCGAGGCAGGCGAGAGCGTCGAGGCGGTGGAATTCGAAATCGCGCTCGGCACGAGCGATCTCGGCGAGACGAGCTTCGAGGATTGCGTCCGGCAGGCCGCCGAGATGATCGGCGGGGAACTTCTGTTCGCCATGCCGGCCGACGGATCGATCGAGGACGCGCGCGAGATAGCCGCGATCCGCATCGGCGATGCGAATGAAGGCGGCGGCCGCGTCCTCTTCGCCGTCTTGAACGGCGAGGGTGATGCGGTGCGGGTGGCGGACCGCGAAGAGGTCGGCGACCGGTTCCACGGATTTGCCCGCGCCTTCGTCGGCGTTCTGTCGCGTATTCGCGACGAGATGCCGTCATTCGGAAGGCTGGTCCCCGAGGGCACTGCCTGAGGGCTTCAACGAAGGGCTCCGTCGTTGCTCGCTCGTGGGCTTCGGCGTCGGCGAGCGGCGCCTTACCAGCGCAGGAACATCCTGCCGGCCACGGCACCGCCGGCGACGAGGATGAGCGTCGCCAACGGATACCAGAGCGCCACGAAGAGCGGCGAATCGCTCGGGCAATGGGCCGCGTAGAACACCGCCGAGACGCCGGCGGCCGCGAGCCCGGCGACGCCGCCGGCCAGCCCTGGCCGAGTGGGCGCCTGCTGCGAGAGCGCGACGACGAAGAGCGCCAGGACCGGCGCGCCGATCGCCGGAATGGCGACGAGGCAGGTCCAGGCGTTGGCGGTGAACGCCTGCGCGCCCCAGAGATCGGCGGGAACGACGACAAGTTCGACCATTACGGCAGCAGACAGAACGGCGGCCGGAACGAGGAGCATCCTCGCCCGGCTGCGCCATGGCCGGGCCGGCCGGGCCAGCGCAGCCAGAAGGCCGAGCGCGGCGATCGCCAGAAGGCCGGCCTCGACGAATTTCATGTCGAAGCGCAGCGTCGACAGCGACGCCAGGAAATCCGGCCGCGGGCCGAGCAACGCCATGAAGCCGGCAAAGCCGATGACCGGCGCGAACAGGGCGGCAAGCCACAGCGGCAAGACGAAGCTCTCGCCGTCCCGCGCGTTTCTCTCCGCCAGTTGCGCGATCAGATCATCGGTCTGCATCAGGTCCTTCCGAATTTTCTGGCGATCGTCGAGAGACCCCGGTGAAACGCCACCCTGACGGCCCCCTCGCTCATATCGAGGTCGCGGGCCGTCTGGCTGATCGACTTTCCCTCGACCGATAGGGCCGAGACGACCGCCTGTTGTCTCCCGCCGAGCGAGGCGACCGCCCGTCCGACATCGTGGCCGGTGGCTGTCGGCATCGCCGAAGGATCCTCAAAGACATCGCCCATCGCGTCGATGTCGATCTCCACCCGCTTGCCGCGCCTGCGATAGGCGTCGATGGCCTTGTAGCGGGCAATCGCCAGAAGCCAGGGGGTGACCGGCTCACCCACCCGCCAGGTGTGCCGCTTGGTATGAACCGCCAGAAGAACCTCCTGCACGAGATCCTCGAGATCGAACCCGGCCGAATGGTGCGGCATGCGACCTGCAGCGAAGCGGCGGACGATGATGGCCGCCTCGGTCAGAAAGGCCCGATAGGCCTTCTCGTCACCTGCGACGGCCCGACCCATGAGCGCATCGAGCGCCTGACGTTTCGACGATGGGGCGGGCGCCATGACCGTCCTTTCGAAGCGGTGCCGGAAATTGTTTCGACCATGCCGATTTTTTTCCCGCGCGACATCGCCGCGCATTCACTTGCGTGTGAAATCGCCTTTTGCCGCAACTATCCCGTCGACCAACCGGGAGGGTCGGACGAATTTTCACCCGTCCATGGGCCGCGATGGCGCTGCCGCCGAACGTCGGTTGCGCCGGCAAGGGCTCGCGGGACGCCTTTTGCCGGGCCACGACAGCGAGGGGGGGCACGTGTCTGCGCTCTGCCGCCTGTCGCAATTCCCGCAGTTCCGCCTTGCTACAGCAGTTCCTTCGGCTGCCAGTCCACCGCTTCGAGGCTGGTTTTCGCCGGTGCCGGGTCGGACAGGATCATCAGCCCGTGGAGATCGGCGGTGACGTCCGCCTTGCCCCGGCCGAGCGCCGCGATCACCTTGCCGTCCTTGATGTAGAAGGCGGTGTAGCTGCCGGCGGCGAGGTCACCCGCGATGTGGCATTCGTCGAAATCGGCGGCGTGGCCGACATAGTGGATCGGCCCGTATTGCGCCGACCAGAAGAACGGCACGCCGGCAAACGGCGTCGTGTCGCCGAGCATGGCCTTCGCCGCGTGACGGCCATGCTGTTCGGCAACCCGCCAATGCTCGATCCTTGCCGAGTAGCCACGGCCGTTCAGCGGGAATTTGGCGACGTCGCCGCCGGCAAAGAGGCTGGCATCGACCGACAGATCGGGCGCGACCTCGACGCCCCCGGCCGCCGCGGCCTCCGTGCCGAAGATCGACAGGCGCGGCTTTGCCCCGACCGCCAGGAGAACGAGATCGGCCGGCACTTCCTCGCCGCTCGACAGATGCACGGCACAAAGATCGCCGCGATTTGCCTCGATCGCCGATATGCCGGTGCTGGTCTTGATGGTGACGCCCTTCTCGCGGTGCTGTCCGACGATCTGGCCGGCGACCTCCTCGCCCCATTTGCCGGCGAAGGGCAGGGCCTCCTGCGCGACGACGGTGACGGTCTTGCCGCTCTGGACGAGAGCGGCTGCGGCCTCCATGCCGATGAAGCCGGCGCCGACGATGACGATCTCCTGCGCCGTCTCGCCCGCCTTCCTGACCGCCGCCGCATCCTCATGGCTGCGAAGGGTCAGGACATTCGGCAGATCGGTATTGTCCAGCGGCAGGACGACCGCGTCGCTTCCCGGCGCGGCGAAGCAGCGGTCGTAAACCAGGCCCTTGTCCGGACCGATCTTGCCGGCGAAGTGGATGGTGCGGTTGGCCGCGTCGATCCGCTCGACGGTCTCGGTGATGTGCTCGACGCCGATCGCGGCGAGGCCGTCGGAGCCGAGAAGGGAAAGGTCGTCGTCGCTCGTCTTGCCCTGGAGGTAGGTCTTCGACAGGGCGGTGCGATCATAGGGCGGTTCGCCCTCTTCGCTGATCATCACGATCCGCCCGTCGAAGCCCTGACGCACCAGCTCCTGCGCGCAGCCGACAGCGGCCGCGCCGGCGCCGACGATGGCGAAGATCCGCGTGCCGCCGGCCTTGCGCTCGGCCGGCGCGACCTCCGGCCGATGCTCCGATGCGGCCTCGGGCAGCTCGACGATGACACGTCCGTCGACGACAGCGGTCTCGAAGCTCGAAAGGCAACCCTGTCCGGGCGGCTCGGTATGATCACCATTGGTCAGATCGAAACAGGCATGGTGCCAGGGGCAGATGACACGATTGCCGATCCGCGTGCCGTTCTTCAGCGGCGCACCCTTGTGGGTGCAGCGGGCGCCGGTGGCGAGGACCTGATCGCCGTCACGAGCCAGCAGGATCTTGATGTCGCCGGCCTCGACTTCGTGAAGGCCGTCGTCGGAGAGGTCGGCCAGGGCACAGACGTCGTGTTTCATCGTCACTCGCTCAGACTTTGGAATGGTTCGATTGAACGCCAACGGCGAGCGATACAGGCAGGTTCCGTCACGCCGATGGCGGGCGGTCGCGGAAACCGGAGGCGACCGGCGGGTTTGCCTTCGCAATCAACAGCCGTCGCAAGGCTGATCGGCAAACGCCGCTTGCCGGGTATCACTGGCGACATCACATTCACTGCCGGTTCCAAAACCCTTGGAATCGCCGATCAGCGGAACTGTTCGGATCCAGCAGCCGATCCGGCCATGTGGCCGGTGCACCAGCCAGAGACAGATCTCAGCCACGATGCATCCTTCCCTTCGAGAGCGCGCCCGCACACTGATCGAGACCACCGGCTTCGAACGGGCTGTCACGGCGCTCATCGTCCTGAACGCGTTCACTCTCGGCCTGGAGACCAGTGAAAGGGTGATGGCTGCCGCGGGGCCGTTTCTGATCGGCCTCGATCGCGCCATTCTTGCGGCTTTCGTCGCCGAACTCCTGCTTCGTCTCTACGTCCGCAGGCTGGCCTTCTTTCGCGACCCGTGGCGGGTTTTCGATCTGATCGTCGTCGGTTTCGCGCTGGTGCCGGCAACGGGCAATCTCTCGGTGCTGCGTGCGTTCCGCATCCTGCGCGTGTTGCGGCTGATCGGCTCGGTCCCCTCGATGCGCCGTGTCGTCGCCGGCCTGTTGAGCGCGATCCCCGGCATGGGCTCGATCGTTCTGCTTCTCACGCTGATTTTCTATGTCTTTGCGGTGATGGCGACGAAACTCTTCGGTGAAGCCTTCCCCGAATGGTTCGGCACGCTCGGCGAATCGGCCTATTCGCTGTTCCAGATCATGACGCTGGAGAGCTGGTCGATGGGCATCGTCCGACCGGTGATGGAGGCATTCCCCTATGCCTGGGCATTTTTCGTCCCGTTCATCGTGATCACGAGCTTTGCCGTGCTCAACCTGTTCGTCGGTATCATCGTCGACGCGATGCAGAGCCAGCACCAGTCGGACGCCCATGACGAGCGCGAGGCGATGATGAACGATATGGGGGCGGTGCTGGCCGAAGTCCGAGCGCTGCGGACCGAGATGGCGTCGCTTCAATCGCAATTGCGCCAAGGGCAGATGGTCTCAGCCCCGTCACAAGGGACGAATCCGGACTGACCGCATCGTCGCCTGTCGCGGGAGTGGAAAGGCCCATCCATCCGGCGGCAGCGGGAAACCGCGGGAACGTCGGCTTTTCGGCAGTTCCGCTCAGCGCGATGACAGTGCTGTGACGGGTCGCCTCGTGGCAAAGAAAAGCGGGCGGCCAATGCCACCCGCTCCGTTTCTTTCGGTCTGTCGATCGGATCAGACGTAGGCGCCGGATCCGACGATCACCGGCGCGCCCTGCGGCACGCGGTCATACAGATCGATGATGTCCTGGTTCATGAAGCGGATGCAGCCCGAGGAATCATTGGTGCCGATCGTCCAGTATTCGGGCGAGCCGTGCAGGCGATAGAGCGTGTCGCGGCCATTCTGGAAGAGGTAGAGGGCCCTGGCGCCGAGCGGGTTCATGATGCCGCCGGGCATGCCGTTGCGGTATTCCTCCAGATCGGGTTTGCGATCGATCATCTCGCTCGGCGGTGTCCAGGTCGGCCAGATCTTCTTGAACTGGACCCTGGCCTTGCCGCTCCAGCCGAAGCCTTCACGCCCCACGCCGACGCCGTAGCGCATGGCGCGACCGCCGGGCATGACATAATAGGCGAACTTCGCGCTCGTATCGACGACGACGGTGCCCGGTGCCGCACCCGTGGGATCGGCGACCTCGCGGCGCAGAAACTGTTCGGGAACACGGTCGAGATTGACGGCGGGAATGACCTCGCCGTGGTCGACCATCTGGCCGTACATCTCTCTGTAGCGGGGATTGCCGTAGGCGCCCCCGCCGGAAAACGCGGTGAGGGAAGCGATCCGCGCGCGGGTCGAACTCGCGCAGCCGGATGCCGTGGCAATGGCGCCGACGCCAGCCACGGTCAGGAAGCCACGCCGCGACAGAAGTCGCTCGTTGAAATCGGTCATCGTTCCAGCCTTGATCTTATTATTTCGGATTCGGCCATTCTACGGGCCGATCCTTCGCAAATCATTGTACACAAACGACCAAGTGACGAAGTGGTTCCCGGATCACACACGCTTGAGCGCCAGTCGCTTGCCGGACGACTGTGGCATCGGCGCCAGTGTCTTCAGGAGTGTCGGTCTTTCGAAGGTTGCCGACGGCCAGGTCGTGCAATCGCTGATCGCAAAACCGGCTGAAGCGTCGTCGGTGAGCGGTTGCCGTCTTTCGGCCGGCGAGCCGGACAAAGGCTCGCTCGGCGAAATCAGAGCCCGCCGGGCAGGGTCTTCAGATCCGGCAGGATCGCATCGGGCGCAAGATCGGGATATTCGTCGGGCTCGCTCTTCCGGTTGATCCAAACGGTGTGAAAGCCAAAATGTTTGGCTCCGGCGATGTCCCAGCGATTGGACGACTGGAAGGAGACGGCGTCCGGATAGATTCGGAAGTTTGTCGTCACCATGTCGTAGACGGTCGGTGACGTCTTGTACTGGCCGCAATCCTCTGCCGAAAAGACCTCGTCGACGAGGGTTTCCAGCCCGGCCGAACGCACCGCCCGCGCCAGCATTTCGCGCGAACCGTTGGACAGGATCACGACACGCGCCTCGCGCTCCTTCAGGGCGCGCAGCGTCGCCGGCACCTCGGGGTAGCAGTCGAGATCGCGATAGGCCTCGAGCAGCGGCTCGCGCAGGGATTTGTCGACGTCGCCGACCTTCTCGAAGGCATAGTCGAGCGCGTCTTCGGTCAGCTCCCAGAAATTGCGGCTGGCATCGCCCATCAGCCCGCGCACCCAGGAATATTCGAGCTGCTTGCGCCGCCAGACCTCGGCCAGTTCCCGGCCCTTCTCGCCGATCTCGCCGCCATGCCTGGCGACGGCGGCGCCGGTGTCGAACAGCGTTCCATAGGCGTCGAAGACGTAGACGGAATGCAAGGCTGAGATCCTCTTCATGCGTGGCGGTCGCGGCTTTGAAAGCGTGAACATGGGGCAGGGGCCCGGCGACGCCATACGGCCGGCGATTGAAATGTCGCCTTGGCGGCGCTAACCCAGGCGGATCGATCCGGCACCGCGCCGCCGCCGGAGCCTTGGAGAGCAAAGACCCGGCATCGTCGTTTCACGATCGGGCCGAGAGGAGCAATAACCCATGTCGCATGCGTCAAACTCGCCGTCGGAGCTTCGCACCCGCACTTTCGTCGATGGCACCTGGCACGAGGGAAGCCCGGCGCTGATCGGCCCGAAGAGCCACGCCATGTGGCTCGGCTCGACGGTGTTCGACGGCGCCCGCTGGTTCGAGGGCGTGGCACCCGATCTCGACCTGCATTGCGCCCGCGTCAACCGCTCGGCCGAAGCGCTCGGCCTGAAGGCGACAGTGGCGGCAACGGAGATCGAGGCGTTGGCGCGGCAGGGCCTGGAAGGCTTTTCCGGCAAGACCGCCGTCTATATCCGGCCGATGTACTGGGCCGAGGACGGCGGCTATATGGGCGTTCCCGCCGATCCCCAATCGACCCGCTTCTGCCTGTGCCTCTACGAGACGCCGATGATCGAGCCGGCAGGCTTTTCGGTGACGGTCTCGCCGTTCCGCCGGCCGACGCCGGAAACGATGCCGACCCTCGCCAAGGCCGGCTGCCTTTATCCCAACAACGGCCGGGCGATCATGGAGGCGAAGTCCCGCGGCTTCGAGAACGCCCTCGTCCTCGACATGATCGGCAATGTCGCCGAGACCGGCACGTCGAACATCTTCTTCGTCAAGGACGGCGTCGTCTACACGCCCGTGCCGAACGGCTGTTTCCTCAATGGCATCACCCGCCAACGGGTGATCAAGCTGTTGCGGGACGCCGGCCGCGAGGTGGTGGAAAAGAGCCTGTCGGTCGCCGAGTTCATGGATGCCGACGAGATCTTCTCGACGGGCAATCACTCCAAGGTCGTGCCGGTCAACCGCATCGAGGAACGCCAGCTGCAACCCGGCCCGGTCTACCGGGAAGCGCGCGAGGCCTATATGGCCTTCGCCAAGGCCGGCAGCTGACCGGACAGGTCGCGCGTAAGCCGGGCAATCGGCGGGATGGCAGCGGGCGAGCGCCTGTGAAAGTTGACGTCGGCCGGCCGGGTTCTTGCGGCGATTGGTAGACGGATGGTCATCGAAACCTATGTTCGGTCCCAAAGCGGGCGCGCGGTTTCGCGGCTGCCCGCTTCGTCCAATCACGATTGAATCAGAAGGAGACGGACCATGGCTTTCGAACTTCCGGAACTTCCCTACGCCTATGACGCGCTCGGCCCCTACATGTCGAAGGAAACCCTCGAGTTTCATCACGACAAGCACCACAACGCCTATGTGACCAAGGGCAACGAGCTGGCCGAGAAGGCCGGCATGTCCGGCCTGTCCGTCGAGGAAGTCGTCAAGAAGTCGTACGGCACCGATCAGGCGCTCTTCAACAACGCGGCCCAGCACTACAACCACATCCATTTCTGGAAGTGGATGAAGCCGGGCGGCGGCGGCAAGAGCCTGCCGGGCAAGCTGCAGACGGCCTTCGATTCCGATCTCGGCGGCTATGACAAGTTCAAGGCCGATTTCGAGGCGGCGGGCGCCGGCCAGTTCGGTTCGGGCTGGGCCTGGGTCGCGGTCAAGAACGGCAAGCTCGAGATCATGAAGACGCCGAACGGCGAGAACCCGCTGGTTCACGACGCAACGCCCATTCTCGGCGTCGACGTGTGGGAGCACTCCTACTACATCGACTACCGCAACGCGCGTCCGAAGTATCTCTCCGCTTTCGTCGACAATCTCGTCAACTGGGACTACGTCCTCGAATGCTACGAGACGGCGACCGCCTGAGGCAGAGCGCCTGCCCAGAGTTTGATCGGACTTCTGTCCCTTGCGCCCCGGCACCTTTTGCCGGGGCGTTTTTCGTTTCCGGCCATCGCCGGTAAACCTGTTTGTGACCGCAACCATCGCCGTCGCCCCGTTGCCGGAGACTGGAAATGTTCCAACTCGTTGGTGATCCGCGCTCGTCGAGCGCTTCGCCAGGGAGCTTTCCATGATCGACAAACGCCCGTTCAGCCTCGCCGTCCTCGCCTTGTCGGGCGCCGCCGTCCTTGCGGTACCGGCGATTGCCCAGAATCTCGACGCGATCGAAAAGCGCCAGCAGCTGATGAAGGACAACGGCAAGGCCACCAAGGCCGGCGGCGCGATCCTGAAGGGCGAGGCGGAGTTCTCGCCGGCAAAGGCGGAGGAGATATTCGGTCAGATGCACGAGATCGCGATGGAATTCGGCGACTATTTCCCCGAGGATTCCAAGACCGGCGGCAAGACCGAGGCGGCGCCGGCGATCTGGGAGAAGCCGGAGGAGTTCAAGGCCGCGCTCGTCAAATATCAGGAAGACACCCAGGCGGCGATCGACGCGGCACCTCAGGACCTCGACGCCTTCAAGCAGCAGTTCGGCAAGGTGGCGCAGAACTGCAAGGGCTGCCACGAGGAGTTCCGCGTCGACAAGTGATCGGCGCATGTGATGCGGGCTGGACCGGCGGGATTTTCGGCTTGCCGCGGCCGGCACCGTGATGTCGCGGCTAGCCTGTGATATCCGTTTGCAGGAAGCCCGCCAGCAGCAACGCGTCGTCATCCCGGCCTCCGACCGGGATCCATTCCTTCACGTCGCAATGGCCGCTCCGGCGCCGAAAAACCAATGTTCCAGCCCGTCACGGCAGTGACAGCATCGACGATCTGGAATGGATCCCGGGTCAAGCCGGGATGACGAGGGCGTGAAGGCTAGGCTCCTCCGGCAACCACCCCTCTCCGCCGGTTTCACCGTCAAAATCCCGGCGGCTTGGGCTTGGCGGCGTCGAGATCGACCATCAGCGTCGAGAGTTGCTTCGACCCGCAGCGGCAGCGGAAGAAGGCGGCCGCGAGATGGACGGGAAGATCGTCGCGCAGCGTTTTCGGCAACAGGCCGACGGGCAGGAACGTCGTGTGCTGGCAGGTCACACAGCGCACTTCGAGCCACAGGCGTTTGTGACGCAGATCGGCGATGGTCAGGAACACCGGATACCTCCGATATGTTCCTTATTTGTTCTTCTCGCGAAGGTCGACTCGAATCCGGTGGCCTCTTGCGGCGAAACCCCGCAGGTGGCTCACGACATGGCGCGGATCGCCACCGCCAGGATGGCCGATCCGCCCTTTTCGCCGATCGCGGTCAGCCGCAGCGGGCGTTGACGATCCGGTTTTCGTCATTGGTGTCGAGATTGAGCCGGTCTGCGATGAATTCGCGGGTGATCGGCTGGCCGGGATAAAGGATGCGAACCGTGCTTGCGCCGGTCAGTTCCTTCGCCCGATCGGCGGCGACGCTCGTGCCGAGCTCGCCGATCACGACGCGCGCGGCGGCGGCGTTGCAGGCGCCCGGGGACCCCGCGCCGGCGGCGACGAAGCCGGGCTGCGGCGCGGCCGGCGGGGCCCCTAGCCCCGGCTGCGCACCAAGGCCCGGCTGTGCGCCAACCGGGCCATCCGCCTGCGCCATCGGCATGTTTGCGGCCGGACGCGGGGCCGGGCTCTGACTGGGGCTCGAACACGCGCCGCCGGCAAGGGCGATCGCGCAAATGGCGGCGGTGGCAAGTCTTTGGGGCATCGTCTGCCTCTCCTGTCTCGTCGCTTCTATCGGGGTGACTTCGTCTGGCTGAAACTGTCTCGGGGAAAATGCCTCAACGACGGCTGCGTTCAGTTTCCCCTGCCATCCGGCGACAGCAGGATCTGCGGCGAAGGTCCGTTCGTCGCGGAGGCAATGTCGTCGCTCGCCTGCGCCGGGGGGCGACGCCGGAAGGCGGCTTGCCCGTTGACCATCCGGACGTCGCCGGTCAGCGCCATTCGAAGGGCATGGGGGTAGAGCCTGTGCTCGGCGCGCAGCAGCCTGTCCGACAGCGTGTCCGGCGTGTCGCCCGGCTCGATCGCGATCGCAGCCTGGGCGATGATCGGGCCCTCGTCCATCCGCTCGGTGACGTAATGCACCGTGCAGCCATGCACCCGCATGCCGGCGGCGATCGCCCGCGCATGGGTGTCGAGGCCGGGAAACAGCGGCAGGAGGGAGGGGTGGATGTTGATCATCCGCCCCTCGAAACGCCGCACGAAGTCCACCGTCAGAAGCCGCATGTAGCCGGCGAGGCAGATCACGTCGGGCTCGGCCTCTTCGAGAATGTCGAGCACCGCGCGCTCGTGCGCCTCGCGGCTCTCATAGGCCTTCTGGTCGACGGCATGGGCCGCGATGTCGTAGCGACGCGCGGTCTCGAGACCCCGCGCGTCGGTGCGGTTGGAGATCACCGTCCTGACCTCGCCGGGAAAGGACGGATCCATGCAGGCGGCGAGGATCGCCCCCATGTTGGTTCCTCGCCCCGAGATCAGGACCGCGATGCGCTTGCGCCTTGGCGTCGTCATCGCAAGGACAGCTCGCCGGTGAAGGTCACGCCTTCGCCGTCACGCGGGCTGAGGCGCCCGAGCGTCATGACCGTCTCGCCGGCATCGCGAAGCATCTCCACCGCTTTGCCTGCCTCCGCCTCGGACGTGACGACGATCATGCCGACGCCGCAATTGAAGGTGCGCAGCATTTCCAACGTCTCGATCCCACCCGTCCGCGCCAGCCAGCCGAACACCTTCGGGACCGGGATCGTGGCGAGATCGATCGCCGCGGCGAGGTGATCGGGCAGCACGCGGGGGATGTTCTCGGTGAAACCGCCGCCGGTGATATGGGCGAGCGCCTTGATGCCGGCGCCGGCACGGATCGTCTCCAGAAGGGGTTTCACATAGATCCGCGTCGGCTCGAGCAGCGCCTCGCCCAGGCTGCGGCCATCCTCGAAGGGGGCAGGATCGCCATAGGTAAGGCCGCTCCTTTCGACGATGCGCCGGACCAGCGAATAGCCGTTGGAATGAACGCCGGAGGAGCCAAGGCCGAGAATGACGTCGCCGGCGGCCAGCGTCTGCGTCTTCGGCAACAGCGTGTCGCGCTCGGCCGCGCCCACCGCAAAGCCCGCCAGATCGTAGTCGCCCTTGGCATAAAGGCCCGGCATTTCGGCCGTTTCGCCGCCGAGAAGCGCGCAGCCGGCCATGCGGCAGCCCGTGGCGATGCCCTCGACGATGCTGGCGCCTTCGGCCGGATCGAGATGGCCGGTGGCGTAATAGTCGAGGAAGAGCAGGGGCTCGGCCCCTTGCACGACGAGATCGTTGACGCACATGGCGACGAGATCGATGCCGATCGTCTGGTGCAGGCCGGTCTCGATGGCGATCTTCACCTTGGTGCCGACGCCGTCATTGGCCGCGACGAGGATCGGATCCGAAAAGCCGGCCGCCTTCAGATCGAACAGGCCGCCGAAGCCGCCGATCTCGCCGTCGGCGCCCTTGCGCGCGGTCGAGCGCACGAAGGGCTTGATCCGCTGAACCAGGTCATTGCCGGCATCGATATCGACGCCCGCGTCGCGATAGGTCAAGGAATTGCGTTTGTCTGCCATCTGTTTCCGCGCCCCATTTATGCCGGAGTTGACACGATCGTGTGCTGCGAGCAAGACCCGGTGGATGGGCAAAAGTGTCGATGCGGGCGTTTGCGCGGCGAGTGAAGGCGTGACGATGCGAGCCGTCCTGTATTGTATCATGGTCTCTCTTAGCTGCCTTCAGCGCGTTTCATGCCCGTTGCCGCGAGCTGCGCGATGACCATTCCCAACCTGATCTCGATCGCCCGTCTGCTGGCCGTTCCGGTGATGATCTGGGCGCTGATCGACGGCCGCTTCGGCCTTGCCTTCATCACCTTCGTCGTGGCCGGCGTCTCCGACGCAGTGGACGGTGCCATCGCACGCCATTTCAATCAGCAGTCCACCCTCGGCCTTTATCTCGATCCGATCGCCGACAAGGCGCTGCTCACCACGGTGTTCATCGGGCTCGGCGTGCTCGGCCGGCTGCCGGACTGGCTGGTGATCGTGGTCGTCAGCCGCGATGTTCTGATCGTCGCCGCCTTTCTTCTCGCCTATGTCATGGGTCTGCCGATGACGGTGCGCCCGCTCTTCGTCTCCAAGGCGACGACGGCGGCGCAGATCGTCCTCGCCGCAAGCGTCCTCGGCGAATCGGCGCTCGGCCTCTCGCTCGGCTATGTGGGCGATCTGCTCGTCGCGCTGACGCTGATCTTGACCGTCGCCTCCGCCGCCGCCTATCTCACTGACTGGCTGCGGCACATGGCGTCGCCTGACGGCGCTGAAACCGGAGACGACGAAGGCCCATGACCGACCACAGCGCGCTCATCCGGCGTCAGGTTCTGTTCTGGAGCATCGCCGCCTTCGTGGCGGTGCTGCTCCTCTACCTGTTCTCCAGCATTCTCCTGCCCTTCGTCCTTGGCATGGTCATCGCCTATTTCCTCGACCCGGTGGCCGACTGGCTGGAACGGCGGGGGCTGTCGCGGCTCTGGGCGACGGTGCTGATTCTCGCGCTGTTCGTCCTGATCTTCGCCGGCGTCATCGTCATTCTCGTGCCGGTCATCGTCAATCAGTTCGGCGGGCTCGCCAGCCGGCTTCCCGAATATGTCGACCGGGTCCAGACGATCATCGAGGGGATCCGGTCGAGTTCGATCGGCTGGCTCCTGCCGGAAGGCGAAGCCAATCTGAAGCAGGATCTCGGCAAGCTGGTCAGCGAGGGCACGGGCATCATCACCTCGTTCCTCTCCTCGCTCTGGTCGTCGTCGCTCGCGGTCGTCAACTTCGTCTCGCTCTTCGTCGTCACGCCCGTCGTCGCCTTCTACATGCTGCTCGACTGGGACCGGATGGTCGCCAAGATCGACGACTGGATCCCGCGCCAGCATGTGGCGACGGTCCGCCGCCTGTTCCGCGACATCGACCGCTCCGTCGCCGGCTTCCTGCGCGGACAGGGGAGCCTCTGCCTCATCCTCGGCGCCTTCTACGGCATCGGCCTGTCGCTCGTGGGCCTGAATTTCGGCCTTCTCATCGGCCTCTTCGCCGGGCTCGTCTCCTTCATCCCCTATGTCGGCTCGATCAGCGGCCTGGTTCTGTCCGTCGGCGTCGCGCTCATTCAGTTCTGGCCGGACTGGCCATGGATCGTCGTCGTCGCGGCGATCTTCTTCATCGGCCAGTTTCTCGAAGGCAACATTCTCCAGCCCAAGCTCGTCGGCGCGTCCGTCGGGCTGCATCCGGTCTGGCTGATGTTCGCGCTCCTGGCTTTCGGGGCGATGTTCGGCTTCGTCGGGCTGTTGATCGCCGTCCCCTCGGCGGCGGCCGTCGGCGTTCTGGTGCGTTTCGCGCTCACGCAGTATCTGCAGAGCGAGATGTATTTCGGCCGCGAGCCGACGCGTCAGGAGGCGGAGATGATCGAGAACGACATCGTGCCGCCGGCGCTCCCCGGGCGCGGGAGGGCCGGCGCCAATCCGGCGGAGTGAGGCGCCATGGCAAAGCAGCTGCCGCTCGAACTTCCCCATCGTCCGTCGCTCTCGCGCGACGACCTCGTCGTCTCCAGCGCCAACCGGCTGGCGGTCGAGGCGGTGGACGCCTGGCCGAACTGGCCGCATCCGGTTCTTCTCGTCACCGGGCCGGCCGGCTCCGGCAAGAGCCATCTCGCCGAGATCTGGGCCGGCGCGGCCGGTGCCGCTTTCGCCGGCCGTGACAATCTCGGCGCGATTCTCGCAACGCGGGATTTTCGCGCCGTCGTCGACGATGCCGACCGCGGCGCTTTGCCGGAGGATCAGCTCTTTGCCCTCGTCAATGCCGCGCGTCTGGGCGGCGGCTGGCTCGTCGTCACCGCCCGCTGCCTGCCGTCTGCGATGAAAATCGAAACGCCCGACTTGCGCTCGCGGCTCGCCGCCGCCACCATCGCCTCGTTGGGGGCACCCGACGACGCGCTTTTGACCGGGGTGCTCGCCAAGCTGTTTTCCGACCGGCAGATCGAGGTGGAGCCCGGAGCGTTGCGCTATCTGGTCGAGCGCATGGAGCGCTCGCTGGAGGCGGCTCGGCGCATCGTGGCGGCCGTGGACCGTCAGGCGCTCGCCGAAAAGAAGCGCGTGACGCGGCCGTTTTTACGGCGTGTTCTCACCGAAGGGGGATGGCAAGCCGGCTGAGCGCGCCATGTCATGAAACCTTCTTTTGCAGCGGCTAGGCGGAAGGGGCGAACGAGGGAACCGACGATGAGCGACAAGGACCGGCCGAACACGCCTGACACGGAGGCAACGCAAGACGCGCCCGGAGCGAGCGCTCCGGCAAGGGCGGCGCGTCGACGCAGCACCGCCGGCAAGGCTACCACCGCCGGCAAGCCTCGGACGCGCCGCCCAGCCGCCGCTTCCGCCAGGACCAAGCCATCCGCCGCGACGGCTCCGCAGGATCAGCGCCCCGCCGCTCGCAAGCGCGCTGCCGCTTCGTCGGCCAGCGCCCCCTCGGCGAGCGAGACCGTCGAATCGGCAGACGCGCTGGTCGCCGAAGCCGCGATGATCCTCGCCGACGTCGCCGATGCCGGCGGCCAGACGGCCCTGATCACCTCCGAAGCGACCCCGGACCTGCCTGCCGATCGCTACATCAACCGCGAACTCTCCTGGCTGCAATTCAACCGCCGGGTCCTCGAGGAATCCCAGAACGAGAACCACCCGCTGCTCGAACGGGTGCGGTTCCTGTCGATCTCGGCGGACAATCTCGACGAGTTCTTCATGGTCCGCGTCGCCGGTCTCGCCGGCCAGGTGCGCGAGAAGCTGCCGGTTCGCTCCCTCGACGGGCTGACGCCGCAGGAACAGCTCGACCGCATTCTCGAAGCGGTCAGCGAGCTGCAGAACGAGCAGCAGGCCTCACTCGCCGAACTGGTGAAGGCGCTGAGGGCCGAGAAGGTGATGATCGTCGGTGCCGGCGAGCTCAAGGGCGAGGACCGCGCCTGGCTGCAGAGACTGTTCGAGGAGCGGATCTTCCCGATCCTCACACCCTTGTCGATCGACCCCGCCCACCCGTTTCCCTTCATTCCCAATCTCGGCTTTTCGATCGCCCTCTCTTTGGTCCGCGAGCGCGATTCGAACGGCATGAACGCGCTTTTGCGCCTGCCCGTCGCGCTGCAGCGCTTCATCGAAATGCCGATGAACGACAAGGGCGTGGTGCGCATGGTGCCGATCGAGAGCGTCGTCGCCCTGTTCATCGGCAAGCTCTTTCCCGGCTATAGGGTGAAGGGCGCCGGCACCTTCCGGATCATCCGCGATTCCGACATCGAGGTGGAGGAGGAGGCCGAAGACCTCGTGCGGCTGTTCGAAAGCGCGCTGAAGCGCCGGCGCCGGGGCTCGGTCATCCGCATCGAGTTCGATTCGGTCATGCCGGAGGCGCTGCGCAATTTCGTCGCCGCCGAGCTCGAAGTCCCGGAAGCGCGCATTTCGGTGATGGACGGCATGCTGGCGCTCGATTCCATGTCGCAGCTCTGCAAGCTGCCGCGCGACGATCTGAAGTTCAAACCCTACATTCCGCGCTTTCCCGAGCGCATCCGCGAGCACAATGGCGATTGTTTCGCGGCGATCCGCGAGAAGGACATCGTCGTCCACCACCCGTACGAATCCTTCGACGTGGTCGTCCAGTTCGTCCGCCAGGCGGCGCTCGACCCCAACGTCCTCGCCATCAAGCAGACGCTCTATCGCACCTCGAACGACTCGCCGATCGTGCGCGCCCTGATCGACGCCGCCGAGGCCGGCAAGTCGGTGACGGCGCTGATCGAGCTGAAGGCGCGCTTCGACGAAGAGGCGAACATCCGCTGGGCCCGCGACATGGAGCGGGCGGGCGTGCAGGTGGTCTTCGGCTTCATCGAAAAGAAGACCCACGCGAAACTCTCCCTCGTCATCCGGCGCGAGGAGGGCAAGCTCGTGACCTTCTGCCATATCGGCACCGGCAACTATCATCCGATCACCGCGAAGATTTACACCGATCTGTCCTACTTCACCGCCGATCCGGACATCGCCCACGATGTCGGGCTCGTCTTCAACTACATCACCGGCTATGCCGAACCCTCCGAAGTGAAGCGGCTCGCGGTTTCGCCGGTGACGATGCGCTCCAAGATCATCGGCCATATCGAGGACGAGATCGCCCATGTGAAGGCGAGGCGGCCCGGCCAGATATGGATGAAGATGAACTCGCTGGTCGATGGCGCCGTCATCGACGCGCTCTACCGGGCAAGCCAGGCCGGCGTCGAGATCGACCTCGTGGTGCGCGGGATATGCTGCCTGAAGCCGCGCGTGCCGGGCCTGTCCGACAATATCCGCGTGAAATCGATCGTCGGGCGCTTTCTCGAGCACAGCCGCATCTTCTGTTTCGGCAACGGCCATGGCCTGCCTTCGGAGCAGGCGATCGTCTATCACGGCTCGGCCGACATGATGCCGCGCAATCTCGACCGGCGGGTCGAGGTGCTGGTGCCGATCACCAACCCGACCGTTCACAGCCAGATCCTGTCGCAGATCATGCTCGGCAACATTCTTGACAACCAGCAGAGCTGGTCGGTAGCTGCGGACGGGTCGTCTCGTCGCATCGTCCCGTCGCCGGGGGAACAGCCGTTCAATGCCCAGCGTTACTTCATGACAAACCCCAGTCTTTCGGGACGAGGCAAGGCGCTGAAGACGGATGCTCCAAGACTCATCGCCAGACAAAAGGCAGAACACGGGCGCTTTGACTGATTATCCCGCCCTTGGCCGGCTCCCGGGCATGACGCCCGTCGGCGTCATCGACATCGGCTCGAACTCCGTGCGTCTCGTGATCTACGAGGGCCTGGCACGTTCGCTGACGGTTCTGTTCAACGAAAAGGTGCTGAGCGGCCTCGGCAAGGGGCTCGCCCAGACCAACCGGCTCGACGTCCAGGCGGTGGAGAGCGCGCTTTCGGCGCTGCGGCGCTTCGCCCTGCTGGCGCGTCAGGCCGGTGTCGTCGATCTTTATCCGATTGCGACGGCAGCCGCTCGCGAGGCGCAGAACGGGCCGGAGTTCATCGCTGCGGCAGAGGCCGTGCTCGACCGCGAGATCATCATCCTGACCGGGTCCGGCGAGGCCGAGGGCGCCGCCCACGGGGTTCTGGCCGGATTTTATCGGCCCGACGGCATCGTCGGCGATCTCGGCGGCGGCAGCCTCGAACTGATCGACGTGACGCCCGAGGGTCTCGGCGTGGGAATGACGACGCCGCTCGGCGGGCTGCGCCTGCGCGACCTGTCCGGCGGTGATCTCACCAAGGCCCAGTCGATCGCCGACAGCCACATCTCCGCCTCTCCCCTGGCCGGGAAGGGGAAGGGCAGGGACTTCTTTGCCGTCGGCGGCACATGGCGCAATCTCGCCAAGCTGCACATGGAGCAGACCTCCTACCCGCTGCACGTCATGCATGCCTATGAGATGCCCGCGAGCGGGGTCGACGGATTCCTTGACGCCGTGATCAAGTCCGATCCCGACAAGCTGACCGGCATTTCGGCGGTCTCCAAATCCAGGCGCACGCTGCTCGCCTATGGCGCGGTCGCCCTGAAGAGCGTCCTGCGTTTCATCGAACCCGAAAAGATCGTCCTGTCCGCCCTCGGCGTGCGCGAGGGTTATCTCTACGAGAGGCTGTCGCCCGACATTCAGGCTGAGGACCCGCTCATCGCGAGCGCCCGGGAGCTGTCGCTGCTGCGGTCGCGCTCGCCCGACCATGCGCGCGAACTCGTCGACTGGAGCCGCCGCAGCTTCGAGGCGCTGGGGATCGACGAGACGCCCGAGGAAGAGCGGCTGCGCGTTGCCGCCTGCCTTCTCGCCGACATCGGCTGGCGGGCTCATCCCGACTATCGCGGCAAGCAGGCCCTGTCGATCATCGCCCATGCCGCGATGCCAGCGGTGGACCACCGGGGCCGGGCATTTCTGGGCCTCACCAACTTCTACCGCCATGAAGGCAGCCTCGACCAGCAGCACATTCCCGAGCTCGAAAGCCTCGTCGACGAGCGGCTTTTGAAGCGGGCGCAGATCCTCGCTTCGCTGTTCCGGGCGACCTATCTCCTGACCGCCTCGATGCCGGGCATTCTCGACCAGTTCAAATGGGCGCAGGATCCGCGCGGCGGCTTCACGCTGGTGATCCCGCCGAGTTTCGCCGATCTGATCGGCGAGCGGCCCGATGGCCGGCTCCAGCAATTCGCCAAGGTCGTCGGCAAGGTGCTGCGCATGGAAGCGCGCTGAAAGCCTGGCCGCGTCAGCCTGGAGCGCCGTGCGTCGGAATGGGCGCCAGTGTGCACGACATTCTCGTCGAACGTCGCATATCGAGTGCCTGACACTTTGAGATCAGG
The DNA here is from genome assembly GCF_017815135.1 of Jiella mangrovi. Taxonomy (GTDB): domain Bacteria; phylum Pseudomonadota; class Alphaproteobacteria; order Rhizobiales; family Rhizobiaceae; genus Jiella; species Jiella mangrovi. The sequence continues at coordinate 106,652 of NZ_JAGJCF010000007.1, read as the reverse complement.
CGTCCGCTTTTCACGCGCTCGTCATGCTCGGGCCCCGTCCCGAGCATCCAGTGCACCGGTTAAGATTTTGATGTGTCAAGCGTTTCTGGATTCTCGGGACGGTGCCCGAGAATGACGAAGCGTCGAATGTCGCGCCTTCTCGATCAAGCCGTGGCCGGCCTTCGAGGATCGTGTCGTGTACACGAAATAGACGGACAAAGGACGCTCTTCCTTATTGAATCACCGCACCGTGCTTTCCGACAATCGATTCCGATTTTCGGGCCGATGCTGGAGCAGTATGAGCCCTGTCGTTTCGCGAAGATTGGGTCTGTGCGACGGATGTCTCACTATGCGCCCCGCCCACACGATCGCTTCGAAGCGCCGCGCGTGTCACGGTGACGGCAGGCTGCGCGGCAATCCTTACGCCGCCTGCCCATAGCCATAGTCCGTATCCGGCGTCCGGCATTCCGCCCTAAAGCGCTGCATCGAGGCGTCGAGCTCGGCGGTCTCCGCCTCGAGGCTCCGGCAGGCTTCCGTGGTCTCTTCCACCATGGCCGCGCTCTCCTGGGTCACGGCATCCATCTGATCGCCGGCGGTGGAAACCTCGCGAAGGGACACCGACTGATCGCGGGCGTCCGCGGCGATGACCCGAATGACTTCGGCCATCGCGCTGACCTCGGCGACGATCCTGTCCAGAACCTTTCCGGACGCGGTGACGCGCTCGACACCGACACCGACCTGCTGGCGCGAAGTGGAGATGAGGCTGCGGATTTCCTTGGCCGCCGAAGCCGAGCGTTGGGACAGTTCGCGCACCTCATGGGCGACCACGGCAAAGCCTTGTCCTGCGGCGCCGGCCCTTGCCGCCTCGACCCCGGCATTGAGGGCAAGAAGATTGGTCTGAAAGGCGATGTCGTCGATCAGACCGATGATCTGGTCGATCGCCTCGGACGAGGCCTCGATCTCGCGCATGGCGCCGATCGCCTCGGCGACGACCGTGCCGCCTTCCTGAGCCGTCTTCTGCGCATCGTCGGCGGAAAGCTGCGCCTTGCGGGCGCCTTCGGCGGTGCGGGTGGACGCTTCGGTCACCTCTGACAGGGCGGCGACGGTTTCTTCGAGATTGGCCGCCTGACGCTCCGTGCGCCGGGCCAGCTCCACCGACGCGGCGGAGATTTCCGAAAGACCCGTACGGATGCGTCTGGTCGCGATCACGGCCGAGCCGATGGTCGCCTCGAGGGCTGCCACGGAGGCGTTGAATCGCTCGCGGATGGGTTCGTATTTCGCGTCGACCTTGCCGACCCGGGCGGTGAGATCGCCTTGCGAAAGAGCATTGAGGCCGGCCGAGATCGCCGCGAAGGCCTGGTCGAGGGAGCGTGCCTCGGCGGCCTGCTCGCGTTCGGCGCGCCGGCGTTCTTCCTCGGCCGCCTCGCGCTGCCGCGCGGCTTCGGCTTCGGCCTCGAGCTTGGCCTGGCCGGTCTTCTGGAAGACGCTGAGGGAACGCGCCATGCCGCCGATCTCGTCCTTGCGATCGGCAAAGGTGCTGTCGATCGTGGTGTCGCCGCCGGCGAGGCGCAACATCGACTGGGTGATGTCGGCGATCGGCCGGGCGATCGAGCGCACCAGAAGATAGGCGATCGCGGCCGTCAGGAGCAGGCAGGTGAGGCCCGCGCCCCACATCAACAGGCTGCTCTGCTCGCTCTTGACCTGGGCCTGCTTCGTCGTCTTGCCTGCGACCGAGACGACGGTTTCGGAGACCTTGTGAGACGCGTCGCCGACGACGACGGCCTGGCGTTCGAAGGCGGCGAGCGCTGCGGTCATCGCGGCGAAGCTCTGCTTCAGCTCTTCCACGCCGCCGCCGAGATCGATGTCTCCCTGGCGCGAGAGGATCTTGGCGAAGCCTGCGGACTTGTCGAGTTGCGCCATGACCTGATCGGAAATCTCGTCCGAGGGCCGAACGAGATAACGCTGCGCGTCGCTGACGGCGTTGTTGATGATCTTGGCGAAGTTGCCGGCGAGACCGGCAAAGACCCGCGCCTTGGATCGCTCGTTGTTTTTCTCGTCCTTGATCGCAAGTTGCGCCTCGGCCATCGTGCCGAGCTCCTCAGCCAGTTCTTTCGTGGCGAGCGCCGAGGCTTCGGCGAGCTGCAGAAGGCGCGCCCGATCGGAGGAAGACAGGAGGCCGGCATTGCCGAGCGTCGTTTCGATCGCGTCGAAGGACTGGCTGATCCTGACAACGATCGGCTGAAGATCGGGTGATCCGCCGAGATCGATGATGCCCTTGAGCGGCACCTTCGCCTGTTCGGCGAGCGTTCTGACCGCCGCCGAGGCGGGCGCCGTGCCATCTGCGGGTTGGCCGACAAGCGCGAGCTGAAGCTCGCGGGCCAGACCCTCGAAGCGTCCGGCATCATAGGTCAGCTTGCGCATGGCTTCGAGACCGACGATGGCCTGGGTGGACTGGCGCTCGGCGACCTTGGCGGCCTCCGCCCCCTGGTTTTCGCCCTTGGCCGCGCTGGTGAGCAGCGCGTCCGCGCGCGACATGAAGGTCTGCTTGGCCGCTTCGACGGTCTCGTTCGCACTGGCAAGACCGGTGATCGCCTTGCTCATCTCGTCGAAATCGCTCGCCAAAGCGTCGCGGGCTTCCGGCGCGATCTTGAGGGACTCGATGCTGTCCCGGGCCGCGTCGAGTGTCGAGGTCGCCGCTTCGATATGGGCGGGATCCTTCTGCAGCAGATATTCCGAGACCGATCCGCCCGCCTTGTTGATGGCGATGAGAACGCTGGACGTGCTCTCGCTCTGAAAGACCGCGCCGCTCAAGGTCCGAATGCCGCTGAGGCCGACACCGCCGATCGCCAGGACGACGAGTGCCAAGGCCGCCATCGCCGCGCCGGCCTTCACGCCGATGGAATTCATCCGCAGTGAGGGATGGCGTTTCGCGGTCGAAGCATTCATTGCGTCATTCCGATGTGTTGGCTGCGCTGCGGCACGCCGGTTGCAACCGTGGAGGGGCTTGTCGAAACAACGACCGCCCGGGCCGTGGCGAGTTCAAGCTGTTTCGAGTAAGAATCCGATTTCTATCGTAAGGCTTGCAGAACAACTCGCCGAGGCCCCATGGCAAGACATTCGGCAAAGCTGTGCTTCCACACGATGAGAACCCTTTTTCCCTTAAAGATCCGATAAGAAACGCACTCCGCAGCTCTGACCGGCGCTGTAAGCGTTGGACATGCGCGTGCGTGGCTTGTGGGTGATGGCGACCAAGCGCCATCGCGCCATTCGGGCGGTGAAACCGCTTCGATCGCTCGCCAGATTAGCCAGAGGTAGCCCGCAACCAGTGGTCAGAGGTGCTAGCGGCTGAAACGCTGGAGAACCCGCCGACCCTTGCGGCGAGGCCGCTGTGCCGCAGATGGATCAGTGGCGGCGGGGCCGCCGCGAGCGAACAAGGCGAAACTGCTCATGACGTTTCAAACCCATCCCCTCGGTGCCGACGATACCATGCCGAACAGCCCGCTGCCCTTGCTCGCGGCCTCCGGGGTCCTCGCCGGTCTCGACGCCGATACGATCGCCGGGCGCTTCGTCGCAAATGGCTGGCAGGGGACCTGGGTCTACACGATCTTCGACTACTGGCACTATCACCTCGAGGGACACGAAGTGCTTGGCTGCGCCTCCGGCTCGGCGAGGGTCGGCTTCGGGGGCGAGAACGGCTTGACCCTCGAGATGACGCCGGGCGACATCGTGGTGATTCCCGCCGGCGTCGGCCACAAGCGGCTGTCGGCGACGGGCGATTTCGCCGTCGTCGGCGCTTATCCCCCCGGACAGAATGGGGCGATCACGAGGGCGGGGACGGTGGATGTCGAAATCGCGGGGAAGACCGTCGCGGGTCTCGCCGTGCCGGAGTTCGACCCCGTGACGGGGCGGGCATTGACGCCCTGGCTCGCGAAATGAGCGCGAATGCGGGGGAACAATCTGCCGCAATGTGGCTTTTTTTCCGCCGCGCCCTTCCGCTTGGCCGCGAAGGATGAAATAGAAAGGCTCTTCCGCCCGCTATTTTATCTGCAAAAGTCAGTCCATCCCCATGTCCGTCGTCGATCCGCCCGTCTCTTCCGCTGCGAACGCAACGGGGGCGGAGGCGCCGCCGGAACGGGAAGTGACGCTGAAAGTCATGCTCGTCCTGTCACTCGTCGTCGGCATCGTGGCGGGCCTCGGGGCGATCTTCTTCAAATATCTGATCGCGGTCATCTACAATCTTGCCTTCTACGGCATCTTCACCCTGCATCTCGATCCGAATGCCTACGGGCCGCCGAGCCCATGGGGCGCCGGCATCATCCTCGTACCGGTGATCGGCGGCCTCGTCGTCGTCTGGCTGGTGCGGAGCTTCGCGCCGGAGGCCAAGGGCCACGGCGTGCCCGAAGTGATGTTCGCGATCTATCACCAGAACGGCAATGTCCGCGGCATCGTCGCCCTCGTGAAGTCGCTCGCTTCGGCGATCTCGATCGGCACCGGCGCCTCGGTCGGACGCGAGGGCCCGATCATCCAGATCGGCTCGTCCTTCGGTTCGACCTTCGCCAGAGCCCTCAATCTCGTCCAGCATCAGAAGATCACGCTTCTTTCGGCCGGTGCCGGCGCCGGTATCGCCGCGACCTTCAACACGCCGCTCGGCGGCGTGCTGTTCGCCTCGGAAGTGCTGTTGCCGGAAGTCTCGACCCGCACATTCCTTCCGGTGGTCGTGGCGACGGCGACGTCGACTTACGTCTACCGGGCGGTGATGGGTGTCGAGTCGGCCTTCGTCGTGCCGTTCGACGGGCTCGCCCAGGGCCATGTCGTCAACGGCGCCGAACTCGTCCTCGCCGCGCTTCTCGGCGTTCTCATGGGGCTTGCGGCCTGGGCTTTCGTGAAGCTTCTCGCCAAGGCGGAGGACGTCTTCGACGATTCGGGAATCAACCCCTATCTCCAGAACATCATCGGCATGTTCGCCGTCGGCCTGCTCGGCTATGGCTTCATGCTGTTCACCGGCCACTACCACGTCTACAGCGTTGGCTACTCGTCGATCCAGGACGTGCTGAATGGCGGCCTGTCGACCGCCTGGCTCCTGCTTCTGCTGTTCGTCGGCAAGCTGGTCGCCACCTGCCTCAGCCTCGGCTCCGGCGCATCCGGGGGCATCTTCTCGCCGAGCCTGTTCATGGGCGCGACGCTGGGCGGTGCCGTCGGGGTGATCGGCGAGGTGCTGCTTCCGGGCGCCGGCATCACGCCGACGACCTTCGCCATCATCGGCATGGGCGCCATGGTCGGCGGCGCCACCTCGGCGGCGATGACGGCGATCGTGATGATCTTCGAAATGACCCGCGACTACGAGATCATCCTGCCTCTCGTTCTGTCCGTCGCGCTGGCCATCGGTGTCCGGCGCGCGCTCACCACCGCCGACATCTACACGATCAAGCTGCGCAATCGCGGCAAGCCGATCCCGGTCGACCGCACCACCAACATGTTCCTCGTGCGCTCGGCGAGCGAGGTGATGTACAAGGACTTCGTCGTCCTGCCCGGCTCGACAACGGTGAGTGACGCGCTGAAACAGGTCGAGGTCCACAAGACCCGGGTCATCACCACGGACGGCACTCGCATCACCGGCTTCGTGCGCTTCGGCACCATCCCCTATCAGGCGGATCGCTTCTCCCGTCAGACCCTCGACGACATTTCCTCGAGCGAATTCATCATCGCCTCCACGGGCAACAACCTCAACACCGTGGTCACCCGCATGAACCGGCGCGGCCGCAGCTATGCGATCGTCGTGGGCGACACACGCGGCCTGCCGAGGCCGGACAACATCGCCGGCATCATCGGCCGCGAAGAAATCGCCAACGCGCTGGTGCGCAACCACTACGGCTGAAACGACAGGACCCGGCGATCGACAAGGATCGCCGGGTCCTGTTGTGTTTTGCCTTATCCGGTCCTTGACCGGCGCCCGGTGTCTAGGCTCGCGCGCCGGGCAGGGCTTTGTTTATTTCACCAGCGGCGCGGGGGTGATATTCCCCGGCCGCTGGCCTCATCGCGTCAGAACGCTTCCCAGCCCTCGGTGTCGTTGGCCGGCCTTGGCGCGGTCTGGGCGCCAGAGCGCATCTGGGCAACCGTCTTCGGCTTCGCCGGCCGGCCCGCGCTCCGGGCTTGCAAACGAGCGTTCGAGACGCCCCGTGTCTGGAACTTGTCGACGATGCCGGCGAGGCGTTCGGTGTCGTTGCCGAGGGCCTGACAGGCAGCCGTCGTCTCTTCCACCATCGCGGCGTTCTGCTGGGTCACTTTGTCCATCTGGTCGGCCGCGCTAGAGACCTCGCGAAGGCTCGTCGCCTGCTCCCGCGCACTGTCGGCGATCTGGGCGATGATTTCGGACATCGACGCGACCTCGGCGACGATTTCGTCCAGCGACTTGCCCGACGCCGTCACCAGCTCGACGCCGCGTTCGACTTGCCCGGAGGAGGCGCTGATCAGACCCTTGATCTCTTTCGCCGCTTCCGCCGAGCGCTGGGCCAGCGCGCGCACTTCCTGGGCGACGACCGCAAAGCCCTTGCCGGCTTCGCCAGCCCGCGCCGCCTCGACGCCGGCGTTGAGCGCCAGGAGGTTGGTCTGAAAGGCGATCTCGTCGATCACCGAGATGATCTGGGTGATCTGCTGGGACGATCCCTCGATCTCGCTCATCGCCGCAACCGCCTGGGCGACGATCTCGCCGCCCGTCTGCGCCTTGGAGCGGGCCGATTCCGCGGTCCGGCGTGCTTCGCCGGCGCCTTCGGCCGTGCGGTTGACGCCGCCGGTCACCTCGCCGAGGGCCGCGACGGTCTCTTCCAGGCTCGCCGCCTGCTGCTCGGTGCGCTGGGCGATGTCGTTGGTCGCGACGATCATCTCGGAAATGCCCGTGCGGTTCGAGCCGATCAGGCTCATCACCTCGGCAAAGGCGGTCTCCAGTGTCGCGACGCTGTCGTTGAAGTGCTTGCGGACGCCCTCGTAGTCGGACGAGAACGGCTTGTCGAGACGCACGGTCAGGTCGCCCCCGGCCAGCCGACCGAAGCCGGATTCCACCTCTGCCATGAAGAATTCGTGCGCCTTGACGTATTCCTCGCCCATCTCGTCCTGGCGACGGCGCTCGATCTCCTTCTGGGCGGCGGCGTCGATGGCTTCCTGCCTCAGCGTCTGCTGGTCGATGACGGCATGGCGAAGCGTCTCTACCGACCGGGCCATCCGGCCGATCTCGTCACGCCGGTCGAGGCCTTCCACCTCGCCGTCGGTGCGCCCTTCGGCGACGTCGGCGATGGTCTGCGTCAGGCCCTGGAGCGGCCGGAACATGCGGCGGGACACCAGGAGGGCGAGACCGCCGACGACGAGCGCGACGAGGACCGCGATCAGCCCGAAGCGGATCTCCAGGGCCTCGACGGATGAGAAAAATTCGGACTTCGGGACACCGACATAGAGGATGCCGATGGTCTGGCCCGACTTGTCCTTGATCGGGTCGTAGGCGGTGAAGAATTCCGTACCGAGAATGTCGGCCTCGCCGCGATAGGGCTTGCCGTCCCTCAGCACCGCGTCATAGACGGGGCCGGGGGCAAGCTTCGTGCCGATGGCGCGGCTGCCGTCGGGCTTCAGGACGTTCGTCGCCACGCGCGTGTCGCGCATGAAGATCGTCGCCGTTCCACCGACCAGCTCCTTGATCCGATCGACCGGTGTGTTGAAATCGTTGAGCGGCTGGAAGCCGGCATAGATCTTGTCGCCATCGACCTTGAACCAGTCGCCGTAGCGGCCGATCACGTCCCAGGCGACGCGCATGTTGGATTCCTGTCGCTCGACGGCGCGACGCAAACCGTCACTCCGCACTTCGAGCAGGGCGGCGAACGAGAGAATGAGCGCCACAACGGCAATTGCGCCCAGGACCATTGCGGAAACTTTTGCCGATAGACTGGATTTCAACATGCAGTAACTCGCGCCCCGACTTGGTGAACGGCTAGGATCGTGGTTTTCCGACCGCGGCGACGACTTCGCAGCGATCGCGCTGAAGGAACTTCTGGTCCATATACTCACGCAGACTTAAAAGAATCGTTTCCCCACGAACGGCGATGCGGATAGGGATTGAAAAAATCGTACTTGCAACCGTCAGGCTGGACGGCACGTCGTCCTGCAGGAGCCCTAAGACCGGCTGACTGACGGGAAAAGTCTTGCCACATCGTTCGGGCAGGGCGGATCGATGCTTCTCCGCCGGCATGCAAGCCAGTGGCTTGCGCGGGGCCAGCCAATGCGGTCTGTCATGCACCGGCCGGCGTGATCGTTTCCGTCGCACGATGCGCAGCTTCAGAGCGATCGCGGGTCCTTTGTGCGTCCATGCGGACGCACGGCGCTAGGAAGCGACGTCGCTCGGCGACTTGGCGGGTGTCGGATCAAGGGCCGAACTCAACGCGCCGATCGGTGCCGGGCGCACGGGGGCCTGATCGCGCAGGCGTCGGACGGCCGCAACGGCGAGACCGGCGCGGGCAGCGACGATCTCGGCGCCGGCGAGCTGACAGTAGCGGCCCTGGCAGCGCCCCATGCCGACCCGGCTGAGCGACTTCGCGCGGTTCGCCTCGCTGGCGCCGGCATCGACAGCCTCGCGCAGCGCGCCGGCCGTGACGCTCTCGCAGCGGCAGACCACCGCCTCGTCGGGGAGGCGGCGAACCGCCTCGGCGGGCCAGGGAAAAGCCCGGCTGAGGCCCGCGGCAAAACGGTCGAGGCGCTGCATTCGCCGCAGGTCGGCTCGCATGTCGGGAAAAGGGAGGCCCATGTCCTTGAGGCAGGCACTGGCGGCCAGACGGCCGGTGATCTGCGCACCGTCCGCGCCGAGCAGGCGCAGGCCGTCGCCGGCAAGATAGAGGCGGTCGCCTGCCCGTCCCATGCTGTCTGCCTGCGGAAGCCATTGCGCGAAGGTGTCATCATAGCGGAAATCGGCGCCCGCGAGCCCGGCGAGCTGTGTCTCCGAGCGCAGATGCCAGCCAAGGCCGACCGCGTCGCACTTGGTGCGATGGGAGGTGCCGCGATGGCTCCATGCGATGGCTTCGACACCGTCTCGCGACGTTTCGATCCGATCGAGCCTGACGCCAGCAAGGTAACGCCGGCCGAGCCTTGCGCGCATCGCCATGCCGCGCGCGACGAGTCCGGGACGCGCGAGCATCAGCGGCAGGCCGCGCATCTGCGTCGCCAGCGAAGAGGTGTCGAGCACGGTGGCGACATCCGCCCCGGCATCGAGAAGCTGCGCGGCGACCAGCGTCAGAAGCGGGCCGGAGCCGGCGAGAACGATCCGCCGCCCCAGCGCCACGCCCTGCGACTTCAGTGCGATCTGCATCGCCCCAAGGCCGTAGACGCCGGCACTTTCCCATCCTTCAACCGGCGCCACGCGTTCGGTCGCGCCAGTGGCGATGATGAGGCGATCGAAGGCCAGATGATGCAGCCCGGCCGCCGTCAGAACCTGCAATCCGTTCTCGGCAACCGAAAGAACCGAGCTCTGCGGACAATAGGCCAGCCTCTCCTCGGCCAGCATCCGGCCGAAACTGGCGTGGAGGGCCTGCGCCTTTTCCGCCTCGAAGCCGTAGAGCTTTTCCGCCGTTCGCGTGAAGCCTTCGGGGGGGCGCCGGTAGATCTGGCCACCACAGCGCATACCCTCATCGACGACCGTCGGACGCAGACCGGCCTGCGTCAGAACCTCTGCCGCCCGGATTCCGGCCGGACCGGCGCCGACGATGACCACCCGCTCGCTCATGGCCAATCTCCGGGTGGTGCGCTCATCAGGCGCATTCCCGGGGCAATCGGTGTCGAACAGGTGCGGAGGCGCGGCCCGTTCTCCTGCCACATCCAGCAATCCTGGCAGGCGCCCATCAGGCAGAAGCCAGCCCGGCCTTCGGGACCGAACTCGGCCTGCCGCAACGTCTTCGCGTTGCAAAGAACGGCCGTCAGCACCGTATCGCCGACAAGCGCCCGGCAGTCCCGGCCATCCAGGACGAAATCGACCGGCGGACGGTCTGTCTCGGCCAGACGCCGGATGCGGCCGTCCATGCTCATTGCGCGGCCTCCGCGATCTGGTGCGGTAAAGGCATCTCGGGAAAGCGCTTGTGGACTTCGGCCAGCGCTTCGGCGACGCCGGCCGCGCCCGAGCGGCCCGCCATGCGGCGGAAGATCTCGGTCTTGGCGAAGAAGCGCCAATGGATCGGCAGAGCGTTCAGCGTCTCGGTCAAAAGCGCATAGGCCTCGGGCGTCCACTGGGTTTCGTATTCCCTGCGCTCGGCGCCCAGGTCGAAATGGCCTTCCGGCGCCGGTCTCCCCCGGCGCAGGGTCTGCGTCGCCGCCTCGTCCACGATCCCCTCGACCAGCACCACGCCATAATGCTCCTGCGCCGCCTCCTGGGAGACATAGCCGCGCGCCACGTCCCCGGCGACGCGCCATGGCTCTCGCTCCATCGGGTCGCCGCGCCCGCCGCCGCCTGCCGACCGGATGGAGAGGATGTCCCCCGGCTGGAGCGTCGCGGTGTCGATATTGCCGAGATGGCGGGCATCGTCCCGGCCGGGATTGATCCACATGTCCGAAAGCCCCGCCGCCTTGCCGCCGAGGACGCCCCAGGGGCGAAAGCGCGAGCGGTCGCGGTTTCGCGCCGTCACCCTGGTGTCGGGAGCGAACACCTTGAACACCATTTCCGTGGCGAGCCCGCCGCGCCAGCGCCCGGCGCCGCCGCTGTCCTGTGCCAGCCCGTATCTCAGGAACTCGATCGGGGTCTCGGTTTCGGTGATCTCGATCGGCGTGTTCCTCAGATAGGCCGCATCCGCGCCCGAGCCGTTGGTGCCGTCGCGATGGGGCATGCCGCCGCCGCCGCCGACCACCGGATTGACGGCGGAAATGACGGTGCGGCCGCTGCGCTCGTCGGTGGTCATCACATTGACGATGCAGTTGTTGCCGGCCGGTGCCGCGGGCAGGCGATCGGGCACCACCTGGCTGAACCCGCCGAACAGGACCGAGCGCAGCCGCGCGCAGGTCAAGGAGCGCATGCCCACCGCCGCCGGGCTGACCGGGTTGAGCACCGTGCCCTCCGGCGCGATGCAGGTGAAGGGCCGGGTCAGGCCGGTGTTCAGATAGATGCGCGGGTTCAGCGTGTAGAGGAGGTAGTAGATCCCGACGAGAAGCATCGAGTGGCGCGGATCGCCGCCCGACGGCACGTTGAGCGAGGAGCCGAGCTGCGGGTCCGAGCCGGTGAAGTCGAGGATCGCCTCGTCGCCCTTGATCGTCAGCGTCAGCTTCAGACGGCAGGGATTGGCCTCGACGGAATCCTCGTCGGCATAGTCGGCGAACTCCCATGTCCCGTCGGGCATGGCCCGCAGGATGTCGCGGGTCTGCGCCTCGGCGTGATCCATCAGCGCCTCGACGCCCTCCAGAAACGCTTCCTTGCCGAATTTCTCGACCATGGCGAGGATCTTGCGCTCGCCGGTCTTCAACGCGCCGACCATCGCCTTGATGTCCCCGACATTGAGGTCCGGCTTGCGGACATTGGCGGCCATGATCTTCAGGATCTGCTCGTCATAGACCCCCTCGTTGACGAGCTTCATCGGCGGAAAGCGGATGCCTTCCTGGTGGATCTCGGTCAAAGAGCGGCTGAGCGAAGCGGGGACGGCGCCGCCCATGTCGGTGTTGTGGATGTGCCCGCCGGTCCAGGCGATGATCTCGCCCTCGTAGAAGACCGGCTTCCACAGCACCGTGTCCGGCGTGTGGGTGGCAACATGGCTGGAATAGGTGTCGTTGGTGAAGCCGATGTCGCCGGGCCTGTAATCCTCGATCATCTCGATCGCCCGGCCGAAGGTGAGGCCGCAATACCAGGTGGCGCCGAGATCCATGGGAACCGCGAAGGTCTCGCCCTTGCGGTTCAGGAGCATCACGGTGAAGTCCTCGGTCTCCTTGACGAAGGCCGAATGGGCGGTTCGCTGCAGGGTGAAGCCCATGTTCTCGGCGGCCGCGCGGGCGTGGTTGGCGAGAACCTGCAGGTTCGTGCGATCGAACATCGGGCTACTCCGCGAAGGTGAGGTGGAGATTGAGGAAGCGGTCGACCTTGGCCACCATCTTGCCGGGAATGGCGAAGGTCGTATCCTCCTGCGCGACGACCGCGGGGCCTTTAAAGCTCGACCCGGCATGAAGGTCGGCCCGGGCATAGAGCGCAATGTCGCGCCTTGCGCCATCGACGAAGACCGGCGTCATGCGTTCAGCGATCGCGTCCCCTGCCGCTTCCGCCTCCTCTGGAAAATTCAGAGCCGGTCCGGCGCCGACGGCGGAGAGCCGCAGGTTGACGATTTCGATGCGGCCTTCGGGATCGTGAAAGTCGTAGATCGCGTCATGCAGCTCGTGAAACGCCGCCGCGATGGCGCGAAGGTCGGCGGTCTCGAACCAGCGCGCTTCGACCGGCACCTCGATCTCGTAGCTCTGGCCGGCATAGCGCATGTCCGCGGCGAACTGCAGGGCAAGGGCGCCGTGATGGCCCTGCGCGGCGAGCCAGCTTCGGCCTTCGGCTTCGAGCTCGGCGAGCACAAGGCAGAGCTTTGCCAGCGCATCGGCCGAAAGATCGACGAATGTCGTGCGGATGAAATCGCCGCGCAGATCGGCGACGAGGCCGCCGAGCGCCGAGACGACGCCGGGCCGGCGCGGCGCCATCACGCGCCGGATGCCCATCTCGCGGGCGAGCATGGCGCCGAGCATCGGGCCACCGCCGCCGAAGGGCATCAAGGTGAAGTCGCGCAAATCGACGCCGGAGCGCGAGGCGAGCTTTTCCACCTCGACGAACATTTCCGACACGGCGATGTCGAGGATCGCCTGGGCGGTTTCCTCCAGGCTGCGGCCCAGCGCTGCCGCGAGGTCCGCCACCGCCTCGCGCGCCAGATCGACATCCATCCGCAGCTGGCCATAGGCCATCTGGCTGTGGCCGAGCCAGCCGCAGACGGCCATGGCGTCGGTCACGGTCGCCCGTCTTCCGCCGCGCCCGTAGCAGGCCGGCCCCGGGGTCGAACCGGCCGATTCCGGCCCCACGCGCAGGACGCCGCGCTCGTCGATCGAGGCGATCGAGCCGCCGCCAATGCCGATCGAGCTGACCGAGACGGACGGAACGTAGAGCGGGAACTCGCCGATCAGCTCGCCCGTACCGAATTGCGGCGCGCCGTCGATGATCAGCGCGAAATCGGCCGAGGTGCCGCCGATGTCGAGAGTGAGGATCTGCCTTTCACCGGCCTGCCGCGCCAGCCAGGCCGCGCCCATGACGCCGGAGGCCGTGCCGGACAGAAGCATGTTGACGCAGGCGCGCTTGCCCTCCGCGGCGTTCATCAGCCCGCCATTCGACTTCGTCAGCATCGCGCGCGCGGGCACGCCCCTTTCGGCCAGGCGGCTCTCGAGCGCGGTCAGGTATCCGGCGACGCGGGGATGGACGTAGCCGTTCATGATCGTCGTGGTGGTGCGCTCGTATTCGCGGATGACCGGCCAGACCTCCGCCGAGGTGAAGACGAAGAGTTCTGGCGCGATCCTCTCGATCTCGGCCTTCACCGCCGCCTCCTGGGATGCATCGCGCCAGGCATGAAGGAGGGCGACGACGATCCCTTCGGCTCCTCTCCGGCGCGCCGTGGCGACGGCCTCAGCGATCCTCTCAATGTCGGGCTCGCGTGTCGTGCTGCCGTCGGCGCGCATCCGCGCCGGGATGCCGAAGATGCGGTCTCGGGGGATCAGCTGGTCGGGGCGCGAGCAGAACAGCGAATAAACGTCCGGCATGCGCAGGCGGGCGAGTTCGATCATGTCCTCGAAGCCCGCATTGGTGATCAGCGCCAGATTGGCGCCGCGCCGCTGAATGATGGTGTTGATGCCGACCGTGGTGCCGTGGACGAACCGGCTCACCCGGGAAGGGTCCAGCCCCTCCCGCTCGGCAAGCAGGGTGAGGCCCGTCATCAGTTCCGCCCCCGGATCGTCGGGCGTCGTCAGCACCTTGAGGGAGGCGACCCGCCCCGAGCGCGCCTCCAGCGCGCAGAAGTCGATGAAGGTGCCGCCGATATCCACCCCGATCTTCCAGTCCGCCTCGCCGGCAGCGTCCATGATGACATCTCCGCAATTGTGCTTTTCGCAAGGCTGGCAGATGCCGCGAGGCGGGTCCAAGACGCAAAGCGGGCCGCGCCATAAGCGGGCCTTATGCGCCCCCTGCGTTTGCGTCTTTGCGCGGCGGTCCGCCGGCCGGCAGAAGGAAGGGTGAAGGAGACGGCGGATGGACGTGATCGTGATCGGCGGCGGACTGATGGGGACCGCGGCCAGCTTTTTCCTGGCGCGGCGCGGGGTGAAGGTCACCTTGATCGAACGCGGACGCGTCGGGAGCGGGGCGACGATCGCGTCCTTCGGAAATGTCCGCCGGACCGGGCGCTACCTGCCGCAACTGCCTTTGGCGCATCGCTCCCGCGCGCTGTGGGGCGAGGCCGAGCGAATGCTGGGCCGGGACGTGGAATTTCGCGCCACCGGCCATCTGCGGCTGGTCTTCGACGAGACGGGGCGCGCGGACATGCGCCGCTTCATCGAAGCGGCGAGGGCATGGGACTTCGAGCCGGAGGAGATCGGCCAGAACGAACTGCGCGCGCGTTTTCCGGGCATCGGGCCCGACGCGATCGGCGCGTCCTTTGCCGAAAAGGACGGCAACGGCAATCCGCGGCTGATCTGCCCGGCCTTCGCCGCGGCGGCGCAGAAGCTCGGCGCGAGGATCCTCGAAGAACAGGAGGTTCTGGAGGTTGCCAGGACCGCTCGAGGGTTTTCGGTCACCACGTCAGCCGGCCGTCACGGAGCCGACATTCTCCTGAACACCGCCGGCGCCTGGGGCGCGAAGCTCGCCGCCCGCTTCGGCGAAACCGTCCCGATCGAGGCCCGCGGCCCGCAGATGGGCGTCACCGAACCCTTGCCCTACCGCATCGCGCCGGTCGTCGGCATGTGGGCGGCAGGCCGGCCCAACGGCTATCTGCGGCAGGTGGAGCGCGGCAATATCGTCTTCGGCGGCGGCGCGGAGCGCACCCATGTCGACCTCGACCGCACGCGCTACGCCAAGGCCGACCCGGCGCGCCTGCCGGGCCAGCTAGCCGCGCTTCTGCCGCTCGTGCCAGCCCTTGCAAATGTCTCGGTCATCCGAACCTGGTCGGGCGTCGAGGGCTATGTCGCCGACAATCTGCCGGTCATGGGCGCCTCGGCAACGACGCCCGGCCTCTATCATGCCTTCGGCTTCTGCGGTCACGGCTTCCAGCTCGGACCCGGCGTCGGCGACGTGATGGCCGAGCTGATTGCGACCGGCAAGACCGATACGCCCATCGGTGATTTCGACATCGCCCGGTTCAAAGGCGAAGACGCCGCCCCGATTGCCGGCTGAGCGATCCGTCACCGGGCAGTTGCGGCGTATCGCGCCCAGGCTTGGCACAGTTCCTCCCGCATCGTCGCGGCAGCGCCGCCAAGAGCATGATCCGTCCTCGTCAGGATCGCCACGGGGAGCGCGGTTCGAGGCACGAAGGGGATCATCGTCACCCCGTGAAAGCTGTCCCACGGCAAAAGCCGGTCCACGATGGCGATGCCCTGATCGCTCTGGACGAATGGCAGCGCGCTCATCGAAACGTCGATCTCGATCGAGGGCGCATATTCGATCCCCTCGGCATCGGCGATTGCCGAGAGAAGCAGGCCGGGGAGGACCTCGGGGTGGTAGGCGATCAGGGCCTCGTTGGCGAGATCGGCAAAGCCGATGGCTTGCCGCGCCGCCAGGGAGTGGTTCTTCGGAACCAGGCATGTGAGCTCCGATTCGCCGATCTTTTCGACGTCGATGCCCTGATGGGGCTTGTCGTTCATGACGATGCCGAGGGCGACCTCGCCGTCACGCAAGAGCTCGACGACATGGCGCACCGGCGCAATCTGCGATCTGACCACGACATTGGGGTGGGAGTGCCGGAACGCGGCCAGAGCGTCCGGGACGAGTGCCATGGCCGGCGGCGCCGACGCTGCGAGACGAACGAGCCCGGTTCGGCCGTGGCGCATGTCCGCCGTGCGACGTCTGAGCGCCGCCAGTTCGCCGAAGACCCGTTCGGCTTCCGGATAGAGTTCGAGCGCTTCCTCGGTCGCCACCAGCCGGCCCTTGACGCGGTTGAAGAGCTTGAAGCCGAGCTGGTCTTCGGCGTGGAGGAGGATCTGGCTGAGCGCCGGCTGCGAGATGTTGAGGGCGGCGGCGGCTCCCGTGACCGTGCCGGCCCGCATCAGGGCGCAGAAGACTTCCAACTGGCGAGCACGCATGGCTGAGACCTTCGAAGGCGGGGCGACCGGAATTCAAAGTGGCGCCGGCATGAGCGAGGAGCGCCCTCGACCTTCACGGTCCGGTGCGATCGTCAGAACTCGGAGACCTGGCCCCAGGCACTCTTGCCGAACCGCGACAGACGGTACTGGCGATGCTCGACGCTCGGCGTTCGGCCCGTCACGATGTCGGCCACGAGACGCCCGGCGCCGGGGCCGATGCCGAAGCCATGGCCGGAGAAGCCGGCGGCCAGCACGAAGCCCTGAGGCCCGACCCCGTCGTCGATCACCGGTACGCCGTCCGGCGTCGAATCGATATAGCCGGCCCAGGTCGCCTGCACGGGGATGGTCGTCAGTTCGGGCAGGAGCCGGCGGGCGCGCATCAGGATCGTCTCGATCGCCCGGGCGGAGGGGACCGGATCGAGGATCCGCATGCGCTCCATCGGCGTCGGCTCGTCGAGTGCCCAGCGCTTCAGCGTTTCGTGCCCCGAGGCAAAGCCCGACAGGTTGCCCGGCGTCAAAACGCGCCAGCGCTTGGCGAACATGGGCAGAAAGCTTCTGGCGAAGCGCAGCTGCTGGGCCGTCGGATCGACGCTCGCGAGGCCCGAGACGGCGAGCGTGTAGCCACCGTCGCCGCGCCGCGTCACCGACACCTCGGCCGTATGCAGCGCGTCGGGAAGCCCTCTGGCGCCGGGCATCACCGACAGGATCGGCGAGCGCACCGAGGATTGCGGGAAGGTGATGCCGAGCTGGCGGCAGAAGGAGGAGGCCCAGGCGCCGCCGGCCAGGACGACGCGGCTCGTGCGGATCGTGCCGCTTTCGGTCACGACGCCGCTGACCTTGCCGCCCTCGGTCTCGATGCCCCGCGCCGCGCAGAACTGGTGGATCGTGCCGCCATGCTTGACGACGCCCCCGGCGATCAGCGGAGCCGCGCGGGAGGGATCGGCGATGCCGTCGGTGGGGGAGAACACGCCGCCCTTCCAGGGCTTGCCGGTGGCCGCGCCGCGCTCGCCCGCCTCGGCCGCACTCAGCATATGCGTCGCCACGCCCTTCGTTGCGGCAAAGTCGCGCCATTTCGCCCAGCCGGCGATCTCGGCTTCGTTGTCGGACAGATAAAGCAGGCCGCAGCGGCGAAAGCCGAGGTCCTCCCCGAGCTCCGCGGTGATCTCCTCCCACAGGGCAAGACTCTGGGTGGCCATGGGCAACTCGCGCGCGTCGCGGTTCTGCTGACGGCACCAGCCCCAGTTCCGACTGGATTGCTCGGCGCCGATGCGGCCCTTTTCGACCAGCGCGATCTTCAGGCCCTGCCGCGCCATGAAATAGGCCGAACTGACCCCGACGATGCCACCGCCTATGACGACGACGTCGGCCGTGTCCGGCAGCCGCTCCGACGAGGGCACGACGAGAAGGGGGGCTGGCATGGCTGACTCCTGACTATGCCTCGAGTGTACCCCCGGACGGGAGAGCAAAAACGATCAATCCCGTCGTCATGCAGCATTTCATGCCGTCGCCGACGGGGCGCGCGGAACTTGATTTTTCCGGTGAATACGAGATCACGGCTTGCCAGTGGAGCCGAACCGGACCACTCTCACAGATTATTCTGCCGCGCGAAGAGAGAGATGATGACGACGGGCACGCGCATGAAACTCGACATGATCGATGTGAAGATTCTCTGCGAACTGCAGAAGAACGGTCGGATCACCAATGTCGAGCTGGCCGAACTCATCAACCTATCGCCCAGTCCCTGTCTGACGAGGATGAAGCGCCTGCAGGCGGCGGGCTACATCACCGGCTATTCGGCCCAGATCGACATCGCCAAGCTGGGCGAGGTCCTGACGGTCTTCACCGAGGTGACGCTGAAGAATCATCGCCATGTGGATTTCGACCGGTTCCAGGCGGCGGTTCGCAAGGTCGATGCCTGCATCGAGTGTCATCTCGTCTCGGGCGGCTACGATTATCTCCTGAAGTTCATCACCTCCGGCATCGTCCACTACCAGTCGATCATCGAGAACCTGCTCGATCAGGACGTCGGCATCGACAAGTATTTCAGCTTCGTCGTGATCAAGTCGCCCTTCATCAAGGCGCATCTGCCGCTGAACAAGCTGTTCGGGGACGAGGTTTCGGCGGCCTGACGGTCCTTCGCCTTCCCGTCCCGTGGTTCAGGCCCTGTTCATGCCCTCGGAAATGGCGGGATTTTGGTGCAGGCCGTCCAGCCAGCCGGTGTCGAGCTTGGGGACCGAGGCGATCAGGAGTTTCGAATAGGGATGCTCGGCGCCGGACTGCATCCGGCTCGTCGGCATCTCCTCGACCTTTTCCCCCCGATACATCACCGCGACACGGTCGCAGACCGCCTCGACGGTCGAAAGATCGTGGCTGATGAACATGTAGGTGAGGCCGAGCTCGCGCTGCAATTCGTCGAGAAGCTCGAGAATGGCGGCTGCGACCACCGTATCGAGCGCCGAAGTGATCTCGTCACACAGGATCAGTTCGGGCCGGGCCGCGAGCGCTCTTGCAAAATTGATCCGCTGCTTCTGCCCGCCCGAAAGCTCGGACGGCAGCCGGTGCCTGAGCGCCTTGGGCAGGCGCACCATGTCGAGGAGCCGGTCGACCTCGGCCTCTCGCTCGCGGCCGCCCATCCCGTGATAGAAGGCCAGCGGCCGCGCCACGATCGCGCCGACGGGTTTGTTGGGGTTCAGCGCGGTGTCGGCCAGCTGGAAGACGATCTGAAGCTTGCGCAGCTCCTCCTTGGAGCGATCCTTCGTGCGCTGGCCGAGGGAAACACCGTCCATCGCGACGCTACCCTTCGCCGCCGGCAGCAGGCCCGCGATGACCCGTGCCAAGGTGGATTTGCCGCTGCCCGATTCGCCGATGACGCCGAGGCTTCGGCCGCGTTCCAGCTCGAGGTCGATGTCCTTCAGGATGACGAATTTCGGCAGGCCGTCGCTGCCGACGGCGCCATATCCGGCCGTCAGACCCGAAACCTTCAGGATCGGCTGCGGCTCGGCGCTTTCGGGCCGCGCGTCCGGATCCCGCCCCTTGGGGTGGAACGCCTCGATCAGCGCCTTGGTATAGCTGTGGGTCGGCTGATTGATGATCGTTTCGGCGGTGCCCACCTCCTGGACCTCGCCGCCCTTCAGGACGACGATCCGGTCGGCGATCTGGGCGACGACGGCCAGATCGTGGGAGACGTAGATGCCGGCCATGCCGCGCTCGCGCATCACCGATTTGAAGGCGCGCAGAACCTCGATCTGTGTCGTCACGTCGAGGGCCGTCGTCGGCTCGTCGAAGACCATCACCTTCGGATCGCCGATCAGCGCCATGGCCGCCGACAGGCGCTGCAGCTGGCCGCCGGAGACCTGGTGCGGATAGCGCTGGCCGATCGTTTCGGGCTCGGGCAGCGCCAGCGCCTTGAAGAGCTCCACGGCCTTCTTGCGGGCCTCGGGCAGCGGCATGAGGTGATGGATCTTGGCGACCTCGACCACCTGGTCCATGATGGTCTTCGACGGATTGAAGGCGGCCGCCGCCGATTGCGGGACATAGGCGACCTCGGTGCCGCGGAGCGCCCGTTTCTGCGCCTCGCTCATCGTCACCGTATCGCGCCCCGCGACGACCACCTCGCCGCCGGTGATCGCGCATCCCGGCCTCGTATGGCCAAGAAGGGTGAGGGCGATGGTCGTCTTGCCCGAGCCGCTCTCGCCGATCAGCGCGACGATCTCGCCATCGGCGACGGACAGATCGACGCCCTTGATGATCTCGACGACGCGGCCGGAATCGGTCTTCGCCTCGACGCGGAGATCGCGGATTTCGATGATTTTGCCCATCAATCGCTCCTGTCGCGGATGCGCCGGGGAAGGTTGTCGATCAGCATGTTGACCGAGATCGTCAGGCTGGCGATGGCGATCGAGGGCACGATCACCGCCGGAGCCCCGAAGGAGAGGCTGCCGATATTCTCGCGCACCAGCGCGCCCCAGTCAGCGTTCGGCGGCTGGACGCCGAGGCCGAGGAAGGACAGGCCCGACAAAAGGAGCACGATGAAGACGAAACGCAGGCCGAAATCGGCCAGAACCGGGCCGATGATGTTCGGGAAGATCTCCTCGCGGATCGTGTAGATGGTGCCTTCGCCGCGCGCCCGCGCCACCGTGACGAAGTCCATGGCGTTGACGTTGACGGCGAGCGCCCGGGCGAAACGGTAGCTGCCGGGAGCGTAGAGGACGGCGATGGTCAGGACGAGCACCGTCATCGAGCTGCCCACCGACGCCACCACGACGAGGCCGAACATCAAAGAGGGGATCGAGTTCAGCGCGTCGAGAAAGCGGGACAGAACCGGGTCGAACCAGCCGCCGATCACAGCCGCGATCATCCCGAGCGTCACCCCGACGAAACAGGCGAGGGTGACGGCGGCCAGCGAGATGCCGACGGTGTAGCGCGCGCCCATCAGGACGCGGGAGAGCATGTCGCGGCCCAGATAGTCGGTCCCGAGCCAGAACTGCGACGACATCGGCCCGTAATAGTCGAAATCGACGATCTTGCCGACCGGATAGGGGCTGATCCAGGGCGCGGCGATCGCCACCACCATCCAGAACAGGATGATCGCCGCGCCGATGATGCCGACGGCGTTCATGTGCCAGCCGAAGCGGCCTTTGCGGCCGGGATTTGTGATCGTCATCGTCATTGGTTCCGCAGCCGCGGGTTGGCCATGATCGCGACGAGGTCGGCGATCAGGATCAGGAGAAGATAGCTGACGCAGAAGATCATCGCGCAGGACTGGATGAGCGGAAGGTCGCGGGTGGAGACGGCGTCCACCATCAGCTTGGCAACGCCCGGATAGTTGAAGATCGTCTCGACGATGATGACGCCGCCCAGAAGATAGGAGAGCGACAGCGCCATGGCGTTGACGATCGGGCCGAGGGCGTTGGGCAGCGCGTGCTTGAGGACGATCCTCCTGCGGGACGCGCCCTTGAGCAGCGCCATCTCCACATAGGCGGTGTCGAGAGTGTCGATGACCGCCGCCCGCGTCATCCGGATCATCTGGGCCGAGACGACGAAGGACAGGGTGATGACCGGCATCGCGTAGATGCGCAGGAGCTCGCCGAGCCCGTGCACGTCATTGGCGACCGACAGGGCCGGCAGCCATTTGAGATAGACCGCGAAGACCAGAACCGCGAGCGTCGCCACCATGAATTCGGGGATCGAGATCACCGAAACGGTGAAGACCGAGACGAGCCGGTCATAGGTCGAGCCGCGGAACATCGCCGCGGTGATGCCGAGGGTGAGGGCGATCGGCACCGAGAACAGCGTCGTGACGAAGGCGAGTTCGAGCGAATTCGCCAGCCGCCCGGCGATGAGATCGGCGACCTCGCGATTGTTGGCATAAGAGCGCCCGAGATCGCCGGTCATGAGCCCGCCGAGCCAGTACAAGAAGCGCAGGAAGGCCGGCTGGTCGAGATGCATCGCCTTGCGAAGACCGGCGACCGCCTCCGGCGTCGCAGACTGGCCGAGCAGGATCTGCGCGACGTCGCCCGGCAGGAGTTCGGTCGCGAAGAACACGGCGAAGGCGACGATCAGGAGGGAGATCAGCATGATCCCCAGGCGCTTGGCGACGAGCCGGGCGATGAGGGCATTCATGGCGGCGACAGCTCCCAGTGATCGCGTGAAGGTCTACGGCCGGGCACGGAGCGCCCGGCCGAAAGGGCGGTGGATCAGTCGTCCAGCCAGACATATTCGGCGAAGGCATAGCCCATCATGCCGCCGAGCGGGTTGGGCTTCAGGCCCTTCAGTTTCGACGACAGGACGTCGACGTTGGACATCCAGACCGGAATCACCGTTCCCGCCTCGTTCGAGACCATTACCTGCATCTCGTCATAGATCGATTTGCGCTTGGCCTCGTCGAGGGAGCCGCGCGCCTCGACCAGCATCTTGTCGAATTTCCCGGACTTGTACTGGCTCTCGTTCCAGGGCGCGTCCGAGGCGTAGAGCAGCGAGAACAGGATGTCCGGGGTCGGGCGCGGATTGATGTTGCCGAAGTGGATCGGCGCCTTCAGCCAGTAGTTCGACCAGTAGCCGTCGGAGGGGACGCGCTGCACGTCGAAGGGCATGCCGATCTCCTGGCCGGCCTGCTGGACCACGGTCGCCATATCGACGGCTGAGCTCGCCGCGTCCGAGGTGATGATCGGAATCGACTGGCCGAGGACACCGGCCTTCTTGAACAGGCTCTTGGCCTTCTCCGGGTCGTACTCCTTCGCCTGCAGCTCCTTGTTGTAATATTTGTCGTTGGGCGAAACCGGCTGGTCGTTGGCGATCACGGCGAGATCGCGCAGGACCGAGCGCTTGATGGTCTCGCGATTGATCAGATACTTCATGCCTTCGACGAAGCCGGCCTTGTCTCCGGGGTTCATGTCGAGGCGGACGTTGAGATCGGTATAGTTGCCCGAGGTCGTCTTCGATAGGTTGATCCCCTCGACGCCCTCCAGCCGCCGAATCGAACGCGGATTGACGGGGGCCGCCAGCGCGATGTCGCCGGAAAGCAGCGCGTTGACGCGGGCCGGCTCGTCGGAAATCGCGATGAACTCGAAACTGTCGAGATGGGGAAGCTGGTCCTTCCAGTAGTTCTCGTTCTTGACGCCCACCGAGCGGACCCCCGGCTCGAACACATCGCATTTGAAGGCGCCGGTGCCATTGGCCTTGGAAAAATCCGTGGTGCCGTCGGCGACGATCATGAAGTGGTGCAGCGACAGGATGATCGGCAGATCGGCGTTGGGGGCGGAGAGCTCGATCTCCATGACCCGGTCGTCGATCTTGCGGAAGGTCTCCATCTGCTTGGCCATGGCGGCGGCCTTCGAGCCGACGCTCTCGTCCTTGTGACGGTTCATCGAGTAGATGACGTCGTCGGTGGTCAGCGTCTTGCCGTCGTGGAAGGTCACATCCGGCCGCAACGTGACTTTCCAGGTCTTGGCGTCCTTGGTCTCGATATTCTCGGCCAGCTCCATCTGCAGCTCGCCGCCGTCGGCCAGAAAGGTCAGGCGGTTGTAGAAGGCGCAGCAGCGCACATAGTCGGTCGAAAGCGATGCCTTGGCCGGATCGAGCGTGTCGGCGGTGGAGGCAGACCAGCCCGCGGCGGTGATCGAGCCGCCGGATTTCGGGGTATCGGCGAACGCTTTCGTCGCCCGCCCGATGATCGTGCCGCCGGCCGCAAGGCCGATGCCGCTCGCCATCAGAAGCTGGAGAAGCTCGCGACGCGTGGCGCCGCGGCGAATGGCATTCTCGACCATCCGGTCATCGCGACCGGACCAGTTCGTCACATTGTCATTGCTCATCTGTCGACCCCTTTTCGTGTCAGGAAGCCCCAGCCTCGTTGGTGAGACTTGCGGCGGTTGCATCAAGCTTCGACTGCGTCGGCCAGTGCGGCGAGCGACGTGAAGTGGAAATCCGGCTCGGTAAAACTTTCGGGCGCGATGGTCCCGCCATAGCCGGCCCGGCCGTGGCGCCGCTCGATCCAGCAATTGGTCATGCCCAGCTGCCGCGAGATTCCGATGTCGTGATATTGGCTCTGGGCCACGTGCAGGATATCGGCCTTGGCGATGCCGTGTCCGGCCAGATCGGCAAAGACGTGTTCGAAGAACGCCGGATCGGGCTTTTCCGTCCCGGTGTCGTCGGTGGTGAAGACTTTCCAGAACGGATCGGCGAGCGCGGTGGAGAAGCGCTCGAATGCCCAGCGCCGCGCGTTGGTCATCGCAACGAGGCGAAAATGCCCGCCGAGCCGTTTCAGCGCTGAAACGCTGTCGGGAAAGGCGGGGGAGGCGGCGACCGCCTCGACCATCCGCGCACCGTATTCGTCACCCGTCGGCAGGCCGAAGCGAGCGGCGATGACCTGATAGCAGCGGGCGAGATCGTCGGGAAACTTTTCGGCAGCGGGGTCGCGGCGGCACTCCCCGTAGAGCGCCAGCGCCGCTTCGCCGTCGAGGTCGACGCCGCTTTCCTCCGCAATGGCCATCAGGCCGCCGGTCAACCCGGCCTCGAAGTCGATCAGCGTTCCGACGACGTCGAAGGTCAGAACCTTGAATTTGGCTGGCGTCACTTGCAAGGGCGAACCTCCGGTCAGAGTAGGGCTCGATGCCGACCTCGCGGATCGGCATTTTATTCTGCGCCGTGAACTCCCTCATGGTCGGGCGCTCTGCCGGCGGATGCCGCTTTCGAAGGGGCGTATGTTCCCTTCTTTCGAGCGTGTTGTTGCGTTGCACACAGGATGTGCAGCGGCCGTTCTGCACAAGACTTTCGCAGGTGCCGGCCTTTCGGAAACGTCAAAACCGGTGGTCCTGGCGGCATCTTGTTTCGAAAATCCGTTGCCTGCGGAAGATTCGGCGGAGCCTCAGTAGCCGCGTTCGCGATCGACAAACCCTGGATTGATGCGCCCGCCAGATGCGCCCGAAGGCTCGCTATGGCGGACAGGGCGCCCTCTTCGAAATCGGTCATCGTCGCCACATGCGGGGTCAAAACGACCGACGGATGGGACCAGAAGGGATGGCCGGCGGGCAGCGGTTCGGGCTCGGTCACGTCGAGAAAGGCGCCGCGCAAATGGCCGCTGTCGAGCGCTTCTAAAAGCGCCTCGTGATCGAGCTGCCGACCGCGGCCGGCATGGACGAGACAGGCGCCCTTGGGCAGGGCGGCAAACAGCCCGGCATCGAGGATGTTGCGGGTTTCGTCGGTCAGGGGCAGAAGGCAGACCAGAATATCCGTGCCGGCCAGAAAGGGCTGGAGCCCGTCCTTCCCGCAAAAGGTCTCGACACCGGCGATCTCGCGCGCCGAGCGGGACCAGCCCGCCAGACGAAAGCCGAAGGGGCGAAGCGCTTCCAAGGTTGCCAGGCCCAGTTGCCCGAGACCCATCACGCCGACCTGTCGGCGCCGGGCGAGCGCCACCGGGCCGCTCTCCCACAGACCACGCCGCTGCTGGTCGACGTAGCGCGGCAGATCCCGGTGCATGGCGAGGACGCCGAGGACCGTATAGTCGCGCATCATTTCGCCGATGCTCGGCGTGACGGTGCGCGCCACCAGAACATTCTGCGGAAGGTGGGCGAGGTCGAACTGATCGACACCGGCGCCGACCGACAGAACCATCTCGACATTGGGATATCGCTCGAAGACGCCGTCGGGCAGCGTCCAGCCGGCGATGTAGCGGATCGAGGCGGGGTCCTCGACCGCCGCTTCCCCCTCGACGAAGGGCACCTCCGCCAGCTCGCGCTCGAAGATCGGTCGCCAGATGGCGGCCCGCTCGGCGCTCGACAGGTAAAGCAGCGCCATGGCGCTCACGCGCCCTTCATCACGGCGCGAATATCGGGATCGTCGAGGGTCTCGTCGAGGACGCGGCCGGCCCGCGCCACCATCTCGTCGATCTCCTCGGTGGTGCAGCACAAAGGCGGCGCAAAGCCGATCGCCCCGTTGCCGAAAGCGCGAATGATGAGACCGTTGCGATAGGCGCGGTCGAAGATGCGCCTGGACGGCTCGCTGGCGGCCGGCAGGGGCGTCTTGGCGTCCTTGTCGGTGACGAGTTCGATCGCCGCCAGCATGCCCCGGCCGCGCACGTCGCCGACGAGGGGATGATCCGAAAGGCCATGGAGGCCGGCCATCAGCCGCTCGCCGGCCTTGCGGCCATTGTCCAGAAGTCCGCCCTCATAGAGCTTGAGGACGGCGAGCCCGACCGCCGCGCTGACCGGATGGCCCGAATAGGTGTAGCCGTGGCCGATCAGGGCCTCGCCCGCGCCGTCGGCGATGGTCTGATAGACATGGTCGGCCATGAGCACCGCGCCGAGCGGCGCATAGCCCGAGGTCAGCCCCTTGGCGACGGTGATGAAATCGGGGACGATGCCGTCTTCCTCTGAGGCGAAGAGCGGCCCGGTGCGGCCGAAACCGGTGATGACCTCGTCGGCGACGAAGAGAATACCGAGCTCCCGGCAGGTGTCGGCCATCGCCTTCATCCAGCCGGCAGGCGGCACCAATACGCCGCCCGAACCCTGGATCGGCTCGGCATAAAAGGCCGCGACGCGGTCGGGTCCGATCTCCTCGACCTTGGCCTTCAGCTCCGCCACCGAGGCATCGATGATGGTCGCAGGATCCGAGCCCACCGGGTTGCGGTAGACATAGTGGGACGAAATCTTGTGCTGCCAGTCGAGGGGAACGCCGAAGCCGGCATGAAAACCCGGCAGTGCCGTCAGCCCGGCGCCGACCGTCGAGGAGCCGTGAAAGCCCTGCGAGAGCGAGATGAACTGGTCCTTCTGCGGCGTGCCGCGGGCGTGATTGTAATAGCGGATGAAGCGGACCGTGCTGTCCACCGCGTCCGACCCGCCGAGGGTGAAGAAGACATGGTCGAGATCGCCGGGCGCGCGGTCGGCGATCTCGGCGGCGAGCCGGATCGCCGGCTCCGAGCCGAGATCGAAATAGCCCGTCGCATAGGGCAGCCGGCGCATCTGCTCGGCCGCCGCCTCGACGATGCTCTCATGGCCGTAGCCGGCATTCACGCACCAAAGCCCGGCGAAGCCGTCGAGAAGCTGGTGGCCCTCGCTGTCGGTGAGGGTCGCCCCCTTGGCCGAACGCATGACGCGCACGCCGACCTGCTCATGGCCGCGATAGGAACTCAAGGGATGGATCAGATGCCGGCGATCCAGTTCGACGAGGGAATTGGCAAGCATGTCGTGTCCTTCCAGAAGGTGTCAGCCGAGAGCCTGGGCCGCGAGCGCGAATGCGCGCAGCTTTGTCGATGGCGATGATTGCGGAGCTCGCGCTTCAGCCCCCAGGGCCATCGCGGTGCCGCCGCCGGCATGGGCGAGACCGTGATCTGCGAGAAAGGGCGCAAGGCCGCTCTCGGCCGGGGTATCGACGCGAAGGAAGCGGCCGGGATGGCGGTGAAGATGCGCCGCGATCAGCCGCCGGGCGGTCCCGGGTTCGGAGGCAGCCACCGGGCCGATGACGAAGCCGCGGCCGAAGGGGCGGCAGATGGCAAAGCCGGAAACGCGCCCCTCAGGGCCGCGGGTGACCACCGTCTCGCCGAGCGCCCGCAGCCGCTCAAACAGCGAAATGCGGTCGGCACCGGTCGCCGCCCGGTCGAGCTTCACGATCGCTTCAAAGTCGTCTGGCATGGCGTCCTCGACGCCCTCGGGCGCGGCGACCGCGCCGATCTCGCCCTGATGCTGGAGGATCTGCCCATTCTCGACGAAGCCGAGCTTGGCGTAGAGCGGCAGCCCGGCAGCCGTTGCGGTGAGCCGCAATTCGCGTTTGCCGGCCTCGGCCATCACCGTCTCCATCAGCCGGCGGCCGAGCCCGCGACCGCGCATCGCCGCATCGACGATGATCATGTTGATCATCGCAACGTCGTCGCCGAAGAGCGTGCAGAAGGCCGTGCCGACGATCCTGTCGCCCTCGCAGGCGACGAATGGCCGGGAAATTTCGGCGATGAGCGCCCAGTCTTCCGGCCTGTGGGGCCAGCCCTCATCGGCCGACAGCCTGACGGCCTCTGGCAGGTGGCCATCCTGGAAGGGAAGAATCTGCAGATCGGGCATTGTGGCGGGCAACCTCGTGTTTCGTCTCGATCAGTCGTAGCAAGGGCGTGGGAAAACATGCTTCCGGCCATCGACGCGGCGGCGGGATTTCCCGCCGTGTCGCCTGCCTTCCGCCGCAGCTAATGGCGACGCCCGGCGCCGGTACATGGCTCAGCGGGCCGCCGTGGCGGGCGCCGACGCCTGTCCGGCGCAAAGCTCCTGGCCGAGGCGCAGCACCATCTGCCGCGTGGCCTGCAGCTCGGCGATGGTGATGTATTCCTCGGGCTTGTGCGCCCGCGCAATGTCGCCGGGTCCGCAGACGATGGCCGGGATGCCGGCCTGTTGAAACAGGCCCGCCTCCGTGCCGTAGCTGACCGCCGCCAGCGGCGCGTTGCCGCAAAGCTTTGCCGTGAGCCGTGCCAGATCGTGGCTCTCGTCGAGGGCAAGGCCCGGATAGCTGGCGATGATCTCGGCCGAGAGCGCCTCCCCGTTCGCGACGACCGCCATGGCGGGTTCGAGAAGCGTCAGCGGATCGACGCCGGCGATCGCCCGCGCCTCGATCTCGGCGCATGCGTTGTCGGGAATGATGTTGAGCGCCGCGCCGCCGGCGATCTTGCCGATCTGCAGCGTCGAATAGGGCGGCAGGAAATGCTCGTCGGTCGGCCCGTCCCGGCGTTGCCGTTCGGCCTCGGCGGCAATCGCGCCCAGCGCCGGCAGGAGGGCGTGGATCGCGTTGTGCCCGAGATCGGGGCGGGAGCTGTGCCCCGATCGTCCGCGGGCGGTGATTCTGAGCGCCGCCTTGCCCTTGTGGCGAAGCACGGGCACCAGTCCCGACGGTTCGCCGACGATGCAGCCGAGCGGCGGGGCACAGAGCGTCGGGAGCTTTTCGATCAGGTGGGGAACGCCCCGGCAGCCGGCCTCTTCGTCATAGGACAGCGCGATGTGGACGGGGCGCGCGAGCGGCATCGCGGCAAGCTCGGGAACGGCGGACAGCACCGCCGCGACGAAGCCCTTCATGTCCACCGCGCCGCGCGCATAAAGCCGGTCTTCCTGCGCGCGCAGGCGAAACGGGTCTCCCTGCCAGCCGGGCTCGTTCGCCGGCACGACGTCGACATGGCCGGACAGGATGTAGCCGGGAACGTCTGCCGGTCCGATGGTGGCGAAGAGATTGAAGCGGTCGCCTTCGGGGCCGGCGACCACCGCCGAGGCGATGTTCTGCGAGGCAAGATAGTCCCGCACATAGTCGATGAGCGCCCCGTTGGGCCTTGCGACCACGGTGGGGAAGGCGACGAGGCTCGACAGCATGGCTTGCGGTGTCATCTGTGGTTCTCGCACGGATGGGCGTTTCGACGTCCCGGCGCACTGCCGGTTGCGTCAACAGTGCCGCGAAAGGAGCGGCAGGCCTTGCCGTGATGCCCGGCGCTTTCGAGAGATTCTGCTTTCTGTATGGGCGCGAAAGCGACAAACCACCCTTCGAAGGAACGCTACGATCTTTCCCGTCGCAGCCGGTCGTCCCGCCTTGCGAGGGTCGGCGTCCAACTCCCAAGGAAAGGTTACACAGCCGTGTTCCGCCCCAAATTCATTACCTTCGACTGCTACGGAACCCTCACCCATTTCCAGATGGCCGAGAAAGCACGGGAGATCTACGGCGCGCGCCTCAAGCCGGAGCTTCTGGAGCGGTTCATCAAGAATTTCGCGGCCTACCGGCTCGACGAGATCATGGGCGACTGGAAGCCTTACGACCAGGTTCTCGTGAACGCCGTCGAACGCGCCTGCAAGCGCAACGGGGTGGATTTTCATGAAAGCGAGGCGCGCCAGTTCTATGAGGCGGTGCCGAGCTGGGGCCCGCATCCCGACGTCCCCGCCGGCCTTTCGAAAGTCGCCGAGGAGTTTCCGCTCGTCGTCTTGTCCAACGCCATGGACGCGCAGATCATGTCGAATGTCGAGAAACTCGGCGCGCCCTTCGCCCACGTCTTCACGGCCCAGCAGGCCAATGCCTACAAGCCTCGCTTCCAGGCCTTCGAATACATGTTCGACCAGCTGGGTTGCGGGCCGCAGGACGTTCTCCACGTCTCCTCGTCCTTCCGCTACGATCTGATGTCGGCCCACGATCTCGGCATTGAGAACAAGGTCTGGGTCAATCGCGGCCACGAGCCGGCCAATCCCTATTACGGCTATACGGAGATTGAGGACATTTCCGGCCTTCCCGGCGTCGTGGGTCTCTGAGGCCATGGAATTCAAATCCTACTGGCACGCCACCGCGCCGCGCTTTTCGGGCGCGGCAGAGGGAGCGGTGGAAGGGGAGTTCGACGTCGCGGTTGTCGGCGGCGGCTTCACCGGCCTGTCGGCGGCCCGCACCCTTGCCAAGGAAGGCGCAAGGGTCGCGCTTCTGGAGGCGCGCCACGTGGGATACGGGGCGTCGGGGCGCAATGGCGGCCATCTCAACAGCGGCCTTGCCCATGGCTATCTCGAGGCCAAACAGCATCTGGGCGAGGAGCGGGCGAAAGCGCTCTATCACGCGCTCGACGATTCGGTGGACACGATCGAACAGATCGTCGCGGAGGAAGGCATCGCCTGCGACTTCCGCCGCTCGGGCAAGCTGAAGCTGGCTTCCAAGCCCAAGCATTTCGACGCGATCGCCAGGAACTTCGAGGTGGTCAACCGCGAGGTCGATCCCGACACCGCGCTTCTGACGGCCGAGGAGCTCGCTCCGGAGATCGGCTCCGATGCCTTTCACGGCGCGATGCTCTCGAAGAAGAGCGGCATGATGCATATGGGACGCTTCGTCGTCGGCATGGCCGAGGCGGCGACGCGCCACGGCGCGACGATCTTCGAGGACGCCCCCGTCGTCGCCCGCACCAAGAGCGGCGGTCGGTGGCGGCTGGAAACGCCGAGGGGACATCTGTCCGCCCGGAACGTCTTCGTCGCGACCGACGCCTATACCGAAGGTCCGTTCGAGCATTTCAGGCGACGGATCATCCCGGTCGGCAGCTAGATCGTCGCCACCCGGCCCTTGAGCGCCGAGGAGGTGGCCGCGACGATGCCGGGCAACCGCACCTATGTGACCTCGCTCAATATCGGCAACTATTTCCGCCTGTCGCCGGACAACCGGCTGATCTTCGGCGGCCGTGCGCGGTTTTCCGCCGCCTCGGACGCGAAGTCGGACGCGATCTCCGGCCGTATCCTGCAGGCGGGGCTGGCAGAGATCTTTCCGCAGCTTTCCCGGATCGAGATCGACTATTGCTGGGGCGGGCTGGTCGGCATGACCAAGGACCGTTTTCCCCGCGCCGGGGAGGCGGACGGGCTTTATTACGCCATGGGCTATTCCGGCCATGGCGCACAGCTTTCGACGCATATGGGCACGATCATGGGCGAGATCATTGCCGGAAAGCCCGACCGCAATCCTTTGAAGGGCCTCGCCTGGGACGCGGTGCGGGGCTATTCGGGCAAGCCCTGGTTCCTGCCGGCGGTCGGGCTCTACTACAAGATGCTCGACCGGATCCAATAGGATCGCTCACATGCAACTGCGGGAAAAGCCGGCGGAATGGTTCGCCGGCTTTTCTGTTTGTTTCTGCGGCTCGCGCCTCAGCCAAGACCGCCGATGTGGAAGGCCTTGGTCTCGAGATATTCCTCGATGCCGATCTCGGCGCCCTCGCGGCCGAGGCCGGACTGCTTGACGCCGCCGAAGGGGGCGACTTCGGTCGAGATCAGGCCGGTGTTGAGACCCACCATGCCGAATTCCAGCGCTTCGCCGACCCGCCAGCTGCGGGCGAGATCCTGGGTGAAGAAATAGGCGGCGAGGCCGAAGGGCGTGCCGTTGGCGATCGCGATCGCCTCATCCTCGGTCTCGAAGCGGAAAATCGGCGCGACCGGGCCGAAGGTCTCTTCGGCGGCGAGCTGCATCTCGGTGGTCGCCTCGGTGAGGACCACCGGCGCCACATATTGCGGCCCCTCGGGGAGGGCGGTCTCGCCCGTCGCGAGCTTAGCGCCCTTCGAGCGGGCGTCGTCGACATGGCGGTTGATCTTGTCGATCGCCGCGCGGTTGATCATCGGGCCGATGGCAACGCCGTCCTCGGTTCCCGGCCCCACCTTCATCGCCGCGACCCGCGCCGCGAGCTTTTCGACGAAGGCGTCGTGAATGCCGGACTGGACGAGGATGCGGTTGGCGCAGACGCAGGTCTGGCCGCCATTCCTGAATTTCGAGATGAGCGCTCCCTCGATCGCCTTGTCGAGATCGGCGTCGTCGAAGACGATGAAGGGTGCGTTGCCGCCAAGTTCCAGGCTGAGGCGCTTGATGGTCGGCGCGCACTGCTCCATCAAGAGCGCTCCGACCCGGGTCGAGCCGGTGAAGCTGACCTTGCGGACCACGGCATTGCCCGTCAGCTCGCCGCCGATCGCCGCCGGCATGCCGGTGACGACGTTGACGACGCCGGCGGGGATCCCGGCCTTTTCCGCCAGGGCCGCCATGGCGAGCGCCGAGAACGGCGTCAGTTCCGACGGCTTGACCACCACCGTGCAGCCGGCGGCGAGGGCCGGAGCGACCTTGCGGGTGATCATCGCGTTCGGGAAGTTCCACGGCGTGATGATGCCGCACACGCCGACCGGCTCCTTCAGGACGGCGATGCGGCGGTCGGCGGTCGGGGAGGGGATGATGCCGCCGCCGATCCGGCGGGCTTCCTCGGCGAACCATTTCACGAAGGAGGCGCCGTAGCCGATCTCGCCCCGCGCTTCGGACAAGGGTTTGCCCTGTTCGAGGGTGAGGATGAGGGCGAGCTCCTCGGCGTTTTCGATCATCAGATCGTACCAGGCCATCAGCAGCCCGGCGCGCTCGGCATTGGTGCGCCGGCGCCAGCCCTGGAACGCGGCTTCTGCCGCGGCGATCGCCCGGCCGGTTTCCGACGCGCCCATGGCAGGGACGGTGCCGAGCGTCTCGCCGGTCGCCGGATTGGTGACGTCGAGCGTTTCGCCGCCATCGGCGCCGATCCATTCCCCGCCGACGAGACCATTCTGATAAAGCAGCGTCATCGTTTCGATTGCGTCCATGTCGTCAGTCCCTTTCGATGGCATTCAAGACGGCGTCGGCAATGGCGCCGGTCGTGTCGGAGCCGGGCCGGACCCCGATCCCGCCGCGGGTGGCGGCCTCCATGGCGCGCATGACGCGCGCGCTGGCTTCACCCTCGCCGAGATGGTCCAGCATCATCGCCAGCGACCAGATCGTCGCGAGCGGATTGGCGATGCCCTTGTCCGCAATGTCCGGCGCCGAGCCGTGCACCGGCTCGAACATCGAGGGGCCGGAGCGGGTCGGGTCGATATTGGCGGAGGCGGCAAAGCCGAGGCCGCCCTGGATGGCCGCGCCGAGATCGGTGAGGATGTCGCCGAAAAGGTTCGAGGCAACCACCACGTCGAGGGATTGCGGCGCCATTACCATGCGCGCGGCCATGGCGTCGATGTGGTAGGACGTGACCTCGACGTCGGAATATTCCTCGGCGAGTTCCCGGGTGATCTCGTCCCAGAACACCATCGAGTGCTTCTGGGCGTTCGACTTGGTCACGGACGCGAGCCGGCCGCTGCGCAGCCGCGCCTGTTCGAAGCCGTAGCGAAGAATGCGTTCGACGCCGGTGCGGGTGAAGATCGCCGTCTCCACCGCCACCTCGTCGCGTCCGCCCTGATGGACGCGGCCGCCGGCGCCGGAATACTCGCCTTCGGTGTTTTCGCGAATGCACAGAATGTCGAAGCTTTCGGCCTTCAGCGGCCCCTCGACGCCCGGCAGGAGGCGGTGTGGGCGGACATTGGCATATTGCACGAAGGCCTTGCGGATCGGCAGCAACAGGCCGTGCAGCGACACCGAATCCGGCACGCTCGCCGGCCAGCCGACGGCACCGAGGAGAATTGCGTCGAAGCCGCGCAGGGTCTCAATCCCGTCCTCCGGCATCATCGCCCCGGTCTCGGCGTAGAACTCGCATGACCAGGGAAAGTAAGTCGGCTCGAGGGTAAAACCCTCCTTCGCGGCGACTGCCTCGCCGACCTTGAAGGCCGCCTCGACGACGTTGGGGCCGATGCCGTCGCCGGGGATCAGTGCGATGCGATGGGACCTCATGGCTTCATTTCCTTTTGTGTCAAAGATCGATCAGCACCGACTTCTGGCGCCGATTGGCCTCGTATGCCTCGCGGCCCAGATCCTTGCCGAGGCCGGAGCCCTTGTAGCCGCCGGTCGGCAGGATGTGGTCGGTGGAGCGTCCGTAGCGGTTGACCCAGACCGTTCCCGCCCGGATCGAGCGGGTGATCCGGATGGCACGCGAGAGATTGGCCGTATAGACCCCGGCGCACAGGCCGTAATCGGGATGGTCGGCCAGCGCCAGCGCCTCGGCCTCGTCAGTGAAGGCCTGAAGCGTCAGGACCGGGCCGAAGATCTCCTCTCGTACGGCCGGGGAATCCGGGCCAACCCCCGCAAGGATCGTCGGCGCGAAGAACGAGCCGGCACGATCCAGCCTCTCGCCGCCGATGATGAGCTCGGCTCCCGTCTGGCGCGCGCTCGAAAGGATCGTCTTGATGCGGGCGAGCTGGCGTTCCGAGATGATCGGCGAGTAGCTGCTCGTCTCGTCCCAGGTCGGGCCGGGCGCGATCTGGGCAAACCGCGCGACCAGCCGCTCGCGCAGCGCGTCGAGGATCGACGCCTCGGCGACGACCCGCGAGCCGGCCACGCAGACCTGTCCGGCATTCGACAGAATGCCCCGCGTGATGCAGTCGGCGGCGAGGTCGAGATCGGCGTCGGCGAAGACGATCTGCGGGCTCTTGCCGCCGAGTTCGAGGGTCATCGGCTTGATGCCCGTGCGCGCGATATTGCCCATGATCGCGGCTCCGGCCGCGGTGGAGCCGGTGAAGGAGATCTTGGCGATGCCGGGATGGCCGGTCAGCGCGTTGCCCGTCGTCGCGCCGTCGCCAAGGACGACGTTGACGAGCCCTTCGGGAAGGCCGGCACGAACCGAAAGCTCGGCCAGGGCCACCGCCGTGAAGGGCGTCATCTCTGACGGTTTGAGCACCACCGCATTGCCGGCGGCAAGTGCCGGGCCGAGCTTCCAGCCGGCCATGGAGATCGGGAAATTCCAGGGCGTGATGGCGCCGACGACGCCATAGGGCTCGCTCTCGATCAGGCCGAGCTTATCCTGCGCGGTGGGCGCGACCGTCCCACCCTCCTTGTCGGCGAATTCGGCAAAGAAGCGGATCTGCTCGGCGGTGATCGCCACGTCCCCGGAAATCGACTGGGCGATCGGCCTGGTCGAGACGACGCTTTCCAGCCGCCCCAGCCGCTCCGCCTCGGTTTCGATGAGATCGGCAAAGCGGTGCAGCGCCTTGACCCGCTCGCGCGGACGCAGGCCCGCCCAGCCGCTGGTTTTGAGAGCCGTCTTTGCAGCTTCGACCGCCTGATCGACGATCCCGGCGTCGGCGATCGGACAGCCAGCCTGGGCGACGCCGTCGGACGGGCGCAGAACCGGCATTTGCGTTTCCGCCGGGACGAGGCGTCCGCCGATATGGTGACCTTCGGGAAGTTCGATGGCCGCGGGATCGAAGCTGAGTGACATCAGGCGGGCCTTTCACGAGCCGGAACACAGGGTTGGTTCCGTCTTATCCCCGGCCCTTCGACAAGAGATCGCGTAGGCGGCCGGTTCTTGGCATAATCACCCGCGACCGGCGGGCGCGATGATCGATTATGGCGTGGAACCGCGCCGTCGGACCATGCGCACGGGATCGAGCTGGTTCTGATAGGGATGCAGGTCGTGAAGCGGCGACATCTCGTCCGGGGCGGCCGGGGCGGCCGGGGCGAGGTTCTTCATGCGCCGGTCGGCCGAAGGCGAGGCGCCGAAACTCGCCTTGTACAGCCGGCGAAAATGCGAATAGGAGGAAAAGCCGCAGCGCTCTGCCACCACGGTGAGATCGAGCCGCGTTGCGTTGAATGCCCGCCCCCAAGGGCAACAAAACCGCCGGAAGCGAACTCACGGCTGGATAAAACTTGAGGGCAAGGTCAGATCCCGATCGCTTTCGACTCTCTGCTGACGGTCGATCTCGACGGTCCTGCGTGAAGTAGGCTGATCAAGCCGCTGAGCGAAGCTGGCCCTGAGCGAGCATTGTCAGGATCGCGGCCTGGATGAAGCTGGCAAAAAGCTTCAGCCAGATGAGGATGCGGCGGAAGCTGTAGCCTACGGCGACGAGGACGGCGTTGGCGGCGTCGCCGGTGGCATGGGCGAGGTGACTGCGGCCCATCCGGTGGTCGGCCTTGAGATGTCCGATGCCGGGTCTGCCCGCTGTCCCGCCGCTCCTTCGCACGCATCCCGGCGCTCTCGATTCATGGACCCGAAAGCCACGGAAGCACGCCCGACGCCGCAACGCAATTTGCAAGTTGCTCGGCCCCCATGCCGCTTCTGAAAGCCGACCTTTATCCGCTAGCTGCTGATCAACAGGACCAGATAACTCGTCACCACGACGAGCATCGCTCGGAAGGCAAGCGCGACAAGCCGGTATTTTGCCCGGCAGATCACCGCCAGAGTGCTCGTATTCTGCAGATAGTCGTCATAGAGAAAGTCGAGATCCTCGCGCTTGCGCGCCGCCTCCAGGGCCTCGCCCGCCTGCGGCCACGCACCCCAGTAAAGGATGCTCGTACCGGGCCTTGATCGCGGCAGGACAACGCAGATCGCGGACACGAGAGCGACCGCGACGGCTGCCATCAGCACGAAGCTGGCGACAAGACTGACGAGGCCCGCCGACATCAAGTGCTCCAGCGAGAACGATCGGCGCGTTTCCGCCGACCAGACGACCAGCGCCAGAATGAAGGTGAAGATGTAGGCTGCCTTCTGGTCGGCCGTTCGGATCTGCTCGGCGAAAATGCGATTGGCTTCGACGAGGTGGGAAAGATGCCGCTCGGACATCGCGGGAGCTCCGGTCAGTGTGATTCGATCGCACTAGCACTAATCCGGATGCCAAGTCTTCGCGAAAAGCGTCTGTGTCTAGACCGACACATTCCCCACGCGATGATTTGACGAAGCGTCTCAAGCTCAAACCCTCAGATTGACAGGAGAAGTGACGTGACCTCTTCGTGTCTCGTCATGATGTTCGAAGTTTCCCTAGATGAAGTTGACGCTTTGCCGTTTCGCTTTACTCGCCATCTCAGGTCTCTCTGCAACGCCCGCTTCGGCCGAACCGGTGCCGCGCGTTGCGCCGGCTGCGGGGACGGTGATCGCCACCAAGCTCGGTGAAGAGATCGAGTTCGTCGACGCGCCGAGCTGGCGTGGCGTCGAGGTTTTGCAGGACGTGAAGACCGGTGACCTCCTGCGGACCAACGCGACCGGTCAGCTCGCCGTCTTGTTTTCCGATCAGACCCAAGTCCGCGTCGGACGCAACTCGACACTTCTCGTCAAGGACCGGGTGGCTGGCGGCGATACCCGTCTCGTCCTCGAACGTGGCCAGATCTTCGGCCGCGCGGCGCGCGGCGGAACCGGCGTGTATGTCGAGACGACCGCAGCGACGGCGGCGATCCGCGGCACCGACTGGAGCATGCGGACCGAAGGCGACCGCACGACACTCATGGTGCTCGACGGCGAAGTGGAATTCTTCAATCCGCAGGGCTCGGTGACGCTGAGGCAAGGGGAGGCGGCCGCGGCGACCCTCGGCCAGGCACCCGCCAGGATCGTCATCGTCGCCGATGACTTTCACGAACAGATGCTGGTGAACCTGTCGCTGCGGGGAGCCTTCGAATCCTTTCCCGCGGCCTCGCTGCCCAATCGCTTGCTCCTCGCCGAACGCGATCGGCTCGCGGCCTTGCCGCCATCGCGGCGAAGCGCGGAGGATCGCGTGCTGGCGGCCGAGATCGCCGCGGATCGGGACGGCAGACAGAAAGCCGAAACTGCGATCGCCGCTGCACGTGGCGTTGAACTGACGGCCGCGCAGAGCGCCCGGCTCGATCTCCTTGCAGCGAACATTGCAGGAGCGCGCCAGGATTATGCTCAGGCCGCCGATCTTTACGCGCGAGCCTTGCCGCATCTTGAAGGCGAGAGGCGGACGACGGCGACCTATCTAATGTACTTCGCCCGCTCGCTGGCCGACCCCACGAAACCCCCGCCCCCACCCCGGCCCGATCCGAAAGACCGCGTGTCGGTGGTCGGCGAAGCGGTTATCGCCGCCATGCTTCGCACGCCGAAAGACGCCCTGAAGATCCTGCAGGATGCGGAGCCGCGCTTCAGCAAGGATCCTGAATATGTCGCTGCGGTTGCCAAGCTGGCGATGCTGGCGGGCGATTTCGAAACGGCGCGGAAGGCGACCGAGCAAGGGTATGCGCTCGATCCCAGCGATCCCGAAGTCCTCTCCGCCCGGGCCTATTACCGTGCCAACGCCGTCTACGACCTCAAGGGCGCAATCGCCGACATCAAAAAGGGACTGGCCGTCGCGCCGGGCAACACCAGCCTCCTCAACGATTACGCTCTCGCACTTGCGGACCGGGGCGCGGAAAAGGAAGCCGAAGCGGCGCTCCTGCGCGCCATCGAGATCGAGCCCGAGGACCCGATCAACCGCAGCAACCTGGCGATGCTCTATCTGTCGCAGGGTCGCCTCGTGGAGGCACGGCCTCTGATCGATACGATCTTTGAGGTCGATCCCGCCTTCTCGCTTGCCAATATGGTGCGCGGCAGCCAGCAGATGCTGGAAGGCAATCCAGAGGCGGCGCTGAACAGTTTCCTCAAGGCGACCACGGCGAATCCCGCTTATTCCGACGGTCTCCTGGTTCTTGGGGAGGCCTACGCAGCGTCCGGGGATATCGAGCACGCCCGACAAGCCTTCGAGGACGCCAATCGTCTCGACAAGAACAGCGTGCTGGCAGCGCAGTATCTGGCCTCACTCGCCATCGACCAGTATCAGGCCGACCAGGCGATCGACTATGCCAGGGAATCGGTGAAGCGGATCCGGGCGAGGGGCGGCGACTACGAGTCCATCCACGCCACGCGCGAGTCCGGCTCGGTCCTGTCGTCGGCTTACGGGTTTCTCTCGTTGGATGCCTGGGGCTCCTACTGGAGCGAGATCGTCTTCGATCCGTTCGATTCGGCGGGCTATTTCGACCGCGCCCTGACCGGGACCGCCGCGCCCTTCTATCTGGAGCGTGGCGATGAACTCGCGACACCGAACCCGACTGCGGACGCGAGAGGTTTTTCGCTGCTGACCAAAGGCATTCTGAGCGATGCGATGAGCCTTGCCGGCTCCGATCTTCGGCCGTCCTTCGTCACCGCGCCGTTTTCCGAAGCGTCTCTGACGGGCGGGTTCCTCGGGGAGGGTGACGACGGAGGGGGTGTCTTCGGCGCGGGCTTCCAGTCGCTCGGCTATGATCCCTTGCCCTATTCGATGTTCATCCAGGCCAACGTGAACAGGGTCGCGCCGGACTACGCCTCCCAGGCGGACGAAAACTATCAGATCGTGGCGGGGTTCGGCGTTCAGCTGACGGCCTACGATCGAATGGCCGGCTTCCTGTCGGCGAACTGGGACCGGGGCGAGGTTGCGTTGGCCAATGTTCCCGCCACGTTCTCGGACACGCGCACCGATGACACGTTCGTCGGCGTTTTGGGGTTCAGCCATACTTTCGGCTATGAGAACATTCTCGATGTCGCCGTGTTCGGCTCGCGGAACGACGGCGCCCAGAACGTGACGCCGCTCGATCTCCTCGTTCTGGGGGTGCCCGGTCTTTATTCCGCCGATGCCCGGCAGGATCTTCTCAAGGCGAGCGCCACACATCGCATCGGGTTCGAGCCGTTCATACTGGAATATGGCGGCGAGTACGGCGGCGCGCATTCGCAAGCGAACGCCGAGCTTTATCTGACGTCCCCCGTGCCCTCCATCCAGACCGCCTCCGAGAGCCGCAGCAGCTTTGGTCGCGCCTGGATTGACCTGACCTTCGAAGCCACGGAGAATCTGCGCTTCGAGGCCGGTCTCTTCGGCTCGGCGATCGAGGAGGATGGCGTTCGGGACGAAGCGCTCGCGCCGCGCCTCGGCGTTGCTTACATGCCGCTCGACGGCCAGTGGCTGCGCGCCGCTTTCCTGCGCGAAAGGCCGAACGAGGACAGCTACACGCTCGGCCCCATCGGCGTCGTTGGGCTGCGCTCGAACGCGATCCCCGACAACGTCGACCATGTGGATTCCACCATCCTGCGGCTGGACAGCGAATGGAGCCGACATCTTTTCACTTCGCTGGAATACCAGCACCAGGACTACACCGATCTCAGTTTCTCGATCCCCGGCTATGTGGACGGCATCGCGGTCGAAGAGGCAAAGCTTGATCGCGTCGCCTTCACCGTCAATACCTGGCTCGGAAATGGCCTCGGCGCGTCCGCGACCCTTGCAAGAAGCTGGTCCGAAGGGACAGTTGCGGACGAAACCGGCGACATTCCCTTCCTTCCGAACTGGAGCGGAACCGCGGCCCTCACCTATGTCCATCCGAGCCGGGTCAAGTTCACCGCTCGCGAGACCTATCTCGGGGAGCGGACCTCGCAGATCGCCGAACGGGAGCTCGACGAGGCCTTCGTGACCGATCTCTTCGGAAGCTGGAAGAGCGAGGATCGGCACTTCGAGGCCAATCTCGGTGTCTACAACGTCTTCGACCAGAAAATCGAGGTGGCGCCTTTCGTGCCCACGGCCCAACGCACGGTCCGGGCGACGTTGCAGGCGCGGTTCTGATGGACCGCCGCCGTGCTGCAGGGACCGCCGTGTCGGCTCTGGCGGCGACGCTTCTGTGCCTTGCGCTTGCCACGTGGCAACCGTTCAGAATGGCCGAAATGCGGGTGTTCGATGTCTTGGCGACCCTCGCGCCGCCTTCGATGAGCGAGCTCGCCAAGAAGGATGAGAGCATCGTCATCGTGGCGATCGACGAGCCGGCCTTTGCGGAGATCGGATTGCAGTGGCCCTGGCCCCGGGATCTGCATGCGCAGT
This sequence comes from Jiella mangrovi, assembly GCF_017815135.1. Classification (GTDB taxonomy): domain Bacteria; phylum Pseudomonadota; class Alphaproteobacteria; order Rhizobiales; family Rhizobiaceae; genus Jiella; species Jiella mangrovi. Next base: position 65,889 of record NZ_JAGJCF010000007.1, on the reverse strand, counting down.
TGATCCGCGCATTGAGGGGCGCCGGCGTCAAGGCGATCGCCCTCGACCTCATTTTTGCCGAGCCCTCAACGGCAGACGCCGATCAGGCGCTCGCCGAGGCTTTGGGACCGGATGTCGTGCTGGCGGCCGATGAGAGCCTGATCGAAACGCCACATATGAGCCAGATGATCCGGACCGAGCCGCTTCCCGAGTTTGTGGCGGCCGGAGCCCGGGTGGGGCTCGCCTCGGTGGCGCTCGACCCCGACAACGTGCTGCGCGGGATGCCGACGGCTGCCGATGGATTTTCGGCTGAAGCCGTCAAGGGCGCGGAGAAACGTCTGGTCCTGGCGCCTCGGCCGGTCGAGACGGGCGGTCGCCGCCTCATTCGCCCCATGGGACCGGCGCGGACCTATCCGACCATCTCATACTATCAGGCGCTCGCTCCACAGGACTTCCTGCCGCCGGGTTTTCTAAAGGACAAAATCGTTCTGGTCGGCCGCAGTCTGCAGATGGCGATCCCTGCCGAAACCGGGGGGGCCGACAGTTTCGCCACCGCCTTCACCTCCGCCACCGGCATGCTGGTTCCAGGCGTCGAGGTCCAGGCGACGATCGCGGACAATCTTCGCTATGGCCTTTCGATCGTGGAGGCCGGATTGCCGGTCACGGGTCTCATGATCGCTGGTGCAGCGCTGCTTGCCGCGCTGATCGCCTGGCGACCGGCAGATCTTGGGACCGTCGTTCTCGGGCTTGGACTCGTCGCGCTCATCGTCGTCCTCAGCGCGGCGACGTTCTTTTTTCTCAAGACGTTCGTTTCGCCGCTGGCGCCGTCGCTTGCCGTCGCGGCGGTCATTGCCCCCCTTGCGGCCCGTGACATCGCCCGAGAACGCGCGATGCGGCGAGACGTGACCCGGGCCTTCGGGCACTATCTGGCCCCGGCACTGGTCGAGCGCCTGGCGCGCGATCCTTCGGCGCTCAAGCTCGGCGGCGAACGGCGCGAGCTGACGATCCTGTTCAGCGACATCCGCAATTTCACGACGCTGGCGGAATCGATGAAGGACGATCCCGAGCGGCTGACGCAGCTGATCAACCGCTTGCTCACACCGCTTTCGCAGGCCGTGCTCGACCGGGGCGGGACGATCGACAAGTTCATCGGCGACTGCATCATGGCGTTCTGGAACGCGCCGCTTGACGATCCCGATCACGCCAACCGCGCCGTCGAAGCAGGCCTCGCCATGCTCCGCGCCGTCTCGTCGCTGAACGCGGAGCTTCGACAGGAATTCGGCGACGACGCCCCGAAGCTCGCCGTCGGCGTCGGCATCAATACGGGGATCTGCGTCGTCGGAAACATGGGCTCGGCGACGCGCTTCGACTATTCCGTGCTCGGCGATGCCGTGAACTACGCCTCGCGGCTCGAAGGCGCATCCAAGGAATGCGGCGTTCCTCTGCTGATCGGGGCCTCTACTGCCGCGAAGATTGCCGGCAGGCTTGCCCCGCTTCTCGTCGCGCGGGTCTCGGTGAAGGGCCGCAGCGGCGTCGCACCGGTCTACACGGTGGTTTCGACGGATCCCATCACGGACCAAAAGCGTCAGGCTTTCGACGCGGCGGTCGAAGAGATCCTGGCCGGTGGCGCCCCGGCGAAGGCCGCGTTTGAGGACGAGCCGGAACTCGCCGGGCTGCTTTCGGTCATCGCCGGGCGGGAGGAGCGCAAGCGTGGGCTTCTGCGACCCTTCGCGCCCGACGGGATCGAGGCCTGATCCGCGATCCAGACCGAAATGCGAGATGGAGCAGGAAAGGTCTCGACGTCCTCCTGTGCCTTATTGCACGGCATCTTTCGTGACCTGGATTTCCGGCGGGATCGTCATCTGATTTGCATCCAAGCGAGCGCGCGCCAGCGTTTCGATCCTCTGGCGACGGTCCGGATGGCGTTTGAGGAACTGGGCGTGGCGCTCGTCCGCCCGTGCTTTCTGCGCAAACATATGGACCATCTCAAATTTGGTCTGAACGCTAGGTCGGAGCAAAATGCAGCTGCCGAAAATTAGCCTTCAAAATCAGGCGCTTATAGGAAAATCAGGGAAATGGCGGTGAGAGAGGGATTCGAACCCTCGATACGGTTTCCCGTATACACGCGTTCCAGGCGTGCGCCTTCAACCACTCGGCCACCTCACCCATGTTCGAATCATGCAAGATCATCGGCTGAAGCATGAACGCCTCAGCGGCTTCGATCTCGATGCGGGTCATCCCGGAAGAAGCGCCCCGGGCCCCGGTTTCGGGCCCGTCTTCGAACGGCGGGGGAATATGACAGAATGGCCGCGTCTTCAAGCCCCGATTTCAAAGCGGCAGGGTCCGGGCCTTCGGGAGACAGCCCGCAGCGCGGCCGGACAGGGTGGTTCAAGGCATTGCGGCGGGCGGAGGTCTCGCAATCAAACTGATTGGCCAATGCGCTGCCAAGCAGGCGCGTCGGCCCGTCTTCACGTCCGGTCGGGCGGCGAGGCGTCGGTCCCTCTTGCCGCGTCGCGGCCCTCCTCAAGCTCCTTGACGATGTCGGCAAAGCCGCGAAAGAGTTTTTGCATCCGCGCGATCGCAGCATCGGTCTCGTCGCTGCCGGTGAGCGCCGAGCCGCCTTTTGAAAGCTCTGCCTCAAGCGCCGAGACCCGTTTTTCCAGCGCGCGGATGCGCGCGTTCGAAGCGGCTTGATCGCGCGGGCCGGCAGCGTTCCCACAGGTCAGGGCATCCGCGACGACCCGGCAGGGCGAAAGCTCGCCCGTGGCCGTGTCGAGCCGTGCGACGGCGCCGTCGATCCGTACGATCTCGTATCGGCCGGGTTCAAGCTGCGGGTCGGTCTCGCTCAGCCCGGACTGGGCGCTCGCCCTGCCTGCCATGCCAAGTGCAAGCAGGCACAAGCAGCTGATCGTCGCCGCAAGCGCGGAAAGGTTGCGGGTCTTCGTCATCGTCTTTCTCCTGCCAGAGGCGACTGGCGACAGGGCGTGGCGGCCCGCCGAGAGCTTCGCCGGAACAGGAGAAAAAGCTGGCAGCCTTCGGTGGCTTGTATATGACGGCGCGGCCGGAATTGATTTTCTCCAGATTGTTTGGCACCGATCTCTTCATGAACCAGACAATCTATAAAATTCTGCCAAGAGCGCTTTGGGAAGAGGCCAGGGCCAGCGGGCGGCTCGACGGCGCGCCGGTCGATCATGCCGACGGCTTCATCCACTTCTCGACCAGTGCGCAGGTGCGCGAGACGGCGGCCCGTCACTTCGCCGGCCAGGACGATCTCCTGCTTCTGGCGGTCGATCCCGCGCCGCTCGGCGACAGGTTGAAATACGAACAATCGCGTGGCGGTGCGCTGTTTCCCCATCTGTACGCGAGTCTGCCGGTCGAGGCGGTGCTGTGGGTCGAGGAACTGCCCATCGGGCCGGACGGACATCACCTGTTTCCCGGAGCGATGCGGTGAGGAACCGATGGGGCCGGCACCGGCGATGATGCCATGAGCGTTCTTTACAGGCTGGCGCGGCCGGCGCTGTTTCGGCTCGAGGCCGAACGCGCCCACGAACTGTCGCTGACGGCGCTGAAGCGTGGGCTCGTCCGCGATCTCGACATTCCGGTGGATGGAAGGCTGCATGTCGAGGTCGCCGGCATCCGCTTTCCCAATCCGCTCGGCCTTGCGGCAGGCTACGACAAGAATGCCGAGGTGCCCGACGAGGCCTTGCGGCTTGGCTTCGGCTTTGCCGAGGTCGGCACGCTGACGCCGAAGCCGCAGGAGGGAAATCCGCGCCCGCGTATCTTTCGCCTGCCGAAGGCGCGCGGCGTGATCAATCGTCTCGGCTTCAACAATGACGGCCATGCCGACGCATCGGAGCGGCTGGCGGCAAGGACGGGCAAGCCCGGCATCGTCGGCGTCAATATCGGCGCCAACAAGGATTCGCAGGACCGGATCGCCGACTATGTCGAGGGCGTCAACGTCTTCGAGGGCTTCGCCAGCTATCTGACCATCAACATCTCCTCGCCCAACACGCCCGGGCTGCGCGCCCTTCAGGGGGGCGACGACCTCGATCGCCTGCTGAAGGCGGTGGTTGCCGCGCGCAACGGCTATGCGGCGATGATGGCGAGCCCGCGCAAGCCGATCTTCGTCAAGGTCGCGCCCGATCTCGACGAGGACCAGATCGAGGAAATCGCCGATGCGGCGAGACATCGCGCGGTGGACGGCCTGATCGTCGGCAACACGACGCTTGCCCGCGACGGCGTTGAAAACCACCCGCTGGCGGCCGAGGCCGGCGGCCTGTCGGGCCGGCCGCTGATGCGCCGCTCGACCTGGGTGCTCGCCCGCTTCCGCCGGGCCGTCGGGCCGGACTTTCCGCTGATCGGCGTCGGCGGCGTCGAGGACGCGCGCACTGCGGTCATGAAGATCGAGGCCGGGGCCGATCTCATCCAGCTTTATACCGGCCTCGTTTATGGCGGCCCGCATCTGCCGGCGCGGATCCTCAAGGGGATGCTGAGGCTCCTCGACATGGGCGACATCGCCGACATCGCCTCGCTTCGCGACCGCAGGGTCGACGATCTCCTGGCCGGGCCGCCGCCGGCCTGACCTGTCGCCGCGTCAGTGTTTGCGCCGAACCGCAGGGGTCGGATGGGCATCGATCGCGGCGGCAAGCAGCAGCGCGAGCGTTGCGGCGTTGAGAACGTGCCAAATCATGTGGGTGCCGAGCGGCCAGACCTCGCAGATCGGCTGGTCGAAGATGCGAAAACACAAAGAGACCAGGAACGTCGCTCCGGCCGAGATGACGAGCGCGCCGGCCGTATTGTGCCGGGCGAGGAGAAGGCTTCCGATCGCGAGCATCGCCAAGAGCGCTGGAATGTAGCCGGCCGAAGACCCGACGATTGTGGCAAAGACCGGCTGGGCAAGGAACGAGGCGCCGAAAAAGGCGACCGTCCCGGCCCCTGCGGCGAGCTTCGACAGGCCGAAGAAGCGTGTGAGCGCCAGGGCGAAATAGGCATAGATGAACAGCGCGATGGGGATCACGTCGGCAAGGCTCGCCCAACGGGTGGCGACGGTGTGGAAGGTGAAGGAACCGACGCCGATCACGGCGACGAGACAACACAGCACGAATGCCGGGCGGTCCTTGCCGCCGCGCATCTTCCAGAGGCTGAGCCCGATCAGCGCCGCGGCGATGAAGGCGACGTTGGACAAAGCGTTGAGCGGTTCTGCCCAGAAGGCCGGGCTGACACGCTCGCAATAGGCGTCGATCGAATCGGTCCAGTTCATGATCGCGGCCGTTCAGACAGTCACGGGGAAGGCTTGGGACACGGAGGGCACTACCGGCAATCGCGGCATGAGACGGCCGTGCCTGAACGCCACGACTGTAAGCTTCCGCCCGCGCCAGCTGCCGCGCTGGACGCCTCTGTGGCGGCCGTCAGCGCGCCTTGAGGCCGGAAAATTCCTGGAATGGCAACCGAGCGCTCAAGAAGCCCTGCCTTGCCCGAAGCCGATGCCTCGATCGCACCGGATCGATCGCCCGGCGCGTCGTCGTAGAAGAGCATGCCGACCCCTCGCATTGTTGGCGCCGAAAACGCCGCTGTCCCCGATCTATCTCCTAGCCGGCTTGGCGCGCCACGCCAACAATAGATCTAGGGTGGTAGAGCATGGGAATGGCAATCTGTGTAACGGATAGTAAGTATAAATTATGAGCCGCCCTGCCATCCGCCGAAGATGGGCGAATATAGCTGCAACGGTTGGGGAGTATCCCGGTAAGTGACGAGAATTTCTGCTTTTGCCCGAAGAAACAGACCGCCGTGATACACCAACTTTCAGTTGTGTGAGCGTATGTCTGGGTCGTTGGTGGCGCCGGGAACGAGGCAGTTGGCGAAAAACGTCGTCGTCGCCGGCCAGTCGGAGAAAACACCGATGACGCCGACGTCTTTGGCCAGGGTCTCGAGAAGACGGAGCATGTCGCCGTCACTGTCCACGACCCGCGAAATCGTCTGGTAGTACCAGCCGCCACCGGTGGCGAGCGGGCCGGAGCGCTCGAGCGACCAGGCGATGATATCGAGACCGGCCCGTCCGGCCTCCTTGGCATAGGCCGAGGGGACGATCGCGCCGTTTTCGCCGGGCGTCACCAGCATCCACAAGGGCGGTGCGATGATCCTGACGCCGGCCTCGGCGAGTTCGGCCATGGTTGGCTCGAAACTTTTCGGCTTCAACGGATCGAACCCCCACGGCAATCTGTTGCGGCCATCGAGATAGACGGCCTGCCGGCCGAATTCGGGGTGATTCGCGATCCAGTATCGGATGTCGTCGAGCCGGAACGACTGGGGGTAGACGTCCGAAGCCGGCACGCCGGCGGCCTCGTAGTCCGCGATCATCTGGTCGGCGTAGTCCTCCTGGGTGTAGTCGCCCTCGTATGGCATCGCGACTTCGGGGGTTTTCAGTTCGGGCGTGAATTTGCGGCCGAGGGACTTGATGAGTTCGATGTAGCCCTTGTGGCTCATCACCTCTGCGGGCGCGTAGAGCGTCGTGCGCCATGGGGCGTTGCCGCCCTGATAGGCGAGCGGCGTCGTCGCCGCCGTGTCGGCCGAATCCATCTTGGCGTTCAGCGTCATGAATTGCGCGAGCGTCAGGTCGGACGTGCAGCATCTGGCGCTGGCCTGCCGGCCGCTCGATGCATCGGCCGGCGTAAAGGGCTCTGTGCATTGCGCCGCAAGGTCGGGCCGCATCAGGATATCGGTCGTTGTGTGCAGATCGCATTGGGAGTGCCGGCAGACGAGCTCCCGGTCCCTGGTGAAGGCGACGTCGCATTCGATGATGCCGGCGCCCATGCGCGCCGCGGCCAGATAGGACTGGCGCGAATGCTCGGGAAATTGCAGCGGCGCGCCGCGATGGCCGATCGACCAGTCGGTCGGTTTCATCGGCTGGCCGATGCAGGCCGAGAGCTTTTTCTTCAAGGGGCCGTCCTTCAGCGCATCGACGAGCGCCAGAGGGCGCACGCCGACAAAGGCGGTCTCAGCCGTTGCCGGCGGCCCGTCACCGGTCTGTGCAGCGGCGTTGCCGCCGATCGAGGCGAGAGCGGCCATGAGGATGACGGCGCGGGTCGGTCGGGGCATGAGGCGTCTCCGGACGATGAAGCAAGGATTGCCCCAGCCTAGCCGATGACTGCAACCTTCGGGCGACAAAGGCGCGTGTTCCGGTCGGCTGACCTGCGGCCCCTTGAGCGCCGTGGCTTTCGCCCCGGCGAGCCTGCATCTTGCCTCGGAAAGGAAGTCTGCCAGATCAATGATCCGGAACGCCAGATTGCAGTGATGGCAGGGGAGTGCGCGACATGAGTTCAAGCGAGGCGTCAAAGCAGGCCGAGCGCGACGACACCGGTGAACGCTCGCTGCGCCTCGTGCCCGCGCTGATCGGCATCGCCCTCCTCGTCGTGCTTCTGTTTCTGCCGGCGCCCGTGGGGCTTTCGATCGAAGCCTGGCGCGTCGTGGCCGTCGCCTGTCTGATGATCGTCTGGTGGATCACCGAGGCGGTCCCGGTTCCCGCCACGGCGCTCGTGCCGCTGGTGCTGTTTCCGCTGCTCGGGGCGGTCGAGATGGAAGCGGCCGCCGCTCCCTATGCCGATCCCATCATCTTTCTGTTCATGGGCGGCTTCATGCTCGCGGCCGCGATGGAGAAATGGAACCTGCACCGCCGGGTCGCCCTCAATATCGTCGCCAGAACCGGCTCGCGCCAGCACATGGTCGTCGCCGGTTTCATGCTGGCGACGGCGTTCCTGTCGATGTGGGTCTCGAACACGGCGACGACCGTCATGATGCTGCCGATCGCGCTGTCCGTCGCCACGCTTCTGGAAGGCGAGACCGGATCAGGCGAGGACATCGGCAAGTTTCCGCTCGCCCTGCTTCTCGGCGTTGCCTATGCCGCCTCGATCGGCGGTGTGGCGACGCTGATCGGAACGCCGCCCAACGCGCTGCTTGCCGGCAGTCTCAGCCAGCAATATGGCTACGACCTCGGCTTCGGCCGCTGGATGCTCCTCGGCGTGCCGGTGGCGGTCGTCATGCTCGCCATCTCGTGGCTGCTCCTGACGCGCCTCCTCGTTCGGCTCGACCGCAGCGAGATCGAGGGGGCGTCCGATCTGATCGCCAGGCGGATCGCCGATCTCGGAGCCATGTCGCAGGCCGAGAAGGTCGTCGCGGTGGTCTTCGTCTCGGCCGCGCTTCTGTGGATCGCGCGATCCTTCCTCGACGACTACGTGCCGGGCCTCGACGACGCCGGCATCGCCATCGGGGCGGCGCTGATTCTCTTCCTGATTCCCGCAGGCGACGGCAAAGGCGAAGGTTCCGGTGCCGGCAAGGGGAAGGCGGTTCTCGACTGGAAGAGCGCTGCCGACCTTCCCTGGGGCGTCCTGCTTCTGTTCGGCGGCGGCTTGAGCCTTGCCAAGGCCGTTTCCAGCACGGGTCTCGACAAGTGGATCGGGGAAGCGCTCGGAAGTTTTGCCAGCGCCATCCCCTTGATCGGCCTCGTTCTCGTCGTCGCGCTGGTCATCTTGCTGCTGACCGAGTTCACGTCCAACACCGCGACGGCGGCGACCTTTCTGCCGCTGGTTGCCGCGCTGTCGCTCGATCTTGGCGAAAACCCGCTGATGCTCAGCGTGCCGGCCGCGCTCGCGGCCTCGATGGCGTTCATGCTGCCGGTTGCCACGCCGCCCAACGCGCTGGTCTTCGCGTCGGGCAAGGTGACGATCCCGCAAATGGTGCGCTATGGTGGCTTTCATAATCTGGCAGCTCTCATCGTCATTTCGACGCTCGGCTATCTGACGATGACGACGCTGTTCGGTGTGACGGTCGGGGAACTGCCCGAATGGGCGTCAGGCGGTGGGAGCGGCGAAGCGGCCCAGCCAAAATGACCATGGTTTCGCGATCACCGGGAGGAACGGCGTGATCTGAAACCGGATCTGCGGGAGGCAAGCATGATGTCTGGCAAGGCAGGCCTTTCGGTCATCGGTGCTTTCGCCGCCTTCGCCGGGCTCGGCCCGGCGCTTGCCGGCCAGGGCGATGGCATAGGCGCGCGCGGTGCGGCGAAAGCCGTCGCGGTCGCAAAATTCGACTACAAGGACACGTCCGGGGAAATCCGTGACCAGTCGGCCGAGCATGAAGCGCGGCTGAGCGCCTTTCGCGCCGGCATCGAGGCGGGTCTGACGGCCGGAGACGAGGCCCTCTCAGTGGTTTCGCTCGACTGTGTCGATCGATCGGCCTGCAGCCTCGGCACCTTGCGGCCGCAGCGTCTGCTGGCTCTGGCGAAAGATGCGGGTGCGAACTATCTGGTCTTCGGCGAGATCCACAAGATGAGCACGCTGGTCGGTTTCGGGCGGATCGACGTCCTCGACGTGGCTCGGGACCAGCTCGTCTTCGAGCGGACCATCTCGTTTCGCGGCGACAGCGACGAGGCTTTCAGAAGGGCGGCCGAGTTCGTCGTGCGCGACATCCTGCGGAGTTTGAACGAGACGGGAGCGATCGCGCAATCAGCCGGACCTGGCCGCGAGCCGGCCCGTCCCTGAGCCATGCCGCCGGCGCGCGTTTGCCAAGCGAGCCAGCGCTTGGCGCCCGGCCCGGCCATGGGAGCTTTGTGAAATCGGAGATTGGCGGTTCGATTTTCGCGACAAAACCATTGAACGGCGAGAATTCGCTCACCATCTTTTTGTCATCGGTAACAAAAGAGAGGCTGCTCTCCCGCGATGCTTGTCGTCGCGGCCATTTTCAAAAGGAACGTGACTGCGATGTCTTCACAAGCTTTGATTCGTCCTGCTTGGACGCCGGTGACGATCGCCGTGATGGTGGGCGGCTTCTTCGTCTGGTGGCCGGTCGGCCTCGCCATGCTCGCCTACATCCTGTGGGGCGAGCGCCTCGAGGGTTTCAAGCGGGACGTCAACTCTACGACGGACAAGGTCATGAACAGCATGAAACGCACCGGCTTCAAGCAGCCCTTCGCCGCCGAGCGCACCGGCAACGTCGCTTTCGACGACTGGCGCGAGGCCGAGCTGTCGCGCCTCGATGAAGAGCGCCGCAAGCTCAACGAGGCGGCAACCGAGTTCGAGGCCTATGCCCGCGAACTGCGCCGGGCCAAGGACCAGGAAGAGTTCGATCGCTTCATGCGCGATCGCCGCTCCCGCGAAACGGCGCGCGGCAATGACGGCCCGATCGTCGACGGCCATCCGGCCTGAGCCAGCCGGACGCGCTTTGGCTTCACAGGTCGAGGCCGGGCGGTTGCCCGAAGGCGGTCGCCTGAAAACGGTTGATTGATTTGAGCGGCGGCGTTCCTCGGGGTGCCGCCGCTTGGCGTTGTGCGATACGATCGCTCATCCATGATGTCCATGACGGAACGCTAAGACCGGATCGCCTGTCGCTTGATGCCATCGCTCCTGCGCCGCAAGCTAGAACCTCCGCTCCCCGAGGCGATCGACATCGCCGGCGGGCGGCTTCCTCTGACGGTCCGTCAGAACCCCCGCGCCAAGCGGATGATCATGCGCATCGCGCCGGGGGGCGGCGCGCTGGTCGTGACCGTGCCGAGGGGCATGTCCAACCGCAAGGTCCGCGAGTTTCTCGATCGTCATCGCGGCTGGGTCGAAGAGCGGGTGTCGCGGGCGCCCGATCGCGTCGTCATCGCGCCGGGGGCGATCATCCCCATTCGCGGCGAGCCGACGCTGCTCACCCATCGCGGCGGCCGGCAGGTGACGCGGCTGGAGCCGCACGCGGACGACGCGCCATCCGGCGAGATCGCCGCTCCAGGCGTCCGGCAACAGCTTCTCGTCGGCGGCGCGCCGGAGCATTTTTCGCGAAGGGTCCTCGATTATCTGCGCCGGGAAGCGCGGCGGGATCTGGAAGCGGCGGTGAAGATCCACGCCGCCGCCGTCGCGCTCGAGCCGCGCGCCATCACCATCAAGGACACGACCAGCCGCTGGGGCTCCTGCACCGCCGACCGCCGGCTCGCCTTTTCCTGGCGCATCATCATGGCGCCGCCTGCGGTCCTCGACTATCTCGCCGCCCACGAGGTCGCGCATTTTCGCGAGATGAACCACGGGCCGAAATTCTGGGCGCTGTGCCACAAGCTCTGCCCGGAGACGGAGGCGGGGAAGCTCTGGCTGAAGCGCAACGGGTCAGGGCTCCATGCGGTCGGGGTCGGCTGATTTCAGGCCGGCAGATGCGATGGCCTGAGACGCGTTTTGAAAAGGGCCTCCTGACGAGGCCCCTTCATGCCTTGTTCAGTCTGTCACGCGGCCAGCGAATAGCCTGAATTGCCGCCGTCCTTGGCGTGGATCTTGATCGGCTGTGTTTCGGCCGTCGGCACGCTGCGCTGGGACAACGTGTCGATGCCGTCGCGAAACGGAAGATTGAGCTTCTCGATCGCCATCTGCCGGATCAGGGTTTCGGCGGTGCTGTCGATTTCAACCTCGCCGCGCTCCCACCGCCCGATCGACTGCTTGTCGCGATGAACCACGGTAGCAAGCTCCGCCTGGGTCAGACCCATTTCGCTACGAAGGTAGCGCAGTTCCGGACCACTCATGCCCTTCTCATGAGAAACGATACCGATCGCGATGACCCGGTGCAGTTCATTGATCGCAGGGATCGTGATGACCTCGTCGCCCTCGTCGTCGCGCTCGATCAGAATGCCTTCGATGAAGACATTGTCGAGGCCGCTCTCGGTGTAGTGATGGGTCGTCATTATCATTCTCCTATGATCGAACCCGATCGTGTCTCGAACTCGTCGAGCCACATGACCGTTACGATCGTCAAAAGGCATCCTGCTCTATCCGGAATTGCCACAACCCCGATCGACCGCGCGCCACTGTTCGGCGTCTTGCCTTCCATTCGGTAGCGATTGTAACCAGCTCTCGTGGCGGGTTCCGATGGTTGATGCACGAAGCCATATTTCAGCGCGTACAGCACATCAGAATTGATCAACCCTCGTTCAGACAGCCGCTCTTTGGCATGCAGCTTATATGTGAGCGAAAGGCGATCAGATCGTGCGATTTCACGGATTGCATATGTCGCCTCCTTCGGTGTCCAAGCCACGGCGAGATCCCTATTCCACGCTTGTCATCGGCCAGTCTCGCCACAGCACGCAGCGATACATATATCACGGTGATACATCTGGGTAGCCATTGATTGCTGAACAGTGGTGCGAGGTGGAAGAAAAATCCCGATGTGAACCTATTCGGGCGGCCCTGTCATCGCATGGTTACATTCCAAGCCGGTGTCCCTGGATTCTGGAGATATGCTCGGCCTTACAGCCTGATACGGTCGTTTGGACATGGCGTTCGCGCAGGAGGTATGGTCATGTGTTGCGCTGCTGGCAGCGGCCGCTCTCATCGAGCATTGGAAGCGATCTCTCGACATCCCCCGGTTTTGATGCCACTTCCACCCGCATGAAACCCGACGTCAAAATCTGCGGTCTTTCCACGCCCGCGACCCTTCGGGCGGCGCTGGAGCGGGGGGCGAGCCACATCGGCTTCGTCTCTTTCGCCAAGAGCCCCCGCCATCTCGACACGGCGCCGATGGCCGAGCTGGCGCGCCTCGTCGCAGGCCGGGCCGGGACGGTCATCGTCACCGTGAACCCCGACGACGATCTGATCGCGCGGCTCTCCGAGGAGGTGAGGCCGGACTGGCTGCAGCTCCATGGCAAGGAGACGCCTCAGCGTGTCGCCGAGGTCAAGGCGCGGACGGGGCTGAAGGTGATGAAGGCGCTGCCGGTGTCGGATGCCCGCGATCTCGACGCCATCGCCGCCTATCGCGGCGTCGCCGATCGCATCCTGCTGGATTCCAAACGGCCGAAGGGCTCCAACCTGCCGGGCGGCAACGGCGTTTCCTTCGACTGGACGCTTCTCACTGCCCTTGACCCCGATCTGTCCTACATGCTTTCCGGTGGGATCGACGCCGCGAACGTCGCCGAGGCGCTGGCGATCGCGCGCCCATCCGGCATCGACGTCTCTTCCGGCGTCGAAAGCGCGCCGGGCGTGAAGGACGTCGGCCGCATCCATGCATTCTTCGACGCGATCGAGCGGGCCACCGCCGCCGGTTGAGCCAGAAAGGCCAGAACCCCGTGAACCAGCAACTGCCCAATTCCTTCCGTGCCGGCCCCGACGAAGAGGGTCGCTTCGGCCTGTTCGGCGGGCGCTTCGTCGCCGAAACGCTGATGCCGCTGATCCTCGATCTGCAGGAGCACTGGAACGCGGCGCGCAAAGACCCGGAGTTCAAGGCCGAGCTCGACGGGCTGAACAGGCACTATATCGGCCGGCCGTCGCCGCTCTATTACGCCGAGCGGCTCACGGAAGAACTCGGCGGCGCGAAGATCTATTTCAAGCGCGACGAGCTGAACCACACCGGTTCGCACAAGATCAACAACTGCGTCGGCCAGATCCTGCTCGCCCGCAAGATGGGCAAGACCCGGATCATCGCCGAGACCGGCGCCGGCCAGCACGGCGTCGCGACGGCGACGGTCTGTGCCCGCTTCGGCCTGCCCTGCGTCGTCTATATGGGCGCGACCGACGTCGAACGGCAGGCGCCCAACGTCTTCCGCATGAAGCTGCTGGGCGCCGAGGTCATCCCGGTCACCGCCGGCCATGGCACGCTGAAGGATGCCATGAACGAGGCGCTGCGCGACTGGGTGACGAATGTCGATTCCACCTACTACCTGATCGGCACGGCCGCCGGCCCGCATCCCTATCCGGAGCTCGTGCGCGAATTCCAGTCGGTGATCGGCAAGGAGACCCGCGAGCAGATGATGGCGGCCGAGGGCCGCCTGCCGGACATGCTGGTCGCGGCCGTCGGCGGCGGGTCGAACGCCATCGGCCTGTTCCACCCCTTCCTCGACGACAAGGACGTTTCGATCGTCGGCGTCGAGGCGGGCGGCAAGGGCCTCGAGGGCGAGGAGCATTGCGCCTCGCTGACCGCCGGCGCGCCCGGCGTTCTCCACGGCAACCGCACCTATCTCCTTCAAAATTCCGACGGCCAGATCAAGGAAGGCCATTCGATCTCGGCCGGCCTCGACTATCCGGGCATCGGCCCGGAGCATAGCTGGCTGAAGGATACCCGCCGCGTCGAATACGTCCCGATCATGGATCAGGAGGCGCTTGCGGCCTTCCAGATGCTGACCCGCACCGAAGGCATCATCCCGGCGCTGGAGCCGGCCCATGCGCTGGCCGAGGTGATCAAGCGTGCGCCGAAGATGGACCGTGACCAGATCATCGTGATGAATCTGTGCGGCCGCGGCGACAAGGACGTGCACACGGTGGCCAAGCATCTCGGGATGGAGATCTAGGAACTCCGGGACGAGGCGCGGGGATGAGGGATCGACCATATCCCCGCCGAAGCGAAGGAAATGTCTCGATGGCGTCAGGTGAATTTTCCATTTCGGTCGAGCCCGATGTGAAGGCGGCTCTCGAAACAGAGGCGCGCTTATCCAACGCGACCGAAGCCCAGATCGCTGAACAGGCGATCACGCAGTATCTTGCCGGTCGAAAACTGAAACGCGAAGCCGTGCGTCACGGCCTGAAGGAGGCCGAAAAGGGGGTATTCGTCTCGCATGAGGCGGTTACGAACTGGGTCGAAAGCTGGGGGACGGCGGACGAGTTGCCACCTCCGGAGCCGGACGTCTTCTTCCGGCGATGAAAATCGTCTTCCTTCCGCGTGCACGCGATGACCTCGGCTGGTTTCGCCGGTACTACGAACAGGTCTTCCCGGACGGCGCCGTTCGCGCTCGCGCTCAGTTTGCGAAGACCATGCGGACGATTCAGGACTATCCGCTCTCCGGTCGGCCCGGAGAGGAAGACACCCGTGAGATCGTCGTTGGACGAACACCGTTCATTTTTGTCTACGTCCTCCGTGAGGATCGACTCGAGATCATTCGCATATGGGATCAGCGAGCCGAACGATCTGCCGACTGGCCATAGAACGCCGGAGACAACCGGCCGGGAGCCCTTTCCATGACCGAAATCGTCGAAATCCACGTCGCCTGCCCCTCGCTGCTCGACGCGCGCGAGATCTCCCACAAGCTGCTCGACGACAAGCTTGCCGCCTGCTGCAACATTCCGGCCAAGGAGATGGACAGCCGCTTCTGGTGGAAGGGCAAGCAGGAACGCCAGGACGAATGGCTGCTGATCGCCAAGACGCGGGCCGATCTCTTCGACGCCTGCGCAGCGTCGATCCGCGAGACCCATCCCTACGAGACGCCGGCGATCTTCGGCTTCAGGGTCGATTTCGTCGACGAGGCGACGGCAGCGTGGCTGGATGAATCCTGCCGGCCGGGCTGAGCGTCGAAAGGGTTTGGCGGTCCGTTGTGTCAGGAGCGATCGTCTCCTCGACATGCGGCTGGTGGCTTCGTGCTTGGCAGGGGCTTGCCGGATGGCGTAAGGATCGCGGCCAACGTCTCATGACAGAATTCCCGCGCCTGGCGATCGCTGCCGCCGGGACGCCCCGATCTGAAAGCTATTTATGACGACCCGCATCGAAGCCCGTTTCGCTCGCCTCAAAGAGGAAGGCCGCCCCGCCCTCGTGACCTTCGTCATGGCCGGCGATCCCGATCACGAGACGGCTCTGAAGATCGTTGAGGCCCTGCCTGCCGCAGGTGCCGACGTGATCGAGCTCGGCATGCCGTTTTCCGATCCCATGGCCGACGGCCCTTCGATCCAGAAGGCGGGCCTGCGGGCCCTGAAAGCCGGCGCCAGCATGCAGAGGACGCTCTCTCTGGTGAAGGATTTCCGAAAGGGCGACGGCGACACCCCGATCATCCTGATGGGCTATTTCAACCCGATCTACATCTATGGCGTCGAAGCCTTCGTGAAGGATGCGCTCGAGGCCGGCGTCGACGGGCTGATCGTCGTCGATCTGCCGCCGGAGATGGATGACGAGCTCTGCCTGCCGGCCCTTGACGCCGGGCTGAACTTCATCCGTCTGGCAACGCCCACCACCGACGACAAGCGCCTGCCGGCCGTCCTGAAGAACACCTCCGGCTTCGTCTACTACGTCTCGATCACCGGTATCACCGGCTCGGCCGCGCCCGATGCCGGCAAGGTCGCGGCGGCGGTTTCGCGGATCAAGCGTCACACCGACCTGCCAGTCTGCGTCGGCTTCGGCGTGCGCACCGCCGAACAGGCGGCCGAGATCGGCGGGAATGCCGATGGCGTCGTCGTCGGCTCGGCGCTGGTCTCGGCGATCGAGGCGTCGAGCGAAAAGGGCGGCGGCGATGCCGCGCTGAAGGCGGTCACCGACATCGTGGCAAGTCTGGCCGAGGGCGTGCGTTCGGCTCGCCTTGCCAAGCCCTGAGCGGACGGCCATCTCTTGGGGCAAAGCCCCAGATTTTCGACAGAAATGCGAAAGACAGATTTTCCGTGAACTGGATCACCAACTACGTCCGTCCCAAGATCTCCAGCCTGCTTGCGGCGCGCCAGGTGCCGGAAAACCTCTGGATCAAGTGTCCCGAGACCGGCGAAATGGTCTTCCACAAGGATCTGGAGGCCAATCAGTGGGTGGTGCCGACCTCAGGCTTTCACATGCGCATCCGCGCCAAGGACCGCCTCGGTCACTTTTTCGACGATGGCGCCTACGAACTCGTCGATCTTCCGACGGCCGCCGTCGATCCGCTGAAGTTCCGTGATCAGAAACGCTACGTGGACCGGCTGAAGGAAAATCGTGCCAAGGCGGAGATGGACGATTCCGTTCTCGTCGCCAAGGGCGCGATCGAAGCCTTGCCGATCGTTGCGACGGTACAGGATTTCGCCTTCATGGGCGGCTCGCTCGGCATGGCGGCCGGCGAGGCGATCATCAAGGGTTTCGAGACTGCGATCGCCGAGAAGCGGCCGCTGGTCCTGTTTTCGGCGTCCGGCGGCGCGCGCATGCAGGAAGGCATCCTCTCATTGATGCAGCTGCCGCGTACGACGGCCATGGTCGAGATGCTGAAGGAGGCGGGGCTTCCCTACATCGTCGTCCTGACCAATCCGACGGCCGGCGGCGTCTCGGCTTCCTACGCCATGCTGGGCGACGTGCATATCGCCGAGCCGGGAGCGGTGATCGGCTTTGCCGGCGCTCGTGTCATCGAGCAGACCATCCGCGAGAAACTGCCGGACGGCTTCCAGCGCGCCGAATATCTGATGGAGCACGGTATGGTCGACATGGTCGTGCCGCGTCATCAGCTGAAAGGCCGCATCGCGACGCTGCTGAAGCTTTTGATGAAAGCGCCTGCGCAGGATGACGGCGGGCTGGCCGATGGTGCTGCGGGCCCGTCCGTTTCTGCCCCGTCAGAGACGGACGGCGAGAAGGACAAGCCCGAAGACGCCGAGCGGCCGCCAGTCGTCTGACGGGAACGTTTTGCATCCGGCAAAGGGTTGGCGTAACACCCGGCGATGACCACGACTTCACTCGCCGCGGCCGAAATAGACACCCTTCTCGGTCGCCATCCCAAGGGCTTCGACCTGTCGCTTGACCGCATCCTGCGGCTGCTTGCAGCGCTGGGCGATCCGCACCTGGCGTTGCCGCCGACGATCCATGTCGCGGGCACCAACGGCAAGGGTTCGGTCACGGCCTTTGCCCGGGCGATTCTCGAGGCCGACGGTCGCGCCGTCCACACCCACACCTCGCCACATCTCGTGAATTGGCACGAGCGCTATCGTCTTGCCGAGGCGAGTGGCCGCTCCCGTCTCGTCGAAGACGCGATCCTCGCCGAGGCGGTGCAGCGCGCGGCAAAGGCCAATCAGGGTCAGCCGATCACCGTCTTCGAGATCCTGACCGCCGTCACCTTCATGCTGTTCTCGGAGCATCCGGCGGATGTCGCGGTGGTCGAGGTCGGCCTTGGCGGCCGCTTCGACGCGACCAACGTAATGCCGAAGCCGGCCGTCAGCGTGATCACGCCGATCTCGCTCGATCACCAGTCGTTCCTCGGCGACCGGGTCGAGCTCATCGCGGCGGAAAAGGGCGGCATCATCAAGCCGGGGGTCCCCGTCGTGATCGGCCAGCAGACCGAGGAGGTGGCGCTCGAGGTCCTGACCAGCATCGCCGACCGGGTGGGGGCGCCCGTTCTCGCCTATGGCGAGGATTTCTTTGCCTATGAGGAGCACGGCCGGATGGTCTATCAGGACGATCACGGCCTGCTCGATCTGCCGCTGCCGCGCCTGCCTGGCCGCCATCAGATCGTCAATGCCGCGACGGCCATCGCGGCCCTGCGCAAAGGGCCGTTCCCGCCTTCCGACGCGGCGGTGGAAAAGGGGCTGGTCAGCACCGACTGGTCCGGGCGCATGCAGCGCATCACCGAGGGACCACTCGTCGATCTTGCCGTTTCCGGCTCGGAGATCTGGATCGATGGCGGCCACAATCCGGGCGCCGGCGTCGCCATCGCCGAGACGCTGGCCGACATGGAAGAGCGGGTGCAGCGGCCGCTCTTTCTCATAACGGGCATGATCAACACCAAGGAGCCGGTCGGGTTCTTCGCCGCTTTTGCGGGAATGGCGCGCCGGGTCTTCACCGTTCCCGTCAATATGACCGAGGCCGGGATCGATCCGGACGAACTCGCGGATGCGGCGATCGAGGCCGGCCTCGACGCGGAGCCCGCGCATTCCGTCGAGGAGGCGATCCGTCTGGTCTCTGCCAACTGGCAGGTGACGCCCGCGCCGCGCTTCCTGATCTGCGGATCGCTCTATCTCGTCGGCGAGGTGCTCGGGCGCAACGGGATGACGCCTCTGTAGATCCTGCGACCGGCGGCGCTGGCGGTCTTTGTTCGGCTGGGCCGGACGACATCATGGGTCAGTTCAAGAGGTCGTCGCTCGTCTGTGCGGCTTCGCTGCGCCTTTTCCGGCGGCGTTTGGCGAGCGCGACGGCGCCATGGGCGCCGCCGCCGCAGGCCCAGCCGAGAACGAAGCCGCCAAGCGCCAGGATGACGCCGTCGCCGGTCGCCGGAATGGCCGGGCGGTAGTCGCCGGCGGCGCGCGAGACGACGGACCAGTCGGGATCGGCTGCCGCCTCGAATGGCCGCAAGAGCGGCGAGGTCGCGGTCAGGGATTGGTATCTGCGTTCGAGCGATCGATAGCGATCGCGGTTTTCCTCCGCGTCGCTGCCCTGGCGTATCGCGACCTCGTCATCGTTGCGCTTCAGTCGCTCGATCGCCTGATCCGGCGTCAGCTTGGAGACCGCCGCGCCTTCCTCAAACCGCCGGACGACCGCGCGCATTTCGTCCGCCGCACCGCCGAGGCGCTGCAGATATTGCTGGGTGAACTCGGCCGACTGGCTGAACAGGAGGCCGCCGAACAGCGCGGCGACGACCCGGGCGAGAAATGCGCTCAGACGGTTCTCCTTCTCGGCCTCACCTGGTTGCGGCAATCCCGGCGCGAGGCCGGATCATCATCGGCGTCTCCCGGCGCCCGGCTGCCCGGCTCGCGCGGAGGCAGGCGCGGATCGGTCTTCGCCCGGTCAGCATGGCATCTCGCAGCTGATATAGAAAAAGGCCCGCGCTTGTCGCGCAGGCCCCTTGATCGCCATGACGATTTCGGTGCGGATTATGCCGCGCCCTTGATCCAGTCGACCAGCTTCGATTTCGACTGGGCGCCGACCTGAACCGCCGCCGGCTCGCCGTTCTTGAACAAAAGCAGCGTCGGGATCGAGCGCACGCCGAACTTTGCGGCGAGATCGGGGTTCTCGTCGATATTGACCTTGGCGACCTCGATGTCGGTCATTTCCTCGGAGATCTCCTCCAGGCTCGGTCCGATCATCTTGCACGGCCCGCACCACTCGGCCCAGAAGTCGACGACAACCGGCTTCTGGCTTTCGAGGACGTCGGCAGTGAAACTCTGGCTATCGACTTTCTTGGTGGCCATGCTCGGCTCCTGTTTGACGTTTCGGTCGAAAGGTAGCCTCGCAGGCATAGCAATTCAAGGAAGGGGACGGGTCGGCGAACGCGGTGTTTTCACTTTGAAGACGGCGTGCTGCCGTAGCGTGAACCAGATCGGCGCGCAGCACGGGCTTTCGGCGAAGGATGCGCCGGACCAGTCGTTGCGCTGGGTGGCGCCGTCGGCAGAAAACGGCCCCATTCGCGTCGGTAATACGTCTTGTTCGTCGGAGCTGCGGACATCCCGAATCGCTCTGGCGCGCGCTCTTCGCGTATTGGCTGCGCAGTCCTCGCAGGACGTCGATCAATAGCCCCTCGTCCGGCCGTTCGTCCGACAGGGATCAAGGCCGGTTTTCGAGGATCGGGATCGCCGTCTTGAGCGTTATGCGAGGTGGCCGGGATCAGCCCCGCTCGGGCTCCAATCGCTGCATTTCTGTGTTAGACCTCGGAAGGTAATCAACGCGCATGTGGAATTCTTGATGATCGATAAGATGTATTCATCAACCTTCAGTTTTGATGAGTTTTTTGATTCTGAATTCTACAAAAATGAGCTCGATCGGCATGGATTATCTGCGGCAGGCTCGCTTTTCGATCATTACATGCATGAGGGCTGGCGGAAGGGATTGAACCCGTCGGCGGTCTTCGACACCCATTACTACCGCAACAGCAACGATGACGTGCGCGAGGTCGACGTCAATCCGCTCGACCATTTTATCCGTTGGGGCCAGTTCGAAGGCCGCAAGAGTCGGCCGCAAGACGACGTCAACCGTATCCTGTCCGAGCTTGGGCGAACAGTGTTCGACCTTTTGTCGCCCCATGCCGAGAGGGAGTTCTATTTCAGGCAGACCGGGCACGAGTTCGCGCATACCGTCGATCCGGTCCTCCATTACTTTGCGTGGGGCCATCAGCTCGGGATTTCGATTTCCCCGAAATTCGACCCGCAATTTTACCGGGACACGAATTACGACATTCGTCACTACGGCATCGAGCCGCTGATTCACTACGCGGAATATGGCTGGCGGGAAGGCCGGCTTTCGGCAAAGGACACCCGGCTGGTTCCCGTTGCTCCGGAATTTGCCGAGCGCGCGGAGCGCGTGCGTTCATCGATCGATCCGAAACGATATTACGAGCAGCTGCCCTATCTGAAGGACACCACGGTCGATCCGGCGCTGCACTACATCCTCTTTGGCGATCGGCACGGGTTGGATCCGAATGACGGGTTTTCCGTGCACTTCTACCGGTCGAAATATCCCGATCGGCATGGTGTGCTGACGACCCTCGAACGGCATCTGGCCTATCGCGGGCGCGACCCTCGCATCACGACGCCGACGAGCGGCCCGCGTCTGCGCTCGGCCAAGGCGTCGCCGCAGGCTCTGGCGATTCACGAAAAGGCGGAAGGCTTGCGGGCGTGGAGCGATCCGCAGACACCCGACGTCTATGTGCTGATTCCGATCTACAAGGGATATGACGAAACGCTGTCGTCCATCCGCGCGGCGGCCGTCGCCAAGACCGTTCGGCCGTTCAAGATCGCGGTGCTCGACGACTGCTCGCCCGACGCCGAGCTCTCCGAGGCGGCGGCGCGGCTGTGCGCGGAAATCGGCGCCTTGTACCACCGCCACGAAACCAATCGCGGCTTCGTCGGGAACATCAATTTCGGCTTCGAGACCGTCGAGCGGATCGGCGCCTCGCACGTCATCCTCCTCAACGCGGACACGGTCGTTCATGATTTCTGGATCGACCTGATGCTGGCGCGCCTCGAGCGGGAGACCGACGTCGCGACGATCACGCCGCTGTCGAACAATGCCACGATCCTGAGCTATCCGGTCTTCTGCTCCGACAACAATTACGAGCTCGAGATCGATCACGCGGCACTTGCCGGGCTTGCGCGCGAAAGCTCCGTCAATTCCGTCGAGCTGATCACCGGGGTCGGCTTCGCGATGCTGATTTCGCAGGAAGCGCTGCGCCAGCTCGGCCATCTCGACGAGACCGCCTTCAAGCGCGGCTACGGGGAGGAGGTGGACTTTTGCCAGCGCGCCAGACAGGCGGGCTTGCGAAACATCTGCGCGCCCGATGTCTTCGTCACCCATCTCGGCGCGGTTTCCTTCGCCGAGCTGCATGTCGAACATCACTCTTACGCGCAACGGGTCCTCGGCGAGCGCTATCCGACGTATCATCTGGCGGTTCAGGACTTCATCCACGGCGATCCCATGCTTCCCGCGCGCCGCGAGCTGGATATGGCGCGCCTCGTCCATGCGATCGGCGACGCAAAATTCATGCTGTCGATCGAGCACAAGCTCGGCGGCGGAATCGGCCACTATGTCGAAGAGTTCCGGAACCTCGGCTTCAGCTCCGGGCAGAGCCTCGTCTGTGTCAGCGTCGAGACGGAGAGCCATTGCTCGATCAGGCTGTTCCAGCCGACGGGGGAGCTGTCGCTCCCCAATCTCGGCCTCGTGCATTTCGACGATCTGGAAGGCCTCATGGCCCGGCTGCAAGGTCTTGCGACCTGCCAGGGCGTCGTCTTCAACTCGATGATGGGGGCGGGAACGGCCCTTCGCCAGCTTCTGTCGAACAGCTGCGCGCAATCGTCCAAGCCGCTCGTCACCGTCGTCCACGACTATTCGTTCATCTGCCCGAGAGCCAATCTCGTCAATGCGATCAACGAGTTCTGCGGCGGCGAGCAGGAGAACTCGGTGTGCCGGGACTGCATCCACAAATACCGGCCGCAGATGTCGATCGAGATGGCCGAATGGAAGCGCGTGCATCGCGCCATCCTCGATGCAAGCCGGACGATCATCCTGCCGAACCCGGAGGTCGCGCGATATTTCGGCGAGGGGTTCCTCGATCCCTCGCGCGTCGTCGTCCGGCAGCATTTCGAGCCCGATCTGATGTCCGTTGCGCCCGCCGCACGGCCGGCGATGGCGGCCGGTCGCAAGCGGCGGCTGGCCCTGATCGGCGCGCTCGGCCCGCATAAGGGCTCGCGGCTCGTCGTCGCCCTGCGCGACACGATCGAAACGCTCGGACTTGATCTCGAATTGCACGTCGTCGGTTATCTGGATTTCCAGGACGTCGGCAACGGAACATCCTGCTTCGTACACGGGCTTTACGCCGACGACGAGGAGGCGCTGGGTCTGTTGCGAGAGATCGAGCCGGACGCGGCGCTCAGCCTGTCGATCTGGCCCGAAACCTACTGCTATTCGCTGTCGCTCGCCATGGCGCTCGAAATTCCGACCTTCGGGTTCGATATCGGCGCTCAGGGCGAGAGGCTGCGGCGTTACGAGAGAGGCCTCTTGCTCGATCCTTCGATGAAGGACCGGATCGTCGAACTCGCCCGGCTTCTCGACGACAGGGACCTTGCGACGATCTGGCAAAAGCCGGTGAACCGGAGCCAGCATTTCGCCTCCTACGCTTCGATCGGCGACTATCTCGCCCATGACGAGCACGAAGAGGCGATCTGACCGATTGTGGGCTCCGTCTTCGGGCCAGGGCAAAATCTGTAGATTGTTCCAAAGCGCTGGGCGAGAATCAGGGCCGCCATCTGGGCGGCGCGCCGTCCTGACGCCGGCTTGGCGTCCGCTCTGCCCTGTCTTTCTGCCGGGCAGCGCGGATAGTGGATGCGAGTTGAGCGGTTCGGACGTCTCGTGCGGCGATCGGGCCGTCTACGACGCATTCCGATCGCAGAACCGGCGCGTCATGGCGCCGTCAGCGGCCGGATGGTTTCTCAAATCTGAAAGAGAAGTGCGAATGGTGGGCGTGACAGGGATTGAACCTGTGACCCCTTCGATGTCAACGAAGTGCTCTCCCGCTGAGCTACACGCCCATTCGACGGAGGGTCGTAGACCACATCAGCGCGCGCGGCGTCAATAGGGGAATTTGGCGTTTTTCGAAACATTTGCGACGCCGCCGCAAAGCCCGGAGCTGAGGAAGGCGGGAGATCGCCGAGCACCGCGACGCGGCTGCATGGCAGCCGCGTTCGAGCCGACGACCGCACCCTCGCGGGCCCGGCATCCAAGGCCCCACGCGGGCCCGTCAGGCCGCGTCTTCGAGAATCTTGCCAACCTCTTCGACCAGCTCGCGCAGGTGGAACGGCTTCGACAGGATCTTGGCGTTCTTCGGAGCCTTCGAATCAGGATTGAGAGCGACGGCGGCAAAGCCGGTGATGAACATCACCTTCAGATCCGGATCGAGTTCGGTCGCGCGGCGAGCGAGCTCGATGCCGTCCATCTCCGGCATGACGATATCGGTCAGAAGCAGCGAGAACGGCTCTTCGCGCAGACGCTCGTAGGCGCTGCCGCCATTGTCGAACGCTACCACCTCGTATCCGGCGCGCTCCAGCGCCTTCGCCAGGAACCGGCGCATGTCGTTATCGTCTTCAGCAAGTAGTATCTTCGTCATTCCCAACATCCGAATGAGCCTGGGGAGGCCGCCTCGGCCATCACCCCAATCTTACACGAAATTCATACCAGATCGGTCCAATATTTTCTAAAAGGAATTGGCGCAATTGGGCCTACGGCCCTAGTTTGTCGATACATGCGGCGAGAGAGGGACGTTTGACGAAAATTCCGACACTCAAGACCAGCGATGGCCTGGTGCCGGCCTTCGAGATCATCGAGCCGAGCGAGCCGACGATCCCTTTCGTGTTCTGCTCGCCCCACAGTGGGCGGGATTATCCGAGCGAACTCATGGCGGCGACGCGGCTGGGACGTGAGGCAATTCGTCGCTCCGAGGACATCTTCGTCGACGATCTGTTCGCCTTCGTTCCGAGCTTCGGCGCGCCTATGCTGCGAGCGCGCTTTCCCCGGGCCTATCTCGACGTGAACCGCGAACCCTTCGAACTCGATCCGAAAATGTTCAGCGATGCCCTGCCGGGATTCGTCAATTCGGCCTCGCTGCGGGTCGCGGGCGGTCTCGGCACGGTGCCGCGGATCGTTGCGGAGAACGAGGAGATCTATCGCGGCATGATGCCGGTGGCTTCCGCGATGCGGCGGATCGATGCGATCTACCGGCCGTTCCATCAGGCGCTCGAAACCCTGCTGGCCCGGACCCGAGCGGAATTCGGCTTCGCCATCCTCATCGACTGCCACTCGATGCCGTCGAGTGTCCGGGCGCTTCCGGGCGGCCGGCGCCCCGACATCGTCATCGGCGATCGCTATGGCACCAGCGCATCGAGCCGCTTCGTGGCGATGGCGACCTCGCAGCTGACAACCTTCGGCTTCGACGTGGCCCGCAACAAGCCCTATGCCGGCGGCTACATCACCGAGAATTACGGCCGCCCCGGCCATGGCTTCCATGCCATCCAGATTGAGATCAATCGCGGTCTTTATGCCGATGAAAGCACCTTCCGCCCGCATCGCGGTTTCCTGCGGCTGAAGGAACAGCTGACACGTTTCGTGGAAGGGTTTGCAGCGGACGTCGCCGCCGAAAGCCAATCGCGTCCGGCTGCCGCCGAATGACGCGCGGAAATGGTGTGAACGGCTTCATGGCGACCGGCGCGAGGCTCTGATGACGCAACGGCCGGATTGCGGCCAAAAAAAACCGCACTGCTTGGAAACAGCGCGGCCTTGAGTCTAGGGAGGAAACGCCCATAAGGGCAGCGGCACGGATGCCGCACCGCAAAAGCTATGTTGCGCTGCCAAATATGTCAACACTCTTGACCGACTTTCGGGAGGGGTGTCATCACAGTTTCGTGAAATGGAATGCGGTATGCTGTCGCAGTCGCCGCGAAAGGGAGCCTGGCCATGCCGATGAGCGAGCCGGATGCATCGTTCCTGATCGAGCTCGCCGAAGCCGCCGATCGTGAGACCCTGCCGCGGTTTCGGGCCGGCGGCGGCGTCGACAACAAGCTCAAGGGGGCCGATTTCGACCCGGTGACCGAGGGTGACAGGGCGGCCGAGCGGGCGATCCGGGCGCTGATTGCCCAGCGCTTTCCCGACCATGCGATCCTCGGCGAGGAATATGGCGAGACCGGCTCGGGCGAGCGTCAGTGGATCATCGATCCGATCGACGGGACGAGAGCCTTCATCACCGGGATTCCGGTGTGGGGAACGCTGATCGGGCACTATGTCGGCGGGCGCGCGGCGCTCGGGATCATGTCGCAGCCCTTCACGCGTGAGCGCTTCTATGCCGATGGGAGCGGCGCCTTCTGGAAGCGGGGCGAAGATGAGGCGCGACCCCTCGCCACCCGCAAGACCGGGACGATCGCCGCCGCGACGCTGTTTTCGACCTCGCCCCGGCTGTTTTCGGGGCCGCTCCTCGAAGGCTTCGAGGAACTCGAAGCCAAGGCGCGCCTGACCCGCTTTGGCACCGACTGCTACGCCTTCGCCATGCTGGCCGCGGGCCACGTCGATCTCGTCGTCGAAAGCGGGCTGAAACCCTACGACATCGCCGCCCTCATCGCATTGATCGAGCAGGCCGGCGGCGTCGTCACGACGGTCTCGGGCGAGAGGGCCGAACAGGGCGGTGACGTCGTCGCGGCCGCGACGCCGGAACTTCATGCCGCTGCCTGCGGCATCCTTTCGGGCGCATGAAGCGGCGGCCACGGTCGCTCGCCGGTCAACGATCGGCGCTCGCGGGTCCATCGACGGGCAGCAGCGCCGCGCCGGTCCTGGCCGGATGAAGCCTCGCCCTATTCGATCTCGCCCATTTCCGTCAGCACCTCATTGGCGGCCTTGAAGGCATCGAGGCCCGCCGGGATGCCGCAATAGACGGTGGCATGCAGGAGCACCTCGCGGATTTCCTCGGCGGTGACGCCGTTGTTGACCGCGCCGCGCACATGCAGCTTGACCTCGGCCGCGCGGTTCAGCGCCGTCAGCATGGCCAGATTGAGCATGCTTCTGGTTTTCAGGTCGAGCGTATCGCGGCCCCAGGCATAGCCCCAGCACCACTCGGTGGTGATCTTCTGGAACGCCATCATGAAGTCGTTGGCCGAAGCCATCGACGTGTCGACATAGTCGGGACCGAGTACCTGGCGCCGCAGAGCGAGACCCTCGTCGAACAGGGTTTTCATGGTCTTGTCGTCGGTTGTCATGATCGCGTATCCTGGTTCTACGGGAAGAGGGCAGGCGGCAGGGCCGCACCATCGCCATCGTCGCATAAAGGCGGGCGAAGACGCGCGGGAAAAGCGCGGGGGCCTCTTTTCGAAGCCGTCGGGCCCTATTCGGCCGCCAGCGATGCATCGGCGCCGATATAGGCATCGACGACCTCCAGGGCCTGTTCGCGAAAGACGTCCGCTTCCTGCAACAATTCGTGCCGCGCCCGTGGGATCGTCAGGCTCGAGCCGCAGCGCATGCGAAAGGCGAGGCGCTCGGCGGCGGATGGCGAGACCACCTGATCGGCGCCGGGAATGACAAACAGCGACGGGATCGAGAGCGCCGCGATCTCGGCGGAGCTTTCCAGCCGCCGCATCGCGCGGGTCATCGATGCAAGCCAGGCGACCGTCGGCCTATCGACGAAGAGGTCCGGCGCGATTTGCGCGAGCAGGCGGTTGCGCTTGTAGCGCGTAAGGTCAGACGTGAGGGGATTGTCGGCCGGGTTCGGCAGCCGGCCGGGGATCGACCGGCGCACCGGGCGTGTGGACAAGCCGAGCCAGCGGGCCGTGTGGGCGATGCGATCGAGCGTCGCAAGCGAGGGCAGGCTCGGCGCGAAGCCGATGAGCGGCGCGAGCAGCACCAGCCGTTCCACCTGGTTGACGAGCCGCGACGAGGCGTGAAGGGCGATGAGCCCTCCCATCGAATGGGCGAGGATGTTGTACGGTGCCCGGCAATCGGGCAGCACGACCTCCTGCATCATGCATTCCACGTCGATCAGATACTGGCCGATATGCTTGACGTGACCAAGGCTCGACTGCGCGATGAGCCGTTCCGAGCCGCCCTGACCGCGCCAGTCGAAGGTGACGACGGCGAAGCCGCGCGCGTTGAGGTCGACCATCGTCTCGAAATATTTTTCGAGCGATTCGTTGCGCCCCTGAAGGAGAAGGACGGTGCCGCGCGAGGAATTCTCGCCCTTCGAGATCGCGTAGCGCAGCCGCTTTCGATCGGACGTCGTCAGATAACGGACGACGAGCCCCTTTGGCGCCGGGTTGCCGGGAACTTCGAAGATTTTGGGCTGCTCTCGTATATCGCTCATGGTCGCATCTTGGCCATCGCGTTCAGCTGTCTCGAGCAGCCCGCTGGGTTCCATACATACACGCCAGTCTGGCCGAAAAGTCCTAACGAGACCGAGCCCATCGCCGTGTGTCTTCTGATCTCAGTGCCGCGTCGTCACGTCTCGACGGCTTGGCCCTGTTCGGCCGCCTCGACCTCCTTGGCGAAGTTGTCGAAGAACTGGCCGGACAGCTTCTTGGCCGAGGAATCGATCAGTCGCCCGCCGAGCTGGGCGAGCTTGCCGCCGACCTGGGCGCTGACCTCGTAGGTCAGGATGGTCTCGGCGCCGTCCTCGGCGAGATGGACGTCCGCGCCACCCTTGGCAAAGCCGGCAATGCCGCCCTTGCCCTCGCCGACGATCGAGTAGCTCTCGGGCGGGTTCATGTTTTCCAGGCGCACCTCGCCGTTGAACTTCGCCTTCACCGGCCCGACCTTGGCCGTGACCGTCGCCTTCATCTCGTTGTCGCCGGTCTTTTCCAGCTCCTCGCAGCCCGGAATGCAGCGTTTGAGAACCTCCGGGTCGTTGAGCTTGTCCCAGACGGTTTCGCGGCTTGCCGGCAAGCGGTATTCACCCTTCAGATCCATGACGGTTCTCCCCTGATGCGTCCGGCCGAGCATGCGGCCGCGATCATTGTCTTGCAACGTTCCTTTAGTTGACGGTTTTGCGGGTTTTGCCA
This sequence comes from Jiella mangrovi, assembly GCF_017815135.1. Taxonomy (GTDB): domain Bacteria; phylum Pseudomonadota; class Alphaproteobacteria; order Rhizobiales; family Rhizobiaceae; genus Jiella; species Jiella mangrovi. The sequence continues at coordinate 37,255 of NZ_JAGJCF010000007.1, read as the reverse complement.
AGCCGTTCGAGACGCGATAGAGACCGCGGGATGCCGGCAGGCCGGCAAAATGTTAGTTGAGGAGATCCGCCCTTGGCGCGAAGCCGCCGTTCGCAGCAGTCGAGCGTTTCGAACGAGGCGCGGCGCCCGCCCGCCAAGGGCCGAGGCGGCGCGGACGACAAGCCGCCGCGCGAGCGGCCGGCGCGTCAGAGCGCGGCAGAGCCCGCCGTGCCGGCAAAGCGGCTCGATCTCGCGCCTGCCGTCGGCGAAAGGCCCGGCCTCGAAGCGCCGGTCGTCCTGACGGTTCTGCCGGGAAAGGACTACGAGCTCGTCGACAGCGGCGATGGCGAGAAGCTCGAGCGCTATGGCGATCTGCGCATTCGCCGTCCGGAAAACCAGGCGATCTGGCCGCGCCGCCTCGGCACCAAGGACTGGGAGGGCGCCAGCGCCGTCTTTTCCGGAGATGTGGAAGAAGAGGGCCTCGGGCGCTGGCAGTTTCCCGGCGAGCCGCTCGGCGAGACCTGGCCGATGGCCCATGACGGGCTTTCCTATCTCGGCCGTTTCACCTCGTTCCGCCATGTCGGCGTGTTCCCCGAACAGGCGGCGCACTGGGCTTTCGTCGAGGACCGGATCGCAAGGCGGATCAGAGCGGGATCGACGCCGCGCCTCCTCAACCTTTTCGGCTATACCGGCCTTGCCTCGCTGATCGCCGCCCGGGCCGGGGCCGAGGTCACCCATATCGACGCCTCGAAGAAGGCGATCGGCTGGGCCCGCGAGAATCAGGAAATGGCGGGCCTCCTCGACAAGCCGATCCGCTGGATCTGCGAGGATGCCGTTCGCTATGTCGAGCGCGAGGTGAAACGCGGCAAGAGCTACGACATCATCCTTCTCGACCCGCCGAAATTCGGCCGCGGCCCGAAGGGCGAGACCTGGCAGCTCTTCGACGACCTGCCCTATCTCGTCTCCCTGACCCGCGCACTTCTTTCGCAAAAGCCCGATTGCATCGTTCTCACCGCCTATTCGATCCGCTCTTCCTTCTATTCTCTCGGCGCACTGATGGGCGAAGCCTTTCGCGGCCTTTCGGGGAAGATCGAGGCGGGCGAACTGGTGATCGGCGAGGCCGGCGACGAGCCGCGGCTCCTCTCAACCTCGCTCTTCTGCCGCTGGATTGCCGATGACTGACGAGACGTATTCTTCGCGCCGACCCGGCGGAGCGCTGGCCGCGCCCGGCCGGATCAAGGAAATTTCGAGCGTCTCCAACCCGATCGTCAAGGACATCCGGGCGCTCGCCCAGAAGCGCCATCGCGACGAAACCGGACTGTTCCTCGTCGAGGGGCTGAAGCTCGTTCTCGACGGGATCGAGAGCGGCTGGGATCTTGCGACCCTCGTGGTTTCGAAGGCCGCGCTGCAGGGCGGCAGCGAGGTGCTCACCCGCGCCGTATCGCGCGCCGTCGGTCTCGGCGCAGACGTCGTCGAGGCGAGCGCCAAGGTGCTGGAGGCGATCGCCCGGCGGGACAATCCGCAGGCGGCGATCGGCGTCTTCAGGCGCCAGCTCATGCCGATTTCGAGGATCAGGCTGCAGCCCGGAGAGGTCGCCGTCGCTCTCGACCGGGTGCGCGATCCCGGCAATCTCGGCACCATCCTTCGCACCATCGATGCGACCGGCGCCAAAGCCGTCATCCTCGTCGGCGACTGCGTCGATCCGTTTTCTCTCGAGACCGTGCGGGCGACGATGGGCTCGATCTTCGCGGTCCCCGTCGTGAAGGCGAAGGCGGCGGAGTTTCTCGACTGGCGGGCCGGTTTTACGGGACAGATCGTCGGCACCCACATGTCCGGGACGGTCGATTACCGCGCACCGGACTACGCCGGCGGCGCGACGCTCCTGTTCATGGGCAACGAACAGGCGGGGCTTTCGGAGGAAATGGCGGCCGCCTGCTCGGTGCTCGTTCGCATTCCGCAGGCCGGACGCGCCGACAGCCTCAATCTCGCCGTCGCGACGGGTGTCATGCTGTTCGAGGCACGCCGGGGAGCGCTCGTGCTATGAACACTCGTCTGATCGTGTGGAACCTCGCACTCGTCGTCATTGCCGTCGTCCTCGACCAGGTGGTCAAGGCGATCGTCGTCGCCACCATGCCGCTCGGCTCGGCGATCGAGATCCTGCCGTTTCTGGCCCTGTATCATGCCCGCAATACCGGCATCGCCTTCTCGATGTTTGCCGGGCTCGGCGATGTCGGCCTGTCGCTGCTTGCCGCGGCGGTTCTGGCGGTCGTGCTGTTCCTGTGGTGGAAGACCCCGGCCTGGCGCAGGCTCACCCATTTCGGTCTCGCCATCATCGTCGGCGGCGCGATCGGCAATCTGATCGACCGCGTCAGCCTCGGCTATGTCGTCGACTACGTCTATTTCCACACGCCGGCCTTCGACTTCGCGGTCTTCAATCTCGCCGATGCCTTCATCACCGTCGGGGCGGTCATCCTCCTCGTCGACGAGTTCATCCTCGCCGGAGGCGCCCGGGCTCGCCCGGACAAGGCAGGCAGCGACGTCGATTGACAAAGGCCGCGCGGCGCCCTTTCTCCTCACCAAGATAACGAGCGCGGACATGGCCGAGCGGCCGCGATCCGGACAGCCGCGACAAAAGGGAGACGACGATGGCCGAGACCTTCCGGGCAATCCTGATCTCGCGTGACGACGACAAGAAGCAGTCGGTCGATGTCGTCGAACTGACGCCGGACGATCTGATGGATGGCGATGTCGACGTGAAGGTCGCGGCGACCACGGTCAACTACAAGGATGGTCTGGCGATCACGGGGAAATCGCCCGTCGTCCGTCGCTGGCCGATGATCCCCGGCGTCGATCTCGCCGGCACCGTCGTGCGCTCTGACAATGCCAGATGGAAGCCCGGCGACGAAGTGGTGCTGAACGGCTGGGGCGTCGGCGAGACCCATTACGGCGCCTATGCCGGCCTTTCCCGGCTGAAGGGCGAGTGGCTCGTCGCACTGCCCGAACGCTTCTCGGCGCGCGATGCGATGGCGATCGGGACGGCCGGCTATACGGCGATGCTGTCGGTGCTCGCCCTCGAGGCGGCCGGCCTGTCGCCGAAGGACGGGCCGGCGGTCGTCACCGGCGCGTCGGGCGGTGTCGGGTCTTTCGCCATCGCGCTTCTGGCCAAACGCGGCTGGGAGGTTCTCGCCGTCACCGGCCGCACCGCGGAGGCGGACTATCTGAAGGCGCTCGGCGCCAGCGAGATCGTCGACCGCGCCGAGCTCTCCGATCCGGGCAAGCCCTTGTCCAAGGAGCGCTGGATCGCCGGCATCGACGCGGTTGGAAGTCACACGCTGGCCAATGTCCTTGCCGCGACGAGATACGGCGGGGCGGTCGCTGCCTGCGGACTGGCGCAGGGGATGGAACTTCCGTCCTCGGTCGCCCCCTTCATCCTCAGGGGCGTTTCCCTTCTCGGCATCGATTCTGTTATGGCTTCGCTCGAAAGACGGGAAGCGGCATGGCGGCGCTTGTCGGAGGATCTCGACCAGTCGGTTCTCGATCAGATCGCCACCGATATCGGTTTCGACGATTTGATCGGTGCTGCGCGCGATATCATCGACGGGAAGATCCGCGGCCGCATCGTTGCGAAAATGACGGGATGACTGCCGATGTTCTCAGTTCACGAAACGAGCCACGGCGATTATTCCGCAATCGGAACTTGTTTTGCAGGCTTAGCGAGCGTCATACTGCCTGAATTCAGTCACGAAACCGTTGCCGAAAATTCGTAAATCGTCGTGGCACGCCTGATGGTGGATGGAGAGCAGGGATGGCAACACAAAGTCTCGGGATCACGGACGAAGCGCTCGAAGCGCGCGATCTTGCCTTTGATGGCGGACCGGGAGGCCCCGTGAAACCGTCGCTGCCCTTCTCCTTCCGCAAGATCGGGTTCGACGGCGAATCCGGCGGCTTCGGAGCGATGCCGGCCAAGATCCTGCATTTCGTGCGCCGGTTCGATCCCTCGTCGCCGCTGCTCGGCCGGATTGGCGATCTCGAGGTGCGGCTCGCGCGCAACGCCGGTGAGGTCAAGGCGGCGCAGCAGCTGCGCTACCGGGTCTTCTACGAGGAAATGAGCGCCCAGCCCACGAAACTGCAGAAGATGACACGGCGGGATCGCGACGGTTTCGACCGTTACTGCGACCATCTCCTCGTCGTCGACCACAGCCGGGGCGGGCCGATCACCCGGCGCATCGTCGGCACCTACCGGCTGATGCGCGGCGAGCGGGCGTTGCTCGCCGGCGGCTTCTACACGGCGCAGGAATTCGACATCGCGCCGATGCTGGCGCGCCATCCTGGCAAGCGTTTCCTCGAACTCGGCCGCTCCTGTGTCTTGAAGGACTATCGCGGCAAGCGCACGGTCGAGCTGCTCTGGCAGGGCATCTGGGCCTATGTCCTGGCCAACGACATCGACGTATTGTTCGGCTGCGCTTCGCTTTCGGGGACCGATCCGCAAACGCTGGCCGCGCCGCTGGCCTTCCTTCAGGCGAATGCGGCCGCGCCGGAGGAATGGCGTGTGCGCGCCCATGCCCATCGCGGCACTTTCGCCGATGCGCAAGGCGCCGAGATCGACGCGCGCCGGGCGCTCGCCGTGCTGCCGCCACTCCTCAAAGGATATCTCAGGCTCGGCGGTTATGTCGGCGAGGGCGCGGTCGTTGATCATCAGTTCGGCACGACGGACGTTCTCGTCGTCCTGCCGCGCAAGAACATCAATCCCCGCTATGTCGGCCATTACGGCGCCGACGCCAGCCGCTTCGCGGCGTAACGCGCGCGGGCCGGGCCTGGCCGCCCCATGATGCAAAGCCCGGCAGAAGGACGGCGCCGGGCTTTGGAGCGTCGTGCGTTCGGATGGACGCCAGAGTGCATGACAGTTTCGTCGAACGGCGCATATCGAGGGCCTTGCACTCCGGGATCAGGCGTCCGCCTTTGTCGCGCTCGTCATGCTCGGGCCCCGTCCCGAGCATCCAGTGCGCCGATTAAGCTTCTACTTCGTCAAACGCTTCGTCGTTCTCGGGACGGGGCCCAAGCATGACGAAGCGTCGAACGGTGCGCCTTCTCCTGCAAGTCGCGGCCGGCGCGCGAGCATCGTGTCGTGCAGGGTCGTGGACGCAGAAAGGACGCTCCGAGGGTCTGAAACGAAACATCGGGCTTCCCAAATCGATTCCGATCTTGAGGGCCGATGCTTCAGGTTCGTCACTCCCCGATGCGCACGACGCTGCGGGTCTTCATGTCGACGATCACCGGCTGACCGCGGAAATAGAAATAGGCGAAGGTCGAGCTGCCCTCGGGGCGCTGGAGCTTCACTGACGCGGGGACCGAATCGCCGAGGGCCGGCGGGGTCGGCAGTCTGGCATTGTCGGTCGGATGCGCGAGCGCGTATTGCAGAACATTGACCTTCTCGTTGGCGGCGCTGGCCGGCACGAGCATTGCAAGCTGCAGCCCGAAAATCGCGGCCCCGAAAATCGCGGCAATGGCAAGGCGCGTGGTTTTCGCTGGCATCAGGACTTTCCTCTCAATCTCGAGAGCCCGAAACGCGACGGCGCACGGACGAACTCGCTCTCATAATCGCACAGCCCCGATGAACGGAAGCTGAGCGACGGGGCAAAAGCAAGGCGCGGCCCTGCCTTTGCCTGAAGATGGTCGTTACGCCCATTGTCTTGAAGGGGCGTGAAGCCTTTGTCGATTTCGGGCGGTGGCGGGCTGCCGCATCGATGGAATGGCGGGGATGATCGTCTCGCCCCGCTTGCGTGCCGATCGCTGCCCCGATAGCGATTCGCCATGTCCGCTGGCCGGCAGACGGGACCCTCGGCGCAATGTCGGGGGCCGGCCAGTATTCCCGATCGCACGACGAGGTGACACCCGGCCGATGACCAGCGACGCCGCCCCGACGCCGATGATGGCCCAGTATATCGAGATCAAGGCGGCCAATCCCGATTGCCTGCTGTTCTACCGCATGGGCGATTTCTACGAGCTGTTCTTCGAGGACGCGGCCGAGGCCTCGCGGGCGCTCGGCATCACCCTGACCAAGCGCGGCAAGCATCTGGGCGAGGACATCCCGATGGCGGGCGTGCCGATCCACGCCGCCGACGACTATCTGCAGAAGCTGATCGCCCTCGGCCACCGGGTGGCGGTGTGCGAGCAGCTGGAGGACCCCGCCGAGGCGAAGAAGCGCGGCGCCAAGTCGGTGGTCAAGCGCGACGTCGTGCGCCTGATCACCCCCGGGACGATCACCGAAGAGGCGCTGCTGGAGCCCGGCCGCGCCAATTATCTGATGACCCTCACACGGATCGGCGGCGGCGAGGCGCCGGACTACGCGCTGGCCTGGGCCGATCTTTCCACCGGCATCTTCCGCACCTCGGCCGTCGGCGCCGACGGCATCGAGGCCGAGATCGCCGCCGTCGAGCCGAGCGAGATCGTGGTTGCCGACACGCTGTTCCACGATCCGGCCTTCGCCCCGCGGCTGAAGCGTTTCGGCCGGGCGGTGCGGCCGGAGCCGCAGGCCTTCTTCGACGGCGCGACCGCCGAAGCGCGGATCTGCCGCTTCTTCGACGTCGCGACACTGGAAGGTCTCGGCCGCTTCTCGCGGGCCGAACTGTCTGCCGCCGCCGCGCTGATCGCCTATCTCGGCAAGACGCAGCTTGCGGCAAAGCCGATGCTGGAGCGGCCGGTGCAGGTCTCGGCCGGAACCATCATGGAGATCGATCCGGCGACGCGCTTCTCGCTGGAGCTCACCCGGACGCTCTCGGGCAAGCGCCAGGGCTCGCTGCTGTCGACGATCGACCGGACCGTGACCGGGGCGGGGGCGCGCCTGCTCGCCGCGCGCCTCGCGGCGCCGCTGACGGACGTCGCGGCGATTTCCGCGCGCCAGGACGCCGTCGCCTTCTTCGTCGACGAGCCGGAGCTGCGGCGGGGCTTGCGCAAGGCGCTCGCCGGCCTGCCCGATTGCGAGCGGGCGCTTTCACGCCTGGCGCTCGGGCGGGCGGGGCCGCGCGACCTTTCCGCCGTGCGCGACTGTCTCGCCGCCGCCCTTGCCGTCGGTGAAATGCTTCCCGAGGACCTGCCGGCCGAGATGGCGGCGTGCCGGCTCGCCATCCTGGCTCTGCCGCGCGACCTTGCGCAGACCCTTGCAAGCCATCTCGCCGACCCCGCGCCAGCCCTAAAGCGCGATGGCGGCTTCGTGCGCGAGGGGGCGATCGCCGCACTCGACGAGGCGCGGGCACTTGGCGAGAACTCGCGGCGGGTGATCGCCGAACTCGAGGCCCGCTATGTGGCCGAGACCGGCATTCGCGGCCTGCGGATCAAATACAACAACGTCCTTGGCTATTTCGTCGAGACGAACGAGGCGAACGCCAAGGTGTTGATGGCGGGCGAGAACGCCGCGACCTTCTCCCACCGCCAGACCATGGCAAATGCCATGCGGTTTTCGACCGAGGAGCTGAGCGGGCTGGAAAGCCGGATCGCCGGCGCGGTGAGCGAGGCTCTGGCGATCGAGCTCGCCTGCTTCGATGATCTCGGCGCGGCGATCCTCGATGCCAGCGAGGCGCTGCGCGCCGGCGCCGAGGCGCTGGCCGTCCTCGACGTATCGTCGGGCCTTGCCGAAATGGCCGTCGAGGCCGGATGGACCCGGCCGCTGGTCGACGATTCGCTCGCCTTCGTCATCGAGGGCGGGCGGCACCCGGTGGTCGAGGCGGCGCTGAAGGCGGGATCGGGCGAGCCCTTCGTCGCCAACGATTGCGATCTGTCTCCCCGCAATGGGGGCGGCTCGAAGGGCGACGGGGGCAAGGGCTCGATCTGGCTTTTGACCGGCCCCAACATGGGCGGCAAGTCGACCTTCCTCAGGCAGAACGCGATCATTGCCGTGCTCGCCCAGATCGGCGCCTTCGTTCCGGCCGCCAAGGCCCGTATCGGCGTCGTCGACCGGCTGTTCTCGCGGGTCGGGGCGTCGGACGATCTGGCCGAGGGGCGCTCGACCTTCATGGTGGAGATGGTCGAGACCGCAGCGATCCTCAATCAGGCCGGCGAGCGCGCCCTCGTCATTCTGGACGAGATCGGCCGCGGCACCGCCACCTATGACGGCCTGTCGCTCGCCTTCGCGACCGTGGAACATCTGCATGAGGCAAATCGCTGCCGCGCCCTCTTCGCCACCCATTTCCACGAAATGACGGCGCTCGCCAAGAAGCTCTCCCGGATCAGCAACGCGACGATGCGGGTGAAGGAATACAAGGGCGAGGTGATCTTCCTGCACGAGGTGACGGCCGGCGTCGCTGATCGCTCCTACGGTATCCAGGTGGCCAAGCTCGCGGGACTGCCGGCCTCCGTCGTGGCGCGGGCAAGGCATGTTCTCGCCGAGCTCGAGCGTGGCGGCAGCCAGGCGCGGCGGACTGCCTTCATCGACGATCTGCCGCTGTTCTCAGCGGCGCTGAACCGGCAGGAGAAAGAACCCGAAGCGGCCGCAGCGTCTGCGGCGGAGAAGGATGCTTCGGCAAAGCTCGTCGAGGCGATCGCCGCGCTCGACCCGGACGCTCTCTCGCCGAAAGCCGCGCTCGAGGAACTCTACCGGCTGAAGACGCTCGCCAAGACCCAATGATCGTGGTGTCTGCAAACGTCACCCGGGTGGCTGTCCCGGGAGCGCTTTGTTCCGGGCCGCCCTGCCCATATGCCGAGTGCCGCCGGTAGGCTGCGAAATTGCGCAGGCAGCCTGACTGTCGCCGGATCCGTGAACACACCGTGACCGAATGACGCAGAAGTCAAAGGAACCGCTGCCGTCTGGGCCCGTTGTACAGTCATACCAAACCGAACTAACGCCGGTTTGCCGCTAAGTCGCGACAAATCGAATCTATTCGGCCCGATGAATTCGAGAGGAATTACATGAAAACGACCGCCATTTTCTCCGCCGCCCTTCTTGGTGCTTCCATGTTCAGCTACGGTGCCCTGGCTCAGACCAGCCCGGATGTTCCTGGTTCGGAAACACAGGTCGAAATGCAGAACGCGCAGGAGCGCGACAACGTCGCCGACGACGCCGGCATGGGCAATGCGGCAGTCTCGCAGCCGTCGAGCGAGACCATCGTTCCGGGCAGCGACAGCCAGCGTGCCAATAACCGCGCCGATCAGCGTGACGCGGTTGCGGCCGACGACACGATGAGCACCGGCGCGATGAATGCCGACGGTGCGACGGACGGCGGCCCGATCGTTCCGGGGTCCGGCGCGACCTTCGGCGACACGAATGCTCCCAAGAGCCAGGCCGATCAGGCTCTCCAGGACGAAGCTCCGACCAACTCGGTGCAGTAAGACGTCTCTCCGTCGCATGACGTCGACGGTTCAGGGCCGCCCCGGCAGACGCTGGGGCGGCCCTTCTCTTTGCCGGTGCCGGGACATGCGATATAGCCGGGCGGCCCTTTAAAGACGCCGCAGGATTGCAGATGTCTCATCAGGCGGTCTCAAACCGCGCGAATGTCGTTCCGGACGATGAAAATGCCGTACAGATCGACGTTTCGCCCTTCATTGATTCGGTCGGCCTTGCTGCACGCCTGACGAAGATCGCCGAAGCCGACAGTGCCGGAGGCGCGTCGGATGCCGCAAGAGGGGCCGTCCTCTCGCTGCTACGCGAGACAATTCGTGAAGCGCGCGGCCGCATCGAAGAGAGTTTCAGGCAGGACAACGCGGGTCTCGACTGCGCCAAGCGCCTGGCATCGGTCCAGGACGTGGTGATCGCGACCATCCACGACTTCGCGCTGCGCCATGTCTTTGGCTCGTCGAATCTTTCGGCGGGCGAGCGCATGGCGATCGTCGCCGTGGGTGGCTACGGGCGCGGCACGCTGGCGCCGGGCTCCGACATCGATCTTCTGTTTCTCCTGCCCTACAAGCAGACCGCCCTTGGCGAACAGGTGGTCGAGTATCTCCTGTATCTTCTGTGGGATCTCGGCTTCAAGGTCGGCCATGCGACGCGTGACATCGACGAGTGCATCAAGCTCGCCCGCGCCGACATGACGATCCGCACCTCGATCCTCGAGCGTTGGCTGATCGTCGGCGATCAGGCGCTGTTCGATGAACTCGGCCAGCGTTTCGAGAGCGAAGTCGTCGAGGGGACGAGCGAGGCCTTCATCGCCGCCAAGCTCGCCGAACGCTCCGCCCGTCACGCCAAGCTCGGCAACACCCGCTATCTCGTCGAGCCGAATGTGAAGGAGGGCAAGGGCGGGCTGCGCGATCTCAACACGCTGTTCTGGATCGCCAAGTATCACTACCGCGTGAGGACGCCCGAAGCGCTCGCCGAACTCGGCGTGATCTCGCGGCGCGAACTCCGCCTGTTCCAGAAGGCCGAGGACTTTCTGTGGGCGGTGCGCTGCCACATGCACTTCGTGACCGGCAAGGCGGAAGAGCGGCTGTCCTTCGATCTCCAGCCGGAGATCGCCGACCGTCTCGGCTACAATGCCCATCCGGGGCTGAAGGACGTCGAGCGGTTCATGAAGCACTACTTCCTGATCGCCAAGGACGTCGGCGATCTGACCCGCATCCTCTGCGCCGCGCTGGAGGAGCAGCATGCCAAGCCGGCGCCCGGCATCTCGGGCATCCGCAATCTCGTGCGCAGCCTGCGCAGCCGGGCGAAAAAGATCCCCGGCACCATCGACTTTCACATCGACAACAACCGCATCAACGTCTCCTCGCCGACGGTCTTCAAGGACGATCCGGTCAATCTCGTGCGGGTGTTCCGGCTCGCGGCCTCGAACGAGCTCGAATATCACCCCGATACCTTGAAGCTGATCCGCCGTTCCTTGCGGCTGATCAATGGCGAGCTTCGCGAGAACCGGGAAGCCAACAGCCTGTTTCTCGACGTTCTGACCGACCGGACCAATCCGGAATTCCATCTGCGGCGGATGAACGAGGCCGGCGTCCTCGGCCGGTTCATTCCCGAATTCGGCAAGATCGTCGCGATGATGCAGTTCTCGATGTATCATCACTATACCGTCGACGAGCATCTCCTGCGCACCATCGACAATCTGTCTCGCATCGAGCGGGGCGAGCTGACGGTCGATCATCCGATGTCGAGCGAGCTCGTCCGATCGATCAAGGACCGCCGGGTGCTTTACGTTGCCTCGCTGATCCACGACATCGCCAAGGGCCGGCCGGAGGATCACTCGATCGCCGGCGCGCGCGTGGCGCGCAAGCTGTGTCCGCGGCTCGGGCTCGACGAGCGCGAGACGGACCTCGTCTCCTGGCTGGTCGAGGATCATCTCGTCATGTCGATGACGGCACAGCAGCGCGATATCAACGACCGCAAGACCATCCTCGATTTCGCCGAAAGGGTGCGGACCCTCGAGCGGCTGAATCTCCTGATGATCCTGACGGTCTGTGACATCCGCGCAGTGGGGCCGGGGGTCTGGAACGGCTGGAAGGGCCAGCTCCTGCGCACGCTGTATCTCGAGACCGAGCCGACGCTGACCGGCGGCTTCACCCGCTCGACCCGGGCCGAGCGGCTCGGCGCCTCGCGCGAGCGGCTGGCGGCGCGGCTCTCGGAGTGGAGCGAGGCGGAACGGGCGGAATATCTCGAGCTGCATTATCCGAACTATTTCCTGACGACGCCGCTCGAGGAGCAGGTCCGCCATGCGGATTTCATCCGTGACGCATCCTCTTCCGGCGAGCCGCTGGCGACCCGTGTCAGAACCGACGTCTTCCAGGGGATCACCGAGATCATGGTGCTGGCGCCGGACCATCCGCGGCTGCTCTCGTCGATCGCCGGCGCCTGCGCGGGAGCCGGGGCCAACATCGCCGACGCCCAGGTCTTCACCATGTCGGACGGACGCGCCCTCGACGTTCTGGTGTTGAACCGCGAATTCACCGAGGACGCCGACGAGCTTCGTCGCGGCGAGCGGATCTCCGGCTACATCCGCGCGCTCCTGCAGGGCAAGGATACCCGCCGGCGACTGATTTCGGGGCAGAAGTCGAAGCGACCGCCAGCCGCCTTTTCGATCCATCCGAGCGTCAGGATCGACAACGACCTCTCCAACCAGTTCACCGTCGTCGAAATCGAAGGCCTCGACCGGCCGGGGCTCCTGTCGGATCTGACGAGGGCGATGGCCGACCTCAATCTCGACATCCGCTCGGCGCACATCTCGACCTATGGCGAGAAGGCGGTCGACGTCTTCTACGTCACCGATCTTCTGGGAACAAAGATCACGTCGGACAGCCGGACGGAGCGGATCATCGCGTGGCTGACCCACATGTTTGAAAATCCCGGAAGCGAGCCGCCGACCGTTGGCATCATGCCGGCGGAGAAAGTCTATGGGCCGGCGCGGCCATGAGCCTTCTGTCCAAGTTCGCGACGGTCGGGGGCGCGACCCTCGTCAGCCGGATGTTCGGTTTCGCCCGCGAAATGCTGATGGCCTCGGCGCTGGGTGTCGGCCCTGTCGCCGACGCGTTCAACCTCGCCTTCCGCTTTCCCAACCTGTTTCGCCGCCTGTTCGCCGAGGGTGCCTTCAACGCGGCCTTCATTCCCCTGTTTTCACGATCGCTGGAGGAAGAGGGCGAGGAGGGCGCCCGGCGCTTCGCCACGGAAGTCTTCTCGACGCTGTTCACGGTGCTGACCGTCCTCACCGTCCTGGCGATGATCTTCATGCCGTTCCTCGTCAAGACCATCATCGCGCCGGGCCTTGCGGTCTGCGTCGACGACCCGTCGGCCGGCGGCGCGGTGATCTCCTGCGCCGATCGCTACGAGATCACCATCGCCTTTTCGCGCATCATGTTTCCCTATCTCGCCTGCATGTCGCTCATGGCCATGGTGTCGGGGATCCTCAACGCCTTCCGCCGTTTCTTCGCCGCCGCCGTGGCGCCAACGCTCCTCAATTTCGTCCTCATCGGGGTGATTTCCTACGCCCTGTGGATCGGCGCCGACAAGCAGACCATCGGCGCCTTCATGAGCTGGGGCGTGCTCGTCGCCGGCTTTGCTCAGCTGGCTATGGTCGTGATCGCCATGAAGTTAGCCGGCTTCGGCGTGTCGCTGAAGCGTCCGCGCTGGACCAAGGGCCTGAAGCGCCTTCTGGTTCTTGCCGGCCCGGCGGCGCTGATCGGCGGGATCACCCAGATCAACCTCTTCGTCGGCCAGGCGATCGCCTCCTTCAAGCCGGGCGCGGTGTCGATCCTGCAATATGCTGACCGGCCCTATCAGCTGCCGCTCGGCATGGTCGGTGTCGCGATCGGTGTCGTCCTGTTGCCGGAACTCTCCCGCGCGCTGAAGGCGGGGCATCTGCGCGAGGCCCAGCACACCCAGAACCGCTCGCTGGAATTCGCGCTGTTCCTCACCGTGCCGGCGGCGGTCGCCTTGTTCCTCATCCCCGAGCCGATCATCCGGGTGATCTACGAGCGCGGCTCGTTCGAGCCTTCCGCCACCGTCGCCGTCGCCTCGGTCCTCGGGCTCTACGCCCTCGGATTGCCGGCCTTCGTGATGATCAAGGTGTTCTCGCCGGGCTACTTCGCCCGCGAAGACACCAAGACGCCGATGATCGCGACGCTGATCTCGGCCGGCGCCAACATCGCCCTCTCGCTCGGCCTGTTCTGGCTCCTTGCCGAACGCGGCATTGCGCTGGCGACGACCCTGGCCGGCTGGTTGAATGCGGGGCTTTTGTTCCTCGGGCTCTACCGGCGCGGACTTTGGGAGATGGACCGGGCGCTTCTGAAACGGGCGACACTGGTCTGCCTGTGTTCGGCGGTGATGGGCGGTGTCCTCGTCTTCGGCCTCGCCGAGCTTTCGCCCTGGCTCGGCTCCGGCGACGGGCTGCACCGCCAGCTGCCGGCGCTCGGCGCTCTCGTCCTCGCCGCCATGGCGATCTACTTCATTCTCGCCTTTGCGACGGGAGCGGCGGATCGCAGCCAGATCATGAAGACCGTCCGGCGCCGGCGGCCGAAAGCGGCCGCAAGCAGTTCGGATCAATAGCCCATGACCCGCCGCTCGGTCGCCCGTATGGCGCTTTTGGTAGAAGACTATGACCTCGCGATCGCTTGGTTCTGCGATCGTCTCGATTTCGTCCTCGTCGAAGACACGCCGCTTGGTAATGGCAAGCGCTGGGTTCGCATTGCCCCGGGAAACGGGGCGGGTGCGGAATTGCTTCTCGCCCGTCCGGCCGATGATTCGCAGCGCGCTTTCGTTGGAAAGCAGGGCGGAGGCCGAGTGTTTCTTTTTCTCGAGACAGATGATTTCGCAAGAGATCACGCGCGCATGGCCGCGGCTGGCGTCCGGTTCATCGAGGCGCCACGCGTCGAGCCCTATGGTAAGGTCGCTGTCTTCGAGGACCTTTGCGGCAATCGCTGGGACCTGATCGAGCCGACGTAAGGCAGCCCTGTCGTCAGCGGCGCTGGAACGTCAGATAGGCCGGCGGCCGCCCCTCGCGGATGGCTTTTGCCTCGTAGCGCGTGCCCGGCCAGCCGTCGAAGGGCGTGTGCCAGTCTGCCGGTCGCTGCGCCGTCCAGTTAAAGCCGGCGTGATCGGCGACGTGGCGCAGCGTCCAGTTGACGTAGGTGTCGATGTCCGAGGCAAAGCGGAACAGCCCGCCGGGCTTCAGGACGCGGGCGAAGCGGTCGAGGTTCCTGGCGTTCACGAAGCGGCGCTTGAAGTGTTTCTTCTTCGGCCAGGGATCGGGATAGTTGAGATCGATGGCGTCGAGCGAGGCATCCGGCAGCCAGTCGAGCAGCATCGCCGCGTCGTCGTCGTAAAGCCGAAGGTTGTCGCGCGGGGCGTCTTCGAGGGCCGAGAGCAGCTTGGCCATGCCGTTGACGAAGGGTTCGACGCCGATGAAGCCGCAGGCGGGATCCTCGCCCGAACGGTGGAGGAGATGTTCGCCGCCGCCAAATCCGATTTCCAGCCTCGCGCGCTCGACGGGCGCCTCGAACAGGCGCGCCAGATCGGCCGGAGCCGGCTGTGCGAGATCGACGCGAAGATGCGGCAGGCGCTGCTCGATGAGATCGGCCTGATGCTGGCGAAGTTTCGGGCCTTTCAGCCGGCCGAAAAAGGCTTCGCGGCGACGTTCGGGACGGTCCTCTGCGACCATGGGAGATGGCTCCGGTTCGATGCGGCCGGCGATGGCGAGACGCAGGCCCTTTATAGCGATCGTCTCGATCGTGCAGGACAAAGCAAAGGGCCCGGCGCTGGCCGGGCCCGATGGTTTTCTCACCTTGCCCTGCGCCGCGCCGCGCCGGTGATCGGCTGTCGGGGGGCGCGGCAGGGCGTGGCACGGCGAAGGGTCAGGCCTTGAGCGCTGCCTTCAGCTTCGGCGCGAGATCGGTCTTTTCCCAGGAGAACGAGCCGTCCCGGCCGGGCTTGCGGCCGAAATGGCCATAGGACGACGTCTTGGCGTAGATCGGCTTGTTGAGGTCGAGATGCCGGCGAATGCCGGTCGGCGACAGGTCCATGACCGAACGGATAGCCTTCTCCACTTCCGCCTCGCCGACATTCTTGCCGGTGTCGTGGAGGTTGACATAGACCGAGACCGGCTGGGCGACACCGATCGCATAGGCGATCTGGATCGTGCACTTCTCGGCAAGACCCGCCGCGACGACGTTCTTGGCGAGATAGCGCGCGGCATAGGCGGCCGAGCGGTCGACCTTGGTCGTGTCCTTGCCGGAAAAGGCGCCGCCGCCATGGGGCGCCGCGCCGCCATAGGTGTCGACGATGATCTTGCGGCCGGTGAGGCCGGCGTCGCCGTCCGGGCCGCCGATGACGAACTTGCCGGTCGGGTTGATGTACCAGATGCAGTCGTCGTCGATCGGCATGTCGCCGAGCGCCTCGCGGATATAGGGCTCGACCACCTGGCGAACCTTGGCCGAATCCCAGCTTTCGTCGACATGCTGGGTGGACAGGACGATCGAGGTGACGGCAGCCGGCTTGTCGTTCTCGTAGCGGATCGTCACCTGGCTCTTGGCGTCGGGGCCGAGACGGGCGACCTCGCCCTCGCCGGCCTTCCTGGCCGCCGCGAGCAGTTCGAGCATCTTGTGCGAATAATAGATCGGCGCCGGCATCAGCTCCGGCGTCTCCTTGCAGGCATAACCGAACATGATGCCCTGGTCGCCGGCGCCTTCCTCGATGTCGTTCGCGCCGGCCTTGTCGCGGATCTCATGGGCCTTGTCGACGCCCTGGGCGATGTCGGCCGACTGGGAGTGGAGGAGAACGTCGATCTTGCAGGTCTTCCAGTGAAACCCGTCCTGCTCGTAGCCGATATTGCGGATGGCCCTGCGTGCCGCCGACTTGAAGCGCGAGGGGTTGATGACGTCCTTGCCGTTCTTGTCGGTCTTCATCAGCGACGGCGGCAAACGGACCTCGCCGGCAATCACCACGCGATTGGTCGTCGCCAGTGTCTCGCAGGCGATGCGCACCGACCAGGGATCGACGCCGGCCTTCTTGGCTTCCCGATAGACCAGGTCGACGATCTCGTCGGAGATGCGGTCGCAGACCTTGTCGGGATGACCTTCGGACACGCTTTCGCTGGTGAATAGGTAGTCGCTGCGTGGCATCCTAATTCCCTCTGATGAAGCCGCACGAGCCGGCAGATGCGGACAATCCACATCACTGCCGATGCAAACGCGGCCGGGATGGAAGAGTTTGGGGCGCGGAATTACCCGCTGGCCGCGGTGGGGTTTGCGGCACGTGCACTATCAGGTCAAGGAGATTAAGTGCTAAAAAGCGCCGAAATGGCGCAAATTTTCAGCTTTTCGGCAGCTCTTCGGCGGAGCCGGCAAGGGTGCGAACGAGGTCGATGACGCGCTTGCGGACTTTCGGATCGGCGATCTTGACGAAGGCGCGATTGAGCTGAAGCCCTTCGGATGTCGACAGAAAATCGACCACGTAGTCGGAGCCGGATTCCTGCAGGCCGCCGCCGCCCGAACCCGGCGAGTTCGGTGCGTCTTCGAAGAAATAGGCGACCGGCACGCTGAGAACATCGGAGATATTCTGCAGGCGGCTTGCGCCGATCCGGTTCGAGCCCTTCTCGTATTTCTGTACCTGCTGGAAGGTGATGCCGAGCGCCTCGCCGAGTTTCTCCTGGCTCATGCCGAGCATGGTACGTCGAAGCCTGACCCGCGATCCGACATGCGTGTCGATCGGGTTGGGCTTCTTCTTGCTCTCCTGCATCGCTTACGCCTTCTCGCTTCTTGCCACCCAGGGGCTACGCCAGCCGGGAGGCCAAATGGTAAGGGCCTTGCGTGAGCATGAACAGAAACTCACAAATCCTTATCATCGCCAACGGCGTCGCTCATTACCGCCGCGATGTCAATCCAATTGCCGGCTGATGAATAACCATATGCTTACTGAAATCGCGAAACTTGCAACCAAGAGTACGAAGAAGGGAAGATTTCGAAGGCGGGAATAAGGCGTTGCCGGCGCCGCCGCCGGAAGCGCGGATTCGATCGTACCCGTCGCCCCGAGCGCGAGAGCGTCGATCTCCCGGCCGTAAGCGTCGGTGACGACGGAAATGCCGGTATTGGCAGCCCTGATCAAAGGAAGACCCAGGGCAACGGCGGAGAGTTCGGCCAGCCTCAGATGCTGGTAGGGGCCCGGCGTGTTGCCGAACCAGCCGTCATTGGTATCGTTGACGAGAAAGCCGGGGCGGTCCTTGGCTATGCTGGGCGCGATCTCGGCCGGGAAGATGGCTTCGTAGCACACCAGCGGCAGGAAGGACGGCGACCCGTCGATCGGCACCGGATCGTGCGCGCTGCCGGCCGAGAAGCCGCCCGGCATCTGGCTGAGATTCATGATCCCGAGGCTTTCGAAAAACCGGCCGAAGGGCATGTATTCGCCGAAGGGGACGAGGTGCACCTTGTCCCTGGCATCGACGATCTCGCCATTGTCGTCGATGACGAGGACGGAGTTGTAGAGGCGCTCGCGGCCCGAGGCGAGGGTCTCGATGCGCGGCGCGCCGGCGATCAGCATCTCGCCGGGCTCGATCATGTCGGCAAGCCTCGCGATCGCCTCGGGGCGCTCGGTGAGGATGAAGGGCAGCGAGGATTCCGCCCAGACGATCAAGGTGCGCTCCTGCGGCGCCGTCTCGACGATCTTGGCGCCAGTCCCCTGTTCGGGCTTTGCGGGACGCGCCTCCCGGCCCTTTTCGGTGACGGCGATCTGGCGGGCGAAGATCTTCTGGGCTGCGGCCTCGTCGAACTTGTCGGACTGGGGAATGTTCGCCTGGACGACGCTGACGCGGGTGCCATCGACGAATTTCGTCGGATTGGCGGCGAGCCGGACGTAGCCGTAACCGATATGGCCGGCCGCAATCAGGACGGCGAGCGTGACGACCGGCACGCGCCCGTGCCTGTCGGCCAGCACGGCGGGCGCCGCGAAGACGAACACGGCCAGAAGGCTGATCCCGTGTATGCCGACGAGGCTGACGCTCTGCATCAGCATCGGCGTCGGCGCTGCGAGAACGCCGATCTCGTTCCACGGAAAGCCGGTGAGAACAAAGGATCGCAGCCACTCGAAAAGGCCGAAAGAGGCTGCGAGAACCAGGATCCGAAAGGCGCTGTGCGACCAGAACCGCCGCGCGAGCATCGTCGACAGGCCGAAATAGACGGCGCAAACGGCAGGCAGGCCGAGGACGGCGAAGGGGATGAACACGGCGAAAGCGGCGGCATCCACCAGCATCGCGCTGCCGAGCCACCACAGCCCGGCCACGAAATAGCCGAAGCCGAACAGCCAGCCGATCCAGAAATCGGCGAGAAGCGTGCGCAAGAGCGTTTGACGTGCCCCGATCCCGTCGAGCAGCCAGACGAGGACGGGGAAGGCGACGAAGGCGCTGGCGGGAAAGTCGATCGGCGGCAGCGCGAGCGTCGCCAGCGCGCCCGCCGCGATCGCGGCAAGGACGCGCGGCAGCCCTTCGAGCAGCATCACCCGGCCAGCGAGGCGGTCGATGAACCTGCCCGCACCCGCGTTTTCGCTCTGGCTTATCGCTGCGCTCAACCGCCCCCGCCCGCAGTTCCCGATGCTTTTGGCCCTTGACGCTGGGCTTATC
This sequence comes from Jiella mangrovi, assembly GCF_017815135.1. Taxonomy (GTDB): domain Bacteria; phylum Pseudomonadota; class Alphaproteobacteria; order Rhizobiales; family Rhizobiaceae; genus Jiella; species Jiella mangrovi. The sequence continues at coordinate 18,260 of NZ_JAGJCF010000007.1, read as the reverse complement.
GTAGAACGGCAATTGACGCCAGATGACTTTCGTCAGCCTGTCTTCGGATCACGCCTGATCGGCGAGACCCTCGACGATGCGCCGTCGCTTCTCGCCCTGGCGGAAGCGCACGATCCGCACTCGGCGCACCCGGCGCGGATCGGCCTCCAGCACCTGGAACTCGAAGCCAGGGACCGCCTGTACGACCTCGCCCCGCGCCGGCACCCGGCCGAGCTCGGAAAACAAAAGCCCGCCGATCGTATCGGCCTCTTCTTCATATTCGGAGATGTCGAAATCCTCGCCGACGACGCGCTTGACGTCGTCGAGATCGGCGCGGGCATCGGCATAGAAGATGCCGTCGCCGCGCTCGGTGATCATCACCGCCTCGTCGTCGTGCTCGTCCTCGATGTTGCCGACCACCATCTCGATCACGTCTTCCAGCGAGACGAGGCCGTCCGTGCCGCCATATTCGTCGATGACCAGCGCCATCTGGATGCGTGCGGCCTGCATTCTCGCCATCAGGTCGGTGGCGAGCATGGAGGGCGGCACGAACAGCACCTTGCGGATGATCCCGAGCGCCTCGACCTTGCGGGCGAGGTTGATCTGCCTCAGATCGAGGCCGGCGCGCGGCTTCTTCGCCGCCGTGCCATTGCCGTTCTGCGGCTTGGCCGGCCGGGCGACGCGCGTGATGTGGCTGACGACGTCGCGGATGTGGATCATGCCGCGCGGATCGTCGAGGCTTTCGCCATAGACCGGCATGCGCGAATGGCCGCTCGCCTCGAACTGCTTCATCATCTCGCCGAGGGTGGTGGTGATCTCCACGGCGCGGATGTCGGCGCGCGGCACCATGATGTCCTCGACGCGGACCTCGCGCAGCCTCAGAATGTTGTTGAGCATCGCCCGCTCGGTGGGCGAGAAGGCGTCCTCTTCCTGACCCTGGGTCAGGAGCGCCTTGGTCAGGTCTTCCCGGACAAGCCTCGGCATGCGCGGGCGCAACCGGTCGAACAGGCCGTCGAAGAAGCCTCGTCCGCCGTGGCCGGCGGGCACGGGCTGGACGGAGGGCGGGCGACTTCGGTCGTCGCCGGCGCTATCCTCGCTCGCGGAAGCCGCCTCCACGGGCGGTCGCTCTGCGGCGGTATCAGTGCGTGGCATCGTCTCACTCAAAGTGTTTGTGGCCCTGAAGATAGAGGATTATCGGCAGAGTTGCGAGACCGCTCATCGAGATGGCGGTCCATCGGGCGCTGCCATTTCGCGATAAGGGTCCGATATGCCGAGCCCGGCGAGGATGGCAACCTCCGCCTCCTCCATCGCGGCCGCGTCCTCGTCCTCGACGTGATCGTAGCCGAGAAGGTGGAGGAAGCCGTGGACGAGAAGATGGCGGAGATGGTCGGGGAGGGCTTTCGCCTCCGCTTCGGCTTCCCGCTCGAGGGTCTCGAACGCCACGAGAAGATCGCCGGCGAGCGGGCCTGGCAAGTCGCCGGGATCGAGCGCCGCCATCGGAAATGACAGGATATTCGTCGGCCTGTCCTTGCCGCGCCATTCGCGATTGGCCGCGCGGACCGTCTCGTCGTCGGCGAAGGTGACGGAGATTTCCGTTTCCAGGCTCTCGGGAAGGCCGAGATGGCGGCAGGCGGCGGCCAGCGCCTGCCCCGTCAGCGACGAAAGCTCGCCGGTTGCGAACCTGTCGCTCCAGCCATCCGCCTCGACCGCGATCACCACGGTGGTCGCGGCAAAACCCGGCAGGGACTGAGTAAAACTCACGTTCCCCTCAGGCCCGTCCGCCTCTTGCCCGTCTGTCGAAGACGTCTCGCGCGCAGCGCTCATCTTCCCGCACTTTCGCTCATATGGTTTTCACCGCGTCGAAATCCTCGCGGTTCTCCCGGTGGCGTCATGGCGATTTCACCGATCGAGGGGCAGGCCGCTGGCGCCGCGCTGCTCCGTCGCGTCCCGCTCATAGGCCTCGACGATCGCCTGGACCATAGGATGGCGCACGACGTCCTTGGCCTCGAAGCGAACCGTCACGACGTTGGAAACGCCGTCGAGAACGCGCAGCGCCTCGACGAGGCCCGATTTCTGGCCCGGCGGCAGATCGATCTGCGACGGGTCGCCGGTCACGGCCATGCGGGCGTTCTCGCCCAGACGGGTGAGAAACATCTTCATCTGCATCGACGTGGTGTTCTGCGCCTCGTCGAGAATCACCGCGGCATTGGCGAGCGTGCGACCGCGCATGAAGGCCAGCGGCGCGATCTCGATGGCACCCGCCGTCAACGCCCGCTCGACCTTCTCGGCCGGGATCATGTCGTAGAGCGCGTCGTAGAGCGGCCGCAGATACGGATCGACCTTTTCCTTCATGTCGCCCGGCAGGAAGCCGAGCCGCTCGCCGGCCTCGACGGCCGGCCGCGTCAGGATGATGCGGTCGACCTGACCGCGCTCGAGAAGCTGCGCGGCATGGGCGACGGCGAGATAGGTCTTGCCGGTGCCGGCGGGGCCGACGCCGAAGACGAGCTCGGCCCGGTCGAGAGCGCGCATATAGGCGTCCTGGGTGGGCGTTCGGGCATGAATCGTCTTCTTGCGGGTGGAAATCTGGGCGAGCGCCATCCGGCCCTTTTTCTCCAGGGTCGGCAGGACGAGCTGGTCGTCCTGGGCGATCGCCATGCGGACCGCGCCATCGACATCCTTGGAGCCGATGTCGCTGCCGCTCTGGAGGCGCTCATACAGATGATCGAGGGCGCGTCGTCCCTGCTCGACGGCCGAGGCCTCGCCACGGATCTCCACCTTGTTGCCGCGCGCCCTGGCATCGACGCCCAGCTTCTGCTCGAGCAGCGCCAGATGTTCGTCGAACTGGCCGAAAAGCGCGCTCGCCAGCCGATTGTCCTCGAAGTTGAGGACGATGTGCGCCATGTCCGATGCGCCGGAAACCGGGGCCGCGCCGCGCACTGATTTCATGCGACCATCCCTGCTGGTTGGTGCGAAGTGGAAGGATCGAACATCATGGCACCCTTGCCGATCAAGGAGTTGGCGACGGCTTCGGCGATCTCGACCGTCACGACATCGCCGATCGCGCCGGCGGTTTTCGCCATTACGACGGGCTGGAGATAGGGCGAGCGCCCGACGATCTGGCCCGGATGCCGGCCGGGCTTTTCGACGAGAACGCTCAATGTGCGGCCGAGAAGGCTCTCGGCGAAGGCCCGCTGCTGCCTCGTCACGAGTTCCTGCAGCCTTGCCAGCCGCTCGACCTTCACCGGCTCTTCCACATGCCCGTCCATCTCGGCGCCCGGCGTGCCGGGGCGGGGCGAATATTTGAACGAGAAGGCCGAGGCGTAACCCACCTCTTCGATCAGCCGCATCGTCGCCTCGAAGTCCGCGTCGCTCTCGCCTGGAAAGCCGACGATGAAATCGCCGGAAAGCGCGATGTCCGGCCGGGCCGCGCGGATCCTGTCGATCAGCCGCAGATAGTCCTCTGCCGTATGGCGACGGTTCATGGCCTTGAGGATCTTGTCGGAGCCCGACTGCACCGGCAGATGCAGATAGGGCATCAACTCGGCGAGATCGCGATGGGCGGCGATCAGTTCGTCGTTCATGTCGCGGGGATGGGAGGTGGTGTAGCGCAGCCGTTCGAGACCCGGAATCTCGGCGAGTGCGAAGAGGAGACCGCCGAGGCCGACGGGCCGGCCGGCCGCGTCCTCGCCATGCCAGGCATTGACGTTCTGGCCGAGCAGCGTCACCTCGCGCACGCCGGCCTCGGCCAGCTGGCGGGCCTCGTCGATGATCTGGACGAAGGAGCGCGAGACCTCGGCGCCGCGCGTATAGGGCACGACGCAGAAGGTGCAGAACTTGTCGCAGCCCTCCTGCACGGTGAGAAAGGCGGTGACGCCGCGGGCCTTGAGCTGCGCGGGCTTGGCCTGCGGCAGATGGTCGAACTTGTCTTCGACGGCGTAGTCGGTGTCGATCACCCGCTCGCCCTTTGCGACCCGCGCCAGCGCCTCGGGCAGGCGGTGATAGGTCTGCGGGCCGATGACGAGGTCGACGACGGGCGCCCTTGCAATGATCTCCTCGCCCTCGGCCTGGGCGACGCAGCCGGCGACGGCGACCCGCAGATCCTTGGCAAGCTCGCCCTCGGACTTCATCTTGCGGATGCGGCCGAGCTCGGAATAGATCTTCTCGGCGGCCTTTTCGCGGATATGGCAGGTGTTGATGAGGACGAGATCGGCCTCTTCCATCGCCGCGGTCGCCACATAGCCGTCGCTCGCCAGCGCATCGCCCATGCGCTGGGAATCGTAGACATTCATCTGGCAGCCATATGTCTTGATGAAGACCTTGCGCGAACCGGCAGGGTTCGTCGGCGAAACTGTCGCTTGGCTGGTATCCGTCATGCGCCCTTCAGTTCAGGCTTTCGTTCCGTGGTCTCGCCCTGCCGCAGGCCGTCGGCAAACGGGGCGTCAGGAGCTTTTCACTGCCACCATATATCGACGCCATCATGACATTGCGCAAGCCGCTTCGGCGTCTTTTCGCGTGTGTCAGGAACGCCCCGCCAGCGTGTCGGCCAGAAGACGGCGCACGCTCTCCTCGGCGCTGCGGGCCATCGCCTTTCGGTCCGACGTCCCGGTGAAGGCGATCGGCTCGCCGAAGGCGACGGTCGCGTCGATGGCCCCTTCCTTCAGAAACGCCGTAAGATGCGGTCCGAGGGTGACGTCGCCGGGCCAGGCCGCGAGCGGGCGAAAATAGCGCCCGAGCGGCAGGCCGTTGGCATGGGTGTAGGCGACGGCGACGGGCTGGACCAGCACCGAGCCGGAGGTCGAATCGCGCAAGGCGAGCTGCGCTGCGCCGAAGAGCGCCGTCCTGAAGGTCAAAACCTCGTTGCCGTCGGAGGTCGTGCCCTCGGCAAACAGCACCATCGCGTCGCCTTCCGACAGCCTCTTGGCGATCTCCGAAGCCTGCTTTCCGGTGCGCCCGCGCGCCTCGCGCTCGACGAAGACCGTGCGCTGGAGCTTTGCCAGGAGCCCAAAGGCCGGCCAGTCCCGCACCTCGGCCTTGGCGATGAAGGAGAGCGGCATCACCCCGCCAAGCACCATGATGTCCGACCAGGACTGGTGGTTGGAGGCGAGGAGCAGCGGCCGCCCGGCGGCGGGCGTGCCGGTCACGTGAACCCTCAGCCCGGCGACGCGGCGGGCGACACGGTGCCACAGATGCGGCAGCTTGCGCTGGATCGGCCAGCCGCGCCGCATGGCGAGCGCCTGCAACGGCCAAAGGATCAGCGTCATCGTGACGAGAGCGACGGCCACGAAGACGACGCGCGCCGAGGCGATCATGCTGTTTCGGTCTTGGGGCTGAAGTTATGGCGGCTGAGGCTATGCATGCTGGCTGGACGTCACGATCCGCTCGGGTTCCTGGCCTTTTCGCAACGAGCGGCGTCAGGCCGTGGGAACGAGGCTCCGCTTCAGGGTGAGGGCGCTGGTCCGCCGACCGTCGGGATGTTGATAATAGGCGGGGCGCCGCCCCACTTCCTCGAAACGCAGCCGCTTGTAAAGCCTCAGCGCCGCCTGGTTTTCCTCGTCGACCTCGAGGAACAGCGAGTGCGCCCGCTCGGCATGGAGCTTCTGCAGCACCTGATCCATCAGCATGCGCCCGACGCCCGCCCGCCGGTTTCGGCGCGCCACGGTGATCGTCAGGATTTCGGCTTCCCCCGCGACGAGGCGGGCGAGAACGAAGCCGAGCGGCGCGCTGTGTGGCATGCCGGTAATGCGCGCGACGAAACCGAAGCTGCCACGCTGCGCCAGGAGCGTTCCGAGCTCGTCGCCGGACCAGGGCTGGTCGAACGCCTCGCTGTGCAGTTCGGCGGCGGCGTCGAGATCATTGTCGGCAAGTTCGGCGACGAAGGGCTCGCCCTGGCCGAGCCAGGTTTCCAGCCAGTTCGCCGTCCACATCCAGGGCAGATACCAATACATGACGCTCGTCCTCCCGACATCGGTCCGCGGCGATCCTCATAGCCCGTCGATGCCATGCATGCTCCCCCAACGGCCAGGCTTCGGCGGCGGGATCGCTCATTCAGCTTAATATGATAGCGCGAAGGGAATTAGGGAATGCTTTCCCCGCCCTGTTCACGCAGCGATCGCATCGAGGAAGGCTTGGCGTCGGCGCCGCGCAGATAGAGCGGACGCGGCGGGTCACCCGGCCTTATCGCGGCACCGAGCCGGGCGAGAACTTCAGGGTCGATGCGGTCGCTTTCGCTCGCCACGACGCACCGATGGCCGGCGAGATGCGCCGCCGCAATCGCCGCGCCGCTGCCGACAAGGCGGAGAGGGACGTCCTTGAACGCCTGCCCCATCGCCGGAGCGACGAAATCGTGGAGCAGTTCGGGCGCCAGCGCCGCCGGCCCGTTCAGTTCATCGCCGTTTGCCGAATGAAGCGCCGCATAGACCTCGCCCCTGCGCGCGTCGAGGATTGCAAGAACGGGCGAGCGGATTTCATCGCCTTCCTCGCTGCCGAGCGCCTTCTCGGAAGCCAAGACACCATGGGCGAGCGCTGCGAGCGTCGAGACGCCGATGGCCGGACTATCCAGTGCGAGCGAGAGGCCGCGCGCGGCGGCGACGCCGACCCGAATGCCCGTGAAGGAGCCGGGGCCGGTTGTGACGACGATCCGGCCGAGATCGCGATAGGAGGCGCCGGCGTCAGAAAGTGTGTCGTCGATGACGCCGACGAGCCGCTCGGCATGTCCCTTGCCGATTTCGGGTTCCGTCGCAGAAAGCAGGCGGCCGTCGCCGACGGCATCGAAGACAGCCGCCATGCAGCGGGAAAAGGCGGTGTCGATGGCAAGGATCAGCGGGGGCATCGGGGACACGGGTGGGCTGGGGTGGAAAATTGCGAGGCTGTTCGACGGAGGGCGATCACATCTGGCCCGATCTTCTCGATCAGTCGCTGCATCTGAGGGCCAAAACCCTTTCGGGCAGCGACGATGAGCGCTTCCGCCAAAGTGGCGCCGGAGATCAAGATGCGTTCAGCGTCCTGCACGGCATCGGTACAGGCATCTGACTCCGGTTCGCCGAAAAGAATGCCGATGAGGGCAGACGTATCCACGACGATCAATCTGGCAGGCCGTTCTCGTCGTAGAGAAAGTCCTAGCTGCGGGCCGCAGACGGCCCGGGGGTCGCCTTGGCCCGGACCTCGGCCTGCAGTGCCTTGAAGAATTCCTTGCTGATCTTGCGCTTTTTTCGAATTTGAATGGGAAGAAGTCGAACGACGGCTTCGTCATTGCGGGTCAAAATCACCTCTTCGCCGGCGGCCGCGCGGCTGGCGAGATCGTCGAGACAGTTCTCGGCTTCTGCGATGGAGACCTTCATCTGATTCACCTTCCCTCGAGCCGCTTCCGATTCGCGGCCGCAAGCTCAGCCATCAGGGCGCTGCGATCAACGTGCCAGCTCAAGCCGCCTCGACGGCCTCGACCTCCTGCACCTCCGGCACGAAATGGCGGAGAAGATTCTGGATGCCGTGCTTCAGCGTCGCGGTCGAGGATGGGCAGCCGGCGCAGGCGCCGCGCATGTTGAGATAGACCGTGCCGTCCTTGAAGCCGCGGAAGGTGATGTCGCCGCCGTCCTGGGCGACGGCCGGGCGCACGCGGGTCTCCAGAAGTTCCTTGATCGTCGCGACGGTCGCCTCGTCGGAGGCTTCGAAGAACTCTTCGCCGCTGCTGGCCGCCGGGGCGCCGGAGGCCGCCATGACCGGCTCGCCGGACATGAAGTGCTCCATCAGGCCGGCGAGGATCGCCGGCTTCAGATGCTGCCACTCGGCGCCGCTCTTCGTCACGGTGACGAAGTCGTAGCCGAAGAAGACGCTGGACACATCCGGAATGGCCATCAGCTTGGCGGCCAGCGGCGAGCGCGCCTCGGCCTCCTCCATGGAGGAAAACTCCTCGGTGCCGCGTTCGACCACCACCTTGCCGGGCAGGAACTTCAAGGTGGCGGGATTCGGGGTGACTTCGGTCTGGATGAACATCGTTGCCTCTCGCCGGTCATGCCGGCATCGTTTGGAATTGATCGAAACCTATCGGCTGGCTGCGCCTCCCGCAACAGATGGGGGGCCGGGCGCGTCCTGTGACCGGTCGCCGCCATCGCTCTGTCTTGCGAGCGAAGCCGCGCGGAGCATTTCCCGGCGATCGCTCGATGCGGCTCAGCTCAGGCTGATGATCTCGTCGTCGGTGAGCGAGGCCGGCACGATCGTCACCGGGATCGGGAAGGCCGCGCCCCTGCCGGCCACCGCCGAAACCAGCGGGCCGGGACCTTCGCCGGCTTCGCCAGCTGCGAGCACCAGGATCGCAATTTCACGGTCCGCCTCGATCTGGGCGTGGATCTGCTCGATGATCTTGCCCTCGCGGATCACCGTTTCGGGCTCGATGCCGACGATCTCGCGCAGATCCTCGGCCACCTTGGCGAGCGCATTATGGGCCTCTTCCTCGGCCTCGGCCCGCATCAGCTTTTCCACCCCCAGCCAGTGCTGGAAGTCGCCGGGCTCGATCACGTAGAGCAGCACCGCCCCGCCGCCGGACGCCTTGGCCCGATAGGCGGCATAGGAGGCCGCCCGGCCGCATTCGGGCGTGCCGTCGATGATCGCCAGGAATTTGCGCTTGCCGCCCGCGTCGCGGCCGAGTCGTTTCGAAACCATGGGCATTAAGATGGCGGGTAAGGGCGGTGTCGGCAAGGTGGGGCAAAGCGGCAAAGGTCAGGACGAGGCGTCTCCGCTGGGCGCGCTCGACTGTCGCTGATGGATGAGGCGCAAGATTTCGATTTCGCCGACATTTGCACGATGGGTCATGACGTAAGGCGTTTTCACAATGAGCTTGACGTAGACGCCCGGTATTTTCGTCGGACGGCCGACCGGGTGCTTCGCGACAAGTAAGACCGCTGCTGAAATACGCTCGGAAACGAGCCGCGCAGCGGAGCGATCGTGACGGCCGAGATACCGCATTGCCTCGCGAAACTCTGTTCGCGCTGCCCGTGCCCAGACGATTTTCCTCAAGCCGAAAGGCGCTTATCCGGCGCCAGCATGGCGCGAATCTCCGTCATGGCGTCTTCATGGTCGATGCCGCCATTTGCCTCTACATCGGCAATCCGCCGCTTCAACTCGGCGATCTCGGCCATGTCTTCCGCGAAATGCTCGTCCAGCATGACACCGAGATAGGCGGCGGGATCGTGCCCGGAAGCTTCCGACAGGCGGCGGAGCTTGTCGGCCGCGACACCCGAAAGGGTCAAAGTCAGTGGTTCCTTGGCCATCACATTTCTCGCGCAACCAATGACGGTGGTCCGAAGATAGCCGAAGATCGACGCTTTCGCGAGCCCTCGGCGGCCTACCGCAAAAACCCGACGATGTCCTTCACGTCGCGCATCGTCTTTTCCGCGATCGCGCCGGCCCGCTCGCCGCCGTCCTTCAGCACCGCGTCGATATGGCCGGGATCGTCGATCAGCCGGCGCATCTCGCCATTGATCGGCGAGAGCTTTTCGACGGCGAGATCGGCGAGGACCGGCTTGAATTCGGAAAACTGCCGGCCGCCGAATTCGCTGAGGACATCCGCCTTGGTCTTCTCCGCCAGTGCTGCGAAGATGCCGACGAGATTGTCGGCTTCGGGGCGGCCTTCGAGGCCCTTGGGCTCCGAGGGCAGGGCGTCGGGGTCGGTCTTGGCCTTCTTGATCTTGCGGGCGATCTGCTCGGCGTCGTCGGTGAGGTTGATGCGCGACAAATCCGAGGGATCGGATTTCGACATCTTCTTGGCGCCGTCCTTCAGGCTCATGACGCGCGTCGCCTCGCCGCCGATCAGCGGCTCGGTGATCGGGAAATAGCCGTTCACCGTCTCCTCGCCCACGGCGATCTCAGTACCGAGGCCGGCTTCGGCAATGCGCTCGGAAAAGTCGTTGTTGAACTTGATGGCGATGTCGCGGGTCAGCTCCAGATGCTGCTTCTGGTCGTCGCCGACGGGGACGTGGGTGGCGCGATACAGAAGGATGTCGGCCGCCATCAGGCTCGGATAGGCGAGGAGGCCGAGCGAGGCGTTCTCGCGGTCCTTGCCGGCCTTCTCCTTGAACTGGGTCATCCGGTTCATCCAGCCGATGCGGGCGACGCAGTTGAAGATCCAGGCAAGCTCCGCATGGCCGGACACCCGGCTCTGGTTGAAGACGATGTGGCGCTTGGGATCGATGCCGGCGGCGAGGAAGGCCGCGGTGATCGAGCGGATCTGGCTCTTGAGATCCTCGTGCACCAATTGCGCGGTGATCGAGTGCAGATCGACGACGCAATAGATGCAGTCCTGGCTTTCCTGCAGGGCGACGAATTTCCTGATCGCGCCGAGATAATTGCCGAGATGCAGGTTTCCGGTCGGCTGGACGCCGGAAAAGACACGGGGGGCGAAATCGCTCATGGGGTGGCTCCCGAGGGAAAGCTTCACTGATATTGCCGGGCCTTATGGCGGAGGGGAGGGCGGCGATCAAGCAGTGGGCGGTGCGGCGACGAAAACCGGCACCAACCGGCACGAGAGCCTTGCGCATGTCCCGCCTCTCGCGTAAGAGACCCGCGTTCAGACGAGAGCCGGCCGGCAGGGCATGCCGTGGCGGCTCCAAATGCTGTTCGCGACACTTCCTTTGAGAGAAGGCAGTCAGTCCCGGCGCCGAGAGGCGGTGGAGCTTCAAGTCGCGATCCTCTTAATCAGGAGAGCAAAATGCCCAAGATGAAGACCAAGGCGAGCGCCAAGAAGCGCTTCCGCATGACCGCCAACGGCCACGTCAAGGCCGGTGCCGCCGGCAAGCGCCACGGCATGATCAAACGCTCCAACGACTTCATTCGCGACGCGCGCGGCACGATGATCCTGTCGAAGCCCGACGAGCGGATCGTCAAGACCTACATGCCCTACGACCGCTGAGCGGCGCGTATCCCGGCATAGATTGATTTCAGGAGTTTAGATCATGGCACGCGTCAAAAGGGGCGTCACGTCCCACGCAAAGCACAAGAAGGTTCTCAAGCAGGCCAAGGGTTTCTACGGCCGCCGCAAGAACACCATCCGCACCGCGAAAGCCGCCGTCGACCGCTCGAAGCAGTATGCGACCCGCGACCGCAAGGTGAAGAAGCGGAACTTCCGCGCCCTGTGGATCCAGCGCATCAACGCTGCCGTCCGCGAGCATGGCCTGACCTATGGCCGCTTCATCGACGGTCTCGCCAAGGCCGGCATCGAGGTCGATCGCAAGGTTCTGTCGGACATCGCGATCCACGAGCCGGAGGCCTTCGCCGCCCTATGCGAGCAGGCCAAGACCGCTCTTGCTTATCTCAAAGAGAGCGAGTTCCCGAACGCTTACGAGCGGGCTGTCGGCGAGAAGAAGGCGGCCTGAGCGGCTTAGCCTTTCCGATACGCAGATTCAGACGTTCAGAGCGTTTTTCCCGCGTCCAATCATAGTGGACGACAGTCTCGTCGAACGGCGCATATCGAAGGCTTGGCACTCCGAGATCAGGCGTGTGTTTATATCGCGCTCGTCATGCTCGGGCCCCGTCCCGAGCATCCAGTGCGCCGATTAAGCGTCTGTTTTGTCGAACGTTTCTGGATTCTCGGGACGGGGCCCGAGAATGACGAAGCGTCGAATGGTGCGCCTTCTCGATCAAGTCGCGGCCGCCCCTCATGCACTATGGCGTCCAATAGGACGCAGGGCGTTCTGATGCTTTCAAGACCCGCGGCGAGCCGCGGGTCTTTGCGTTCGAGGCAGGGGCGTTCGAGGCAGGGGAGTGTCCGGCATTGTTCGACTTCGCATCATCCCTTCCCACGGAACATGTCGTCTTGATCGCCGCCTTCGCCCTGATTGCAGGGCTGGCGAGAGGCTTTTCCGGCTTCGGCGCCGCGCTGATCTTCGTTCCGCTTGCAAGCTCGCTGATCGGGCCGAAGCTTGCGGCGCCTCTGCTTCTGATCGTCGACGGGATCGCTGCATCCGGCCTGATCCCGAATGCGCTGGGGCGGGCAGACATTCGCGGCGTTGCCGTGATGGCGATCGGGGCGATTGTCGGTATCCCGCTTGGGACGGCGCTGCTCGCGCTGGTCTCGCCGCTGACCGTGCGCTGGTTCATCGCCGCGATGGTGACGGGTCTTCTCGTCCTGTTGCTTTCGGGCTGGCGCTATTCGGGCCGGAGGCCACCGCTTCTGACCGTGGCGGTCGGATGGATGTCGGGCATGTTCACGGGCGCTGCGGGGGCGGGCGGGCCGCCGGTCGTCGCATACTGGCTGGGAACGGGCTCAGATGGTGCGAAGGTGCGGGCGAACATCGTCATGTTCTTCGCATTCGGAACCCTCGTCACCACCGTCAGCTACACGGTCGGAGGTCTTTTCCAGTGGTCGCTGGTGCCTCTCGCATGGGCCGCCACGCCGCTTTACGGCCTGGGCCTTTTCACCGGATCGCGACTCTTTGGCAAAGCCAGCGACCGGACCTATCGCTGGATCTGCTACGGCCTGATCGCGGGCGCGACGATCATCAGCCTGCCGGTTCTCGACCCGCTGCTGCGATCGTGAGAGTAACGGGCCGGGCAATCGGCCTATTCGCATCGTTGGCGGACCGTCGTTCGGGCCGCCGCGCTTCCATCATCCCGCCCCTTGCGTTAACGAGGCGTCGAGAATGGCCGGGTGTCCGGCGACTTGACATGTTTGGAGTGACCGCGTGAGCGAGAGCGACACGATCGAGGCCGAGCTGACCGAAAAGATCGCCGCTGCCAAGGACGAAGCAGCGCTGGAGGCGATCCGCATTGCCGAGCTCGGCAAGAAGGGCCGGATTTCGGAGATGATGAAGGGGCTCGGCAAGATGAGCCCCGAAGAGCGCAAGGAGGCCGGCCCGAGGCTGAACGGCCTGCGCGACCGCGTGCAGGCTGCGATTGCGGCAAGGCGCGAGGTGCTGGCCGAGGCGGCGATCGCCGCACGGCTTGCCGCCGAGCGCCTCGACGTGACGCTCCCTGTACGCCAGGGCGCGGCGGCGCGCGGGCGCATTCATCCGATCTCCCAGGTGATCGACGAGATCACCGCGATCTTCGCCGATATGGGCTTCTCGATCGCCGAAGGGCCGGACATCGAGACCGACTACTATAATTTCACGGCGCTGAATTTTCCCGAGGGCCATCCCGCCCGCGAGATGCACGACACCTTCTTCCTCTCGCCGGACGACAAGGGCGAGCGCAAGGTGCTGCGCACCCACACCTCGCCGGTGCAGATCCGCACCATGGAAGCCCAGGAGCCGCCGATCCGCATCGTCATTCCCGGCAAGACCTACCGGCAGGACTCCGACGCCACCCACACGCCGATGTTCCACCAGGTCGAGGGCCTCGTCATCGACAGGACCGCGACCATCGCCAACATGCGCTGGGTGCTGGAGGAGTTCTGCAAGGCGTTCTTCGAGGTGCCGCAGCTCAAGATGCGGTTCCGGCCGTCCTTCTTCCCCTTCACCGAGCCGTCGATGGAGGTCGACATCCAGTGCGACCGGTCGAAAGCCGGCGAGGTGCGCTTCGGCGAGGGCAATGACTGGATGGAGATCCTCGGCTGCGGGATGGTGCATCCCAACGTCCTGCGCGCCGGCGGGCTCGATCCGGACGTCTATCAGGGCTTTGCCTGGGGCATGGGCATCGACCGCATCGCCATGCTGAAATACGGCATGCCCGATCTCAGAGCTTTCTTCGACGCCGACGTTCGCTGGCTGGAGCATTACGGCTTCCGCCCGCTCGACATGCCGACGCTGTTCGGGGGCTTGAGCCAGGGGTAAAAGTCAAAGACGGGGAGCCGCTGGATTAGGCCCCAGAAGCAGGAAGGAAAACGGGATGTCGATCATCACGGTGTTGAGTGACGATGAAGCGCGCCGCCTTGTTGATCCCCTCTTGCGGGAGCGGCTGAAGGAGTTCGGCTATCGTGGTGTTGTCGTCAGCTCCGAGGAGGATTTCGACGGCGACATGGTTCTGAGGCTCACGGTGGACGTCGATCGGCAGGTATCGGGCCGTGCCATGCTCGATGTGGGCGGGGAGATCTGGGGCGCTTTGCTCGATCGCGGAGACGCGCGGTTTGCGCTTTTGACCTATCGCCGTCCCGATCCTGCCTCCGGAGTCGGTATGTCAGCCGTTAATCCCGGTTCGAACGATGGTTGACGACCTCCTTCTGACGGCTGAAGCCCTCCTGCGCGAGGGCGGCGAGAACCAATCCTCGCGGCGAAAGGCCGTAAGCACGGCCTATTATGCGGTTTTTCATGCCTTGGCCGACCTTGCAGCCAGCACTTTGCTGCCGCAGATGAACTCCGACAGCTGGGAGTATGCCCGTACTTACCGCTCGCTCGACCATGGACCGCTCAAGAATGTCTTCCTTCAGTTTCCCTTGAAGGACGACGAACGGTTTCGGATGATCGGCCAGTCCGTCGTTCAGCTACAGATCGAACGGGCCAGGGCCGACTATCTGCCGAGCGATCCCTCGCTTTTCTCTTTGAGCCAAGTAGCCGATCTCATCGTGCAGGCCCGAAACGTGATAGCTGCTCTGCGCAGCCTCAGTGTTGCGGACTGCCGCAAACTTGCGGTCTGCCTGCTGTTTCGCGTGAGGAAGGACTAACTGGCCATGCGACGTTGCAGCGCAAATCGGAACTTGCCATGACCCACCCCTCCACCCCTCACCACACCGGCGGCTGCCGCTGCGGCGCGATCCGCTTTGCGGCCTCCGCCGATCCGCATTTCGCGTCTCTGTGCCATTGCGAGGACTGCCGCCGGGCGTCCGGTGCGCCATTTCTTTCCTTTGTTGGCTTCTATCGCAGCGAGGTGAGCTTCGATGGCGGCGAGGGGAGAGGCTACGGCAGCGGGCCGACCAGGCGGAGCTTCTGCGAGACATGCGGGGCGCCGATCGCCTATTACGACACGCGGCTGCCGGATAGGATCTACTTCAATCTCGGCGCGATGGACGCGCCGCATCGCTACGAGCCGACGCTGCAGGCCTATGCAGCCGAAAGGCTGCCCTTCGCCTGCATTGCCATCGATCTGCCGGCTCGCGATAAGGGCGGCGTTCCCCGGCCCTGAACGACCCGTCGCGACGCAAGACCGCCAAACCCAAAATTCCGAACGGACCCCCGAAATGCAAACCCGCCTGCTCGTTCTCGACATCATCGCCGTTCTGGCCGGGGCCATCGTCGGCCTCTTCGTCGTCGACATCCTCGGCTGGGTGCTGTTCAACCTCTCGGTCACCGGCATGGTCGCGTCGATCGGCCGGTGGATCATCGTCCTCCTCACCGTCGGCCTGTTCGCCTTCTACTATCGCGTTCTACCTGCGACGGGGGCGGCGATCGCGTCCTTCTTTACCGGCGTGGTCGTGCCGCTCGTCGCCGAGAAGATCGTCTTCGGCTCGTCCCTGTCGACGACATCGCTCACGTTTCTCTATGTCGTGTTTTCCGTCGTCGCGCTGTTCACTTATCGCTTCGTGCGCGCCGGACGCAAAGCGTCCGATCTTGGCGGCAAGGCCGATCGAACGCTTTCCTAGTCCGATACCGCTGGCGCAAGTCGGCGGACCGACGTCCTGTTTCGAACCGAATGAAGTGCTGACCCGATGAAATTCACACTCTCCTGGCTGAAGGATCACCTCGAGACCGAGGCGAGCCTGTCCGACATCTGCGAGCGGCTGACGATGATCGGCCTCGAGGTCGAATCCGTCGACGACCGGGCGGTGTTCGAACCGTTCCGCATCGCCCGGGTGATCGCCGCCTCTCAGCACCCGGATGCCGACCGTCTGAAGCTCCTCTCGGTCGATGCCGGGCCGGAGGTCAACGACGGCAAGCCGCTGCAGATCGTCTGCGGTGCGCCCAATGCCCGCGAAGGCCTCGTCGGCGTTCTGGCGCTGCCCGGCACCTATGTTCCCGGCATCGACACGACGCTGTCGGTCGGCAAGATCCGCGGCGTCGAATCCTTCGGCATGATGTGTTCGGAGCGCGAGCTCGAACTTTCCGAGGCCCATGACGGCATCATCGACCTTCCGGCCGACGCGCCGGTTGGGACGCGCTATGCCGATTACGCCGATCTCATCGATCCGGTGATCGAGATCAACCTGACGCCGAACCACCCGGAAGCCACCGGCGTCTTCGGCATCGCCCGCGATCTCGCCGCCTCCGGCCTCGGCACGCTCAAGACACCCGAGGTGCCGCGCATCGAAGGCGAGGGCGACGTCGGCGTCGCGCTCGACGTTTCCAGCGCGACCTGTCTCGGCTTCGCGCTCCGCCGGGTGTCCGGCGTCAGGAATGGCGCCTCGCCGGAGTGGCTGAAGAAGCGGCTGAAGGCGATCGGCCTGCGCCCGATCAACGCCCTCGTCGACGTCACCAACTACATCACCTTCGATCGCGGCCGGCCGCTCCACGTCTTCGACGCGAAGAAGGTGGCGGGCGCCCTCAAGGTTAGGGACGCGCAAGAGGGCGAAACCATCCTCGCCCTCGACCAGCGCGAATACACCCTTGCCGCCGGCACCTGCGTCATCGCTGATGACAAGGGCGTCGAATCCATCGCCGGCATCATGGGCGGCGAGCATTCGGGCTGCGACGAGACCACCACCGAAGTCCTGATCGAATCGGCGCTGTGGGAGCCGCTCGACATCGCCCGCACCGGCCGCGCCCTCGGCATCATCACCGATGCCCGCTACCGCTTCGAGCGCGGCGTCGACCCGGCCTTCATGGAGCCGGGGCTCGATCTGGCCACGAAGATGGTGCTCGATCTGTGCGGCGGCACCGCGTCCAAGCGCGTCGTCGAAGGCGTCAAACCCTTCGAGCCGAAGGAGGTCGTCCTGCCGCTGACCGAGTTCCAGCGGCTGACGGGGCTCGCCATCGAGCCGGCCGAGCAGGAGCGCATCCTCGACGTTCTCGGCTTTCAGCCCCGCCGAAAGGGCGAGACCCTTGTCACCACCGTGCCGAGCTGGCGCCCGGATGTCGACGGCAAGGCCGATCTCGTCGAAGAGGTCATGCGTCTTCACGGCGTCGACGAGATCAAGCCGGCGCCGCTCGCCTCGCTGGCGGCCGTCAATGGCAAGATCCTGACGACGGCCCAGATCCGCGACCGGGCCGCCCGCCGGGCGCTGGCCTCGCGCGGCATGGTCGAGTGCGTCTCCTACAGCTTCGTCTCCGAGGCCGAGGCGAAAGCCTTCGGCGGCGGCGATGCGTCGCTGAAGCTCGCCAATCCGATCTCGGCCGATCTCTCCGACATGCGGCCCTCGCTGCTGCCGGGGCTGATCGCCGCCGCCCGCCGCAATGCCGCCCGCGGCTATGGCGACACGGCGTTGTTCGAGGTGGCCGGGGTCTATGTCTCCGATCTGCCGGATGGCCAGAAGCGCGTTGCCGGCGGCATCCGCCGGGGCACGGCCGGACTGGACGGGACGGGCCGCGACTGGGCCGGCAATTCGCCCGCCGTGTCGGTCTTCGACGCCAAGGCCGATGCCTTCGCCGTCCTCGAAGCGGCCGGCTTCCCGGCCGACAAGCTGATGATCGAGGCGCCGGCGAGCGAGTGGTATCACCCCGGCCGCTCGGGCCGCATCAAGCTCGGGCCGAAGGTGGTCATCGCCGAGTTCGGCGAGTTCCATCCGACCGTTCTGAAGACCCTCGACGTCTCCGGCCCGCTCTGCGGCTTCGAGGTGTTTTTGGACAAGGTGCCCCAGCCGAAGAAGAAGCCGACGCGCACCAAGCCCGTCCTGACGCTTTCGCCTTTCCAACCGGTGCGGCGCGACTTCGCCTTCGTCGTCGACGATCAGGTCGAGGCGGGCCGGATCGTGCGGGCCGCCGAGGGCGCCGACAAGGCGCTGGTCAGGGAAGTGAGGGTCTTCGACGTCTTCGCCGGCTCCGCGCTCGGCGAAGCGAAGAAGTCCGTCGCCATCGAGGTGACCCTGGCGCCAGCCGAGCGCACCCTCACCGAAGAGGAGCTTGAGGCGGTTTCGGCGAAGATCGTCTCGCAGGTTCAGAAAGCGACCGGCGCGACCCTGCGCGGCTGATCGGCCCTAGAGCGGCGTGCGTCCGAACGGACGCCGCAGTGCACGACACGATCCTCGAGGGCCGGCCACGGCTTGATCGATAAGGCGCACCATTCGACGCTTCGTCATTCTCGGGCCCCGTCCCGAGAATCCTGTGTGTTCGAATTGGTGTATGGTGGGAGGCGGGAAGGAGGCCGTTGGTGTATGGTGGGAGGCGGGAAGGAGGCCGAGAGAATCCTGGTCGTCCGCAAGGCAGACCGGTGCCTGGCATGGCCCCTTCCCGCGCCGTCTTCGAAACCTGAACAGTTGCATGAGGCTG
>NZ_JAGJCF010000006.1 GCF_017815135.1 Jiella mangrovi | reverse complement strand
AGGGGGGAAGGCGCCGGGTGCGCAAAGCTCTCTACATGGCCGCCCTCGGTGCCATTCGCGCAAACACCCGTTTCAAGAGCTTCTTTCAAGCCGTCGCCGAAAGATCGGGATCGAAGAAAGTCGGCATAATCGCCGTCGCCAGAAAGCTTCTCACTGTTCTCAACGCCATGCAGAGAGACAGAAAGGCGTTCGAATGAACACAGTTGCCAGAAACGTTCGACACAACAGAAGCTTAAACGGCGCACTGGATGCTCGGGACGGAGCCCGAGCATGACGAGCGCGATAAAAGCGGACGCCTAGTCTCGGAGTGTCAGGCACTCGATATGCCTGCGCGCGAAAGCCGATCAGACGGCGTCTTGCGAATATTTCCGGTCGAGCGCGTCGATCGCCTCGACATTGGGGGCCGAGGAACTCTGCGGGTCGAAATCGGAAGCCAGATATTTCTCGACGATGGCCTTGGCGAGTTCCGGGCCGATTACCCGCGCGCCCATGGTGATGATCTGGGCGTTGTTGCTCTTGGCCGCGCGCTCGGCGGAATAGGTGTCGTGTGTGAGCGCGGCGCGGATGCCCGGCACCTTGTTGGCCGAGATCGACACGCCGAGGCCGGTGCCGCAGCACAGGATGCCGCGCTCGAACCGCCCTTCGAGAATTGCCACCGCCGCGCGCTCGGTGGTCGCGGCGTAGCGCTCGCCCGCGCTGTCGCCCGAAGGGCTGCAATCCTCGAAGGTGACGTCCGTGCGGGTCCGCAGATAATCCGTGATGGCCTTGACGAGTGGTTGGCCGGCGCTGTCACCGGCGATGACGATCTTCATGAAGCCCTCCCAACTCCCCCCGGCTTGTGGCCGGCCGGCCTTGACGACAGCTGGTTCCGTCAGTCGTCGAGGCCGGTGTTCCAATCGAAAAGAAACGGTGCAGTCGGGCTCCCTACCAGGCGCAGATCTTGGTGACGGTTTCCGGATTGGACCAGCAGGCGGGCTGGTCGCGCTCGCGCACATACATGCCCGACAGGGGCACGTTGCGCCCGGTGCCGTAATCGGCATAGGCAGAGGCAAAGCCGGGCCGCTCGACGATCAGCGCGAAGGTCGGCTTGCCGGGTGCGGAAATTTCAAAACTGCCGGACCCGTCGGTCCCGCGAAAATCGCAAGGGTAATAACCGTCGTCGGTGGTGAAGCAGCGGGCGCTTTTCGCCTCCGCCGGAACCACAGAAATGGCCATGGCACAAAGCGCCATGGCCAATATGCCAGCCACCGCGAACGGTGCTGCGTTGAACTTGCGCATCGAAACCTCCCTGATCTCCCGCAGGCGACACTATCGCGTCCTTCGAGAAAATCAGAGAGGTGCCGACGACAATATCCCGTTACGGCAATCAGCGCGTCAGGCGCTTGTAGGTCGGACGCTTCGGATTGACCGATTCCGGGCCGAGGCGGCGGATCTTGTCCTGCTCGTAATCCTCGAAGTTGCCCTCGAACCATTCGACATGGCTGTCGCCCTCGAAGGCGAGGATGTGCGTGGCGAGCCGGTCGAGGAACATGCGGTCATGGCTGATGACCACGGCGCAGCCGGCATATTCCTCCAGCGCGTCTTCCAGCGCGGTCAAGGTCTCGGTGTCGAGATCGTTGGTCGGCTCATCGAGCAGGATGACGTTGGCGCCGGATTTCAGCATCTTGGCGAGATGCACGCGGTTGCGCTGGCCGCCCGAAAGGGTGCCGACCTTCTGCTGCTGGTTCGGGCCCTTGAAGTTGAAGTTGCCGACATAGGCGCGGCTGTTCATCTCGTATTTGCCGAGCTTCATGATGTCGACGCCGCCCGAGATCTCTTCCCAGACATTGTGGTTGGGGTCGAGATCGTCGCGGCTCTGATCGACATAGCCGAGATCGACGGTCTCGCCGACCTCGATCTTGCCCGAGTCAGGCTTCTCCTGGCCGGTGATCATCTTGAACAGGGTCGACTTGCCGGCGCCGTTCGGGCCGATGATGCCGACGATGCCGCCGGCCGGCAGCTTGAAGGAGAGGTTCTCGATCAGCACGCGGTCGCCGAAGCTCTTGGTCAGGTTCTCGACCTCGATCACCTTGTTGCCGAGGCGCTCGCCGGTCGGGATGACGATCTTGCCGTCGGCGGGCTTTCTGTTCTCGGCCGCCTCGACCAGCTCGTTATAGGCCTTGATGCGGGCCTTCGACTTGGTCTGGCGGGCTTTGGCGCCCTGCTGGATCCACTCGCGCTCGCGGGTGATGGCGCGCATGCGGGCGTCGTCCTCGCGGCCCTCCTGCTGCATGCGCTTCTGCTTCTTCTCCAGATAGACCGAGTAGTTGCCCTCGTAGGGCACGCCATGGCCGCGATCGAGCTCGAGGATCCAGCCGGTAACATTGTCGAGGAAGTAGCGATCATGGGTGACCATCAGCACCGAGCCCTCATACTCGCGCAGGTGCTTTTCCAGCCACAGGATCGTCTCGGCGTCGAGATGGTTGGTCGGCTCGTCGAGGAGGAGGATGTCAGGCTTCGACAGAAGCAGCTTGCAGAGCGCCACGCGGCGGCGCTCGCCGCCGGAGAGCGGCGCGATCTCGGCATCGGCCGGCGGGCAGCGCAGGGCGTCCATCGCCATCTCGACCTGGTTTTCGAGATCCCAGAGGTTCTGGGCGTCGATGATATCCTGGAGCTTCGCCCCCTCCTCAGCCGTCTCGTCGGAGTAGTTCATCATCAGTTCGTTGTAGCGGTCGAGGATCGCCTGCTTGTCGGCGACGCCCTCCATGACGTTCTCGAACACCGTCTTGTCGGGGTTCAGATGCGGCTCCTGCGGCAGATAGCCGACGGTCGCGCCCTCGGCGGCCCAGGCCTCGCCGGTGAACTCGGTATCGACCCCCGCCATGATCTTCAGGAGCGTCGACTTACCGGCGCCGTTCGGCCCGAGGATGCCGATCTTGGCGTCCGGGTAGAAGGAGAGATGGATGTTGTCGAGAACCTTCTTGTTCCCGTAGGCCTTGGAGAGGCCGGACATGTGATAGATGAACTGGCGAGCCATGGGGCGCTGCCCTTTTCCTGTCGTAGACTTTGCGAGAAATTGGGCCGTCTCTAAGCCATATGGGCCGACGGAGCAACGGTGCGTCCGGGCAACGGCGCACGTCAAAATTTTCCCAATTCAGCCGCCGTTAAGCACAAAACCCGGCTCTCGAGGCAAAAACGGCCTGTTTTGACGCCGTTTCGGGCCCCGCATTAACCTTCCTCACCAGAGCCTTTCAGCTCAGCGAGCTCCGCGGCGAGGCGCGAGCCCTCTCATCCGACAGGCCAAATGCCCGTCCGCCGCGTCCGCAGCGAACATCATCCACGTCAGATCCGGTTTTCGCTGCGTGGAAACGACTGGCGCGCAAGGGATACAGACTTCGTTCCCGAGGTCTTAGCGCCGTCAGACGGGCTTAGCGTTCCAGCAAGCTTGCCAGCAGCTTAACAGGGTGGTTCGAATTTTGCGTCCCCTGGAAGAGCAGTTGAAAGTATAGGTCCTGCCACAATCGTTTCGCATTTGAATATAATTGCGGTTCTGCATTTTCGTCCGAAGTAAAACCGGGCTGGCAATGTCTCCCCAACGACGGGGAGAATGACAATGACGAAATTCAGAAAGCACATCGGCCTGGCTCTCGGCCTGATCGGCCTGATGGTCGCCGCATCGCCGGCGCAGGCTGCAGCCTCGTCGCCGATGCCGACGACGGGCTATACCTCGCAGCCAATCGGCCATTACGAGTTCTGCAAGCGCTACGCCTCGACCTGCCAGGCCAACCCGACCAGCGCCGCGCTGAAGCTCACGCCGCAGATCTGGAAGCGCATCGTCGACGTCAATGTCGCCGTCAACACCAACATCTTCCCGCGCACCGACGAGCAGATCTATGGCGTGCCGGAATACTGGGCGTATCCGACCACCCAGGGCGACTGCGAGGATTTCGTGCTGTTGAAGCAGTATATGCTGGAGCGCGAGGGCATCCCGGCTTCGGCGCTTCTGATCACCGTGGTCAAACAGTCGAATGGCGACGGCCACGCCGTTTTGACGCTGCGCACCGATCAGGGCGACTTCGTCCTCGACAATCTCGATAACCAGGTTCTCGCGTGGCAGGCCACCGACTACACCTTCCTGAAGCGCCAGTCCGTGGACAATGCGGGCAAGTGGGTCGGTATCGTCGACGATCGCAACCTCCTGGTCGGCAGCGTTCGCTGACGCAGGAGACGGACCGGGGCCGGCGATGAACCGGCGCTCGTCCCAATGCAGGATCGCTCGGAGCGCCCCGTCCCGCTCCGGGCATACCGGGGGCCGGCCTTCCTTCAAGGAAAAGCCGGCCCCCGGTTCGTTCTGGCCTCAACTCATGGCGTGCGATGATGGACCGTGGCACCGCCGGGCGAGCCGCCAAGGCATGATCGCTGGAACCGATGGCCGGTCCACGACGAGATCACGCGATGTCGGAAACTTTCGGGCGATGCGATCGACCCTGACCGCATTCGGCTTCAGTCGAGGTCGATATCGAGAATCGTCATGGTGAGATGGTAGGACAGCTCACCCTCGTCGGTGTCCTTGTCGATCAGCCCGGCGAATTCGCCGTTGACGTAAAGCTCGGCGGAATCCGCCTTGCGTGGCAAACCGCGCACGGACAGATCGACGCCACTGAAGGTCTTTTTCAGATAGGCTTCGACTTTTCTGATTTCGGCGGGGCTCAATGGCTTCTCCTCGATGATTTGGAGATGCGGTAGCTAGGGTGCCCCCCTGGAAGTTCGAGAGACGGAACAGGCCGCGCCGCCCATCTTTCCCAGAATTTTCACCGCTTTCGATGTGCTCAGTCGGCGCGATCGAAGCTCTGATCCATCTCGCGCGAGGGCTGGTCGCAGCGGGTCTCGCCGATGACCTTGGCGGGAACGCCGGCGACGGTGGTCTGCGGCGGCACTTCTTTCAGCACCACCGAGCCGGCGGCGATCTTCGCGCAATTGCCGACCTTGATGTTGCCCAGCACCTTCGCGCCCGCGCCGATCAGGACGCCGTAGCCGATCTTCGGATGGCGGTCGCCATGCTCCTTGCCGGTGCCGCCGAGGGTAACGTTCTGGAGGATCGACACATTGTCGCCGATCACCGCCGTGAAGCCGACGACGAGGCCGGTCGCGTGATCGAGGAAGATGCCGCGGCCCATCCGGGCGGCGGGATGAATGTCGGTCTGGAACACCGCCGACGAGCGCGACTGCAGATAGAGCGCGAAGTTCTTGCGGCCGTCGTCCCAGAGCCAATGGGCCAGACGATGGGTCTGGATGGCGTGGAAACCCTTGAAATAAAGCAGCGGCTCCAGATAGCGCTCGCAGGCCGGATCGCGGTCGTAGACGGCCTGAATGTCCGTGCGCACGGTCTCGGCAAATGTCGGATCGGCGGCGATCATGTCGTTGAAGGCCTGGGCGATCAGCACCGCCGGCACGTCCGGATGGTCGAGACGCTGGGAAATCCGATGCACCAGCGCCGCTTCGAAGCTCGGCTGGTTGAGGATCGTCGCGTGAATGAAGCTTGCGAGCACCGGCTCGTTCGCCGCGACGGTTGCAGCTTCTGCGCGGATCGCCGCGAAAATCGGGTCGACGGCCTGGATCTTTTCCTGGCTCCTGCTGCCTGCAAAGCTCATGGTGCTCTCCCATGGAACCGAGCGTGACACGCCTTGCTCCAAAGCCGCCCGCTTGTCCTGTTGGCGCATGATATGCATCGAAAGATCAGGTTTGACCGTTCGCGACCATGCTTTTTCGCGCCGACACCGTCCGGCACGTCAGATCCTCGGCGTGATTTAAGCGATGCATGCACCCAGGGAAAGAGTAGCCAGGACCGGCGCCGCTGAATTTGCCGCGAGAATTGCTCAAATCAGATGTGAGCCGATCTCACGCCGACGGCTTCACGAAACCCACGACCGCCTCCTTGAACCGCCTGTCGCCGACCGAAAGCATATGGTCGCGGCCCTCGATGGCCAGGACTTCCGCATTCGGCATCAAGGCGGCGAGAGGCTCGGGCGCGCCGGCGATGTCGTCCTTTGTGCCGACGCCGATGAGGACAGGCTGGGAGATCCGGCCGACCTCGTCTTCGGCAAGTTCGTCGCGCGACGTTTCGATGCAGGCCGCCAGCGCCAGCCGGTCGCTCTTCGTCTTGTCGGCAAATGCCCGGAACATCCGGCCGCGCGCATGGCTGACATCGTCCAGCGAGGGCGCGCGCAGCGCTTCGGCGATCGGGTCCCAGTCGCCGGTCCCGGTCACGAGGGCGATGCCGAGGCCGCCGAAGACCAGACGCTCGACCCGCTCCGGCTCTGCGAGCGCGGCAAAGGCCGAAACGCGCGCGCCCATGGAATAGCCGAAAAAGGTCGCGGCGGCGATGTCGAGATGATCGAGAAGGGCGAAACAGTCCGACGCCATCTTCTGTGGCGTATAGGCCGCGGGGTCCTTCGGCTTGTCGCTCTGGCCGTGACCGCGATGATCGAAGGCGACGACGCGAAGCCCGGCCATGGTCAAGGTCTCCACCCAGCCGGTGTCGATCCAGTTCACCCGCATCGACGAGGCGAAGCCATGAACGAGAAGCACCGCGGGACGGGCGGGGTCGCCCTCGTCCAGAAAGGCGAGGTGCAGCCCGTCATTGGTGAACTGTCCGGTCGTCATGGCGGGGCTTCCTTGCTCGTGGCGTGTTTGCGTCTCTTGACGTCGATAGCGCGCGAGGCCTCAGCTGACACCCCCTGTTCTTTCGCGGATCGGCGCATTATGGTCCGGCCGCATCATATGGGCCGATTCCGGCAGACCCCGTGAATGGGGCTTCGCGTGCCGGTCCCGATCCATCAGGCAGGACGTTTTTGAAGGTTTCAAGCAGTCATGGCCGGTCATCCGATTCCGCATTTTTCCAACGACGCCGGACACGCCACGATCACCGTCGGCGTGAAGGAGTTCATGTGCTGCGGCGCCAATCCGCCCCATGACCACCCCCATGTCTTCCTCGACATGGGCGACGAGGCCGAGATCGTCTGCAGCTATTGCTCGACGCTGTATCGCTACGACGCATCCTTGAAGATCAGCGAGACCAAGCCGGAAGGCTGCTTCTTCGACGAGGCCGCCTGAGCCTGACCTGCCGGCTGCCGGGCGCGCCTTTTGCGGACCGGGCGGCCGGGACCTCGATACCATGACGGCAACGCAAGCGCCCCCTATCGCCCAAGCGCCCCGCATCGCAATCATCGGCGCCGGCATTGCCGGGCTGACGACTGCGCTTTGCCTTGCGCGCATCGGCCTTTCACCGGTGCTCTTCGAGCGCGCCGAAACGCTCGATGAGGTCGGCGCCGGGCTGCAGCTCTCGCCGAATGCGCTTTCGGTCATGGCGGAACTCGGCCTTTTGCCGGCCCTGCGCCGTGTCGCCGTCGAGGCCGGCCATGTCGAGCTTCGCGATCTGCGCAGCGGCCGCCGGATCGCAGCGGTGCCGGTGCGCTCCGGAGATGGCACGCCCTATTTTTCGATCCATCGCGCCGATCTCCAGGCGGTGCTTCTCGCCGCGGTGCGGGACGAGCCGTCGATAACGCTGAGGCTCGGCGCCGAACTCGCCGGGCTCGAGGCCGTGGGCGGCATGGTCGCGCTGTCGCTGCGCGGCGAGGATCGGCCGCAGCATTTCGCGCTTGCGATCGGCGCCGACGGCGTCCGTTCGGCGATGGCCGGTTATCTTCAGCTTTCGCCGCCGCAGGCGGCAGGAACGACGGCCTGGCGCAGCACCATCTCCGTCGACGAGACGGGGAACATGGCAACTGCGGCGGCCTTGAGCGGAAACGACGGTACGGACGGCGGGCCGGGTGCCGTCGTCGGCGCCTGGCTCGGAACCCGCCACCATGCCGTCGCCTATCCGATCCGCGCCGGCCGGGCGGTCAATCTCGTCCTCGTGACGAAGGACAGCGAAAGCGGCGATCCGGCGAGCGTCACGTCGCTCTTCGAAAGCCGCGACCGGCGGCTTTCAGCGCTGATCGGGGCGGCTCCAACCCCGACCGGCTGGCCGCTCCTTGCGACGCCCGCCGACCGGCCCTTCGTTCACGCCGGCGGCCGCATCGTCCTCGTCGGGGACGCGGCTCATGCCATGGAGCCTTATGCCGCCCAGGGCGCGGCAATGGCGATCGAGGACGCCGCCGTCCTCGCAAGAGCTCTCGGCGACGTCGGCGGTGCCGCGATCGAGGCCGGGCGGATCGAGGCGGCGGCGCGGCGCTATGAAGCCGAACGCCGGCCCCGCATCGCGCAGGTCCGCAAGCGGGTGAGCTTTCACCGCTTCGTGTACCACCTCCCCCCGCCGCTCGCATTCGGGCGCGACGCGGTTCTGAAGCTGCGGCCGAGCGACGCATTAAGAGCCGATCTCGCCTGGCTCTACGACTGGCGCGCGCCGAAACTGGGGCCCCCGCCGGCAGGCTGATCGACAGCGATTTGGTCTTTTGCGGGAACGCCGCCGGCCTCCTCGCCGTTTCTGCCGCACCTCGCCCGCGTCCGAACCCGCGCGCCAGACTCCGCGAGGCTGTGCCTCGGGACCCGCGCCACCGGAACACGGGAAGGACCTGCAAGGGACGAAACGCGAAGGTCTAACTGAAATGTCGAATTTGAAACGTGGCGGCAAGCTGATCGGGATTGCCGCCCTCGCCGCGTCAACGGCCCTCACCGGCCCGATGAACGCGTCGGCCTCCGCCGCGCCTGTGACGCGCATCGCCTTCAATACATTCGACGCCGCGTCCGGTTCCGCCGGACCCCGCGACGGCGAGTTCCTGCAGCTTGCCCAGGCCGATGCAGCGCCTGGAGAAGATGCGCCGGAACAGCTCAAGAAGAAGCGTCGCAACGAAAAGGCGGAGAAGCAGCAAAGGGGCGAGCCGGGCGGCGAGCGCGCCGAGCGTCGCGAGGCGCCCGAGGCACGCGACAAGTCCGCGGCAAAGGATGGCGGCGAGGCCGCTCCTCAAAAACGCCAGGGCAAGGAAAAGGCCGAGCAGGCCGCGGCTCCCGACGAAGCGCCAGCGGCCGATCAGGCCGGCCGCGACGAGGCGCCCCGTAACGCCAGGAAGGCCGACCGTGCGCCCGGAAAGAGCGATCGGACCGCAGAACCCGCGGCGCAGGATCGCGGCGCAGAGGACGGCGCACCCCGCCGCAAGGGCGAGAAGTCGCAGAAGAATGCCGACAAACGCCAGGCGAAGCCGGCGGACGCAGAGGGTTCCGCCAATGTGACGCCGCAAGCCCGCCCTGCCAACGAGCCCGTCCCCGAAGAAAAGCCCGGCCGCGCCGAGCCGGACAAGCCGGTGCCGGCGACGGCGCCGAAGTCCGACGAAGCGCCGGCCGCCGGTGGCAACGAAGCACGCGATGCCGGAAAGCCCGGTGCCGAACCGGACGCGGTGGCCCAGCCCGCCGAAAACCCGAGCGATGCCCCCGCACCGCGCCGCAGGGGCGAGGCCAACGCCAATGATGCCGGCGAGACCAGCGGCAATGACGGGCAGGCCCGCGAGCAGCGGAACGAGGCGACCGCGCCCGGCGAGCAGCGCCAGCGCCCGCGCGGCGATGAGAACGCCGCAGGCCAGCCGAACGGCGCGGCCGGTCAGGCGGACAACCGGCGCGGTTCCCAGAACCCCCAGAACCCGCCGGCCGAACAGCCGCAGCCGGTTCCGGCGGCAACGCAGGACCAGCCCGTCGAGCCAGGCCGGATCAACGCCAGCGACGCGCGGGTGCAGAAGCTGCAACAGCCGGTCGAGGTGACGCCGATCACGCAGGAAAAGGGCGAACGCATCGAGCCGCCGGCCGGCGCCAGGGAACAGGGCAACGGCCGCGACAGGAACGGGAGAGAGGCCCGCGACCGCCGCGACGGCGACCGGTTCGATCCCGCGCGCGGCGAACTTCCGCCGGGCGTCAAGGTGGTCAAGCGCGAGGGCGATCGCGACATCCTGACGATCGTCGGCGCCGCCGCGGCGGGCGCCGTCGCAGGGGCTGCGGCCTCCTATTTCATCAAGAGCGACAATGACAGCCGGGTCGCAGTCGATTCCCGCAACACCTATTACGACCGCCTGCCCCGCGGCGAGGTCCGTCAGACCATCGTGCGCGACAACGGCGTTCAGGTGGTGACGATCACCAACCGCTATGGCGAGATCATCCGCCGCTCGCGCATCATGCCGGACGGCCGCGAGGTCGTTCTGTTCTACGATCCCTATTCGGGCGACGAAGCCCGGCCGACCTACGAACTCGACCCGGGCCGCGATTTGCCGCCGCTTCGCATCGACATCCCGGAGAACGAGTACATCGTCGACGTCTCGCGGCCGGACGAGAAGCTCTACTACGCCACGCTGATCGCACCGCCCGTCGAGACCGTGAACCGGATCTATTCGGTGGACGAGGTCGTCCGCTCCGAGCGCATTCGTGACAAGGTGAGGCGGATCGATCTCAACACGATCAACTTCGACTTCGGCTCCGATGCGATCGGCCAGAACCAGGTCGGCAACCTCAAGGCGCTCGGAGAGGCGATCAACGAGGTGATCGACAAGAACCCCGGCGAGACCTTCCTGATCGAGGGCCATACCGATGCCGTCGGCAGCCAGCTCGCCAATCTGGCGCTTTCCGATCGCCGCGCCGAGGCGGTCGCCTCCGCCCTGACGCAGTATTTCGACGTTCCGCCGGAAAACCTCGTCACCCAGGGCTACGGCGAAGAGGATCTGAAGGTGGACACCCAGGATCCCAACCGGGAGAACCGCCGCGTCACCGTCAGGCGGATCACGCCGCTGGTGAAGCCGGTCGAATCGGCCCGGAACTGACCGTTTGAAACCCAGAGGCGGCGCTGCGAGCCGATCTCGCGGCGCCGCTTTTCGTAACAGACCAGGAGCTTGACGGGCCGGCGCTCCTATGGAGAGGCCGGCCTGCCACGTCAGGAAGGAGCCCCACGATGAGCCTCAGAAACAGTGTCACCATCGTCACCGGCGCCGCCTCCGGGATAGGCCGCGCCATCACGCAACGCCT
Source organism: Jiella mangrovi (assembly GCF_017815135.1). Taxonomy (GTDB): domain Bacteria; phylum Pseudomonadota; class Alphaproteobacteria; order Rhizobiales; family Rhizobiaceae; genus Jiella; species Jiella mangrovi. Next base: position 269,254 of record NZ_JAGJCF010000006.1, on the reverse strand, counting down.
GCTCGCCGACGGCGGCAAGGTTGCAGCGATGGATGAAGACACGGCCGGCCTGGAACAGCTCTCACGGGAGATGGCGGCTGCGGCCGAAAGCGGGGCGCTCGCGACGATGAGCGGCGACGTCGCCTCGCAGGACGACACCGCCGCGGCGGTCGAAAGGACGTGCGAAACCTTCGGCCGGCTCGACGCGATCGTCTGCAATGCCGGTATCATGAAGCGCGTTCCGGCTGATGATCTATCCTACGAGGACTGGCACCGCGTCCTCGACGTCAATCTCTCCCAGAGTTTTCTCTTCGCCAAGCACGGTGGGCCCGAGCTGAGGAAAAGCGGCGGCGCCATGCTCTTGATCTCCTCCAGCCGGGCCTTCATGTCGGAGGCCGACACCGAATCCTATTCGGCGACCAAGGGCGGGCTCTTCGCGCTCGCTCATTCGCTGGCCGTCAGCCTCTCGCCGCAGGTCCGCGTCAATGCGCTCGCGCCGGGCTGGATCAATGTTTCGGGCGAGGAGCTGAGGGCCGTCGATCACGAGCAGCATCTCGTCGGCCGGGTCGGCGTTCCCGCCGACATCGGTCATGCCGCAGCCTTTCTCCTCGATGGCGAGAAAGCCGGCTTTATCACCGGCCAGACGCTGGTCGTCGATGGCGGCATGACCCGCAAGATGATCTACGCCCACTGAGAAAGCAGCCGCTCTTCAAGCGGGGCAAGCCGACCAGCTGTCAGTCGTCGTCGTCATCGTCCTGCCGGGTCTGCTCGGCCGACAGGAAGTCGCCGAGCGCGGTCAACGGCTCGATGTAGCTGGCAAACACCTTGATGCAGACCATCAGCGGCACCGCGAGGAACATGCCGACGACGCCCCAGATCCAGCCCCAGAAGGCGACCGCGAGAAAGATTGCGGCGGCATTCATTTCCAGGCGTCGGCCGACGATCATCGGCGTCAGGAACTGGCCCTCGACCGTCGTGCATGCGAGATAAAGCAGGACGGGTACGGCAGCGCTCGCCAGATGGCCGTATTCGGCAAGAGCGATGACGCCGACAAGCGCCATACCCATGATCGAGCCGATATAGGGAATGAAATTGAGGAGCGTCGCCAGAGCGCCGAAGACGATCGGTGTCGGCATGCCGACCCACCACAGGCAGGTGCCGACCGCGATGCCGAGGCAGATATTGATCAGCGTGATGGTGAAAAGGTAGCGCGAAAGCTCACGTTCGATGTCGTGGGCGATGTGCAGCGCCCGCTTCTTGTCCGACAAGGTCGGCATGGCCCGCACGAGCTTCTGGTAGAAAAGGTCGCCCGAGGCGAGAAGAAAATACAGAAAAATCAGAGAGAAGGCGATCGACGCGAGGATTTGCGGCGCCGTCTGGGTGACATTGTCGAGGAGCCCCGGATTTTTGACGACGACCTCTCTGGGAGCATCCTCGGTCGCACTGGGCGGATCGTCCGTCGCTTTGCGCACTTCTTCCTGCGCGGCCTGGAACCGATCCAGCCGATCGCGGATCGACCGCATCTCATTGTCCACGGCAGCGGCATATCGGGGCGCGTCGTTGACGAGATTGGTGATCGGATCACTCAGCATGTAGAAGCCGAGCGTCAGGGTGAGCAGCGAACCGACCACCAGAACGAGGGCTGACAGCGGCTCCCAGATCTTCAGGCGGCGCCGCAGAAACCTGACGATCGGGCTCATCACCAGCGCGAAAAGAAGCGCCAGAATGACCGGCAGCAAAAAGCTTGCCGTCAGATAGAGCGCCCCGAAGAACAGGATGAAGAATATGCCGATGACGGCCCAGCGCGGGCCGCTTTCGAAGGTTTGCGTGTTGACGAGGCCGATTGTCGGGGAGATCGTCGTGGAGCGCTGTTCGCTCCGTCGGCTGGCTTCTTTTTCCGACGACAAGTCATCCCCCGGATCTCAAACGTCGCTGATAAACGGCTGATGATGTTCAAGGTTCCGCGAGCGGGCCGTGAGGTTCGGTTGCCAAGCCCAAAAGCCCGCCCCGGTTGCGATGCACGTTCCGATCGCCCCCCGAGCGCCGCAAAGCACAAGCCTAAAGGGCGGCAAGTCCAGCAGGTCTGACGCGCGAGGGGAGATCATGCCTGACCTTGGATGCCGCCTCCAGCGCCTCCAGCCGCCTCTCCGCCGTTCCGATCTTCGTCACCAGGAGCAAGCCCGACAGCTCCTGCGAGGGTTCGCACCGGCCGCTGACCGCCGAGCCGGCGGTTGGCTGAGTGGCGCAATGAGGGGTGGCCTGATGGTTTTAGTGCGGCTCACAGCCTGCCCGCCTGAGCCTTTCTCGAAGGGCGAGCATCTCCCCACAAGGGAGAGATCGGACCGCTTCCGGGCGCGCCGCCGCCTTTGGTTCAAAGGTGACGCGAAACGGAAGCTCCGATCAGCGTCGATGATCGATCCCCTCTTTGCGGGGAGATGCCGGCGTCAGTGCAGGATCTGCGAGAGGAACAGCTTGGTGCGCTCGTGCTGCGGATCGGTGAAGAAGGCATGGGGCTCGTTCTGCTCGACGATCTGGCCGGCATCCATGAAGATCACCCGGTTCGCCACCTGGCGGGCGAAGCCCATCTCGTGGGTGACGCAGAGCATCGTCATGCCCTCCTCGGCGAGGCCGACCATGACGTCGAGCACTTCCTTGATCATTTCCGGATCGAGCGCCGAGGTCGGCTCGTCGAAGAGCATCACCTTGGGGTTCATGCAGAGCGAGCGGGCGATCGCCACGCGCTGCTGCTGACCGCCGGAGAGCTGGCCGGGATATTTGTTCGCCTGCTCGGGGATCTTGACCCGCGACAGATAGTGCATGGCGATCTCCTCGGCCTTCTTCTTGGGCATCTTGCGAACCCAGATCGGCGCGAGGGTGCAGTTCTCGAGGATGGTGAGGTGCGGGAAGAGATTGAAGTGCTGGAACACCATGCCGACCTCGCGGCGCACCTCGTCGATCTTCTTCAGATCGTTGGTCAGCTCGATGCCGTCGACGACGATCTTGCCCTTCTGGTGATCCTCCAGCCGGTTGATGCAGCGGATGGTCGTCGACTTGCCAGAGCCCGAAGGACCGCAGATGACGATCCGCTCGCCGCGATGGACGGTGAGGTTGATGTCGCGCAACACGTGGAACTCGCCGAACCACTTGTTGACGCCGATCATCTCGACGGCAATCTCGTCGGAGATCTCCATTTTCTTCGGCTTTTCCGATTGCGCCGCGTCTTTCGGTGCAGCTTCGCTCTGGAGGCTCATGTCAGGAATTCCTTATGGAAGCTTCAGCTCTTGTGGCCGGTATCGAGGCGGCGTTCCGTATAGATCGAGTAGCGTGACATCGAAAAACAGAACAGCCAGTAGATGAAGGCGGCGAAGATCAGCCCCGTCGCCGGCGTTGAGGGCGTGATCCAGTTCGGATCGTTGAAGCCGCGCCGCACCGTGCCGAGAAGATCGGCAAGACCGATGATGTAGACGAGGCTGGTGTCCTTGAAGAGACCGATGAAGGTGTTGACGATGCCGGGGATCACCAGCTTCAGCGCCTGCGGCAGGATGATCATCCGCATCTTCTGCCAGTAGGTCAGCGCCATGGCGTCGGCGCCCTCGTACTGCCCCTTGGGGATCGCCTGCAGGCCGCCGCGGATCACCTCGGCCATGTAGGCGGCCGAGAACAGGGCGACGCCGACACAGGCCCTGAGCAGCTGGTTGAAGGTCACGCCCTCGGGCATGAACAGTGGCAGCATGAAGTTCGCCATGAACAACACGGTGATCAGCGGCACGCCACGCCAGAACTCGATGAAGATCACGGACAGCAGCTTCACCGCCGGCATGTCCGAGCGCCGCCCGAGGGCCAGCAGAACGCCGAGCGGCAGCGACGCCGCGATGCCCGACAGCGCGACGACGAGGGTCAGCATCAACCCGCCCCAAAGATTGGTCGGGACATGGGAGAGGCCGAAATTCGTCGTCATCAGGAAGACGAAGAGGATGACGGCGATCGCCGGATAGAACATCCGCGCGACGTTTCCCTCGCCACGCCTTGCCATGAAGCCGGCGTAGAGCACCGCACCGAGCGCCACCAGCGCAGCAAGGAGCGAGACCAGCGATAGCGCCGAGAAGCGGAAGTCGAGAAACACGACGGTGCGCGCATCGACCAGCCCCGCGACGAGAATCGACAGGAGCGACAGCGCGGCCGCGCCGATGGCGATCTTCACCGGCAGGCTGTGGGAACCCACCTGCGGCTCGGAAGAGACGTCGGCGATGGTGAAGCCCGCGGCGATCAGGAACAGAAACGCCAGCATGCCGCCGGAAAAGGAGAACTGTCCGCCGGTCAGAAGCACGAGCGTGACGACCGGAAAGACGCCGAAGAGCAGAACCGCATTCAGCCGCTTGTAGGGCACCTTGGGGATCGCCAGCCCGGCGACGAGAAGCGCCAGCATGACGAACAGCACATCGACCCGCCAGCGATCGTCGAACGGATAGACCCCGTAGACGAACTGCCCGAACTTCGCCTTGACGAACGCCCAGCAGGCGCCGCCGTGACCACCGCCCTCGACGAGGCAGGCCTCGCGATCGGAGCCGGTGAAGACGGCGTCGATGACGGCCCACTGGAAAATGCCCCACACGCCCCAGACGACCACGATACCCGCGGCGATCGACAGCACGATATCGACCGGCGTCGCAAAGAGGTTGCGACGCACGATGCCGAGGGGGCCGACCTCGCTCTCGGGAGGCGGCAGCGCCGCCTTCTGTTCCTTCGAGACGAACCGGAAAACCTGTTCTTCCATTTTTCCGTTCCCCTCAGCGCTCGACCAGAGCCATTTTCGAATTGAACCAGTTCATGAAGGCCGAGACCGACAGGCTGATCGTCAGATAGACCGCCATCCAGATACAGACGACCTCGATCGACTGGCCGGACTGGTTGAGGACCGTCGAGCCGACGGCCACGAGTTCGGGATAGCCGACGGCAAGGCCGAGCGAGGAGTTTTTCGTGAGATTCAGATACTGGCTGGTCAGCGGCGGGATGATCACCCGGAAGGCCTGCGGCACGACGACGAGACGCAGGGCCTGCCCTCGTGTCAGGCCGAGGGCCGAGGCCGCCTCGTTCTGCCCCTTTGACACCGACATGATGCCGGCCCGGACGATCTCGGCGATGAAGGCGCCGGTATAGATCGACAGGGCCAGCCACAGCGAGATGAATTCCGGCCGGATCTGGATGCCGCCCGCCAGATTGAAGCGGTTGGCGGTCGGAAACTCCATCGTCGCGGGCAGGCCGGTGACGAGAAAGGCGATGATCGGCAGGCCAACGATCAGCGCCACCGCGGTCCATAAAAGCGGCTTGCGCTCGCCGGTGGCCAGCTGATGAGCCTTGTTGCGGCGGGCGATGATCACCGTGGCGACGATGCCGACGACGAAGGCGACGAGCGATGCCCAGGCCAGGAAGCCGAAAATCACCGCCGGCACCTGCAGACCGCGATTGGTGAGATAGACGCCGAAGGCGTTTTCCTCCAGCCCGCGGGGGCCGCCCAGCACCGAGAGAACGCCGAAATACCAGAACAGGATGACCAGCAGCGGCGGAATGTTGCGGAAGGTCTCGACATAGACCGTCGAGAGCAGTCGGATCAGGAAATTGCCCGACAGCCGGCCTATCCCGACGATGAAGCCGAGGATCGTCGCCAGCGCGATGCCGGCGCCCGAGATGATCAGCGTGTTGAGGATGCCGATGACGATCGCCTCGCCATAGGTCTCGTTCGACGTATAGGCGATCGGCGTGATCGCGATGTCGAATCCGGCGCGCGACCACAGGAAGCCGAAGCCGGACGCGATGTTCGCCTCGGCGAGGTTGCGCGCGGTGTTGGAGACGATCCACCAGACGAAGACGACCAGGGCAACGATCAGCGTCACCTGGATGACGATGCTTCGCACCGTCGGATTGTTCAGAACCGACGCCCAGGACGAAGATCGCGGGGCCGGATGTGTTTCGGCGCTCATGGCGACGAACTCCTATGGCGCGGAAGGCAGAGTATACGCCGTCCATGAGGCACGCACCAAACAGCGCGCGCCTTGCGCAGACGACCCAAGGCCTGACGGTTTCGTGATCCTGAAAGACAGATCGGGCGCCCCGCGAACGGGACGCCCGACGATTGTCAGATCAGCGGATCGGCATGCCGTACTGGATGCCGCCCTTGGTCCACAGGGCGTTCTGGCCGCGCTGGATCTTCAGCGGCGTATCGACGCCGATGTTGCGCTCGAAGATCTCGCCGTAATTGCCGACGGCCTTGATGATGTTGACCACCCAGTCCTTGGACAGGCCGATCGAAGCACCGAAATCCTTGTCCTCCCCGAGGAGACGGCGGATTTCCGGATTGTCGGACTTCATCATGTCCTCGACATTGGCCTGGGTGACACCCAGCTCTTCCGCGTCGAGGAGAGCGAAATGCGTCCACTTGACGATATTGAACCACTGGTCGTCGCCCTGGCGCACGGCGGGTCCGAGCGGCTCCTTGGAGATGATCTCGGGCAGGATGACGTTGTCGTCGGGGTTCTTCAGCTCGAGGCGCGAGGCCGCAAGACCGGAAGCGTCCGTCGTCAGAACGTCGCAGCGGCCGGAATCATAGGCCGAGTTCACGTCCGACTGCGCCTCGATGACGACCGGATTGTAGTCCATCTTGTTGGTGCGGAAGTAGTCGGCGAGGTTCAGCTCGGTGGTGGTGCCGGACTGGACGCAGACGGTCGCGCCGGACAGTTCGAGCGCGGAGTTCACGCCGAGCTCCTTCTTCACCATGAAGCCCTGGCCGTCATAGTAGTTGACGCCGGCGAAGGCGAGGCCGAGCGTGGTGTCGCGGTCCATCGTCCAGGTGGTGTTGCGGGCCAGCATGTCGATTTCGTTGTTCTGCAGCGCCGGGAAGCGCTGAACGGCCGACAGCGGCGAGTACTGGACCTTCGAGGGATCACCGAAGACGGCGGCGGCGACGGCCTTGCAGTAATCGACGTCGAGACCCTGCCATTCGCCCTGGTCGTTCTGGGATGCAAAGCCCGGCAGGCCAGTGTTCACGCCGCATCTGAGCGCGCCGCGTTCCTTGACGGTGTCGAGCGTCTGCGCCGAAGCAGCGCCGCCGGCGAGCCCCGCGATCGTCAGGCCGAGCGCGGCGGTCAGGAGCTTGGATTTCATCAGGATGCCTTCCCATTTGGGTTATCGTTTGTATCTTTGGCCGCGCCTCTGTCATTGCGGCGCAGCACCGGTGGCGCCGCTCGATCTCTCGGGCACCTCCGCCAACCGCCGCAATTCCATGACAAATTTTTAATCAGGTCAAGCTGTCGTGTTTTTCTTTCCCACGACAGACTGGCAAAAGCATCGAAGCTGCAGACGGAATAGTCAGAAGGACAAACAGTTGACCACCGACCGCTCAAAAACTCGGCAAACTGGCCCTAATACACTGCTGGCGCACGGCCCTTACGATCCCCGATCCATGCATGGTTTCGTCAATCCGCCGGTCGTCCACGCTTCGACCGTGCTGTTCGAGTCGACCGATGCAATGAAGAAGCGCAAGTCGCTTCCTTATACTTATGGACTACGCGGGACACCCACGACGAAGGTGCTGGAAGACGCGCTGAGCGAACTGGAGGGGGCGCACGACACGATTCTGGTGCCCTCGGGCCTCGCCGCCATCTCGATTCCCCTTCTCGCCTTTCTCGGTGCCGGAGACCACTGCCTGATCGTGGATTCGGTCTATTCCCCCACCCGCCAGTTCGCCCACGGCACGCTCGAGCGGATGGGCGTTACCGTCGAATATTTCGATCCGCACGTGGGGGCCGGCATCGCCGATCTCATGAAACCGAACACCAAGGTCGTGTTCCTGGAGGCGCCCGGCTCCAACACCTTCGAGATGATGGACGTTCGGGCCGTCTGCGACGCCGCCCATGCCGGGGGCGCGGTCACCATGCTCGACAACACCTGGGCGACACCGCTGTTTTTCCGGCCGCTCGACCACGGCGTCGATCTCTCGATCCACGCCTTGACCAAATATCCCGGCGGCCATTCCGACGTGATGATGGGATCGGTTTCCGCCAACGAGGCGACCTTTGGACAGCTTCGCGAGACGCAGCTGCAGATCGGCGTCAACGCGGCGCCGGACGACACCTATCTCGTTCTCAGGGGCCTCAAGACGATGGGCGTCCGGCTGGAGCGGCATCAGGCCTCGGCGCTGGAGCTGGCGTCATGGCTGGAAGCTCGCGACGACGTCGCCGAGGTTCGTCATCCGGCGCTCGCCTCCTTCTTTGATCATGAGCTCTACGCGCGGCAGTTTTCCGGCTCGTCGGGGCTCTTCTCCTTCCTCCTGTCAGGCGGCTTCGAGCGCGCGGCGGCCTTCCTCGACGCGCTGGAGATCATCGGCCTCGGCTATTCCTGGGGCGGCCATGAGAGCCTCGCAGTCGCGGCGGACCTGTCCGATCGCACCATCGCCAAGGGGCCGGCGGACGGCACCTTCATCCGCCTGCAGGTCGGGCTCGAGGACGTCGCCGATCTCAAGGCCGACCTCGAACGGGGTTTTGCAGCCCTGAGCCAGCTCGGGTGAGGACGCTGCGGGGCGCGGCCATCCGGCCGCCCATCACGCCATGGTTAGGCCCCATTGCAGCCCCACGTAACGCTCCCGACATAAGATAGCGAAAGACAACCGACGCCGGGCGCGAACCGGCGCGACGCCGAAGGGCGAAGCTCCTGAGAGAGGAAGCCTCATCGAGATGGCCACAATCATGAACATCATCCGCACCGGCGCCCGACGCGCCGTGATCGTCGGCGCGGCCGCCGCCATGCTGCTGCCGGCCGCCATGTCCGGCGCCTATGCGCAGGCGAGCGCCGCCGCCCAGAAGATCGCCGATCACTTCGCTTCCATCCCCTCGATGCACGGCGATTTCGTCCAGTTCGATTCGAACGGACGGCAGTCGGAGGGCAAGTTCTACATCGAGCGCCCCGGAAAGGTGCGCTTCGACTATTCCAACGCGCCGCTTCGGGTGATCTCCGATGGCTCGAACGTCGCGATCAACAACAAGAAGCTCAACACCTGGGACACCTATCCCCTGTCCCAGACACCGATGAAGCTTCTCCTCGACCGGCGCATCAACCTGTCCAATGCCAATATCCAGAGCGTCAAGGAAGAGAAGGATCTCACCACCATCGTCATGGGCGACCGCTCGGTCTTCGGCAATTCGCGCATCACCATGATGTTCGATCCGAAGACCTACGACCTGAAGCAGTGGACCATCCGCGACAAGCAGGGCAAGGAGACGACGGTGATGATTTACAACGTCAAGGAAGGCGGCAACATCCAGGACTCGGCCTTCAAGATCCCCTATACGGCGATCGAGCAGGGCCAGACCGGCAACCGCCGCTGAGGCGCTTCGTCGAGGGCGAAGCGTTTCGCCCTCAGGACCTGCCGAAGAAGTCGAGGAGCGCCGTCAGCGTTTCTTCCGGCGCTTCCTCGACCATGAAATGCCCGGCTTCGATCGGCCTGCCAACAACGTCGGCGGCCCAGCGCCGCCAGACGTCGAGCGGGCTCTCGCCCGACGCCGGAATACCTTCCGACCCCCAGAGTGCCAGCAACGGCACGCCGATCTTGCGCCCCGCCTCCCGATCCTCCCGGTCCAGCCGCCAGTCGATCGTCGCCCCGGCGCGGTAGTCGTTGCAGGCGCCCTGAATATGCTCGGGCCTGGAAAAATGCTCGGCATATTCGGCGAAGGATTCGGGCGGAAACGGCTCCAGCGACTTCGCGCCGGTCCAGCTGGCAATGGTGTACTTCAGATAGAAGACGGGATCGGCCGAGATCAGCGCCTCGGGAAGCGGATGCGGCTGGGCGAGGAACGGCCAGTGGTAGATCTTCATCGCTTCTGCGGCATGCATCTGCTCCCACACCTCCGCCACCGGCACGATGTCGAGGACCGCAAGCCTCGCCACCCGCTCCGGCATGTCGAAGCCCATCCGATAGGCGACGCGGGCGCCCCGGTCGTGACCCGCGACGGCAAACCGCTCATGACCGAGCGCGCTCATCACCGCCGCCATGTCGCGGCCCATCTGGCGTTTGGAATAAGCGAGGTTCTCCGCGTCGTTCTGCGGCACCGACGAGCGTCCATAACCGCGCAGATCGGGGATCACGAGGGAAAACCGTTCGGCGAGACGCTCCGCGATCGGGGCCCACATCGCCCCCGTCTGCGGATAGCCGTGGATCAGCAGAAGCGGCGGACCGTCGCCGCCGATGCGGCAGAAGATGTCGGCGCCCTCGCCGGGGATGATGCGTGTCGTGAAGCCGTCGAACATGGGATTGATCCGTCTGCCGTGGGGAATTGTCGCCGCTGCGGGCTGAGATACGGTACCGGAAAACCTCGGCAAGTGATGCCCGGTGGGCCGTGATCCGCGCCCGTCCACTGAAATGAACTCGGGGAACTCGCATGGGGATAGCCGCCTTGCCGCGCTTGCCGGCCGTGCCCCGGCGTCATAAGCCGGCATGATCGTCCGCCCTCCCCGCCCGAACCCGCAGAGCCCCATGTCCTTTTCCCTCGCCACCTGGAACATCAACTCCGTGCGCCTCAGGATCGGCCTCGTCGAGCGGTTCCTCACCGAGCACCAGCCGGATGTCCTGTGTCTGCAGGAGACCAAGTGCCCGAACGACCAATTTCCGGAAAAGGCATTCAAAGCGCTCGGCTACGAGCATGTCGCGATCCATGGCCAGAAGGGCTATCACGGCGTCGCGACGATCTCGAAGCTGCCGTTCGAGGACGTCGTCCGGCAGGATTTCTGCGCCGTCGGCGACGCGAGGCACCTGTCGACGCGCATCGACGTCGCCGGCAAGAAGATCCGCATCCACAATCTCTATGTTCCCGCCGGCGGCGACGAGCCGGATCCCGAGATCAATCCGAAATTCCGCCACAAGCTCGACTTCATCGATGAGCTGCGCCGCACCGATGCCAATGGCGAGGCAGGCGTTTCGGCGCTCCTTTGCGGCGATCTCAACATCGCGCCGCTGGAAACCGACGTCTGGTCCCACAAGCAGCTCCTGAAGATCGTCTCGCACACGCCCATCGAGACCGAAGGGCTTCTCACCGCCCAGAGCGAGGGCAACTGGACCGACCTCATGCGGGTGCACTTTCCGCCGGAGGAGGTGCTGTTCACCTGGTGGAGCTACCGGGCGAAGGACTGGGCCGCGTCGAACCGCGGCCGCCGGCTGGATCACATCTGGGGCTCGGCCGACATGGCGCCGGCGCTTTCGAAGGTCGAAATCCTCTCGGAAGTACGCGGCTGGGAAAAGCCGTCCGACCACGTTCCGGTGATCGCGCGGTTTGCCGCCTGAGAATTCCACAGCCCTAGATTGCAGTTGCCCTCAAACTTCCCTATGGTAAGCTTTCGCCACCTTGGCGACTGACCCCAGGGAGGATTGGCATGCGCGGACAAAAGCGTCTCGTCGTCTGTTTCGACGGCACCTGGAACAACGCCGATACCAGCGGCGACAACGCGACCAACGTCGAAAGGATCGCCCGGGCCGTCAAGGGCGACAGCGGCGACATCCCCCAGATCACGCTCTATCTGCGCGGTGTCGGTTCGACCGGCTATCGCCTGCAGCGGATCATCGACGGCGCGACCGGCAATGGCGTCGACGACAACATTCGCTCGGCCTACCAGTTTCTCGCCCAGAACTATCTGCCGGAACGCCCTGATGGAAACGGCGATCTTATCCCGGCCGACGAGATCTTTCTGTTCGGCTTTTCGCGCGGCGCCTTCTCGGCCCGTTCGCTGGCCGGCTTTCTTTCGACCTCCGGCCTCCTGAAACGCCAGCGTCTCGGCGACATCAAGGCCGCGTGGGACTATTATCGCGAAGAGGGCGGCGACAAGACGTCGAAGAGCTTCTGCGAGGCGAGCGGCAGCGACTGTCACCACGATCCGGAGATCAGGTTCCTCGGCGTCTGGGACACGGTCGGCTCCCTCGGCATTCCAACCTCGACCATCGACCTGCCGCTGCTCGAAAAAGAGTTCGCATTCCACGATACGACACCGTCCCGGCTGGCGAGACACGCCTATCACGCCATCGCCATCGACGAGCATCGGGACGAATTCGTCCCGACCCTGTGGACGGGTGACATCCCCGCCGGTGCGACGATCGAGCAGGTCTGGTTCGCCGGCGCCCACTCCGACGTCGGCGGCGGCTATGGCAACCGTGAGCTCGCAGACATTCCGCTTCACTGGATGGCCGAAAAGGCCAGGGCCTGCGGGCTCGATCTGGACGACAGCCTGCTTCCCCGCCGCGAAGATCTCAGACCGGTCGAGGCGCCACAGCACGAGTCGCGGGTGTCCTTCGGCTTCAAGGACCGCATCACGCCGACCATTCGAAAGATCCTCGGCGCTGAGTTTCACACCGCCTTCTACGAGACCGCCTACCCGGAAGATCCGATCGATTCGATCAACGAAACAATCCATGAAAGCGCCAGACAGCGCTTCGGCAAGAACGTCCGCGTCATCGTCGGCGACGACGGACGGAATTCGGGCACGATGGACTACGAACCGAAGAATCTCGCCGCTGCGCTCGAGAAGGAGCACGGCGGCTGAGCGTCAGCCGAACCGGTCTTCCAGCCGCTCGATGTCGGCGAGCATGGTTTCCAGCTCATCGCGGATGCGCGCGTGCAGCATCACCGCGAAATCCGGATATTCCTCCAGCATCCGGCGAAACAGCGGGCGCGACACACGGATGAGATCGCAATCGGTCTCCGTCCTGGCGCTGGTCGGGCGGGTGGTTTCGGCGATCAGGCAGAGTTCGCCGAGAAGCGCACCCGGCCCGTGCCGTGACACGATCTTCTCCGCCTCGCCGCGCCCGCGTGTCAGCGTCACGTTTCCGCTGGCGATCACGAAACCGGCATCGGCCCGGGCATTCTCGCGAAAGACGAACTCACCGGCTTTCAGCCGCCGGTGCTCTGCACCGAATGCCAGCAGCCGAAGCTGGTCGGTCTGAAGCCCGTCGAACAGTCTGACCTTCCGCAGGACCGCGATGTCGCTCTCGAGGCTCATGGTTCAGGCGTACCGATCTTCTCCGGCCCCGGGGCGCAGCGTCTTGTCTCGTGGCCAGCAACGCGCTCGCCCCGTTAACCATCAAGGCGGCAACGAAGCGCTCGCCAGCGGCCGCGACAGCAACCGAACGGCCACCTTATCGTGAACGGACTTGGTAGAGGAATCGTGAATGGGGAAGCAAGCTTTGTCTTTTCGCGCCGACAATCTTGCCGCGCGGCGAAAGCGTGGATGTCGTCGCGGCGCCCGGGCGCCCCACTCGCGTCGCAGCGACGAACTCGCCTCGACAACGGGCGATCGGCTCGCCCGTTGTTGCCTCAGGGCATCAGCTTGTAGCCGCCGGCTTCCGTCACGAGGAGACGCGCATTGGAGGGATCGGGCTCGATCTTCTGGCGCAGGCGGTAGACATGGGTTTCCAGCGTGTGCGTGGTGACGCCGGAATTGTAGCCCCAGACCTCCTCGAGCAGAACGTCGCGGGTAATCACCTTGCGGTCGGCGCGGTAGAGATAGCGAATGATCGCGGTTTCCTTCTCGGTCAGCCGGATCTTCGCCCCCTTCTCGTCGATCAGCACCTTCTGGCTCGGCTTGAAGACATAGGGGCCGACCTGGAAGGTCGCGTCCTCGCTCTGCTCGTGCTGGCGCAGCTGCGCCCGGATGCGGGCCAGCAGCACCGCGAAGCGGAACGGCTTGGTGACATAGTCGTTCGCCCCGGCCTCGAGGCCGAGAATCGTGTCGGAATCGGCGTCCTGCGCCGTCAAAATGATGATCGGCGCCTTGAACCCGCTCTTGCGCAGGACCTTCACCGCCTCCCGCCCATCCATGTCCGGAAGGCCGACATCCATGACGACGAGATCGATCAGACCCCCTCTCGCCGTAGCCACGCCCTTTGCCGCGGTGTCTTCCTGCAGGACGTTGAATTCCTCGTGCAGGGAAAGCTGCTCGGCCAGGGTCTCTCTCAGGTCGTCGTCGTCATCGACGATCAGTATGCTTCTAGCGCTCATCCCTCACCGCAGTTCTGCGTTTCAAATTCAAAGTTGCGGGTGTCCCCGCCGCAAATTCCCGGCGGATTGATTGTAACATAGGGATTTCATCGCTAGGACAACACTGTTGCAGAAGGCGCAAGGGGCATTTCGCCTTGAACGGCACGATCCGTCGCATCACCGTCCGGCGCAAACCCGGTGATCTAAGACGTGGCATCCTCGCCGCCGGCCCGTTTCGCATCGCCTGCGCACTCGGACGCTCTGGCACCACGGTCTTCAAACGCGAAGGCGATGGCGCAACGCCCGTCGCCGAAATGCGCCTCGTTAAGGCGTGGTATCGAACCCGAACCGGCTCCGGCCGCAAGAGCCGTCCGGCAAGCCGGCTCTGCACCCGTGAAGTGCAGCCCGGCAAAGACGGGTGGTGCGACGAACCGACGCATGCCTCCTACAATCGTCACGTGCGCCTGCCTTTTCGCGCGAGCGCGGAAAGTCTGGCGCGCACGGACCGGCTCTACGATGTGGTCGTGGTGCTCGACTGGAACTACAGTCGGCGCGGCCGCGGGCGCGGCAGCGCGATCTTCTTCCACATCGCCCGCCCGGGCTTTCCGCCGACCGAGGGCTGCGTGGCCATCGAGCCGTCTGCCATGCGGCTTTTGATGCCCTTTCTTAGCCCGCGAACGCGTCTCGTCGTACATCGCTGACTTGATAAAGACCGTCGTCTCTTTGCTCCTCAGCACGGCCCTCGCGTCAGGCGGTTCTGAGAAATCGGGCCTGCGCATCGCCTTTGCTGCAACCCCAGCGATGCCCGTGAGTTTGGAACATTGGAGCTAATGAAATTCTCGCCTCGGTTTTGACCGGCGGGCAGATTGCGAGGGGCAACCATGGATCGCTCAGAAAACACCGACAAGCCGACCATCGAGCCCTATGAGGAGCCGACCGGCGGCTGGGGCTCGGTCAAGTCGCTCGTCGACAAGTCCGCTCAGGAGGGACTTCTGGCGTCCACCGTCTGGGCGACGATGCAGCGTCAGAACAAGCCGGACGGCTATCAGTGCGTCTCCTGCTCCTGGGCGAAGCCCGCCGACCCCAAGCCCTTCGAATATTGCGAGAACGGCGCCAAAGCGACGATGTGGGAGATCACCCCGAAGCGCTGTGACCGGGCCTTCTTCGCCAAGCACCGCGTCTCCGAACTCCTTCAATGGACCGATCACGACCTTGAGAAACAGGGTCGCCTCACAACCCCAATGAAATACGACGCCAGCCTCGATCAGTATGTTCCGATCAAGTGGGAAGACGCGTTTCGCGAGATCGGCGAGGAGCTGAACGCGCTCGATCCGAAATCGGTGGTCTTCTACGTCTCCGGCAGGGCGTCCCTCGAAGCCTCGCATATGTGGCAGCTCTTCTCGCGCATCTACGGCTCCAACAATCTGCCCGACAGTTCCAACATGTGCCACGAATCGACATCCGTCGGCCTGCCAGAATCGATCGGCTCGCCGGTCGGCACGGTGGTGCTCGACGATTTCGACGCCACCGACATGATGTTCTTCTTCGGACACAACACCGGAACGAATGCGCCCCGTCTGCTGCACTGGGTGCAGAAGGCGCGCAAGCGCGGCGCGCCGGTGATCACCTTCAACCCGCTCGAGGAGCGCGGGCTGATGCGCTTCAAAAGTCCGCAGAACCCGCTCGAGATGATCTCTCCCGACGAGGGAACGAAGATGTCGAGCGACTATTACCAGGTTCGCGTCGGCGGTGACATCGCAGCGATGACCGGCATCGCCAAGGCCGTATTCGCCCTCGACGATGCGGCCAAAGAGGTCGGCGGCAAGCGGGTTCTCGACGTCGGCTTCATCGCCGAGCATTGCCATGGTTTCGAAGACTTCGAGGCTTTCGTGCGCGGCTCCGACTGGGATCTGATCGCCCAATGCTCCGGCATCCCCCGCGACGAGCTGGAGCATGTCGCGCGGGTCTATTCCAAGGCCGAAAGGGTCATCGCCAATTACGGCATGGGCCTCACGCAGCACCGGCACGGCATCGAAAACGTCCAGATGCTGGTGAATCTTCTTCTCATGCGCGGCATGATGGGCAAGGAGGGGGCCGGCATCTCGCCGATCCGCGGCCATTCCAACGTGCAGGGCCAGCGCACCGTCGGCATCACCGAAAAGCTCGAACTCATCCCGCACGAAAAGTTCGAGGAGTTCTACGGCTTCACCGTTCCGAAGGAAAAGGGCCTCGATACGATCGAGGCCTGCGAGGGCATCATCGACGGATCGGTCAAAGGCTTCGTCTGCCTCGGCGGCAATTTCTCACGGGCCGTGCCGGAGACCGAGCGGGTCGAGGAGGCATGGCGCAAGATGCGCCTCAACGTCCAGATCTCGACCAAGCTCAACCGCAATCACCTGCTCGCCTGCGAGAAGACCTACATCCTGCCATGCCTCGGCCGGCTGGAGCGCGACGCCCAGCACGGCACCGAGCAGGTGGTCTCGGTCGAGGATTCCACCGCCTGCATCCATGCCTCGATCGGGCATACGGAGCCGGCCTCGCGCGAACTCCTCTCCGAGCCGAAGATCATCGCCGAGCTCGCCAAGGCGACGGTGCCGGGCAAATCGACGGTGCCGTGGGACGAGTGGACCGCCGATTACGGCCGTGTGCGATCGGCAATCGAAAGAGCCTATCCGACGGATTTCAGGGATTTCAACGAGCGCCTCGGGACACCGGGCGGCTTTCGCCGCGACATCGGCGCGGCACGGCGCGAATGGCGCACCGACACGAAGAAGGCGAATTTCCTGACCCCCGAGAGCTTCGACGTCGATCCGGACATCGACACCACCTCGAAGGACGTGTTGAAGCTGATCACCGTTCGCTCCAACGACCAGTTCAACACCACCGTCTACGGCTATGACGACCGGCTGCGCGGCGTCAAAGGCACCCGAATGGTGATCCTCATGAACGCCGAGGACATGCGCCGCCTCGGTCTGACCGATCAGGACCGGGTGGACATCGAAACCCATGCCGATGACGGCGTGACCCGGCGGGTCGAGGACTACCGCGTCCACGAATGGCAGATCCCGAAGGGCAACTGCGCGGGCTACTATCCCGAGCTGAACGCGCTGATCCCGCTCTGGCACCATTCGCGCCGGGCGCATGTGCCGGCGGCGAAGTCCGTGCCGGTGCGGATTTTGAAGCGCGCTGCGGGGTGAAGGGCGGAGCGTTTGCGTTGAGCGGGAGCAGGGAGCGTTATTGTTAGGCTTCCGCGCCAATTACCCCCTCTGCCTGCCGGCATCTCCCCCACAAGGGGGAGAGCAAAGGCGGGAGCGCCGTCGCCAGATGCTTCAACGTTTTTGCAGGTCCACGCGGCGTCATGCGTGCGGCCACGCTCATGCAGGTCTGTTCTCCCCCCTTGTGGGGGAGATGCCGGCAGGCAGAGGGGGGTACAGCTGCACCAACGCTTCCTGAGAGGATAGTACCGTTTACCGCCGCCCGATCTTCAACAGCCGCGAAATGATGAAGACCGGCACGACGATCGCCGCGCCGAGGAGGAAATAATAGACCGCCCGCTCGGCCGAGCCGAACAGCGAGCGCCAGGCCCATTCGAAGGTGCGCACGACCCAGTCGATCAGGTCGTGGGGATTGAGGTTCAGCCAGGAGAGCAGGAAGCCGACGAGGATCGAGATCAGGATCAGCCGGACGGCGACGCCGATCGGCGAGCCTCCGAGAAAATGATGAATGCGCTCGGACATTTGCGGCGGTGTTCCCCTGGATCGATCGTCGTCCTTCGCCACAGCAGGTAGGCGGCGGGCCGGCGCTATGCAAGCTCCACGTAGCGCCCGCCGGCTTCGCGGCGTCGAGGTTGCGCCCTGGACAGCGCTGTCGTCATGTCTCCAGCACCGCCTGCAGCGTCTCGATCCGGTCGGCCTCTCGCGCCGGCTTGTCCCATCGCAGGCGTGAGACGCGTGGAAAGCGCATGGCGACACCGGATTTGTGACGATTGGAGCGCGCGAGGCCCTCGAAGGCGACCTCGATGACGAGGCCATGATCGGGCTCGGCGCGAACCGAGCGCACCGGCCCGAAACGCTCCACCGTGTTGTCGCGAATGTATTTGTCGAGCTGCTTCAGCTCCTCGTCGGTGAAGCCGAAATAGGCCTTGCCGACGGGCACGAGTTCCGGCGCGTCGTCTGCGCCCGACCAGACGCCGAAGGTGTAGTCGGAATAGTAGCTCGAACGCTTGCCGTGGCCGCGCTGGGCATACATCAGGACGGCATCGACGAGATGCGGGTCCTTCTTCCATTTGAACCACGGGCCCTTCGGCCTGCCGGGGACATAGGCGGAGTCCCAGCGCTTCAGCATCAGCCCCTCGATCACCGGGTGGGGTGGGGCGGCGCGGAGTTTTGCCAGCTGTTCGAAATCGGTGAAGGCAACCAGCGGCGAGAGATCGAAGCGGGTGGGTTCGAGCTTGCCGAGGAAGGCCGTCAGCCGCTCGCGCCGTTCGGCAAAGGGCAGCGCTCGAAGATCCTCGCCGCCGTCGATCAGAAGATCGTAGCAACGCAGGAAGACCGGATATTTCTTCAGCATCGCAGCCGACACGGTCTTGCGGTTCAGCCGCTGCTGCAGGTCGGAGAAGCTCGCGGCCACGATGTCGTCGGGCCGTGTGTCGGGATGGTCCAGCTTGGGGGTCCCGCCCCCCTCGCCCGTCGCGGCGACGAGAAGCTCGCCGTCGAGCGTACCCTCGAAGGTCATGAAGTCGACAAGGTCCGGGAAGGCGCCGGAAATGTCGTCGCCGGTCCGCGAATAAAGCCTTGCCGTTCCGCCCTCGGCGCTCGCCTGGACGCGAATACCGTCCCATTTCCATTCGGCCGCGTAGCTCTGCGGGTCGATCAGCCCGTGATCAGGCGCCTCCAGCGGCTGCGACAGCATCACCGGCCGGAATGGCGCCAACGCCGCCGAGACCGGCTTGTCGGCGCGGCCCTCGAGCCACGCGAACAAGGTCTCGTATGGCGGTGTCAGGCCATGCCAGAGTTCCTCGATCTCGGCGACGTCCTTTGAGCCGAAATCCGCCAGCGCCTGCTTGGCGAGCCGCGCCGAGACGCCGATCCTGAGGCCACCCGTGACGAGTTTCAGGAGGGCGTAGCGGCCGGAAGCGTCCAGCCGGTCGAGCCAGGCTTCGACGAGCTTCGGACCTTCCTGACGGGTTGCCGCGTTGAGCCTTGAAACGATTTCGGCGAGTGAGGGAGCGGCGATGCCGGCCTGCGCACCGCCCGCTTGCCCCCCTCTGCCCTCCTGAGCCTTCGTCGGAGGGGTATCTCCCCCATCAGGGGAAAGATCAGGCGGCTGGAACGTCTCTGTCGTTTCGATCTCCCCCCTTGTGGGGGAGATGCCGGCAGGCAGAGGGGGGTGCGACGCCGCCCTCTGCCAATCTCCAACCTCCCCGCCGCCCTCCGGCCATACCAGCGCAATCGTCTCGGCGAGATCGCCGACATAGTCGTATGAGTAGCGGAAGAGGACGTCGTCCATACGGGCGGTCACGAGCTCGCGCAGCATCGCCGGCTTGACGCTTCTGATGTCGAGATCGCCGGTGATCGCGGCAAGTGCCAGCCCCCTTTCGGGATCGGGCTGGCTGCGAAAATGCTCGACGAGAAGCTTCAGCTTGCCGTTGCGCGACGGCTGGAGGACGAGAGCGTCGAGGAGATCGGCAAAGGGCTTCATCGCCGGTGAAGATGCAGCGGCCGGCGACGACGGCAAGCAGGACGATGCCCGATCCTGCCGCCGCCTGTCGCCGCGCTTCATTCATGGATCGCCGCCGCAACGCTTACTGTCCGGCTTCAAGGCCGGCGCCAGCTCTGCACCGTGCGACAGAAGACCTTGGCGAGACAGCCGCGCAACTCCAGCCGCGCGCCGTTCAGCCGCAGGGCACCGTCATAGGACGTGTCGTTGCGCGGGTCGCGGACGCGGCCCTTGAATTCCGGCGGCGCGCCGGAAACCGCGGCAACGTTTTCGCCCTTGAAACGCCCGCTGGCGATCGTCGCGCACAATCCGGCGGCGCACCGCGCGATCCTGATCTGCGTTCCGTCGTCGGCGACCCATGGGCCGAGGACCTTGGGCGACGCCTTGGCAGCGCCCGCAGAGAGGAACAGGAGGAGGGCCACAGGCAAGAGAGCAGCTTTCATGGCCTCAAACGTGGCGGCCAATCATGTCCACAGCGTGGAGATCGGCGGGCGCCGCTCACGTTCTTGCAGGAAGGGGCCTTGCGCCGCGGATCTTCCGTGTCTTCAGATGGTGCTTGGCGGTGAAGACCGCATCGGCGTCCATGCCCGGCTCTTTCGTCAGCCAGTCGAGATAGTCGTCCGGCACCTGCTCGATCGGCACGCCCTTGTGGCGGCCGAAACGCAGCTTCGCCAACAGCGCCGGTTCGCTCGAGGCGCGCTCGGCCCGGTCGAGAAAATCGGCAAGGTCGTGGCAGCGCGGCATCAGGACGCCCGCAATCGCCCGCAAAAGGACGGCCGTTGCGACCGCGTCGTAGAGCGCGCGATGCGGCGCCAGCCCCGCCAGAAGCGGCTCGACCGGTGAAAGATCCAGCGGCACATATTTGACGAGACTTTGCAGGCCATGGGCCCTGAGGTTTGGAAAGGCCCTGAGCGCGAGTTTGTGCGTGCAAAGCCAGCGGCCGGAAAACCGCAGCCGCGAGCGGTCGAACTCGGCGCGCTGGGCGGCAAAGACCGGCGCGGAACGAAACCGCGCCGCCGCTTCCATGAAGGACGGCGCACCGGCGAGCATGGCGTCGGAGATGCGATGAACCTTGCGGGCCTGCGGGTTGATCGTGACCCCGCCGGGATCACAGAAGCTCTGCATCGGATTTGCAATGTCGCCGGTCGCAAGATCAAGATCGACCGATCCGATCTCGATCACCGCGTCCTCCTCCAGTCGATGGCCCGCCGTTTCGGTGTCGATCACCCGGACAAGGGTTTGCGGGGCCTCGGCAAACAGCGGCAGTGTCTTGGGGACGGCAGGGAAGTGGTCGGTCATCGAGACGAAAGATCGCGCGGCCGCACGATCAAAACAAGAACCCGCTTGACGAAAACGCCCCGGGCCGGCCCCGAACGGGCAACCCCGCCAGCGCCTTGCGCCCGCTCCCTCCCCCGCAATCCCTCATCAGAACCCGCAGGCGGGCTTTCCCCAGCCTGACCCGACATTGCCCCGGCCACCGATTTGCCCTTGAACCACCGACCTTTTGCCGGTATCAGGGCCGCGTCGATGGTTGGCACATGCCTCCCCTTCGCCGCGTGCCCCAATAGCTCAGTTGGTAGAGCAACGCATTCGTAATGCGTAGGTCGCTGGTTCGAGTCCGGCTTGGGGCACCATTTCCATCGAATTTTCTGTGTTCGGGCAGGCGATCGTCGTCGCCAGCGCCTAGCTAGACGGCTGCGATGCGTCAGCACCAGCGTTGCTTACCTGCTTGCGAGTCGCAGGGGCTTCACGCAGTGGGTCACGCTCGCGATCATGCTTCCGACGGAAGATGACGGGACTTGCGCGGCGTGTCGCCGTGATCGGAGAAATCGGGAAGGATGGCCGGGCGGCTCCAGCCGCCGGGGTGCAGGATCGTCATGTCGATGCCGAAGACCTTCGACAGGACACCGCTTGCAAGCAGGGGTCCGGGTGCGTCGTCTGCCGCAATGGTACCGGCTTCCAGCACGATCATGCGATCTGAAAATGCGGCCGCTAGATTGAGATCGTGGAGAACGGCGACGACGACGCCTCCGGCTTCGACGAAGCGCCGGGCGATCGTCAGGACGCCGACCTGATGACGGATGTCGAGGCTCGACGTCGGTTCGTCGAGAATGAGAAGTTTGGCTTCTGCGTCTTCGACCGGTTCGCCGCTCTGGCATAGGACGCGGGCCAGCTGCACCCGCTGCTGCTCGCCGCCGGACAGGCGCTGGTAGAGCCTGTCGCCGAAACCCGAAAGATCGACGGCGGCCAGGGCTTTGCCAACGCGCCTTTGGCGCACAGCGGCGTCGAGATCGAACCGCTGGCCGAGGGCGAGCGCGACGACCTCGTTTACGGTGAACGGAAAGGCGATCGTGCTCGCCTGCGGCAGAACCGCCCGGCGGGTGGCGAGCTGCGCGGGGGCAAGCCCGGCGATGTCCCGGCCGTGAAGGCGCACCCGGCCGCGGGCCGGGCGAAGTTCGCCGCTCATCGCCCTGACGAGCGTCGACTTGCCGGCGCCGTTCGGCCCGACAATGGTGGTCAGGCTGCCGGCGCCAAGCTCGAGCGAAACCGGGCCGAGAATGCGCCGTCCGGCCGCGACGATCTCGATCTCTTCGACCGCAAGCACCATGGCTTCTCAAAATCCCACGAAGCTGCGTCGCCGCATCAAAAGCCAGAGGAAGAACGGCGCGCCGATCGCCGCCGTGATGATGCCGATGGGCAGTTCGGCCGGGGAAACCAGCATGCGCGCGCCGATGTCGGCGGACACGATCAGAAGCGCGCCCCCCAGACAGGACGCCGGCAAGAGAAAGCGATGATCGGCGCCGACCGCCAGACGCAGGAGATGCGGCACGACGATGCCGACGAAGCCGATGATGCCCGCAACGGCGACGGCAAGGCCGGTCGCGATCGCCACGAGGAGGATCGCCTGCTTTTTCAACCTTTCGACCCTCAGCCCCATGTGGAACGCCTCGGCCTCGCCGAGCACGAGGGCGTCGAGGCCCCGGGCCATGACGATGGCCGAGGCGGCGACGACGAGCATGACCGGACAGCTGACGACGACCTTGTCCCAGGTCACCCCGCCGAGACCTCCAAGGCTCCAGAAGGTGATGTCGCGAAGCTGGGTGTCGTCACTGAGAAAGACGAGATACCCCATGATCGCGGCGGCGAAGGCCGCGAGGGCGACACCGGCGAGCAGCATCGTCGCAACCGAGGTCGATCCGGCTTGCGTCGAGATGGCATACAAAACGAGGGTCACCGTCAAAGCACCGGCAAAGGCGGCGATCGGCAGGGCGTAACCGCCAAGGACCAGGGCGACCGGCCCGAGCGCCCCGCTGCCCAGAACGATCATCGACACCGCGCCGAGAGCCGCACCGCTCGAAACGCCGAGAATGGTGGGATCGGCGAGCGGGTTGCGGAACAGTCCCTGCATGACGGCGCCGCCAAGAGCCAGCATCGCACCGACCATCATGGCCATGACGACGCGCGGCAGACGGATCTGCCAGACGATCACCACCTCGCCGATGGGAAATGACCGGCCGTCGGGCCCGCCAAGAAGGATCTTGAGGACACGCATCGGCGGCAATGCCATCGGCCCGATCCCGATCGCGAGGATCGCAACGACCAGCAAGGCGACGGCAAGAAGCGTGATCGCGGCGGCCCGGGACCGCCATCGATCGCGCTTTTGCCCCATCGTCGAAACGCTGCCACGAACCGCACTCATCGGGACGGCGCGATCTCGCCCGGATAAAGCTTCGCAGCCAAATCGCGCGCCGCATCGGCCGTTCGCGGCCCGAAGCCCAGAAGGTAGGCGGCATCCATCGTGATCAGCGCGCCGTTGCGGCCGGCCGGCGTCGCCTTGAGGGCCGGGATCGCAAGCGGATCCGACATGGCGTGGTTCGGCCCGGCGCCGGTGATCATGACGACGACGTCGGGGGCGAGCGCAGTCGCCGCTTCGGCATTGAGCGTCTTGTAGCCCTGAACGGCGGACAGGACATTCACGCCGCCGGCAAGCCGCATCATCGTGTCGGCCGCCGTTTGCGTTCCCGCCGCCATCGGTCGGCCATCGACGAGCGACAGGATGAACAGAACGCGCTTGTGGCGGTCGATAGCAACAAGTTCCTTCTGAAGACCGGCGAGATCTCTTTCGAGCGCTCCGGCCAGGGCCCGCCCTTCCTCAGCCTTGCCGACCGCGCCGCCGATCTTCTCGATCTTGTCACCGATCGCCTTCTGCCCGTGACCATCGGGAATGGTGGTGATCGCAATGCCCGACGCCTTCAGAAGCGCGATCGCCGGAGGCGGCCCGGCGCCCTCCTCCATCAAGACGAGATCCGGCGACTGGGCCAGCACGCCTTCGGCGGAAAGGGCGCGCATGTAGCCGACATTCGGCTTCCGCTTTGCCTCGGGCGGATAGACCGCGGTGGTATCGACGGCGACGATGCGGTCCTGAACGCCAAGCGCATAGAGTGTTTCGGTGATCGCGCCGCCGATCGCGACGATACGGCTCGCCTCCTTCTCCTGAGCCTTCGCGAGAGGCACGGCGAAGACGCCGAATGAGATCGCGAGGCACAGGGCGGCGAGGGGCCGGAAGCTGGCCGGCATGAGGATAGGGGAAGTCATGGTTACGCGCTTCACTTGGTGAGGATGAGCTTGCCCGCCTTCGTCAGGCGCAGGCGGTAGACCGTCGTGCCGAGATGGATTTCGAGTTCCTTGCGTTCGCCGAACAGCTCCTTCGCCAAAAACACGGGACGCCCTTCGCCCGACGGAGAACAAGACCCTTCGGCATCGCTCTCACCAGACTGGCGACGATCGGCATTCACTTTAGAAACCCTCCAAACCTCCAGCGATATCAATGCGATATAAGTTGACTCTGATTATCATAATAATTATGGACGTCAATGGCGGCGGCATGAACCGAGGGGGTTGGCCGCCCGCTCAGGACAGTAGCCAGCCAGACCGCGACGACGCGGCGCCAGCCAGGTCCCCGCCATTTCCAATCAGGGGGTTTTCATGGCTCGCCATTCGCGACAGCTCGCCGGCGCCGCATCCGGTTTCGTCATTTCACTCGTTCTGTCTTTTGCAGCTTCGGCCCAGGAGGCCACCGCGAACGGGGACCAGTCCATTCTGCTCCAGCCCGTCTTCATCGGGTCGGAGAGCGCTGGTCAGAATTCCGATGCCCAGACCGCGACCCGGGCAGAGACGGTCCTGACCGAGCGCATCACCCGGCAACAGCTCGACGCCGCCCAGATCTTCGACCCCGACGACATCGGCCGCCTCGATCCCGGCGTCGGCTACAGCCGTTCCAGCGGCAGCTTTTCCGTTCGCGGCCTCCAGGACAACCGGGTGCTGACGACCGTCGACGGCATCCCGCTATCGTGGCTCGACGATGGTGCGAGAGGGGTCACCGGCGGCAGCGCCACAGTCGATTTCGACAGCCTTTCGGCCATCGACATCGTCAAGGGCAGCGATTCCAGCATCTTCGGCGCCGGCGCGCTCGGCGGCATCGTCGCTTTGCGCACGCTGAACCCGGAGGACCTTCTTGCCGGCGACAAGAGCTTCGGCGGGTTGTCGCGCCTGACATTCGACAGCAAGGACCAGAGCTTCGGCATCGATCAGGCGCTCGCGGCCCGCTACGGCGACACCTACATGCTGCTCCAAGGCGGCTTCCGAAAGGGCCACGAGACCGACAACAAGGGCGATGTCGGCGGCTACGGGTCCGATCGGACCGAGCCGGAACCCCTCGACTACGACCAGAAGAATCTTCTGGTAAAGCTGCGCCAGCATGTCGGCGTCGATCAGGTCTTCGGCCTCACCGGCGAGATCTACGACCGCGACGAGGACATCGACGACAGGACAGCATCGACGACGACTTACGAGCCCGGCTCGGCAGCAAGACAGGAGGTCGAGAAGCGCAAGCGGATTTCGGCGAGCTACGAGCTCGGCGCGGGGGCAGGCGCCTGGCTCGATGCCGCCGACCTCGTGGTCTACTGGCAGCGTCAGGAGCTGTCGGACGATTTCTGGGCCACGCGCCAGTCGACCCCGGTCGGAGACTATTCCCGGCTCAGCGACATCGAGGACACCACCTTCGGCTTCAACGGCAGCGTGATGAAGCACCTCGATCTCGGCGGCCTGACCCACAAGATCAGCGTCGGCAGCCAGATTTCGGGCAATCGCACCAGCCAGCTTTCGAGCGGCGAGGACAACTGTCCCGAAGGTCCCTATTCCTACGCCTATTTCTTCACCTGCAATTTCCTGCACACCAATCAGGCGGACATGCCCGAGGTGCACGGCATGAATGTCGGCCTCTTCGTGGAGGATCAGATCTCGGTGACCGATCGCTTCCGCCTGACGCCCGGCCTTCGCTTCGACTATTACGAGCAGAACCCTCAGGAAACCGACGCCTTCCTCGACAACGCCACCTATGACGGTCTGCCGGACGCCTCCAGCGACAGCGCGTTTTCACCCAAGCTGAGAGCCGAGTTCGACGTCACCTCCAATGCGCTGATCTATGCCCAATGGGCGCAAGGGTTTCGCGCGCCGACGGCGACCGAACTCTATCTGAGCTATGGCGGGCCCGGCACCTATCTCAGCCTCGGCAATCCCGATCTCGAGGCCGAGACCAGCAACGGCTTCGAACTCGGCATCAAGGCGAGCCACCGGAGCTTCGACTGGCAGGTCTCGGCCTTCTACAATCGCTACAAGAATTTCATCGACACGCAGTCGGTGGACGCCGCAGACGTCGGGATCCCGGCCGGCACCTATCCGTTCGGCATCACCAGCTACTTCAACCGCGAGAGCGTCGAGATCTACGGCATCGACGCGGCCGCGAAGTGGCAGATGACCGAGACCTGGCACAGCGCCCTGTCGCTTGCCGGCTATGTCGGGCGCGACCGGGAGACCGGCGAACATCTCAACTCCATCCCGGCGGCAAAGGCCATCGCCAATCTCGGCTATGGCAACGGCATCTGGGGCGCCGATGCGATCCTCACCGTCGCGGCGGCCCGCACTGAGGCCGAAAACGACATCTCCAAGACGCCGAGCTACACGCTGCTCGACCTGACCGCCTGGTGGAAGCCCGAGCAGCTGGAGGGCGTCAAGGTGCAGGCCGGGCTCTACAACGTCTTCGACGAGACCTATTACGACGCTCTCGACATCCCCGACAGCGCCACCCAGGCCAAGCAGTTCTACACCGAGGCCGGACGCAGCTTCCGGGCGACGCTGACCTATCAGTTCTGATCCGCCGCCGGCTCCATCGTCCTTCACGGACGGGTCTCTCCCGAAGGCCCGTTTGCGCCTTGCGAAAGGGCGGCCGTCGCCGGCGAAGGCTTTCGCCTTGTGCTCGACCGGGAGCCGCCAACCCGGCGGACCGGTCGCCGGCACAGGCCATCAACCAACGACATCACGATCTCACAGGGCTCGCGCCGAGGGCGCGCCCACTCAGAAGGATACCTGCACGATGTACATCGCCATGAACCGCTTCAAGGTCGCTCCCGACATGGCCGAGGCCTTCGAGGAAAGCTGGAGGACACGGCAATCCTTCCTCAAGGACATGCCTGGCTTCGTCGAATTCCACATGCTGAAGGGCCACCATCACGGCGAGCATATTCTATATGCGTCCCACACCGTGTGGCGCGATCGCGACGCCTTCGAGGCGTGGACACGGTCGGAGGCGTTCGGCGCGTCCCATCGCCGGGCAGGCGGTGGCAGCCCCAAGCTCTTTCTCGGCCATCCCGAATTCGAGGGTTTCGAAGTCTTTCAGCACATCGCGGCGTGACAGGCGCCTGACTGCCGGCGAGCCCAGTCCTGACGTCCAACGAGGCGCAGCGCTCAGTCTCGTCGGACGTCGATGGAATGCTGCCCCGGCGTACCGGCCGCAAGAAGACGCCGGAGAGCTTTTTCGAGCGGCTATGCGAGGGGTCGATCGATCCGCCGAATCGTTTCGCCCGATATCCCGGGCCGCTCTTGCGCGGCACGACAGCGCTGCCGGGCACGGCGCCTCGCCTCCAGCCAAAGAAAAAGCCGGGCGAACCCGGCTTGATCGATCAAATTGGCTGATGCCGGCGAACCGGACGTCAGTCCTTGACGGCGAGGATCTGCTTGCCGCGATACATGCCCGTCTTCAGGTCGATGTGGTGCGGGCGGCGCAGTTCGCCGGAGTTCTTGTCCTCGATGTAGGTCGGCGCCTTGAGGGCGTCGGCCGAGCGGCGCATGCCGCGCTTCGACGGGGTCGTCTTCCGTTTGGGTACGGCCATGGTCTGCTCCATTTCCGGCGCCGGTTCGCGCAAAGCGAAGGGCCGGTCGCGTCTCGTTCGTCTCAATTTTAAAGGCGTCCGGCGATCCGGGGCGTCTTGCCACCGGGCCGGTCGACATTCGCGTCGCACGATGGTCTTCCGGACCGAAGCGGCCGCGGCAGGAACACCGGCATGACGGGAATTCGGGGCAGGCCATAACAAAGTCTGGCGCAAAAGAAAAGAGCCGGTCAGACGGCGCGATCAGTCGACCGGGCTCTGCCGGCCGTCAGACCGGCCCTCGAGCCCGCTCCTCGCTCACTTGTCGTCGACACAGGCGACATAGGCGCCGGAGCGCGCGGCGAGGCGCTCCACCCGGCGCGCCAGCTTGCGCATGGTGGCGCTGGGAGCTGCGGGATTGCGAACGTCCGGAGCCGGCAGCGAAACGGTGATCAGCGCCGCCTCGCGCGCCGTCAGCTTCGAAGCGGGCTTGCCGAAATAATGCTGGCTCGCCGCCTCGATGCCGTAGACGCCCGTATCCCATTCGGCGATGTTGACGTAGATCTCCATGATCCGCCGCTTCGGCAGGACGAAGTCGAAATACAGCGCCAGCGGCAGTTCGATCGCCTTGCGGACGAAGGACCGGTCGTTCCAGAGAAAGAGGTTCTTGACCGTTTGCATGGTGATCGTCGAGGCGCCGCGGGTCTCCTCCCCGTCGAGCGCCAGATCGACGACCGAGAGGAGCTCGCCCCAGTCGACGCCGTGATGGCGGCAGAACTGGCCGTCTTCGGACATGATGATCGAATGGAGAAGAACCGGCGCCACGTCGTCGATCGGGACCCAGTCACGCAGGACCGGCCTGACGGTGATCTCGTCGAACAGCATCAGCGTCGAAACCGGATGGACCCCGCGAATGGCATAGATCGGCGTCAAAACCAGCGGTATCGCGACCAGGATCAGGACGACGACGGCGATCCAGGCAGCTATGCGCTTTGCGACTTTAAGCATTTGAAAATCAGCGGCTTCGGCAATGTCGATGGGAGAGACCGGAGGAAGGGCTCCCTTTACTTATCGGTGCTACAAACCTGGCGCAATGGCTCCTGAGAGGATGTCGGAAAAAGCGTTCAATGGTGACTATAAGTCACTCACATCAAGAAGAGACGATAGAGATGAAATCCGGCGAATTCGAAGCATTACTCAAGGCAAACGCATCCGCTGTCGGCGAACATCTTGACGACGTGCTGTCATCTCATCAGTTGGTCGCGGGAACCCCGCATCATCTGCTCAACGCCATGCGCCACGGCGTGCTCAACGGCGGCAAGCGCCTGCGCCCGTTCCTCCTGTGCGAAGTGGCGAAACTTCTCGGCGGCGATTCCAAGGCGGCCATGCAGGTCGCGCTCGCCACCGAGTGCATTCATTCCTATTCCCTCGTCCATGACGACCTCCCTGCGATGGACAATGATGACCTCAGACGCGGCAAGCCGACGGTGCACAAGGCCTTCGACGAGGCCACCGCGATTCTTGCCGGCGACGCGCTGTTGACCCTTGCCTTCGGCATCGTCGCGGCCGTCGATACGATCCCCGAGGCCGTGCGAATCAAACTCATCGCGCTGATGGCGAAGAAGGCGGGCGCGCCGGGCATGGTCGGCGGCCAGGTCCTCGACATGCAGTCGAACGGCAAGCCGCGCTCGGAAATCGAGATCACCCGCATGCAGGCGATGAAGACCGGCGCGCTGATCTCCTTTGCCTGCGAGGCGGGCGCTCTCGTCTCGGGCGCGAGCGACGACGACCGCATGCGGATGCGCCGCTACGGCGAAAATGTCGGCATCGCCTTTCAGCTCGCCGACGATCTGCTGGATGAAAAGGGCGATCCGGCCGTCGTCGGCAAGGCGACCGGCAAGGACCGCGAGCAGGGCAAGCAGACCCTCGCCCAGATCTACGGAAAGCGAGCCCTGGAGGATCGTCTGGCCGCGCTCGTCACCGGCGCGGAGGAGATGCTCGAGCCGTTTGGAGACCGTGCGGCGAACCTGGTCGAAGCCGCGCGCTTCGTCTCCTATCGCAAGAGCTGAGATCGACCAAGCGCGAACCGAGCTTCCCTGCTCTCTCGGCTCGCCCTCCGGTTCGTCGGCTCTCAGCGCTGCAGATCAAAAGGTTAGAGCATCCTTTGTGCGTCCATTCAGTGTGGACGACACGATCCTCGAGGGCCGGCCACGACTTGATCGAGAAGGCGCACCATTCGACAATTCGTCATTCTCGGGCCCCGTCCCGAGAATCCAGAAACGTTTGTAACTACAGAAGCTTAGCCGGCGCACTGGATGCTCGGGACGGGGCCCGAGCATGACGAACGCGATAAAGGCGGACGCCTAATCTCGGAGTGTCTGACACTCGATATGCGCGGTTAGACAAGAATGTCGTGGACGGTGGTGTCCATTCGAACGAATGGCGCGCTAGGCGCTGTGCGCGCGACAGCCGGGTCCTGAATGAGAGGCAGCCCCGGAAGACGCAAGTTCCTTCGGCCCACTCGACTGCGTGCGGACCGCATAGCGTTCCTTCAAGGCTGCGATTCCCATTGGCCGATCAAGAAGGTAGCCCTGAAAGAGTTCGGCACCCGCCAGCTTGGCCAGGGTGTGCTGCTCCTCTGTCTCGATACCTTCTGCCACCACGTTCACACGGTAGGCGTGGGCGACGTTGACGAGCGCCGTCACCATCACATCCGACGCGTGGCTCGTGCCGAGCTTCGAAACGAAAGCCCGGTCGATCTTGATCGTGTCGACCGGGAAGCTCTGCAGATAGGCAAATCCGCTGAAGCCGGCGCCGAAGTCGTCGAGGGCGATCTTCACTCCGAGCCGGCGCAACGCCTCCAGCCGCTGGCGCACGTCCTCCCGGTCGCTCATCGCCATGCTTTCGGTGATCTCGATCACCAGCCGCGACGGGTCGGCCCCGGTCTCGCCGAGAACGGTCTCGACCATCGAGACGACACTGTCCCGCTTGAACTGGCTCGGCGCGAAATTCACGCCGAAGATCAGCCCCGGGAAATCGAGCATGTCCCGGCAGGCGCGCCGCAAAACCCATTCGCCGAGCAGATCGATCATGACCGAGCGTTCGGCAACCGGCACGAAGTCCGAAGGGGGCACGAGGCCGCGCAGGGGATGGCGCCAACGCACCAGCGCTTCGCAGGCATGCAGCGCTCCGTCCGCCCGGAACAGCGGCTGATAGGCGAGTTCCAGTTCGTCCAGCAGGATCGCCGCCCGCAGTTCCCGCTCGATCAGCCGGGCATGGCGAAGATCGCTCAGCATCGATTGGGTGAACAGCGTCGCCTGACCCCGACCTTTGCGCTTGCTCTCGTAGAGCGCCAGGTCCGCATGGTGCATCAGTTCGTCGAAGCCGCTGATATCGCACTCGATCGGCGCGACGCCGATCGAGGCGGAGAGGTTCATCGGCTGACCTTCGTGCCAGAACGTCATGGCGAGCTGTGCCAGATATCGGTTGGCGAAGCCCAGGGCCTCGTCATAGGGTCGTTTGGCAACGAGCAGAGCGAATTCGTCACCGCCGAGGCGGCCGAACACCGTCCCCGGAGCCATGGCATGGGCAATGTCGGCGGCGTGCCGGAGCGCGGCATCGCCCTTGGCATGGCCCATGCTGTCGTTGATGCGTTTCAGATAGTCGAGATCGATCTGCAGGAAGTAGCCGGAGCCCTCCTTGCGATTATGCATCGCCCTTTCGCATTCGGCGATGAAGGCCGCCCGGTTCAGCGCCCCGGTCACGGCGTCCCGGCGGTAGACGCTGGCCTGCCGGCGATGGGCGTCTTTCAGCTCCGCCAGGAGCTGCCGGAGGGACTTTCGCATCTGAAAGAGGCCGACAAGGGCCGCAAGGCTCGCCGCCAACTGCACCCAGAGCACGGAGCTGACGGAGCGGTGCAGCTCGAATAACTCGCAGGCCGTGACCAGACTGAGCAACGCGACCACGGCGACGGTGACGACGATGGCCCAGAAACCACGATTCAAGCGTTCAGTTTGACGATGGAAGACCATTTGACGCGCGCCCGCTCTGCTCCCGCATGAGCAGATCAGGTCGCATGATTTCTTAAAAATGTTGCTAAGCCGACAATAAAGTTGCGAATGCAACCGAATTCGTGGACGCCCGAGCGGCTTTGGCCGGAACTCACCCCTCGTCCTGGCTGCCGACCTCGACCGTGTAGTTCAGCGGCAACCGGCCGCCATCGGCGAA
Source organism: Jiella mangrovi (assembly GCF_017815135.1). GTDB lineage: Bacteria > Pseudomonadota > Alphaproteobacteria > Rhizobiales > Rhizobiaceae > Jiella > Jiella mangrovi. The sequence goes on along the minus strand of NZ_JAGJCF010000006.1, from coordinate 237,117 downwards.
AATCGTCTGGCCGGTGATGTAACTCGCCTCGTCGGAAGCAAGGAAGCTCGCGATCGCAGCGATCTCCCGCGGCTCGCCGATACGGCCGAGCGGGGTTCGCGACAGCACCTTTCGCATCGCCGCCTCGTCGTCGACGACGCCCTTGAGCAGATCCGTCATGATCGAGCCGGGGCCGATCGCATTGACACGGATGCCGTGGGCGGCGAGCGACAGCGCCATGACCTTGGTCAGCTGGCTGAGGCCGCCCTTGGACACCGAATAGGCCACCTGGTCGGGCAGCGCGAAGACGGCATTCACCGAAGACATGTTGACGATCGACCCGGCCGGGCCGCCCCGCTTCACCTTGTCGACGAGATGACGGGCGACGGCCTGGCCGCACAGGAAGGCGCCCTTCAGATTGACGTCGAGAACACGCGTGAAATCGGCTTCCTCGAGCTCGAGAAACGAGGCCTTGCTGACGACCCCGGCATTGTTGACGAGGATATCGACGTCGCCGAACCGGTCGAGCGCGGCGGCGAGCAGGTTGTGGACGTCCAGTCGCTCGGCGACATTGCAGCCAACCGCGACGACATCGCCGAAATCGGCGAGTTCCTCGACCGCCTGATTGCCGGCTTTCTCGTCGCTGTCGGCGATGACGACCTTGGCGCCATCATGCAGGAACCGGCGGGCGATCGCGTAGCCGATGCCCTTGGCGCCTCCGGTGACGATGGCGACGCGTCCGTCGAGTGCCATGCGATTGATCCTTTGCTAAGTTTCAGGGACGATCTGGCATAGCAGTCAGCCGCGACTTGTGCACCATCGCGGCAGATGGACGGCGCGTTCGCCGTCCGCGACTGTCGATGCGTCCGTCAGCCGTTGCCGCGAAAGCCTGGATAGAGGGTCATGCCCCCGTCGGCAAAGATCGTCTGGCCGACGATATAGTCCGCCGCGTCCGAAACGAGCCAGGAGACGACGCGGCCGATGTCGATCGGATCGCCGACACGGCCATAGGGAATGAGCTTGAGCATCTCGGCCTCGTGGGTCTTGCGCTCTTCGGCGTTGATCGCGGTCGCGATCGCGCCCGGCGCGACGGAGTTCACGCGGATGCCCTCCTGCGCCACTTCCTGGGCGAGCGACTGCATCAGAACGTGAATGCCGCCTTTCGACGCCGCGTAGTTCACGTGAAAGGCCCAGGGGATCACCTGGTGGACCGACGCGTCGAAGACCAGCTTGCCGAGCGCGCGGCTGACATCCGGCCGCCGGCCCTTGGAGCGGAAATGGCGGATCGCCTCACGCCCGACCAGAAAACCGCCCGTGAGATTGACGCCGATCACCGCATTCCAGTCGTCGAGGGTCATGTCGCCGATCTTGGCATCCTTCTGGATGCCTGCATTGGACATGACGATGTCGAGGGGGCCGAGCGCCTTTTCCGCCGCGACGAACATCCCGATCACATCGTCTTCCTTCGAGACGTCGCCCTTGACGGCGACAGCCCGGCCGCCGTTCTTCTCGATTTCGGCGACGACCGCGTCGGCGTCGTCCGGGCTGCCGAGATAGTTGACGGCGACGGCGGCGCCCGCCTCCGCCAGCGCCATCGCCGAAGCCCTGCCGATGCCCGAAGAGGCTCCGGTGACCAGCGCCGCCTGTCCGTCGAGGCGTGTCACGTCAGTAGATGCCATCGGGATCCTCCATCATCTTGAATTCGAAATAGCCGGGATCGGCCTTGTCCCCGTTCAACGATCGATCGAGCCAAATGGCTGCGGAGATCAGCGAAAGATGCGTGAGCCCCTGCGGGAAGTTGCCGAGATGGTCGCCGGTCTCGGAAAGTTCCTCGGAGAACAGGCCGAGATGGTTGGCATAGGTGTGCAGCTTCTCGAAAAGGAGCCGCGCGTCGGCGACGTAGCCGGTCCGTGCCAGGGCCTCCACATACCAGAAGGAGCAGATGGTGAAGGCCCCCTCCTCGCCGCCCAGCCCGTCGTCGTTCTCGTCGGTATTGAGGTAGCGCTTGACGAGGCAGTCGCGCACGAGATGGGTGCGCACGGCCCTCAGCGTCGAGGTCCACATGGGATCGCGCGGATTGATGAACTTGACCAGCGGCATCAACAGGACGACCGCGTCGAGGGTCTTGGAGCCCTTGAACTGGGTGAAGGCGCCGAGTTCGGGATTCCAGAAATCGTCGATGATCGTCTTCTGGATCTTGTCGCGCTCTTGCCGCCAGCGCAGGATGTCGCCCGGAAGCGAGTGGGTCTGGGCGATCTTGAGAGCCCGGTCGAGGGCAACCCAGCACATCAGCCGCGAGGACAGGTATTCCTGCGGCTCGCCCCGGCTTTCCCATATGCCCCGGTCTGGCAGATGCCAGTTGTGCGACAGCCAATCGACGATCCGCGAGATCTTCTCCCAGACCGCATAGGCCGGCTTGCCGCGGGCCTTGGTGGAAATGTAGAGCGCGTCGAGAAACTCGCCGTAGATGTCCATCTGGCGCTGCTTGTAGGCAGCGTTGCCGATTCTGACCGGCTTTGAGCCGTCATAGCCGGAAAGATGACCGAGCTCGGTCTCCGGCATGTCGCCGCCGCCGTCCATGCGATACATGATCTGAAGCCCGGACTCGCCGGTCTCGACGGCGCGCTCCATGAGAAAGTGAATGAAAGACTCGGCCTCGTCGTAATAACCGAGGCGCGACAGGCTGTAGAGCGTGAAGGCGGAATCGCGGACCCAGCAGTAGCGGTAGTCCCAGTTGCGCTCGCCGCCCAGGACTTCCGGCAGGCCGAAGGTCGCGGCGGCGGCGATCGAGCCGAATTCGGCCGAGGTCAGGAGTTTCAGCGTCAGAGCCGAGCGCACGACGAGTTCGCGCCAGAATGTCGGATAGCTGCCGCGATTGACCCATTTGTGCCAGTAGTCGCGGGTGCGGGCGAAGGATCGTTTCACATAGCGTTCGCAGATCGGCGGTGCATCGGGATGCCCGGGGCACAGCACCACCCAGCAGCCCTCACCTTCCTTGAGATCGATCGCGGTGTCGATGTCCTCGCCGCTGATCGTCAATGGGAACGAGGCGTAGAGCGTGACCGCCTGCGCCTCGCCGTCCTCCCCCGTCCAGCTGATGCAGACCCCGCCCTCGACCGGCGTCAGCGTCGGCTTGGCGCGGGCGTAGTCCGGCCGCGCCGAGACCGAGAGACGAAACCTCTTGGCCCCGACGATCGCCTTGGCCCGGCGGACGATCCGGCCGGTGCCGTCGATCGGCATGTAGTCGCAGACCTCGCCGATCCCCTCGTCGCCGAGAAACCGGCTGATCAGGATGTTCGTGTCGGGAAGGTAGATCTGGCGGAAGGCGATCGCTCCGTCCTCGACGTGGAAGGCAAAGCGGCCGCCCTTTTCGGAATCGAGGAGCGATGCGAACAGCGTCGGCGAATCGATGCGCGGATGCGACAGGAAATCGATCGTTCCATCCTCGGCAACGAGGGCGATCGTGTTCATGTCGCCGATCACACCATGCGATGCGATTCGATTGGGCACGGGGGGCGTAGGAGCTTCGGACATCTGCTTCCAGTCAACGTCTCATGTCGCACGAACATCGAATACGACATGAAGGGGTAAAGCACGCCTTTTGACGCACCACGAAATCCTACCGGTCTCGAAGCATTTGCAACACCGAAGGCGGCTGGTACATATCGGCATTGGGACGTGGTGACCAAAACGACGACGGGTATAGTGCCGACACCCTTCTCTCCGGCGATGGGAGAATGCGAATCACGTGTCGGAAACGGGCCATCAGGCTGAGAAGGGTAGACGGTTTTTGGGAAGCGCGATCGAAAAGAGTTTGCGGCGAACCCTCACCAAGGGAAATGCCGCCGATCCGAATTTCCGCCTCGAGATCTACGAAGCCGCCGAACGGGCGCTTTTGCGTCTCGAAGCCGCCAACGAGATGTCGGAAGAGGCACGGGACCGTCACCGCCGCGAACTGATCTCAGCCGTTGAGACGCTCGAGACCGAATTCGCCGGCCTCGATGACGAGGCGGTGGGAGCTTCCGGCGATGCGAGCGAGCCGCGCGACACGAGAGATGGCCCGGACGGATTCGTTAAAACCGAAGGCGGCGAGCCGGTCCTGAACGGCAGCGGCGAACCGAGCCATGAAGGGGCGCCCCTGTCCGGCGTCTCACCGGCGGCGCCCGATCGAAACGACGCGCCGGCAAGGGCCGGTGACGAGGTTGCGGACACCGGCGCCGCCGAACGGAGCGGACGGCTCGGCCGCAAGCTGACCGCCGCCGTCATCGTGCTTCTGCTTCTGTTTCTTCTCGGCGTCGCGGTCTGGATCGTTCTGCCGTTTTTCTCCTCGGCCAGCTCCAACGACACGGCAGAGGCCGATCCAAACGCGGCAGGGATCTCGGTCGCCGACGCGATCAAGGAAAATGCGACGAGCGTCGACCAGACAGCTGCCGCGACGAAGTGGGTGGACGTCTATACGCCGGCGGCGATGCGCGAATTTGCCGACAGCGATTCCGCGATCGAGCTCGTGCCCGGCGCCGGTGGCAAGGACGCCCTGAAGCTCGAGGGCCGGACGGGCGAGAATACCGCCGATGGTTCCAACGTCACGGGCGAGATCGACCTTCCGATTTCCGGAGACATCGCGCGGCAATTCGCCGGTCAGAAGGTCCAGGGCGAAGTCATCGTCGGCTCGCCGGACGGCACGGCCCGCGAATTCACGCTGCGCTGCCTTTTCGGCGCCGACACCGTCTGCGGGCGGCAGCGCTTCAAGACCGCATTGCCCGAGGAGAATTTTCTCTTCCATCTCGAATTCCCGCCCGAAGCCGTGACCGGCGGCCAGATCGCCCTCGATCCCGCGATCGGGCCCGGCGCAAAGGATCTTCTGTTCTTCGGCCTGAAACTGCGCCAGGGCTCCTGAGCCGGGAGGGGGACCAGGGCGCATCACCGGCCAATCGTGAACGTCACAATCGCGTGGTAACGAGGTCACGAAGGCTCCTCCGATTCGCGTGGCTGGCTGCGCATTCATCGAAGCAGCGTTCAGTCATTCAAACCGACCGACCCATGAAGACGGCATGCGCAGGAAACGTCTGACTTTCATCGCTGCCCTGTCATTGCTGGCGCTCGCGGTGCTCCACACGCAGGCCGCCGTCGCTGCGGCCTGCGTGTTTGGCATTCTGGCCGCGACGATCTACTGGCCGTCGCGCAATACGGCCAAGCGCGCGGAGATCGAGAGCCGCGCCAGCGAACGGGTCTGGCCCGATCGCGGCATGAAGGCCGTCCTGGAAGCCCTTCAGGAGCCCGCGCTCATCGTCGATCGCGAGCTTCTGATCCGCTATCGCAACCCGGTCTCGGCGGTGGCATTCGGCAATATGGCGCTCGCCGATCCTTTGTCCTTGCGCTTCCGTTCGCCCGAACTGCTCGCCTCCATCGAGGCAGCGATCAAGAATACGGTCGCCACCACCGCGACCCTCGACGAGCGGCGGCCGATCGAGCGTCACTGGGTGGTCGAGATCCTGCCCGTCCCCTCCTATCAGGGCATGCTGCCGACCTTTTTCGTCGTGCTGTTCCACGATCGCACGGCTGAAAGACGGGTCGAGCGCATGCGCTCCGACTTCGTGGCGAACGCCTCGCACGAGCTGCGAACACCGCTTGCGTCCCTATCCGGTTTCATCGAGACCCTGCAGGGCCCGGCTCGCGACGATCCGGCGGCGCGGGACCAGTTCCTCGCCATCATGCGTGAACAGGCGACGCGCATGTCACGCCTGATCGACGATCTGCTTTCGCTGTCACGCATCGAGATGCGCCGCCATGTCCCGCCAATGGCGCGCGCCGACCTCGTTTCGGTGATCTCCAAGGTGCGCTCGCAGCTCAAGCCGCTGGCCGACGACCTCGGTCTCAGCCTCGACTTTACGCCCGGCGAGGACACGGTCCAGGTCGTGGGCGACGAGGACGAACTCATTCAGGTCTTCGCCAATCTGATCGAGAATGCCTGCAAATACGGCGCCGATGGCGCGCGGGTGGAAATTTTCCTCAACCGGACCACCGAACGCGGCGAGGCGGTGATCGATGCCTCGGTGCGCGATTTCGGCGCCGGCATCCCCGCCGAGCACGTGCCGCGACTGACCGAGCGGTTCTACCGGGTCGATGTCGGCAATTCGCGGTCCAAGCGCGGCACCGGGCTCGGGCTTTCGATCGTCCGCAACATTCTTCTCAGACATCGCAGCCGCCTGATCGTCGATAGCGTCGTCGGCAGGGGCTCGACCTTTACGGCCCGTTTTCCGGCGCCGAGCGAAAATGACACCCAAGACCAAAGAATGCTCGAAACATCAATTTAAACAATGATTTATACTGTCATACAACGGATACATCTTTGTCATAGAGATTTCTTACGCGACGTATAGCAAGGGTGCCGAACCACAGTCGAATTCGCGGCTGATGCAACAACAGGTTCGCCAAATCCTCCACAGGGAGAACTGACTATGAACAAGACCATTCTGGCCGGGCTCGCGCTCGGCTCCGCGACCGTTTTCGCCGGCTCGGCCTTCGCCCAGAGCAACCAGCAGATCCACGTCGCCGGCTCCTCGACGGTCCTGCCCTATGCGCAGATCGTCGCCGAGAACTTCGGCGAGACCTTCCCCGACTACCAGACCCCGATCGTCGAATCCGGCGGTTCTTCGGCTGGCCTCAAGCAGTTCTGCCAGGGCGTCGGCCCGGAGACCATCGACATCGCCAACGCTTCGCGCTCGATCCGCGACAGCGAGATCAAGGCCTGCGCCGACAACGGCGTGACCGAGATCTCGCAGGTCAAGTTCGGCTATGACGGCATCGTCTTCGCCTCCTCGGCCTCCGGCCCGGACTTCAAGCTCAATCCGGCGATGGTCTTCAAGGCGATGGCCGCGAAGGTTCCGCAGGACGGCAAGGTCGTCGACAATGCGTACAAGTCCTGGAACGAGGTCGATTCCTCGCTGCCGGACCAGCAGATCACGGCCTTCATCCCGGCCTCGAACCACGGCACCCGCGAAGTCTTCGAAGAAAAGGTCCTGATGCAGGGCTGCAAGGACTCCGGCGCGATGGAAGCCTTCGAGAAGTCCGGCATGGACGAGGATGCGGCCGAAGAGGCCTGCATGTCGGTTCGCAACGACGGCTCGGTCTCCGAGATCTCCGGCGACTACACCGAGACCCTCGCCCGCATCGAAGCCAATCAGAAGGCCATCGGCGTGTTCGGTCTGGCCTTTTACGAGCAGAACCAGGACAAGCTGAAGGTGGCGACGATGAACGACGTCGTCCCGTCCGCCGACACGATCGCGTCCGGCGAATATCCGGTCTCGCGTCCGCTCTACTTCTACGTCAAGCGCGCGCATCTCGGCGTCGTTCCGGGCCTGTCGGAATACGTCCAGTTCTTCCTCTCCGAGCAGATGACCGGCGAAGGCTCGCCGACCGTCAATTACGGCCTCGTTCCGCTGCCGGCGAGCGAGCGCGACGAGCAGATCTCGAACTTCGAGAACGGCGTGACGCTCGGGTCGAAGACCTGATCGCTCGAACGATCCCGCCCGTGATGGTACAACGGGCGCAATGATCCGCTGGCCGCGCAAGCGGCCGGCGGTTTCGCCGCTACCAAGGCGCATCACGTCTTCTGCCGACGCAGCATCGCGGTCGCGCTTCGGCTCTGGTCATCCACGAATTCTTCGTCGAAAGTATCCCCGTGTCGACCTTCACGATCATTATCGTCGTTCTCGCGATCGGACTCGTCGGAGCGTTCTTCGGCTACAGGCAGGGCAAGGTCCTGACGGCGTCGGAAAATGGCGTGCGGCCGCATTCGCGCCCGGTCTACCATGCCTCCTACGTCGCATCCTTAGCGGTCATTCCTGCCCTTCTGCTTCTCGCCGTCTGGCTGATCGCCTCCCCCATCTTCATCGCCAGCGACGTGCGTGCGAGCTTTCCCGAGGGGGTTCTTGCGCAAAGCCAGCTGACCGAAGATCTCGCTTACGGCATCGTCGAGAGTCTCGGCACCGGCCTGCAGGTTCTCCCCGACGACGAGCGCGAGACGATCACCGAGACGACCCCGGTCAAGGACATATCGGCTCTTCTGAGAGAGCGCGGCGTCCCGATCGCTTCTGCCAGCGCCGACTGGATGGTGCCCCTCGCGCTGCAGCTCAACGGGATGCAGTTCTGGAGCCGGCTGGCAATGACGGTGGCCGTCATCGCGCTCTCCGTCTTCGGCGCCTTCTGGGGCTACCGGCAGATCGCCATGCGCCTTCGCTCGCGCAACAAGGTGGAAGGCATCATCAAGGGCGCACTCATCGTCGCCTCTTCGATCGCCATTCTGACGACGGTCGGCATCGTCTTCTCGATGCTCTTCGAGACCATCGACTTCTTCTCGCGCATTTCGCCGGTCGACTTCTTCTTCGGAACGGTCTGGGAGCCGCGCTTCTCGAATGTCGGCTCGAGCGGCAATGCCGGCAGCTTCGGCTTCATCCCGCTTCTCGCCGGCACGCTTTACATCGGCGCCGTGGCGATGCTGATCGCGGTCCCGATCGGGCTGTTCGCGGCCATCTACATGGCCGAATATGCCAGCCGGCGCACACGCTCGGTCGTCAAGCCGCTGCTCGAGGTGCTGGCCGGCATTCCGACCATCGTCTACGGCTTCTTCGCCCTCGTCACCGTCGGCCCCTTCCTCAGAGACCTTTCGGCCCAGATCAACGGTCTCGTCACCGGCGACTATGCAAGCTTCATCCAGGCCCAGAGCGTCCTGACGGCCGGTCTCGTCATGGCGATCATGCTGATCCCCTTCGTCTCTTCGCTCTCCGACGACATCATCACCTCCGTGCCAGGCTCGCTGCGTGACGGCTCGCTCGGCCTCGGCGCCACGCGCTCGGAGACGATCAAGCGGGTGATCCTGCCGGCAGCGCTTCCCGGCATCGTCTCGGCGCTGCTTCTGACGGCCTCGCGCGCCATCGGCGAGACGATGATCGTGGTGCTCGCGGCGGGTGTCGCGGCCAATCTGACGATCGACCCGCTCGAGCCGATGACGACGATCACGGTGAAGATCGTCGCGCAGCTCACCGGCGATCTCGAATTCAACTCGCCCCAGACCCTCGTCGCCTTCGCGCTGGGCATGACGCTCTTCGTCATCACCCTCGCGCTCAACGTCTACGCACTCTACATCGTGCGCAAATACAAGGAGCAGTACGAATGAGCGACGCCACCGCCAACGGCATCGCCGACACGGCTGCGACCCGCAAGCCCAGGCGCGATATCGGAATCAACAAGCGCTACGCCGCCGAGCGCCGCTTCAAGGCCTATGGCATCATCGCCATCGCCATCGGCCTCCTGTTTCTCGTCGCCCTTTTGTGGAGCATCTTCTCGAAGGGCTACACGGCCTTCTGGCAGACCGAGATCAGGGTGCCGATCACCTTTTCCGAACAGGTCCTCGGCACACCGCAGCAGGCGAATGAGAGCCAGACCAAGCTTCTGATGGCCAATTATCCGAAGCTTGCCCGCGAGGGGCTCATCAAGGAGCTCGGCATCGATCCCGACGACAAGAAGGCGGTGAGCGCGGCCAGCGGCCTGATCTCGTCGGGCACCCGCGTCACGCTGCGCAACATCGTCATGAACGACCTGTCGGTGATCGGCACCACCCAGGACGTCTGGCTCTATGCGAGCTCCGAACTCGACAGCGCCATGAAGGGCCAATACGATCTCTCGGTGCCGGAAAACCGCCGGCCGATCAGCGATCTGCAGCTTCAATATATCGACAAGCTCAAGGCCGCCGGCAATCTGGAGCAGCGCTTCAACACCGGGCTGTTCACTTTCGGGGCGTCGTCGCGCGCGGAGACGGCCGGTGTCGGCGTGGCGATCATCGGCTCGCTCTACATGATGCTGATCGTCCTGGCGCTCGCCCTGCCGATCGGCGTCGCGGCCTCGATCTATCTCGAGGAGTTCGCGCCCAAGAACAAGTTCACCGATCTGATCGAGGTGAACATCAACAACCTCGCCGCGGTCCCCTCGATCGTCTTCGGCCTGCTCGGCCTCGCCGTGTTCATCAACTGGTTTCACCTGCCGCGCTCGGCGCCGCTGGTGGGCGGCCTCGTCCTGACCCTGATGACGCTGCCGACGATCATCATCGCGACGCGGGCCGCGCTGCGCGCGGTGCCGCCGTCGATCCGCTGGGCGGCGCTCGGTCTCGGCGCCTCGAAGAACCAGACGATCTTCCACCATGTCCTGCCGCTTGCGGCACCGGGCATCCTCACCGGCACGATCATCGGCCTCGCCCAGGCACTCGGCGAAACCGCGCCGCTGCTTCTGATCGGCATGGTCGCCTTCGTCGCCGACTATCCGGCGACGCCGATGGAGCCGGCGACGGCCCTGCCCGTGCAGATCTACATGTGGGCAAACGAGGCCGAACGTGCCTTCGTCGAGCGCACCTCGGGTGCGATCATCATTTTGCTGGGCTTTCTGGCAATCATGAATGTGACGGCGATCTTCCTTCGCCGCCGCTTCGAACGCCGCTGGTAGGAGCGCTTCATGATGGAAAACTTACAAGCTTCATTCAACAAGGGCCCGTCCGTGGATTCCTCCAAACCCATCAAGATGAAAACCAAGGACGTCACCGTCCATTACGGCCAGAAGCAGGCGCTGAACGGCATCACGCTCAACATTCCGGAAAACCAGGTGACGGCGCTGATCGGCCCGTCCGGCTGCGGCAAGTCCACCTATCTGCGCTGCCTGAACCGGATGAACGACACGATCGACTCCGCCAAGGTGGCCGGCGAGATCCTGCTCGACGGCGAGGACGTCTACGATCCCGACATCGACGTCGTGGAACTGCGAGCCCGCGTCGGAATGGTGTTCCAGAAGCCCAACCCGTTTCCGAAATCGATCTACGACAACGTCGCATACGGGCCGAAGATTCACGGGCTTGCCCATTCCAAGCAGGAACTCGACGAGGTCGTTCATACGAGCCTGCGCCGGGCCGGCCTCTACAAGGAAGTCCACGATCGCCTCGACGAGCCGGGAACCGGGCTTTCCGGCGGCCAGCAGCAGCGCCTGTGCATCGCCCGCGCGATCGCCGTGTCGCCTGAGGTCATCCTCATGGACGAGCCCTGCTCGGCGCTCGATCCGATCGCCACGGCGACGGTCGAAGAGCTGATCGACGAGTTGCGCGAGAACTACACCATTGTCATCGTCACCCATTCGATGCAGCAGGCGGCGCGCGTCTCGCAGCTGACCGCGATGTTCCATCTGGGCGATCTGGCCGAGGTCGGCCCGACCGAGAAGATGTTCTCCAATCCCGGCGACAAGCGCACCCAGGACTACATCACCGGGCGCTTCGGCTGAGCGGAACAACCACGAGGAGGCCGCCAACATGGCCGAACATATCGTCACCTCATACGAGGACGAACTGAAGTTCATCATCCGCCGCATTTCGGAGATGGGTGGGCAGGCCGAACGCATGGTCGAGCAGTCCGTCAGCGCCCTGATGCGGTCCGACTGGGCGCTGGCCCAGTCCGTCGTCGCCGACGACGTTCTTCTCGATGCCGCCCAGCGCGAAGTCGACGAGCGGGCGATCCGCACCATCGCCAAGCGCCAGCCCATGGCCATCGACCTGCGCGAGATCGTCGGCGCGATCCGGATTTCCAGCGATCTGGAGCGCATCGGCGATCTGGCCAAGAACACCGCCAAGCGGGTGATCGCGGTGCATGAACATTCCCAGCCGCTGCAGCTGGTTCGCGGCCTCGAGCATCTTTCGGACCTCGCCCTCGAGCAGCTCAAGGAAGTGCTCGACGCCTATGCGACGCGCAACGAGAAGCAAGCGCTGGCGGTGCGCGACAGCGACGAGAGCATTGACGCCGTCTACACCTCGATCTTTCGCGAGCTCCTCACCTACATGATGGAAGACCCGCGCAACATCACCGCCTGCACCCACCTTCTCTTCAGCGCCAAGAACATCGAGCGCATCGGCGATCATGCCACGAACATTGCCGAGACGGTCTACTACATCAAGACCGGCGAGCAGATGGAGGCAGAGCGTCCGAAGGGCGATCGCACCGCATCGATCGCCCATACCGACGTAACCACACCCCCGGCTCCGGGCGGATCCGGAGCCTGAGCACGATGAGCGCACGTATTGCCGTGGTCGAGGACGAAGAAGCCCTCGGCGTTCTCCTGCGCTACAATCTCGAGGCGGAAGGCTATTCGGTCGACGTCATCGCGCGGGGCGACGAGGCCGATCTCAGGCTGAAGGAGGAGCTTCCGGATCTCCTCATCCTCGACTGGATGCTGCCGGGTCTTTCGGGGGTCGAGCTCTGCCGGCGGCTGCGCCAGCGCGAGGAATCCGAGCGGCTGCCGATCATCATGCTGACGGCGCGCGGCGAGGAATCGGAGCGCGTGCGCGGGCTGTCCGTCGGCGCCGACGATTATGTCGTGAAGCCCTTCTCGACGCCCGAACTCGTGGCCCGTGTGCGCGCCATGCTGCGGCGGGCCAAGCCCGAGAAGATCGCGTCCCATCTGTCTGCCGGCGACATCGACCTCGACCGCGAGACCCATCGCGTGCGCCGGGCCGGCCGCGAGATCAAGCTTGGACCGACGGAGTTCCGGCTGCTCGAATTCTTCATGCAGTCGCCCGGCCGCGTGTTTTCCCGCGAGCAGCTTCTCGACGGCGTCTGGGGGCGCGACATCTATGTCGACGAACGCACCGTCGACGTTCATGTCGGCCGCCTCAGAAAGGCGATCAATCGCGGCCGCCAGCGCGACCCGATCCGTACCGTGCGCGGTGCCGGCTATGCGCTGGACGAGAATTTCACGGCCGCAAAGGCGGTGAAGGAACGGGTCGCAGGCTGAAACTCAGCTCCGCAGCTCCCGCCGCAACACCTTGCCGACGGCCGACTTCGGCAACTCGTCGCGAAACTCGATGACGCGCGGGCGCTTGTAGCCGGTGAGATTGGCCTTGCAGTAGGCCTTGATCTCGTCTTCGCCGATCGCCGCGTCCGAGCGGACGACGAACAGCTTGACCGCCTCGCCGGATGCCTCGTCGGACATCGCGATCGCCGCGGCTTCCGTAATGCCGGGCATGCGCGTCACCACGTCCTCGACCTCGTTGGGATAGACGTTGAATCCCGAGACATTGATCATGTCCTTCTTGCGATCGACGATCTTGAAGGTGCCGTCCTCGCTCATGACGCCGATATCGCCCGAGCGGAAGAAACCGTCGGCGGTCATCACCGCCGCCGTCTCCGCCGGCCGGTTCCAGTAACCGGCCATCACCTGCGGCCCGCGAATTGCGACCTCGCCGACGCTGCCGGGCGGCAGATGGTTGCCGTCCTCGTCGAGAATGGCAAGCTCCGTAGATGGCAGCGGAAGACCGATCGTGCCGGTGTATTCGGAACGGTCGGTCGGGTTGCAGCAGGCCGATGGCGAGGTTTCCGACAGGCCATAGCCCTCGCAGATCGAGACGCCCGTGACCTTTTTCCAGCGCTCGGCGGTCGCCGCCTGAACGGCCATGCCGCCGCCCACGCACAGCTTCAGGGCCGACCAGTCGACGGACTTGGCGTCCGGGTGCAGGGCAATGGCGTTGTAAAGCGTGTTGACGGCCGGGAAGGAGTGGAAGCGGAACGCCTTGATCGCCTTCAGTGTCGCCGGGATGTCGCGCGGATTGGGGATGAGGATCGCCGCGCCACCGTTGCGCACCGACAGCATCAGGTTCACGGTGAAACCGAAGATATGGTAGATCGGCAGCGCGCAGACGACGATCGACTGTTCGCCCGGCGCGAGCTGATTGAGGGCCGGCGCGTTCCAGTGTGCGGACTGGATGACGTTGGCGACGATGTTTCTCTGGGTCAGCATCGCGCCCTTGGCAACGCCGGTGGTGCCGCCGGTATATTGCAGGACGGCAATGTCCTCCGGAGCCACCGCGACCTTGCTGAGCTTCGCCTTGGCCCCCGCCGAAAGGGCCGCCTTGAACCGCACAGCGCCCGGCAGATCATAGGCCGGGACCATCTTCTTCACCCGTCGCAGGACGAAATTGACGATCGCGCCCTTGATCATGGGAAGAAGGTCGCCGAGCCCCGTCACGATCACATGCTCGACGTCGGTCTGCCCGCGGCAGGCCTCGAGCGTCGCCGCCATGTTCTCCAGAACAACGATGGCCTTCGCGCCGGAATCCTTCAGCTGATGGGCAAGCTCGCCGGGCGTATAGAGCGGATTGACGTTGACGATGGTCAGCCCGGCCATGGCCGCCCCGGCGATCGCCACCGGATATTGCGGCACGTTTGGCATCATCAGCGCGATCCGGTCGCCCTTTTTCAGGCCGAGCGTCTGGCAATAGGCGGCGAAATCGCGCGAAAGCTCGCCGAAACGGCCATAGGTGAAAGCCGCCCCCATGAAATGCAGGGCATCGCGATCGGAATAGGTCTGAAAGGCATGTTCCAAAAGCTCCGCGAGCGAGCGATACCCGATCTCGTCGAGTTCCGACGGCACCCCTTGCGGATAGTGCGCGAGCCAAGGCTTGTCCATTTTTGTTCCTCCCGATTTTGACGTTACCGTAAAGGTCATTTCGCGCCAAGTCGGGATATGGTGCGACGAAAGGCGAAGTCGCAAGTCCCCGCCGCAAGGTGGGACGAGCCTTCGCCGTTCACCGGGTCAATGGTTCTTCCGGGCAAAGGCCGGACGCGATCTATCCGCACACCAGCGTCGCCGCCGACGGGATGATCGCCCCGCCGAAATAGGCCCCGGCCGGATCGTCGACGAGCTTCGGCATGCAGGCGTCGGCGGCAGCCCCCTCGCCGCGCATCAGGACCGGCCGGTCGGTGGCGAAGGTGGCGAAGACGAAGAACTCCTCGTCCTTGATCTCGACGCTCAGCTTGTGGATGCGCGGATCCACTGGCGTCTTCAACGGGACGCCGAAGGCGATCGAAACGATGCCGTTCTCGGCCCTTGCCCGGAAGCCCTCGGTCTTGATCGCGCCGAGGTCGTGCCCATCGACAAAAACATAGGTGAAGTCGCGCGAATCCCCGAGATTCTTCATCACGTCCTTTCCCATCGCCGCAGCTTCGGCATCGGACAGGAGGCCGTCCTTGTTTGCGTCGAAGTCCTTCAGCAATTCGGCGCTGAATCCCGCATCGAAGGTCCAGACCTCACCGATGCCATCGACGGAATTGCCCGCAAAATTGAACAGGACGCGGCAGGTCATGGTGATGTTGGGATGGGCACTGGCCGGTCCGCCGAGAGCGGCGAGGATCAGACAGGTGAAAGCGGCGAAGAGCCGGGACAGGCTTCGCCGACTGGCTCTGCCGACGAGGCGGAGGCGGCGCCGCAGAGCCTGTGGATTCTGTCGGCGGGCTTGCTGCCGAACCATCTTGTCCATCCCGCTTTCCTGTTGGTGTCAGAACGGTTTCGCACCGTCGCCGCCGAACGGATCCGATCGGCCGGGCTTCCGGTCCAACCTACCGTTCTCCTCCGGGAACAGACCATCAAGCATGGAGGAATCGCGGGCCGGGGCGGGCGGCGGAAGATTGAGGCTCGGCGGCTTCGTCGCCAGATAGCTGCCGCCGTAAAGCAGACCGATCGCCAGGAGCCAGCTGCCGCAGATCGGAGCGGCGACGAACATCCAGTTGCCGCGAAAGGCCGCCACCGTCGAAGCGATCGCGACGATGAGAGCGACTGCCACCAGGACGCCGGCGACGCTGATCTTCAGATCGTGCAATGTCGGGTCGAGAAGCCTGATCCACAGGGCCCACAGCGTGCCGATGACGAGGCTGGCGAGCGGCGTCGCCACGGGCCGCAGCCGGCGCCCGGAAATCAGCGCGGCACCGGCCGCGATGCAAGAGCCCGGCCCGGCGTAAAAATCGTGGCCGGCGGCCGCCGGCAGATGGCCAAGAAGGGCAAGCCATGTGATCTCGCCGTAAAATCCGCCGGCGATACCCAATCCGAATGCCGCCAACGCCGCGACTCGGGCCCGCCAGCCGATCAGACCGAAGGCCGCCCCGAGGGCGGCGAGCGGCATGGCGCGTTCAGGCGCAAGCGGCCCGTAGGCGATCCACCAGAACAGCGTGTCGAGAGACGCTGCCGGAGGCAGCCGAAGCCCGATCGCCGTGGCCACCGCGACGGCAAGGAACGCCGGACCGGAAAATCGCAAGATCCGTCTGCCCGGCCGCGCGACAGCTTCAGCCGACAAGATAGTAGACGCCCCCAAGCGCTATCGCGGCGCCGCAGATCCGGGAGATGCGCCCGTCCCAGAGCCTGCCGATGACCAGGCCGAAGCCGATGCCGAGAATGTGGATCAGTCCCGTCGCAAGCACGAAGCCGATGGCATAATCCGCCGGGTCTGTCGCAAGCGGCAGTTCCGCGCCGTGGGCGTAGCCGTGACAGATGGCGAAGAAGGCGATCAGACAGAGCGCCACCCATTCGGCCGGCCGCCAGGCAAAGGCGATGGCGAGGCCGAGCACCAGGATCGACAGGGCGATGCCGGTCTCGATCCCCGGCAGGTGAACGCCGGAAATGCCGATGATGCCGCCCACCACCATGATCAGCGGAAAGGTCACCGGAAGGGTCCAGACCGACCGGCCGCCCATCTGGGCGCCCCACAGACCGACGGCGAACATGGCGAGGAAATGGTCGAGCCCGGTCAGCGGATGCTCGAAACCGCTCCCGAAGCCGCCCTGCGCCCCGCGGATGATGTGGGCGCCGGCGACTTGCGGCAGGATGACCATCGCTGCGGCGACGATCAGGGGAAGGCGCCAGGGGTTGGGCGAGGCGGGCATTGCCGCCGAGGTCTGACGTTCGAAGAGCAAGGGAATGTCTCCAGCCGATCTCAAGTGGACCGGCCAAACCCATAGCCGCAATCGTAATGGAGCAGCATTAATTCTTGGTCACGATGCCCCTCGGCCTGTTCCGTCGAGGCCGAGAGGCGGTGACAGGGAGCCCCCGGCAGCGGCGGGAGGCAAAGAGCGCTGCGTCGCATCGTCGCCAGCGCCCAGGCTGGAACGGATCAGGCCGCCTCGCGGATCGCCGCGCGCTGCCCGGGAGCCGGGCGGGCCTCGTTGGCTTTCTGACCGAGGATGCCGATCTCGTAGGCAAGGCTCGCGGCCTCCGCGCGGGCGCGGTCGAGGCCGGGCGCGACGTCTTCCTCCATCGTGAAGATCGTTCCGCCGAAGAGGAACGGCGCCTCGTAGGCGGCGCGCTGCACGAGGCCGATCGGCAGACGCGCGGTGGCGCTTTCCTCGACGATGGCTTCGACGCTGCGCGCGATGCGACTCGGAATGGTGGCGACGGCACTGGCGACGAAACACCAGTCCCGCAGGCGCCGGCCGCGGCCGATGTCTTCGGCGAGCAGGCGATCGGTCTCGATGGCATAGAGCGCCGAGACGGGCGAGAAGCGCACCGGGATCAGCGCCCGGTCGGCGAGCTTGGCGCTGGCGCGGATCGTCTCGGCCTCGTCGCCGGCGTCGATGATCACCAGATCGCCGCGCTTGCGCGCCGCCCTGACCAGCTTTTCGATCGCTGTTTCGTCACGGATACGCTCGACGCTGATCTTTGCGGGCCGGCCGGCCTGCGACGCCCAGGCGGCGATGTCGCCGTCGCGGGCCGCATCGATCAGGAGAACGGGGATATCGGCGGCAGCGGCGACGCTGGCGAGAGTGAGCGCGACGGTCGAAGAGCCGGATGTCTTGAGCGAACCGACGGAGATGACGGAGATCATGGCTTACCTTTGGCGTTCCCGCTGGCAACGCTGATCGTGTTTTCGACGGCCGCGACCCCGCGGGCGGGGCGGCGATGGGCCACAGACCATTCACGCGCGTCGTCGGTTTCAAAACCGACCTTCGGGCAGGGCGAATGATCTGGCTGGTGAATTAAGGCCGGTAAGCTTGGGCGAAGCTTATCGGGGGCAAAGCGCCTCCCGCCAGGCCGGCGTCCCGGCGCTCTCGCTCGGCGCGCCAGCCAAAGCGCCATCTGGGCCGCCTTTCCCCTTTCGCCGCGCTGCAGCACGTGGCAAAAGGCGCTCATGCTTCAGATTACCGACCTTACCGCGCGCGTTGCCGGGCGCCTGCTGATCGATCATGCGAGCCTGACCCTCCCCACCGGGACGAAGGCCGGCCTCGTCGGGCGCAATGGCGCCGGCAAGTCGACGCTGTTCCGCGTCATCACCGGCGATCTCGCGCCGGAGACGGGATCCGTCTCGTTTCCCAAGAACACCCGGCTCGGCCAAGTCGCGCAGGAGGCTCCGGGCACCGAAGATTCGCTGCTCGATATCGTTCTTGCGGCCGATACCGAACGCGTCGCCCTGCTTGCCGAGGCCGAGACGGCCACTGATCCGACGCGGATTGCCGACATCCATGTCCGGCTTGCAGACATCGAGGCCCATTCGGCCGAAGCCAGGGCCTCATCGATCCTGTCGGGCCTCGGCTTCGACATGGCGGCGCAGGCACGGCCCGCCTCGTCGTTTTCCGGCGGCTGGCGCATGCGCGTCGCGCTCGCGGCCGTCCTGTTCTCGCGGCCGGACCTTCTGCTCCTCGACGAGCCGACCAACTATCTCGATCTCGAAGGCACTTTGTGGCTGGAGAACTTCGTCCAGCGCTATCCCTACACCGTCCTCGTGATCAGCCATGATCGCGACGTTCTGAACAATGCCGTTTCGTCGATCGTCCATCTCGACCAGCAGAAGCTCAACTTCTATCGCGGCGACTACGATCAGTTCGCCCGGCAGCGGGCCGAGAAGCTGGAGCTTCTGCAAAAGTCGATCGCCAAGCAGGAAGCCGCGCGCAAGCACATGGAGTCCTTCGTCGAGCGCTTCCGCGCCAAGGCGTCGAAGGCCCGGCAGGCGCAGTCGCGCCTGAAGGCACTGGAAAAGATGGGCCCGCTCCAGTCGATCGTCGAGGAACACGTCACCCCCTTCGTCTTTCCGGCGCCCGAAAAGCAGGCCGCCTCGCCGATCATCCGCATGGAGAATGTCGCGGTCGGCTATCAGCCGGGCCGGCCGATCCTGAAGGGCCTCAACCTTCGGATCGACACCGAGGACCGGATCGCCCTTCTCGGTCAGAACGGCAACGGCAAGTCCACCTTCGCCAAGCTCCTCGCCGAACGCCTTCAGGCAGAGGC
Organism: Jiella mangrovi; assembly: GCF_017815135.1. Lineage (GTDB taxonomy): Bacteria > Pseudomonadota > Alphaproteobacteria > Rhizobiales > Rhizobiaceae > Jiella > Jiella mangrovi. The sequence continues at coordinate 218,067 of NZ_JAGJCF010000006.1, read as the reverse complement.
GGGTGAGGTGACGCGGGCACCGGGGCTCAAGATCGCGTTCTTCGCGCAGCATCAGATCGACGATCTGCGGCCCGCCGAAAGCGCCGTCCAGCACGTGCGACGGATGATGCCCGACGCAGCCGAGGCCAAGGTGCGCGCGAAAGTCGCACAGATGGGACTGCCGACGGTGAAGATGGACACCGCCGCCGAGAAACTCTCCGGCGGCGAGAAGGCGCGCCTTCTGATGGGCCTTGCCACCCTCGACGCACCAAACCTCCTGATCCTCGACGAGCCGACCAACCATCTGGACATCGAAGCGCGCGAAAGCCTCGTTTTCGCGCTCAACGACTATCCCGGTGCGGTCATCCTGATCAGCCACGACCGCCATATGGTCGAGGCGACGATGGACCGGCTGTGGATCGTCGGCGACGGGACGGTTTCGCGCTATGACGGCGACCTCGAAGACTACAAGAAGCTGATCCTGTCGGGCGCGAGAACGGGCGGCGGGGCGGCTGGCGGCGCCGGCAGCGAACCGGTCGAGGCCGAGCCGCAGCCCCAGCTGTCCAAAGTCGATCAGCGCCGGCAGGCCGCCGAACGGCGCGAAGCGCTGAAACCTTTGAAGAAGAAGATCAGCCAGCTCGAGATCCAGATATCCCGGCTGCAGAAGACGATCGCCGACTATGACGAGAAGCTCGCGGACCCCTCGCTCTACACCAAGGAGCCGGCGAAGGCGGCGGCACTGAACAAGCAGCGCACCGATGCTGCCAGGACGCTGTCGTCCTGCGAGGAGGACTGGCTGGCGCTCACCGAGGAGCACGACGCCGCGATGGCAGCGGAATAAGGCTGCGGCAGCTTTGCAGCCCGTCGAGCCTCCTGCACTGAAAGAATGTTTTCAAGAATTCTTTAGCCAGGCGATGCTAGGATCTTCTTCATCGAGGAAGTTCTAGCCGTGATAAATCAAGCTTACATATCATCTTCGAGAAGCATCCACGATCCAACACTTGCCTGGATCGCGGAGCCGGGCGTTTGCATTCCGCAAACTCTGGCGTCGGCGGGCATCATGCCGACGAACGAAGCTGGCAGCGCAGATATCGTCTTCGCTCCAGCAGCCGTGCCGGCACGAGGGCAGATAACGCGGCTACGAGGCCAACTTGCCCCGCAAACGCAGCTCGTCGCGGTGATCGAAGGCGCCGACGACCTTTCGCCAAGCGCGATCGAGTGCCTGTTCGGCGAGGGGATCGACGATCTGATCGATCCGGCCGATGCCGCCGCGGTTCTGCTGTGCATCGCCAGAGCAAAGGCCACCTTCCGCCGCCGGCAAGCCCTTCACGGCGAGATCGAGATGCTTGAGCGCGTGCGCACGACATTGCTGGCGGCGATGAACAACCTGCCGTCTCCGATCTTCTTCAAGGATGCCGACGGGCTCTACCGTGCGTTCAACACCGCGTTCCAGACATTTTACGGCAAGAGCCGCGAGGACATTCTGGGCGCCAGTGCGTTCGAGCTGACCGCCTTCTCCACCGCTTCGACCTTCATCGCGGCCGACCGCCGGTTGATCACCGATGGCGGCGTTCAGATCTACGAGACGGACGTCGCGGATGCCAACGGCGCGGAGCGGCACGTCGCCTTCTACAAGTCGCTTGTCCTGCGCGACGACGGCTCCGTCGAGGGAATTGCCGGCGCCATGATCGACATCACCGAGCGCAACGAGATGGAGGCGCAGCTTCGCGAGGCGGCGAACCGTGATTTCCTGACCGGGCTCTACAATCGCCGGTATTTCATGACGCATGCGGAGACGATCATGCGTCGGAACCAGGCGAACGGCCGGCCGAGCTACATCGCGATCGCCGACATCGACCATTTCAAAGGCATCAACGATCGCTACGGCCATCCTTGCGGCGACGCGGTGCTGCGGCATGTCGCCGATATTCTTCGCGCAACCCTCGGCGAGGCGCATCTCGTCGCCAGAGCCGGCGGCGAGGAATTCTTCATCATGCTCAACTGCTCGTCGTTCCGTGAAGCCAGCCGCCTAGTGCAAAGGCTGCGGGACGCGATCGCGAAGCACCCCTACGACTGGGAGGATGAGCGGCTATGGGTTACCGCGAGCTTCGGCTTGACGGATATTCGCAGCGAAGAGCGATCGCTCTCGCCGCCCCTCGCCCGCGCGGACGAAGCGCTCTACGACGCGAAAAATCACGGTCGCAACCAGGTTCAGACGATGGAGACGCAGTTCGTTTCGGACAGCGGCGGCATTTGAGCCAAACCCGATGCGCCGTCGGTGTCACAGCCCGGCGAGCGACCTTGTGAACCCGAACGGGTCATTCGATTTCGCGCGCCTCTGAAGGCAGCATGATCGGAATGCCTTCGCGGATCGGAAAGGCGAGCTTGGCGACCTTCGAGATCAGCTCGTTGTTTTCGCGGTCGTAGATCAGCTGCGACTTGGTCAGGGGACAGACGAGAAGCTCCAGGAGCTTGGGGTCTGGCTGGCCGTCCCGGTTGCGTTCGCTCATGAGCCGTTCGTTTGCTTTGCCGTTATATGGTTTGATGGCGTCCGGTCGAGAGATAGCACGCGGCCAAGCCTCTAGCGACAGGTCATTGCAGGGTGGTCGAGCCGTCTTCGCCGCCATCGCGGGCAAGCGCGATCTCGGTGATGGCGATCAGCGTCTCGGCCCGAGCCTTGAGGTCGCTCGCTTCGAGCAGCGCCTGCTTCTCGGCGGCCCCGTAGGGCGACATCATCGAAAGAGCGTTCACCAGCGTCTCGTTCGAGGCTCGGGCGATCGAATCCCAGTCGGCTTCCATCTGGTTGGCTTCGAAGAAGCGCCTGAAGGCCCGCAAGAGTCCCTCGCGATCGACCTCGTCTTCGCCGAGCGCGGAATCGAGGTCAGCGACGAAGGCGGCGATCCGGCAAACCCGATAGGGCGTGCGCAGGCTCAGTTCCTCGACGGCGCGAAACCGCGCGATTCCCTGCAGGCTGATGATATAGCGGCCGTCGCCCGATTCGGCATAGGACGCGATCCTGCCCATGCAGCCGACCTCGCAGAGCTTCGGCTCGTTGTCCTTCCTTTTCGCACCATCAAGGCTCGGCTGGATCATGCCGATGATGCGCGACCCCGCCAGCGCCTCGTCGATCATCTGGATGTAGCGCGGCTCGAAGATGTTGAGCGGCAGCTGACCACCCGGAAGAAGCAGCGCTCCCGTCAGGGGAAACACCGGCACCGTAGCCGGGAGGTCGGATTCGTCCGCATAAGTGTAGTTGCCCGCTTGTACCAAAGAGTGCCTCCGTCGACCTCCTCGGCATTTGGGCCGGCGTCCGGCGATCTCAAGCCCCGGGCCTCATCACGCCTGCCGGAGCTTCGGCCAGCCTCTTCAATTCAGGGCGAGCCGAAGGAAGAACCGGTCCCGGGGCGCGGCGGCAAGCCAGGACGGAGCGTTTGCCGCGCCGGGCGCCCTCCCCCCTATGAAAACAGCAGCGAGGAAAGCCGGCGCCGGGCGTCCTTTGTCGCCGGATCGGTCGGCCCCCAAGCCGCGAAGAGTTCGAGCAGCTTCTGCCGCGCGGCATCCTCGCCGAAACTGCGATCACGCTTGATGATCTCGAGGAGGTGGCCCGCCGACGTCTGGCGGTCGCCCTTCGCATTGGCGATGAGGGCGAGATCGAAGCGCGCCTGATGGTCGTCGGCATTGCTTTCAAGGCGCGCCTGCAGCTGATCGGGATCGCCGAGCTGGGCGATCTCCTCACTCAGCTTCACCTTGGCGCGGACAGCCGCCACGGCCGGGTCGTCGGCCTTGTCGGCCGGAAGCGCATCGATCAGCGCCTTCGCCCGCTCGGTGTCGCCGGACTTCAGATAGCATTCGGCAAGGCCGCCCGTCGCACCGGCATGGCCGGGCTCGTGCTGCAGGATCGCGCCAAAGAGCTGCGCGGCGCTGCCCGCATCGCCGCTCGCAAGCAGCGTATTGGCCTCTTCCAGAGCCTCGGCGATCGGATCGCCGCCCGGCTGGCCCGAAGTGAGCCGCGCGATGAAGGCCTTGATCTCGCTTTCCGGCAGCGCGCCCATGAAACCGTCGACCGGCTGGCCGTTCGCGAAGGCGAAGACGGCCGGAATCGACTGCACGCCGAGCTGGCCGGCGATCGAGGGATGCTGGTCGATGTTCATCTTGACCAGCTTGACCTTGCCGCCAGCCTCCCGCACCGCCTTTTCGAGGATCGGCGTCAGCTGCTTGCAGGGGCCGCACCAGGGCGCCCAGAAGTCGACGATGACCGGCTGGCGACGCGACTCCTGAATGACGTCCGCGGTAAACTGCGCCGTCGTCGTCTCCTTAATGACGTCCGCCGCCGGTGCCGCGCTCTCGGCGCCGAAACCCGTCAGCCCGGCTGCCGGAGCTGCGGCCGGCTGCGACGGCTGGGCGGATCGCCCCTCGGCCGGCCCAGGGCTGACAGTCTGCTGGCCGAAGCCGCCATAGGGATTTCCGTATGGGTTGTCGCTCATCCGCCCTGCCCCTCGCCCTCAATCGTTTCACTGTCCAGCCGGGCGACGAAAGCCTCGTGCCCGGTCGATCGGAAGAATGTCATCAATCCGTCGGTGGCGATCGTGGTGGTCGCAGTGTTCGTCAACGGATGGCAATTCACCATATCGTACGCGAGCAAACCTTCATCAAGCACCACCGTCACCTTGCCGTCGCGATCGTTGAGAACGCCGAAAGCCGTGACCGAACCGGGCGTCACGCCGAGCATTTCCATCATCGCCTCGGCGCTGGCAAAGGACAGCCGCCCCTTCGCACCGATCGTGTGGTGCAGCGACTTCAGATCGACGGCCCGGCTCTCCTCGGCAACGACGAGAAAGTGACGGCCCTTCTTGTCCTTCAGGAACAGGTTCTTGGTGTGGCCGCCCCGGATCTCCCCACGCAGCTCCTGCGATTCGCCCACGGTGAAGAGCGGCGGATGCTCGATCGTCGACGTCTCGATGCCGAGCGTGGCGAGATATGTCATCAGTTCGTCACGCGTCGCCGCCAAGTCTCGTCTCCGTCGCTATCGCCCAGAAATCAACGCCTCGTGCCATAGCCGATCGGACCTCCTCGTTGAAGGGCCGGGCGCCGCGCGGAGGGCTGAACCGCGGGTTTTTCCAAAGAGCGAAATTTGCCTGTTGCATTGTCCAGGGCTTTCCGCCATATAGCGCCCGTCCACGGCACCGGAAACGGAGCGCCGCGGGGAGCGGGCGGGTGTAGCTCAGGGGTAGAGCACAACCTTGCCAAGGTTGGGGTCGAGGGTTCGAATCCCTTCGCCCGCTCCAAATTTTCGCATGTCCAGCCCTGAGACATGGGTGACAGAACGTTCCTAAGACATGGGTGACAATTTCGTGCCGAACGGATTGTCGATTGTTTGCAAGGTTCTCTGTTCCAGGTCGATATATCCTAGATCGTGGCTCATCAAGCTGACGATCCAAAGTGGACCACAGTCTCTTCGAACGGCGCGCATCGAGTGCCTGACACTCTGAGATTAGGCGCCCACTTTTATCGCGCTCGTCATGCTCGGGCCCCGTCCCGAGCATCCGGTGCGCCGATCAAGCTTCTGTTGCATTGCAATTTTCTGGACACTCGGGGCTACAGCGTCGAACCGAGCGCCGTCTCGATCAAGTCGTGGCCGTGCTTGAGCATCCTGTCTCGCACAGCGACGACGATCAGGAGTCGCATAGCGCCGTGCGTCCATTCGGACGCACAGCGCTATAAGGCCAGCCCGACGCCTGAAGTCTGATCCCCAGGCTTACAGAACGAAGTCGTCCTGGGTCAGATTGTGCGTGCCCTCGAGCAGGATCGAGAAGTCGCCGTAGCCGTCGGCATCGACGTCGCCATAGACGATCGTATCGCCGCCGATGTGGATGTAGCGCAGGGTCGCGCCCGCCCCGGTATGCTGGGCCATGCCGATGAAGTTGAAGGCGTCGTCGCCTTCGGTGGTCGACAGGGCGTCGATCCCCGAAAGATCGATCAGGTCCACGCCCTGTTCGAAGTCCGTGATCGTGTCGCGGGTTTCCGCCGGCCGGCCGCTGTCAGCGATCGTGTCGAAGCGGAAGATGTCGTCGCCGGCACCGCCCGTCAGCATGTCCGCCCCGGTAAGGCCGGCGAGGATGTCGTTGCCGCCACCGCCATTCAGAACGTTCGAGCCCGATGTGCCGGTGATGGTGTTGTCGCCGGCGTTGCCCGTGCCGTCGAGGTCGCCCATGCCGGTCAGGGTCAGAGCCTCGATGTTCTCACCAAGCTCGAAGCTGATCGAGCTGAAGACCCGGTCGAGATCGCCTTCGCCATTCAGCTCGAAGACCTGGTCCCCGGCATTGTCGACATAGTAGGTGTCGTTGCCGATACCGCCATACATCGCGTCGGCGCCGGACATATCCTGGAAGGTATCGTCACCGGCATCGCCCAACAGCGTGTCGTTGCCGGTGCCGCCGTCCAGCACGTTGTTACCGGCGTTGCCGGAGATCGTGTTGTCGCGGGCGTTGCCCATGCCGTCGAGATCGGCCGTCCCGGTCAGCGTCAGGTTCTCGATCTGCTGGCCCAGCTGCCAGAGCTTGATGCTGACCGAGCTGAACACCTGATCCTGATCGCCTTCGCCGTTCCGCTCGACGACCCGATCGCCGGCATTGTCGACATAATAGGTGTCGTTGCCGGCGCCGCCGACCATGCGATCCGCGCCGCCACCGCCATCGAGGACGTTGGCGCCGGAATTGCCGGTGAGGACGTTGCTGCGGCCATTGCCCGTCCCGTCGAGGTCGGCCGTGCCGGTCAGCGTCAGATCCTCGAGATATTCGCTGTTCTGGCCGAGATCGAAGCTGACCGAGCTGAACACCTGATCCCGAAGACCTTCATATTGATATTCGAAGATCTGATCTCCGGCATCGTCGACATAGTAGATATCGTTGCCGACGCCGCCATACATCCGGTCGGCCCCGGATGAATCCTGGAACGTGTCGTCGCCATCGTTGCCGATGAGGACGTCGTCGCCGTTGCCGCCGTCGAGGACGTTGTCGCCGGCATTGCCGATGATCCTGTTGTCGCGCGCGTTTCCTGTCGCCGCAAGATCGGAGGTGCCGGTCAGCGTGACATTCTCGACCTGCTGACTGTACTCCCACAGCTTGAGGCTGATCGAGCTGAACACCTGGTCCTGATCACCTTCGCCGTCCAGCTCGGTGATGGTATCGCCGGCATCGTCGACATAATAGGTGTCGTTGCCGGCACCGCCGGACATTTGATCGGCGCCTGCGCGGCCGTTGAGGACATTGGCACCGGAATTGCCGACGAGGACGTTGTTGGCCGCGTTGCCCGTCCCGTTGAGATTGGCCGTGCCGGTCAGGGTGAGCTTCTCCAGATATTCGCTATGCTGGCTCAGGTCGAAGTCGATCGAGCTGTAGACCTGATCCATCATGCCCTGATCGCTCAGCTCGGTGATGGTATCGGTGGCACTGTCCACATAATAGGTGTCGCTGCCGCGGCCACCCCGCATGACGTCGGCGCCCGCGCCGCCGTCCAGCGTGTCGTCGCCATCGCCGCCGTTGAGGGTGTCGATGCCGGCTCCGCCATAAAGCTGGTCATCGCCGTCACCGCCGTTCAGCGTGTCGTTGCCGACATCGCCGTAGAGGGTGTCGTCCTGCGAGCCCGTGGTGATCGTGTTGCCATCCGAGGACGCGAAGACAGTCGCGCCGCGCAGGAATGCGATCTCGTCCGCCGGATCCCAGTCGCCAAGTTCGTCCGCCAGATCGAGCGTCCCGGCACCCGAGATCCGAAGCGAGACCGGCATGCTCGCGGCGACGAAATCGTCGTATTGCACGATCAGGTCGAAGGATTCGAACTGCTCGGCCGTCGCCGTGATGGTCGAACCGGTGGTCTCGAGAATCTCCACGCTGTTCAGCGTCGCCAGCCCGGTGATATCCTCGGCGTCGATGCCGAGGGACAAGACGTCGCGGCCGATGCCGCCGTCGACCGTACTGGTCAGCGGGTTACCGTCGCCCTGAAGGACGATGAAGTCGTCGCCGTCACCGCCATTCAGGATGTCGTTGCCGACGCCGCCATAAAGCCTGTCGTCGCCCTCGCCGCCGTTGAGCGTGTCGTCGCCGTCACCGCCGACAAGCGTGTCGTTCATCACCCCGGTGGTGATCGTGTTGCCGCCCGAGGATGCATAGACCGTCGCGCCGCGCACACCCTCCAGCTCGTCCGTCAGATCGATGGTGCCGGCATCCGACAGCCCCAGAGAGACGCTTGCCGTCTCATCCCCGTTACCGTCCACGATCCGATCGAAGGACTTCAGTTGGTCGATCGTGCCGGTGACGATGGAACCGTTGGTTTCCAGGATCTCCAGGCCGCTCATCTCAGAGAGCCCGCTCAGGTCCACATTGCCCCCCGAAGCGCGGAGCGTGTCGGTTCCGGTGCCGCCGGCAATGGATCCCGTCAGCGCATCCGAAGACGCGTTGATCATGACGGTATCGTTGCCGGAGCTGCCATCGATGGCGACGACCCCGGTCTCATCCTCGAGCCTGTCGTCGCCCTCGCCGCCGTTCAGCACGTCGGTGCCCAAGCCGCCTGTCAGCGTGTCGTTGCCTTTGCCGCCGTTCAGCGTGTCGTCGCCGTCGCCGCCGACGATCGTGTCGTCCTTGACGCCCGTGGTGATCGTGTTGCCGGCCGAGGACGCATAGACCGTCGCGGCCCGCATTTCCTCCAACTCGTCCGTCAGATCGACGCTTCCGGCGCCCGCCAGACGAAGAGAGACGCTCTCCTCTTCCGCGTCGCTGTCCTCGCGAACGATCCGATCGAAGGATTCCAGTTGCGCGGCCGTCGCCGTGACAGTCTGGCCGTCCGTTGCCAGGACCTCCACGCTGTTCAGCGTTTGGAGGCCGCTCAAATCGGACCCGCCACCGTAAAGAACGTCACGCCCTCCGCCGCCGACGATCGAGCCCGTCACCTGTTCCGAGGAAGCCGTGAGCGCGATGATATCGTCGCCATCCCCGGCGTCGATGTTCACGAGCCCAGAGACGTCGGAGATGACGTCGTCGCCGTCGCCGGCATTCAGCGTGTCTTCACCTACGCCGCCATTCAGCTCGTCGTCCTTGTCACCGGTCGTGATCACGTTGCCGGCCGCAGAGGCATAGACTATGGCGGCTCGGAAGCCTTCCAGCGCATCCGTCAGATCGACCGTCCCGGCGTCCGAAATGGTAACTTCGACGCTGGAGCCCACACCGTAGTAGTCGGACGAGGCGAGCCGGGTCAGGTCGTTCAGCTGTTCGGCGCTGGCAGTGACGGCGTAACCGTTCGTCGCGAAGACTTCGATGCCGCTCAGCGTCTCGAGCCCCGACAGGTCCATCGCGACAGAGGCATTCCACTGGAGAACGTCGCGCCCTTCGCCGCCCGCGATCGAGCCCGTCAGCGAACCCTCGGAAGCAAGGATCCTGATGGTGTCGTTGCCGGTACCGGCGTCGATGGCAACGGTGCCAAGGTAGTCTTCGATCGTGTCGTTGCCGGCACCGCCATTCAGCGTGTCGTCGCCGGCGCCACCGGAAAGAAAGTCGATCTGCGATCCCGTGGTGATCGTATTGCCGTCATCGGAAGCATAGATGTTGACACCGCGGAGGTCCTCGAGCTCGTCCGACAGGTCCACGGTGCCGGTCCCCGCCAGGCGAAGCGAGACCGTGTAAGACGAACCGTAGTCGTAGTAAGCGATCCGATCGAAGGATTCGAACTGCTCGGCGGTGGCCGAGATGGTGTAACCGCCCGTCGCCAGGTTCTCGACGCCGCTCAGTTCGGTGAGATCCACCAAGCTGCCGTCGACATAAAGAGTATCAACCCCTTCGCCACCGACGATCGAGCCTGTCAGCGCGGCCGAACCATAGATATCGATGATATCGTTACCCTCGCCGGCATCGATGGCCACGGTTCCGGCATTGTCGTAGATTCGATCGTTTCCGGCACCGCCATTGAGCGTGTCGTTGCCGTCATTGCCGTAAAGGTAGTCGCTGCCGTCGCCGGCATTCAGCGTGTCGTCACCTGCGCCACCATAGAGATAGTCGTACTGCGCTCCCGTGGTGATCGTGTTGCCCAGCGAGGATGCATAGACGTAGGCACCGCGCAGGCCCTCCAACTCATCCACCAGATCGATAGTGCCGGCATTCGCCAGACGAAGAGAGACCATGTCGGTCTCCGCGTGATAGTCGAACTGAACGATCCGGTCGAACGACTCCAGCTGCTCCACCGTCGCCTCGATGGTCGTGCCGCCGGTGGCGAGAACCTCGACCCCACTGAGCGTCGTCAGCTGGCTCAGGCTGCTTTCGGTGTTCAGAACGTCACGGCCGGCGCCGCCGACGATCGAGCCGTAAAGCCGACCGTAACCGTCGATGAGGATGAAATCTTCGCCGTCGCCGCCATCGATGTCGACGGTGCCGGCATTGTCGATAATCACATCCCGTCCGGCTCCGCCCCTGAGGATGTCGCTACCGGTGCCGCCTTCGATCCAGTCGTAGCCGTCGCCGCCCTCGATCGTGTCGTTGCCGCCGCCGCCGATCAACGTGTCGTTGCCCGCGAGGCCCTGCAGCACGTTTGCCGCATCGTTGCCGATGATCGTGTTATCGAGTTCGTTGCCCGTGCCGTCGATGGAACTCGTGCCGGTCAGCGTCAGATTCTCGACATTGGCGAAGTCGGAAAGGGACGCCGTCGCGGCGGTCTGGACCGTATCGTTGCCTTCGCCTGCGTTTTCGGTGATCGTGTCGCCGGCATCGTCGATCACATAGGTGTCGTCGCCCAGGCCGCCGCTCATGGTGTCGGCGCCGGTGCCACCGTCGAGCGTGTCGTCGCCCTCCGCACCGTAAAGCGTGTCGTCCTTCGATCCCGTGATGATCGTGTTGCCGTCTGCGGAGGCATAGACTGTTGCTGCGCGCAAGTCTTCCAACTCGTCCGACAGATCGAGCGTCCCTTCACCCACCAGCTGAAGAGAGACGTCAGACGTTGCATCGGTAACATCGTCCCAAACGATGTAATCGAAGGACTCAAATTGCTCGGCGGTCGCCGTAACGGTATACCCGCGTGTCGACAGGGTCTCGAGGCTCAGGGTCGTCAGACCGGCCAGGTTGAGATCGCCGTCGGCGTACAGATTGTCATATCCCTCACCGCCTTCGATCGAACCCGTCACCGAGCCCGAGTTGAGAAGAAGGATGTCGTCGTCGCCATCGCCGCCATCGATGGCCACGACGCCGACGCGGTCGCTGATCTCATCGTCTCCGGCGCCGCCATTTAGCGTGTCGTTGCCGGCGCCGCCGTCAAGGGTGTCGTTCCCATCGCCGCCGTTCAGCGTGTCGTCGCCATCGCCGCCGCTCAGGAAGTCGTTCCCACCGCCGCCGTTCAACGTGTCGTTGCCGCCGGCGCCGCCCAGCGCGTCGTCGCCTTCGCCGCCGTTCAGCGTGTCGTCCCCAGCGCCGCCGTTCAGCGTGTCGTCCATCGAGCCGGTCGTGATCGTGTTGCCGGCCGAGGAAGCGGTGACTGCGGCCGCTCGCATACCTTCGAGCGCCGCCTCGAGATCCAGCTCTCCGCCGTCCGTGAGCTCGAGACTGACCGAATCGGACAGGCTCCCGGCCTCGTCCACCGTCACGATCCGGTCGTAGCCCTGCAGTTCGCTAACGGTTCCGGAGTACGTGTTGCCGTTGGTCTCGAGCGTTCCCGCCATGTCGTCCCCCTGCCGCGCCAGGCTCAATCCCGGCTGACGTGCATTTTGTTGAATTCATCGATTTTTGCCCTAACGCGTGAAACTTGCGCAGGACATCCCGTTCCGGCAACCTCACCCGTATAAGTTAAAAATTGATTTTTATGACTTACGGTCATCCGGCAAATCAAAACGCGCCCCGAAGCAATGATCCCGACAGATCTGGCGGGCCGCAAGGCTTTCCCCTAGGGATCGATCCCAAGGTAAATATTTGGATAGCGGAAACACATGGCAGGTCGCGGCGCTCTACAGCAGCGGCCCAAAATCGGAATCGATTTTGGGAAAGCATGATGCGGTGATTCGAAAGGTTGGAGCGTCCATTCGGGCGCACGGCGTTCTGGCTGTGGAGAGGGACAACCGACTGGCCGCTTCTTGGTATCGAAAACGACGGGGAAGGTTGCTTCCACGCCGATACCAACGAAAACATCAACGACCGGATTGAATACCAACAGGCCACCCCGGACGTGACCAGATCACGAATTCAGGTTTTCCGGGGTGTTTTTGGCTGTCGTCGTGAGCGGTCATGACCGCATCAGACCGGAAATGGTGCCCAGGAAAGGACTCGAACCTTCACGCCTCGCGGCACACGGACCTGAACCGTGCGCGTCTACCAATTCCGCCACCTGGGCTCGGCGGGGACCATTAGAAGCTGCTCCCCTGCCTGTCAACGCGGATTTTCGATAAGCAGGGATGATGTCGCCCGCCAAGCCGGGCGGGGCGGCATTCTTCGGGGCAAAGCCTGCCGGAATTCCTCGGCGCCGTCCCATGGCGGAGCGCGCCGCAGCGCGGCCTTGCCGGCGCCGCGACCACGATGATCCCGGCGCTGCCGTCTGCGAATGGCTTGCCGGGCGATGCAAGGCGAGGAATTGCCGCCTTCACCTTGCGATGCGAACAGGTTATGAGCCCTTTTGAATGACGGCCAGCCGGCAGTATAGACCGGACCTCGACGCGGGGTCCCGGTTCCGCCGGGACGACGGGCCAGCCGCAGCAGTGAAGGAGCGGATGCGATGACGATCGGTTTGAACAAGACGGTTGTTCTGTTCGGCGGATCCGGTTTTCTCGGGCGCTATGTGGCGCGGGCGCTTGCCCGGCGCGGCCACCGCATCCGGGTCGCCTGCCGCCGTCCCGACCTTGCCTATCACCTGCAGATCGCGGGCAATATGGGGCAGATCCAGCCAATCCAGGCGAATCTGCGCTATCGCTGGTCGATCGACCGGGCGGTCGAGGACGCCGATCACGTGGTCAATCTCGTCGGCATTCTCGCCGAAAGCGGCCGCCAGAGCTTCGACGCCGTCCAGCATTTCGGCGCCAAGGCCGTTGCCGAGGCCGCCCGCGGCGTCGGTGCGGGCCTCACCCAGATGTCGGCGATCGGCGCTGATCCGCATTCCGAATCGGCCTATGGGCGCACCAAGGCGGCCGGTGAAGCGGCGGTTCTCGACACGATTCCCGACGCGACGATCCTTCGTCCCTCCATCGTCTTCGGTGCCGAGGACCAGTTCTTCAACCGATTCGCCGAAATGTCGCGCTTTTCGCCGGTGCTCCCGCTGATCGGCGGCGGCAAGACCCGCTACCAGCCGGTCTTCGTCGGCGACGTCGCCGAGGCAGTGGCGGGCGCCGTCGAGGGTAAGGTGCCGGGCGGCCGGATCTACGAACTGGGCGGCCCCGAAGTCCTGACCTTCCGGCAAATGATGGAGGAGATGCTGCGGGTCGTCGATCACAAGCGCGGTTTCGTGTCGATCCCCTTCGGCGCCGCCTCGACCATGGCGCGGGCCATGCGCTTCCTGCCGGGCGCTCCCCTCACGGAGGATCAGGTGGCGCTGTTGAAGGTCGACAACGTCGTGTCCGACGAGGCCAAGGCCGAGGGTCGCACGCTCGAGGCCTTCGACCGGATGCCCCGCTCGCTCGACGCGATCCTGCCGACCTATCTCATCCGCTTCCGCCCCCAGGGTCAGTTCACGAGACCGCAGACCCATGCGGGCGGCCTCGATGCCGAGAATCAGGACGGCGTGGTCTGAGCGACGGGCTTCCTGCCCGTGCTCTCATCTCTCCTGCCAGCAGATCTCTCTTTAGCCGACGCCCTTCTTCTCGTCCTCGTCAGTGGCTTCACATCCGCGCTGACGGCGGCCTTCGCGCTCGGCGGCGGCATTACGCTGCTCGCGGTGATGAGCCTCTTCCTCCCCGTGCCGGTGCTCGTTCCCGTGCATGGCATCGTTCAGCTCGCCTCCAATGCCGGCCGTGTGCTGGTTCAGCGTCGCGCCGTCGCCTGGCGCGTGATCCCGGCGTTCCTTCTGGGCGCGGTGGTCGGGGCGGCGCTGGGCGCGAATTTCGTCGTTGCCCTGCCCGAGGCTTTCCTCGACATCGCCCTCGGCGGCTTCATCCTCGTCGTCACCTTCGCCAGGCTGCCGAAATTTGCGGCGATCGGCCCGCTCGGCCTTGCCGCCGCGGGCGGCGTGACGACGCTTCTGTCGATGTTCTTCGGCGCGACCGGGCCTTTGAACGTCGCCCTGTTCTCCAAGGTCTTCGACGATCGCCAGACCCTCGTCGCCACCCTTGCCGCGATGACCGGCACCCAGCATGCGCTGAAGGCCTTCGCCTTCTTCGCCCTCGGTGTGGCGCTGGGAGATTACGGCGTCCTGATGCTCTTGATGATCGCGTCCGGCTTCGTCGGAACGATCGCCGGCACGCATCTGCTCAAGCGGGTGAACGAGGCGCTGTTCCGGGTCGTTCTGAAGGTGATCCTGGCGGTTCTCGCCTTCGATCTCCTTCGCCGGGGGCTCATGGCTCTGCTTTGACGCGGGCGCTCTTGCCGGCGGCGAGGTGATCGGCCGGCTCTCCATCCTTCTGCCCGTCGATGATGTCGTCGACGCTCAGCGTGCCGACCGTCTGGGCCGGAGCGCTCGCCGGCGCGCTGGCAGGCGCCAGCGTGAAGATCAGGACCATGCCGAGCGTGCCGACGACGATCCGCCACCACGCGAAGGGCGCAAAGCCGTGGCGCGACACGAAGTCGAGAAGGGTGCGCACGACGAACAGGGCCGAGACGAAGGCGAGGACGAAGCCGACGGCAATCAGACCGACATCGTCGAGAGACAGGGCGTCGCGGTTCTTGAACACGTCATAGGCGACGGCGCCCACCATCGTCGGCATCGCCAGAAAGAAGGAGAATTCGGCCGCCGAGCGCTTGTCCGTCCCCATCAGGAGCGAGCCGGCGATGGTCGCGCCCGAGCGTGAGGTTCCCGGCACCATGGCGAGGCACTGGAAGGCGCCGATCGCCAAACACAGCCACAGCGGATAGTCCATCACGTCGTCGTAGCGAACCCTGCGCGGCATCTTGTCGATGAGAAGAAGCAGGATGCCACCGACGACGAGCGCAATGCAGATCACGATCGGCGTTTCGAACAGGACACGCTTGATGAAGTCGTGGGCGATGACGCCGACGACGGCGGCCGGCAGGAAGGCGACGAGAATGCCGATGACGAAGTGGCGGCTCTGCGCGCTGCTCGGCAAGGTGATGAAGAGCTGCCAGAGCCGGGCGAAGTAAACGAGCAGGATCGCGAGAATCGCCCCGAGCTGAATGACGATCTCGAAGGTGTGAGCCGTCGAGTGGAAGCCGAGCAGTTCGCCGAGAAGGAGAATGTGCCCGGTGGATGAAACGGGGATGAACTCGGTCAGGCCCTCGACGATCCCCAGGACCGCCGCATCGATATATGATCCAAAATCCAATGTTGGTCTCCTCGCGCCATTCGCCGGAGGGTTTCGGGGTTGCCGGGCGCGACTCGGTTCTAGTCGTGACCAATTCTCGACGCCACGTCTTCGTCCGAAATACGGCCCGTTGCGCAAGAAACGCCCGCATGACATGTCGCGCTCTTTCGCGCCGCATGCTGATGCGAGGCTGACCGGCGCTTGCCTGCTTTTGGAACCGGACCTTTCCTTGACGCATTCGCATGCCAGATGACCGAGCGCATGAACGACACACAACCAGGGTAAGAAACTCTTCTTTTTCCAATCTGTTGATAATTTTGTGTGACGTTCGTCGAAATGCTTCTTCTCCTCGCCGGACGGGCAGCAGCGGGAGCACGCGAAACCACTTCTTGCGCAGCCCCCTGCCGTCGCCGGCAACCACTCGACTCCAGGCGAAATGTTGAAACTGCACCACCACCCGATGTCCGCCGCCTCCCGCTTCGTTCGGTTGGTCCTTGCAGAATATGGCGAGCGCTGCGAACTGGTGGAGGAGCGGCCGTGGGAGCGACGCCGCGACTTCCTGCTTCTCAATCCGGCGGCAAGCCTGCCGGTGCTCATCGAGGACAACGGCCCTCCCATCATCGGCGGCATCGTCGTCGGCGAATATCTCGACGAGACCCGCGGCGCCTTTCAGCGCGACAAGCGGCTGATGTCGGAAAAGCCGCTGGAGCGCGCGGAAGCCCGGCGGCTGACCGAGTGGTTCCTGCGCAAGATGGAGAGCGAGGTCACCCGCTATCTGATCCGTGAACGGGTGTTCAAGCTGGAGATGCGCCCCGAGGATGGCGGCGGCGCGCCGGACGCATCGGCGATCCGCGCCGCAAGGGCCAATCTCAAGCATCATCTTCGCTATCTCGGATGGCTGGTGGAAGAACGGGACTGGCTGGCCGGCACGCGGATGTCCTATGCCGACATCGCCGCGGCGGGTGCGCTCTCGACACTCGACTATATCGGCGAAGTGCCCTGGGAGTCCGAACCCCAGGCGAAGGAATGGTACATGCGGATGAAATCCCGCCCCTCCTTCCGCATACTGCTTACCGAGCGTCTGCGCGGCCTGCCGCCCTCGCTGAACTACAGCGAGCTCGACTTTTAAGGCGCTGGACCGGCTGGCTCCCGCCTGACGTCACAGGCGAAAATGATCGATGAAGGCCCTGAGCGCCGGCCGCATCTGGCGGCGCGAAGGAAAGTAGATGCCGAAACCCTCAAATTCCGGCGAACAGTCTTCGAGGAGCCGCACCAGCGAGCCGTCCTCGATCAGCGATGCGACCTGCGGCAGCATCGCCATCGTGATGCCGAGCCCCGCGAGCGCGGCGGCAACGCCGGCCTGAGTGTCGTTGACGACGATGGCCGGCTTCGGCAGCGCCACCACGGGCTGGCCGTCCACTTCGAATTCCCACCGATAGATCGGGCCGGTGTCGAACCGTCGCACGATCCCGTCATGGGCGGTCAGGTCGCCAGGCGAAACCGGCTTGCCGTGAGCGGCGAGATAGGCCGGGCTTGCCACGACCGCGAGCGAGAGCGGCGGACTGGCCGGAACCCGGATCATGTCCTGCTCGATCGATTCGCGCAGTCTGATCCCGGCGTCGAAACCCTTCGATGCGACGTCTGCAAGCCCGTCATCGAGGGTGAGATCGAGCGTGATATGCGCATGGGCGGCCCGGAACCCGGCCAGTCTCGGCAGAACGACGATTTCGTAGGCCGAGCGCGAGAGGTTGACATTGAGGCTTCCCGCCGGCTCGCCGACGAGGGCACCGGCGGCGAGAACCGCCTCGGAAATCTCCGACAGCGCCGGGCCCACCCTTTCCAGCAGTGCCGCGCCATCGGCCGTCGGCGAGACCGATCGCGTGGTCCTGTGCAGCAAACGAACCCCGAGAGTGCCTTCGAGGGATGCCACGGCATGGCTGACGGCCGAGGGCGAGAGACCGGTTTCCCGGCCCGCCGCGCGGAAGGAGCGCAATCGCGCAACGGTGACGAACAAGGCGAGCGGGGAGAGAAGTGAGCGTTCCATTGCTGAATCATATCGAACAGCCCGTGAAAGCGCGACGGGCTTACGTCGGCGCGTTTTGCGGCGCATCTTCGCTCCCATCACATCATCGACGAAGGACAGCACGATGCATCAGCGCAAGCTTGGAAACGATTTGACCGTGTCGGCGATCGGCCTCGGCTGCATGGGCATGAGCCATGCCTATGGCGGCCAGGACGAGGCCGAATCGATCAAGACCCTCCACCGCGCCGTCGAAATCGGCGTCACCTTCTGGGATACGGCCGAGGTCTACGGGCCCTTCACCAACGAACGGCTCGTCGGCAAGGCGCTGAAGGGAAGGCGCGACAAGGTGACGGTCGCGACCAAGTTCGGCTTCAGGATCGGTGACGAGAAGGATGGCACCAAGAATCTCGGCGGCACCGATTCGCGGCCAGAGCACGTGAAGGAGGTCTGCGACGCCAGTCTGCAACGGCTCGGCATCGAGACGATCGACCTGTTCTACCAGCACCGGGTCGACCCGAACGTGCCGATCGAGGAGACGGTCGGGGCAATGGCCGAGCTGGTGAAGGCCGGCAAGGTGCGCGCCCTCGGGCTTTCGGAGGCCGGGCCGGAGACCATCCGCAAGGCCCACGCCACCCACCCCATCGCCGCGATCCAGAACGAATATTCGCTGTTTACCCGCGATCCGGAAGACAAGATCATCCCGCTCTGCGAGGAACTCGGCATCTCGCTCGTCCCCTATTCACCGCTCGGCCGCGGCCAGCTGACGGGCGGGCTGTCGAGCCCCGACCAGCTCGCCGAGGGCGATTTCCGCAGGAACCTGCCACGCTTTCAGGCCGATGCCATGGCCGCCAATGCGGCGCTGGTCGAGACGCTGAAGAGTCTCGCCGAGGCGAGAGGCGTGACGGCCGCGCAGCTGGCGCTGGCCTGGCTCCTGTCGCGCAAGGACTTCGTCGTTCCGATCCCCGGCGCGCGCAAGATCAGGCATCTGGAGGAGAATGCGGCCGCCGCCGACATCACGCTGAGCGAAACAGAGCAGGCCGAGATCGGCGAGAAGCTGGCGAACGTCGCCGGCGCGCGCTACCGTCCCGACCAGCTGGCGATGACCGGACGCTGAGCCGCGACTGCGCCGAATGACCCCGCCCGGCGATCCGCGGCGGAGCGAACACCGGGACGAGGGCCTGTGTCCTCGTCTCTTGAAGATGGAGCCCATGATGGTGAGAGACTGGAAACTGCCGCGCAAGGGCAGCTGCCGCTGCGGCGAACTCACCTTCGCGGTGACGGCGGAACCGGCGGTGACCGCCGCCTGCCATTGCCGCGGTTGCCAGAAGATGGCGTCGAGCGCCTATTCGCTGACCATGATGGTGCCGGAAGAGGGCTTCGGCGTCACCTCCGGCAACCCGCTTCTCGGCGGGCTGAAGGGCCCGGACGTCCAGCATTATTTCTGTCCGTCCTGCCTCACCTGGGTGTTTTCCAAGCCGCAACGCGTCAAGGGCTTCGTCAATCTTCGCTCTCCCATGCTGGACGATACGAGCGACATCGCGCCTTTCATCGAGACCTGGACGAGCACGAAGTTCGGCTTCGCCGGAACCGGCGCGCCGAGGAGCTTTCCGGAATTTCCGGGACCTGACGATTTCGGACCGCTGCTGAAGGCATTCGCCGAGTGGGAAGGCTGACGAGCGGGTCATCTGCCGTGTCGAGACGTTCGGGCAGAAGGGAGGCTCGTCACTTCGAGCCCTGTTTCCGAAGGAGAGCCGCGCGTCGGCGGACGCGACATTATCTCATTCTGATCTACCGCTTGCGAAGCGACTCTGGATTCTCGGGACGGGGCCCGAGAATGACGGCGTCTTAGGTTTTGGGGCCGTCTGTCTGCGCTGATACTCTCGGACAGCGCCTTTGTCCTGGCGAGGCTTCCTCGGTCTGAAAAAGGCTTGAGAGCCTCCGCAGCAGCGCAGAAGAAGGCCGGCCGACACCACCGCTTCGTCATTCTCGGGCCCCGTCCCGAGAATCCAGGGGCGGCGGACGAAACGTGAAATCGAAGCGCGGGCAATGTTCTTGCCGTGGACATCAGACGGCATTCTCGGGGTTTGAGACCTCGAAGGACGGCGGCGCGCACGTCGCCTCAAATGACCAAAGGCCTTGCCCACCCCCTCGCCGCCGCGCCATATCGGCCGGGATGACCGCCGACGCCCTCGCCTCGCTGAAGGATTTTCTCCGCGCCGACGCCGAAAGGCTCGGCTTTGGCGCGTTCGGCGTGGCGGGCGCATCCGGCAGCGTCCTTGCCGGCGAGCGTCTCAGTCAATTCGTCGATCAGGGCCGCCATGGCACCATGGCCTGGATGCCCGAAACTCTCGAGCGACGCCGGTCGCCGAAAGATCTGTGGCCGGGCGTGCGTTCGATCGTCGTTCTCGCCATGAATTACGGGCCGGACGAGGACCCGCTGGACATACTCTCTCGGCCGGATCGCGGGGCGATCTCGGTCTATGCCCGCCACCGGGACTATCACGACGTCATCAAGGGCAGGCTGAAGGAACTCGCCGGCCGCCTCGTCGCCCGGGCAAAGCAATCCGGTCTCGGGACGCACGACGCCAAGGTCTTCGTCGACACCGCGCCCGTCATGGAAAAGCCGCTGGGCGAACTTGCCGGCCTCGGCTGGCAGGGCAAGCACACCAATCTCCTGTCGCGCGATTTCGGCTCCTGGCTGTTTCTCGGCTCGATCTTCACGACGCTCGATCTCGAGACGGACGCGCCCGGCCAGGACCGCTGCGGCTCCTGCCGCGCCTGCCTCGAAGCCTGCCCGACAAACGCCTTTCCCGCGCCCTACCAGCTCGATGCCCGGCGCTGCATCTCCTATCTCACCATCGAGACCAAGGCCGTCATCCCGCGCGGGCTTCGCGCCGCCATGGGCAACCGCATCTATGGCTGCGACGACTGCCTTGCCGTCTGCCCGTGGAACAAGTTCGCCGAAACCGCGAGCGAGGCAAAGCTCATCGCCCGGGACGATCTCAAGGCGCCGAAACTGGAGCATCTGCTCACCCTCGACGATGCCGCCTTTCGCGCGCTGTTCTCCGGTTCGCCCATCAAGCGCATCGGCCGGGAGAAATTCGTCTCGAACTGCCTGATCGCCGCCGGCAATTCCGGGCTCGCGCAGTTTTCTGTGCAGATCACAGCGCTCTTGGGCGACCCCGCCCCGCTGGTTCGGGCCATGGCAGTCTGGGCGCTCTGCCGGCTCGATCGCACCGAGGCCTTGCGACTTCGTCCCGCCGCACTTGATAGAGAGGCTAACGAGACGGTGCGGAGCGAGTGGCATGCCCTGGAAAAAGCCCAAGAATGAGCCGCAGCCTCCGGCCGGCGCGATGAGCGCGCCCGGAACCGCGCTGTCGCGGGACGATCGCCCATCCGGAGCCGAGGCCAAGGTCCGACGCGCGCTCCTGCAGCTGCGCGATGGCGGCTTCCTGCCGACGCCCGATCACGCGGCCGGTTCCGCGGCCCTCGGCGCGGGCGCCCTCGGCGCCGGGGCAGTCGGCGCACTCGCGCTCGGGGCCTTTGCCGTCGGAGCGGTCGCGGTCGGCGCGTTTGCCATCGGCCGGCTCTCGGTCGGCCGGGCGCAGATCGGCGATGCCGAGATCAGACGCCTGCGGATCGGCCGGCTCGAAGTCGAATCCTTCGTCCCGCCCATTCGCAGGGGCGGCTGAGCCGATGCATCTTTTCGTCTTCGGCTACGGCTATTCCGCATCCCGTTTCGTCGAGAGCCTCGACAAGAGCTCGGTAACGGTCGAGGCCGTCACCGTGCGGTCCAGGGACAAGGCGTCGTCCGTCGCCGCGCATGGGCTGAAGCCGGTCGTCTTCGACGGCGAGCGTCCCGGCGACGGGATCGCCGGGGCGCTCTACCGCGCCACCCATATTCTCGTCTCGGCACCTCCCGGCCACAAGGCACCGGACGGCGCAAGGGTCGGCGGCGCCAACGCCAGGTCGGGCGATCCCGTGCTGCGCTGGTATTTCGACGAGATCGCCCATGGCAGCCCGAACCTCCAATGGATCGGCTATCTCTCCACCGTCGGCGTCTATGGCGATCATGACGGCGGCTGGGTCGACGAGGAAACCGAACTGCGGCCACAGTCCGATCGCTCCAAGGCGCGTGTCGAGGCCGAGAACGCCTGGATCGAGCTCGGCAAGACGCGGCAGGTGCCGGTCGCGATCATTCGCCTGTCAGGCATCTATGGGCCGGGCCGCAACGGCTTCGTCAATCTGCGCGAGGGCACGGCCAAGCGCCTGGTCAAGCCGGGCCAGGTGTTCAACCGGATCCATGTCGAGGACATCGCCGGCGCGACCGGCCTTCTTGCGGAAAAGCGTCTGGGCGGCATCTTCAACGTCACCGACGACGAACCCGCCCCGCCCCAGGACGTCGTGCTTCACGCCGCCGAAATGGTCGGCGCCGAACCGCCGGCCGAGACCGATTTCGCCACCGCCGACCTGTCGCCCATGGCGAGGAGCTTTTATGGCGAAAACAAGCGGGTCTCGAACAAGAAGATCAAGGAGGCGGGGTACACCTTCCGCTATCCGACCTATCGCGAGGGGTTGCAGAGCGTGAAGGGGGATTTCGGCAAGGGGTGAAGGCTTCCGAAGGTCGCTGCCCAAGTGCCATCACTTCACCCGTCGGCGTAGTTGCGCAGGATCGACTCGATAAGCGCCCGATAATGCATGCCCTGTTCTGCAGCGCGGGACTTCAGCGTCTCCAGGTCCTTTCTGGAGAGGACGAGTTCGATACGTTGATCTTGGATGTCCTGCACCGCAGTCCTCGCTGCCGCTTGCAAGGCAGAGCGATCCTCGTCGATGTTGCCAATCGCAAGCCAGTCGGCGTTTTCGCTGAGATCGTAGTCTTCCCGCTCGTCGTCGGTCAGGATTGGCTTGGGTTCGCGGCCGCTCATCTTGCGCCTCCCAGAAAATTGCGTGTGGCCCGCCGGCTTGGAAACATCGCCTTGAAGAAGACGCCTGTCTCCGTCTCTACATATGGGACGACCCAGCCATAATTGTCGATCTCGACGACGAGTTGTTTCTGATGTGGGTAACGGTCCCTATTGGGATGTCGACGCCGATGAAGCAGCCGTCCCTCTTCGAGCGCGATCAATACCTGTTCGAATCCGAGGCCGTAGCGAGCCTTCAGTGATTCATTCTTTTCCTGGCTCCAGGGAAAATCCATCAGCAACGATAAGTCGAAGTCTGCTGCCGCTCAAGCGATGTCTTCACCGCCCGCCCAGCGCTCTCGCATCCTCGAAGGCATATTGCCGCGTCCCCTTCCCGTCGAAATAGACGAAGACGAGGTGATCGCGCTTCGACACCATCTGCGCCGGCAGCGGATCGTAGCGGAAGGTCTCGCCGCCGAGATGCGGCGCCAGTGACCCGATGTCGACCCGGCGCTCCTGTGCGACGCGCAGCAGCTTCAGCTCGGTGCCGTCGGCAAGCTTCGCCTCGAAGGGAATGCCGGCAAGCCGCAGGAAGCTGGTCGGGTCGGGCGCCGACTGGAAGCCCTCGACGAAGGCCTTTTCGACGAGGTCGAGGTCCGGCTCGTGCTCGTGCGGATGGTCGTGGTCGCCGTGGTCGTGATCGCTCTTGTGCGGCACCTGCCACTGGGCCGTGCCGCGATGATTGTGGCCGTGGGCATGGCCGCTCCCCGACGAGACGTCATAGGGGTGAAAGTGATCGCTGTCGCCGCGATGCATGGGGGTGTTCTCCTGTGGGTCTTTCGCTCGAAGCACTTGATGCTGCGGGCACATTTTGGGAAGCTGCGCCTGGGCGCCCCCCTCTGTCCTGCCGGACATCTCCCCCACAAGGGGGGAGATCGGCGGCGTTGTCTGTTGCGCCTTTTTCGGCGCTGTCCACCTCGGCTTCATTCGTCGGTCGGCGCAAATGCGATCGATGACGGTCAGGCCAAAGCCAGTCCCGAGATCGATCTCCCCCCTTGTGGGGGAGATGCCGGAAGGCAGAGGGGGGTTGCCCGGCTCAGCCTCAAGAACGGCAGATGCCCCCCAGGTTGCGTTCGCCTTACCGGCAGCGCGGCCTCTCAGAAACTGACCGGCTTGTCGATGATCGCCTTGTGCTTGCCGAGCGTGCCGTGGGCGCACATCGAGCCGAGCGCTTCGACCGCCACGCGAACGCCCATCAGCGCGGTGATGTCGGAGGTGTCGTAGGGCGGCGAGACTTCCACCACTTCGAGGCCGCAGATACCCGGCGCCGAGACGAGGCCGAGGATCTTCAAAGCCTCGCGCGGCAGGAAGCCGCCCGGCTCCGGCCAGCCGGTGCCGGGCACGAAACCGCAGTCGAGACTGTCCACGTCGAAGGAGATGTAGACCGCGTCGGCGTCCTTCCAGGCCAGTTCCAGCGCGATCTCGGCGGTTTTCTCCAGACCATACTGCTCGATGTCCTCGATGGTGAGAACGTTGGTCTGCCGGCGATACGCCTCCTTGGCCCCGGGACGCGGCACCTGCCAGCCGCCGATGCCAAGCTGCACGAGATTGACCGCCGGCACGTTCGGCAGGTTCGTCGCCCAGTACCAGGGCGTCGTGTGCATGCGCTCGTCGAGATCCTTTTCCTGGATGTCGATGTGCCGGTCGAAATGGATGATGCCGATACGCTTCGAGGTGCATTCGGCGATGCCGCGCACGCATGGGAACCCGATCGAATGGTCGCCGCCGAGCATCACCGGCAGGGCGCCGGAGGAAAAGACGTGGGAGACGCCCTTGGAAATCTGGTCGAAGCTCTTCTCCAGATTGCCGGGGATGGTGAAGACGTCGCCGGCATCGCAGAGCGTCATCTGCTCTCTGAGATCGACGCCGAGTTCATAGTTGTAGGTGGTATAGAGCGCCGAGATGCGGCGGATGCCCTGCGGCCCAAAACGGGTGCCGGGCCGGTAGGTGGTGCCACTGTCGAACGGAATGCCGAGGACGGCGGCGTCGTATTTGCCAACGTCGCGGACATTCTCGACATAGGGCGCTTTCAGGAAGGTGTTGATCCCGGCGAAATGCGGCAGCTCGCCCCGGGCAAAGGTCGGGATCGACTTGTCGGTGATCGATTCGGCGCCGGGCAGACCCATGTCGAGTGCCCATTTGACCTCGCGCTTCCAACCCTCGCCGGAGAGCTTGTCCTCGGCCTCCAGCGCCTTCCAGCCGCGGGTTTCCTTGGCGTCGAAATTCGGGTGGTGGTGGCGCGACCTTTCGGCTGAAAATTGCGCGACGGCTTTGCGGCTCTGGCGGGCCGGCGGCTCGAATCGGATGTCTTTACGCATGGGGCTCGTCTCCTCGTTCGAATGGCGCGGGGAACGGCAGAGAGCGGACATCGTCCGCCGCTCCCGCCGACACCGCCGGGTCTTCTGCCGCCTCTCTCGCCGGCTGTCGCTGGCCGCGAAGCGGAATGTCATAGGTGATGGTCGCGCCGTAGGCGGCCGGGAATTGCGGATCGTGGCGGATCTTGTCGAAGACCAGAAGCCTTGTCCCCAGATGAAAGGCTTCCTGAATGTCGTGGGTGACCATGAAAACGGTCATCCCCGTCTCGCGCCACAGATCGATCAGCATCGCCTGCATGTCCTGCCGGGTGCCGGGATCGAGCGCGCCGAAGGGCTCGTCGAGCAGAAGGATGCGTGGACGCTTCAAGAGCGCCTGTCCGATGGCGAGGCGCTGCTGCATGCCGCCGGAAAGCTGGGCGGGATAGCGATCGGCCGCATGGGCAAGGCCGATCTTTTCCATCATCGCCTCGGCCCGCTCCCGCGCCGCTTTTCGCTTGACGCCGAAGAGCCGGCCGACAAAGCGCGAGCCTTCAAAGTCGTCCGGCAGCATCAGATTGCCGAGAACGGTGAGATGCGGAAACACCGAATAGCGCTGGAAGACGATGCCACGCCCCTCGTCGGGCTCGCCGGCCAGCACCTCGCCGCCGACATGGATCTCGCCGCCCGTCGCCTGCTCCTGGCCGAGCAGGATGCGCAGGAAGGTGGACTTGCCGCATCCCGACGCGCCGACGATCGTCACCAGCGAGCCTTCGTCGACGGCAAGATCCACCCGTTCGAGAATCGGCGCATCGCCGTAGCTCTTGGAGATCCGGCGCGCCTCGAGAAAGCTCATAGCGCGTCTCCCGTAAGATGCGCCCAGGGAAACACGCGGCGCGAGAACAGCGCCAGCGCCCGGTCGATCACATAGGCCAGCAGCGTGATCCAGACGACATAGGGCAGGATCACGTCCATCGCGAGATAGCGGCGCACGAGAAAGATCCGGTAGCCGAGGCCGTCGGTGGAGGCGATCGCCTCGGCGGAGATCAGGAAGATCCAGGCCGGCACGAGACCGAGGCGGATGGCGAGGATCAGTTTCGGCCAGAGCTGCGGAAAGACGACCCGTGTCGCGATCTGCCAGGTCGTCGCGCCGAGCGTCTGAGCCTTCACGATCTCCTCGCGCGGAATGTCCAGCACGCTTTGCGCCAGCGCCCGTATCATCAGGGGCGCGGTGCCGATGGCGACGAGACCGATCTTCGCCGCTTCGCCAAGGCCGAGCACGATGAACAGGATCGGCAGGATAGTGATCGGCGGAATCAGCGAGAAGGCCGCGACGAAGGGCGAGAACAGCGCCCGTCCGATCGGCAGGATGCCGATCAGCGCGCCGAAGACGATGGCAAAGGCCGCCGCGATGGCGATGCCGATGGCGAGCCGCTCGAGGCTCGCCAAGGTGTCGGACCACAGGATGAACCCGCCCGTCCGCCGGTCGGCGACGAAGGCGAGGCCGTACATCGCCTCGCCCATCGAAGTGAGCGAGGGCAGAAGCTTGTCCTGCGGGTTGTCGGCCCGGCGGATCGCACTCGCGATCATATAGGCAACGATGGCGAGCGCGAAGGGCAGCGCTCCGAGCGCCACCTGCCAAACCCGCGAAGGATGCTGGTTGATCAGCCGCACGAGCCGGCTCCCACCCGTTCGATCAAAGCGCCTTTTCGGCCGCCATCTCCATATATTCCGGGTCGTAGCGCAGCTGGACGTTGCCTTCGTCGCCGGTGGTCTTGCCGCCTGGATATTCGATGCCGACGAAATCGGCGCTCGGCGCGCCCTGGCCGAGAATGCCGTGATCGAAGAGGAAGTTGGCGACGAAGGTCATCGTCTCGGGCAGCTTGTCGGACTTGGTGAATTCGACGGCCTTCGCAGGGTCGTAGAACATCGCCGTCGTCGACAGCTGATCCTCGAAGCCTTGCAGATCGGTGCCGGACGCCTTGGCCATGGCTTCGAGAGCAGCCTTGCCCTCCGGCGTGTCGGACTGCATCAGCGTCATCATCTCATACCAGGCGCCGGTCAGCGCCTTGCCGAAATCCGGGTTGTCCTTCAGCGTCTGCGTGTTGACGACCATCAGGTCGAGGATTTCGCCGGGGATCTTGGAGGAATCGAAGACCTCGTGCGAGTCGGGCATGGCGGCGATCGTCGAGAGCAGCGGGTTCCAGGTGACGACGGCGGTGACGTCCGGCGTCTGATACGCGGCGACCATGTCCGCGTCGGAGGTGTTGACGACCGTGACGTCCTTTTCCGCCATATCGACACTCTCCAGCGCACGCGCGAGCAGGTAATGCGACACCGAGAGTTCGACGAGGTTGACCCGCTGGCCCTTGATATCCTCCAGCTTGTCCTTGCCCTTGAGGATCACCCCATCATTGCCGTTGGAATAGTCGCCGACGATGAGGGCCGTCGTGTCGACGCCGCCGCCGGCGGGGATCGACAGGGCGTCCATGTTGGTCATGGTGCAGCCGTCATACTGGCCGGCGGTGTACTGGTTGATTGATTCGACATAGTCGTTGATCTGGACGGCCTCGATCGTCAGGCCGTATTTGTCGGCCCACTTCTTCAACAGGCCGGAATCCTGCATGTAGCCCCAGGGCATCCAGCCGGCATAGATCGACCAGCAGACCGAGAAGTCCTTCTTCTCCTCGGCCTGGGCGTTGGGCACCGTCGAAAGGCAGGTGGCGGCGAGAGCGAGGGCGGCGGCGAGCATTCTCATGGGCATCGTCCTTTTCGTCGCGACGGCCGAAAGCGGCCTTGGATGGTCTCGTCGCGCAAAGAGGACCGGGAGACGGCCCGCTCCACGCGGGTCCGTGCGGCGTTCTCCCGGGATTTTGGCCCGCCGTGTCTCCCCGCAACTCACGGGGAGTGCGTCTCTCGGACCAGCACATTCCCAGATGGAATGCCGGAACCCTAGACGCACCGCACATAGCCCGAGCAATCAAGAAGCATGCCAGCTCGCCGGAGCGCGGCAAGTCCGCGGCCAAATGGGCGATCCGTCGCAATTTCCGCTTTCGTCCGGGCGAAGCTTGCCCAGAGCCTGCGCAGCGAAGATCGAAAATTATGCAGCCATATGCCGCGTCATAAGCGGCCGAAGCGCCGGCAGGGCCGCGTTTTGGGCGAACCGGCTGCGCTCTACGACGGCGACGCGCTGCGGCATCACGGCAACAGTCGCCATGCGATGCAATCTTTTGCGACAAATGTGTCGACTTGCTGCCTCAATTGGCGATCACGGCTTTGTCATGAACACGACATACCCCGTTACCAGCGGCCGTTTCGGCCTCGTCATCGCCCTTCTCCTGCCGCTGGCTGGCTGCGTCGGCGCACCCGGCGCCGACGAGGCCTTCCAGGCCGTGGCGACCAAGGATTTCGGCCCGGCGCAGGAATGCCTGGCACGGGCGATGTATTTCGAATCCAATCGCTCGAGCGAGGACGGCATGCTGGCCGTGGGCACCGTCGTGATGAACCGGGTCGATTCGCCAGCCTATCCCAACGACGTCTGCGCGGTCGTCGGCCAGCCGAACCAGTTCGCCCCCGGCGTGATGACCCGCCGCATGGAGGCCGGCAAGGAGCTGGCCATGAAGGTCGCCTATCGGGTCCTGTCCGGCGAGCGGCACAAGGCCGTCGCCCATGCCAAGTTCTTCCACACGGCGGGCATGCACTTTCCCTATCGCAACATGAGCTACCGGCTGATCGCGGGCGGCAATGCCTTTTACGAAAAGATCTCCCGCCGCCTGAATCCGGACGCCAAGATCGTCAGCCAGTCGGAGATCCGGCAGGCTCAGAATGCCGCCGGCGCGATCGATCTGATGCGCACCGCCTCGACCGCCCCCCCAAAGCCCGGCAATGCGACGTCCGCCATCGGCTATTCAGAACCGCGCGCGCAAACAGCTTCCGCCGTGCCGACGCCGATCGAGCGGCCTGCGGAGGGCGAGGCCACGGCAACCCGGCAGAAAAGCCCCTTCCTCGCCATGTTCGAGACGCGAAAGCCGGCCCGAGCCGAAGACGCGGTCCGGGGCGGGCGCGTTGCCGAGACGGCGGCCGTCAGCGACGGCCGTGCTGCTTCGACGAGCGATCTACCCGGCGTCGAAACTGCGGCCGCTTCCTCCGAAGCGAAAACCCGGAGCGAAAGCTCCAAGAATAGCGGCGAGGCCTGGCTCGCCCGCTGGTAAAAGCTTCGGCAAGCGGCCAATTCGAGCCGTGCCGCTGCAAAGCTCGCAAGGCTCCCTATATCCCGCCCGAGTTTTGAACGCCGATTTGGTAGTCGGCACGCTCTGGCGGGATCAAAGAGCAGATTGATGGCAGTCATGAATGGCGACGCGACGACGGCGCCGAGCGGGACACAGCCGGCCGTTCTGCGGACGGATCCGATTCTTTTCGCGCAAGGCGGCGACGAGGCGGGCGACCGCCTGCGGGCGATCATCGTGCGCCCTGCCGGCGAGGCCGCTCCGTCTGTCTCGACCGATGCCGGCAAGGCCGAGACCTACGAGCTCGTCAGCCTTTTCGGCCGGACCGTCCATGCCTGTGAGTTTCGTCTGCCGAGCGGCACCGGCGGCAGCTACGAAGTGGACGGAGAGCGGTTTCACGTCGCTTCGCCCGCGCACCCGGACATGCGCATCGCCTATGTCTCCTGCAATGGCCAGGAAGAAGGCGATCTCGATCGCGGTATCGAGGAGCGCGACGTGCTGTGGCAGCGCCTTGCCGACGAGAACCTGCGCGAGCCCTTTTCGCTTCTGCTCCAGGGCGGCGACCAGCTCTATGCCGACGACGTGCTGTTCTGCCATCCGGAGGTCGAACGCTGGCAGAGCCTGCCGAAGAAGGAGCGCGGCGCCGTCGCACTCACCCCGCAAATCACCGAGGCGCTGCGGCGGTTTTACTTCGACCGCTATCTGATCACCTATACCCGCCCGGCCTTTGCGAGCCTTGCAGCCCGCATTCCCTCGATCATGATGTGGGACGATCACGACATCATGGACGGCTGGGGCAGCCATCCGGCCGCAATGCTCGACAGTCCCGTCGGCCGGGCGCTGTTCACGGCGGCGCGGGAAATGTTCCTCATCTTCCAGCTCGCGGTCCAGCCGGGAAAGACGCCAGCCATCGGCCTCGACGAGACGGGGACCAATCTCGGCATCGCGGTTCGCTATCCGGGGCTGTCGATCATCGCGCCGGACCTTCGCAGCGAGCGACGGCTCGAGCGGGTGATGGGCGACGTCGGCTGGAAGGTGCTGGACCAGGCATTCGCGCAGACCCCGAAGGGCGACCGCATTCTGGTCCTGTCCAGCGTGCCGGCGCTCGGGCCGCGGCTGAGCTTCGCCGAATTCATCGCCGATCTGGTGCCCGGTTCCAGCGAATACGAGGACGACCTCCGCGACCAGTGGCAAAGCCGGACTCACCGTGACGAATGGCGCCGGTTTCTGGCGCTTCTGGCAAGCTGGGAAGAGAGCGGCAACGGCCAGCTGACGGTCGTTTCCGGGGAGATCCACCTCGCGACGCGCGGCGAGATGCGTCTTCAGGGCGGCGGCGTCCTGCATCAGCTCGTCGCGTCGGGAATTTCCCATCCAGCCCCCTCCCCCGCCTACCCCTGGGTGCTCGGTCTCTTGGCAAGGTTCGGCGAAAGCCCGCTGAAGGGTCGCAAGATACGGATCCTGCCGCTGCCGAACTACAAGACGACCTATGCCGGCGAGCGCAATTACCTCACGATCGACAGACGCAATCAGACCTGGTCGGCGGCTTGGGAACTCGAAGAGACCGGCCGCACCGACCCGGTCTCGATCTGATCGGCAGATCGGCCGTCCGGCGATGCCGGTCCGGGCATTTGGGCGAGCGCAAATCTCCACAAGTTTCATCCATCCGCCGTCCCGTGCGGCGCTGCGCGGACGTGACCGGCTTGCCGGTTTCGTCCATGATGGGCCTGATCCGTCGATGCCGCCAGCGAGCGCTCGATCACACCCGTCGGAGCGGAACCGCCCCCATGACAATCCGGCTGACACGCACAGAACTCGCCGCCCGCCTCGCCGAGACGTCTTGTGAAAGGCGTCAGATCATCGCGGTCGCCGGATCGCCGGGATCGGGCAAGAGCACGCTTTCGGACTGGCTGGTTGAGGAACTCGGCCGCTCAAAGCCGGGCGTCGCCGCGGTGCTTGCGATGGACGGTTTCCACTTCGACGACATCGTCCTCAATGCGCGGGGGCACCGGCCCCGCAAGGGCGCACCGCACACCTTCGACACCGGCGGCCTCCTGTCTGCGCTGCAACGGCTCGTCGAACGCCCCGAGAGCGAAGTCGCCGTCCCGGTCTTCGACCGGTCAATCGAAATCGCCCGCGCCGGCGCCCGGATCATCGGGCCCGATGTTCGCACCATCATCGTCGAGGGCAATTATCTGCTGCTGGACGACCCGGTCTGGGCGCCATTGCGGCAGTTCTTCGACGCGACGGCCTTCGTCGAAGTGCCGGAGGCGGTCCTGCGCGAGCGGCTGACCGCACGCTGGCTGGGCTACGGCCTGTCGGGAGAAGCGCTGGAGACAAAGCTCGAAGGCAACGACTTTCCGAACATGCGCACGGTGCTTGCAAAGAGCGTCGCACCGGACTTCGTCGTCATCTGAGACTTTGTCGCCGTTCCCCGGCAAATTCGTCCAGAACACTTGCAGCGCCGTTCACTTTTCGGCCGCCGAAAGGTCGACGTACTTGCCGGATAGGCCGGCGAGTGCTTTTTGTGCAGTGCAATGCAAACCTATCAGTCTCTCACCGCCGGCTTCGCCTGGAACCTGCCCGCCCGCTACAACATCGCCTCGGCCTGTGCCGACGCCTGGGCCTGCCGGGCACCGGAGCGGATTTGCCTGATCGAGGACCGCGGCGCCGCGGCCGCTCTGACCATGAGCTATGGCGAACTCGCCTTCGCCTCCAGAAAGCTTGCAGGCGCCATGGCCGCCCGCGGGATCGGCCGCGGCGACCGGGTGGCGATCGTCCTGCCCCAGAGCTTCGAAACGGTGATCGCCCATCTTGCGGTCTACCGGCTCGGGGCCATCGCCGTGCCGCTGGCCATGCGCTTTGGACCGGACGCGCTCGGTTTCAGGCTCGAGGCCTCGGGAGCAAGGCTGGCGGTGCTGCACCAGGAGGGACTGGCGACGTTCAATGCCGTCGGTGAATCGCTGGCCTCGCTCGAAAGCGTGATCATCGTCGGCGGGGGACCGGGCGACGGCGGGGGACCGGACGATTTCTCCCGGCTGGTCGCCGACGCGCCCGCGACGATCGGGGATGCCGACACCGGCCCTGACGATCCCGCGCTGATCATCTTCACCTCCGGGACGACCGGCGCGCCCAAGGGCGCGCTGCATGGCCACCGAGTGGTTCTCGGCCATCTGCCGGGCATCCGCTTCTCCCACGAGGATTACCCGCAGCCGGGGGACCGGATCTGGACGCCCTCCGACTGGGCCTGGGCGGGCGGTCTTCTCAACGTTCTTTTGCCCTCGTTGCAACTGGGCGTGCCCGTGGTCTTTTCGTCGGAGCGCTTCAAGCCGGACGAAGCCTATCAGCTGATGGCACGCCAGAACGTTCGCAACGCCTTCCTGCCGGCCACGGCACTTCGAATACTAGCCGCTGCGAGCGACGAAGAAGCGATCGGCGATCTGAACCTGCGGACCATCGCTTCGGCCGGCGAGAGCCTGCCGGCGGCGACCTACGACTGGGCTCGGGACACGCTCGGCCTGACCGTCAACGAGTTCTACGGCCAGACCGAATGCAACATGGTGCTGGGCTCCTCGGCCGCCCTTGGCGTCTCGCGGGGCGGCGCGATCGGCAAGGCCGTGCCCGGCCATGAGGTGGCGCTTCGCGGCGAGGACGGACGGGAAGTGGCCCGCGGCACGCCGGGCACGATCGCCATCAGGGCTCCCGACCCGGTGATGTTCCTGCAATACTGGCAGGATCCGGCTGCGACCGCCGCGAAATTCTCCGGCGACTGGCTGTTGACCGGAGACCAGGCCGTCATGGACGCAGACGGCTATGTCGCCTTTCTCGGCCGCGACGACGACATCATCACCTCGGCGGGCTATCGCATCGGCCCGGGCGAGGTGGAAAACTGCCTGATCGCCCATCCGGCGGTGAAGCTCGCCGCCGTCATCGGCAAGCCCGACCCCCTGCGCACCGAGATCGTCAAGGCCTATGTCGTCGTTAAGGACGGCGTCGAGGAAACGAAGGCGCTCGCCGCCGAAATCCAGCATTTCGTGCGAAACCGGCTGTCGGCCCATGAATATCCGCGCGAGATCGCCTTCGTTGACGACATGCCGCTGACCACCAGCGGCAAGATCATCCGCCGGGCGTTTCGCGAGCGTGCCGCTGCCGAGACGGACGGGGCTTGCGGCGCGATGCAAGGGTCGGCGCAGA
Source organism: Jiella mangrovi (assembly GCF_017815135.1). Lineage (GTDB taxonomy): Bacteria > Pseudomonadota > Alphaproteobacteria > Rhizobiales > Rhizobiaceae > Jiella > Jiella mangrovi. The sequence goes on along the minus strand of NZ_JAGJCF010000006.1, from coordinate 184,972 downwards.
GCCTTGGTTAACAAACAGGGTTAATCACGCATTAACCCTTCCCTGCGAAAGTCCCGCTCAAGGTGGCGTCGGCAGTCTGCGCCGCGTGAAGCCGATAGGGGCAGGGGACCTGAAGTCGATGAAGGTGGTATATTGGTTCGGCGCTGTCGCGTCACTCGCGGTCATTTGCGGCACGAATGCAGCCAATGCTGCGGATCTGTCGCCGATCTATGACGCGCCGCTCTATCAGGACGTGCCCGAGCTGCAGCCGGTCGAGATCGGCACCGGATGGTATCTGCGCGGCGATGCCGGCTACCAGTTCAAGAGCGACCTTCGCTCGAGCTTCGACGTCTCGACCCCGCTCGGCACGGCAAGCGCCCCGGACGATGAACTGCAACTGCAGGGCAATGCCGAGTTCAGCGTCGGCTTCGGCTACAAGTTCAACGAATTCCTCCGAGCCGACGCGACCTTCGGATACTGGAAATCGGACGTCGACAACGCCGACTTTTCCTCGGGCGACCTGTCCGTCGATACGGAGGCGAAAGCCTACGAGCTGATGGCGAACGCCTATGTGGATCTCGGCACCTATGCCGGTTTCACGCCCTATGTCGGCGCCGGCGCCGGCGGCGTGCAGGTCAGCTACGATCTGGAATGTCGCTACGGCGGAGACGACTGCGGATCGACCTTCGACAGCATGTCCATGAAAGGCGGCTCGGACTGGCGCTTTGCCTACTCCCTCATGGCCGGCGTTTCCTACGACGTCTCCCAGAACCTGAAGATCGATCTCGGCTATCGCTTCACCGATGTCGATAGCGGCAACATCGGATCGCTCACGGGCAGCGACTCCGATACCGATGACACGATCGCGGCGAGCGGTCGTGACGATGGCTTCAAGCGCCACACCATCCAGGCCGGCCTGCGCTATTCGCTCTGGTAGGCGAAGGCTCGATCACACCAATTTGAAGCTCACTGCATCCGTCTGGACGCAGAAAGGGCGCTCCTTCTCTAAAATCGCCCTATTGTCGAAATGCGGCATCGGCCTGGAGATCGATTTCGATTTCCGGGCCGATGCTGTAGAATAGGGGCTTGCCGGATCGAATATCGATCGCGAGACGATGACCGAACTTATTTCATAAGCCGGCAATATAATCGTAATGCCCGCCGAAGCACAACTTTTGCCGAGCGCGCTGGTCGATTGACCCGGGTTGCGGGAGCGCCGACCCCGAAGCGGGGGCAATTCGATCCATTTGATTAAGCCTCTGTTCAACCGCGTGGAGGCAAAGTGCAGCGCAAGGGAGCCTGCGATCCATGCAGCTGGCAGACATCGATCGACTGATTGCCGGACGTGGATACCGGTTTACCTTTCCAAGCGAGATCGAGGCCGCCTACGATGCGCATCGTGCGCGTTTCCGCCAAAGGCTGTCGAATGCCCTGCTCCTGCCGACACTCCTTTGCTACAACGTCTTTCTCTTCGTCGACTACCTGTTGTTGCCGGGGACGTTCTGGCTGAGTGCCGCGCTGCACTTTTTCGTCGTCTCGCCCCTGATCGTGTTTTCCGCTTTTGCCCTGCGCAAAGAGAACGACCCTCGAAAGCGGGACTACTACGTCGCGCTGGGGCCAATCGCGATCGTCGCGCAGATCCTCTTCATCTACGCCCTCAATCATACCAGCGAGGCGGCACAGCACTGTCAGTACCTTGCCATCGTCGTCCTGATTTTCATGAACGTGCTGCTGCGTCTCGAATACGATCAAGCGCTCGTCACCAGCTGTTTCGGCTTCGCGCTTTATGTCGGAACGCTTTTTGCGACCGGGGCCCCCCTGCCGGTTCTCACGATCGGCGTCATGGCGGCGGGCGCGGCGCTTTATCTTTCACTGTCCGCCAATCGACAGATGCAGCGCGACGCCCGCCACGGCTTCCTGCGCGCCATGCAGGACAAGCTGCGCGTCGATCAGGCCCAGACGGAGGCCGAGCTGGACGTCCTGACCGGCCTCTACAACCGTCGCCGCCTCGATGCGGTGTTTGGCGATCTGGAGGCCACGACCTCGCATCTGCCGGTCGCGGTCCTGATGGTCGATGTCGATCACTTCAAGCGCTTCAATGACGAGAATGGTCATCTTGCGGGCGATGCCTGTCTGAAGCGTGTGGCGAACGCCCTGCTCGGAAAGGTTCGAAAGGATCAGGATCTCGTGGTTCGATTCGGCGGCGAGGAATTCCTGGTTTTTCTGGTGAACATGCTGCCCGAGAACGCGCTGATGATCGGCGAAGAGCTGCGTGCCGAGATCGAGGCCCTCAGGATCTTCCACGCCGACGGCAAGACACCGATCACCGTCAGCATCGGCGTAATGAGCGACAGGATTTCCCGCGGCGCCCAGGAAAGCCTCATTGCCGGCGCCGACGCGGCGCTTTATTCCGCCAAACAGGCGGGGCGAAACCAGATCTGGCCGCCCTGTGCGGAGCGCCGCTCCGACGAACTAGCCGAAGGCCTTGAAAGCGACGAGCGTGAAGGTGTCCGAGACGCCATCAAGAACCTGCAGGCGCTCGGTGACAAAATGGCCAATGTCGCGGTCGTCTGACAGATAGAACTTGGCGATGAGGTCGTAATGTCCGGAGGTGGAAAACACCTCCGATATCTCCTCGACCTCAAGAACCAGCGCGTCGGCCACCTTGTAGGCCATGCCCGCCTGGCATTTGAACTGCACGAAAATCGTCTGCATCTGTTGCTCCTGCCGTCCCGACCGGCTGTTTCGTCCGGCCGATTGATGACCATGGTCGAGCCTCGCCGGCAAGCCGTCAAGCTGTCCCTCCCGCCGGATCTTGGTCGATCCCGCTTTGCCTGCCCCTCATCAGATCAGCGCGGCGACCCTTCTTTGCAGTTCCGGCAGGAGTTCGGCAGCAAACCAGCCATGGCGCTTCAGCCAGGCATTGTTGCGCCAGGACGGATGCGGCAGGGGCAGGACCGGCGCGAAGCGGCCGCCGCTGTCGAGAACGGAGCGCCAGTCGGCGACCGTCTCCGTCAGTGACTGCCTTCCCGCCCCCTCGATATGGAAGCGCTGGGCATAAAGCCCGATCGCCAGCACCAGCTCGACCTGGGGCATGGCCGCCATCACGCGCGAGTGCCAGGTGGCGCGGCATTCCCTTCGCGGCGGCAGGTCGCCGCCCTTGTCGTCATAGCCGGGAAAGCAGAAGCCCATCGGCACAATGGCGATGCGGGCCGCGTCGTAGAAAATCTCGGGCCCGATCCCCATCCAGTCGCGCAGCCGCACGCCCGAAGGGTCGTTGAAGGGCTTCGTCGACTTGTCGGCGAGATTGCCCGGCGCCTGCCCGGCGACGACGATCCGCGCGGTTTGCGAAAGCGCCAGCACCGGGTTCGGCTCGATCGGCAACGGCCTGCCGATCGGAGCCTCACGGCAGATGCGGCAGGCGCGGATCGTCCGGTAAAGGGCGAGCGGGCTTTCCGGTTCGCTGCCGCCACTTGCTTCATACAATTGCGACAAGCTTTCAGGCTTTCATGCTCGGCCGTGCCGCGACCTCGTCGTACCAGCGCGCGACATGGGCGAGTTGCGCCGGCAGCTCGATCTTCGCGGGTTTCATGAAGTCGATGGCGGCGACGCCCGTGATGTCGGCGACCGAGAATTCTTCGCCGGCCGCATATCGATGATCGGCGAGATGGTCGTCGAAGAACCGAAGGAATTCGGCCGCCTTTTCACGATTCGCCTCGCCCCAGGCGGCGATCTGCGGCACCTCCCAGTCGGCCATGGCCGGATGGGTGTGGCGGAAGGCGGCGGCGACCGAGGCGAGGAGGCCGAGTTCGATCCGCCGGTTCCACATCTCGACGCGAGCGATCTCCAGCGGCGTTTCGCCAAAGAGCGCCGGCTTTGGATGAAGCGCCTCCAGATAGCGGCAGATGGCGATCGATTCGGTCAGGATCGTCCCGTCGGCCAGTTCGAGCACCGGCAGGCGCCTCAGCGGATTACGGCTGGCGATCGCATCGGAACGATGTTCGAGCCTCGTCATATCGACGGGCTCGAGCGCAACGTCGATCCCCTTTTCGGCAATGAAGATCCGTGTGCGGCGCGGATTGGGCGCGCGGCCTCCGTCGAACAGGCGCATGGTGCTTCCTCCCTGGCTGATGACCGCCCTTCCCCCCTGTCTGCAGGCGGTTCGCCGCCCTTGGCCGGGCGACGGCGGATTTTTTCGCGAATTTCCGGTTCTTTAAGGCATTTTTTTAAGGTTGAGGAAACAGACTGCGGCTGGACCGAAACTCGAGCGCAGGCTCCCGATCGTCTCTTCATGTCCTTAGCTGCACCACCCACCTTCAGTCGCGGCTCCGTCCGTCCAGCCGCGCCGAATGGCGAAATCAGGCGAACGCTGCGTGCCGCCCGTGACAGGCTGGCAACGCGGGGCGAGACGGCGCCGCATTTTTCTCGTGAACTGCTCGCCCAGCATGCCGCTTCGCTCAAGGCCGCAGCCTTCATCCTACCCCTGCCGGTAATGGCCACTGGCTTCGGCCTGTCCGTCTATGTCGGCCCTGTCCCTGCAGCATTGTGGACCATCGTCGCTCTCGGGTGCTATCTCGCCCTCGTCGCGACGGCACGCAAATTCGGCAGCGAACCGCTCTCCGCCGAGGCGGTAGCACGCTGGCGGAGCCTTTTCCTGACAGGCCACGCCATGACCGGGCTATGCTGGGCCTATCTCGCCGCCCTCGACGCGGGCAGCGTCTCAGGGCCGGCCTTCGATACGTTCCGCTTCGCCGTTCTCTTCGTCGTCCTCGCCCAGATGGCGATGATCTCCTTCACGCTGAAAGCGGTCGTCCCGGCGACCTTCGCGCTGGCTGCCGTCTTCCTGTGCCTCGGCGCTCTCGCGCGCCCCAATCCCTCCCACATCGCGATGACGGCAATCCTCGTCGCCGCCATCGCCTTCTTTTCCCTGGTCAGCGAGATCCTTCGCCGCTCGGCGCTGCGCGGCTATGTGCACCAGGCCGAAAAGGACGAGCTGATCGCCGAGCTCGAGACGGCGCGGGTGATGTCGGACGAAGCCCGCCGACGGGCGGAGGAGGCCAATCTCGCCAAGTCCCGCTTCCTCGCCACCATGAGCCATGAGCTGCGGACCCCGCTGAACGCGATCCTCGGATTTTCCGAGGTGATGGCAGGTGAGATGCTCGGGCCGCTGGGTTCGGACACCTATCGCTCCTACGTCCAGGACATTCATGCGTCCGGCCAGCACCTGCTCGGGCTGATCAACGAAATTCTCGATCTCTCACGCATCGAGGCGGGCCGCTTCAACCTCAATGAGGAAGCCGTCGAACTCGTGAGCATTGCCGAGGAATGCCTCGGGGTGGTGCGCATCCGGGCCGAAGCCAAGGGTCTGCACGTCTCGGGCGAGTTCGAAACGGATCTGCCGGCCCTGTGGGCGGACGAGCGCGCGATCCGCCAGATCATTCTCAATCTCTTGTCCAACGCGGTGAAGTTCACGCCGCGCGGCGGCACCATCGTCGTCTCGGTCGGCTGGACCGCCGGGGCGGGCCAGTATGTCTCGGTCAGGGACGACGGTCCGGGCATCCCCGAGGCGGAGATTCCGATCGTCCTGTCGACCTTCGGCCAGGGTTCGGTGGCGATGAAGAGCGCCGAGCAGGGTACCGGCCTCGGCCTGCCCATCGTTCAGGCGCTGGTGAAGCTTCACAACGGCAAGTTCGAGCTCGTCTCCAGGCTGCGCGAGGGCACGCAGGCCATCGCCATCTTCCCCCAGTCGCGCGTTCTGGAAGTGATGCCGGCGCTGGACGATCCGAGCTGGAGCGGCGAGTGAGTCCCCAAAGCCCTGTCCTGCGATCGCTCCGGCCGGTTGCGGACGGCCGTCTCACAAGCCATATCCACCCCAGGCAAAACCACCGCGAGCACAAACCCAAGGTCTTCATGGCGATCGAGAGCCCCTGCACCCGCGTCTGCACGATCGATCCCTCGACGGGACTTTGCCTTGGTTGCGCGCGCTCGCTCGAGGAGATCGGTGGCTGGGCCGGGTTTTCCGCCGCCACCCGGCAAAGGATCATGGCAGAGCTCGGCCAGCGCATGACCGCATTGACCGAAACCGCAAGACAAAAGCCGCCCGCCGCTGCCGGCAAGGAGAGACGGTCGGAGACTGTCGTCGCGTCCGATGCGTCGTGACATCATCCTGTATTTCGTCCTCGGCGCGATCGCTCTGACGCTCGCCCTTCTCTTCCTCGACCAGGATGGCCGCGTCTTCGGCATGGACGAAGACAGCTTCGCGCGCTTGGCCGAGCTTGCCATTCTGGGCATCGGGATCGGCGCGGTGGTCGTGATGTCCATGCGATTTCGCCTCGGGCAGATGTTCAGCAGCATCCTGATCTGGACGCTCGCCTTCGCGGTGCTGATTGGCCTTTACGCCTTCCAGCCGGAATTCTCCGCCCTCAAGAATCGTGTCTTCGCGGTGCTCATGCCCGGCAGCGTCGTGCCGATCGGCGAAGACGACGGGCGCCAGCGTTTCATGGCGACGAGAGCCAGCGACGGACACTTCTATCTCCAAGGTGAGATCGACGGCGAAGCCACCACCTTCATCGTCGATACCGGCGCTTCCGTCGTGGCGATGGATAGCGACATGGCACGATCGCTCGGCATCGACATGTCGCGGCTGCATTTCACCAATCAGGTGATGACGGCCAATGGCATCGCCAGGGCAGCGCCGATCCGGCTCGACGAGATCACCATCGGCGGGATCACCCGCCATGGCGTTCCCGCGGCGGTCACCGAGGGTTCGGGCCTCGATGCCGTCCTTCTCGGCATGAGCTTCCTCGGGACGCTCACATCCTATGACTTTCGCGGAGACCGGCTGGTCCTGACCGAGTGAGGCAAAGCCCGCTTCGCACACATGCCGTGCCGGTCGAAGAGGCAAGGATCACACGAGGCTCCAGGCAAAACGCGCGGCGACGATCAGGAGGAAGGATCCGAAGCCGAGCTCCAGTTGCCGGCGCGAGAGGCGATGGGCGAGCGTCGCACCGAGCGGGACGGCCAGGATCGAGGCCGGCGCGACGATGGCGACCGCGAACAGATTAACGAAACCGAGACTGAAGGCCGGCAGCGCCGTATCCCCCCACCCGCCGACGACATAGGCGACGAGCCCGGGCACCGCGATCAGCGCGCCGACGCCAGCGCTGGTCGCCACCGCCTGATGGATGGGCCGGCCGTAAAGCGTCATGAAGGTGTTGTTGAGAACGCCGCCGCCGATCCCCATCAGGGCCGACAGAAGGCCTATGACGAAACCGGCCGCCGGCCGGGCGAGGCCAGTCGGCAGATCTGCGCCGAGCTGGATGGACAGGCGTCCGATCAGCATCTTCACGCCGAGAGCGAAGGCGAGCACGGCGAAGATCGCTCTGAGCTCCGTGGAACTCGCGATCGAGGCGAGCAAGGCTCCCGCGACGGCCCCGAGCGGAATCGCGACGATCCAGTGCCTCAGAAGCGCCATGTCGACCGCGCCCCGCTTGAGATGGGAGTTCAGCGAGCGCAGCGAGGTCGGCACGATGATGGCGATCGACGATCCGACGGCGAGATGCATCGTGACGAGATGGCTGATCCCCAGCGTCTCGAACGTCTGGTAGAGCACCGGCACGAAAATCGCGCCCCCGCCGATGCCGAAAAGCCCCGCCAGGAACCCCGCGGCGGCGGCGGCGGCGAGCAGTGTCAGGACGAGGGGGAGAAGGCTGACGCCGTCGAGAAGTGCCATCGCCGCCGTCTACAGCATCGGCTGGGGAATCGAAATCGATTTTCGTAAGGCCGCCAATCTGTCTTCACGACTGCGGTGCGGCCCCGGCTCGATCATGCCCGCACTGCGGCCAGCTCGGTGCGCGCAGCCTTCGCAGGCAGGCGGATCTCGAACCGCGTGCCCGGTTGATCGAGGGCGGAAAGCCTGATGTCGCCGCCATGGGCTTCGACGATCTCTGCGGCGATCGGCAAGCCGAGGCCGGTTCCCCCGGAGCGGGCCGAACCGCGAAACGCCTTGAACAGATTCTCCCTGGCGACCTCCGGCAGGCCCGGGCCGGTGTCTTCGACGAAGATCATCAGGCCGCCCCAGCCGCCCCGCTCCGCCTCCAGAAGTTCCGCGCCGACGCGGATCTGGCGGACAACGACCTCGGGATCGTCGAGCCGGCCGGACAGGGCCTCGACGGCATTGCGGCAGAGATTGAGGATGACACGGTGAAACTGGTCCGGATCGACCATGGCAAGAAGGTTCGTCGGCACGGCATTGACGAGTTCGATCTGCGATTTCGCGTCGAGGGCGAGGGTTTCGTAGACATCATCGACGAGAAGCCTCAGCCGCACCTCGCGGCGCACCGGCGCGCTCTCGACCGCCCTGCCATAGGCGAGAACGGACTTGGTGTAGTGCAGCGCCCGGTCGAGGCTTCGCAGAAGCAGCGGCGCGAAGCGCTGGACGGTCGGATCCTCGAGCGTCGCGAGGCGGTCGGAGATCATCTGGCTGGAAGCGAGAATGTTGCGCAGATCGTGATTGATCTTGGAGACGGCAAGGCCGAGATCGGCGAGATGGCGCTGCTCGCGCAGTGTCTCGTTCAGGCGCTTTTGCATCGCCGCAAGCTCGATCTGCGCGATGCCGATCTCGTCGCGGCGGCGGCTCGGCCGGATGATCCGGTCGGGATCGGTCGGATTGGCGCCGAAGCTGACCATCGACTGCGTCATCCGCAGGATCGGCTGCACGAGATAGCGGCTGATCGCGGTGTAGACCAGCAGCGCGGCGAACATCGCGATCGACAGCGACAACAGGAACACGTTGCGCGAATAGACCAGCATCGCCTTGCGCAGCGGCTGCTCCGACATCACCACCTCGGCCCGGACGGAGCCGTCGCCGACGGGCCCCTGCACCCGCATGATCCGATCCCCGCCGGCGAGCAGCGTGTCGAAGGCGCCGAGGATCATCGCGACCATCGATTCGTCGGCGAGATTGATCTGGACATCGGGAACGCCGACCGTTTCGGCCCGGGCAAGAAGGCGCGAGGCGTCCTTGTCGTTGATCGCGATCAGCTCGGCGTCGAGAGCCTTGAGAAGAGCCGTTTCCTGGTTCGGTCCGAGTTCCGAGCCGGAGCCGATGTCGGCCTCCTCCGAGGCGAGCCCCGCAACGGCCACCGTCTCGGTCTTGGCGGTCAGCCAATCCTGACGGAACTTCGAGATCGACGGGACGAAGATCAGAACTTCGGCGAGCATCACGGCAAGCGCGGTGATCGCGAGAATCCGAGCCGACAGCCGCCGCCGCAGCTTCGGCACCGGCTGGTCGTCAGTGGCGACCGCCTTCGATCTCAAGGGATCGTCCAACTATGTCCCCGCTCTAGTCGCGCCGCCGCCTGGCAGCTCCTCGACATGCAAACCGCGCCCTTCCCTGCGAAGCTCCACGTCAAATCGGCTCCGGCCCCCCAGCCCTCGCCGAATCCGCATCAAACCGTCGGGCCCCTTCATCCGAACCGGGAGAGCAATCTCACCGCGCCGCGCACCAGGGCCTTCTTGGTGTAGGGACGATAGTAGACCGTCGCCGCGCGTTTTCCAATTTCCGAAAGGGTCGGATAGGGCGAAATGAAGTCCCTGAGGTCGGCGACCGTCATCGCCTTGCCGACGGCGAGCGAGAGCATGTTGGTGATCTCGCCGGCTGACAGGCCGACGACGCCGGCACCGATGATTTTTCCCTTCGCTCCAAGCACCAGCTTGATCTGCCCGCCGGTGCGCCGTTCCGCCTGGGCCCTGTCGTTCTCGCCATAGGGCCAGCTGACCACGTCCTTCAGAAGGCCGGAGGCTTTCGCCTCCGCCTCCGTCGGGCCGACCTGCCCGAGTTCGGGATCGGTGAAGGTAACATGCGGCAAATGGTCGCGACGTTCGCGCACCGGCAGGCGAAACAGGATCGGACGCAGCACGAGGCCCGCCTGATAGTTGGCGACATGGGTGAATTGCGGACCGCCGGAGATGTCGCCGACGGCATAGACCCGGCGATTGGTCGTCCTGAGATCATGGCGGACGGTAATGCCCTTGGCGGTGTAGTCGATGCCGGCCGCATCGAGGCCGAGGCCGTCGACATTCGCAGCCCGTCCGACCGCGATCAGAAGATGGCTCGCCTCGATCGTCTCGCGTCCCCCGTCCGTCTCGAAAGTGATCGACGGCCCCGCCTCGCCCTTGGCGACAGCCAAGACCTTGGCGAAATCGCGAACAACGACACCCTCCTCACGCAGCCTTTCGATGACCGGAGCTGCAAGTTCGGGATCGTCGCGGCCGAGACATGTCCCGCCCTCGAGGACGGTCACCTTCGAGCCGAGCCGCCGATGAGCCTGGGCCATTTCCATCCCGATCGGCCCGCCGCCGACGATGACGAGATGATCCGGCCGCTCATAGAGGTCGAAAATCGTCTCATTGGTGAAGAAGGGCGTCTCGGCGAGGCCCTCGATCGGCGGCACCAGCGGCGAGGAACCGGTGGCCACGACGAAGCGCCGCGCCTGGACGAGCTGCCCCCCTGCGGAGACGGTTTTCTCGTCGACGAAGCTCGCATCCGCCTGGAGCACCGTGACGCCGAGGCTTTCGAAGCGCTCGACCGAATCGTTCGGGGCGATCGCCGCGATGACGCCGCGCACATGGTCCTTGACGGCGGCAAAATCGATACGCGGCTCCCCGGCGAAGATGCCGAAGCGCTCGGCTTCGCGGATGGCCGCCGCATGCTTGCCGGCGGCCAGCAGCGCCTTGGAGGGCACGCAGCCATAGTTCAGGCAATCGCCGCCCATCTTGCCGCGCTCGACGAGGACGACATCGACGCCGAAGGCAGCAGCCGCAGCCGCCGTCGTCAGCCCGCCGGACCCGCCGCCGATGACGCAGAGATCCGGCTTCAGAATGGGCGCCATCGCCTTCGATCCTTCAAAAAGTCTCGTTGAAAATCCGGTCAGGCGCGGCGCTTGCGCAGCACCGTCTTCTTCAGGACCACGCCAAGAATGGCCAGCACGGCAAGGCCGACAAGGGCGATCGTCATCTCCGTGGTGACGAGATCGGACAGCTCCAGCTTTCCCGCATCGAGATTTTCCAGCGTCCGGTCGAGGCCGGAGCCGAGAAACGCATAGACCATCGAGCCGGGAATGATGCCGAGAAAGGTGGTCGCGACATAGGTGGCGAGCGAGACCTCGAAAAAGGCCGGAGCGATGTTGACGACGAAGAACGGCAGCACCGGCGTCAGCCTCAGCAGCAGAAGATAGGTGAAGGCGTCGTCACGAAAGCCGTCCGCGAAGCGGGCAATGGCACCGCCCGATTTCCGGCGCAGGACATCGCCGAAGGCCGTGCGCGCGGCTAGAAACAGGACCGTCGCACCCATCGTCGCGCCGACCACCGTCAGCGCCCCGCCGAGAAACCAGCCGAACAGGAAGCCGGAGGCGACCGTGACGAGGGACGCGGCGGGAAAGGACACCGCGACGAGGACGGCATAGAGGAGGACGAAGCCGACGCCTGCCAGGAGACGGTTGCCGGCAACCCACGCCTGCAGCGCCTCGCGGCTGTCCAGAAAGCCCTCGAGCGAAACATAGCGATGCAGTCCGAAGGCGTAAGCGAGAGCCAGAGCCGCAACGAGCGCGAGAAGTGGGAGATAGCGTGAGGGGCCACGCCGCGATCGTTGCTTCTCGCCACGCTGCGGCGAATGAGGGTGTTGCTCCGGCTTTGCTGCCGCTTCGCCCGTCGGATCGTCGAGCTTCGGCCTTGCGATCGGCATGGTCGATCAGGTCTCCGGCTGTCGGACGCACCGGAGCGCGCGCGAGGAATGAGAGCACCGCGCCTTTCTCGGGGCCTGCGGGCTTGCGGCATCAACCTTATCCCCTTCGCCCGCGGGCATCCTCACGTTACCGGCGCGGATCGGAAACTGTTGAACACGCTTGCGTCAACGCTTCAATGCACGAATCCGCGAAAGCCCGCCGAGCCGGCGGCGGGCGCGCTTACGCCGCGCGGCGCATCTCGCCCCGCAGCGCCTGCCCGCTCTCGTCGAAGAGGCGCATGGCCTCGGGCTTGGCGGTCAGGCCGATCCTGCGGCCGCGCTCGATCGACACCTCGCCCGGCAGCTTGGCGACGAAGGGGTCGTCCGTGCGGCCAATATCCACATAGACGAGTGTCACCTCGCCGAGGGATTCGGTCAGGACGACCTCGCCGCTGAAGGGCGGGTTCGCCTCGCTCGTCATCGAAAGATCCTCCGGCCGAATCCCCAGATGAGCCGTCTGGCCCTGAGCGGAAGCCGGCGTTGCGATCGGCAGATCGACGGTCGAACCGCCTTCCGGCACGACGCGGGTGGTGGAGCCGGCGCTTTCGATCCTCGCCGGCAGAATATTCATCGAGGGCGAACCGAGGAACTTCGCGACGAAGAGATTGTCCGGGGAATTATAGAGCTCCATCGGCGAGCCGACCTGCTCGACATGGCCCTTGTTGAGGACGACGATCCGGTCGGCCAGCGTCATCGCCTCGACCTGGTCGTGGGTGACGTAGATCATCGTCGTGCCGGCCATCTTCTCGTGCAGACGGGCGATCTCGATGCGGGTCTGGACGCGCAGCGCCGCGTCGAGATTGGACAGCGGCTCGTCGAACAGGAACACCTGCGGATCGCGGGTGATCGCCCGGCCGATGGCGACGCGCTGGCGCTGGCCGCCCGACAGCGCCTTGGGCAGGCGCTCGAGATAATCCTCGATCTGCAGGATGCGCGCCGCCTCGCGGACCCTTTTGTCGATCTCCGACTTGGGCGTTCCCTTCTCCAGCGTCAGGCCGAAGGCCATGTTGTCGTAGACCGTCATGTGCGGATAGAGCGCGTATGACTGAAACACCATGGCGATGCCGCGCTGCTTCGGCGTCAGCGAATTGACCACCCGCCCGCCGATCTCCAGCGTGCCGCCGGTGATGTCCTCGAGCCCTGCGATGACGCGCAGAAGCGTCGATTTTCCGCAGCCGGAGGGGCCGACGAAAACGACGAACTCGCCGGCCGCAATGTCGAGGTCAATGCCGTGCAGCACCTCGACGGCGCCATAGGCCTTTTTCACCTTGGTGAGCTTGAGATTGGCCATCAGATCCTCCCAAAATCCGTGCGCGCCCGCTCAGAGCGCGCCGATGAAACCGTCATGGTCGTCAAGATGTATGCTCTCCCCCTCGCGCCGGCCGCCGAAGCCAGAGCCGGCGATCGGGCGCGGGTCGAAGCCGGCCGGAAGCGGACAATCCGCCGGCCGGTCGGTGAGATTGAAGAGGCAGAGAAGGCGCTCGCCCTCGCGCTCCCGGGTAAAGGCGAGAACGCCCTCCGGGGCATCCAGAAACCTGATCGCGCCGCTGCGCAGTGCCGGGTGGGCCGCGCGAAAAGCGATGAGGCGGCGATAGAAGTTCAATAAAGAGGCCGGCTCCGCCTCCATCGCATCGACCGCGCGGGCGGCATGCTCGGGCGGCACCGGCAGCCATGGCCGGACATCGGAAAAGCCGGCATGGGCCGACCCCGCCTCCCATGCCATCGGGGTGCGACAGCCGTCACGCCCCTTCACCTCCGGCCAGAAATTGATGCCGTAGGGATCGACCAGATCCTCATAGGCGATGTCGGCCTCGGTCAGGCCCAGCTCCTCGCCCTGATAGAGGCAGACCGAGCCGCGCAGGGTGAGGAGGATGCCGGCGGCCAGCCTCAGCGTCTTCTCGGTGTCGCGGCTTTCGACGGTCCATCGGGTCGCATGGCGCTCGACATCGTGGTTGGAAAAGGCCCAGCAGGCCCAGCCGTCCGGCCCCGCCGCCTCGAAGCGCTCGATGATCGCCCGGATGCTCTGCGCCGGCGGCATGTTGCCGGAGAGAAAGTCGAAGGCGTAGCACATGTTCAGCCGGTCGGAGCCGGTGGTGTACTCGGCCATCAGCTCGACGCCGCGAATGCGCTCGCCCACCTCGCCGACGGCCATCGCGCCATAGTCGTCCAGCAGCGCCCGCAACTCGGCAAAGAAGGTCAGCACCTCCGGCCGGTTCTTGTCGTGGATATGGTCCTGGAAATTGTAGGGCTGGTTGCGCGAGGCCATCATTTCGGACTGGAGGCCCGGATCGAGAGGCGGATTGTCGGTGAGCTCGGCGTCGTGGAAATAGAAATTCGCCGTGTCCAGCCGGAACCCGTCGACACCGCGATCGAGCCAGAAGCGGACATCGTCGAGCAGAGCCTGCCGGACCGCCGGATTGTGGAAATTCAGATCCGGCTGCGAGGTCAGGAAATTGTGCAGGTAATATTGCCGGCGGCGGGAATCCCACTTCCACGACGTGCCGCCGAAGACCGACAGCCAGTTGTTCGGCGGTGTCCCGTCGGGTTTGGGATCGGCCCAGACATACCAGTCGGCCTTGTCGTTGTCGCGGCTCGACCGGCTCTCGACGAACCAGGGATGGAGGTTCGACGAATGGGACAGGACCTGATCGATGATCACCTTGAGCCCCAGCCGATGGGCCTCGGCGACGAGAGCGTCGAAATCGGCAAGCGTCCCGAAGATCGGATCGACATCCCTGTAGTTCGAGATGTCGTAGCCGAAATCCTTCATCGGCGAGGTCATGAAGGGCGAGATCCAGATCCCGTCGACGCCGAGCGAGGCGACATGGCCGAGGCGCCGGGTGATGCCGGCCAGATCGCCGATGCCGTCGCCATTGGAGTCCTGAAACGAGCGCGGATAGATCTGGTAGAGGACGCAGCCGCGCCACCAGTCCGCCCCGCGCCCGGCGGCAGCGTCATGCGAAGCGGCGGCGAAGTCGGCAGGTCTGTCGTCCAAACTGAACTCCATCAGGCGGCGGCCTCGAAGGCCGGATGATAGGTGATTTCGCCGCTCGGCGCCGGCGGCGCGATGACAAGGCGCTGGACATAGCGCGCCGGCAGCCCGCGATAGGTCAGCGCCGGATCGCTCCTGAAGCCGAACCGGGCGTAAAAGGCCGGATCGCCGAGAAGGACGCAGCCATTCGCGCCCTGCTCCTTCAGCCGGCGAAGACCATCCGTCACCAGCGCCGCGCCGATCCCCCGGCGCTGGAGCTGCGGCCAGACGGCGACAGGGCCGAGACCGTACCAGCCACCCTCCCCACTCTCCACCTCGACGGCCGAAAAGGCGATGTGGCCGAGGATGCCGCCATCCTCATCGACGGCGACCAGCGAGAGGGTCATGGCCACTGCCTCGCGCAGACCTTCGACGATCGCCACCTCGCTCTGGTCGCTGTGTTCCGCGTCGCGAAACGCCGCCTCGATCAGCGACCGGATGACGGCATGGTCGGCCGGCGTTTCGGGCCTGATGTGGGGATCACGGGTCAATGTCAGCCCTTCACGCCGCCGGCGGTGAGGCCGGAAATGATCTTGCGCTGGAAGATGAGGACGAGAACGATCAGCGGAACCGTGACGATCACAGAGGCTGCCATGATCGTGCCCCAGGGGATTTCCTGCTCGGATGCGCCCGAGAGCAGCGCGATCGCCACCGGCACGGTGCGGGTGGAGTTGTTGGAGACGAAGGTCAGCGCGAAGAGGAACTCGTTCCAGGCGGCGATGAAGGCGAGGAGGCCCGTCGTCACCAGCGCCGGCCACATCAGCGGCAAAAACACCCGCATGACAATGGTGAAGGGCGAGGCGCCATCGACGATCGCCGCTTCCTCGATCTCAACCGGCAGATCGCGCATGAAGGTCGTCAGCACCCAGACCGTGAAGGGCAAGGTGAAGATCATATAGGCGAAGATCAGCGAGAAGAGCGTGTTGTAGAGCCCGGCCCAGCGGACCATCTCGAACAGGCCGGCGAGGACGGCGATCTGCGGGAACATCGAGACGGCGAGGATCGTCAGGAGCAGCAGCCCGCGCCCGGCAAAGTTGATGCGCGAAAGGGCATAGGCCGCGGTCACCGCCAGAAACAACGAGATGGCGACCACGACCACCGCGACGATCACCGAATTGAGGATGTTGGTCGGGAAGACGCCGTTGGTGAGGACGCCTTCGTAATTGGCGAGGTCGAAGTCCACCGGTAGGTAGTTCACCCGGAACAGCGCCGTGCCCGATTTCAGGCTCGTGAGAATCGCATAGTAGAACGGGAAGACCGAGAACAGGACGATGAAGACGACGAGGGCGTAAAAGCCGGTGCGTTTGAGGGCGTATGGCATGGCGTCAGCTTCCCCTTCCGCCAAGATCGAGCCGGGCGACCTTGATGTAGAACAGGGTGATGAAGGCGATCACCAGGAACAGCAGCGTCGAGGCCGCCGAGCCATAGGCGAACTTGTCGAACTGGAAGAGATTTTCCTGGGCGAAGACCGACATCGACTTCGTCTGGGTGTTGTTCGGCGTCAGAACGTAGATCAGGTCGAAGACGCGCAGCGCGTCGAGCGCACGGAAGATCACCGCGACGAGGATCGCCGGGCGGATCAGCGGCAGCGTCACCTTGAAGAACACCTTGACCGGATGGATGCCGTCGATCTTCGCCGCCTCGTAGACGTCGCCCGGCACCATCTGCAGGCCGGCGAGGATCAGGAGCGCCATGAAGGGCGTCGTCTTCCACACATCGACGATGATCACCGCCCACATCGCCGTGTCGGGATCGGCGGTCCAGGCGATGGGCGAGGAGATGATGCCGATCGCCATCAGCATGTCGTTGAGGATGCCGAACTGGTCGTTCATCATCCAGGCCCACATCTTGGCCGAAACGATGGTCGGGATCGCCCAGGGGATGAGAACGGCGGCGCGCACGAAAGCGCGACCCTTGAACTCGGCATTGAGAACGAGGGCGAAGACGAGGCCGAGCACGGTCTCGATCGCCACCGAAATCACGGAATAATAGACGGTATTCCAGACCGCGTTCCACCATTGCGGATCGAACAGGAGGCCGAAATACTCGCCCTCCCCGTCGCCATAGTCGACATATTCCCAATAGTTTCTGAGACCGACGAAATCGGCGCCTTCGAGGTTCGACAGGCTGGCATTGGTCAGCGAGAACCAGATGGTCTTCAGGAGCGGCCAGCCGGCGACAAGGGCAAGGACGAGGAGCATCGGCGCAAGGAACAGCCAGGCCGAGCGAAGCCTCTGGCGTGAGAGATCCGAGCGTGGCCTTGCGCCCGCGCGCTCGGCCTCGAGCGCCTTCTCCGTCGGCGGAACGCCTGCCTGAACGTTTGCCATCGTCTCCTCCCATCGGGCATCCGTTGCACGCAGGGACGGCCGGTTTTCCGGTCTCTTGCCCCTTGCGTTTTGGCTATCCCGATGGCCGGATGCCCTGTCTTTGCCAAGCGGGATCTGCCGCGCGAGACATGATCTTTCGTGCCGCGCGATGGCGAGGCGCGGGGCCGAAGGACCCCGCGACCTCAGGCGGGGATCACTCCCAGGCGCTGCGCTTCAGGCGGCGCAGTCGTTTTTCCAGCTTGTCGAGATTGTCGGCGGCCGAGCCGCGCCCGGACAGGGTCTCGTTCACCGCCGTCCAGAACTCCTTCGACACCTCGTTATACTGCTTCTTCGTCGGCGCCGAGGGCCGCGGCACGGCGTTTTCGACCACCTCTCCCCATGCGGCGACGATCGGCTGGGCCTTGGCGATATCCGGATCGTCGTAAAGTTCGGGGACGGTCGGCAGGCGCGCGGTGTTCATCGCCCGCTCCTTCTGGGCCTTTTCCGACCCCAGGAACTTGACCAGCGCGATGGCCGCCTCCTGGTGCTGCGAATATTTCGACACCGCGAGATTCCAGCCGCCCAGGCAGGCGGCGGACTTGCCGCCCTCTCCCGCTGGCAGCGGAGCGACATCGAACTTGCCCTTCACGGCGGAATCGTCGCCATTCGACAGGGCGTAGGCATAGGGCCAGTTGCGCATGAAGACGGCATTGCCGGTCTGCCAGACGCCGCGCGATTCCTCTTCCTTGTAGGAGAGCACGCCCTCCGGGGCGATCGTGCCGACCCAGCCCTTGGCCATCTCGATGGCCTCGGCGGCCTTCGGATTGTTGATGGTGATGTCGCCCTCCGGCGAGACGATCTGGCCACCGCCATTGGAGGCGATCCATTCCAGCCCGTCGCAGGTCAGGCCCTCATAGGGTGCGCCCTGGAAGACGAAGCCGTTCATCTGGGAATTGCCGGCCTCGCGCTCCTTGTCCTGGATCTCCTTGGCCGTGTCGGTCAGCTCTTTCCAGGTTTTCGGCGGCTCCTTGCCGTATTTCTCCAGAAGATCGGTGCGGTAATAGAGCGCCGGCGCGTCGGTATACATCGGAAAGGCGACGAGCTTGCCGTCGACGGTCTGCGACTGGATCACCGAAGGGTTCTGCTTCTTCGCCTCCTCCGCCAACGGTCCGGACAGATCGACGAAGCTCGAAGCCAGCTGTGGCGCCCAGATGACGTCGGTGCGATAGACGTCGACATCCTGGTTGCCGGCTGACAGCCACAGGCGGTACTGGCCGAACTGATCTGTCGTCGAGGCCGGCATCTCGACGATCTTGACGGTGTGGCCGCTCTCCTTCTCGAAGGCGTCGAGCTGCATTCTGAGTTCGGAAATGTCCTTGCCGATGGAGCCGGCGACGAGCGCCAGCTCCTCGGCGCTGGCGGCACCCGAAAACAATACACCTGCCGCCAGGACGGCAGCCATCTTGCGCAATCTCATGCGTTCTTCTCCTCCCTTTGGGTCGTCTCGGCGACACTGATGGGCGCGTCTTTGCGACGTCTCGAGACGAACGGCTCCACCTCCCATGGTCAGCGCCGCGTCTCAGCCCGTTAGATGGGATGCTAGCCGAACAACCGGGAAAGGCAAGCGTTTCAGGGCAAGCGATGCCGCCGGCTCATGGCCCGGCGACGACCGTCCGGCCTTACGGGCTGCAGCACGGAGATGGATCTGAGCCGGGAGGCGGTGTGCGGACAACGCAGGCCAACCAGCCTTTAGCGCATTGGATCAAACGGTCAGATGCTTCCTGACCTCCGGGTCGTCGAGGCCCTCCGCCGGGCCTTCGAAGACGATCTCGCCGCGATCCATCACATAGACCTTGTCGGCGAGCTCTCGGCAGAAATCGAGATACTGTTCGACCAGAAGGATCGCGATGCCGGAATTCTCCTTCAGGAAGCGGATCGCGCGGCCGATATCCTTGATGATCGAGGGCTGGATGCCCTCGGTCGGCTCGTCGAGGACGAGAAGCTGCGGCCGCGTCACCAGCGCCCGGCCGATCGCCAGCTGCTGCTGCTGGCCGCCGGACAGGTCGCCGCCGCGCCGGCCCAGCATGTCCTTCAAAACCGGGAAGAGCTCGTAGACGTGGTCCGGTATCGTCCGGTCGGCAGCCTTCAACGGCGCATAGCCCGTCTGAAGATTTTCCTTCACCGTCAAAAGCGGAAAGATCTCGCGCCCCTGGGGCACGAAGCCGATGCCGCGCCGGGCTCGGGCATAGGGCGCCTCGCGGCCGAGAACATCGCCATCGAGAGCGATCTCGCCGCGCCGGATCGGCTGCTGACCGACGACGGCCCTCAGCAGCGACGTCTTGCCGACGCCGTTGCGGCCGAGGACGCAGGTGATCTCGCCCTTCTTCGCGCCAAGGGAGACGTTCCGCAGGGCCTGGGCGGCGCCATAATAGAGATCGACATTGGAGACCGTCAGCATGGGCCACGCCCTCCCGCGGGCGTCTTCCTCGGGCCCCGTCCCGAGGATCCAGGGGCGGTTGCCGCTGCATCAGAGGCTTCCGCCTTCTGCAACGGAAGCTGATGGCGCCCGACGATCCCTGGATTCTCGGGACGGGGCCCGAGAATGACGAAGCGTTGAGGCTCGCGCCTGTCGTTTCTGCGCCTCGGCATCGCCGACCGCCTTCCCACGCAACCATTGCCGTTGCAGCCGGGCACGCATGTGAACTCGCCCTTCCCGGCGCCGAGCGAGACGTCTCGAAGCGCCTGGGCCGCGCCATAATAGAAGTTGACATTGGAGACTGTCAGCATAGGCCACGCCCTCCCGCGGCCGTCATCCTCGGGCCCCGTCCCGAGGATCCAGCGGCGGTTGCCGCTGCATCGGGGACTTCCGCCCTGTGCAATTCAGGCCAATAGCGCCCCACGATCTCTGGATTCTCGGGACGGGGCCCGAGAATGACGAAGCGTTGGGGCTCGCGCCTGTCGTTTCTACGCAACCGCATCGCCGTCCCTTTTTGCAAGTAGCACTTCCGGAAGGGTCGTTCGCGTTGTCTGGAAGCGTCGGCCGCTAGGCCGTTTACCGCGGAGACCCCCAAAGTCGTCCTCATCCTGAGGTGCGGGACGGCTCGGAGAGCCGGCGCGCCTCGAAGGGCGAGGACGTGGCTCGGCGTTGCGGCTATGCCCCCTCGCCCTTCGAGGCGCGGCATGTCTAGCGACATGTCGCGCACCTCAGGATGAGGGGGCAGTCCAACGCCTGCGCTGAAAATAGAGTTCTCTTCATCGCCCGAGATACACCTCGATCACCTTCGGATCGGCCGAGACCTTGTCGAGCGTTCCTTCCGACAGCACCGAACCTTCGTGCAGGCAGGTGACCTTCACGCCGAGTTCGCGCACGAAACCCATGTCGTGCTCGACGACGACGACGGAGCGGGTCGTCGCGATCTCGCGCAGGAGCCGGGCCGTTTCCTCGGTCTCGGCGTCGGTCATGCCGGCCACCGGCTCGTCGACGAGGAGGAGTTCGGGATCCTGCGCAAGCAGCATGCCGATTTCGAGCCACTGCTTCTGGCCATGGCTGAGATTGGCGGCGAGGGTCTTTCGCTTTGCGGTCAGGCGGATCGTCTCGAGGATCTCCTCAATGCGCGCGCGCTCGGGCTCGTCCTTGCGGTGGACGAGCGCTTCCAGCACCGAGCGCGGGCCGGAGAGCGACAGGCGGATATTGTCCTCGATGGTGTGGCTTTCGAAGACGGTCGGCTTCTGGAACTTGCGGCCGATGCCCATATTGGCAATCGCCGCCTCGTCGTGCCGGGTGAGGTCCACGTCGCCGTTGAAGAAGACCTCGCCCTTGTCGGGCCGGGTCTTGCCGGTGATGATGTCCATCATCGTCGTCTTGCCGGCGCCGTTCGGGCCTATGATGGCGCGCATCTCGCCCTTCTCGATCACCAGCGAGAGGTTGTTGATCGCCTTGAAGCCGTCGAAGCTCTTGGTGACGCCGTCGAGATAAAGCAGCGTATCGCGCCTTGCACGACCATTCGCCTCGGCGGCCAGCCGCTTTTCGCGAAGCTGCGTCGCATAGGGATGCGGCGAGACGACGGTTTCCCTCGGCTGCGGCTCTGCGGGCTCCGCCATGCCGGAGGGCGGCGAAGACGTTCTGGCCTCCTGCCTTCCGGCGCCCGGCGCCGATGCCGATGGCTGTGCATTTGCCTGTGCCGATCCAACGCCCTGGGGCTGCGACAGCGCGCGGATCTCCTCCGCGACCTTGTCGATTACCTTGGCTTCTGTCATCCGCCTACTCCGCCGGGTTCGCGACGGCGGCCGCGTCATCCGCCTCGCCCTTTTCGGCATCCCTGGCGCGGCGCCGCTGGCGCAGCGTGTCCCAGCCATGATCGATGGTGCCGACGATGCCGCGCGGCAGGACGAGTGTGACGAAGACGAAGAGGCTGCCGAGGATGAACAGCCAGAATTCCGGCGCGAGCGCCGTGAAGACCGTCTTGCCGTAATTGACGATGAGCGCGCCGATGACCGGGCCGATCAGGGTGCCGCGACCGCCGACAGCCGCCCAGACGACGATCTCGATCGAATTGACCGGCGAGAATTCCCCCGGATTGATGATGCCGACCTGCGGCACGTAGAGCGCGCCGGCGATGCCGGCCATGACGGCGGAGACCGTGAAGGCGAAGAGCTTCACATATTCCGGCCGCCAGCCGATGAAACGGGTGCGGCTTTCGGCGTCGCGGACGGCGATCATCAGCTTGCCGAATTTGGAGCGTGTGAGCCAGCCAACGAGGAGGACGCCGATCGCCAAAGCGATGCAGCTGGCCGCAAAGAGCCCGGCTCTGGTGGCATCCGCCTGGATCGAGAAGCCGAGAATATCCTTGAAGTCGGTGAGGCCGTTATTGCCGCCGAAACCCATGTCGTTGCGAAAGAAGGCGAGGAGCAGCGCGTAGGTCATCGCCTGGGTGATGATCGACAGATAGACCCCGGTGACCCTCGAGCGGAAAGCGAAGAAGCCGAAGACGAAGGCGAGCAGCCCCGGCACGAGCATCACCATCAGGGCGGCGAACCAGAACTCACCGAAGCCATACCAGTACCAGGGCAGTTCCTTCCAGTTGAGGAACACCATGAAGTCGGGAAGATCGGGATTGCCATAGACGCCGCGCGCGCCGATCTGGCGCATCAGATACATGCCCATGGCATAGCCGCCGAGGGCGAAGAAGGCGCCGTGGCCGAGCGACAGAATGCCGACATAGCCCCAGACGAGATCGAGCGCGAGCGCCAGAAGCGCGTAGCAGACATATTTGCCCCACAGCGGCACGATGTAGGACGGCACGTGAAGGGGATGGCTCGCCGGCAACCAGAGATTGGCCATCGGCACGAGGATCGCGGCGGCGAGAATGGCCGCAATGAGGATCCACACGCGCGGGCCGAGGAAGCGGGCGAGGATCATCGGCCGGCCTCCATGCTCAAAAGGCCGGTTGGGAGGGGCCGGCGGCAGTGGGTGGTCTGACCTCCTCCCGCCAGCGCAAGCGCATCCACACATCTGCCCGGTGCTTTGAGGGCAGACCTATGGGAGGGGGTATCAGCGGGGATGGGCGAAAGTTGAAGCTTCGTCATTCTCGGGCCCCGTCCCGAGAATCCAGGGGCCACTGCCGCTGCATAAACCGCTTCCGCCCTCTGCTGCCGAAGCGAATGGCGCTCGACGATCTCTGGATTCTCGGGACGGGGCCCGAGAATGACGACGTGTCGAGGCTGGCGCTTCAGCCAATCGCTGGCGAGACGGAACATCGAAAGAGGTTTCAAACCCTGCGCACTCATGCGTCGACGAACCTCCCCTTCTGGGCGAAGAGACCGCGCGGGCGCTTCTGGATGAACAGGATGATCAGGACGAGGACGACGATCTTGCCGAGCACGGCACCGGCATAGGGTTCGAGGAACTTGTTGAGAATGCCGAGGCTCATCGCGCCGACGAGCGTTCCCCACAAATTGCCGACCCCGCCGAAGACGACGACCATGAAGCTGTCGATGATGTAGCCCTGGCCGAGATTGGGCGAGACGTTGTCGATCTGCGAGAGGGCGACGCCGGCGATGCCGGCGATGCCCGAGCCGAGCGCGAAGGTCATGGCGTCGACCCAGGGGGTCCTGATGCCCATGGCCGCCGCCATCCGGCGGTTCTGGGTGACGGCGCGCATCTGCAGCCCGAGCGGGGTCTTGTTGAGGACGGCGAGCAGCGCGGCGAAGACGACCAGCGCGAAGACGATGATCCACAGCCGGTTCCAGGTGATCGACATCAGCCCGAGATTGAAGGCGCCGGACATGAAGTCGGGATTGCCGACCTGGCGGTTGGACGGACCGAAGATCGTCCGCACCGCCTGCTGCAGGATCAGGGAGACGCCGAATGTCGCCAGAAGGGTCTCCAGCGGCCGCCCGTACAGGAAACGGATCAGCCCGCGCTCCATCACCAGGCCGACGGCCCCGGAGACGAGAAAGGCCAGCGGCAGGGCGATCAGAAGCGACCATTCGAAAAGCCCGGGCGCGTTGGAGCGGATGAACTCCTGCACCGCGAAGGTGGTGTAGGCGCCGAGCATCACCATCTCGCCATGGGCCATGTTGATGACGCCCATGACGCCGAAGGTGATGGCAAGGCCGATCGCCGCCAAAAGCAGGACCGAGCCGAGGGACAGGCCGTACCAGACGTTCTGCATCTGGTTCCAGAAGGCGATGTTGGCCTTGATGGCGGCGATCGCCGCATCGGCCGCGGCCCTGGCCACCGGGTCGTCGGTGGATCTGGCGAAGACGGTCAGCTTGTTGAGGGATTCCCGGTCGGCGCGGTTGGCGAGAACCTTGGCGGCTGCCGCCTTGTCCTCGGCGGAGCGATCGGAAACCAGCATCGCGCTGGCCCGCGCCTCCTCCATCCGCGCCTTCACCGAGGCGTCCTGTTCGGCCGCGATCGCAGCGTCGAGCGGCTCGATCATCTCCGGATCGGCTTCCGAAAACAGCGTGTCGGCGGCCCGCATCCGCTGGGCCGGATTGTCGGACCGCAATGTCAGCGAGCCGAGCGCGCCGGTGACGGCGTTGCGGATGGAATTCTTGACGCGGACCTTCTGCATGTCGCCGCGTGGCGCGCTGCCGGCACTCTCGCCGGTGATCGGGTCGAACAGCGCGTATTCGTCGCCCCGGCGCTCCGCGATGAAGACCGCCTCGTCGCTCTCGCGCCAGTAGAGATCGCCTTCACGCAGCGCCCTGAGAGCCCTGGCGACCCGCGCGTCACCGGTGGCCGCGAGTTCGGAAATGACGGCTTCGGTGTGGTCGTAGCTCTGCTTGCCACCGAATTTCTGGACGATCGCGGCCGCGTCGGAGACCTGCGCCAAGGCCGGTGCGGCGCACAGGAACAGGAAGGCAAGGGTTACGAGGAGCCGGTGGAGCGATCGGGTCATGGGGTCTTCGTCATGCCTCACGGCCGGCTTTGGCCATGGCCGGTGGAAGAAATGTTCGCGGAGCGGCCCATCGCGGGCCGCTCCGCCGGCGCTGCTTGGGAGGCAGGCAGTGATGCTTGGCAGATCCGTCGGGCGGAGCGGGCTGCGCCGGGAGGAAGCGCAGCCCGGCCCGTTTGCCGTGGATGGGCGGTCTTGAACCGTGAAAGCCCGTGCCCTGGCTTTCCGCTTCCCGCCCCGCCGCGGCTCAGTTGGAGGTTTCGGCCGTGTCGCCGAGGCACTTCTTGGCCTCGGTGTCGTAGTTGCCGCATTTCAGCTCGACCCAATCGGCCTTCAGCTTCTTGGATTCGGGCAGGAAGTCCGACCAGGCATCGCCCGGAACGAGGTCTTCCGTCTCGGAGACGACGTCGAACTGACCGTCGTCGGTGATCTCGCCGATCAGCACGGGCTTGGTGATGTGGTGGTTCGGCAGCATCTGCGACACACCGCCGGTCAGGTTGGCCTGCTCGATGCCCGGCAGGGCGTCGATGACCGCGTCAGGGTCGGTCGTACCGGCCTTCTCGACGGCCTTCACCCACATGTTGAAGCCGATGTAGTGAGCTTCCATCGGGTCGTTGGTGACGCGGTTGTCGTCCTTGATGAAGGCGCGCCACTTTTCGATGAAGTCCTCGTTTTCCGGCGTGTCGACGGACTGGAAGTAGTTCCAGGCGGCGAGATGGCCGACCAGCGGCGCCGTGTCGATACCGGCAAGCTCCTCCTCACCGACGGAAAAGGCGACGACCGGGATGTCGGTGGCCTTGATGCCCTGATTGCCGAGCTCCTTGTAGAACGGGACGTTGGCATCGCCGTTGACGGTGGAGACGACGGCGGTCTTCTTGCCGGCCGAGCCGAATTCCTTGATCGAGGAGACCTCGGTCTGCCAGTCGGAGAAGCCGAAGGGCGTATAGTTGACCTTGATGTCTTCGGGGGCGACGCCCTTGGACTTCAGATAGGCCTCGAGGATCTTGTTGGTCGTGCGCGGATAGACGTAGTCGGTGCCTTCCAGAACCCAGCGCTCGACGCCCTCGTTCATCAGATAGTCGACGGCCGGGATCGCCTGCTGGTTCGGGGCGGCGCCGGTGTAGAAGACGTTGCGCTCGGATTCCTCGCCCTCGTACTGGACGGGATAGAACAGGATCGAGTCGAGTTCCTTGAAGACCGGCAGCACCGATTTGCGCGACACCGAGGTCCAGCAGCCGAACACAACCGAGACGCCGTCCTGGCTGATCAGCTCGCGGGCCTTCTCCGCGAACAGCGGCCAGTCCGAGGCCGGATCGACGACGACAGCCTCGAGCGGGCGACCGAGAACGCCGCCCTTCTTGTTCTGCTCGTCGATGAGCATCAGCATGGCGTCCTTCAGCGTCGTCTCGGAGATCGCCATGGTGCCCGAAAGCGAATGAAGGATGCCGACCTTGATCGGCTCGCCGCTCGGCTTGGCGTCCTGCGCATAGGCCCCGCTCAGGCCGAAGCCCGCGATGGCCACCGCCGCGGCCGTCTTCTGCATCCAGGTGATGGCTGATTTCATCTGATACCTCCGGTCGTGTCCGGCCTGTTTGCCGGCCTCCTGCGACAGGAGAGCAAAGCCCGTGCCAGACGTGACTTGAGGGAAGACCGCACGTGCCGGCGCCGCCTTACAGCCAAGCGCAGAGCGTGGTTCGCGCCGCGCGCAACCTGTCCGCAAGGCATCGGATACCGCTAAGGAGATCGCACTGAGTGTCTACTGAGCAGGCAAAATGGAGCCCATCGCACAAAAAATGTGCGCATCGCCGCTGCTTCGCGAAGACGCCGCCATGGGCTCAGCCGTCTTCGATGACCTCGATCGCAAGCCGTGCCAGCACCGGCACGTTGCGGCCATAGACCTGCGCCTGCTCGGGATTGGACGCATTGCCGTCGGCATAGCGTTTGAAAACGCCCTGCAGGATCGCGGCGAGACGGAAAAACGCGAAGGCGAGATGGAAATTCCACGTCTCGATCTCGTCCAGTCCGCGCCTGTCGCAATAGTGCGAGACATACTGCGCCTCGGTCGGCAGGCCCCGTTCGGCGCGATCGACGCTGCCGAGCCCCTTGAAGGCGCCGAGATTGGGCAGGCGCAGCTGCATGCATTGATAGGCGAGATCGGCGAGCGGGTGACCGAGGGTCGAAAGCTCCCAGTCGATGACGGCAATGACCTCGGGTCGCTCACGCGAGACGATGAGATTGTCGAGCCGGTAGTCCCCGTGCACGAGGGTGATGACGCCGTCATCGGGGGGAAGATTGTCCTCCAGCCACTCGATCAGCCGGTCCATGTCCGGGATCTCGTCGATCTTCGACTGGCGCCACTGGTCAGACCAGCGCGAGAGCTGACGGGCGAAATAGTTTCCCGGGCGTCCGAAATCCGAAAGCCCCGCGGCTTCGATATCGACGTCGTGAATGGCCGCAAGCGTCGCATTCATGGAATCGTAGATCGCGCCGCGCTCGCCCGGATCCTCAATCTCTGGCAGGCTCGGGTCCCAGAAGATCCGGCCCTCGACATGCTCCATGACGAAGAAAGCGCGCTTGATCGGCGAGTCGGTCTCGCTGGCGAGATGCAGCATCTGCGGGACGGGGACCCTGGTCCTGGAAAGCGCCTGCATCACCCGGAATTCGCGCTCGACCTGGTGAGCCGAGGCGAGCAGCTTGCCGGGGGGCTTGGCCCTCAGGACATAAGTTCCGCTCTGTGCATCGAGGCGGTAGGTCGGGTTGGACTGGCCGGACTGAAACTTGACGACCCGTTCGAGCCCCGCAAATCCCTCGACCGCGCCTCCGAGATAGGCGGCGAGCGCCTCCTGGTCGAGCGTTTTGTCCTCGCCATCGGTCATGTCCCGGCCTCCTTGCGAAACTCTTGCCTGCGCGGGTTCGCCGCCCGTTTGAGGTTTCCGATTCCGTCCCTCTCAGGCCATGCGGTGCTAGCTTTCGGGCGGCGTCATCACCGTCAGCGTGATCCAGTGAGCCGACAGCGCCGGTTTGAGCGTGCCTTCGATCTCCACCGCCGCGTCCCAGCCGCTTTGCAGGCTGACCGCACGCTCGGCGAGCGAAATCAACCGGAAGCGTCCGCGCACCCGCGCACCCGCCTTGACGGGATTGAGAAAGCGGACCTTATCGAAGCCGTAATTCATGCCCATCCGCATGCCCCTGACGCCGGGGATCGCCTCATAGGCGAGCGTGGAGAGCAGCGAGAGCGTCAGGAAGCCGTGCGCGATGGTTCCGCCGAACGGCGTTTCGGCCTTTGCGCGCTCCGGATCGACATGGATGAACTGGTGATCGTGGGTGGCGACCGCAAAACGATCGATCATCGTCTGATCGACGGTCAGCCAGGGCGAGAACAGGGGCTCGCCGTCGAGAAGTGCGCGATATTCGGCAGGCGGCACCATCCGCTCGCCCAAAAGCGCTTCCGTCTCGGCCACGGAATTGAGTGCCATCATGAATCTCCGAAGGGTTCGGGTCCCGTCATCTCGTCGATACTGCCCCTCAAAAGGCAGGATCTCGTGGGTGGTATATGCGACCGGGCGGCCACAAAGGAACAGGGCGCCGCGAGCGATGTGGCTCGTGCTGCCGATATTGCGGGGATATGTCCCTTCTTCCCTTCGCCGCATGGAGGCCTTGCGAGCGGCCTTCTGCCCTCGTCGTGAAGAGCCCACGCAAATTTGGCTTCATCCCCGGCGGGCCAGCCGGCCGGGGCGCTTGCATGAGACGGGATCGCAATCGCGAATTGACACCATACGATTTTGTATGTCCCATCCGCTCTGGCCGCGCGCTTCCAGCCTCCGGCGGCCGGGAGGATCTCGCCATGCCCGAGCGAAAGCGGCAGACACCGGACAAAGGGCGGCCGGCAAATCCGGCGCCGCGCGGCAGACCGCCGCGGCGGGAGCGGAACTTCGCGGCGATCCGGGGCGGCGAGGACACGGAATTTCGCCGTCGCATCCTGATCGCCGCGGCTGAGATCTTCGCCGAACGCGGCTTTGCCGCCGCCTCGATCGACGAGGTGGCCAAACGCCTCGATGCCACCAAGGGCCTCGTCTACCACCGCTATCGCTCCAAGGGCGAGCTGCTCACCGATGTCTGCGAAGACGGCCTCGACCGGCTGACGGCGCGCCTCGACGAGATCGCCGGACGGCGCGAACCGGCGATCACACGGCTGACCGAGGCCGCCGCCTTTCACGCCGGTCAGGTGATCGGAGAGATCGCCCTCCATAGAACGCTCGCCGAGGTCACGTCCTTTGCGGCATCGAGCGGCCGGAGCGACGAGGAGGCGCGTGCGGTTGCCGCGCTCACCGCGCGGCGTCAGGCCTATGACGCGATCTTCACCGCCCTGATCGACGACGCCGCAGATCAGCGCGACCTGCCGGCCGGCCGCGACACGCGGATGCTCGGGCGGATCTTCATCGGCGCGCTCGACGCGCCGCTGCACTGGCCGCCCGAGACCCTCTCAGAACTTGCCGAAAAGCGCGATCTGATCGCGCGCCAGCTGGCCTATTTCGCCATTCGCGGGGCCGGTGCCTCCGACGCGACGCTGATGGCGGAGTTTTCGAGGTGACGGCGATGGATCTGGGGCTTTCGGAGCGTTTGAAGCCGATCCACGCGGCGGTTCGCCAGATGGTTCGCGACGAGATCGCCCCGGCGAGCGAGGAGTTCCTTGCCGAGGTCCCGAAGCAGGGCCGCTTCGCCTATACGGATCGCCAGCGCGAGATCCTCGAAGGGCTGAAGGCGAAGGCCAGGAGCCGCAATCTGTGGAATTTCTGGCTCACCTCCTCCGAGCGCGGCTATGGGCTTTCGACGGTCGAATACGCCTATCTCGCCGAGGAAATGGGCAAGGCGCATCTCGGCGCCGAGACCTTCAACTGCTCGGCGCCGGACACCGGCAACATGGAGGTGCTCGAACGTTTCTGCACACAGGAGCAGAAAGACCCGTGGCTGCCCCGCCTTCTGGATGGGGAAATCCGCTCGGCCTATCTGATGACCGAGCCTGATGTCGCTTCGTCCGACGCGACGAATATCGCGATGCGCTGCGTCGCCGACGGCGACCACTATGTTCTCGACGGCGAAAAATGGTGGGCGTCCGGCGCCGGCGATCCGCGCTGCGCCCTCTATATCGTCATGGTGCGCAGCGGCGACGACGACGCGCCCAAGCATCGGCGCCACTCGATGCTGCTCGTGCCGGCCGAAACGCCCGGGATCGAGGTTTTGCGGGCGATGCAGGTCTATGGCGACGACGACGCGCCGCACGGGCACATGCATTTGCGGTTCACCGGTGTTCGCGTGCCGAAATCGGCGATGATCCTTGGAGAGGGGCGCGGATTCGAAATCGCCCAGGGGCGGCTCGGGCCCGGACGCATCCACCACTGCATGCGCGCCATCGGGCAGGCCGAGCGCGCCCTCGAGCTACTGTGCGAGCGGGCGCTTTCGCGCGAAGCCTTCGGCAAGCCGCTCTCAGAACTCGGTGAAAACCACGACATCATCGCCAAGGCGCGGATGGATATCGAGATGGCGCGGCTCCTGTGCCTGAAAGCGGCCTGGATGATGGATCAGGGGGATCTGAAAGCCGCCGCGCCCTGGATTTCGGCGATCAAGGTGGTGGCACCGAATGTCGCGCTCGATGTCGTCGATCAGGCCATCCAGATGCATGGCGGCGCGGGCATCTCCCAGGACACGCCGCTGGCCCGCATGTGGACCCATCTGCGCACCTTGCGGCTGGCCGACGGCCCGGATGCCGTCCACCGCCGGCAAGTCGCGCGATGGGAACTTCGACGACATCTGTGACGGAACGGTTCGGCCGGGACCGGACCGTCCTGTCTCGACATCGCAACGACCGATGCGTTTTAGGCGATGCGGAGAGGTACGGGCTGCGAAGGGAGCGGGACGGCCGTGCGATGTGGGCAGCGCATGAAAGACCGACGCAGGAGGCGGCCCGTGCATGTCAGCCCCGACGCCTAGACGGCCTCGTCTCGAACGAAGACCCAGACGGCAATGATGAGCGTCACACTCAAACTGATGATGGTCACCGGGTAGAGAATGGCGTCATCGGCATTTACAGATCCAAAGCCGCCCATGCAGACGATCGGACAGAGGTTCGAATAGAACAGGCTCTCCAGCAGACTGTAGAAGCACGCTATTGCGGCGACGGGCGCAATAATTTGCGGGACCACCTTCGAGACGGAGAATTCCGACGAGACCAGCTCGTCCGAAATACCGAGATTGCGAGCCCATGATTTACTTTTTATTAACCATGACGAAGCGGGATTCGGCTGCAAAATCGGCCTCAAATTGCTCACTAGACTACTCATCATGAGAACATCTGATCGGACCGAACGCACAAAAGCAAATATTGGTTCCAGACGTCGCGCGAGATACTGTGCCATAGATAAACGATTAACAATAAGGAAACGTGTACCGTGAAGGCCATCCTGTGTGAAAGCTTCGGATCGATCGGCGCGCTTGCTTATCGCGAGCAGCCCGAACCGGCCGCCGGCGAAACCGACGTCGTCGTCGCGGCCGAAGCGATCGGCGTCAACTATCCCGATGGCCTGCTCGTCCAGGGGCTCTATCAGGCACGTCCGCAATTGCCCTTCATTCCGGGAATGGAGGCCGCCGGCCGGATCCTGTCCGTCGGCGCAGGCGTGAGCCGCTTCAAGCCCGGCGACCGCGTCGTCGTTTCGCTCCCGCACGGCGCCTATGCCGAAAAGGTGCTGGCACCGCAGAGCGCCGTGATGGCGCTTCCCGAAGATGTCTCCTTCGAGACCGGCTGCGCCCTCGTCTGCGCCTATGGCACCTCCCACCATGCGCTGAAGCAGCGGGCGGCACTGGCTCCCGGCGAGACGCTGCTCATCCTCGGCGCGGCGGGCGCGACCGGCATCGCGGCGATCGAGATCGGCAAGATCATGGGGGCTCGGGTGATCGCCGTCGCTTCCAGCGAGGAAAAGCGCGCGCTGGCGATCGCCAAGGGCGCCGATGACGCGATCGGCTACGACGATCTGCGAGGCGACATCAAGCGGCTGACGGGCGGCAAGGGCATCGACGTCGCCTTCGATCCGGTCGGCGGCGAGGCCTTCGAGGCGGTCGCAAGATCCATGGCCTGGAACGGCCGGCTGCTTGTGATCGGATTTGCCTCCGGCACGATCCCCAAGCTCGCGGTGAACCTTGCGCTGGTCAAAGGCTTTGCCTGTGTCGGCGTGTTCTGGGGCGCCTTCACGACCAAGGAGCCGGAGGCCTTCGCCGCCAACATGGCCGAGCTCATGGGCTGGGCGGCAAAGGGCGACGTCACGCCCGAGATCAGCGAGCGGGCGAAGCTGCAGGACGCCGCAGACGTCCTGACACGGATGCATCAGCGCAAGACGCTCGGCAAGATCGTGCTTTTGCCCTGAGCGCAAAAGTTCGGCGATGTCGCGCAACCGATGTCGGCGCGCCGCGTTGGCCGGCTAACGATCCGCCCGACCCAAAGGGCCGGGCCGCGCCGCCGGGCGCGACATCATCAGGAAGGAACGACCATGGCCGAGATCCCAGCTCGCATGAAGGCACTCATCCTCAAGAAGGACGGCTTTTCCGGAACCTCGGACGGCCCGACGATCGAAAGCCTCGCCGACTGGTGCGAACTCGCCGAGATCGACGTCCCGAGGCCGTCTGGCACCGAGGTGCTGGTCAGGGTCGGGCTCGGCAACGTCAACCCGTCGGATCTTCACTATATCAAGGGCGAATATGGCCAGCCGCGGCGCAAGGGCGTTCCCGCGGGCTTCGAGGGGATGGGCGAGGTGATTGCGGCCGGCGACGACGAGGGCGCCCAGAAGCTGATCGGCCAACGGGTCGCGGTTTCGACCTCGCGCGGCGGCAGTGGCGTGTGGGCCGAATACGCCCTGACCGATGCCAAGGCGGTCGTGCCGCTCCATCCCAAGCTCGCCGACGAGGACGCCGCGGCGCTGATCGTCAATCCGATGACCGCCTACGCGATGCTCCACCTCGTCAAGGAGGCGGGCGGCAAGGCTTTCGTCATGACGGCCGGCGCCAGCCAGCTCGGCAAGCTGATGGCGACGCTCGCCAGGGAGATGGGCCTTGCATGCATCGCAACGGTGCGCCGGGAGGAACACCGTTCGCCGCTCGAAGGCCTCGGCGTCGGCACCGTACTTAATACCGAGCGCGAAGATTTTAACGAGATGCTCGTCATGGCGATGCGTCAGGTGCAGCCGACGGTGATGCTCGACGCCGTCGCCGACGGTCATTCCGCCGACATTTTCGCGGCCATGCCGGCCGGCGCCCGCTGGGTGATCTACGGCAAGCTTTCGACAAAGTCGCCGACCCTGCCCAATCTTGGCCAGATGGTTTTCATGAAGAAGAAGATCGAAGGCTTCTGGCTGACGGAATGGATGGCGAAGGCTTCCCC
Source organism: Jiella mangrovi (assembly GCF_017815135.1). Lineage (GTDB taxonomy): Bacteria > Pseudomonadota > Alphaproteobacteria > Rhizobiales > Rhizobiaceae > Jiella > Jiella mangrovi. The sequence continues at coordinate 152,046 of NZ_JAGJCF010000006.1, read as the reverse complement.
GGAGGCGCGCAAAGAGGCGTTCACCACCGTGCAGGAGCGTTTCGTCTCGGGGGCCTGGAAGACCGACATCGCGGACATTCTGCCGCTCGGCGAAGCGGAGGAGAAGCTTGCTGACGCACTGTCCGGGCTCAACAAGGGCAAGGTGCTGATCCGGCCCTGAGGGCGATGATGGCTGGCTCGAAGGGCGGCGCAACGCCTCGCCCTTCGAGGCTCGCTACGCTCGCACCTCAGGATGAGGGCGACTTAGACGTTACACCGGCTTCGAGCTTCTTTGCCGTTTCGACATGAGCGGATGCCGCTTCTGGGCCGCCGGTGGATCACTCCCGCGAGGCATCGACGGGGCAGAAAGGGCGAAGCCATCAAAGCGTCGTCATCCCGGTCTTGCACCGGGATCCATTCCAAACCCTCTCCCCTGCCGAACCGTTGCAACCCTATCTCATTGGTTCATCTGAATCGAAGCGATCCGTGCAAGGCAGAGAAACGAGTCCCGGCTCGAGCGCGGGATGACGACGCTTCGGTGTCACGCCCACCCCCGCACTGTCGCGGCACAGCGGGCGGCCGACAGCTTCAACGATGCTGCGAACCAGAGCCCCCTCATCCTGAGGTGCGAGCGCAGCGAGCCTCGAAGGACGAGGAGGCGGCCCGCTCGGCGCCGCCTCACCGCGACCTGTCTCGCACGAAGCCGATCACCTCCTCGCGGATCTTTCGATTTCCGAGCGGCAGGACGGTCGAGAACGAGGTGATCGTGCCGATATGGCCGATGCCGGGATAGATCGTCTCCTTCACGGGGACACCGGCCGCCTTCAGCCTGCCGGCAAGGGCCCGGGTGTTTTTCGGATCGACCGTGGTGTCGTCCGCCCCCGTAATCAACAGCGCCGGCGGCTCGTCTCCGTCGACGAAATTGACCGGCTGGCTGGCCTGCCTGGTTGCCTCGGGAAAGATGCGCTTGTAGCGCTCGTCGGTCAGCGGCAGGAAATCATAAGGCCCGGACAGCCCGATGAAACCGGACAGATGCGCGATCGACGAGCCGGCCGCGGCCAGATAGCGCTTGTCCGTTGCCAGCAGGCCGGCGATTTCCGCGCCGGCCGAATGCCCCATCAGGAACAGCGGATGTCGGCCTGCGGGAATGCCTTCGCGACCGTCGCGCGCAAGCCTCTCGACGACCGAGAACGCCTTTGCACCATCCTTCACGAAGCCGGGAAACCGCACCTCGGGATAGAGCCGGTAATTCGGGATCGCCGTGATGATGCCGGCGCTCGCCAGCGACTGACCGACGAAGGGATAGATGTCCTTGGAGCCGGAATCCCAGCTTCCACCGTGAATGAAGACGACGACGGGTGTCTTCGCCGTCATCGTCTTTGGCAGATAGAGGTCGAGTACGCGGCGGTCGCCGGGCGCATAGGCGAGATTGGAGACGAGGCGATAGTCGCCGGAGGGCGTGACCGCGTTGAGCGCGGCCGCGCAGCCGGACAGGGCGAGGCCGTAGACACCGCAGAACGCAATGAGCGCGAGCCGCCTCAGCCAGCCCTGCCTCGGCCTAAAAGCCCTCTCCTGGCGATCCACGCCCTCTTCGTGCCGCCGGCCCGCCTCGCCTGCTTCATCTGCGGCCTCTGAGCGCTCTTTCCAGCTCACTCAACACCTGCCGCCAGCTTGGCGGCGATTTTTTCGAGAGAGGCCGCCGTCTCGTCGAGGCTTTGGGCAAAGTCCCGCCGCGCGCTCTCGCCACCGGCTTCGCTGGCTTTCACGGAGGCACCGTCGGCATCGCGCTGCGCTTCGAGTTCGGCGATGCGCGCCCGCGCCTCGTGCAGCTGGTCGCTCGCCATGATCGCCGCCATCACCGTCAGCCTGAGATCGCCGATCTCGCCGAAGGATTTCCGCAATTCGGCGATCTTGCCGTCGACGTCGGCCGCGAGCGCCTCGAGGTGGTGTTCCTCGCCCTCCGCACAGGCCATGCGATAGGTCTTTCCGTCGATGGTGACGACAATCTGCGGCATGAAACCTTCCCGTTCGGATCGAGCCGTTCTCGATACCAGTTCGGCTACTTATGCTGTTCGAGCACCTTTCGCACCCGCTCCATCGCGTCGACGAGGCGTTTGGAGACTTCGCGATTGGCCTGTTCGAGGCGCTCGCCCCGGGCGAGCGATGCGTCGAGCTCGCGCGCGAGGCGTCCGCGATCGGCCGTCTGGCGCTGGACCTCGGCGTCGACATTCTTCAGCCGCGCCTCGCGCTCGAGCCGGGCGTCGACGGCGCTGTCCAGCCGCTCCAGCGCCGTTCGAAGTCGCGCCTTGGCAGCGTCGAACGGATCGTCATGCGGCATAGGCTGTTACTCCAGGGAGGGTCGCTCTGTCGGGCGGCTGCGACGGATCGCGGCGGCCCTTCCCCAGGTCCGGCACGACCAGTTCACCGTTTCGTCTTAGCGGCTTCGCTCACCCAAGAAAAGCGGGCCAGCTGTCGCGAAGGTCGCCAAGCCCCAGGGTTTTGTTGACAGGACAAACGGCTTATGTTTGCTCCCGCGCGTCGTGGCGGCCCTCCTGATGCGGTTCTTCGACAGGCCCGCCTGGAACACGAGCATAACGGGGAGACCCTGCGATGACGACGCCGATGCCTCAACTGATGGCAAATGCCATCAGGTTCCTTTCGGCCGACGCCGTCGAAGCCGCCGGATCCGGCCATCCGGGCCTGCCGATGGGCGCTGCCGACATCGCGACGGTGCTGTTCACGCGGTTCCTCACCTTCGATCCGAAGAAGCCCGACTGGCCCGACCGCGACCGCTTCGTCTTCTCCGCCGGCCATGGCTCGATGCTGCTTTACAGCGTCCTTTATCTGCTCGGCTATCCCGACATCGGCATCGAGGAGATCAAGCGCTTCCGCCAGCTCGGATCGAAGACGGCCGGCCACCCGGAATACGGCCATGCGGCCGGCATCGAAACGACCACGGGGCCACTCGGTCAGGGCATCGGCAACGCCGTCGGCATGGCGCTGGCCGAGCGTGTGCTCAACGCCCGCTTCGGCGACGGCATCGTCGATCACCATACCTTCGCCCTGGTTGGCGACGGCTGCCTGATGGAGGGGATCAGCCAGGAGGCGATCGCGCTTGCCGGCCATCTCAAGCTGTCCAAGCTGATCTTCATCTGGGACAACAACGACATCACCATCGACGGCAAGGTCTCGCTCGCCGATTCGACCGACCAGCTCGCCCGCTTCGAGGCCTGCGGCTGGCAGGCTCTGTCTTGCGACGGCCACGATCACGAAGCCATCGCCAGCGCTCTCGAAAAGGCCAAGCAGAGCGACCGGCCGACGCTGATCGCGGCCAAGACCATCATCGGCTACGGCGCGCCGGGCAAGAGCGGCACCGAAAAGGCCCATGGCTCGCCGCTCGGCGCCGAGGAGATCGCAGCCGCCCGCGAGGCGCTCGACTGGCCGCACCCGCCCTTCGAAATTCCTTCCGAGATCCTCGACCAGTGGCGGATCGCCGGGCTTCGTTCGGGCTCCAGACGCAAGGAGTGGGAGCGGCGCTTCGCCGAAGTCGACGCCGAGACGCGGGGCGAATTCGAGCGGCGCATGCGCGGCGATCTCCCGAGCGGCTTTATCCAGGCGATGCATCGCTTCAAGCGCAGGATGAACGAGGAGCGGCCCGCGCTTGCGACCCGCAAGGCGTCCGAGATGGCGCTGGAGGAGATCAACGCCGTGGTTCCCGAGATGATCGGCGGCTCGGCCGATCTCACCGGCTCGAACAACACGCGCACCAGCCAGACGCTGCCGATCACCGCCGGCGACTATGCCGGCCGCTACGTCCATTACGGCATCCGCGAGCACGCCATGGCCGCGGCGATGAACGGGATTGCCCTCCATGGCGGGCTGATCCCCTATTCCGGCACCTTCCTGGTCTTCTCGGACTACTGCCGCGGCGCGCTGCGCCTTTCCGCGCTGATGGGGATCCGGCTCGTCCATGTGATGACCCACGATTCGATCGGCCTTGGCGAGGACGGTCCGACCCACCAGCCGGTCGAGCAGCTCGCCGCCCTTCGCGCCATTCCCAACATGCTGGTGTTTCGCCCGGCCGACGCGGTCGAGACGGCCGAGTGCTGGCAGCTCGCTCTGGAACACCGGGCCGCGCCGTCGATCCTCGCCCTGACGCGCCAGAGCCTGCCGACCTTGCGCCTCGACGAGCATGACGAGAACAAGAGCGCCCGCGGCGCCTATGAGATCGACCCCGCCTCGGCCGAAGCCCGCGTCACGCTCTATGCGACCGGATCGGAGGTCGAGATCGCGGTCGAAGCCCGGCGCCAGCTGGAGGCCGGGGGCATTCCCACACGCGTCGTCTCCGTTCCCTCCTTCGAGCTCTTCCGGCGCCAGACCGCCGAATATCGCCGGGCGCTGATCGACGATACCAGCATCAAGCTCGCCATCGAGGCCGGCATTCGCCAGGGCTGGGACGAGTTCATCGGCCGCGATGGTCTGTTCGTCGGCATGACCGGCTTCGGAGCGTCGGGGCCGGGGCCGGAACTCTACCGGCATTTCGGCATCACCGCCGAGGCCGTCGTGACGGCGGTCAACGAACGGCTCGGCGAGGGCGAAGACGCAGACGCAGACGCCGAATAAAAGCCGATCCGGCGGCGCGGCGTTTCCAAGGCCGCGGCCGGAGGTCGATCGAGCGGATGCCTTGTATGGCCCGGACGCCGCCGCCAACTTGATTCGACCGTCCGCCAGGTCTACAGCCCGACCAGACCATTCGCCTCGGGTATCTTGCAGGGAGAACACACAATGGCAATTCGCGTTGCAATCAACGGCTTCGGCCGCATCGGCCGAAACGTCCTGCGCGCCATCGTCGAGTCGGGCAGAACCGACATCGAAGTCGTCGCGATCAACGACCTCGGCCCGGTCGAGACCAATGCCCATCTCATCCGCTACGACAGCGTCCATGGCCGCTTTCCCGGCACCGTGACGGTCGAGGGCGACACGATCGACGTCGGCCGCGGGCCGATCAAGGTGACCGCCGAGCGCGATCCCAAATCGCTTCCCTGGGGCGACATGGGCATCGACGTCGCCATGGAATGCACCGGCATCTTCACCGATCCGGCCAAGGCCTCGGCACATCTGGAAGCCGGCGCCAAGAAGGTGCTGATCTCCGGCCCGCTGTCCAACGCCTCGGGCGCCGAGAAGACGATCGTCTATGGCGTCAACCATCAGACCCTGACGGCGGACGACAAGATCGCTTCCAACGCCTCCTGCACGACCAACTGCCTCGCCCCTGTCGCCAAGGTGCTGAACGATGCCATCGGCATCGACAAGGGCTTCATGACGACGATCCACTCCTATACGGGCGACCAGCCGACGCTGGACACGATGCACAAGGATCTCTACCGCGCCCGCGCAGCGGCCCTGTCGATGATCCCGACCTCGACCGGCGCGGCCAAGGCCGTCGGCCTCGTCCTGCCCGAGCTCAACGGCCGGCTCGACGGCGTCGCCATCCGCGTGCCCACGCCGAACGTTTCGGTGGTCGATTTCAAGTTCGTCCCCAAGCGCGAGACGAGCGTGAAGGAGATCCAGGAGGCGATCCGCGCCGCGGCGACGAGCGGCCCCTTGAAGGGCATTCTCGGCTTCACCGACGACAAGAACGTCTCGTCGGACTTCAACCATGATCCGCATTCCTCGATCTTCCACATGGACCAGACCAAGGTCATGGAAGGCTCGCTGGTGCGCATCCTGTCCTGGTACGATAACGAGTGGGGCTTCTCGAACCGCATGAGCGACACGGCGATCGCCATGCACGAGGCCTGATCCGCCCCTGTCGTACAAGCGATCTCAATCGAGAATGGCCGTCCTTCGGGGCGGCCTTTTTCGTATGTGGGGCGGCTGTCGCCAAGCCCCTGCCATCACCCCCATGGTGCTTCCGGCCGGCACCGATCGCGGCTTTCAGGTGACACCACCGCTCCATACGTTCGGTCGGCAGCGCAAAGTTGCGATTGACGCTTGCGTCAAAGCTTCACTGGCGCTCTCCTTCCGTCAAACATGATCTGGGGGGAAAATTCATGTTGCGTTACAGACATATGGCTTGCGCTCTGTCAGGCGCTTCGCTGCTCGCATTCAGCTGCGTCGCTGCCGGGGCGCAGGATATCGGGTCGGTGATCTCCTTCGGCGACAGCCTGTCCGACAACGGCAATCTTTATGCGGCAACGGGCGGGACCACGCCTCCCTCGCCGCCCTATTTCAACGGCCATTATTCGAATGGACAGGTCTTCACCGAATATCTGAACGGCCCCATGCAGCAGGCGGGCGCGGCGACGCTGGGCGGCGTTGCGATCGACCCGACGGCGAACCAGAACTACGCCTTTGGCGGCGCAAGGACGGACACGCTCACCGCGCTTCCACCCGGCGTTCCGACCCAGATCGGCTTCTTCCAGGCTCAGGACGGCGTGTTCGCTTCGAATGACCTCGTGACCCTTTATGCCGGCGCCAACGATCTTTTCGCGATCCTGGCGACGCCGGGTGTGACACCGGCCGACATCGTCTCAGGCGCGAGCGTCGCCGCCCAGAATGTCGGGACGTCGGCGAACACCTTGTCGCAGCTCGGCGCACCGACGCTGGCGGTCCTCAACCTGCCGGATCTCGGCCAGATCCCGCGTCTGAACGGCAGCGTCCAGACCCAGTTCGTCGGAACGCTCGCCTCGGGAACGTTCAACGCCGCCTTGAGCGACGCGGTCTTCGCGTCGGCGGCCGCCAATCCGGACACGAACACCTATCTCATCGATGTCGAGCGCGTCTTCTCCGCGATCATCGCGAACCCGCAGCAATTCGGCTTCACCAACGCCACGGACGCCTGCCTCGACGTACCGAGTTGCGCCGCCGCTTCGCAGGCCGAGCAGAACCAGTTCCTCTTCTTCGATTCCGTTCATCCGACGACGGCGGGCCACCAGCTCCTCGCCTCGCTCGTCCTCGACTATCTGACCGCCGGCGAGCAGGCGGTGAATGTCGGCTCGATGTCCGAAACGGCGATCCTCGACCGCTATGAGGGTGTCTCCTCGGCTTTCGATCGTAGCCGCTTGGTCCTTGCGGATGGCGGCCAGGGCTCCGGCTTTTATGCGAGCGTCGGCGGCAACTGGTACGACCGGGGCGACGGCGAGCGGATGCATGGCTACGACTACGACGTCGGCACCGTGCGTTTCGGCTATGACACGATGATCGGCGAGAGCTATCTCGTCGGCGGCTCGGTCAGCTATTCGGGCGGCTCGGTCGACAATTCGCCGATCACCTACGACACCCAGGCCTTCGCCGCGGACCTCTACGCCGCCACCATGCTGCGCGGCTTCCAGCTCTCGGCCACGGCCGGTATCGCCCATGCCGATTTCAACGACATCGACCGCGCCACACTGGTGGCGGGCATCACCAATGGCGGCGCCGACACCAATGCGGCGCTCTACGACGTCGGCGCCGAGATCGCCTATCCGATGGCCTTCGGCGACCTCACCGCGACGCCGAGCCTGTCGCTCACCTATCTCCACTTCGACGTCGACGGCTTCACCGAAGCCGGCCTCGGCGCGCGCATCCGCTATGAGGGCTACGATCGCGACGCCCTGTTCGGCGCCGCCAATCTGAACCTTGCCTATGCGACCGAAGCCTTCGGCCGTCCGGCGAAGCTGACTGGCAGGATCGGCTATGAGGACAATCTGACGAGCGACGATACCGGCATCGTCTCGACGATTTCCGGCAGCCCCTCGCAAGCCTCTTTCGCCGAATTCGACGATCTTCACGGTCGCGGCTTCGTCCTCGGCGCCGGAGCGGAGGCTTCCTTCACCGACATGATCGCCGGCTCGCTCAGCTACTCGGTCGGCTTCTCCGACACGATCGACGTCAGCCACGCGGCCAAGGCGCTGATGACGGTCAAGTTCTGAGCCAGGGCGCGATCGATCTTGCCTATCGCCGGTAGGGCCCGGTGAAGAGATCGCCGATGGCGCGTCGCAGGAGAAAGGTCAGCCGGCGCTTTTCGCGGTTCCACGGGCGATCGTGTTCGAGATGGCAGCGCTGGCAGAGCGCGGCGAGATTGTCGGCGGCGTTGTTGGAGGTGTCCTGGTCGAGATGGGCACAGGCGAGACGCACCAGCGTGCGGGGCGGCGCCGGGCCGGCGTCGTTCAACCTCGGATCCGGCAGCGATTTCTTTCGCACCACGCGCCCACGACCATCGCGCCAGCGCTCCGCCTCTTTGTCGAACCAGCGGCCGCCGGGAAGATGATAGACGGTTTCGCCATGCGGACGGCCGCAGCGCTCGCAGCGGCCCTTGGCCCGGCCGAAGCGGATGGCCGTCGACAGCTCGCGCCAGTCGATCGGATAAAAATGCCGGTCTTCACGCCGGATCGGCATCGGCCAGCTCCCCGCCCGGCGCATGGTCGGCGATCTTTCCGGCATCCCTGGACTTGTCGCGGGCGCGGGTGATCGTCAGGCGGCTGACGCCATAGTCGCGGGCGAGCCTCGAGATGGAGGCGCCCTCTTCCAGCTTGCGGAGCACCGCCCGCCGCTGCTCTTCGGTGAGGCGCGGGGGACGGCCGAGCGTCTTGCCCTCGGCCTTGGCCCGTGTCAGCCCGGCCTGGGTGCGCTCGATCAGAAGATCGCGCTCGAACTCGGCCACCGCGTTGATGACGCCCATGGTCATGCGCCCCGCCGGGCTCGTCAGATCGACGCCGCCGAGCGCCAGGCAATGAACCTTGATGCCGATCTCATCGAGCTGGTCGACGGTCTTCCTGACGTCCATGGCGTTGCGGCCGAGGCGATCGAGCTTGGTGACGACGAGGATGTCGCCCTCCTCCAGCCGGTCGACCAGCCGGGCGAAGCCGGGCCGCTCCGACGCGGCGATCGAGCCGGAAATGGTCTCCGTGATGATCCGGCGCGGCTCGACCTTAAACCCCGCCGCGCGGATCTCGCCAAGCTGGTTTTCCGTGTGCTGCTCGACGGTCGAGACCCGGGCATAAGCAAAGATGCGAGACATGAAGCGCGTCGAACCGGCGAGATTGAATCAAAACGGACCAGGACTTGTCGCGCATGCGCAGAAGCCTCGCAAGCTATATTTCGGTCACTTCACAGGGAATCGGTCCGCATTGCGGGCGCCGCTGCCGACGCTGTTGCCAATTGGAATCCTGCGCTATCGGAGGAAACTCGTGATCGCGGAGAGGATCCTTGCGGTCGTTTCGCCTTCCGATCCCGTCGCCTGGGGACGCGGCAGCCTGTGGGTGCCTTCTTCTGCTTCGACCCTCGCGACAAGCTGGGTGCCGAAGCGTAGACCGTGTCGGCCGGGCTCGCCCGGCACGGGACAGCGGCCGACGAGCACCCTCGCCTGTTCCAGCTCGCTCATCACCGCTTTCGTCCGCGCAAGGTCGCCGATCGGCACGACGACCTGATGGGTCCGGGCCGGCTCGCCTCGAAGCAAGACGTCGAGACCGGCGGCAACGAGCGCCTGCTTGAGGCGATCGGCGAAGGCGACCGTCGCGCTCGCATAGGCGCCGCTTTGACGAAATTCGGCAAGAACCCCGCAAAGCGGTGCGAAGCGGGCCGCGTCCTGATTGGCGAGAAGGGTCGCGTCGACGAAATCACCGAAGCGCTTGCCGTCCTCGCCCCGGCGTCCCATCACGATCGCCCCGGTCGGGCCGGCGAGCGTCTTGTAGGTCGAGGTGGTCATCACGTCGACGCCTGCGGCAAACGGGTTGGGGAAGACGCCGCCGGCAATCAGCCCCGCCACATGCGAGGCGTCATAGATCGCCATCGCGCCCACCTCCCGGCAGGCCGCGATCACCGGGTCCGGATCGTCGGGCCGAAGGATGACGCTGCGGCCGAGCATGACCATCGCCGGCCGGTCTTGGCGGATCATCGAAGCCGCTGCCTCCGCGTCGAGACACTGCCGGGCCGCGTCGAACGGCAGATCGCGCACGGCGAGCCCGAGTATCGAGGGCGTACCCCCGCGACGCTGGCTGAGATGACCGCCGTCACTTGACGCCGGAGCAAGAAGCAGGCTGCCCCGCTCGGCAAACACGGAGAAGACGGCGAGATTGGCGATCGTGCAGCTGGGGAGCCGGCAATCGGCCCAGGCCGCTCCGAACAAGGACGTCGCAAGGCGCGCTGCGAAGCTTTCGAGCGAGGCGACGAGGTGGCTGCCGGGCTGCTCCTTGTCCTCGGCGGGCCCCATGGCCGGCATCAGGCTGATCGCCGGGTCGAAGGACGCCGCGACTGAAGGCGTCAGGATGTTGGCGCCGGCGTAAAGTATCAGGAAATCCTCGTGGAGGGCCCGGACGCGATCTTCGACCCGCCGAGCGATCGCGGCCTTGATCTCTTCTGCCGAGCGAGTCTCGAGATCGTCGAGAAGATCGGTCCGCGTCACCTCTCTGCGTCCTGTTGCGGCACGCGAACGGCGCCGCTCTCCACCATGGCGGCGATTTCCTCCTGCGAAAACCCGGCCTCCCGCAAAATCTCCCGGCTGTGCTCGCCCAGAAGCGGCGCCGGCCTGACGATCTCTCCCGGCGTCTGGGAAAACTTGATCGGCAGGCCGATGGCCTTCACCGTCCCGGCGACCGGATGATCGGTCTCGACGATCATGCCCCGCGCCAGCGCCTGTGGGTCCTCGTGCATTTCGCCGATATCGAGTACCGGGCCGGCGGGAACACCCGCCTCTTCCAGCCGGGCGAGCCAGGCCTTTGACGTGTCCTTGAAAAAGTACTGGTTGAGGATCGCCTCGAGCGCCGGAAGATTGGCCATTCGGCCATGATTGGTCGCAAAGCGCGGATCCTCAGCGAGTTCCTCCGCGCCGATGACCTGAAGCATCCGCTCGAAGTTCTTCTGGTTCGCCGCGCCGAGATTGATCCAGCCGTCGCTCGTCCGGAATGCCTGATAGGGCGCGTTCAGAGGATGGGCGGAGCCGAGCGGGCCAGGCGAGGTCCCTGTCGCAAAGGTGATCGCGGATTGCCAGTAGGTGTGGGTGATGCCGGCTTCGAACAGGGAAGTATCGACCCTCTGCCCCTCCCCGGTCTTCAGCTTGTTCGCATAGGCCGAGGCGCAGCCGAGGGCGCCGAGGATACCGGCCGTTATGTCGGATACCGGCGCGCCGGATTTCACCGGCGGGCGGCCCGGCCCCTCGCCGGTGATCGACATCAGGCCGCTCATCCCTTGGGCGATGAGGTCGAAGCCCCCGCGCGTGGCATAGGGCCCGGTCCGGCCGAAGCCGGAAATCTCGCAATAGATCAAGCCGGGATTGGTCTTTCTCAGCTCCTCATAGCCGAGGCCGAGCTTCTCCATCGTTCCCATGCGATAGTTCTCGATGACCACGTCGGCCGTGTCCAGCATGCGCCGCAGCGCCGTCCTGCCGGCATCGCTCTTCAAATCGAGGACGAGACCGCGCTTGTTGCGGTTCATCATCATGTAGGCCGCGGATTCGCCGTTGATGTCGGGCGGCAGAAACCTTCGCGTATCGTCGCCCTCGGGCTTTTCCACCTTCACCACGTCGGCGCCCATGTCGGCGAGGAACATGCCGCAGACGGGCCCTGCCATGATGTGGGCGAGCTCGACCACCTTCATGCCGGCAAGGGGTCCGAATGCTGCGGCCATCGTTACCGGTCCTTCCATTCGGGTTTGCGCTTGCCGAGAAAGGCCTCGATGCCCTCCTTGAAGTCCTCGCTCATATACGCCTTGACGATGAGGTCGCGGTCGTCGGCCCTGGCGCCATCGACCCTGAGGCGGCGAAGCGCTTCCTTCGTCATGCGCAGGGTGATCGGCGCGTGGCCTTTGAGGGTTTCGGCCAGTTCGCCGGCTCTGGCGACGAGCGCGGCGTGATCCTCGACGATCTCCGAAATCAGCCCCACGGCCTTGGCTTCCTCGGCCCCGACGAGCCGGGCCGTGAAGATAATCTCCTTGACCCGGCCATAGCCCATCAGCTGCGACAGCCGGGACAGATTGGCGATCGACAGGCAATTGCCGAGCGTGCGGGCGATCGGAAAGCCGAATTTCAGATCCGCCGTCGCGATGCGGATGTCGCAGGCCGCCGCGATGCCGGCGCCGCCGCCCGTGCAGGCCCGCGAGATCGCCGCGATGGTCGGCACGCGGCAGGCTTCGATCGCGCCCAGAACCACATCCATCTTGTGCTCGTAGTCGAGCGCGTCCTGTTCGTTCGCAAAGCCGCGGAACTGGGTCATGTCCGTGCCGGCGGCGAACGCCTTATCGCCGGCGCCGATGACGACGAGACATTTCACCGAGCCATCGGTCGGAACGTCGCGGCAGATTTCGGCAAGGCCCTCATACATCGCGAAGGTCAGGGCGTTGCGGGCCTGCGGCCGGTTCAGCGTCACCCAGCCGACGCCGTCCCTGATCTCGTAGAGGAGTTCGCTGTCGGACATGGGCCTACCTGTAGAAATAATCGACGAGGAACATCGGAACTGCCGGCACATAGGTGCTGAGGATGAGGACGAAGAGTAGCACGCCGATCAAGGGCAGGTTCCACTTCGTGACCTCCCAGATATTGGCCTTGGCGATCGAACAGGCGGTGATCAGCACCGAGGCGACCGGCGGGGTCTGCTGGCCGATCGCCAGATTGAGCGTGACCACCAGGCCGAAATGGACCGGGTCGATGCCCGCCTGCTGGATCAGCGGCGTGATGATGGGGACGACGAGAATGATCGCCGCGGCCGAATGGAGAAAGAAGCCGATGATCAGGAAGAAGATGTTGAGGATCAGAAGGATCAGATACTGATTGCTGGTCAGATCGAGAATCGCCGCCGCGATCTCCTGGGGAACGCGGGCGGTCGTCAGATACGAGCCCATCAGGACGGAGGTCGCGACCAGGAGCATGACGACGGCCGTCTGGATGCCGCCATCCAGCATCGCTTCCTTCAGCTGCGCCCAATTGATCTCCCGGTACCACAGCCCGATGAGGATTGCGGCGATGACGGCGATGCCGGCGGCTTCCGTCGCCGTCATGAACCCGCCGAAGATGCCGCCGAGAATGATCACCGGTAGCGCGAATGTCGGCAGCGCGTCCATGAAGGTCGCGCGAAGCTGCTTCAGATTGAAGGCGTCCTCGGTCGGCCAGTTGTATTTGATTGCGTAGTAATAGGCCGTTCCCATCAGCCCAGCGGCGCCGAGCAGCCCCGGCACGACGCCCGCGACGAAGAGCTCCTCGATGCTGGCGCCGGAGGAGACACCATAGAGGATCATCGGGATCGACGGCGGGATGATGATCGCCAGCGACGCCGACGACGAGGTGATCGCCGCCGCGAAGGGCGCGGGATATCCGCGACGCTTCATTTCGGGGATGATGATCGAGCCCATGGCCGCGACGTCGGCGACCGCCGAGCCGGAAATCTCGGCGAAGAACAGCGAAACGCCGACATTGACCATCGCAAGGCCGCCACGGATGAAGCCGATGATCGCGGTCACGAAGGCGATCAGACGCCTTGTGATGCCGGTGGCGTTCATGATCGCGCCGGCGAGAACGAACATCGGGATCGCGATCAGCGAGAAGGATTTCGCCCCGGCATACATTTCGAGCGCAATGCCGACGAGCGCGCCGCTTCCGTCCGTCAGCGTGATCGCAAGGACGGCGGCAAGGGCCAGTGCGATGGCGATCGGCACATTGATCGAGACCATCACGACGAGCGCGAGGAACATGGTAAGGATCATCGAACGCTGCCCCCATTTGACGAATGGCTCTCCGGCGTCGCCCCATCCGCCATCACCGCGTGCTCGGTCGAGCGGCCGGCCATGATGTCGCGCCAGTAATCGGGAAGGCTCAAGATCTCGCAGATGATGAACAGGACGGCGCCGATCGGAATGACCGACTGGGTAACCGACACCGGAACCCAGGTCAGGCTGACGAGGCTTTCGCCCTGAAGGATCGTCAGAACGGTGTAACCCGACCAGGCCAAAAGCACGAAGAACAGGACGACGAGCGCTTCCGCAATGATGACCGCGATCTTGCGGGCCGGAATGGGCAGCGCCAGGAGCACGTCGTCGAAGCCGATATGGCCGCGCTTCAGCGCGGCGAGCGCGGCGCCGTAATAGGTGATCCAGGCGAGCAGGATGGACGCGATCTCGTCATACCAGGACAAGGACGCGCCCAGCTTGCGGTAGACCACCGCCACCACGACGATCGCGGTCAGGACGACCATCAGTCCGATGACCAGCCAGGTCAGAAATTCGCCCAGTATCTTCGCCGCTTGGCGCACCCCAGCCTCCTTGCCCCCGGAAAAGGAGAGCCGCTGCCGTTCGAACTGTGGAGAGGCAGGCCGGCTCAATCGCCGGCCCGCATGGGATGATGGGTCAGGCGCCCGAAGCGAGGGCCTGGATGTCGTCGATCAGCTTCTGGCCGCCTTCGACTTCGGTCCCGAACTCTTCGTAGATCGGCTTCGACGCGTCGATGAAGGCCTGCTTGTCGGCTTCGTTCATGACGGTGCCCGCTGCCTCGATCTTGCCGACGAGGTCCTGATCCATCTTGGCGGAGGTCTCATAGGCGAAATCGCTGGCCTTGGTGGCGCAGTCCTGAACCGCCGTCTTCACCTCGTCGTCCCAGGAATTCCAGTTGCGCGAGGACGTGACGAGGAAGGCCGGCGAATAGACGTGGCCGGTCATGGAGAGGTATTTCTGCACTTCCTGGAACTTGCCGGAATAGATCTGGGCCAGCGGGTTTTCCTGGCCGTCGATGACGCCGGTCTTCAGCGCGGTGAAGACCTCGGAGAACGACATCGGCGTCGGATTGGCGCCATAGCTCTGGAACATCTTCACCCGCCATTCGCCCTTGGGCGTGCGCAGCTTGATGCCCTCGAGGTCCGCCGGCACGTTGATCGGTCGAACATTGTTGGTGATGTTGCGAAAGCCGTTCTCCCAGAAGCCGAGGATCTGGTAGCCCTTGTCGCTGGCGGCATTGACAAAGGTGTCGCGCATCTCGTCGCGCACCTTGCGCATGTGGTCGCGGTCCTGGATCAGATAGGGCATCTCGAAGACGCCGAAGGTCGGCGAGACCGAGCTCATGATCGAGGACGGCAGCGAGAAGGCGATCTGCCCGAGTTTCAGCTTCTGCAGCATCTCCTCGTCGGAGCCGAGCTGCGAGGAGCCGTAGGTCTCGACGCTGGCCTTGCCGGTGGCGTTGACGCATTCGGCGAAGTTGTTGGCCGTGGCCTCGTAGAGCGAGCCGGGGTCGCCGACATGGCCGAGTTTCAGAACCTGCTGCGCCGATGCGGACGAGCCGAGCAGTCCGACGGCGGCTGCGCCGAGCATGAGTTTGCGAAAGAACATCGATTTCACCTCCCAGTGTTGTCTTCGATGAAAGCGGCTCCTCCGCCGCCCTTTGGCCCCGCTGGGCCCTGCAGTCTCTCCTTATTCCGCCGCCTGCCGGGCCTGGCTCGCGCCAGATCCTTCGAGGACGGCCATGGCCGCATCGACGCCGCCCTTCCGATGGGCGACGCCAGCGGCCTTCAGCCCCATTTCCACGCCTCCCAACGTGCCGATGAGGGTCAGATCGTTGAAGTCGCCGAGATGGCCGATGCGGAAGATCTTGTCCGCGACCTTCGAAAGGCCGGCCCCGAGCGACATGTCGAAGCGTTCGAGAATGACCTTGCGCAGGGCGTCCGCACCCTTGCCACCCGGCATCATCACCGCCGTCAGCGCGCCGGAATGGTGGCTCGGCTCGGCACAGAGAATCTCCAGCCCCCACGCCTCGACGGCCGCGCGCGTTGCGGCGGCATGGCGCTGGTGGCGGGCAAAGACGTTGTCGAGACCTTCCTCGTGCAGCATTTCGATCGCCGCATCGAGGCCGTAGAGCAGGTTGGTCGCCGGCGTATAGGTGAAGAAGCCGTTGGCGTTGGCCGCCAGCATCTCGTCCCACGCCCAGTAGGAGCGCGGCAGTTTCGCCGACTTCTGCGCGGCGATGGCCTTGTCGGATATCGCGTTGAAGGACAGGCCGGGCGGCAGCATCAGGCCCTTCTGCGAGCCGCCGACGGTGACGTCGACGCCCCATTCGTCATGGCGATAATCGATCGAGCCGAGCGAGGAGATCGTGTCGACGAGAAGCAGCGCCGGATGATCGGCCGCATCGATCGCGACGCGCACCTCTGCGATCGGCGACACGCAGCCGGTCGATGTCTCGTTATGGACGACGCAGACCGCCTTGATCTCGTGCCCGGTATCGGCCTTCAGCCTCTCGCCGATCGCCGCCGCATCGGCGCCGTGCCGCCAGTCGCCGGCGATGAACTCGGTGCGCAGGCCCAGCCGCTCGGCGAGCTTCTGCCAGAGGCTGGCGAAATGGCCGGTCTCGTACATCAGGCAGAGATCGCCGGGAGACAGCGTGTTGACCAGCGCCGCCTCCCATGCGCCGGTACCCGAGGCCGGATAGATGACCACCGGGTTCTTGGTCTTGAAGATGGTGCGGATACCGTCGAGAACGCGGCTCGCCATCTCCTGAAAGCGTGGCCCGCGATGGTCCATCGTCGGCATGTCGATGGCCCGCAGCACCCGGTCCGGCACATTGGTCGGCCCCGGAATCTGCAGAAAATGGCGTCCGGCCTGATAGCTCACCCGATGCGTCTCCCCTGACCTCGAAACGCCTGGTCCAGCGTCCCGCTTTTCGTCGCATGCTCTTGTCGGCTTGCTGAATTTCGGCTTCAAGTGGATTATGAATTCATTATTCAGTCAAGCCACCGACAAAAATAAACCCGTGGGAGGGAAACCAACGATGTCGGAACGTCTGCGTCCGGGGCTCGAACGCCGCTTGCAAAAAGAGATCGCCGGCGAGGTGCTTTTCGACCGGTTTACCAGAGGTCGATACGCGACCGACGCCTCGATCTACCAGATCATGCCGACTGGCGTCGTCGTCGCCCGGACAGCGCAGGACGTTTCAGCCGCTCTCGAAGCCGCGCGGTCGGAGGGCGTTCCGCTGACCATGCGCGGCGGCGGCACCTCGCAATGTGGACAGACGGTCAATTCCGGGCTCATCGTCGATACGTCGAAGTATCTGAACCGGCTGATCGAACTCGATGTGGAGGGCCGTCGCGCGATCGTTGAACCCGGCATCGTGCTCGACGACCTCAACCGCCTGCTGAAACCCCATGGCTTGTGGTTTCCCGTCGACGTCTCGACCGCCTCGCGCGCGACGATCGGCGGCATGGCGGGCAACAATTCCTGCGGCTCGCGCTCGCTGCGCTATGGAACGATGCGCGAAAACGTGATTTCGATCGACGCCATTCTGGCGGACGGCACGCCGGCGCGTTTCGCCGAGCTGCGCCAGGACGCGCGGCGCGACCCGCCGCGCGATCTCGTCGCGGCGATGCTCGCCCTCGGCCGCCGCGAGGCAAGCGAGATCGACGCCCGCTTTCCGAAAGTGCAGCGCCGCGTCGGCGGCTATAATCTCGACGCCCTGGTCCAAGGCGAGACATCGCAAGCGATCAATCTCGCCCATCTCCTCGTCGGCTCGGAAGGCACGCTCGGCATCTCGACCGCGATCGAAATCAGGCTCTCACCATTACCCAAGACGACGAAGCTTCTGGGCGTCTGCCACTTCCCGACCTTCCGAGCAGCGATGGAGGCCGCCCAGCATATCGTCGCCTTGAAGCCGACATCGGTCGAACTCGTCGACGAAACGATGATCGGCCTCGCCCGCGAGATCCCGATATTCGTGCCGACCCTCGAAGCCTTCGTCGAAGGGCGTCCGGCCGCCCTGCTCCTGACCGAATTCGCCGACGATCCGGACGAGAACGCGGAAAATATCGCCCGGCTCGAAGCCGTGATGAGCGATCTCGGCTACGGATTCGGCCGCGGCGGCGCCTATGAGGGCGGCGTCGTGACGGTGAGCGACCCGAAGCTTCAGGGCGCCATCGCGGAGCTGCGGGCGAGCGGGCTCAACATCATGATGTCGATGAAGGAGGCGGGAAAGCCGGTCTCCTTCGTTGAGGATTGCGCCGTCCCGCTCGAACACCTCGCCGACTACACCGACAGGCTGACCGCGATCTTCGAGCGGCATGGCACGCGGGGCACCTGGTATGCCCACGCCTCGGAGGGCTGCCTGCACGTGCGCCCCGTTCTCAACGTCAAGCTGGAACAGGACGTCGCCACCATGCGCGCCATCGCCGAGGAGGCTTTCGCCATGGTGCGCGAATACAAGGGCTCGCATTCGGGCGAACACGGCGACGGCATCGTGCGCTCGGAATTTCACGAGGCGATGTTCGGCACCCGCATCGCCGGCGCCTTCAAGGAGGTGAAGACGGCGTTCGACCCGAACAGCCTGCTCAATCCCGGCAAGATCGTCGACGCGTCGAAGATGGATGATCGCAGCCTGATGCGATACCCGGAAGGCTATGCGGCGGACGACTTTAAGACCGCCTTCGACTGGTCGTCCTGGACCGGCGCCTCCGGCGGTTTCCAGGGCGCGATCGAGATGTGCAACAACAACGGCGCCTGCCGGAAGGCGGCGGGCGCCGTCATGTGCCCGAGCTATCGCGTCACCCGCAACGAGCGGGACGTGACGCGCGGCCGGGCCAATACGCTGCGGCTGGCGATCTCCGGCCAGCTCGGGCCGGATGCGCTGCATTCTGACGGGATGGCCGAGACGCTGAAGCTCTGTGTCTCCTGCAAGGCTTGCAGGCGCGAATGCCCGACCGGCGTCGACATGGCCAAGATGAAGTCCGAGGTCCTGTATCAGCGTGGCAAGCGGAACGGCTATTCGGCGAAGGACAGGCTGATCGCCAACCTTCCGCGCACCGCCGCGATGGCGTCGCGAATGAGCGGGGTCATCTCGTTGCGCGACCGGATCGGGCCTTTGGCGCGCCTCTCCGAAAAGCTCCTCGGCTTCTCGTCGAGGCGCTCGCTGCCGACGTTCCGCCGAGATTTCTTCAAGGACCACGAAGGCGATATCACATCGCATCCGGCCCCTTCGGGCAGTCCGCCGAGACCGGCAACGAACGGACTGACGCCGAACGCGCCGATCAGCTCTGAGGATCAGGCCCCCGACGGCGTCATGCTCAACCCGGAAGGCGCCGGCGCCGATACGAGCACCGGCGCGCGCCACCCGCTCAACGGTCAGCGCGGGATCGAGCGGACGGAGCGGCGTGCGGTCGAGGAACCCGCCGAAGATCGCGCCCGCCCTGCCGTCGTCCTTTTCGCCGACACTTTCGGGCGCTGGTTCGACCCTGAGACCCTGCGCGCGGCGGTGAAGGTTCTTGCCGCTGCGGGCTACGACGTCGAGACGGCGCGGCCCGTCTCCGGCAGGCAGCCCCTTTGCTGCGGCCGGACCTATATCGCCAGCGGCATGGCGGACCGGGCCCGCGAGGAAGCCCGCCGTACGATCGCAGCCCTCTTGCCGCATATCCGCGCCGGCAAGACGGTCGTCGGGCTGGAGCCCTCCTGTCTTCTCACCCTGCGCGACGAATTTCCCGCGCTCGTGCCCGGCGAGGAAGCCGACATGGTGGCCGCAAACGCGCTGTTGTTCGAGGAGTTCGTCGCCCGCGAAGCGAAGGCGGGACGCATGGAGCTGCCGCTGAAGGCCCTCGGCCGCAAGGCCTATCTGCACGGCCATTGCCATCAGAAGGCCTTTGGCGCGATGCCGGCCATCGAGGCCGCGCTGCGGCTCATTCCCGAGCTGGATCTCACCGTCATCGAAAGCTCGTGCTGCGGCATGGCGGGGGCCTTCGGCTACGACGCCGAGACGATCGACGTCTCGATCGCCATGGGCGAAGCGTCCCTGCTGCCGGCCGTGCGCCAAGCGCCGAAGGATGCCCTGATCGTCGCCGACGGCACGTCCTGCCGCCATCAGATCCACGACGGCGCCGGCCGAAATGCCATCCATGTCGCCGAGCTTCTCGCCAGCGCTTTGCGCGACGTTTCACCGCCCGACAGCATGGGACAAGCCGATTGAGGATGGAACCGGCGCATGCGAAAAGCGCCGGGTCGGCCATCCCCTCAAGCCGTTGCCGACTTCGCAGCCTCCAGGATGCGAAATGCCAGGATCAGATGATGAGTCTCGTGGATCTCGAAGAAGCCCTCGTTCGCCCGGCCCTGTCGCTGGAAATCAGCCAGCGCCTCCGGCAGATGATCATGGAAGGCGAATTGAAGTCCGGTGAGAAGGTGCCGGAACGGGCCCTGACGGAGCGCTTCGGGGTGTCGCGCACGCCGGTTCGCGAAGCGGTGAAGATCCTCGCCCATGAGGGGTTCGTCGAGCTCGTGCAAAATCGCGGCGCGATCGTCGCACGCCAGACCGCCAACGAGCTCGGCGAACTCTTTCCCGTCATCGCCGCGCTCGAAGGGGCGGCCGGGGAGCTCGCCTGCGCTCACGCATCGAAGGCGGAGATCGCAAGTCTCGGTCGTCTTTGTCAGACTCTGCGCGCGGCCTATGACGACGGCGACAGGCCGACCTATTTCGAGATCAACCAGAAGATCCATGCCGGCATTCTCGCCGCTGCGGGCAATCCGACGCTGTCGCGCCAGCACGCGACGCTGGCCCAGCGCGTCTTCAGGGCGCGCTATCAGGCCAACCTCTCGCCCGAGCGATGGCTGGCCGCAACGCTGGAACACGAGGCGATCCAGTCCGCCCTCGAGGCGCGCGACGGCAAGCGCCTCGGCGAATTGATGCGCGAGCACCTCATGCACAAGCTCGACGCCCTGACCCGCCACGGCGCCGGCGAATAGGCCGAGCCCCTTCGCCCGCGCCAGCCGGCCTGCCCCGCCAAGGTGAAGATTCTCGCCGCGTTCTGCGTCGATGACGCAGCGCCCCACCTTGTCAGCCAGCGCGGCGCGATCGACGCCGGGCTGACCCTGCGCAAGTCTCTCTGCTGCCCCTTAGGCAAGGCCACGCGTTCTCGACAGCCCTGGACAAGCCTGCAGGAGGATCATCGGACGATGCGAAGAGAGCGGAGGGTTGATCGGAAACGATCGTGCCGCGGGCTCGCAGATGAATGGCAAAAGCGATTGGGAACGTTGTGAAATGTTCCGGGCGCCGCCGCTGATCATCGATGCGTTTCCAGCAATCCCCGGACATCCGCGACCATGACGACGATCTCCTCGCAGACCCTTCTCCAGATCAAGACCACCCCGGCCAAAACCGTCTCCAGCTGGAGCGTCGAGGAGCTGACCGCGCTCAGCCCCGTCGAGGTCGGGGCGTTGAACGCCGCGCAGATTGCGGCCGTTTCGGTCGATGCCATCGCCCAGCTGTCCGAAGCCCAGGTTTCGGCGATTTCCGCGAAAGCCATCCGCGGCCTCACGTCGGACCAGATTGCGGCGCTTGGAACCGACAAGATCGCAAGCCTTGGAAAATCGCAGGTCGCGGCGCTCACGGGGTCTCAGATCGCGGGTCTCACCACCGATCAGGCGGAGGCCCTGACACCCGCGCAGATCGGCAGTCTCGGGCGTACGCAGATTGCAGCCCTCAGCATTGCCGACCTTGCAACCTTCTCGACCGCGGATATCGCCGCGATCAGCGTCGTCGGACTGTACGGCCTGTCGGCTGAGAAGATCGCCTCGCTCTCCGGCGACCAGGTTTCGGCTCTGACGACGACCCAGATCGCGGCATTGAGCGCCGGCCAGGCCAAGGCCCTGACCGACACGCAGGTCCAGCTGCTCAGTCCGGCCCAGATGGGCGCCTTCGGGCCGAGCCAGATCGGCGCGCTTTCGCCGGAAAGCTTTGCCGCGCTCTCCACCTCCCAGATCGCCGCGATCAGTGCGCGCGCCGTCACCGGGATCACCAGCGCGCAGATCGCGGGAATGAGCGCCGAGCATGTGGAGGCTCTTTCTCCCCAGCAGATCGCCGCCATGTCGTCGAGACAGGTCGCAGCCTTCGGCGCCGACCAGATCGCGCAGTTTTCAACCGCCGATTTCGCGGCGATCAGCCCAAGGTCGATCGCCGGCCTGTCGGCCAGCGCGATGTCGGCGCTGACGGCGGATCAACTCGGTGCGATGACGACCGGCCAGGTTGCCGCCCTGAAGGCGAGCCAGATCAAGGCGCTCTCGTCCGCGCAGATCGAGACGCTGTCGATCGCGCAAATCGGCGCATTGTCCGCCGTCCACGTGGCAGCCCTTGGCACCGAGGGCCTCGCCAGCCTCTCCCCGGCGCAGGTGGCCGCGATCAATCCCAAGGCCATGCCCGGTCTCACCACCGTCCAGATCGCAGGAATGACCGCAGCCCAGAGCGAATCGCTGAGCACGTCGCAGGTCGCAAGCCTCAGCCTGACCCAGGTCGCGAACCTGACGAGCGAGCACGTCACAAGCTTCTCGCCAGCCAAACTCGCCGCAATCGGCGCCAATGCGATCGCCGGGCTTTCGACGCAGAATATCGCCGCGCTCAGCCTCGAGCAGGTGTCTGCTCTGAAGACGGCGCAGGTGGTCGCGTTGAAGCCCGCCCAGATCGGCGCTCTCACCGCGCCACAGGTCGATAGCCTGTCGGTGCAGCAGATCGGCGCCATGACGGCCGCGCAGGTGGGCGCCCTCTCCCTTCCGGCCCTCGGCGAATTGTCCGCCGAACAGATCACGGCGCTGAAACCGAGCGCCGTCGCCGGGCTGACCGCAGCGCAGGTCGCGGCCCTGACGCCGGCGCAGGCCGAGACCTTCACCCCGTCGCAGGTCACCAGCCTCACCGCCCGGCAGCTCGCCGCCATCACTTCCACCGCCATGGAGCGCTTCTCCCGGGCGGACATCGCGGCGATCAGTCCGGCCGCCATTTCCGGACTGTCCGCCGACAATGTCGCGGCTCTCAGCCTCGACCAGTTCGCCGGCCTCACCGCCAGCCAGATCGCCGCGCTGAAGCCGGCACAGATCGCCGCCGTCACGCCGGCTGAGGCCGAAGCGCTGACGACGCCGCAGATCCGCGCCTTCTCGGGGCCGCAACTCGCCGCCCTTGCGGCCGACAGTCTCGCCGCGCTCACGCCCGAGCAGATGGCGGCGTTCACGCCCAAGGCGGTCGCGGGCCTGACCGAAACCCAGACCGCCGCCCTCTCGCAGCCGCAGATCGAAGCCTTGCTGCCGGCGCAGGCCGCGGCGCTCACGTCCCGGCAGGTGGCGGCGCTGAGCGCCGACCAGCTGGCGGCGCTCTCGCCGGAGGGCGTCGGGGCATTGACGGTCAGCGCCCTTGCGACCATCTCCGGCGACAAGATCGCCGGCTTCGACGAGAGCCAGATCGCCGCGCTTTCGCCGGCCCAGATCGCCGGGCTGAAGCCCGCGCAGGCGGCCGCCCTGACGCCCTCGCAGATCCAGAGCCTGTCGCTCCCGCAGATCCGCGGCCTGACGGCGGCGCAGCTTTCCGCGATGCCGGACGTCTCCATCGCCGCTTTGTCGGTGGAGCAGGTCGCCGCCCTCAACGCCAAGGCCGTGTCCGGCCTGACGGCGTCACATGTCGCGGGCCTCACCGCGCTGCAGGCCGAGGCGCTCACCCCGGCGCAGGTGGCCGCGCTGACGGCGGCGCAAGTCGCGGCGCTCAGCCCGGCGGATCTGGCGACCTTTTCGCCCGCCGACATCGCCGCGATCGGGACCGGCCCGGTGTCGAGCCTTTCGGCGGACGCCATTGCCGGTCTCGCCGTCGAGCAGACGTCAGCCTTTTCCGCAAGCCAGATCGCCGCGATGAAGCCGGCGCAGGTCGCCGCGCTGACCCCGACCCAGACGGGCGCCTTTTCGACTAACCAGATCGCGGCCCTCACCGCGACGCAGGTGGCCGTGCTGTCGAGCGACCAGCTGACGGCCTTGTCGGGCGATCAGCTGGCCGCAATCAGCGTCAAGGCCATTGCCGGATTGACCGCAGACCAGATCGCAGGCCTCACCGCCGACCGGATTCACGATCTCACGACGAGGCAACTCGCGGCATTGACGGCGACCCAGCTTCAGGCCGTCAGCCTCGACGCGGCGGCGAGTTTTTCGGCCGCCGATATCGCCGCGCTGAGCCCCGGCTCAATCTCCGGCCTGACCACCGCGAATCTCGCCACCTTCGGCGCCGATCAGATCGCGGCCCTGACGAACGGCCAGATCGCAGCCTTGACCACGGGCCAGCTCAATGCCTTGTCCCAGACGCAGACGAGCGCCCTGTCGACGACGCAGATCGGGGCCCTCGGGGCCGGCCAGGTGTCCGGTCTTTCGGCCGACACGCTCAATGCATTCACGCCGGATCAGTTTGCCGCGATCGGTAACAAGGCGATCGCCGGCCTGACCGCAGCGCAGATCTCGTCCCTCGGCGACGAACAGATCGCCAGGCTGACGACGACCCAGATCGCCGCTCTCAGCTCGACGCAGGTCGCAGCCTTCGGCAGCTCCGCCCTCGCCGCACTGTCGTCCAGCAGCATCGCCTCGCTTACCGGCACGGCGATTGCCGGCCTGCCCGCCGAAAAGATCGCCAGCCTCAGCCTCGATCAGGTCTCCGCCCTTCAACCGGCACAGATCGCCGGGCTGACGGCCGACCAGGTCGCCGCCCTTTCGCCCTCGCAGGTGGAGATCCTGACGACGACGCAGATCGCCGCCCTCACCGCCGGCCAAGCGGCCGCGCTCTCAACCGACGGGATCGGCGCGCTCACCACGACGCAGGTCGCAGCCCTGACGCCGAAGGCGGTCGCGGGCCTCATGCCGGCCCAGATCGAGGCCCTGAGCCTGGCGCAGGTCAGCAGCTTCTCTTCGGCGCAGATCGGGGCGCTCGGTTCCAGCCAGATCACCGCGCTTTCGGCCGCCGACCTCGCCGCCTTCTCCACCGCCCAGATCGCGGCGATCAAGTCGACGGCGATCGCCGGGCTGTCCGCCGACCAGATCTCGGCGCTCGGCGGCGATCAGATCGCTGCCCTGACCAACGCGCAGATCGGGGCCTTTTCCTATTATCAGCTGAGGGCGCTCGACACGCCGCAGATCAAGGGCATGACCGCCACGCAGATCGGCGCGCTCAACGCCATCCAGGTGGCGACGTTCAGCACCGACAAGATCACGGGATTCTCGCCCGAGCAGATCGCCTCGATCAGCCCGAGCGCCATCGCCGGGCTGACGCCGGACATGATCACGGCCATGACCGCCGAACAGACGGAAGCCCTGACCTCCATCCAGGTCGCGAGCCTCGGCGCGGCACAGATCGCGGCGCTCAGCAGCAGCCAGATCTCGGTCTTCTCGGCGGCGGACATCGCGGCGATCAGCACCACCGCGATCACCGGCCTGTCGCCGAGCAGCATCATGGCTCTCAGCCCCGAGCACCTGCAGGCGATCACACCGACCCAGAGCCAGTCGCTCGACACGCTGCAGATCACCGCGATCATCTCGGCCTACAGATCCTACTGATCGCGCCCATCGGCACGATCCCGCCCACTGCGACGCGAGAGCCCCCGTAAAGCCCGGCTTGAGGCCGTGCCGATCGCCGCGTAGGACTGGCGCTGAGCCGTATCCGCAAAGCCCGATGCGGTTCCAGCTTCGTGAAACGCTTCGAATGGAAAAGGGCCGCGGCCCGCATGGTGACGATAAAGCAGATCGAGGCGGTTTACTGGATCGCCAAACTCGGCAGTTTCGACGCGGCCGCCGCGCGTCTCTGCACGACGCAGTCTGCCGTCTCGAAGCGGATCCAGGAGCTCGAGGCGCGCTTCGGCATCGAGATCTTCGACCGCAGCCGGCGTTCGGCGACCCTGACCGCCAAGGGCGAGGAAATCCTGCGTTCGGCGCGCCAGCTGCTCGATGCGCGCAACACGCTTCTGACCCAGATGAACACCCAGGAGGTGATGTTTCACAGATTGCGGCTCGGTGTCACCGAGCTGACCGCGCTGACCTGGCTTCCGAATCTCGTTGCAAAGCTGAGGAGCCAGTTTCCCCAGTTGGAGATCGAACCGGTCGTCGGCCTCAGCCACGCGCTGCACCAGCAACTCGTCGATGGCGCGATCGATCTGATCGTCGTCCCGGCGGGGCTCGACAATCCGCGCTTCGAGCAAGTGCCCGTCGGCAAGGTCGAGAACGTCTGGATGTTCGCCACGGGATTCATGCCGGCCAAGCGCAGCTTCACGCTGGCGGAGATCGCCGAGCAGACCCTGATCGCGCAAGGCAAGGATTCCGGCATCGGCAACGCCTACAGCCAATGGTTCCGCGCCAATGGCGTGGAGCCGCCGAAAGTCGTCGTCTGCAGCAATCTGGTGGCCCAGATCGGCCTGACGGTATCCGGTCTCGGCCTCAGCTACCTGCCCGGGAAATGTCTGTCGCATCTCGTTCGTCAGAAGGTGTTGCACGTCGCCAGGACGTCGCCCCGTCTTCCGACCACAAACTACATCGCCATGTACCAGCCTGCCCAACCCGTCGACTTCCACGGCGAGGTCGCTCGGCTGTGCCGCGAGTGCTGCGATTTCTCACGCCTCGTTCTGCAGACGGGTCTGCCTTAGCGCCCCCGCGTCCTATAGGACGCCATGGTGCGCGACACGATGTGCTTGAGGGGGGGCACGGCGTGATCGAGAAGACGCAGCATTCGACGCTTCGTCATTCTCGGGCCCCGTCCCGAGAATCCAGAAACTTCGACAAAACAAAAGCTTAACTGGAGGACTGGATGCTCGGGACGGGGCCCGAGCATGACGAGCGCGATAAGAGCGGACGTCAGATCTCGGAGTGCCAGGCCCTCGATATGCGCCGTTCGACTAGACTGTCGTGCACGACGATTGGACGCCGAAAGAACGCTCCAAGTGGCTGGCTCTATGCATCGTGCTTTCGAGAAGATCGATTCCCATCTTCGGGCCGATGGTGTAGATCAGGGTGCCGGTCGAATCCTGTTTGACGCGCGCCTGCGCAGGCCTGCCCGGGCGCTCAGATACTCCTCAGGTCTCGAAGACCGACAGGAAACGGCGACAGCCTTCAACGATGCTTTCGCGATCAGGCGCGAAGGACAGGCGAAGCCGGTATGTCCCCCCTGTGCCAAACTCGCTTCCCGGGCGCACGCGCACCCCGCTCGCCAGGCATTTTGCGGCGACTGTCTGGGATGGCCCGAAGTGCTCTGGATATTTCACCCAGAGATAGAACGCGCCCGACGGGACGGAGAAATCGACCGGGCCCTTGTCGCGCAGGCAGGAAACCATCAGCGCGCGGCGCTCCTGGAATTCGCGCCGCATCGCCTCGGCCTCACCGGCCGCCCGTTCGAGCGCCGCGATCGCGGCATACTGATTGGCGGTGTTGACGGCGCCGTTGAAGGTTCTGTGCGCGGTCGAGGCGGCCGCGACGAGCTCTGCGGTCCCGACGAGATAGCCGACGCGCCAGCCCGTCATGGCGTATTTCTTGGAAAAGGTGCGGCTGACGATCAGCCGGTCCGCCAGACCCGGCACCGCCAGGGCGGAGACGAACTCGCAGCCGTCGAAGACGATGCCGTCATAGGCCTCGTCGCTGAGCACCAGGAGGTCGCAGGCCCCGGCGATCTCGCTGAGCTCTTGCCATTCCTCGGCCCCGACCACCGTCCCCATGGGATTGGATGGCTGACACAGGATGATCATCTTCGCCGAGACGGCCAGTTTCCGGATCTCGCCGAGATCGAGGCCGCCATCGGGACGCCGGCCGAATCCCCTGATGGTTCCGCCCGCCAGCCTGATGGCGTCGGCGTAGAGGGAATAAGTGGGGTTCTCGATGAGGACGACGTCGCCCGGATCGATCAGCCCGAGGATGGTGGACGACAGCCCCGCCGTGCCCCCATGCGTGACGAGAACGTTCCTCGTGTCGCATAACGGGCTCGAAGGCGGGACGGCGTGGGCGAGAATCGCCTTTACCAGATCGGGAGCGCCGGTCTGGACCGCATAATGCGTCATGCCCTCAGCCAGCGCTTGCGCCTGGGCCTCGACGACGCATTCGGGCGTGGCGAAACTCGGCTCGCCGATCGCCAGCGAGATGGCGGACCCGCCATCGGCGGAAAGCGCGCTTCCGCGCAGCGAGTTGGTGCGGATCTCTTCGATACGCGCGGCGGCAGGGTTCATAGTGGTCATTCCCAAACGATCGAGAGGTCGAGCCGGCGCGGCGGCGAGCATCGACGCTTAAAACGGACCCGCCTTTTCGCCGGAAGCTTGCGGTCAGGCCCGCGCGTTGAACCGGCCGAGGAAAGCCTGCGTGCGCTCGGCCTGCGGATTGTCCAAGACGTCGCCGGGCGCGCCCTCCTCGACGATCTTGCCATCGGCCATGAAGACGACGCGGTTGCAGACGTCGTGAGCGAACTGGATCTCGTGCGTGACGACGATCATCGTCATTCCCGATTCCGCGATCTCGCGCATGACGGTGAGGACCTCGCCGACCAGTTCGGGGTCGAGCGCCGAGGTCGGCTCGTCGAACAGCATGACTTCCGGCTCGCCGGCCAGCGCCCTTGCGATCGCCACGCGCTGCTGCTGACCGCCGGAGAGCTGTGCCGGATAGGCGTCCGCGCGATCGGCGAGCCCCACCCGCTCGAGCAGGGCATGGGCGCGAGCCTTCGCCGTCTTCACGTCCACCCCGCGAACGTGGACCGGGCTTTCGATGATGTTCTCGAGCGCGGTCTTGTGGGAATAGAGATTGAAGTTCTGGAAGACCATGCCCGTGCGTGCACGCTGCCGGGCGAGTTCCCGTCCGCCGATCTCGCGCAGCACGTTGCCCTTGCGGCGATAGCCGATGTAGTCGCCGCAGACGCGGATCGTCCCGCCGGTCGGCTTTTCCAGGTGGTTGACGCAGCGCAGCAGCGTGGATTTGCCGGACCCCGACGGGCCGATGATCGCCAGCACCTCGCCCGCTTTGACGTTCAGCGAGATGCCGTCCAGAACCACCTGGGCACCGAAAGCCTTGACGAGACTGTTTATCTCGACGGGATGGTCAGAGGTTTTCGGAGACAGCGTTTCTTGCATCGCTCAATTCGTCGATTTGAGGTTTCTTCGGCTTGCCCGGAGCACTGTTGCCATAGCCCCGGCCGAACGCCCGCTCGAGATAGGTCTGGCCGATCGTCGCCACCGTCACGAGGACGAGGTACCAGATGCTCGCGACCACCAGCAGCGGGATGATGGCGAAATTGACCGAGTAGATGTCGGTGACGTTGCTGAGCAGGTCGCCGCCGGAAATGAAGGCGACCAGGGACGTAGCCTTCAACAGGTTGATCGCCTGATTGCCCGTCGGCGGAATGATGACGCGCATGGCCTGCGGCAGAACGATGCGCCACATCGCCTGCGCCTCGGTCATGCCCGTCGACAGCGCCGCTTCCTTCTGCCCCTTGTTGACGGACAGGATGCCGGCCCGCACGATTTCGGCCATGTACGCCGCCTCATGCAGCGAGAAGCCCAGAACCGCGGCCGTGAAGCCCGATATCAGCGTGTTGGTCGAGATGACCTGGTAGTATTCGGTGAACGGCACGCCCAGCACGAGATGCGGAAACAGGGCCGCAATGTTGTACCAGAAGATCAGCTGGACCAGCAGCGGCGTTCCGCGGAAGAACCACAGATAGCCAACCGCGATCGGGATCATCACGCGGCTGTCGGACAGCCGCATGACTGCGACAACGACGCCGAGAATGGTCGCCAGGATCTGGCACAGCACGGTCAGCCCCAGCGTCACCAGGACGCCGTTCAGAACATGGGCGTCGAAGAGATATTGGGCAACGACGTCCCATTGCATGTTCTTGTTGTCGAAAAGGCTCTTCCCGATGAGGACCAGAAACGCCAGCACCGCCAGGCCGATCGCGAGCTGGACCGGATGCCGGCGAGGCGCATACACCGGATTTCCGATGTATGCCGAGTTCGCGGCTGCGGCCTGCGTCACTTCTGCGACCCCGTCGCGTTGATCGCCGGGGCGTCCATCTGCATCTGGGACACGTTCCATTTGGCGAGGATCTTCTCGGTCGCACCCTGCGCGTAGATGCTCTGGAAAGCCTTCAGGAGCGCATCACGCAGCTTCCCGTCATCCTTGGGAAGAGCTGCGCCGTGATAGCCCTTGGCGAACAGCTCGCCGGCCAGTTCCAGCTTGCCGTCGGAGGCCTCGACCTGATGGGCGGCGATCGCATAGTCGATACCGGTCGTATCGACGCGGCCGGTCTGCAAGGCGAGATAGGTGTCGGCGCCGCTCGGATAGGTCTTCACATCGACCTTTGGCTTGCCTTCCTCTTCGCACTTGGCGGACTGCTGCTCGGCCAGCTGCACCGAAAGGCTGCCCTTGGGTCCTGCGGCCACGTGACCGCACAGATCCGCCAGGCTGTGGATCTTCAAGGGATTGCCCTTGGCGACCACCAGCATCTGGCCGGTCTTGGTGTAATCGACGAAATCCACCTGCTTCTCGCGCTCCACGGTATCCGAAAAGTCGGACATCGCCACGTCGATGCGGTGCGACAAAAGCCCGATGACCATGGAGCTGAAACCGGTGTTGATCACCTTGATCTTGATATCCAGCACCTTTTCGAGCGCCTGCATGAAATCGGCCTCGATGCCGGTGATCTTGCCGTCCTTGCGGAAGAGATAAGGGGCAAGCGTCGTCTCGCCGCCGATCGTCAGGGTCTTGGCGCTGCGGATCTCTTCGGGAAGGGCGTCGATGGCGGCCTGATCGGGCTTCAGGGAGGCGAGATAGTCGGCCGTGAGGAACTGCGTGCCCTGCCCGGCTGTGTCGGCGGCGTTCGCGACCTGAACGCCGGAGACCGACAGCACGCCTATCAGGGAGGCGCTCGCGAGGGACAACAGAAGTTTTTTCATGAGCATCATGTCTCCGGCCAAGTTGTGCGGTCACGACGACCGCGGTCTATGAATTTACCCAGGCGTTTGCCAAGGGGACGCGAATAATGCACCCCGCCGAAACGGGCTTCTCGATCCGTGCTAATCGATGAAGACGTAGCCGAGCTCCTCGAAGCGCTCGTCGACCCAGCTGCGATCCCACTTGCCGCTCTTGATGTCGCGCAGCTGGGCGTCTTCATTATCGTTCTTCGCCTTCGACGTGGCGTAGACATCCTCGACCATCGCCTTCGGCACGCAGACGAGGCCGTCGTCGTCGCCGAGCATCAGGTCGCCCGGCTCGATGACCATGCCGTCGATGGCGATCGGCACGTTGATCTCGCCGGGGCCTTCCTTGTAGGGGCCGCGATGGGTCACGCCGGCGGCGAAGATCGGGAAATTGCTGCGGTTGATGGTGGCGTAGTCGCGGATGGCGCCATGGAGCACGACGCCGGCTAGCCCCTTCGCCTCGGCATAGGCGGCCATGAGTTCGCCGAACAGGGCGTTGGTCAAATCGCCGCCGGCATCGACCACCACGACGTCTCCGGGCGCCGCCAGATCGAGCGCCTTGTGCAGAACCAGATTGTCGCCGGGGCGGCTCTTCACCGTGAAAGCCGGTCCGGCGAGGACGCCGCCGGCGTGCATCGGCCGCATCGAGCTGCCGCCGGCGGTGATGCGCAGCATGTTGTCGCTGACATTTGCGGCCGGTATGTCCTTGAAGCGGTTGACGAGATCGGGACTGACCTTCTCATAGTCCTTGACCACCCTGAGTGCGACTGGCATGGCGATTTCCAAATGAATTGCAGAGTTCGCTGGCCGTTGCGCATCCACGTTGCGTCCAGCTTCGGCAATATCGTGCGCATAGCTCGTCGCGGAAAAAAAACGAAAAAACCGTTCCCTGACTGATCACTTTTCGGAATACGTCACGAACTGACGCGAGAAAACGGCAGCGCCATTTGGGATGGGGCGCTCTGCCGGGTTGGCTGATGCCCGAAGCCGAGTGGCTCGGCGCGCTTGCGTTCGGACAGCGGCGCCCCGTCATCGTGGGAGCCGCCGAAAACGAGATCGACGAGGCGGCGACAGGCGCGGTCGCGCTCGAACTTCCCGGGCGTCCTCATGGCGGTGCTCCGGTCGGCCGTCAGACCAGTCGCAAGCCCGAATATGCGCCGTCTCCTGCCCGGAATTGAGGCCGGGGCGAGAGAGCTGGCCCGCCCTTGGCGATCGGCGCGGGGCCCCGCGCCGATCCGCACGACAAACCGCCGACCGTAGCAAAGCCGGTGTGGTTACCACGCCGGACCAAATGGCCTAGGGTCCAGGTCAGTCGATCCCATCCTCACCATCATGACGATGCGTGCCGCCTGTCGATCACCTCAGGCAGCCTCGGCAATGATACCAGCTTGACGGACGTCACCGCGCCTTGCGGGAAAGGCAGATCCATGAACCAGAAACAGATCACGGCCTTCAGGCTCGTCATGCGGCACGGATCGATAACCTCCGCGGCCCAGGTCTTGAACGTGTCGCAGCCGGCGGTCAGTCGCCTGATCGCCGATCTGGAGCAGGCCGTCGGTTTTCGTCTTTTCCTGCGCCAGGGTGGCAAGGTGCAGCCCACGGCCGAGGCCATCCAGTTCATCCAGGAAGTGGAACGGATGTATTATGGCTTCGAGCGTCTGGAACAGGCGGCGCGCGGGATCAAGGACCTGCGCCAGGCCACCTTGCACATCGCCAGCATGCCGATGGTCAGCTTCGACATCATCCCGCAGACGCTGAAGCGTTTTCTCGGCGATCATGCCGGCATCCGGGTGACCCACAACGTTCATACGTCCGCGCGGATCGTCGACATGATGACCTCGCGCCAGCTCGATTTCGGCGTCGCGCAGACGCATGTCGAGCGCGACGAAGTCGATATCGTCGCGTCCTATCGCAGCTATTGTGTCTGCGTGGTTTCTCCAGATCATCCGCTTGCCAGGGCCGAGAAGATCACGCTGCGCGATCTCGCCGAGCATCCGATGGTGGCGCTTGCCCACCATACGGTGACGGCCAATTACGTGACCCAGGCTTTCGCGCTCGCCAGCGTCACGCCGCATATCGCCGTCGAAAGTCAGCCGTCCTATTCTGCATGCGCAATGGCTGCGGTCGGCATCGGGGCTGCGATCGTCGATCCGTTCACGCCGGAAGTCTTCGGCGAGCGATTGGCCGCACTGCCGTTCGAATCATTAATTCCATTCGATTTTCACCTGATCAAGCCGTCCGACATTCCGCTGTCGCGCGCGGCAAGATCGTTCTGTGACGCATTGGCGCAAACCTTGTCCCGAATGCCCGGTATACAGCTGCTGGAACCATAAGTTTTCTGTATGAGATGAAACCGAAATTATATTTGATTTTATGTGGACGGGCACAGAACCTCTCCCAAGCGAAGACACAACGGATCTGCCTCATGAAATTCAGACATGTCCTCGCCACGGCGATAGCCTTGGCGATCAGCGCTACCACCGTCTCTGCAGCCGAGTTCAATCTGCGTCTTCACACGCTGGTCAAGTCGCCGCATCCCTATAACGACATGGCGGCGTACATGAAGAAGACGCTCGAGGAGAAGAGCGACGGCCGCATTGCCGTGCAGATCTTCGATTCCGGGCAACTCGGACAGGACCCAGCGGTGATCAGCGAGCTGGCGTTCGGGACGATCGACATGATGATCAGCACCACCAGCAATGCCGCCGAGCAGGTCCCCGAATACGGCATCTTCACCATGCCGTACCTCTTCTCCGGCATGGACGGCATTCTAGACAAGATCGGCCCCGGCACCAAGGTGCAGGAGCATTTCGAGAAGATCTACGAAGACCGCGGGCTTGGCATGCGCCTGCTGGCGCTCGGCGCCTCCGGGACGCGCAACCTCGCCACCACCGACAAGCCGGTCAACACGCTCGCAGACCTCAAGGGCATGCGCATGCGCACGCCGCCCTCGCCGATGGACTCCGAGACCTGGAGCGCGCTCGGCATGCTGCCGGTCACGATCGCATGGGGCGAGCTCTATGCCGCTTTGCAGACGGGCGTCGTCTCCGCCATGGAGAGCTCGCTTCCCGGCTATTCCGGTGCCAAGCTCTACGAAGTCGCTCCCTACCTGGCCCTGACCCAGCACACGCTGCAGATCAACCACATCTCGATCTCCGACGTCACCTGGAACAAGTTGCCGGAAGACCTGCAGAAACTCGTGCAGCAGACCGCGATCGAAGCCAACACGCTCGGCGTTCAAAAGGCGATCCAGTACGACTCCGAACTGGTCAAGTCGCTGCAGGCCGACCATGGCGTCAAGGTGACCCATCCCGACACCGCCGCGTTCCGGGCCAAGCTGGAGCCGATCCAGGCACAGCTCGCCAAGAAGGTCGGTCTCTCCCAGGAATATGAACTGCTGACGGCGAAGTAAGCGCCGTTCATATCCCCGTTCGGGAAGGGTTTTGTCCCATGTTGCGCCGTTTCAACGCGATGGTCGCAAAGGTGGTGGAGTTTGGTCTGTGGCTGGGCTTCACCGCATTGATCCTGACCGTCGGACTGCAGGTTCTTGCCAGAACGATCCTGAAGATCCCGCTCATCTGGACGCCTGATCTCGCCCAGCTCCTGTTCTCCTGGCTGATCTTCGTCGGCGCCGCGATCGCGCTTCGGCGAAACGCCCACTACAATGTCGACATGCTGCCACCGAGCTGGACCAGGCTCGACGCGCCGCTCGCCCTCGTCGGTTTCCTCGTGGCTGCCGGCGTCATCTATCTCCTCACGGTCAACGGCACCGTCCTGGCGCAATTGCGCATGTCGGGCACCATCCAGTCGCTCGGTATCTCCCGCGGCTGGATCTTCGCCTCCATCCCGGTCTCCGGCGTCCTGATGGCGCTGTTTTCGATCGAGGCGCTCGTCGAGATGCTCAAGGGAATGGCCGGAAAATGAATCCGCTTGTCCTTCTGATCGTCAGCTTTTTCGGGCTGATCATCCTGCGCATCAACATCGGCTTCGCGCTGATCGCATCGTCCCTCATCGTCATGTCGACCCAGGGGCTGCCGCTGACGTCGGCCGTCAACCAGATGTATTCCGGCATCGACAGCTTCACGCTTCTCGCCGTTCCCTTCTTCATGCTGCTCGGCCGCATCCTCAATGCCGGCTCGATCACGGATCGGTTGCTGCGGGTGGCCGATGCCAGCGTCGGCCACGTGCGCGGCGGCCTCGGCCATGTGAACGTCTTCGTCTCGATGGTGTTTGCGAGCCTTTCCGGTTCGGCTGCCGCCGATACGGCGAGCGTCGGCTCGATCCTGATCCCGGCGATGAAGAAGGCGGGTTACGATGCCGCCTTCGCCGCAGCGCTGACCGCCGCCTCGTCGACGCTCGGTGTCATCATCCCGCCTTCGATCGTGCTGATCGTCTACGGCGCCTTCGGCAATGTCTCGATCGGTGCGCTGTTCCTCGGCGGCGTGGTTCCCGGCATCCTCATCGGCATCGCGATGATGATCTACACCTATATCCTCGCCGTGCGCCGCGGCTATCCCGCCAATCCCTTCCCAGGCGTTCGCGCCTTTGGGGGCGTATTGAAGCGGGGAGCGGCTCCGCTTCTGATCCCGGTCCTCGTGCTGGGCGGCATCGTCGGCGGCGTCTTCACCCCGACGGAAGGGTCGATCATCGCGGTTGGCTGGGCCCTCTTCCTGTCGCTGGTCGTCTATCGCGACATTCCGTTCCGCGCCATGCCCAAGCTTCTGACGGATGCGGTCATCGACTTCGCCGTCCCGATGTTCACGGTGGCCGGCGCCGGCATCTTCGGCTGGCTGATCGCCTATCTCGGCGCCGCCCAGCTGGTGGTCGACTTCATCACCAGCGTCACCGCCAACCCCTATTGCATCATGCTGCTTCTGGTCGGCTTCCTGCTTTTGATGGGCACGGTGCTGAACCCGATCTCGGCGACGCTGATCTTCCTGCCGATCATCCAGGCCCTGGGCACGACCGCGGGCGTCAACCCGGTCCATCTCGGCGTTCTCACCACTATCATCCTTTCGGTCGGTCTCATCACGCCGCCCTATGGCATCTGTCTCTTGATCGCAGCGCAGATCGGCGAGGTCCGCATCGGCCGCGCCATGCTCGCAGCGCTTCCGATCTGCTTGCTGACCGTCTTCATCGCCTGCCTGTCGCTTTGGGTGCCGGACATCGTTCTCGGCCTGCCGAAGCTGCTCGTGCCGCAATATTTCTAAGTCTCAGGAGGATACAAGAATGGCCCACATCAAGCCGAAAGGCTCCTTTGTCGCCCTCGTCACGCCGATGAACAACGATGGCTCGATCGATTACGAAGGGTTCCGCACCCTGCTCGACTGGCACAGCGAAAACGGCACGCAAGCCGTCCTCATCATGGGCTCGACGGGCGAGGTCTCGATGCTCTCGGTCGAGGAGCGCAAGAAGATCATCTCCGAGACCGTCAAGATGAAGCCGGGCAAGATGCTGATGTATTACGGCATCACCGGCAACAACACTGCCACCACGATCGACTATGCCCGCTACGCCAAGGCCGAGGGCGCGGACGGGGCGATCCTCGCAGCTCCGGCCTATATCTGCGCCGACAACGACGCCATTACCGACTATGCGATGGAAGTGCTCGACAGCACGGATCTCGCCATGGGCTTCTACAACAACCCGCCGCGGGTGAAGACCGATCTGCACTGGACCGATCTTCTGAAGCTCGCCAAGCATCCGAACATGGTGGTGCTGAAGGAATCCACCACCCGCGTCGGTCAGGTGGCCCAGGTCTGCGCCGCCGAGCCCGACATGTCGATCATGTGCTGCTGCTCGCCCAATCTCGGCCTCGTGATCCCGACCATGGCGCTCGGCGGCCACGGCACGGCCAACATGACGGGCAACATCATCCCGCGGGAAATGGCCGTCATCTCCAAGGAATGGAAGACCGGCGAGGACGCCTTTGCCTGCCGCGAAGCCTGGCGCACCAACCTGCCGATGCTGCACTTTGCCTATTCGGCGATCAATCCGGTCGCCATCAAGACGATGATGCGCGTCATCGGCCTGCCATCCGGCCCGCTGCGCAAGCCGCTGAAGCCGATCGATGGTGTGAGGCTCAAGGCCGGTCTCGATGCCGTCGACAAACTGGGGCTGGCCGAACGCTACGGCTTCAAGGCCAATCTGGCTGTAGCGGCCGAATAAGCCCTTGACCATCCGGCGCAAGAGCAGCCTTTGCGACCGGGGCGCGTTTGAGGCGACCGTCGATGACGGTCGTCTTGAACAGACGCGTCCCATTGCCGTGGCGTCGCCCCCGTTGGAAAGACCGTTCCCGAAGGCGTCAGCGTGATGCCGACAGGCGGCTTTTTTGCGCCCCGCGAAACCGCCGTCGGTCCCCTGGAGCTCGACGGCGACCAGAACATACCGACCGCCGACCGGCAGACCTCCTCCCTCGCAAAGGCCTGCGCCGCCCCGAGTGTCCTTATGAGGATCGAGCCCTGGTCGAGCCTCACCGATCAGGGAGACTGAAATGGATCTGGGAATCAGGGGCCGCAAGGCGCTTCTGACGGGCGCCAGCAAGGGCATGGGCAAGGCCTGCGCCATGGCCCTGGCGCAAGAGGGCGTCGAACTGACCATCGCCGCGCGCAACGGGGAGACCCTAGAACGGACCGCGGGCGAAATCCGCGAGACGACCGGCGCTTCGGTCACGATCGTTGCGGCCGACATCACCGCGCAGGAAGGCCGTGCCCGGGTGCTCGCAGCCTGTCCCGACCCCGACATCCTTCTCAACAATGCAGGCGGTTATCCGCCCAGCGATTTTCGGCAGTGGACGCGTGAGGACTGGATCGGCGCCATCGACCTGATGATGCTCGCCCCGATCGAGATGATGAAATCCGTGGTGGACGGGATGATGGAGCGCCGCTTCGGCCGGATCGTCAACATCGTCTCGCGCAGCGTGAAGATCGCCCAGCTCGAACTCGGCCTGTCCAACGGCGCGCGCTCCGGCCTCGTCGGCTTTACCGCCGGCCTGTCGCGGCAGACCGTGGCCCGGAACGTCACCATCAACAACATCCTGCCCGGCATCATCGACAGCGATGCGCAGCGCGAGCACATCGCCGGCATGCTGGAGGAAGGCGGGCCGACATTCGAGGAGATCTGGCAGCGGCGCGCCAGCGCCAATCCGGCCGGGCGCTACGGCCGCACGGAGGAAGTCGGCGCCTATTTCGCCTTCCTGTGCAGCGACAAGGCCGGTTTCGTCACCGGACAGAATCTGCTGATCGACGGCGGCGGCTATCCCGGCACCTATTGAACAGAGACGGCAGACGAAGCGGACATCGACAAGACCATGAGAGTGATCGTCATCGGTGCCGGCGTCGTGGGTATCACCACCGCCTGGTACCTCACCGCCCATGGACACGAAGTGACCGTGATCGAGCGCCATGCCGGGCCGGCGCAGGAAGCAAGCTTCGGCAATGCGGGCGGCATATGTCCGAGCTTTGCCGGCCCCTGGGCGGCGCCGGGCATGCCGTTCAAGGCGGCGAAATGGCTGTTCGACGAATTTCCACCGCTGAAGATCCGGCCAAAGGCCGATCTGGCGCAATGGCGCTGGCTCTTTCAGTTTCTCTTGAATTGCCGCGCCGAGCGTTTCGCCGACAACAAGCGCCGCATGCAGCGCGTCGCCCATTATTCGCGCCATTGTCTGAACGAGCTCGTTCACGAACTCGCCCTCGACTTCGATTTCGCCACCGATGGCGTCCTGCAGGTCTTCCAGACCGAGGAGGAGGCCGAGGGCGGCCGCCGCGCGGCGGAAGTGCTCGATGGCCTCGGCATCGCGCATCGGCTGGTGGAGCCGCAGGAGATCGCAACGCTCGAACCTGCGCTCGCCCGCTCCGGGCTCGCTTTCACGGCAGGCCTGCATCTGCCGCAGGACGGAACCGGCGACAGCCACAAGTTCACCCTGGCCCTGACACGGCGCCTGGAAGAGCGGGGGTGCCGTTTCGTCTTCTCCTGCGACGCCTCTGATTTCAAGAGAGACGGCAACCGCGTCACCGGCCTGCAGACGGCGTCGGGCGAGATGACCGCCGATGCCTATGTCATCGCCGCCGGAGCCTATGCGCCGATGCTTTGCCGCAAGGTGGGTCTCCGCCTGCCGGTCTATCCCGTGAAGGGTTATTCGATCACCGCCCCGATCGTTTCGGCCGAGGCCGCGCCGCTCTCCTCGGTCATGGACGAACATTCCAAGGTCATGATAACGCGGCTCGGCGACCGGCTGCGGGCCGCAGGCGTCGCCGAGATCGCCGGCTATGATCGCAGCCTGCCGGAGGCCGCGCGCCGTGGACTGACGGATCGGGTGAGGATGCTTTTTCCCGAGGCCGTCGATTACGACGAGGCGCAGTTCTGGTGCGGTTTCCGGCCGATGACGCCGGCGGGGCCGGCGCGGGTCGGCAAGACCCGGCTCGACAATCTCTTCCTCAATGCCGGCCACGGCTCCAATGGCTGGACCCAGTCCTGCGGAACCTCGCGCATTCTGGCCGACATCATCTGCGGGCGCAGGCCCGATATCCAACCCTAGCGCGCCGCGCGTGAGCTCATAGAACGAAAGGACATTCTGCCATGCAAGCGATTTCCACCGAGAAGGCCCCGGCCGCGATCGGGCCCTATTCGCAGGCGATCTGCCAGGGCGATCTGCTGTTCGTCTCCGGCCAGCTGCCGATCGATCCGGCGACCGGGGAGTTCAATTCCGACGACGCCGTCGAGCAGGCCCGCCAATGTCTGGCGAACCTCGCCGCGATTGCAGAGGCGGCCGGCACGGATCTGACGAAGACCTTGAAGACCACCGTGCTTCTGACCGATCTTGCGAGCTTTGCCGCGGTCAACGCGGTCTATGGCGAAGCCTTCAGCGACCCTTATCCGGCCCGTGCCTGCTATCAGGTGGCGGCCCTGCCCAAGGGTGCGAAGGTCGAGATCGAGGCGGTGATCGCGATCGCGGCGGGCGCCTGATGATGAGCGAGATGCCCTGCTGCCCGCCGGTGACGGCGCTGCCCGCATGCGTCGACCGCGACTGGGCCAAGCATGCCGTCGCCATTCTGGAAGGCGACGGCCGCCGCTCCGCCGACACTCACTTGGTCAATCCGGTGTTTCGGGGCCTGAAGGGCATCTCGATCTATCTCAAGGATGAATCCACCCATCCGACCGGCAGCCTCAAGCATCGCCTGGCGCGCTCGCTGTTCCTCTATGGCATCTGCAACGGCTGGATCAGGAAGGGCACCACGCTCGTCGAAGCCTCGTCCGGCTCGACGGCCGTCAGCGAGGCCTATTTCGCCCATCTGCTGGAGCTGCCCTTCATCGCCGTCATGCCGAAGACGACGAGCCGCCAAAAGATCGAGGCGATCGAGCGCTTCGGCGGACGCTGCCATTTCGTCGACCTGCCCGGCGAGGTCTATGCGGTGGCGGCAAAGCTCGCCGACGAGGCGGGCGGCCACTATCTCGACCAGTTCACCTTCGCAGAACGGGCAACCGACTGGCGCGGCAACAACAATGTCGCCGAGAGCATCTTCGATCAGATGAAGGCGGAGGCCCATCCCGAGCCCGCCTGGGTGGTGATGAGCGCCGGCACCGGCGGCACCTCGGCGACGCTCGGCCGCTATATCCGCTACCGCAATTTCAGCACGCGGCTCTGCGTCGTCGACGTCGAGCATTCGGCCTTCTACGACGCCTGGAAGAGCGGCGACCGGGAGGCGACCTGCCCGCGTGCCTCGCGCATCGAGGGCGTCGGCCGGCCGCGGGTCGAGCCTTCCTTCATGCCGGGGGTGATCGATCACATGATCAAGATTCCCGACGCGGCCTCGATCGCTGCCATGCACGTCTTGTCCGACCGCCTCTTCCGCCGCGTCGGCGGCTCGACGGGGACGAATTTCTTCGGCCTGTGCTGGATTGCAAGCTGCCTGATGAAAGCCGGCGAACAGGGATCGCTGGTCTCGCTGATCTGCGACAGCGGCGATCGCTACACCTCGACCTACTACAATGAGGAATGGCTGAAAGCGAACGGCCTCGATATCGCGCCCTACCGGGAAATGATCGAGACCTTTCTCGATACGGGCACGTTTCGCAGCGACCTGATGGCGGAGTGACAGAAGGCTGCCGCCGGAAACCGTGTGATGGGACGGCGGCTATCTCTTCATGACCATCCCCACTCCCGGCGGTCATCGGTAGGCGATTCCCCTTGGCTGCCACCCAAGCGCGTGGCGACGAGGCAAGCGAGCCGTAACATCCGGAAATCCCCAGCTGAAATCGGTTTGTCCAATCCCCGGCTGTGTCGGGGATGGACGACCTTGCGCCAAGATTGGGCTTGCCTAGCGAATGGGCGATGGCCTAGCTTCCCCGAATGATCGTCGACCCGCCGCGAGCCGGCGGACACGAAAAACGAAAGGATGTTCATGGGTTTCCTCCCGCCGCTCTGGTCCTCCCGTGGTACTCGCCTCGGCGCGAGCGTGGCGTTGCTTTTCGCCGCGAGCGTGTTCACCGCTCCCGCAGCCCTGGCCGAAACGCCGGCGGACACGCTGGTGATCGCCAACACGATCGACGATCTGAAGGTGCTCGATCCGGCCGAAAGCTTCGAGTTTTCCGGCGGCGACGTCATCAACAATCTCTATGACAAGCTGATCGAGCTCGACCCGAAGACGCTGAAGATGGGCCCGGGGCTCGCCAAGAGCTGGGACGTCTCCGAGGACGGCAAGACCTTTACCTTCAAGATCGATACCAGCCGCAAGTTCGCATCGGGCAATCCCGTGCGCGCCGAGGACGTGGTCTGGTCGCTCCAGCGCGTGGTCAAGCTCGACAAGACCCCGTCCTTCATCCTGACGCAGTTCGGCCTGACGAAGGACAATGTCGAGGACACCGTCAAGAAGGTCGACGACGAGACCGTCTCGATCACCGTCGATCGCCCCTATGCGCCGTCCTTCCTCTACAACGCGCTCACGGCGGACGTTGCGTCCATCGTCGACGAGAAGCTCGCCATGGAGAACGCCTCGGGCGACGACATGGGCAATGAGTGGCTGAAGACCCATTCAGCCGGTGCCGGCCCCTACACGCTGCGCGCATGGAAGCCGAACGAGTCGGTGATCATGGAGGCGAACGAGAACTATCCGACCGTGCCCGCGATGAAGCGCGTCTTCGTGCGCCACGTGCCGGAGCCCGCCACCCAGCGGCTCCTGCTCGAGCGCGGCGACATCGACATCGCCCGCAATCTGACGCCGGAGGACATACAGGCCGTCGAGAACAACGACAAGCTCAAGGTCGAGGACTCCCCGCGAGGCCGCATCTATTACATCTCCGGCAATCAGAAGATGAAGGAACTGGCGACGCCCGGCGTGATGCAGGCGATCAAATATCTCATCGACTATGACGGGATCGCCAACTCCTTCCTCAAGGGCCAGGTCGTCGTCAATCAGCAGTTCCTGCCGATCGGCTTCCTCGGCGCGATCGACGACAAGCCATTCAAGCTCGATGTCGAGAAGGCCAAGAAGATGCTGGCCGATGCCGGCTATCCCGACGGCTTCGAGGTGGAGCTTCTGGTACGCAACGCCCAAGACCGCCTCGCCGTCGCCCAGTCTGTGCAGAACACTTTGGGGCAGGCCGGCATCAAGGTGAACATCAAGCCGGCGACCGGCTCGGAGGTTCTGTCCATCTATCGCGCCCGGAAGGCCGAGCTGACCCTCGAAGTCTGGGGGCCGGACTATCCGGATCCGAACACCAATGCCTCGGTCTTTGCCGAAAACCCGGACAATTCCGACGCGGCCCAGCTGACCGGCAATCTGTCCTGGCGCAACGCCTATGCCGCCGAGGCGACGACCAAGATGGCCGAAGACGCGGTGGTCGAAAAGGACACCGACAAGCGCGCCAAGATGTATGAGGAGATGCAGCGGATCGGCAATGAAAAGTCGCCCTTCGTCCTGATGTTCCAGTATCAGGAGCAGGACGGCATGCAGAAGAATGTCGAGGGCTTCTCCACCGGCGGCGCCGTCTCCTCGGCCTTCTACAAGGCCGTGACGAAGACGACCGAGTGACACCGGCAGCCATCGTGATGAAACCTGCGGCATGGCGGCGTCACCCCGCCATGCCGCAGGTCCTTGGAGTTCTGAGTTCATGAGCGTTTCGCAAGGCGCCCACGATCCGGCTTCGGCGGAGGAAGAAGCCGCCATCGCCGGAACCGGCCTTTTGCCGCGCATCGCCGGGCGCTTCGGCAAGACGCTGTTCAGCCTGTTCGTGACGCTCTTCGGCCTTCTGCTCGTCACCTTCGCCATTGCGAGGCTGGTGCCGCTCGACCCGGCTCTCGCCGTGGTCGGACCGCGCGCGACACAGGCGCAATACGAGGCGGCCCGCAAGGAGATGGGGCTCGACCAGCCGATCCCCGTGCAGTTCGTCAATTACCTCTCCGACGTCGTCAGGGGCGATTTCGGCCGCTCGAACCTCACCTCCCGCCCGGTCATCGACGATGTCCGCGATGCCTTTCCGGCAACGCTGGAACTGGCGACGCTCGCCACCCTCCTCGGTGTGCTTCTCGGCGTTCCGGCAGGCGTCGTCTCGGCCGTCAATCAGGGCCGATGGCCGGATCATGTCCTGAGGGTCGTCGGCCTTCTCGGCTATTCCATGCCGGTCTTCTGGCTCGGGCTGATCGCGCTTCTGATCTTTTACGGCCAGCTCGGCTGGGTCGGCGGACCGGGCCAGCTCGACGTTTCCTACGAACTCTCCTACGAGCTCGACGTGACGGCCTATACCGGCTCGATCCTGATCGACTCGGCGCTGTCGGGCGCCTGGGACGTCTTCGCCAACGCGCTGACCCACATCGCCCTGCCGGTCTTCGTGCTCGGCTATTTCTCGCTCGCCTATATCTCCCGAATGACGCGGTCCTTCATGCTGGAACAGCTCGGTCAGGAATATGTCACCGCCGCGCGGGTGAAGGGCGTGCCGGAGGGCCGCGTCATCTGGGTGCATGCCCTCGGCAATGCGATGGTGCCGCTGATCACGGTGATCGCCCTCTCCTACGCCGCGCTTCTGGAAGGCTCGGTCCTGACCGAGACGGTCTTCGCCTGGCCGGGGCTCGGCCTCTACATCACCCAGGCGCTCTTCGCCGCCGATCTCAACGCCGTCCTCGGCGGAACGGTGGTGATCGGCGTCGCCTTCATCGTGCTCAATCTGTTGTCCGACCTTCTCTATACCGTCGTCGATCCGAGAGCCCGATGAGCGACATGACCCATTCCGAACGCTCTGGCGGCCTCAAGGCATGGCTGACCAGCGACACGCCGGCGTCGCGCTTTCAGGCGCGGGCGATCAACATCTGGTTCGCCTGGCGCGATCTTTTGCGCAATCCGCTCGCGGTGATCGGGATCGTGATCATCGCCGCCCTGATCCTGATGGCGGTCTTCGCCCCTTTGATCGCCACCGACCCGCCGAACCGACAGGACCTCGCCGCACGCCTTCTGGCACCCGGTGTCGACGGCCACCTTCTCGGCACCGACGAGCTCGGCCGCGACATCTGGAGCCGCATCGTCTACGGCTCGCGGGTGACGCTGCAGGTGGTTGCCCTGGTCGCCCTGACCGCGCCGATCTTCGGCCTCGTCGTCGGCACCGTCGCGGGGACGCTCGGCGGCTGGACCGATCGCGTCCTCATGCGCATCACCGACATCTTTCTCGCCTTTCCGCGGCTGATCCTCGCGCTCGCCTTCGTCGCCGCCCTCGGCCCCGGCATCGTCAACGCCATTTTCGCCATCGCGCTGACGGCCTGGCCGCCCTATGCCCGCGTCGCGCGCGCCGAGACCCTGACCGTGCGCCGCGCCGACTATATCGCCGCGGCACGGCTTCAGGGCGCCGGCACGCTCCGCATCATCACCGGCCACATCATGCCCATGTGCCTCTCCTCGGTGATCATCCGCGTGACCCTCGACATGGCCGGCATCATCCTCACCGCCGCCGGCCTTGGCTTTCTCGGCCTCGGCGCGCAGCCGCCGCTCGCCGAATGGGGCGCAATGATCTCCACCGGCCGGCAATATCTCCTCAGCCACTGGTGGGTCGCGACCATGCCGGGGCTGGCCATCCTCATCGTCTCCCTCGGCTTCAATCTGTTGGGCGATTCGCTGAGGGACGTTCTCGATCCGAGGGGAGGTCAGAAATGACCGACGAGCCGCTTCTCGAAGTCGAGAA
Source organism: Jiella mangrovi (assembly GCF_017815135.1). Taxonomy (GTDB): domain Bacteria; phylum Pseudomonadota; class Alphaproteobacteria; order Rhizobiales; family Rhizobiaceae; genus Jiella; species Jiella mangrovi. The sequence continues at coordinate 107,257 of NZ_JAGJCF010000006.1, read as the reverse complement.
CCTTCGCGTGCGCTTCGAAACCAGCCGCGGCGTCACCGAGGCGGTGCGCGGCGTCTCCTTTCAGGTGGGCCGCGAACGGGTCGGCATCGTCGGTGAATCGGGTTCCGGCAAGTCGATGACCGGCCGCTCCATCCTGCGGCTCATTCGCCCGCCGGGCGTCGCGACGGCCGATCGGCTGATGTTTTCCGGCATCGACCTTCAGGCGCTGTCCGAACGGCGGATGCGGGCCATGCGCGGGCGCCGGATCGCCATGGTCATGCAGGATCCGAAATATTCGCTGAACCCGGTCATGCGCATCGGGAGCCAGCTCGTCGAGGCGCTGAAGGTGCATGAGCGCATCTCCAAGAGCAAGGCCCGCGAGCGGGCGCTGCAGATGCTGGCGGACGTTCAGATCCGCGATCCCGAACGGGTGCTTTCGGCCTATCCGCATGAGCTTTCCGGCGGCATGGGCCAGCGTGTGATGATCGCGATGATGCTGATCCCAAGCCCGGACCTCTTGATTGCCGACGAGCCGACCTCGGCGCTCGACGTCACGGTGCAGCTGGAAGTGCTGCGCATTCTCGACGGGCTGGTGAAGGACCGCGGCATGGGCCTCATCTTCATCAGCCATGACCTGCGCCTCGTCTCGACCTTCTGCGACCGCGTCCTCGTCATGTATCTCGGCAAGATCGTCGAGGAGATCGACGCCTCGCGCCTGCAGGACGCCGAGCATCCCTATACGCGCGGCCTCCTGGAATGCCTGCCGGCGATCGGCGGCTCGCACGAACCGTTGAAGGTCCTCAAGCGCGACGAGGCCTGGGCATGAGCGGACCACAGTCGGCAGGGAACGCCAAGATCGCCGTGTCCGATCTGTCGGTGACCTTCACCCAGGGGCGGCGCCCCGTCCGCGCGGTGAAGGGCGTCAGCTTTTCGGTGAAGCCGCTGGAATCCTTCGGCCTCGTCGGCGAATCCGGCTCCGGCAAGTCGACGGTCCTGAGGGCGATCTGTGGCCTCGCGCCGGTTTCCGGCGGCGAAATCAGGATCGACGGCGCGGCGATGGCCGAGCCGCGCGACAAGGCGTTCGCCCGGCGGGTCCAGATGGTGTTCCAGGACCCCTACGGATCGCTGCATCCAAGGCACACGATCGATCGCGTCCTGTCCGAGCCGCTGGCGATCCACCGCTTCTCCGATCGCGAGGACCGGATCGTCCAGGCGCTGAAGGATGTCGGCCTCGATGCGCGCTTCCGCTTCCGCCTGCCGCATCAGCTCTCCGGCGGCCAGCGCCAGCGCGTCGCGATCGCAAGGGCGCTGATCGTCGAGCCGGAGATCCTGCTCCTCGACGAGCCCACATCAGCCCTCGACGCATCGATCCAGGCGGAGGTTCTGAACCTCCTGACCCGGCTTCGTGAAGAGCGCAATCTGACCTTCGTCATGGTCAGCCACGATCTGGCGGTGATCGACCACATGTGCGAGCGCCTCCTCGTGATGCGCGGCGGCGAAGCGGTGGAGGCGCTGGAGCGCTCGGCTCTGGCCGATCATGCGGTTTCCTCCGACTATACCCGCACGCTGCTCACCGCGAGCGAAGGCTACGTGCGCTGAACCCCTGGGGAGATCGTGTCCCGGCCGGTGGTGCGGGATCACCGCTCTCGGCGGGCCGAGATCATGGTTCGTCAGGCGTCTTCCACAGGTCAGTCGACAAGGCGAGCGGCGGTCATTGTCCCGGGCCGCTGGCATGACCATGTCCGCAGCCCTCTCGCCTTCGCCTTCCTCTTCGTCGCGCCGGAGCGCAACAGCTCGCTGGAATCCGTTTTCGGGCCAATGCTGTGAAGCATGATCCCGAAAAGTCGGACCCCGTTTTCGCAAAAGATCATGCCCCGACAAGAGGGTAGTGCGGGAGGGCGAGCGAAGCTCATCTCACCCCGCTCCAGACGGCGATCGGGACGCCGCGCCGTCGTGAACGCATGGTCGGCGGTGCGAAGCAAATTCATCAGCAACGACGCGGCGACGATGGCCGACGACTGATCGACGCCGATCGAGGGCCCGGCAAGGGCGGATTTTGCGACCCCTGAGAAGCTTAGAGACCGCCCGCGGGCAACAGCGATTGACATCAGCCCTTCGCAGATGTCTGATGTCAGACAAGTTGTCCGTAGAGGCTCGATGTGTCCATCGGTTTTGCCGCACTTCCGCGATCCTATCGCACCGACGATGCCGTCAAGGCATTGGGGGAATTCGTCGCCAATACCGGTCTTTCCGTCGGTGACAAGCTTCCCTCCGAGCACGAGATCATGGCGGCGCTTGGCGTCGGCCGCTCGACGGTCCGCGAGGCGATCCGCCAGCTTCAGGCGCTCGGCGTGGTCGAGACGCGCAAGGGGCTCGGCACCTTTCTGAAAAGCCGCGTCAGCGGTTCGACCGTGCATCTGCCTCTCCATGTCGACACCGGGCAGCTGCGTGACGCCCTGCAGCAGACGCTCGAGGTTCGGCGCGGATTGGAGGCGGAGGCGAGCGCACTGGCGGCGACACGCGCATCCGCTGAGGACATCGACAGGATGCGGGCGGCGCTCGAAGAGATGGAGCGCGTCCATCTCGACAAGGGAACGGCGGGGCGCGAAGATCTCGCCTTCCACCTGACGATCTACGACGCCAGCGGCAATCCGCTCTTCCGCCAGCTTCTGGAGCAGATTCGCGAGGCCTTCGAACATTTCTTCGAAAAGCCCTTCGACCGGCCGGACTTCGCCCGGCGCTCCTTCCCCTTCCACCGTGAGCTTTTCGAGGCGATCGCGAGCGGCGATGCCGAGACCGCCCGCGCCAAGACCTTCGCAATCCTCGACATCGTTGCGGAAGATATCGAGGACATGTCGCGATGACCGGGGACGACGCCTTTCACGAAGCCTCGAAGATCGTCGCCCATGACGAGCCGAACCCCTATGAGGCCGTCGTTCCACCGATCGTCCAGACCTCGCTTTTCACCTTTTCCTCCTATGCCGACATGCTCGCGACCTATCGCGGCGAAAGGGTTCGCCCGACCTATTCGCGCGGTCTGAACCCGACCGTGCGGATCTTCGAGGAAAAGCTGGCCGCGCTCGAGGGGGCCGAGGACGCTCTGGGCTTTGCCAGCGGCATGGCGGCGATCTCCTCGACGGTCCTGTCCTTCGTCGAGCCTGGCGATCGCATCGTCTGCGTCCGCCACGTCTATCCGGATGCCTATCGTCTGTTCGAGACGATCCTGAAGCGGCTGAAGATCACCGTCACCTATGTCGACGGCCGCGATCTCGACGCAGTCGGGAAGGAGCTGCCGGGGGCGAAGCTCTTCTACATGGAAAGCCCGACGAGCTGGGTGATGGAGACCCACGACGTCGCAGCGCTGGCAAGGCTTGCCCGCAAGCACGGCGTGATGACGGTGATCGACAATTCCTGGGCCTCGCCGGTGTTTCAGCAGCCGCTCGCGCTCGGTTGCGACCTCGTCCTTCATTCGGCGTCGAAATATCTCGGCGGACACAGCGACGTCGTTGCCGGCGTCGTCGCCGGCTCGGCCGCGCTGATCGCGCGCATCCGCTCGACGACCCTGCCCTATCTCGGCGGCAAGCTGTCGCCCTTCGACGCCTGGCTCCTGATCCGGGGCCTCAGGACGCTGCCGCTGCGCATGAAGGCGCACGAAGCGGCGGCGCTCGAAATCGCGCGGCGTCTCGCCGATCACCCGGCGGTTTCGTCCGTGCAGCATCCCGGCCTCGGCAATGCGCTGCCACCGGGGCTCACCGGCACGTCGGGGCTGTTTTCCTTCGTCTTCGCCGAAGGGGTCGATGTCGCCGTCTTCGCCGATGCCCTGCAGCTCTTCAGCCTCGGCGTCAGCTGGGGCGGCCACGAGAGCCTCGTCGTTCCCGGCAAGGTGGTGCGGGCGCAGGCGGCAGAGCCCAATTCGGCGATGGCCTTCGGCATCCATGAAAATTCGGTGCGGCTGCATGTCGGCCTGGAGGGGGCAGACGTGCTTTGGCGGGATCTCGAAGCGGCGATCGATGCCGGCATCGGAGGACGCGCGCGATGACGAAGCAGACAATCGAAAACGGTAGAGGTGGCATACGATGAAGAAACTTCTTTTGGCCGCAACCATGCTCGCCGGTCTGGCGATGCCGGCCCATGCAGACACGGTGCTGAAGCTCACCGAAGTGATCACCAGCCCCGAGCGCACCGAGACGCTGAAGCAGATCGTCGGCAAGTTCGAGAAGGCCAATCCCGGCACGACCGTCGAGATCACGTCGCTGCCCTGGGGCGAGGCGTTCGAGAAATTCGCGACGATGGTCTCGGCTGGCGAGACGCCGGACGTCGTCGAGATGCCCGACACCTGGCTGGCGCTCTACGGCAAGAACGGCGCGCTGGAGAATCTCGAACCGTATCTGAAGGACTGGCAATACAGCTCAGACCTCAACGAGCGGGCGCTGCAGTTCGGCCGAGCCGTCGACGACACGGCCTATACGCTTCCCTACGGCTTCTATCTGCGGGCGCTGTTCTACAACAAGACGCTCTTCAAGGAGGCCGGCGTCGAGGCGCCGCCGAAGACGCTCGACGAGTTCCACGACATCGCGGCCAAGGTCGCGAAGCTTCCCGGCAAGTCCGGCTATTGCCTGCGCGGCGGTCCGGGCGGCCTCAATGGCTGGGTCATGTTCGGCGCCACGATGGCCGGCGACAACAAGTTCTTCACCGACGACGGCACCTCGACCTTCGCCGATCCCGGCTGGGTGAAGGGGCTCGCCTTCCTGGTCGATCTCTACAAGGATGGCCTCGCCCCGAAGGATTCCGTCAACTGGGGCTTCAACGAGATCGTTGCCGGCTTCTACTCCGGCACCTGCGCGATGCTCGATCAGGACCCAGATGCCCTCATCGCCATCGATCAGCGGATGAAGAGCGACGAATATGGCGTCGCGCCGATGCCGAAAGGCCCGTCCGGCAAGGCGTTTCCCACGATCGGCTATGCCGGATGGTCGATGTTCGCCAACAGCGAGAACAAGGACCTTGCCTGGAAGCTGATCGCGGCGCTGGAGGGCCCCGAGGGCAACATCGCCTGGAACAAGCGCACCGGCGCACTGCCGGTGCTGAAATCCGCCGAGAAGGATCCGTTCTACGCCCAGGACAAGTTCAAGGGCTGGTTCGAAGAGCTGAACGACAAGGACGTCTACCCGACGATGATGCCGACGGATCTCGAAGAATTCGCTTTCTTCAAGGACTCACTCGTCATCAAGACCAGCCAGCAGGCACTGCTCGGCGAGATTTCGCCGGAAGAGCTCGGCAAGACCTGGGCCGACTATCTGACTGCCGCCAAGAAGAAGCAGATGGGGCAGTAATGCCGCTCTTGTGCAAGACCCGGCCGCGCGGGGGCGACGCGGCCGTCTCGAGGGGCCGGCGGCGGATTTCGCCGGCCCCGGCCGCCCCGTCCCGATTCATGGGCCGCACGGCCTTTCCATCTTCGATCCGGTGACGATGACCGCATCCGCTTCACTCGAACAGGCACAGCCTGATAGACGCCCGCTGAAGCGGCTCGGCCTTCGCGTCGAGCCCTATCTCTACAGCGCGCCTGCGGTGATCATCGTCGCCACCGTCATGCTGGTGCCGCTGGTCATCGGCATGACCTATGCCTTCCGCGACATCCGCCTGCTCAATCCGTTTTCCGGCGGCTTCGTCGGGCTCGACAATTTTCGCAGGCTGGCCGCCGACGGCGACTTTTATCTGGCGCTGAAGAACACCGTCTTCTGGACTGCCGCCTCGGTGTTCTTCCAGTTCACCCTCGGCCTGATCCTGGCGCTGCTCCTCAACCGTCCCTTTGCCGGACGCGGGATCGCCCAGGCTCTGGTCTTCCTGCCCTGGGCTGTGCCGAGCTTTCTTTCCGGTCTCGACTGGGCCTGGCTCTTCAACCCCGTGGTCGGGCCGATCCCCCATTGGCTGACGGCACTCGGCGTGATGAGCCAGCCGGAGAACATCCTCTCCGACCCGGACCTTGCCATGTGGGGGCCGATCGTCGCCAATGTCTGGTGGGGCATTCCGTTCTTCGCCATCACCATGCTCGCGGCCCTGCAGTCGATCCCCGCCGACATCTACGAGGCGGCCTCGATCGACGGGGCGGGTCCGTTCGAGCGTTTTAGGGCGATCACCCTGCCGTTCCTCGCTCCGACCATCGCCATCGCGGTGCTTCTGCGCACCGTCTGGATCGCCAATTTCGCCGATCTGATCGTCGTCATGACCAATGGCGGCCCGGCCGACCGCACGCAGATCGTCGCCAGCTACATCTTCACCACCGCCTTTCGCCGGCTCGACTTCGGTTACGCATCGGCGATCGCGATGGTCCTTCTCGTCCTTCTGATGATCTATTCGCTGCTGATCGTGATCCTGCGGCAGACGCTTCTGGCCAGGGCATGACCGTGACGATGTCCCGCAAACGCTTCGCCGCAACGCTCGCCCATCGTCTGGCGGTCCTCGCCTTCATCGTCGTCGCGCTGTTTCCGCTGTTCTGGCTCCTGAAGGTCTCGGTGACGCCGACGAAGCTGCTGTATTCCGAAGGCGTCAGGATGTGGCCCTCCGAGACGACATGGGCGCATTATGCCTTCGTCATCGAGAATTCGGACTTTCCGCTGTTCTTCCGCAACAGCCTGATCGTCTCCCTCTCGACGGCGCTGATCGTCACGCTCGTCGCGGCTGGGGCCGGCTATGCGATGTCGCGCTTTGCATTTCGCGGCAAGATGTGGCTCGTCGGGCTGCTCCTCGTCACCCAGATGTTTCCGCTGGTGATGCTGATCGCGCCGATCTTCAAGATCCTCTCCAGCATCGGCCTGACCAACAGCCTGAGCGGCCTCGTCCTCGTCTACACCGCCTTCAACGTGCCCTTCGCCGTCTTCCTGATGCAGTCCTTCTTCGATTCGATCCCGAAGGACCTGGAAGAGGCGGCGATGATCGACGGCGCCACCCGCTTCATGGCCTTTCGCCAGATCATCGTGCCGCTGACCCTGCCCGGCATGGCGGCCACCCTCGGCTTCGTCTTCACCGCGGCCTGGAGCGAGCTTCTTTTCGCGCTGATGCTGATCTCGAAGACCGACGCCAGCACCTTCCCGGTGGGCCTCCTCGGCTTCGTCTCGAAGTTCGGCGTCGACTTCGGGCAGATGATGGCTGCCGGCGTCCTCGCGCTGATCCCCGCCGTCCTGTTTTTCCTTCTGATCCAGCGTTTCCTCGTCAAAGGCCTGACGGCCGGCGCGGTCAAGGGCTGAGGAGCGTTTCATGGCAGCCATCGACATCCGCGCCGTCGACAAGTCCTTTCAGAAACTGAAGGTTCTCCATTCGGTCGACCTGTCGATCGACAAGGGTGAATTCATCGTCCTCGTCGGTCCCTCCGGCTGCGGAAAATCCACCCTCCTGCGGATGATCGCGGGGCTGGAAGAGGTGACCGGCGGCGAGATCGTCATCGGCGGAAAGCGCGTCAACGACCTGCCGCCGAAAGAGCGCAATCTCGCGATGGTCTTCCAGTCCTACGCGCTCTACCCGCACATGACCGTCGCCGGGAACATGAGCTACAGCCTGCGGCTCAGGAAGATCGCGAAGGAGAAGATTGCCACCGCCGTCGCGGGCGCCGCCGACATCCTCGGCCTCGCGCCACTCGTCGAGCGGCGGCCGCGCCAGCTTTCCGGCGGCCAGCGCCAGCGCGTGGCGATGGGGCGTGCGATCGTCCGCGAGCCGCAGGCGTTTCTTTGGGACGAGCCGCTGTCCAATCTCGACGCCAGGCTGCGCGAACAGATGCGCGCCGAGATCAAGAAGCTGCATCGCCGCCTCGGGGCGACCTCGATCTACGTCACACACGACCAGATCGAGGCGATGACGCTGGCCGACCGCATCGTCGCCATGGAAGCCGGCACCATCCAGCAGATCGGTTCGCCCGAAGACCTTTACGAACGCCCGGCCAACCGCTTCGTCGCCGGCTTCATCGGTTCGCCCGCAATGAATTTCCTCGATGCGCAAGCTGCCCCGGCGAACGCCGGTCACGCGCGCCTCGTCACCGAGGACGGGCTGACCTTCGAAGCGATCCCGGGTCTGGAGCTGCCTTCCTCCCGCCAGCTGACGATCGGCATCCGCCCCGAACACGTCCTTCTGGGCGAGGCCGCCGGAGAGGGAGCGAAGGAGGCGACCGTCGATCTGGTGGAGCCGACCGGCATGGGCGCCATCGTCCATTTCCGCTTCGCGGACATCAGCCACCAGGCCTATCACCTCGGACGGGCCAGCTGGCGCGCCGGCGACAGTGTGAAAGTCGCCTTGCCAACGGAAAGACTGCACCTGTTCGACGCGACCGACGGCAGGCGCCTCAATTAGAGCGCCCACCCCGGTCTTTGACCCGCGCCAGCAGGTCTACGCCCAATCGCCGTCGAGGCTTGCCGGTGGACCATTGCAAACCCTTCACGAGCGAGCTCCGCCGCAAGCGTCACACCGCCTGTCCGCAGGCCCGCCTGAAGCGGCGCACGGTCTCGGCCATGCCATGTTCCAGGGAATCGGCCGTCAGCCCGTGGCCGATCGAGACCTCCGCGAGCGCCGGAATCCGGGCGACGAGTGGCGGCAGGTTTTCCACGGTCAGGTCGTGGCCGGCATTGACGCCGAGACCGAAGCCGATGGCCGCGTCGGCGGTGGCGCCGAGCCTTTCGATCTCCGCCTTCGCAGCATCCGGATCCGAATGGGTTCCGCCGTAAGGGCCGGTGTAGAGTTCGATCCGGTCGCATCCGGTGTCGGCCGCGGCAGACATCTGGACAGGGTCCGCATCGGCAAAGAGCGAGACCCTGGCGCCGCCGGATTTCAGCTCATCCACCACCGGGCGAAGCATGGCGCCGTCTGCGACGAAATCCCAGCCATGGTCGGATGTCGGCTGCGCCGGATCGTCGGGAACCAGCGTCACCTGTTCCGGCCTTGCCGCCGCAACGAGCGCCAGGAACTCCGGCGTCGGATACCCTTCGATGTTGAACTCGGCCTGCGGGAACTCCTCGTCGATCAGCGCGCGGATCGCCGGCAGGTCGGAGAACCGGATGTGCCGCTGATCGGGACGGGGATGGACGGTGAGCCCATGCGCGCCGGCCTGAAGCGCAATGCGTCCGATGCCGGTCACGCTCGGCCAGGGAAGGTCCCGCCGGTTGCGCAGCATCGCGATCGCATTGAGGTTCACCGAAAGTTCGACCGTCATGTCCCGCTGTCCTCTTCATCGCCGCTTGGCTCGCGAGCTTCATTTCCGCTTTCGCCGCCAAGCGCAAGACCGGGCGTTCCACCCCTTTACCGGCACCGGTTCGCGCGATGATCTGCAGGAACCAATATGCGCGAGGTCGGCGGCGATTTCGGCGGGACGGGACGTCGGGCCGCGCAAAAAAACTTGCATTGACGCCCCGCGCGGTTGACTTCCGCGCCCTCCCCCCTTCCTCTCCACTCCTGCTTCTAGATTGCGGGAGGAAGGTAGCATGGGCGGTTCGAAATTCATTCCGATCGTCGTGGCCCTCGTAGTCGGCCTGTTCATCGGCTGGCTGCTCGGACCGGACGTCGACGACGTCAGCGAGGACGTCGACAATCAGATCGCCTCCCTGAGGGAGCCGATCGACCAGACGAGAGCCGACGTCCAGTCGGTTTCCGAGACCGTGAACACCAAGCTCGATGCGGCGAACCAAGGCGTCACCGATGCCCTCGCCGGGCTGAAATCCGACATGGATCAGCTGGGCCAGACGCTCCAGACGAAGACCGACGAGATCACCGCCGCCGTTCAGCCGAAGGCCGACGCGGCGGCCGATCAGACCCGTCAGGGCATCGAGGATCTGAAATCCGAGATCGCCAAACTGCAGGAGAGCGTTTCCGGCCTGTCGCAGGGCGGCGGCCAGGCGGGCGGCGACATGGCCGAGCTGGTCAAGTCGGTCGGGCCGACCGGCGCGATCCTCGTGCCCGGTCAGTCGGCGATCTTCGGCTCGGGACGGATCTCCGTGACGGAAGTGTCGGATGGTGCCGCCAGGATCGCCTCCGGCGGCGGCGAGGCTGAAGACGTTGAGGCCGGCTCCTCCGTGGATCTCGGCGACGGCTGTTCCGTGACCGTTAGAGGCGTTGCCGCCGGGGCCGCCTTCCTCTCATCACAAGGCTGCGAGGCCGGCTCCGGGCAGGCCGCATCCAGCGATGCAGCCGGCTCGACCTCGCAAGGCGGCGAGCAGCAGACCGCAGCCGCGCAGGACAGCGGGCAGTCCGGGCAAGAGAGCGGCGGCGAAGAGCAGCAGGCCGCTGCGTCCGGCCAGGCCACCTCGGGCCAGACCACCTCCGGCCAAAGCGCCGCCTCCGGTGGCGGCGACAATGGCGCGGTTCCGGTCGGCGGCGTCGCCACCTTCGGCAGCACCAAGATCTTCGTCTCCGGCATCACCGAGGACGGCGCCACGCTGATGGTCGTCGGCGGCAAGCGGCAGCAGGTCGCCACCGGTTCGAGCCTCGATGCCGGCAATGGCTGCAGCGTCACGCTCGACAGCGTGAACGACAACGCCGCGACACTCTCTGCCGAGGGCTGCGAAGGCGGCTCCAGCGAACAGGCGAACCAGCCCGCACAGTCGCAGGGGAACGAGCAGGCCGGTCAGTCTGGTCAGGCAGCTCAGTCCGGTCAGGCCGATCAGTCGCAGCAGGCGGGTTCCGAAGGCTCGCAGGCGGGCGAGGAGACCGCGGCAGCTTCCTCGGACAGCTCGTCTTCGAGCGACGAAGCGGCCTCCAGCAGCGATCAGCAGGCGAGTACCGGCACATCCTCCGAGAGCGCTTCGGCCGGTCAGTCGACGTCCGGCGACAGCTTCAGCGCCGGCCAGACGGCGGTGTTCGGACAGAACCGCATTTTCGTCTCGGGCGTCCAGGACAATGCAGCGACGCTCTTCTTCGTCGGCGGCAAGGGCCGTCAGACCGTCGAGGTCGGCAACAGCGTCGACGCCGGCAATGGCTGCAGCGTGACGCTGGATTCCGTCGAGGCTGGCGCTGCCACGCTGTCGGCGGAAGGCTGTAACGGCGACAGCGCCAACGCTGCCCCAAGCTCCGACCAGCAGCAGACGCAGACCGAGGAGCAGCCGCAACCGGCTTCGACCGGCTCTTCGGGCGCAGCATCCGAACAGCCCGCAACTTCCAACGAAGATCAAGCCGCTGCGGAAAGCGAGAGCAGCAACGGCGAAGAGCCAGCCACCGGCACCGACGCGGCAGCTTCCGCGCAAAGCGAAGGCCAGCCGAGCGAGCAGGGCTCGCAGGCTGCCGCCGCCGGCGGCGCATCGACGGAAGAATCGACACAGACCGCGTCGCTTGGTTCCGACGCGGTCAGCACGGGCGAGACCAAGAGCTTCGGCGACCACAAGGTCTTCGTCTCCGCCGTCTCCGACAAGGGCGCGACGCTCTACATCATCGGAACCGGCCGCAAGGAGGTCGCGACCGGCCAGTCGGCCGATCTCGGTGACGGCTGCTCGGTGACGGTCGAGAAGACCGATGGCGACAGCGCCATGCTGACGGGCTCGGGCTGCTGAACAGCGGTCCGATCCGACCGACGGAGCCTGCGCGGCAATTGAGCGCAAACTCCTTGGCACAGGTCAAAGACCGGGGCCGACAGTATGAGACAGGGTGCGGTCTTCCCGGATCGCACCCTTTTTCGTAGCCTGATCGTTCGTTCGACGTCAGAGCTGCGGGCGCGAGGGGTATCGAAGAGGCATCGAAGCTCCTGCCCGAGCGCGATCGTCTGCGAACAACCGACTGCGTCTTTCACCGATCACACCAGCGACACGGGCCTGAGCGATGTGCACGAACTGCGACCATACGATCCATCGCCACCAGCATCATTTCGGCTGGAACAACGCGTTCGAGCCGGTGGCGCGCGTTGCCCCCGGCTCGACCATCGAGTTCGAATGTCTCGACGCCTCCGGCGGGCACTACACGCCGCAATCGACGGTCGAGGACATGAAGACCGCCGACTTCGACAGGATCAATCCGGTGAACGGACCGATCCACGTCGAAGGAGCCGAGCCGGGCGACGCTCTCAAGATCACCATCGAGGGGTTCCAGCCCTCGGGCTTCGGCTGGACCGCCAACATTCCGGGCTTCGGTCTTCTCGCCGAGGACTTTCCCGACCCAGCGCTCCACATCTGGAAGTACGATCCGTCGGGCCTCGAACCGGCACTGTTCGGCAAGAACGCCCGCGTTCCGCTCAAACCCTTTGCCGGAACGCTCGGCTGCGCGCCGGCCGCGCCCGGCCATCACTCGATCGTCCCGCCGCGCAATGTCGGCGGCAACCTCGACATCCGCGATCTGTCGGCCGGTACGGTGCTGTATCTTCCCGTCGAGATCGCGGGCGCGCTGTTTTCCGTCGGCGACACCCACGCCGCCCAGGGCGACGGCGAAGTCTGCGGCACGGCGATCGAAAGCCCGATGAACGCCGTCCTGACACTCGACCTCGTCAAGGACGCGCGGCTGAAAATGCCACGCTTCACGACGCCCGGCCCCGTGACGCGCCATCTCGACGCCAAGGGCTACGAAGTGACGACGGGCGTCGGGCCGGACCTGATGACCGGCGCGAAGGAAGCGGTTCGCCAGATGGTCGATCTTCTCGCGGGCCGCTATCAGATGGATCCTGTCGAGGCCTATATGCTCGCCTCGACCTGTGCCGATCTGCGCATCTCGGAAATCGTCGACGCCCCCAACTGGGTCGTGTCCTTCTACTTCCCGCGCTGCGTCTTCGAGTAAGGGCAGCGTGACGCGAAGCCTCGTCGATGTCCGAAGACGCCTGGAACCTCGAAAGCGCCGTCAGATATCCAGATTGGCGACCTGAAGGGCATTGTCCTGGATGAACTCGCGGCGCGGCTCGACCTCGTCGCCCATCAGGCGCGAGAACAGCTGGTCGGCGTCGGTGGCGTCGTTGACCCTGACGCGGACGAGGGTGCGCGCCTCGGGGTCGAGGGTCGTTTCCCACAACTGCTCGGGGTTCATCTCGCCGAGGCCCTTGTAGCGCTGGGTCGCGATGCCCTTGCGGCCGACCTCGAAGACCGCCATCAGAAGCTCCAGCGGGCCGGCGATGGTCCGCTCGGTCTCCTTGCGCCGAAGAACCGGCACGCCGCCGTCATAGACCTCCTTGAGACGCGGGGCCTGGCGCATCAGATGAAGCGCGTCGGCGGAGTTCAGAAGAGCGGCATCGAGAATCCTTAGCTCCGTCACGCCGCGAACCGTCCGCATGAAGCGATATCCGCCGTCGACGGCTTCGCCGCTCCAGCCGCGCTCGGTCTCGTCGGCGATGAGGTCGAGACGCTCGGCGACGCGTTTGGCCGTCTGCGGGCCGTCCTGCGGGTGGTCTGCGACCTCCGGCGAGAGGGCGCCCAGAATGGCCGCCTGCTCGACGACGGAACGATCGTAGCGCGAATGAAGACCCGACAGCGTCTGGCGAACGGCGAGCGCATCGTCGACGACGGCTCTCAGATCCCGGCCGGTGCGAACCTCGCCCTGACCGAGCGTCAGCGACGCATCCTCGAGACCGCCGCGGATGAGATAGTCCTCAAGCGCCTTTTCGTCCTTCAGATACTGGCTCTGCTTGCCGCGCGTCACCTTATAGAGCGGCGGCTGGGCGATGTAGACGTATCCGCGCTCGATCAGCTCCGGCATCTGCCGGAAGAAGAAGGTGAGAAGCAGCGTGCGGATATGGGCGCCGTCGACGTCGGCATCCGTCATGATGATGATCTTGTGGTAGCGCAGCTTGTCGGCGTTGAACTCATCCTTGCCGATGGAGGTGCCGAGCGCGGTGATCAGCGTTCCGATCTGGTCGGAGCCGAGCATGCGGTCGAAGCGCGCCCGCTCGACATTGAGGATCTTGCCTCGAAGCGGCAGGATCGCCTGGTTCTGACGCGAGCGCGCGCCCTTGGCCGAGCCGCCGGCCGAGTCGCCCTCGACGATGAAGATTTCCGATTTTGCCGGATCGCGCTCCTGGCAGTCGGCGAGCTTGCCGGGCAGCGAGGTGATGTCGAGGGCGCCCTTGCGGCGCGTCAGCTCTCTCGCCTTGCGCGCCGCCTCGCGCGCGGAGGCCGCCTCGACCACCTTGGCGACGAGCACCTTGGCTTCCTGCGGATGCTCCTCGAACCAGGTCGAAAGCGCCTCGTTGATGAGGTTTTCGACCACCGGGCGCACCTCGGAGGAGACCAGCTTGTCCTTGGTCTGGGAGGAGAATTTCGGGTCCGGCACCTTGACCGAGAGTACGCAGGTCAGCCCCTCGCGGCAGTCGTCACCGGTGAGCGAGACCTTCTCCTTCTTCAGTGCACCCGACGTCTCGGCATAGCCGGTCATCTGTCGCGTCAGCGCGCCGCGAAATCCCGCCATGTGAGTGCCGCCGTCACGCTGGGGAATGTTGTTGGTGAAGCAGAGGACGGTCTCGTTATAGGAGTCGTTCCACCAGAGCGCCGCCTCGACGACGATGCCGTCCTTCTCGCCCATGGTGACGATCGGCTCGGGGATCAGCGGCTTGCGCGAGCGGTCGAGATAGCGGGTGAAGGCCTCGAGCCCGCCCTCGTAGAAGAGCTCGATCCGCTTTTCGTCGGCTGGCCGCTTGTCGGTGAGGACGATGCGAACACCGGAATTCAGGAAGGCGAGTTCGCGCAGGCGATGCTCGAGCGTTCCGTAGTCGAAGGTCGTGACGCCCTGGAAGGTGTCGAAGGACGGCAGGAAGGTGATCGCCGTGCCGGTCTCGCCGCCGGAATCGCCCGTCACCTCCAGCGAGCCGTCCGGCACGCCGTGGGTGAAGGACATCTCGTGCACCTTGCCCTTGCGCTTGATCTTCATCGACAGCTTGGACGACAGGGCGTTGACCACCGACACGCCGACGCCGTGAAGGCCGCCGGAGACCTTGTAGGAGTTCTGGTCGAACTTGCCGCCGGCATGGAGCTGGGTCATGATGACCTCGGCCGCCGAGACGCCCTCGCCCGTGTGCATGTCCGTCGGAATGCCGCGGCCATTGTCGGTGACGGTGCAGGAACCGTCGGCGTTCAGCGTCACGGTCACATGGGTCGCGTGGCCGGCCAGCGCCTCGTCAATGGCGTTGTCGACCACCTCATAGACCATGTGGTGCAGGCCGGAGCCGTCGTCGGTATCGCCGATATACATGCCCGGACGCTTGCGGACCGCATCCAGACCCTTGAGCACCTTGATCGAATCGGCACCGTATTCGGCGTTGGCAAGGGGGTCGGTCTCGGGGATCGCTGACATGATGGTCCTTGGTCTCGGGCCGGCCGCCCGAGGGGCGGCGAATCGGCCAAATCTGAAGCTTTTATATAGGAACTCTCTCGCGTTGACGAAAGCGCTGCGGCACCTTACCCCCGGCTTCCGTCCGGAGTTAGGCGGCCTGGAACGCGCCAGCCCGAATTTTGCCAGAGAGGTGGACGATGACAGAGCCGGCATTCGAAGACTTTCCCGCCACCGCCCGCGACAAGCTGCGCTACGGCGATACGGATCGGCAGGGCCATGTCAACAATGCGGTCTACTCGACCTTCTTCGAGACCGGCCGGGTGGAACTCCTGCATGTCGGCCATGCCCCGCCACCGGCCGGCACGTCCTTCGTGCTTGCCAGGATCTCCATCAATTTCAGGCGCGAAATGCATTGGCCGGGAGAGATCGAGATCGGCTCGGGAATCGCCTCACTCGGCAACAGCTCCATCAAGGTTCGGCAAGGCGTGTTTCAGAATGGCCGGCTGTGCGCCGCCGCCGACAGCGTGATCGTTCTGATCGACGAGAAGACCCGCCGTTCGACGCCTCTGCCCGACGACATGCGCCAGGCGCTCGCGACGCTTGCCATGAAAACCGGGATCGCGGCCACCGACTGACACTGCCAGACCGACACTGCTCAGATGGCTGTCGGACCAGCTCTCGCCACGACCAGCGGGGGCCCCTGCCCGAAGACGGAAAGCCGCGCGCGCCCGCTTTCCTTGGCCTTGTAGAGCGCGGCGTCGGCCCGCGACAGGAGCTCTTCCAGGCCGACATTCGGCTCGATGACCACCGCCCCGATCGAAAGCGTCACGATGGCCTCCGTCACGTCGCTGGCGCCGCGCCTGCAGGCCCTGATCGCGATACCGTCGGCCAGTCGCTCGCCGATAGCCCGGGCAGAATCGAGGTCGGCGCCCATCAGGCCGATGGCGAATTCCTCGCCTCCGTAGCGCGCGACGATGTCGCCTTTGCGGGTCAGCTCGGTCAAGCGCCGGGCAACGGCTTCCAGGCACAGATCGCCGACATGGTGGCCGAAAGCATCGTTGACGCGCTTGAAGTAGTCGACGTCGAGCAGGAGCAGAACCCCGCTTTCCATCTCGCCGGCAGAGGTCAGGAAGGCACGGCGATTGGCAAGGCCGGTCAGAAAGTCCGTCGCGGCCAGATCGGCAAGGCGCCGCTGCAGCTGGTCGAGATAGGAAATCATCCAGAGCGCGAAGACGACGAAAGGCGTGGCGGTGAAGGCCGTCACCACCGTGTCGTAGACCGCATCCGGCCCGCGGCCGGTCATCGCCCAAACGACCAGCCCATTGGCCGCGATGATGAGAAAGACGAACAGGATCGTCTTGCCGAACCAGTCAGCGAGCCCCTTCGGGGAGATGACGGAGACCAGTTTTTTCAACTCTTGCGCTCAGCTTTACTGTGGTAGGCTTAGGAATAGCAAAATGCGAGCCGAATTTTATCGTCCAAATGCTTGAGGAAGGACGAATACACCAAGGTCGAACTGAATGGTCAGCCGGTATCGGGCCGAATTTGTGGCGGCCCGAGGCGAAGCTGCAGAGCCTTTAGCCGCTCGAACGGCGACGGATGGCGCGTTGTCACGCCTTGAGCCCTCACCGGGCAAACCCGCTCGACACGGTCCGACGCTCTCCCCATATGATTTGCCCAACACGCTGAAAATCGATTGGAATTTTCTTCATGTCGACCGTTGCGCCACCACGGCATTCTTCGCAACGCCCCGGGCAGAGCCCGCGCCCGTTCCGCGCTCCCGCGCCGGTCCCTCATTCCACGCCGCTCGGCTTTGCCGGCTTCATCAGGACGGCCTCACGCAATCCGATCGAGATCTGGGGCACGCGGGCTTTCAAGGAGCCCTACATTCGAGGTGCCTGGCTCGGCGTGCCGAACATCGTCGTCAACGATCCGGCCGGCATCCGTTACTGCCTGGTCGAGAACGCGAAGAACTACGTGATGCAGCCGTTGCGCCAGAGGATCCTGCGCCCGCTCTTGCGCGACGGCCTGCTGACCGCTGAGGGCCAATTGTGGCGGCGCACTCGCAAGGCGATCGCGCCGGTCTTCACCCCGCGCCATATTTCCGGTTTCACCGAGCAGATGCAGGCCCGTTCGGCGCTCTTTGCAAAGACGTTGGCGAAACGCGAGGGCACGACCGTCGACGCTTCGCACGAAATGACGCTCCTGACCTTCGACATCCTGCAGGAAACGCTGTTCTCCGGGGACATCGCCTCGGAGCCGGAAGGCTTTGCCCGCTCGACCCGGGATTTCCTCGGCTCGATGGGGCGCGTCGATCCGCTCGATCTCCTGAACGCGCCGGCTTTCCTGCCGCGCCTGCGGCGCCTTCGTGGCCGCAAGTCCATGAACTTCTTTCGCGGCCTGATCGCCGAGACGATCGAGAAACGGCGGGAAAAGCTCGATCGCGATCCCGATGGCACGCCCAATGATCTCCTGACCCTCCTGATCAAGGCCGATGGCCTGTCGAGCGAGGAGATCGAGGACAACATCATCACCTTCATCGGCGCCGGTCACGAGACCACCGCCCGCTCGCTGGCATGGACGCTCTATCTCCTCTCCCAGGCGCCGGACGAGCGCGCGCTGGTCGAAACGGAGATCGACGAGGTGCTGCCGCAGCTGACCCATCCAAGCCAGTGGTCGGAGAAGCTGATTCACACCAAGGCGGCGTTCGAGGAGGCAATGCGGCTTTACCCGCCCGCGCCCTCGCTGAACCGCACGGCGCTGAAGGCCGACAGGGTCGGCGACATCGACATCCCCGCCGGCGCCACGCTGCTCGTCATGCCCTGGCTGGTCCATCGCCACGAAATGCTCTGGGACCGGCCGGAGCATTTCATGCCGAGCCGCTTCCTGCCGGACAATCGCGACAAGATCGATCGCTATCAGTATCTGCCCTTCGGCGTCGGTCCGCGGGTGTGCATCGGGGCAAGCTTTGCCCTTCAGGAGGCCGTCATCGCCTTGGCCCTTCTCCTGAAGGACCTGCGCTTCGACTATGTCGCAAAGCACCCGCCTCGGGTCGTCCAGCGCATCACCGTCCAGCCGGATGGCGGGCTGCCGATGCGGGTCTCCCGCAGGCATTGATCGAGGCGCGGCCGCCGGAAACACCCGCGCTCGCGAACCGCGATACGAGGATTGCAAGATGCGATCATCATTTGCGGTCCACGGCCATTTGGACTATATGACCCACCAAGGTCTTGCTTTGACGCGCCCTTCGCCACGCCGATCGCGTGGAATGACGGCGCGTCAGACGCTTTGACACACCGGGCATCCACGATTTGCCGCCTCCTCGACGCCCGCGTTCTGGACGTGATGCGAATCGGTTCTGGATGTCGCCCGATGCCACGGGCGAAGGCAGAATCCTTCGTGTGTAGGGACGGGTTGCCGGTGCGATCGATCCGCCAGTGATGGCAAGACGTTTATGCTCTCCTGCGATGAGGCAGAGCGAGCCGAGGCATGGACGTTCGAAGGAGCGTCCGGGCACCGGGTGTTGGCTGGCCGGCCGATCCTCGTTGCCACAATGAGCGTGGCGCGGAAGGCGCGTGGTGTCATGACGACACCGGTTTTCCACGTCCAATCGGAACCGGAGCCGACGGCGAATCGACGCCTTAGCTCCCGTCGTGGATGAAGAGAGGGAGTCGCTTTGAAAGTCGACGTCAGAGACAACAATGTTGACCAGGCCCTGCGCGCGCTGAAGAAGAAGCTGCAGCGCGAGGGCGTTTTTCGCGAGATGAAGGCGCGCCGCGCCTATGAGAAGCCGTCCGAGCGCCGCGCCCGCGAGAAGCAGCAGGCGATCCGTCGCTCGCGCAAGCTCGCCCGCAAGCAGGCGCAGCGCGAGGGCCTTCTGCCCGGCCCGAAGCGCCGCACCGCCGCCGGCCCCGGCGCGCGCTGAGACGCTTGCTTTCCCGGACCGTTCCGATTTCGGATCGTCCGGTTCTGGAACTTCGAGTCGCGACCGGCATTCGCTTCTGATCAGGGGCGGAAAACATGCGCCGGCGACGCGGCAGGG
Source organism: Jiella mangrovi (assembly GCF_017815135.1). GTDB lineage: Bacteria > Pseudomonadota > Alphaproteobacteria > Rhizobiales > Rhizobiaceae > Jiella > Jiella mangrovi. Next base: position 88,029 of record NZ_JAGJCF010000006.1, on the reverse strand, counting down.
GACGAGGCGGCAAGCCTTGTCCGGATACGACATGACCCCGCTGCCCACGTGACCCTTGATGTCATGCTGAGCGCGGGGTTTTGTCGTTTGTGACCGTCGCAGACGCATTTTTCGCCGTCCCGGCCGCGTCGGCCCGAAAGTCGCGATCGATTGTCGGCAAGCACGATGCGGTGGTTCAAGGATTGAAAGCGTCCCCTCTCCGTCCAACAGGACACAGGGCGCTCTCGTGATGATGCAAAAAGGCCCGCCGTGATCCCCACCTGGCTTCATTTCCTTGCGATCGTCTCGCTCCTCGTCGGCGCGGTGTCGGCCATTCTCATCGCCATCGACGTATGGCGCGATCCCCAGCACATGGCGGTGATGAACGTCGTGTGGCCGGTGAGCGGGCTCTATGCCGGGCCGATCGCGCTCTTTGCCTATCGCCGCTGGGGCAAGCTCGCCGCGAACAGCCGCGCGATGCCGGCAATGGAAAAGGGCGAGCCGATGCCCTCCAAGACCCAGACGCCGCATTACGCCACTATCGGCAAGGGCGCCGCCCATTGCGGCGCCGGCTGCACGCTCGGCGACATCTGCGCCGAATGGCTGGCCTTCCTCGTGCCGGCGGTGGCGGTCTGGTTCGGCTGGCACAGCGTCTTTTCCGAAAAGATGTTCGCCGTCTGGATCCTCGACTTCGTCCTCGCCTTCGGCTTCGGCATCGTCTTTCAGTATTATGCGATCAAGCCGATGAGCGACATGTCGGTAGGTCAGGCGATCATCCAGGCCATCAAGGCCGACACGCTGTCGCTCACCTCCTGGCAGATCGGCATGTACGGCTTCATGGCGATCGCCCATTTCGGCATCTTCGCCGTCCTTCTCGGCGTCACCCTCGAAGTCGACAGCGCCGAATTCTGGTTCATGATGCAGATCGCCATGATCTGCGGCTTCCTGACCGCCTATCCGGTGAATGCCTGGCTGATCGACAGGGGCATCAAGGAAGCGATGTAGGGATGCCTTGGCGTTGATGGTTGGCGCGGTGGCGCGTCGGCTCGAACGGCAGCGCCGAGGCGCCCCCCCTCTGCCCTGCCGGGCATCTCCCCCACAAGGGGGGAGATCGAACCTGCGCGACCGCCCCAGACGCTTTCCACCGCCGAATCTGGCGCAGACATCACTAATAGGACACCATTCCCCAAAGCGTCCGATCTCCCCCCATGTGGGGGAGATGCCCGGCAGGGCAGAGGGGGGCGCCTCGGCGCTGCCATCGAACTACAAAGGGTCCTCAGCCCCTCAGAACTCCAGACAGATCTTGCCGAAATGCGCCCCGGACTCCTCATGCCGGAAGGCGTCGGCGATGTCGGCGAGGCCGAAGCTCTTGTCGATGACGGGCTTCAGCCCGGTCGCCTCGAGCGCCCGGACGAAATCCTGCTGATGGGTCCGGCTGCCGACGATGAGACCCTGCAGCTTCTGCTGCCGCGCCATCAGCGCCGCCGTCGGCACTTCGCCGGAGCGCCCGGTCAGAACACCGATCAGCGCGATGTGGCCGGCGATCCGGCAGGCGGTGATCGACTGGGCGAGCGTTCCCGGCCCGCCGACCTCGACGACGATGTCGGCGCCGCGCCCGTCGGTCAGGTCGCGGACCTTGGCTCCCCATTCCTCGGTGGTCTTGTAGTTGATGACGTGATCGGCGCCGAGGCTCGTCAGCCGTTCGAGCTTTTCGTCCGAGGAGGAGGTCGCAATCACCCTCGCGCCCATCGCCTTGGCGAGCTGCACGGCGAAGATCGAGACGCCGCCGGTGCCCAGCGTCAGCACCGTGTCGCCGGCTTTCAGTCCGCCATCGACGCAGAGCGCCCGCCAGGCGGTCAGCCCAGCCGTCGTCAGGGTCGCGGCCTCGGCGTGGCTGTAGCCTTTCGGCGCATGGGTGAATGCCGTCGCGGGCAAGACGACGACCTCGCGGGCAAAGCCATCGACGCCGTCACCCGGCGTCCGCTTGAAATCGGCGACGGGGGCCTCTCCGGCAATCCACTGCGGGAAAAAGCCGGAGACGACGTGATCGCCGGGGGCGAACTCTGCGACACCTTCGCCGACCGCCTCGACTTCGCCGGCGCCGTCGGACATTGGGATGCGGCCGTCCTCGGTCGGGCTCCCGCCGGAAACGACGCCGTAATCGTGGTAATTCAGGGAGCTCGCATGAATCCGCACGCGGATCTCGCCCGGTCCCGGCTGGCCCGGATCCTCCAGATCGACGAGCGACAGGCGGTCGAGACCGCCGGGTTTTGCCAGTTGGATGGCCTTCATGGCTGCACTTCCTCGTTTCCGTGATGGCGGCCAATGGCCGGCCGGCTACTCCTTGAAGTAGTAACGAGCGGTCACAGACACAGGAAACGCAGCGTTCATGAGAGCGCCGTGCGTCCGAATGGACGCACAGAGCACGCTCTAACCTGTTGGTTCTATACGATAAAGCCCGCGCGCCGACAGTCGGCACACGGGCTCCACATGCGATCGCCAGGCCTGCCCCGCCGCGCGGACGCGGCGGGGCAGGCAGGCTCATATTCAGGAGTGGTAGGCGACTTCGCCGTGATAGGCGAGATCGAGGCCTTCGCGCTCTTCCTCGACGGACGGCCGCAGGCCGATGACGGCATTGGTGATGGCGTAGAGGATCGCCGACCCGATGCCGCACCACACGATGGTGATCAGGACCGCGACGATCTGCGCCCAGACCTGCGCGCCCATGGTCACGCCGTCGGCATAGCCGATGCCGCCGAGCGAGGTGGAGGTGAAGACGCCGGTGCCGATCGCGCCGATGATGCCGCCGACGCCGTGGACGCCGAAGACGTCGAGGCTGTCGTCATATTTCAGCGCGTTCTTCACCACAGCGACGAAGAAGTAGCAGACGACGCTGGCGATCGCGCCGAGGACGATGGCGCCCACCGGCCCGATCGTGCCGCAGGCCGGCGTGACCGCGACCAGACCGGCGACGATGCCGGAAGCGGCGCCGAGCATCGAGGCCTTGCCGCGCAGGATCGCCTCGATGAGGCACCAGGCGACCATGGCGCCGGCCGTCGCGGTGAAGGTATTGATCATCGCGAGCACGGCGGCCGAGGTCGATTCGAGGTTCGAGCCGGCATTGAAGCCGAACCAGCCGACCCACAGGATCGAGGCACCGACCATGGTGAAGGTCATCGAGTGCGGCGCCATGTTGTCACGGCCGAGCCCGGTGCGCTTGCCGACGAACATGCAGCCGATGAGCGCGGCGATGCCGGCATTGATGTGAACGACCGTGCCACCGGCAAAGTCGAGGGCGCCGACACCGCCGGACAGGACGCCGTTGAAGATCAGGCCCGAACCGTCCCAGACCATGTGCGCGATCGGAAAGTAGACGAAGGTCACCCAGAGGATGGTGAACATGATCACCGCCGAGAACTTGATCCGCTCGGCGAAGGCGCCGACAATGAGCGCCGGGGTGATGACGGCGAAGGTCATCTGGAAGACGATGAAGAGATATTCGGGAATCTCGACGCCGTCGGTGAAGGTTGCCGACGTGGAATCCACCGTGACGCCGGCAAGAAACAGCTTGCCGAAGCCGCCCCAGAAATAGCTGGTGCCGCCGCCGAAGGCGAAGGAGTAGCCCCACAGCGTCCAGACGATCATCACCACGCCGGTGATGACGGTGCACTGCATGAGCACCGAAAGCATGTTCTTGGCGCGCACCAGACCGCCGTAAAACAGCGCCAGACCCGGCATCGTCATGAACAGCACCAGGAGGGTCGCCGTCATCATCCAGGCCACGTCGCCCTTGTTCACCGTGCTGGTCGCGGCCGCTGCCGCGTCGCCCGTGGCGCTGGCCGCGGCTGGCGCGTCCTGCGCCAGGGACGGGTGACAGGCGAGCGCAAACGCGCCGAGCCCCAAGCCCGCGGCCACCAGGGCGCGGGCGTTAAAAACTGGTCTCTTCATTGTTTTCGAACTTTCGATCGTTGGACGACCCTCGACGGCTGACGCCTGGACACTGCGGGCCTCACCAATCCAATCAAAAGTCATGCCAATTTACGAGCTGGCGAAAATACACGCTCAACAACCGATTTTCCCGACCAGAGCCCGATCAAATCGCCTATTTATTATGCATAAGATCATATTTTGTGCTCAGTGCTGGCTTAGAGGGCGAAGCCCGAAGCAGCTTTGACGTCCGGCCGATACATCGACATTTCATGTCGAAACGACATCGCGCCGAAAAATCCGTGCCGCAGGCCGGACCCGTCCGTTCGCTTTCGCCCGCATCAGTCCGATCACAGGGCGACAACACGTTCGTCCGCGCCATAGAGCGCGGCGACGAGCTCCGGCCGGTTGGCCAGCATCGCCCGCTGATTGAGCGATCCCTTGTCGGTGACCTCGCCGCGATCGATCGAGGGCGGCTTGTCGATCAGGATGAACCGGGTCACACGGGTGGCCGAGCCGGTCGCGCTGGCCGCAAAGGAGACAAGGCGATCGGAGAATTGCCGGCGCAGTTCGGGATGGGCGAGGATCGCCGCATCATCGAGCCCCTCGCCGGCCTTTCCCAGCAGCCGACGGCATTCGGCAATGTCGGCAAGGCCGAGCGCGCCGATCTCTTCGCGCCCCTCGCCGGCAATGACGGCATCGCGGATCACCGCGCCGAAATGATCGACCAGCGCCGCACGCAAAGGGCCGACGGCGACCCATGTGCCGGTGCCGAGCTTGAAGTTCTCGGCCACACGGCCGTCGAAGAGAAAGCCTTTCTCGGCCTTGCCCGGCTCGGCGAAGCGCAGGGCATCGCCCAGCTTGTAGAAGCCTTCCTCGTCGAAAGCTTCCGCCGTCAGATCAGGCTTTCGCCAATATCCCGGCGTGATGCTCGGGCTCTTCAGCCGCGCTTCGAGCCGGCCGCCCGTCGGCACGAGTTTCAAGGTCACCGCCTTCGCCGGAACGCCGACATTGCCGGCTTCCGGCTGCGGGTCGGTCCCGGCGATCGCGAAAGGGCCGGTCTCGGTCGAGCCGAGGCCTGAAACGAGGCGCACCCGGTGGCCGAGGGTTTCGAGCGCCTGCGCTTCCAGCGTGTTCCAGGTGTGCTGGGCCATGCCGGCGCCGGCATACATCATCATCTTCAGGTCGCGGAAGAAGGAGCGGCGCAGCTCCGCATCCTCGCCGAAACGGCGGCTGAGCTCCTCGTAGCCCTTGGGCACGTTGAAATACCAGGTCGGCGAGATTTCCTTGAGGTTGCGGCAGGTCTCGTCCATGCCTGCGGGGGTCGGCTTGCCCTCGTCGATATAGTAGCTGCCGCCATGCCAGAAGGTGAGGTTGAACACCTTGTTGCCGGCCGCCGTGTGGTTCCAGGGTGCCCAGTCGACCAAAACCGGCGGTTCGTCCTGCAGGAAGGCATAACAATCGGCGACCATCGCCTGGTTCGCCGCAAGCATACCGTTGGTCTGGATGACGCCCTTCGGGCTGCCGGTCGAGCCCGAGGTAAAGAGGATCTTGGCGATCGTCCGGCCATCGACGGCATCATGCGCCGCCTCGACACGGTCGCTCGCCACGGTTTTCGCAAGCGAAGCAAAGGAAACACCGCGCCCTGCCGCATCGTCTCCATGGCCGAGAACAAGCAGAGCGTCGTGCGGCAGGATCGCCGCGATCGCCTTGCCGAAAAGCTTCCCGTCGGCGGCAAAGACGAGGCCGGGCGTCAGATCCGCAGCGATGGCCTTCAGCTTGCCGAAATCCTGCGACAGCAGCGAATAGGCCGGCGAGATCGGCGCATAGGGAATGCCGACATGCATGGCGGCGAGCGCCAGCGTCGCATGATCGAGAGAATTGCCGGACAGGATCATCACCGGTCGCTCGGCCGAGGCCGGGCTGTCGAGCAGAGCCTGGCCGACCGATCGGATACGGTCCACCATCTCGCGATAGCTGATCTTGATCCAGCCCTCGCCGCCGGGCTTCGGCCGCTGCGCAAAGAGCGTTCGCTCCGGTACGCGTTCGGCCCATTCGAAGAGCTTGTCGGTCAGGCGGTCGGGATAGGCCGGCAAGGCACCGTCCTGCGTCACGATGAGACTGCCGTCCGCGCGTTCTTCGGTCCGGATCACCGGCGCCCAGACCCGTGACGGCCGCAAGGGGATGGCCTCGCCTTCTCCGGCACCTGCCTCCTGCGGCCCTACCGCTCGATTCTCGACCATGGCGTCCTCCCGTGACATCGATCCTCATTCCCTTCGATGCCCGGCAAAGGTGGCCGAGCCGTCAGAGTTTGTCCACTCAAAAACAATCCACACGGAAACAAAATTGACTTTTCGCCGTGACCGGTGTTCTGTTGGCAGAAGACGCGGCAGATGAGGACGGCATGAGCGAGCAAGCGCACAGTGACTTCGTGACCATCGAGATGGATGGTCCCATCGCGCTTCTCGGCCTCAACCGGCCGACCAAGCGCAATGCGATTTCCGACCGCTTCGTCGAAGCGATCGCCGACGCCGTGGCCGAGGTCGAAAAGACCGCAAAGGCCGGTGTCATCTTCGGCCATGGCCCGCATTTCTGCGCCGGGCTCGATCTTGCCGAACATTCCGAAAAGTCACCGATCGAAGGCATTTACGGCTCGCGCCGTTGGCATCAGGTTTTTTCGACGATCGAGCGCGGCCGCATCCCCTGGGTCTCGGCCCTGCATGGCGCCGTCGTCGGCGGCGGGCTGGAGCTTGCCGCATCCACCCACATCCGCGTCGCCGACGCCTCCGCCTTCTTCGCCCTGCCCGAGGGCCAGCGCGGTATCTTCGTCGGCGGCGGCGGTGCGGTGAGGGTCGCAAGGCTGATGGGCGCGGCCCGGATGAGCGACCTCATGCTGTCGGGCCGCGTGATCGATGCCGCGACCGCCGAAAGCTGGAACGTGGTGCAATATGTCGTGCCCGAGGGCGAGGCGCTGGAAAAGGCGAAGGCCGTCGCGAAGGCGGCCGCCGGAAACGCGCCCTTGTCGAACTACGCCGTCATCCATGCCCTGTCGCGCATCCAGGACATGAGCTCGGAGGACGGCCTCTTCGTCGAAAGCCTGATGGCCTCCTTCACCCAGACGAGCCCCGAGGCCAAGGAACGGCTGCAGGCCTTTCTGGAAAAGCGTGCCGGCAAGGTGGCCCTCGACAAGAGCGGGCGGGACGGCGCGGCGTGAGCGCGCTTTCCCGGCAGGCGATGGCGGAACACGGCGCAGACCGCTTCGAAGCCAGCGGGACCGGAGGCGGCGAAGCGCCCGCCGTCGACTTCGGGCCGCTGGCGGAAAGTCTCGGCTTTCGCCTGCGCCTCGCCCAGATCAAGGCCTTCGAGGACTTCTTCTCGGCCTTTGCCGAGGAGGGGCTGCAGCCCGGCTCGTTCTCGGTGCTGATCACCATCGGCGAAAATCCCGGCATCAGGCAGGGCGTCCTTGCCGGCGCGCTGATGATCAAGCGCTCGCATATGGCCAAGATCGTCCAGGGCTTCGACGAGGCCGGCCTCGTCGAACGGCGGGTGCCCCAGGATGACCGGCGCGCCGTCGAGCTGACCCTGACGGCGGCCGGGCGACAGCGGGTCGAAGCCGTGATGCCGAAATTTCTCGCCCATGAAAAAGCGAGCGCGGCCGCCTTGACCGAAACCGAGCGCCAGACGCTCCTGTCTCTGCTTCACAAACTCGGCGGCTTTTGAGCCGCATCCGCCGATCGCGGTCGGCATAGGACCAATCGAGGGAGGATTTTCCATGAATGTCGACGAGCTGATCGCCATCGATATCCACACCCATGCCGAGGAGCCGTGCGGCTGCCACCCGGACGACGGCTATGACGACTTCCAGGCCGGCATGGCGCGCTATTTCAAGGCGCCCTACGAGCATCCGCCGACAATGGTCGAGACGGCCGCCTACTATCGTGAAAAGAAAATCGGCTGCGTCATCTTCCCGGTCGATGCCGAACGCGAGACCGGCTTCCGCCGCTATGCCAACGAGGAGGTCGCCCAGATCGCCGCCGAAAATTCGGACGTGATGCTGCCCTTCGCATCGATCGACCCGGCCAAGGGCAAGGCCGGCGCCCGGGAGGCTCGGCGTCTCATCGAGGACTTCGGCATCAAGGGCTTCAAGTTCCACCCGACGATGCAGGGCTTCTACCCCAACGACCGCTCGGCCTACGTCCTTTACGAGGCGATCGCCGAAGCCGGCGCCATCGCCCTCTTCCACACCGGCCAGACCGGCGTCGGCTCGGGCATGCGCGGCGGCATGGGCATGCGGATGAAATACTCCAACCCCATCCATCTTGACGACGTCGCCGTCGACTTCCCCGACATGCCGATCATCATGGCCCACCCCTCCTTCCCCTGGCAGGAGGAGGCGCTGGCCATCGCCCAGCACAAGCCGAACGTCTATATCGACATGTCCGGCTGGTCGCCGAAATACTTCCCGCCGATCCTCGTCAAATACGCCAACTCCATCCTCAAGCACAAAATGCTCTTCGGCTCCGACTGGCCGGTGATCAAGCCCGACCGCTGGCTGGCGGATTTCGAAAAGCTGGAGATGAAGGACGAGGTGCGCCCGCTGATTCTGAAGGAGAATGCGCGCAAGCTCTTGAAGATCTGAGACCCTTCGGACACTGGCTCGCAGCGTGCAAAAGGCGTGGTTTTCGATTATATTTGCGCCGAGGATCCGAAGGAGCGCGCCGTGGCCGTTGCAGAAAAGCTCAGCGTCGAATTGCCCGCAGACATGGTGCGGACCCTGCGCGAAACCGTCGAGTCAGGAGAGTTCGGGTCCGAAAGCGAAGCGCTGCAGGAGGCTGTTCGGGCCTGGCAGCGCGAGCGGGAGGATGATGAACGGCAGCTCGACGCCATTCGAGCCCGCATTCGCAGATCGCTTGAAGACCCTCGCCCGAGCCTGACAGAAGCGGAAGTCCGTGCGCGGCTGAACGAGTCCATGGCGCAGCGCGAAAAAGCTGCCGCCGATGAGACGCGTTGAGGTCATCTACCGGCCGGAAGCGCTTGCCGATCTCAACGACATTCTCGAGGCCGTTGCCGAGCTCAGTCAAAGCGCTCTTGTGGCTGAACGATATGTAGATCGTATCATTCTGCGATGTCGCAAGATTGGCGACGCTCCACGCGGTGGGCGCCGGCGGGACGAACTTGAAGCGGGCCTGCGAAGCGTCCCATTCGAGGATAAGGCGCTTATCCTCTATCGCGTCACCGACGTCGTCGAGATCACCAATGTTTTTCCGCGCGGCCAAAACTACGAGGTCCTGTTCAAGAAGGGACGCTTCGATCCCGAGTAGCTCGAAAAACCCGGCAGCAATCGATCGCCCTTGCGCCGCCCGCCCTATCCCGTCAGAACGAAACGCAGCGAAGATCAGGATCGGCTGAAGCGGCATCATGAGCGAAACCGAGGGCACCGAGACGACCACCGGAACGGCAGCGGCCGCAAAGCCCGAGCCCTACCGCGTCCTCGCGCGAAAATACCGGCCGCGCTCCTTCGACGATCTCATCGGCCAGGAGCCGATGGTGCGCACCCTCACCAACGCCTTCGAGACCGGCCGCATCGCCCAGGCCTGGATGTTGACGGGCGTCAGAGGTGTCGGCAAGACGACGACGGCCCGCATTCTAGCCCGCGCGCTGAACTACGAAACCGACGACATCCACCAGCCGACGATCCACATGACAGGCCCCGGCGTCCACTGCCAGGCGATCATGGAGGGCCGGCACGTCGACGTCGTCGAGATGGACGCCGCCTCCCACACCGGCATCGACGACGTGCGCGAGATCATCGCCCAGGTGCGCTATCGGCCGGTCTCGGCGCGCTATAAGGTCTACATCATCGACGAAGTGCACATGCTGTCGAACCAGGCCTTCAACGGCCTGCTCAAGACCCTGGAAGAACCCCCGGAGCATGTGAAGTTCGTCTTTGCGACGACGGAAATCCGCAAAGTTCCGATCACCGTCCTGTCGCGCTGCCAGCGCTTCGATCTGCGCCGGGTCGAATCGGCCACCCTGATCCAGCATCTGAAGAAGATCGCCGCGGCCGAAGAGGTCTCGATCGAGGACGATGCGCTGCGCCTCATCGCAAGGGCGGCCGAGGGCTCGGTGCGCGATTCCCTGTCGATCACCGATCAGGCGATCGCCCATGGCTCCGGCACCGTCACCGAACTCGCCGTCCGCGACATGCTCGGCCTTGCCGACCGGGTGCGGATCATCGACCTCTTCGAGATGCTGATGGCGGGCGATGCCGCCGGCGCGCTCATCGAACTGCGCGAGCAATATGCCGCCGGCGCCGATCCGGCGGTGGTGATCTCCGAACTCGCCGATTTCACCCATCTTGTCACGACGCTGCGCTACGTCCCCGACGCCACCGAAGACGCGGCCGTCTCGCCGATGGAGGCCGAGCGCGGGCTGGACCTGTCGAAAAAGCTCTCGATCCGCACCCTCGGCCAGGTCTGGCAGATGCTGCTCAAGGCGAGCGAGGAGATGCGCACCACCACGACCCCGCGTCAGGCCGCGGAAATGGCGCTGATCCGGGTCGCCCATGCCGCCGACCTGCCCTCGCCCGACGATCTGTTGCGGCTGATCCGCGAGGGCGGCGACGGCGCATTGCCGGCCGGCGCCGCACCGCCCGCTGCGCCTTCCGGCGGCAATGGCGGCGCATCGGCCTCGATCGGTTCCGCAGGCCCCACGGCATCCTCGGGGAACTCGGCGCCACGCCTCGTCGCCTCGGCAAGCGGCGGCGGTGCCCGCATGGAGGCGCGGCCGCGGCTTGAAACCAAGTCTGCCCAGCAGCCGAACGAAGTCGCGATCGGCAGCATCGAGGCGCTGGCGAAAATCGCCGAGGACAAGCGCGATTCCCTGATGCGGGTCTCGATCCGCCGCTATCTGCGCCCGGTCCGCTTCCAGCCGGGGCGCATCGAGGTGGGGCTGGCCGAGGGCGCGCCACAGACGCTGATCGGCGATCTGATGAAGCGGCTGCACCTTTGGACCGGCCAGCGCTGGGTCGTCACCGTCTCCTCGGCCGGCGGCGAGCCGACGCTCGACGAGCGCGAGGCGCAAAAGCGGGCGAGCCTGATCGACGATGCGGCCGCGGACCCGGAAGTCGCGGCGATCCTTTCGGCATTCCCGGGCGCCAAGATCACCAATGTCACCCTTCGCGGCGACGCCGAGGAAGAGGCGGCACCGGCGATCGCGGCGGCCGAGGACGACTTTCTCGGCGATCCCGACGAGTTTCTCGACGACGACTGAGGCCGCGCGGCTTTTGGTGCGACGGGATCGGCGGAAAGAGAGACGGCAGACCTCAAATCGACACCGCGTCGTCCCTATATCGCCTCGAACGACGAACCGCCCGGCAACCCGCCACCAACCATGCCCGAACGAGGAGCCCCGCGATGAAAGACCTGATGAACATGATGAAGCAGGCGAAGGCCATGCAGGAAAAGATGGCCACGCTGCAGGAGGACGTGAAAAGCGTCGAGGCGGCCGGCCAGTCCGGCGGTGGCCTCGTCACCGTCACCCTGCGCGGCAGCGGCGAGATGGCGGGCCTCACCATCGACCCCTCGCTGTTGAAGGAAGACGAGAAGGACATCCTCGAAGACCTGATCGTCGCCGCCCATGCCGATGCCCACACCAAGCTGCAGAAGGCCATTCAGGAAAAGACCCAGGAAATGACGGCGGGGCTGAACCTTCCGGCGGGGATGAAGCTGCCGTTCTGAGGGATCAGCCTCAAAGGTTCGATGCAGAGAGACTGGCAGCATTGCCTTCTCGATTCTCGCGCGAGCGTCCGCGCCGTATCGAAAGCCAATTGTGGCGGCGCCTACCCCACTCTGCCTACCGGCATCTCCCCCACAAGGGGGGAGATCGATCTCAAATAATCGTCCCGCCTCATCTGCGTCGCATCCATCGGGCGGACATGCCTGTCGGCCGGCGGCGGCATTAGAGCTGCCGATCTCTCCCCTTGTGGGGGAGATGCCCGGCAGGGCAGAGGGGGGTGTCGCGCCGGCGCATTGCGATAGTGAAACTCCGAGGGTCAGATCGTCCCTCATTTTCGTTAGATGCTGACATGGCAAAATCCGTCGCCGGCCCCGAAATCGAGAAGCTGATCCAGCTGCTTGCCAAGCTTCCGGGCCTCGGCCCCCGCTCGGCGCGCCGGGCCGCGCTGCATCTCGTCAAGCGCCGGGAACAGCTCCTGACGCCGCTGACTGCCGCCATGGCAGAGGCGCGGGACAAGATCGGCATCTGTTCGACCTGCGGCAATATCGATTCGCGCGACCCCTGCACTATCTGCACCGATCACGCCCGCGATCAGGCGACGGTGGTCGTCGTCGAGGACGTTTCGGATCTATGGGCGCTGGAGCGGGCGAAAGCCCTGAACGCCGCCTATCACGTCCTTGGCGGCGTCCTGTCGCCGCTCGAGGGCGTCGGGCCGGAGGATCTGACCATCCGCCAGCTCATCGACCGGATCGAGGCCGGCGGCGTCAAGGAGCTGGTCATCGCCGTCAACGCCACTGTCGAGGGCCAGACGACCGCGCATTACATCATGGACCGGCTGGAAGGCCTCGACGTCAAGGTGACGCGTCTTGCCCACGGCGTGCCGGTGGGCGGCGAACTCGACTATCTCGACGAGGGAACGCTCGCCGCCGCCATGCGCTCGCGCACGGCGCTCTGACGGGCCTGTCGCGAACGGCGCCGGTACGAACCGTCACCGTTCCGTCATGACCTGATCCGCACCATCTCGCGCGCGGCCGAACCATACGCGACAAAAGCCTCGGCCCCGGCTTCGAAAAGCTCTTGATCTTCGCTCCGGTCTCGCATACACACCCGCCCACACGAGACGGATCACCCAGCTCCGTTTCAGCCGCGAGCCGGCAAAGTGGGGCCATAGCTCAGCTGGGAGAGCGCTACAATGGCATTGTAGAGGTCAGCGGTTCGATCCCGCTTGGCTCCACCAATTTCTCTTAAACGCTTGACGATGCTGGAAGCTCCTGCTTTGCAGGGGCTTGGTATGCCTATTTGGTACAAACAACTGGTACACAAGCGCATCTCAGTATGGCTCGACAAACGCCCCATCTTCAGCTGCGCGGAAGCACCTATTGGCTCCGTGTGGGTCCCGGATGCCCTTCGAGACGTCGTAGGGAAGCGCGAGATCAGGCGGTCTCTACAAACTGGTGGGTTCCAGGAAACCGGCCGACTTGCCCGCCTGGAAAGGATGAAACTCGACGCCGAATGGGACGCGCTGAGGGGTAAGGCTCGCCTGGAAGATAAGCAGCCACTTCGCGAGAGCGACGTTTTGCAAATGGATGCGAGTTGGTTCGTTGAACGATCCTCAAACATTGGCGCATTCGGCCAGCCGGCCGGCGACGATGACGAGGCACGTCGTACAGCGTTGCCATGCGCGATTTGAACGAGGTCGCCTCATTGGGACCTGATGGCGCCGCACTTGTCTGGAGTTGCCAAGCAGCTTTTAGATGAAAGCGCTCGTGCTTTCCTCCGGCTTCAGGAAACGCTTCACAAGAAGAATTTTCTCAAACGCGGCGCGAGCTCAATGCCAGCAGCCAGAATTTACTCTCAAAGTAGCTGGGGGACCTTCACGTCAGTAGCCACATCGGCCACAGGACGATCTGCGGAACCGCCGCGACGAGGATGAGGACAACGAGGTTGATCGCGTAGAAGGGCGTTGCCGCCTTCACCAGTTGCGGGATCGGAACGCGGGAGACGTAGGCCGTTGCGAAGAGGCAAGTACCGACAGGCGGTGTGGCCAAGCCGACCGCGAGGCTGGCGCTCATGAAGATCAGGAAATGCATCGGATCCACGCCGGCCTGGACGGCGGCCGGCATGAGCACGGGGATCAGCATCAACGCCGCCGCGACGATGTCCATCAGCATGCCCACGAGCAGGAACACCAGCCCCATGACCATCAAGGTGGCGAAGGACGATCCCCCGAACAGATCGAGGATGGTCGAGGTCTTCTGGGCCAGTCGGTCGATGGTGAAGACGTAGGTGGCGGCGCTCGCGACCATGAGAATCAGGAGCACGGCGCCTGCCGTTCGGCCGGCGATGATGCTCAGATTGACGGAATCCCGCCAGCCGATCTCACGGTGGATGATGCCCGCGACGAGCAGGGTGTAAAGGACGGCAAGGCCCGCCGCTTCGGTTGGGGTGACGATGCCCGAGAACATCCCCGTCAGGATGATGATCGGGGCGCCGACCGAAGGCAGAGCGCGGGCAAAGGCCTTGACCGCCCGGCCCATCTCGAAGCTCACCTTGACACCGTAGCCATAGCGTTTGGCTGCCCAGGCATTGTAGGCGGCGAGCGAGAGGGCGAGAAGAAGGCCAGGACCGAGCCCGGCCGCGAGCGCCCCCCCGACCGACAGGCCGGCCGCCGCGGCGGCAATGATGATCAGAATCGAGGGCGGTACGAGTGTCGCGAGGGTCGAGGTGATCATCGTGAGCGCCGCCGCGTAGGGACGCGGATAGCCGCGCGTCGTCATTGAGCGGATGGTGATCGGACCGAGGCTGGCGATATCGGCGACCGACGAGCCGGAAATTCCGCCGAAGACGAAGGACGACGCGATGTTGACGTGGCCGAGTCCGCCCAGAAACCGTCCGATCAGGGCTTCGGCCGCATCAAAAATGCGCTCCGACAATCCGCCCCGCTCCATGATCTGACCGGCGAGAATGAAGAGCGGCACGGCAATCAGTAGAAACGAATTGATCGACGTCGCCATCGACTGGGTGATCATGCTGAGCGGCAGCTGGTACCACCAGAGCGTCGCGAGCGTCCCCAGCCCGAGGGCGACGGCCAGGGGCACGCCGAAAATCGCGAGCACGGCGAAGACGCCCAGAAGTGTCAGGCTCATGACGCGATACTCTCCGTCTGGCTCAACTGATCTTCGATGGGGTCGGCGAGCGGATCGCGCACGATGCCATCGATGACGACGCCGACGATCGACAGCGCGGAGCCCAGAACCAGGGGCAGCGTGCTCAACCACATGCCGATCTGCAGGATCGCGGATTGTTCACCGAAGCGGATCTGCTGGCGCAACAGGCCCCAACCGAACCACGTTACCGCGGCAAACAAGGTGACGGTGGCCAGAACGGGCACCACACGAAAGACGATCCGCATCGATGACGGCGCCAGATAGACAAGGAAGTCTAGCGCGGGATGGGAGCCTGCCCGGAAGGATGCGGCAAGCCCCAGCCAGACCGTCCAGATGAACAAAAACCGCGAGAGCTCTTCCGTCCAGGGATAGGAGGCGGCCATCATGCGCGAGCCGACCTGCAGCGTGATCAGCAGCACCATGCCGAAAACTGCCAGCAGGATACCGAAGTCGACCAACCGCCAGAGCCATCTGTCGAGATTTCTCATCATCCGTCCTCCCCCTTAATTCGGCGGCCTGCGCCGCCCTGTCGAGGGCAGAGCGCCTGCTGCTGTTTTCTCGCTTTTATGACCGGGGACCGATTTGATCGAGGCTGGATCGAATTCGGCCCCCGGCAGTGTGCTTCCGCCGTTTCAAACGCGGGGAGCTTTCCTTCCAGGCTGCGGATAGAGCGACCAAAACGGTTCCCGCCCTTTCATCGAGCGAAAAGGGGCGCTCGAAGAGCCAGGCCGCATCTTTCGGTCGGAGATGCGACGCAAGGCGGGCGCCCGGAGCGCCTCTTGAAAAGTCGGATCCTGTTACTGGCCCGTTTTGGCACCGGAGGCTTTGTCCGCATCGACGAAGGCGAGGCTCTCGTCGACAAAGTCCGCGCCGATCTGCTCCTTGAACTGAGGATAGATGCTGCGGGCGACTTTCTGGACACGGGCCAGCTCGCCATCGGCGAAACGGTTGACCTTCATGCCCTTTTCCTGAAGCTCGTCGATGATCTTCTCTTCCGTGGCGATCTCGTTGGCATCGTGTTCGGCGATCATCTCATCGGCTGCCGCCTGGACTTCGGCGCGGTGGTCTTCGGGAATGCGATCCCAGGCCTGGCCGGAGAGTGCGATGAGGAAGCTGTCGGCGATATGCTGCGTCAGATTCAGCTGGCCCTGGACCTCGTAGAACCGATTGTGCAGGGGCACCTCGACCGGGTTTTCCTGCCCGTCGATCGCCTTCAGCTGCAAGGCAGAATAGACCTCGGAGAAGGCCATGGGGGTGGGATTGGCGCCGAGTTTCTGGAACAACGCAACGAACAGCGGATTGTTGGGCGTGCGAATCGTGATGCCCTTGAAGTCTTCCAGCTTGGTGATCGGCGTGTCGCGCGTCGTCACGTCCCGGAAAGTGCGCAGAAAGAAGCCGAGCCCCTTGACGCCGAGCTTGTCTAGTGAGCCGAGCAGTTCCTTGCCCGGCTTGCCGCGCAGATAGGACTGCAACTGGCCGTAGTTCGAGAACAGATAGGGCAGCGAGATCGCGTTCATGCGGGGCTCGAACGAGGCGTAGACCGAGCTGGCCAGAATCAGCCCGTCGAGAGCGCCAGAGCCCAGCTGATTGACGGCCGCGTTCTGATCCCCACCGAACAGGACACCGTCCGGAAACACATCGACGGTCACCTCGCCGCCGGTCTTCTCCTTGACCAGCTCGGCAAAGCGGGTTGCGGCCACACCGACCGAGCTGCCGATCGGGTCAGGCACGGCGAGCCGCAGATTGGTTTCGGCACGGGCACCGAATGTCAGCGCCGTCAGCGCTGTGGTCGCGATGGCCATGCCGGCGAGACCTTTGGTGAAGGTCCGGCGGTTGACGAGATTTGCAATCTTCATTTGGTTTCCTCCCTGTTGAAGATGGTCGATGGCGGAACGGTCGCAGGTCTCCTTACTGCTCCCGCCCGTTGCGTCGTCTCAGCTCGACGAGCAAAGCCGAATGGTCGAGATCGCCGCCGCCATGGGCGACGAGATCGTCGAACAGTCCGTCGACGAGATCGAGAACCGGCAGCTTGAGGTTCAGGCTCGTGGCCGAGGCCCTGGCGGCGCGGGTATCCTTCAGCTGGTAGCGAGCCGGGCCGCCGGGCTCGAAATCACCGTCGATCATGCGCTGACCGTGCTGTTCCAGAATGAGAGAATTGGCAAAGCCGCCGAGAAGGGCCTCGCGGACCCGGGCGGGATCGGCTCCGCCAGCTTCGGCGAAGAGCAAGGCTTCCGCGATGGTGGCAATTGTCGAGGCGACCACGACCTGGTTGATCAGCTTGGCGAGCGCTCCGGAGCCCGACGGTCCGATGTGAACGACCTTGCCCATGGCACTGAGGAGCGGGCGGGCCGCCTCGATGTCACGCGGTTCGCCGCCGGCCATGATCGACAGTGTTGCAGCCGTGGCGCCCTTCGTGCCGCCGGACACCGGCGCATCGATCCAGCGCAGCCCCATTGCCGCCGTGCGTGATGCCATTGCCTTTGCTTCTTCGTGTCCAATCGAGGACATGACAATGAGGAGAGCGCCGGGGGCGAGTGCATCGGCTGCGCCCTCCGGCCCGAAGAGAACATCCTCGCAAACCGAGCCGGAGGACAGCATCACGATGCAGGTCTCAGCGCCCGTGGTGGCTTCGACCGCGGTGTGGGCTACGGTCACGCCGTCGCCAAGGACCCTGGCCTTTTCCGGACTCCGGTTCCAGGCGCGGACGCGATATCCTGCCTTGGCGAGATTGCGGCACATGGGACCGCCCATGAGGCCTGTGCCGAGGAAGGCCATCCCGCCACTCATGGGACCGCCCGCCCGAACTTGGCGTCGAAGAGGACGACGTCACTCATGCAGCGGCGCCGCCGGTCTTCGGCCCCATGGTGGCGACCTGCTCGCGGCGCACCTCAGCCACGTCGAGGTCGTCGGTCAACTCGACGTCGGCCATGGTGACGATCTGGTCGCGCTTCACGTCACGCTTGAGCTTCACCTTATGGGCAAGCCCCATGGGCAGAGCGTCGATCCGGGTCGACAGCGTCGCGGGGATCGCTTTCGCCCAGGTGGCGAAACCGCCCTCGCCGTCGAGCCAATCGCCGGCCTTGAGATCGCTCTTTGCGGTCGCCACGGCATCGGCGCGGAACTCTCTCGGCGTTCCGGTCGGCTCGCCGCGCAGGACCGCTGACAAAACCGATACGGAGGTTTCAAGTCCGATGAGATGGAACGGCCGCCACATCGAGCCGTACCAGCCGGACTTGTCGGTCAGAAGGCCATACTGGCCGAAACAATCGCGGGTGTATTCGTCGGGCGCCCGGAAGGTGACGAACATACCGTAGCGGATGTTGTTGACGACCTCGCGGCCGTCGGGCTCCTGGCTGGCGGCGATATCGACGAGGCCGGACTTCGGCAGGCGCCCCCCCTCCGAGACCGGCTTGAAGGTCTGAGCGAGGTCGTGAAGGCCCGCCGGATAGAAGGCCAGGCCGTCGTCGGGGCAGTCGAGTCCGGTGCCGTTTGCGACGGCAGCCATCTCGATTGCCGCCTTGGTGCCGTCGGTGAAGGAGTTGTACATCTTCGGATTGAAGTCGCCCTTCGCGACGAACTCCTCCGACCACCCAAAATAGCCCCAGACGGTATCGGGTGTGGAATAGCGGTATTCCGGCTGGAAGTTCATGCCTTTGCCGGCCGAAATCAACTCGAAGCCGCAGGAACGGACCCAGTCGACCAATTCGCAGATGAAGGCCGGCTGGTCGCCATAGGCCATGGAATAGACAAGACCCTTGGCCCGTGCCTTTTGAGCCAGGATCGGGCCGCACATCACGTCGGCCTCGACATTGACCATGACGATGTGCTTGCCCGAGTCAATTGCCATCAGCGCATGGCGCACGCCGAAGAGCGGATGCCCGGTCGCTTCGATGATGCATTCGATGCCGTCGAACTCGCACATCGCTTTCGCATCGTCGGTGATGAAGGTCCGCCCCGTATCCATCGCATCGCTGAACGAAGTCGCCGCGTATTCGTCCTTCTGCCAACCCGTGCGGTTGAGCGAGGCACCAA
This sequence comes from Jiella mangrovi, assembly GCF_017815135.1. Taxonomy (GTDB): domain Bacteria; phylum Pseudomonadota; class Alphaproteobacteria; order Rhizobiales; family Rhizobiaceae; genus Jiella; species Jiella mangrovi. Next base: position 69,187 of record NZ_JAGJCF010000006.1, on the reverse strand, counting down.
CCTTTTGCTTGTCGAGGTCGGCGACGGCCACGATGTGATAGCCGGCGATCTTGCGGGCCTGGGCGAGCACCATGGAACCGAATTTCCCGGCACCGATCAGCCCGACGCGGATGGGCTTGCCCTTGGCATTGCGTTCGGCAAGCATGTTGGAAAGATTCATGGCGTCTTGTTCCCCGTCCGGCCTTCATCGGCACGTTTCAAACGTCAATGGCGGGGAGACGGCGAGCGCGACGGCGGCCCCGGGAATAGCGCCGGGCAATCGCCGAAAATCGGTCCACCGATGGCCTCCCACCATCGATTGACGCTCAGGGTGACCGGCGCACGGGATTAGGTCAATTTATGACTTCTATCTATTTCGGTAGAAAATCTATCGAATTGGCCGGGCTGTTTTCCTGCCATTCGATCGCCTTCTCACGCAGCCATTCCAAGAGTCGGACGACCCGACGTTTGCGCAGGTTGGAACGCGGACAGACGAGCCATTGAGTCGACATGCGCAACTCAGGTGTTCGCGACACGGGGACTACGAGCCGACCCGAGCGCAGTTCGCTTTCCATCATCAACTCGCTCTCCAGCGCGATGCCAAGGCCAAGCGAGGCGGCCTCGATCGCCATATGAGACCGGTCGAAGGAAAGGCGGGCGGCGATCCGCGGCTCGGCGATCCCAACGGCATCGAACCCAGTTGCCCACTGGATCTGAGCCTTGACCGACTGGATCAACCGGAAGCGAACGAAATCCTCGAAGGAGAGCGTACCCGGCCCGGCGAGCGAGGGCGAACAGACGGGCAGGAAGCGTTCGCTCGTCAGTGGTTCGACATGCAGCCCCGGCCAGCCGCCGGTTCCATGCCTGATCTCCAGATCGACGGCATCGCGGGTGAAATCCACGGGTTCGTTGCTGCCGTCGAGATGAACCTCCGTGCCCGGCTCTCTGGCGAGGAAGTCACCCAGTCGCGGCAGCAGCCATTTCGTCGCAATTGTCGGCGTTGCCCGGATAGCGATGGTCGTCGGCTTGCGGATGCCACGCATTGTTTCGGTCGAGCGAATGATGCTTTCGACATGCTCCGAAATCTCCTCGAAGTATCGCTCGCCCGCCTCTGTCAGCCGCACATTTCGGCCCGAGCGGGTGACGAGGCTCGTTCCGACCTGCTCTTCGAGGACCCGGACCTGCTGACTGACCGCCGAGGGTGTCACACCCAACCGGTCGGCAGCCCGCGCAATCGAGTCGAGCAGCGCGACATGGTAGAAGACGACGATGGCGCGAAACGGGGGCAAACGACGGACCTGACTTTCGGCTATGCTCTCAATATCAATCGGCTTAACGTTTTCATCACCCGACGGGGCTGAGCGCGCAGGGAGTAAGGAAGCGAGTCCTTACACCGAATTCCCGACCGGGTCGCCAATTGCCGAACCTTGAGCCCATGAAGCGCTGGCAGTCCTCGCGGCCAGAAAACGCGTACAAGTCGGCACCAATCAGCCGCGCGACCGATCTTGGATGATTTGAGACAGGCACGATCATCCCCGAACCAAAAGCTCATAAAACTGGGTAGCCAGGTCGAAAGCCCGCCGGGTCCGAAGATCATCGGGCGTTTCGCGTCACCAGCGGTTGCGCGATTGTCCGGCGTGGCCATCGTGGAAGAAGCCGGCGGTCGGCCCCATGAAGCCCAGCATTGCCAGGTCCACCACGACCTTCGCCGCCTGCCCGACGTGACGATGGCCGGTATGGCCGTTGAGGTCCGTCGCGGTGAAGCCCGGATCGGCCGCGTTGACCTTGATCCCTTCGGGGAGAAGCTCCTTGGCAAGCTTCACGGTCAGCATGTTGAGCGCAGTCTTCGATGCGCAGTAGCCGGCGAAGCCGACGTTCCAGTACAACCCGGCCATGTCCGTGGCATCGGCGAGCGATCCGAGCCCGCTGCTCAGCATCACGATCCGCGCACCCTGAGCCTGGCGTAAAAGCGGGAGAAACGCCTGAGTGACCCGCACCGGACCAAAGGTGTTCACGTCGAACATCGCCTGCATGTCGGCGATGTTCTCTTCGCTCAGGCGAGGTGGCGCGCCGATGCTGATGCCGGCGTTGTTCACGAGGACGTCGAGCTTGCCGGATTCGTCCAAGACCCGGGCCGCCGCGGCCTTGATACTGGCGCTGTCGGTCACGTCGAGCGTCACCGCTCGCGCCTCGATGCCCTTGTCGCGCAGGGACATGGCGGCCTCTTCGCCCAGCGCGGCGTTGCGGCATCCCAGCCAGACCTCATGACCCTGCGTCCCGAGCTGGCGCGCGACCTCAAAGCCGATCCCCTTGTTTGCCCCCGTGACGAGGGCAGTTATCTTGTCAGTCATGATAGGTCTCCGATGGTGATGCACCGAATATGGCCTCATCGGCTCCCTCCGCGATCCCGATCTCACCAGAAGCTTGCCTGATCCTCCCAAATTGCGTAACGAGCTCAGCATGCTCGACGAAAGACTGATCAGCGCCCTGACACGGCGCGTCGGACCGGATGGCGCTGGGATCGCAACGGGCGTTCCACGGCTGCAGCTATGGAGCGCTGATCGGCCGACAGGCAGCGCACCGGCGATGTTCGAACCAGCCGTCTACCTCGTGCTGCAGGGGGTGAAGCGCACGGTGATCGCGGGCGCCACCTATGACATGAGCCCCGGCGATTGCGCAGTGTCGATCGTCGGGCTGCCGTTCCGCTACCAGGTGATGACTGCTACGCAGGGCCGTCCCTATCTCGGCGCGCAGCTGACGCTCGATCCTGGCATGGTCGCCGCGCTCCTGGTCGATATGCCCGACGGACCGTGCGGCGAGGCGCCTGCATTCCGGGCGGTCCCGGCAGATGATGGTATCCGCGAATGTATGCTAAGGCTCGTGCGGCTGACGCTCACGCCTGAAGACGTCACGGTTCTCGCGCCGCTGACGGAACGAGAGCTACTCTATCGCCTCCTGCGAAGTCCGCTTGGCGGTACGCTGCGCCGGATCGCCGATGTGCGGGGGAATATCGCGGCAATCGGCAGGGCGGTCGACCACATCCGGGTTCGGGCCACCTGCGCCGTCGTGATCCCGGAGGTTGCCGCCGCCGTCGGGATGAGCGAAACCTCGTTCCATCGACACTTCAAGGCTGTCACCGGGCTGAGCCCACTTGCGTATCAGCGCCATATTCGCCTCCTGGACGCTCAGCGACGTCTTGCCATCGGTACACCGGTCACCTCCGTCGCTTTCGAGGTCGGCTACCAAAGCCCCTCGCAGTTCAGCCGCGAATACAAGCGCATGTTCGGCGCCCCGCCACAGGCGCACCTGCGCGCCCATCCTGCCTGATCCCACTTGCATCGTCATGTTCGAACAGCAGGCTGCGACGTGGCGCAAGCCGCACTGGTCGGCGACGGTCGCGCGCAACAAGGCGCATTTGTCGAGTACGCGGTACCCGCTGGGACGCATGACCGACGAAACGGCTTCTTCCCGTCATTCGCCGCGCGCGGCCTGAATGGCAGCTTCGGGCGCTGGCGAGCGCCACGCCGCCCGTAAGAGGCAAACCTTTTTGACGAGGGAGGCAATCTCGGCCGTTCGCGGTGATGACGTCCTGGCGCCTCAAAGCACCAGCGGCGATTCATCGTCGGCGATCAGGGCGCGAAGCAGGCCCTTGCGGGTGTTGTCGGTATGCTGGACGATCGCCTCGCGGGTCGCATCGCCATCGCGCGCGCGAAGGCCGGCGACGATGCGGGCGTGGTCGGCCGCCGTCTCCGGGTTCACGTCGCGGATGGTCGCCCCCATGTGGAAGAGCCGCGTCGATTCCTCCAGATAGGAGCCGATCAGCGTGGCAAGCCTGGGCACGCGCGCGCCTTCGGCGATGGCGGCATGAAAATCGTTGTTGGCCTTGATGAAGGCCGCGATCGTCGGCTCCTCGTCCGGCACATACTGCGCGTTGGAAAGCGCCTCGATCCGCTCGAGTTCCCCCGCGGTGAGGCGGGCTGCCGCAAGCTCGCCGGCAACGCCTTCGAGAGCCTTGCGCACCGTGAAGACGTCGTTGATGCTCTTCACGGTCACGGTCGTCACCCGATAGCCGCGCCGGGGAAAGGCCTCGACCAGCCCTTCGAGCGTCAGGCGCGCCAAGGCTTCGCGCACCGGCGTCTTGCTCATCGCCAGCCGTTCGGCCAGTTCCTGCTCACCGACTTCCGCTCCCGGTTGCAACCGGCAGGTGATGATCTCGGCGCGCAGCAGATCATAGGCCTGCGCCGTCAGCGACTTCACCTTGTCCTGTTGCGTGCCGTTCTTGCGAGTGCCCGCCTTCGCTGCGCTCTTGCCGCGCGCCATTGCCATCCCCGGCTATCCCTGTTCCAGCGCCTTTGCCATGCGCGCGAGCGCCTCGACAAGGGTCTCTCGTGCACATGCGAAATTCAGACGGACCCAGTTTTCAAGGCCAGGGCCGAAATCCGTGCCGCGGCTGAGGCCGATGCGGGCGTTCTTCAGCAGCCAGTCCGCCGCCGGCGCGTCGAGTTCATAAGCGGAAAGATCGATCCATGCGAGAAAGCTCGCCTCGGCCGGCAGAACCTTCGCCTTCGGCAGGGTGCCCGCGACCAAGGATTGCAGCATGTCGCGGTTTTCAGCAATCCTCGCCCGGACCGCATCCCGCCATTCGCCACCATCGCGATAGGCCGCCTCCATCGCGGCAAGGCCGAGGATGTTGACGCTGTCGACGAGGCCCTTCCTGGCACCCATGAAGGCGGTGCGAAGCTCTTCGTCGGCAATCACGGCAAATGCCGCTTTCAGCCCGGCAATGTTCCAGGTCTTGCTCGCGGCCATCAGCGTGATCGTCCGCGCCTCGATCGCTTTTGACAGCGAGGCGACCGGGACATGCGCGCGGCCATCGAGGGTCAGGCCGCAATGGATCTCGTCAGATACCAGAAGCATGTCGTGCCGGATGCAGAGCTCGGCCCGGAACGCCAGTTCGTCGCGACTGTAGACGCGCCCGGTCGGGTTCTGCGGATTGCAGAGCAGCATCAGCTTCGAGCGGGCGGCGGCCTCTTCAAGGGCCTTGTCGTCCGATGCGAAGCCGCCTTCGGCAGTCGCATTCTGCCAGACGGCGGCGGACTTCAGCCCCCAGGTCTCCGGCGCGGTCCTCAGCGGCTTGTAGACCGGATATTCCTGCATCACCGTGTCGCCGGGGGCGGTGAAGGCATTGAGCGCCATGTTGAAACCCGGCTCGACGCCGGGCAGGAACACCAGCCATTCAGGCTCGACGCGCCAGCCATATTCGGCCGCAAGCGCTGCTACCAGCGTTTGGCGCAGGCTGTCGGTCGCAGCTCCGTAACCGAGCACCGGATGGGCAAGGCGCTTTTCGATCGCGGCGATGATTTCCGGCGCGACCGCGAAATCCATGTCGGCGACCGGCAGCGGGATGACGTCGGGCCCGAAGGCCCGCCATTTGTTGGCATCGCTGCCGCGCCGGTCGACGGAAACGATCGCGGTCATCACAGGCTCCGGATCATGCCGCCATCGGCGCGGATCATCGAACCGGTGACGAAGCTTGCCTGCTCTGAGGCGAGGAAAGCGACGATCGCCGCGAATTCCTCCGGCCGGCCGTAGCGGCCCGCGGGGATGGTCTTGCGCGACGCCTCGCGCACGGCCTCCACGCTCTCGCCGGTCTTGGCGGCCTTGCCGGCATCGAGTTCGGCCAAGCGGTCGGTCGCGATCCGGCCAGGCAGCACCATGTTCACGGTGATACCCTTGTCGGCGACTTCACTCGCAAGCGTCTTCGACCAGCCGGCCATGGCGCCGCGCACACCGTTCGACAGCGCCAGATTGGGGATCGGCACCTCGATGCCCGACGAACCGATGGTGATGACGCGGCCCCAGCCCTTGTCGCTCATGCCGGCGAGCGCCGCATCGGTCAGTTCGAAGACGGGCGTCGCCATGGCGGCGAAGGCCGCCTGCCATACAGCGGCGGACTGGCCGCGTGCAGGTCCAGCTTTCGGGCCGCCGCAATTGTTGACGAGGATATCGACCGGCTCGCTGGTAAGCCGCTCCTTCATGGCCGCAACCGACTGCTTGTCTTCGAGATCGAGCGCGACAGCCGTGATCCGCGCGGCGGTCGCGGGCGAAAGCCCGTCGGGCAGAGCGCCCGAACGGGAGGCGGCAATCACGCTCGCGCCTTCTTCTGCGAGAAGCGCTGCGCAGGCCGCACCGAGGCCGCGGCTTGCGCCGATCACCAGCGCGCGTTTTCCGGTAAGCTTGAAATCCATCAGCCGAGTTCCTTCAGTCTTCTTGTCTGTCTTTCGATGAGGCGCTCGACCTCGACGACGGCGGCCGGCGCAAGTCCGGCGCCGGGCTTGCGCAGAGCCGCGGAGGCAATCGCGCCGCGCTTTGCGAGCGCATATTTGCGCACGGCAAGGCCGAGACCCGGCTGCTGCTCGTAGCGCACCAGCGGCAGATAGGCGTCGAAGATATCCTGCGCCCGGTCCATGTCGCCGGCATCCGCAAGCGCGACCACATCCGCCATCATTTCCGGATAGCCGAAGCCGGTCATCGCACCATTGGCACCGCGCGCCATCTCTTCCGGCAGGAACACGCCGCCATTGCCGCAGAGGATCGAGATCCGGCGGCGACCCTTGCTCTCGGCATCGCGCAGCGCGGAGATCTTGGCGAGGCCCGGCCAGTCCTCATGCTTCAGCATGACGATCTGGTCGTTGTCCTCGATGATCCGGCCCATCAGCGGAACGGAGATCTGCACGCCCGTCGACAGCGGGAAATCCTGCAGCACGACAGGCACACCATCGCCGGCGGCGGCGCAGGCCTGGCCGTAATAGGTCGCGATCTGCTCGTCGGTCCGCAGGCTTGCGGGCGGGGCGATCATGACGCCTGCAGCGCCCAGATCCATCACGACCTTCGAAAGCTCGGAAATCGCGGCGAGGCCGGGGGCAGAGACACCGGCGACGACTGGCGTGCCCGCAGCGCGCCTGATGACGCGCTCGACGATTTCGCGCGCTTCCGCCTGGGTCAGCTTCGGCGCTTCGCCCATCATGCCGAGCACGGTGATGCCGGTCGCACCCTTTTCGAGATAGAAGTCGGTAACGCGGTCGAGACTGTCGAAATCGACCGCGCCGTTGTCGTGAAACGGCGTGACCGAGATCACGTAGACGCCTCTGGCGTCGTTGGTCAGAAGGCTCATCTTCCCTATCCTCAGTTGCCGAACCAGCAATTGGCGCCGCGCGCGACATGGCGCCCCGAGCCCTGCCGGCCGGTGATGGCGTTGCCGTCGAAGCCGCATTCGCCGCGCAGATACGTGGCCGCGACCCGCACCGTGAAGGTGTCGCCATGGAAGGGCGACCAGTTCAGGCCGTCATGGGCCTTCGCCTCATCCCAGATGAAGGCGCCCTGTTCCAGAATGGCGAAATCCGCATCCATGCCGACCCGGATCGCGCCCTTGCGATCGGCGATGCCGAAGAAGGCGGCCGGGCGCTCCGAGAGCTGTTCGGCGGCGAGCATGGCGGCGTCGAGGCCACGTGCTTCGGCGGCGGTGAAGAAGGCCGGGAGCAGCGTTTCGAGACCCGGCACGCCGGCGCCGGCATCGAAGATCGAGTCCGTCAGCTTGCCGTCGATCGGCCAGCTGGAATGATCCGACGAGGTGAAGGCGACGAGCCCATCCACGATCGCATCCCAGAGATTTTCGACCTCGCCGGGGCGGATCGGCGGATTGACCTTCATGCGCGGGCCAAGCCTTTCGCCATCGCGGGCGGCATCGAACCAGAGATAATGCACGCAGGTTTCTCCGGTGGCGCGCACGCCAAGCTCAGCGAAGGCGCCGACCTGCGAGAACCCGTCGCCACTCGACAGATGCACCGGATGGGCATGCGCGCCGGTTGCCTGCGCAAGCGCCAGAAACTGGGCGGTCGCCGCAAGCTCGGCGGCCACGGGCCTGGCGGCGGAGTGAGCGGTGATGCCGTTTTCGCCGGCCGCGCGGGCGCGCGCCATGCGCGCGAGCACGATTTCCTGATCCTCGTTGTGGAGGCCGATCGGCAGGTTGGTCGGGGCAAGCTTTTCCATGATGTCGAGCATCAGCGCGGCATCGATCCTGGGAAACCGCGTCGGCGAGCTCTCAAACGAGGAGATCTTGAAGGCAACGACGCCGCCAGCAATCAGCGCGTCGATCTCTTCCGTGCCGGTCTCGGCGGTGACTGTTGCGTAAAGCGCGATATCGGCATGGCTGTGAGCGGCGATCGCTTCGACCTTTGCCGCAAGCCGTTCGGGTCGGTCGAGCGGGGCCGGGTTGTCGAACGGCATGTCGACCAGCGTCGTGACACCGCCGGCAATCGCCGAGCGGGTGGTATCGCCGATGCCTTGAAGCCCCTTGGCGCTGGTCGCGTGGGTCTGGCCGTCGATCACGCCGGGCAAGATCAGGCGATCACCGTAATCGACGGTCTTCGCCGCCTCCGGCGGCGTCGCGGTGCCGTCGCCGATCGCCGCGATCTTGCCGTCACGAACGCCGATCCAGCCGCCTTCGATGGCGGCAAGCGGAGTGATGACGGTTCCGCGCAATAACAGGTCCATATTCAAGCCTTCGCAATATATTCGAGATTGAGAGCGGAAATCGCGGCGGCGACCCCGGCCTGCACCGGATCGATGACGGGCAGGCCGATCGCCTGCTGCAGGAACGGGCGCTGGTTGCCCATGCCGGCACAGCCGAGCACGATGACATCGGCGCCATCCTGACTCGCAAGCGCCTTGCCGGTCTCGATGACCTTGGCGCGCGACAGTCCCTCGTCGCCCGATTCCTCGACCGTGAGGTCTGCCGAGCGATCGCCGGCGAGACGGGCGGCGATGCCGAGCCTATTGATCCGCACCGCATGGCGCGCAATCGAGGCCGGGCCGAGCGAGACGACGCCGAAGCGCCGGCCGAACTGGAGCGCGGCATAATAGCCGGCCTCGGCGACGCCGATCACCGGGATGTCCGTCACCACCGAGCGGGTATCGTCGACGCCGGGATCGGAAAAACAGGCGACGACCACGGCATCGGCATCGCCGACGAGTGCGCGCGCACGCACCATCGGGCCGACGGCCTCGACATCGGCGTCGTCTTCGATGCCGAGCGGGGCCGCCGGCAGGCGCTCGAACACGAGCTGGTGGTCCGTTGTCGCGCCAAGGCCGGCAACAGAGCGACGGATGGAGTCCGTCACCTTCTCGGAACTGTTGGGGTTCAGAACGAGAATACGCGCCATGATATTGTTACTCTGCAGGCTCACGCGGCCTCTTGGCGCATGACGAAATGATCGGGACCGACCGTGTCATAGACACGGCGCGGCGGCATGAAGTCGGCGGGAAAGATCGGGCTTTTCAGTTCCTGAAGCGGGATGTCGCGCCGCATCAGCCGGCGGGCGGGGTCCGGTTCCGGCACGGCGGAGAGCAGGCGCTTCGTATAGGGATGGGCGGGGTTGGCGAAGATCTCGGCGCGCGGTCCGATCTCGACGATCTCGCCGAGAAGCATGACGGCGACCCGGTGGCTGACGCGTTCGACCACGGCCATGTCATGGCTGATGAACAGATAAGACAGGCCGAGTTCCTGCTGCAGCCGCATCATCAGATTCACCACCTGCGCCTTGATGGTGACATCGAGGGCGGAGACGGACTCGTCCGCGATGATCAGCTTCGGATCGAGACCGAGCGCGCGGGCGATCGCGATGCGCTGGCGCTGCCCACCGGAAAATTCATGCGGCCAGCGCGTCGCCATATCCGGCGAAAGCCCGACATTTTCCAGAAGGCCGGCGACCCTGGTTCGCGCTTCGGCAGGCTTTGCCAGACCATGGGCGAGCATCGGCTCCGCGATCGCCGCGCCGACCCGCATGCGCGGGTTGAGGCTGGAGAACGGATCCTGAAAAATCATCTGCATCGACTGGCGAAGCCGCATCAGCTCGGTGTGCGACAGGCTCGAAACATTCTGCCCGTCCAGCGTGACCGTGCCGGAGACGGATTTGGTCAGCCGGAGAATGGCGCGTCCGGTGGTGGATTTGCCGCAGCCCGATTCCCCGACGAGCGCAAGCGTCTCGCCCCTGCGCAGCGAAAACGAGACGTTCTCCACCGCGTGGACACGAGCGTGAACCCGGCCGAGAACACCCTTGCGCAGATCGAACCGGGCGCAGAGATTCTTGACCTCGAGGAGAGCCTCGCCGCCGTGATCGACGGTGTCGACCGGATCGGCCAGCACACCGTCGCGCCCGGGATAGGGGCGAGGAACGGGGCTTTCGCCGAGATCGCCGAGGCGGGGAGCGGCGGCCAGAAGCTCACGGGTGTAATCGGTCGCCGGCCGGGCGAAGACGTCCTCGGTGGCACCCGTCTCCAGCACTTTGGAGCGGTACATCACCACGGTCTTTTCGGCGATTTCGGCAACCACGCCCATGTCGTGGGTGATGAACATCACCGCCATGTTGTCCTCGGCCTGCAGCTCCTTGATCAGCTCCAGGATCTGCGCCTGGATCGTCACGTCGAGCGCCGTGGTCGGCTCGTCGGCGATCAACAGCTTCGGCGCGCAGGCAAGCGCGGTCGCGATCATCACGCGCTGCAGCATGCCGCCGGACATTTCATGAGGATATTCCGAGGCGCGCCTGGCCGCGGCCGGGATCCGCACCCGGTCCATCAGCCGGACCGCCTCCTTCATCGCGGCCCGCTTCGCCAAGCCGCGATGGCGCCGCAAAGGTTCGGCAATCTGGGCACCGACGGACATCACCGGGTTCAGCGAAGTCATCGGCTCCTGAAAGATCATCGCCACCTCGTTGCCGCGCACAGCCTGCATCTCCTCTTCGGATAGCGCCAGCAGATCGCGGCCGCGGAAATGGACCGCGCCGGTCACCCGCGCCTTGCCTTTCGGGAGCAGGCCCATGACCGACAGCGCGGTGACGCTCTTGCCGGAGCCCGACTCGCCGACGATCGCCAGGGTTTCTCCCGCATCGACATCGAAGCTCACGCCGTCGACGGCGTTGCGCCAGCCTTCGGCGGTCGAAAAGGCGGTGGTCAGGTCGCGGACGGACAGAATGGACATGACGGCGATTTCCGTGGAGAGGAACGCGGAAGACTTTTTTGTTGCATCGATTTACACCGCATTGCAACCGTTCTATCAAAAATAAAATGCCCGGTGATATATCATGGATACGCAGCTTGAGAGGCTTCGATGCTGAGGATTGACGACGAGACGCGCAGCCGGGTGCTGGTGACGCCACAGGCGCTTTTCGAGATGATGGAGGGGTCGGCCGCCCCGCACATTCTGGTGGTGCAATCCTCCAATCCCTATACCGGCGCCGACTCGCGGAACGGCGTCTATATTCCGGGCGCGGTGGAGAGCGAGGCCTATCGCGACTTTCAGGGGCCGGCGAGCCCGGAGGCCGGCAACCGGCCGCTTCCCGCGATCGCCGATCTGACGGCCGCGGCCCGGGGCTGGGGCCTCACCCGCGAGCGCCCGGTGGTCATCTACGACGCCGATCGGGCGATGACGGCAGCGCGCGCATGGTGGGTGCTGAGATGGGCGGGACTGCCGGATGTCCGCGTGCTCGACGGCGGTCTGCCGGCCTGGATTGCGGCCGGACTTCCGACCGCCGGCGAGCCATTAAAGCCAGAAAAATCAGATATTTCTTTGACGGAAGGGCATATGCCGCAATTTGGTGCCGATCAGGCGGCCGCGCTTGCGGACCAGGGCGTACTGCTCGATGCCCGCATCCGGCCCAACTATATTGGCGGCCCCGAGGTCGGTGGCGAGCCGGCGCGCGGGCATATCCCGGGCGCCCTGAGTGCGCCGACGATCGACACGCTGACCGACCCCGGCCCGTTCGCCGACAGCGCCACACTCAGGGAGCTGTTTTCAGGGCTCGGCGTCGACGGCGAAAAGCCGGTCGGGGTCTATTGCGGAGCCGGCATGTCGGCGGCGCACGAGGTGCTGGCGCTTGCCGCGATTGGCGTCGAGGCGGCGATGTATCCGGGCTCCTGGTCGCAATATGTGAGCCGCGGTGACCGGCCGGTCAGGCGCGGCCCGTTTCCACGCTGATCAACCTGTGTGCAGCGCATCGGTGCAGATGCATAATCGCTAATCAGACAAGTCCTGTTTTGCGCAAAATCCTCCAGTTCGTGACGTTCGATTCTGTTTTGGATATTGCAAAAGAAATATCACGGGTATTGAAATAGCTTTCGCCGGAAAAATCCGGACGGTCGAAAACAAGAGGAGTTCAGTATGAGCCTGACCCGCAGATCCTTCGGCGCGATGTCAGGTGCCGCATTGGCCATGAGCTTTGCCGCCTTCGTGTCCGCCGGTGCTGTCGCCAGCTTCGCCACTACCGCCATCGCGCAAGAGAGCGAAACGCTCGTGATCGCGGTTCCGTCCGACCCCGCCGGCCTCGAGCCCGGCACCAACAAGGCCGAACCTGTCGGCAGCGAGATCATCCTCAACGTTTTCGACACGCTGGTCGCCTGGAAGGCGCCGGATTTCTCCAAGCTTGAGGGCCGCCTCGCCAAGGACTGGTCGATCTCCGAGGACGGAAAGACCTTCACCTTCGACCTGCAAAACGGCGTCGAGTTTCAGGACGGCACCCCGCTCAATGCCGAAGCCGTGAAATTCTCGCTGGAGCGGACCAAGAAGCTGAACCCCTACGTCGAGGCCTCGCTCGGCATGATCGAGGGCATCGACACGCCGACGGACAGCGAGGTGGTCATCCATCTGAGCGAGCCCTATCCGGCGTTCATGTCGATCCTGGCGCAGCCGCAGGCGGCGATCGTCTCGCCCGCCGCCGTCGAGAAATACGGCGCCGACTTCGCCAAACACCCGGTCGGTACGGGACCGTTCGCGTTCCGCGCCTACGAGGCGGACACCCGCGTGGTGCTCGATGCCAACCCGAAATATTTCCGCGGCGCCTCCAAGCTCAAGCGCCTGATCTACCGGATCATCCCCGAGGCCTCGACCCGCAGGCTGGAGCTGGAAAACGGCGGCATCGACGTCATCCAGCAGCAGAGCCAGCTGTCAGCCGTTCCGACGGAGGAAATGAAGGCCTTCGCCGACAATCCGGACATCAAGATCATCGAGAAGCCCTCGCAGATCATCCGCCAGCTGGAGTTCAACAACTCGAAAGCGGATTCGCCGGTCGCCGATCTGAAGGTCCGGGAAGCCATCGCCCACGCGATCGACTATGACGGCCTGCTCTCCGGCGTCTTCGACGGCACGGCCGAGCGCGTCTACGGCCCACTCACCTCCAATAGCTGGGCCTTCGACCCCAAGGTCAAGGATCTCGCGCCGAAATACGATCCGGAGCTTGCCAAGAAGCTTCTGGCGGAAGCCGGCTACAAGCCGGGCGATCTGAACCTCAAGCTCTATTCCTTCCAGGGCTCGCTCTGGGGCGATGTCGCGACCTTCGTTCAGGCCAATCTCGCCGCCGTCGGCATCAACACCGAGATCGCCCAGACCGAGTTCCCGTCCTACCGCGCGCTGCATGTCGCCGGTGACTGGGACATCGCGCTCGATGGCCGTCAGCCGTGGTACAACGACCCGGACGCGCACATCACCATCGGCTATCTGTCGAGCCTCAAGGACACGGCCATGACCTTCCGCATGCCCGAGAACAAGTCGCTCGACGCGCTGATCCTCAAGGCCCAGCAGGATCCCGACATGGACGCCCGCAAGGCGCTTTACGGCGAAATCCAGGAAGATCTCGTGAAAGAAGTCCCGGCGGCCTATCTGTTCAGCCCGAATCTGATCGTGTTCACCCGCGCGAATGTCGATGGCCTGGTCATCAACTCGGCGCCGCCGCTGACCGAATATTGGGGCGTATCGAAGGAATAATCGGAACGCTCCCGATGAAGGCCGGCTCGCCTCCGCCACAGAGCGGCCGGCGGGCGCGGCACTTCACATGATTTGCCTTCAACAGCAGCCTCGGCGGGCATGAAGGCATCGGACGGCTCGGCATCACCCAAGCCGAGCCGTCTCCTTCTGCAAGGTGACCGAATGTTTGCATTTCTCGTGCGGCGGCTGCTGGCATTGATACCGGTGCTGCTCCTGGTGCTGGTGATCGTGTTTTCGCTCGTGCGCCTCATTCCGGGCGATCCGGCCGTCACCCTGCTCGGCCCGGGTGCCACCCGGGACCAGATCATCGCGCTCCGCGCTCAGCTCGATCTCGACCAGCCGGCGCTCTTCCAGTTCTGGAGCTATTTCATCGGGCTCCTGCATGGCGACATGGGCCACTCGCTGAAGAGCGGCCAGCCGGTGCTGAACGAGATCCTGATCCGCCTGCCGGCCACGCTCGAAATCTCGATCAACGCAGTCCTGATCGCCATTGTCGTCGGCATTCCGATCGGCGTCGTCAGCGCAACCCGCGCCAATTCCGGCTTCGATCACAGCGTGCGCGTGATTTCGCTGACCGGCGTTTCGATGCCGGCCTTTCTGCTCGCGCTCCTGCTGCAGCTGGTGTTTGCAATCTGGCTCGGCTGGCTGCCGGTGTCGGGTCGCATCTCGCCCTATTTCTTCGTCGACCGGGTCACCGGCTTTTCGATCATCGATGCGTGGCTTTCCGGCGAGCCAGGCGCGGTCTCCAGCGCCATTGCCCATATGGTGCTGCCGACCACGGTGCTGGCGGTGTTTCTGGCCGCGACGCTCGGCCGGTTCGTGCGCTCCACCATGCTGGAAGTGATGGACGAGGATTTCGTGCGCACCGCCCGCGCCAAGGGGCTGAGCCGCCACGATGTCGTCTACAGGCATGCGCTGCGCAATTCGCTCCTGCCCGCCATCACCGTCATCGGTCTCAAATTCGCCGAGATGCTCGGCGGCGCGATCCTCACCGAGACGATCTTCTCCTGGCCGGGGATCGGTCGCTACATGTACGAGGCGATCCGCAACCGCGACTACCCCGTCATTCAGGGCGCGACGCTGGTGTTCGCGCTGATGTTCATGCTGACTTCGCTCATCGTCGACATTCTCTATGCCGTGCTTGATCCGCGCGTTCGCCGAAAGATGAGCTGAGGAGACAGTCATGCGCGACCTGAAACGTTTTCTTGCGAACAATACGCTCGCCCTCGCCGGCACGATCGTGCTCGCCATCCTGCTCCTCGCCGTCCTCATCGGCCCCTTCCTCCTGCCTTCGCCGCTCGCCATCGACATGGCCGCCAAACTGCAACCGCCATCGTTCAGCCATTGGCTCGGGACCGACAATTTCGGCCGCGACATGCTTTCCCGCGTCCTGGAGGGCGGCCGCTATACGCTGGCGATCGGCGTGCTCGTGGTCGCCTTCGCCTTCGTGGTCGGGGTGTTCTTCGGCCTCGTCGCCGGTTTTGCCGGCGGCATCGTCGACACCGTGATCATGCGCGTCGTCGATGCGATCCTGTCGTTTCCCGCACTCGTGCTGGCCATCGCGCTTGCCGCCGCCTTCGGGCCGAGCCTGCAGAATGCCATGATCGCGGTCGCGATCACGCTCGCCCCGCAGTTTGCCCGCGTCGCCCGCGCCCAGGCGCTCGGCGTGTCCTCCAGGCTCTATGTCGAGGCGGCCCATGCGCTGGGCCTGCCGCGAGGGCGTATTCTCACGCGCTACATTCTCGTCAACGCCATTGGGCCGCTGCTCGTGCAGGCCTCCCTCGCCTTCGGCAGCGCCATCCTGCAGACCTCGGCGCTCGGCTTTCTCGGCCTCGGCGCCCAGCCGCCAATGCCGGAATGGGGCGCGGATGTCTCCGCGAATCTCAGCTTCGTGCGCTCGAGCCCGTGGACGGCGCTCGGACCCGGCTTTGCCATCCTGATCACCGTGCTCTCCTTCAACCTGATCGGGGATTCGCTCGCCGACTGGTTCAATCCGCGTCGCAGGAGTGCCGCATGATCACGATCGCGCTCGAAAAGGTCGATTTCCTGCCGCCCGACCGGGTCACCGACGATGCCAGCATCCTGACGCTGAAGAACCTTGTGCTGGAGCCGATGCTGCGATGGGAAAGCGGCGCGGCCCGGCCGGGCCTGTTCGACCGCTGGCATCTTTCCGACGATGGCTGCCGCTGGACGCTGACGCTTCGCGACGGCGCCGCCTATCATGACGGCACGCGGGTAGTGGCCGAGGACGCCAGACGCTTCATCGCCGCGATCTGCGATGCCCGCGACATGTTCGGCATGCCGTGGTCCTATGCCCGCTATCTCGAAGGTGCCGAAATCACCGCCGACGGCAGCGTGCTTTCGATCGTAACGCCAGCCGCTTTTCCCGATCTGCCGGACATTCTGTCGGAGTTCTACCTGCCGAAGATCGCGGCCGATGGAACGGCGACGATCGGCACGGGGCCGTGGCAGGTGGTCACCTTCGAGCGCGGTGCTTCGGTGACCCTCCGCCATGGCGACGGGCGGAAGCTGCGGCTGGTGGCCATGCCCGAGGCCGAAGCACGGCTTCTGGCCCTTCAGTCCGGCGAGATCGCTGTCGCCACCCATCTGGAGCGCCTTCAACACCCGCGGCGAACCCTTGCGGGCCATGTCTGGCATGAGCAGGCGACCACGCTTTCGGTGATCGCCTACATGAACGGGCGTGAGGGAGCCTTTGCCGACCCTGCCCTCAGGCTTGCAGCCAACCTCGCGCTTGATCGCCAGAAGCTTGTTTCCGAGGTCATGGGCGGGCTCGGCGTGCCAGCCAAGACCATCGTCAGCCCGTTCCACTATGGCATGGGCCACAACGGCGTGAGCCAAAACCGCACGGGCGATGCATTGCCCGATATTCCCTACGACCCCGAAAGGGCCGCAGCACTCGTCGCCACCTCCCGCGCACCTAAGACGCTGACGGTGCGCACGCCGCTCTACATGCCCGAGCGCGCGCCAAAGATTGCCGGCTTCATCGCCAGGAGCCTCGAGGCGGTCGGCTTTGCCGTCACCATCGACACGGCCGACGACCGGCCGGGCTATGCTCGCGAGCTGGGTGCGAAGAAGACGGGCGACCTCGCAATCTTCGATTCCTCGCCCCACAGCACGTTCCGTGTCGTGGACGACAAGATCTCGTCCCGCTCGCGTGCCGTCTGGTGGCAGGGCGTCGAGGATCATGAGGCCGATGCGCTCTTCGAAGCGGCCCGGCGCACGGTCGCAGCCGGAGAACGCGCGGCGGCCTATGCCCGCCTGCTCGCTCATCTCGGCGCCCATCCACACTGGCTGTACCTGTTCCATCCCGTTGATTGCATGGCGCATACCGCAGGGCTCGAGGGCTTCAACCTCGATCCCAAGGGCTATCTGCGCGTCGCGTGAATGAAAGAAGGACCATCATGACCACCTGCCTGCCGCGAGAATGCGCCATCACCTTCTACTATTACGAGGACATCCATGCGGTCGCTCCGTTCTACGAGGACGTGCTCGGCTTCGAACTCGTGCTCGACCAGGGGCTCGCACGGATCTACCGCATTGCCGGCAACGCCTATTTCGGGATCGTCGACGGCAACAAGGGCCATCTGAAGCATCAGCCGAAGAGCGCGGCGCTGCTGACCGTCGTTTCCGAGGATGTCGCCGGCTGGCACGAAAAGCTCTCCGAGGCCGGCGTGACGGGCCTTTCCGAGATATTGCGCGGCAATTACTGCGAGCATTTCTTCTTCGAGGACCCGGCGGGTTATGCGATCGAGATCCAGCGGTTCCACAATCCCGACGTTGCCCGGCTGTTCAAATGACATCCGATATGACGGCGACCGGTGGAAGACCGGGCGAGACGGCGATCCTGCCGCTCCTTTCCCGCTTCACCCATGAGGACAAGGAAGCCAAAGGCCTGCGCGCCTTCAGCGGCGAGGAGGCCGAGCCGCGCCGGCCGGTGCATTTCACCGCCGCCGAGATGGTGTTCATGTTTCCGGCGCTGCTGCTGCATGCCCCCGACGGCGGCGGCAAGACCACCTTCGCCCGGCTGCTGTCCGGCGCGCTGAATGGCGAGGAAACCGCCCGCAGGCATCTCTCCCGCCCGGCCTATCGCAACGCCGAGGGTGATCTTCAGGCGCAGATCCTGCCCGAAGTGCTGCCGGAAGCCGTTTTCTGCGGCCGTGGCGACGACGCCGATGCCGCGCTTGCCGAGGCCCTTTCCCGCGGCGACACGCAGCTTCTCCTGATCATAGACGCCTTGGAGACCCGCGCGGATCCGGCAGCGCTGCTTGCCCGCTGTGCGGCCGCGATCAGGGAGCGGCCCTCGCTCCGGCTTCTCATTCTTTGCGAAAGCCGCGCACTCGAAGCCATACGCCGGCCGGCGAGCATCCCCGAATACGGCCTTCTCGGCCTTGCCCGTCCGGAACGCGCCGCCTTCGAGACCGAGAACGGATTTTCCGGGGCTCAAGACGACGAGGATTTCCTGCTTCCCGGCCTCTGGCAGCTCGCACTCGACCTTGGTCGGCCGGTGGCGCCCAACGAGGTCGCCGCCCGCGCATCGGCCGGCGCGGACTGGGCAAAGACCTTCCGCGATGCCGCAGCGCTCGAAGCGATGAGCGACGAGGCGCTGCTTGAAACCGTCACCGCGCAGCCGAAACGGTGGGTCGGCCCGCTCGACCTTCTCTGCGACCAGATCCTGCCCGATGCGCCACGGGCCGCGGCGCTGGCGCACGGCCTTGCGCGGGCGGACGCCGATCTTTCCATCCTGCTTTGCGCCGGCAAGCTCGTCACTCTCGGCACCGCTGAGGCCGAAACGCTGACGGCAGCGCTGGTCGGCGCGGTCGCAGCGGGCGGCGCGCCGGCCGGCCTCAGACGGCGTGCAGGCGCGGTTCTCGCCCGTCTCGGCGATCCGCGCGACCTCGAGGAACTGGCAGGCATTCCGGCGGGCACGTACCCGATGGGCGGCGACATCCACCAGAACTCCGCGCCGCCGCACCATGCCCCGGTCGGCGATTTCAGGATCGGCGTCTACCCGGTTGTCAACGCCGCCTATCTCCGCTTCGTCCTTGAGACCGGCCGGCCATGGGCGAGCGGCAACGGCCGAAATCGGGAGCGCGCCTCCCATCCGGCCACCGATCTCACCTGGCATGACGCTCGCGCCTACTGCGCCTGGGTCACCGAGAGATGGCGCGCCGAAGGACGGATCGGACGGGACGAAATCGCCCGCCTGCCTTGCGAGCGCGAATGGGAGGCGGCCGCACGCGGACCTTCCGGCCGTCTTTATCCGTGGGGCGAGGACTGGGCCGGCGAACATGCCAATGGCGAGGAAACCGGTTTCAACGACATCTGCACCGTGGGCCTTTTCCCGGAAGGCCGCGCGCCGTCGGGCTGTCTCGACATGGCCGGACAGGTCTGGGAATGGTGCACCACGCTCTGGGGCCGCGACATGGCGGCGCCATCCTTCGCCTTCCCCTGGCAGGCGGATGGCCGAGAGGCGCTCGATGCCCCGGCCAATATCCGCCGGGTGCTGCGCGGCGGCTGCTTCTCCAGCCCGGCCTGGAAGGCGAACGGCGTCTATCGCGGCTCGCTCGAACCCGCCGGTTCCTGGCGTGGCAACGGATTTCGGATCGTGGTGGCGAAGGGCTGAGCCGACGACCCGAGCCGGGCGCGCTGCATGGGCCTTCGCCGGCAGACCCACTCATATCTCTGCCGAACCCCGCTCCACGCCTGAATTGCGCAACCTTTCGTGCCGCGCGCCAAGATGCGGCCCGGCGGCCCGGAGCGCGGCGATTTTTCGTCGGTTATCCGGCCTCGCCGTCCCGCAGATTGGCAATCATCCGATCGAGCGCTCTCAGGGTGGTCTCGATTTCGGCCGGCGACAGGCCGTCCGTCAGCATCGCGTCGTGACGACGGCTTTCGGCCAGGAGCTCCGCCACCATCGCCTCACCGGCTTGCGTCAGCCAGATGCCATTCGTTCGCCTGTCCTCGGCCGACGGCCGCCGCTCGATCAGCCCTTCTTCGCCGAGGAGGTCGAGAATGGTGACGAGGCTCGACCGGCGCAGCGCCACGGCTTCGGCGAGCCGGCTCTGCGGCTGGCCGGGATGGCTCTGGATGATCGCCAGGAGGCCGAGATAGCGCGGCGCGCGGCCACGATCGGCGAGCCTTTCTTCGAAGGAGCGGAAAGCCAGGATCTGGGCGAGCCGCAGCTTGTAGGCGATCGTCGCTTCCGCGTCGCCAGCGCTGATCCTACGGCCTTCCAAGACCGCGTCCTGCCCGTTGCCTTGAAGATCCGTCATCAGCCCCGCCCGTTCGCCTCTCATACCTTGTCCGGCAAAGGCCCGGGTCAAGCTGCCAGAACCGCCCTGAAATAGCGGATGGTCTCGATAAGCCCGTCTTCGAGGCCGACCGTCGGCTGCCAGCCGATGGCCTCCCGTGCCCTGGTGATGTCCGGCCGGCGCTGGCGGGGGTCGTCGGCGGGCAGCGGCCGGTAGACGATCGACGAGCGCGAATCGGTGAGCCGCAGGATGGTTTCGGCCAACTCGGCGACGGTGCATTCGGCCGGATTGCCGATATTGATCGGCCCGGTGAGATCGGCTGGCGTGTCCATCAGCCGGACGATGGCTTCGATCAGGTCCGAGACATAGCAGAACGACCGGGTGTGATTGCCGTCGCCATAGATGGTGATGTCTTCGCCGCGCAGCGCCTGGACGATGAAGTTGGAGACGACCCGCCCGTCATCGGGATGCATTCTGGGGCCGTAGGTGTTGAAGATGCGGGCGACCTTCACCTCGACCCGGTGCTGGCGGTGATAGTCGAAGAACAGCGTCTCGGCACAGCGCTTGGATTCGTCGTAGCACGAGCGCGGGCCGATCGGATTGACGTTGCCCCAGTAGTCCTCGGTCTGGGGATGGACGGCCGGATCGCCATAGACCTCCGACGTCGAGGCCTGGAGGATGCGGGCGCCGCATCGCTTGGCGAGACCGAGCATGTTGATCGCGCCGTGAACGCTGGTCTTGGTGGTCTGGACGGGGTCGTGCTGATAGTGGATCGGCGAGGCCGGACAGGCGAGATTGTAGATCTCGTCCACCTCGACATAGACCGGAAAGGTCACGTCGTGGCGCATCGTCTCGAAGCGCGGATTGCCGAGGAGATGGGCGATGTTGCGCCGGCGGCCGGTGAAATAGTTGTCGAGGCACAGAACCTCGCCATCGCCCTCGAGCAGCCGGTCGCACAGATGCGATCCCAGGAAGCCGGCCCCGCCGGTCACCAGAATTCGGCGGTCGGTTTCTGCGTGGGATGACACGGTCTGCACCAGTCCTGTCTCGAAGCTTGTTCATGCCCGGCGCCACGAGCGCGGACGGTCGAACGGCCATATCGCATGCGCGCCGCAAAAAGCCGAGGCATCGCGGCGTCAGGACATGAAAAAACCGGCGCCGTTGCGGGCGCCGGCCATGCTCGGACCTCTGAAAGGTCTTCAGAAGTCGGAGGCATCACCGGGAACGAGCGCCCGTCCTGGCATGTAGCCGAGTGTCTCAGCCGGGACGGCATCACGCTTGACGGGGCGCTCCGTGCCTGCAAGCGGGCGTTGCCCATCCGTCGCGCGGGCCGCGCTGTTCAAGGCGACGTTGTGGTGTGTCCGGTGGTGATACATCACCGTGGCCGAAGCCGGCAGGGCGGCCGCACCAGCGGTTATCAGGGCGGTGGCGAAAATCGTGATCTTGCGCATTTCGATCTCCATCTTCGACGGTCGGCGGGCGGTCGTGTTGCTATCTCGGGGACGCGCCGACGCGTATATTCATCCGCCCTCCTTGGGAGCGGATCGACACAGGACCGTCTTCATGGCGTCGCGTCGCGGGAAATCTTGTTCCCGCCGGCACCATGCGGTCTCGGCGGAAGAACGCGCGAGCGCGGATTTGGACGCATTAATTCGCGGTAAGCGATCGAAGGCCCGCGCCGTTCGGGAAATTGGGGACGCCCCGCAAGGAAGACCGCGCGGCCGAGCTGTCCGCTCAACCCGCCCAAGGCGATGCGAAGGCTGCCCGAAATGCCGCCAGCGCGTCTTCCGGGTCGCCGCTGGCGAAGGCCTCCATGCCGACGGGACCGTCATAGCCCATGGCATCGAGCGCCCGGGCGACGCCTGAATAGGCGATCTCGCCCGTCCCCGGCTCGCAGCGGCCCGGAACGTCGGCAACCTGGATCTCGCCGATCCAAGGCAGGGCCCTGCGGCAGAGGTCGATCAGGCGCTTGACCCGCCATTCCATCGGAAGGTCCCGCCAGAGCATCTCGGCACAGGCGGCAAGGGCGAAGGCCATGGTCAGGCGCCCGCCATCACCTCGGAAAGTGCGACGGGGCGGCCCTCTTGCAGCGATCGGTTCGCCGCTTCCGCGAGCGCCAGCGCGTTGACGCCGTCCTCGACGGTGGCCGGAACGGGCTTGCCGCCCTCGACCGCATCGACGAAGGCCGCCCATTCGATCTGATAGGCCCGCATGTAGCGTTCGAGGAAGAAGAACATCGGCTTGGCCGACGAGACGCCCGCCGCGGTCGATTTCACCACCGTATTTTCGATCTCGTTCCTCGCTTCCAGCATGCCGTCCGAGCCGAGAAGTTCCACCCGCTGGTCGTAGCCGAAGGCGGCCCGGCGGGAGTTGCGGATGGTGGCGAGCCGCCCGTCGGCATAGGTGAGGACGACGACCGCCGTGTCGACGTCGCCGGCCTCGCCGATCGCCGGATCGACGAGCGCCGAACCATGCGCCATGACGGTTTCCGGCAGACCGAAGAGAAAGGCGCACATGTCGAAATCGTGGATCATCATGTCGCGATAGAGCCCACCGGAGACCTTGATATAGGCGACGGGCGGCGGCGCGGGATCGTAGGAGGTGACGGCGAGCATCTCGCCCTTGCCGATCTCGCCGGCATCGAACGCCATCTTGATGGCGGCGAAGTTCGGATCGAACCGCCGGTTGAAGCCGAGCATCACCGGCTTTGCGGCCCCGGCCGCGATCTCGCGCACCTTCAGGGCGCGCTCCAGCGACAGGTCGATCGGCTTTTCGCAGAAGATCGCCTTCTTCGCGGCGACGCCCTTTTCGATGAGGTCGGCATGGGTGTTGGTCGAGGAGGCGATCAGGATCGCGTCGATTTCAGGATCTGCGAGGATGTCCTCGGGCGAGCGGGCGGCGATGCCGTGTTCCTTCGCCAGACTTTCCGCAGCCTCGGCCATCAGGTCGGTGACGGCGACGAGCTCCGATCGCGGATCGGCCTTGATCGAGGCGGCGTGGACCTTGCCGATGCGGCCGGCGCCGAAGAGTGCGACTTTCATGGGATCCTCCCGGCCCGCCTCTCGCGGACCATCAAACGGGGTCAGAGTTGGACGCGCCGGCCCTCGCGGGCCGAGACGTCGATGGCGTGGATCACCGCCTCGAAGCCGAGGGCGGCGGCAAAATCGGGATGGACCGGCTCGCCCGCGGCGATGGCGCGCAGAAACGAGGCGGCCTCGATGGTCTTCAGGTCACCGAAGCCGAGCTGATGGCCGGGCGCCGGGCAGAAGGCGCCGTAGGGCGGATGCTCGGGACCCGAGAGGATGGTGCGAAAGCCCTGCTGCGCGCGGGGGCCGTCGTTCACATAAAGCTGCAGCTCGTTCATCCGCTCCTGGGAAAAGGCGATCATGCCGCGCGTCCCGTGCACCTCGAAGTCGAGCTTGTTCTTGCGGCCCCAGGCCGAGCGCGAGGTGGACAAGGCCCCTTGTGCGCCGCTCTCAAAGCGCAGGATCGCCGTCGCGGCATCCTCGTTCTCGACGGCGCCCTGCCCCGAGCCATCGGCGAGCGGCCGCGTCGCGTGGATGATCTGCGTGTCGGCGACGAGGCTTTCCACCTCGCCCATCAGGCCGATGGCCATCGAGACGAGATGGCAGCCGAGATCGCCGAGCGTGCCGAGGCCGGCATCCGCGCGTTTGGCCCGCCACGTCCAGGGAAGGTCCGGATCGGCCTGATAGTCCTCGTCGACGACGCCGCGAAAATGCACGGGCCGGCCGATGACGCCCTCGGCGATCAGGCGTTTGGCATGGGCGAAGGCGGGATTGTGGATGTAGCTGTAGCCGACGATGGTGCGAACGCCCGCCGCCCGCGCCGCCGCCTCCATCTCCCGAGCGTCTTCCAGAGTCAGCGCCATCGGCTTTTCGCAGTGGACGTGCTTGCCCGCCGCGATCGCCGCCAGCGCCATCTCTCTGTGCATCCCGTTGGGCGTGGTGATCGAGACGATGGCGACCTCGGGACTTTCGACGAGGACGTGCCAGTCGTCGGTGGCGGCGGCGAAGCCGAACTGTCTCGCCATCGTTGCCGCCTTGTCCGCCGGCGTATCGCAGAGGAGCGCCAGCCGGACGTCCGGCAGATCGCCGAACACCGCGCCGGCGGCGCGATAGGCCAGCGCATGGGCCTTGCCCATGAAGCCCGTGCCGATGAGCCCGAGACCGATCGACATGCATCCTCCCAGATTTCGACGGTAGATTTGGAATATCTATTCCATCAACGGGATGCGCCTGTATAATGCCGCTGTCAAGATGGAGAACGGCATGGCATCGACGGCGGGCGAACAGACCAGGGCCCCGGCAAGTGTTTCGGAACTCTTCGACCGGCTCGACGGCATCGGCGCCAGCCTGCCGAAACGGCTGGTGCAATGCGCCGAGTTCCTGCGCCACAACATCCATCTCGTCGCGGTCTCCACCGTCGCCGATCTCGCGGCCGGCGCCGGCGTCCAGCCCTCGGCCTTCATGCGCTTTTGCCAGGCGCTCGGCTTTTCCGGCTATTCCGACATGCAGGCGCTGTTTCGCGCCGAATACACCCAGTTCCGACCCGACTATGCCGAGCGGCTTTCGCAGCTGCGCGAGCGGGGCGGGCCGGGGCCGGCATCGCTCGCCGCAAGCCTTGCCGAGGCCGGCCACAAGTCGCTGGTTTCGCTGATGAACGGCCTCGACGAGCAGAAACTCGCTCTGGCTTGCGAGACGCTGTCATCGGCCGGCACGATCCATCTCGTTGGCCTTCGCCGCGCCTTCTCCATCGTCAGTTACATGGGCTACATGCTCGACAAGATGCAGGTGCCGACGGTGATCCACCGAACCTCCGGCCAGATCGAGAGCGACCACGCCATCCGGACGGGGGATGCGCTGTTTGCCGTCAGCTTCGCGCCATTCTCCCAGGAAACGCTGCAGCTCGCCGGCCGCGCCGCCAAGCGCGGCATCCCGGTCGTCGCCCTCAGCGACACCGCCGACTGCCCGCTGAAGTCCGACGCCAAGGTGCTGCTGGTCGCCCGCGAAGTCGATGTCGGCGCCTTCCGCGTCCCCACCGCCGCCATGACGCTGGCGACCACGCTCGCCGTCGCGGTCGGCGGCATGCACAAAGAACGCGATTGACAAAGCGGCTTTCTGGGTGAAAATAGAATAAATCTTCCACGACGGGCCGACCGGGAGGCGGCTCGGAAGACGACGGGTTCGGCCGGGTCGGCCGATACCGCAAGCCGCGCCGCGCGCCGGCTCGTTTCCACCATGCCTACGATCATCCGAGGGAGGACATCGGAACATGACACTTCTGAAAACGCTGGCGGCTGCCGCCGTCGCACTGTCGGTCGCCGGCCCCGCCGCCGCCGAAAAGATCATCGTCGTCACCCACGGCCAGGCCAATGATCCGTTCTGGTCGGTGGTCAAGAACGGCGTCGAGGAAGCGGCGAAGGAGACCGGCGCGGATGTCGACTACCGGGCGCCGGAGACCTTCGACATGGTCAAGATGGGCCAGCTCATCGACGCCGCGGTCAACCAGCAGCCGGACGGCCTCGTCGTTTCGATCCCCGATGCGGATGCTCTCGGCCCGTCGATCGAGCGGGCCGTCCAGGCCGGCATCCCGGTCATTTCGATGAATGCCGGCTCCGACGTGTCGAAGAAGCTCGGCGCGCTTCTGCATGTCGGTCAGGACGAGTTCACCGCCGGCAAGAGGGCGGGCGAAAAGCTCAAGGAGATGGGCGGCAAGGACGCTCTCTGCGTCAATCAGGAAGTCGGCAACGTTTCCCTCGACCAGCGCTGCGCCGGCTTCAAGGAAGGCTTCGGCGGCAAGGTCGAGGTGCTGCCGACGTCGAACGATCCGACGGACGTGAAGTCCAAGGTCCAGGCGGCGCTGCAGTCCAATGCCGACATCGACACCATTCTCGGCCTCGGCGCCGCCACCGTCGGCGAGCCCGCTGTCCAGGCGGTCGAGGCAGTGGGTCGCGGCGGCAAGGTCAATGTGGCGAGCTTCGATCTTTCGGCCGGCTTCCTCAAGGACGTCGCGGACGGCAAGGCGGCCTTCGCCATCGATCAGCAGCAGTATCTGCAGGGTTATCTTCCCGTCGTCTTCCTGCACATGTACGCGAAATACGGGCTGATCCCGGCGAGCGACGTCGCCTCGGGCCCGAACCTGATCACCAAGGACAAGGCGAGCCAGGTCATCGAGCTTTCCGCCAAGGGCATCCGCTAGACACCGGAAGCCTCGGGGCGATCGGAACAAAGGAGTCGCGGCGTTGAAGCCGCGGCCCCCAGCAGCCCGGCAATTCCTGCCGGCGGGAACATCGTTTTTGCAAGCGCGCCGCGACGTCGAAGGCGCGGGCTGGCCCGTCTGACAAGGCTTGCAGGACAGAACGAGGCCAAAGGCCACGCGCCACGCCCGGGCGCATCCAATCCGAAGGACATGCCATGGCAGACGTTGCCCCCATCGTCGCTGACGAGCGGCTGAAACGCGAAGGCGTCGTCACGACGCTGATGAAGCGGCCGGAACTCGGCGCCGTCGCGGGCGCCATCGCGGTGACGATCTTCTTCCTCTTCACCGCCAGCCCGACGATGTTCACGCTGTCGGGCGTGATGAACTTCATGACCCCGGCAGCCCAGCTCGGCATTCTCGCCATCGGCGCCGCGATGCTGATGATCGCCGGCGAGTTCGACCTGTCGATCGGCTCGATGGTGGCCTTTTCGGGCCTGATCTTCGGCGCCTTCGTCGTCACCTTCGGCATGCCGCTCGTCATCGCCATCCCAGCGACCTTCGCCATTGCCGCGGCACTCGGCGTCCTCAACGGAACGATCGTCCTGAAGACCGGCCTGCCGTCCTTCATCGTGACGCTCGCCTTCCTGTTCATCCTGCGCGGCGCCTCGCTGGTGGGCCTCAAGATCGCCACCGGCGGCTCCACCCAGCTGCGCGGCGTCCGCGACGCGCTCTCCGGCGACTGGCTGGCGCCGATCTTTTCCGGCAACGCCTTCACCGGCCTCTTCACCTATCTCGGCAAGATCGGCGTCATCGACACCTTTCCGAACGGCACCACCAAGGTACCCGGCATCCCGGTGGAGATCCTCTGGTTCATCGCATTCGCGCTGATCGCCACCTATGTCCTGTTGCGCACGCCCCAGGGCAACTGGATCTTCGCCTCCGGCGGCGACGAGAACGCCGCGTCGAATTCCGGCGTGCCGGTGCGAAAGGTCAAGATCTCGCTCTTCGTCCTCACCGCCTGCTGCGCCACGCTGGTCGCGATCATCACCGTGATCGACGCAGGCTCCACCGATGCAAGGCGCGGCTTCATGAAGGAGTTCGAGGCGATCATCGCGGCGGTCATCGGCGGCTGCCTTCTGACCGGCGGCTACGGCTCGGCGATCGGCGCCTTCTTCGGCGCGATCATCTTCGGCATGGTCACGATCGGCCTCACCTACACCAATTTCGACCAGG
Source organism: Jiella mangrovi (assembly GCF_017815135.1). Classification (GTDB taxonomy): domain Bacteria; phylum Pseudomonadota; class Alphaproteobacteria; order Rhizobiales; family Rhizobiaceae; genus Jiella; species Jiella mangrovi. The sequence continues at coordinate 41,671 of NZ_JAGJCF010000006.1, read as the reverse complement.
ACTGGTACCAGGTGTTCCTCGGCGCCATGCTGCTCGCCGCGGTCCTGTTCAACAACTTCATCCGCAAACGCGTGACGGGAGAGCGCTGAGATGGCCGACAAGACCCCCGCCACCAACGGCCGCGAGGCGACCCCGATCGTCCATATGGACAAAATCGAGAAGCACTTCGGCAACATCATCGCCCTTGCCGGCGTCAGCTTCGACGTCGTCGCCGGAGAGTGCCATTGCCTCCTCGGCGACAACGGCGCCGGCAAGTCGACCTTCATCAAGACCATGTCCGGCGTTCACAAGCCGACCAAGGGCGAGATCCTCTTCGAAGGCAAGCCGATGGTCTTCGACAGCCCGCGCGACGCGATGGATGCCGGCATCGCGACGGTGTTCCAGGATCTGGCGATGATCCCGCTGATGTCGGTGACCCGCAATTTCTTCATGGGCCGCGAGCCGACCAAGGGGCGGTGGCCGCTGAAGCGGATGGACATGCAGAAGGCCAATGACGAGACCATGCGGGCGATGCGCGAACTCGGCATCAATCTGCGCGGCCCCGACCAGGCCGTCGGCACGCTGTCGGGCGGCGAGCGCCAGACGGTCGCCATCGCCAGGGCCGTCTATTTCGGCGCGAAGGTGCTGATCCTCGACGAGCCGACCTCGGCGCTCGGCGTACGCCAGACCTCGAACGTGCTGGCCACCATCGACCGGGTGCGCAAGCAGGGCGTCGCCGTCGTCTTCATCACCCACAACGTCCGCCACGCGCTCGCCGTCGGCGACCGCTTCACCGTGCTCAACCGCGGCAAGACGCTCGGCACCGCAAAACGCGGCGACATCACCGGCAACGAGCTGCAGGACATGATGGCCGGCGGCCAGGAGATGGCCGAGCTCGAAGGCTCGCTCGGCGGAACGGTATGATGGCGAAGGATCTCGATCTCATCACCATCGGCCGCTCCTCCGTCGATCTTTACGGCGGGCAGGTCGGCGGGCGGCTGGAGGATATGCGCTCCTTCGATAAATATGTCGGCGGCTCGCCCACCAACATGGCGACGGGCACGGCGCGGCTGGGCCTCAAATCGGCGCTGATCACCCGCGTCGGCGACGAGCATATGGGCCGCTTCCTGATCGAGGAGCTCGAACGCGAGGGCGTCGACACCACCGGCGTCGTCACCGATCCCGAGCGGCTCACCGCCCTCGTCATCCTCGGCATCCGCGACGACACCCAGTTCCCGCTGATCTTCTACCGCGAGAACTGCGCCGACATGGCGCTGTGCGAAGCCGACATCGACGAAGGCTTCATCGCCAGGGCCCGGGCGGTCGTTGCCACCGGCACCCATCTCAGCCATCCGCAGACCGAGGCGGCGGTGCTGAAGGCCATGCGCCTCGCCCGCGAGCACGGCGCGCGAACCGCCCTCGACATCGACTACCGGCCCAACCTCTGGGGCCTTGCCGGCCACGGCGCCGGCGAGGAGCGCTTCATCGCTTCCGAGGCGGTGACGACCAAGCTGCAGGCGACGCTGCATTTCTTCGACCTCATCGTCGGCACCGAGGAAGAGTTTCACATCGCCGGCGGCACGACCGATACGATCGCCGCGCTGAAGGCGGTCCGCGCCGTCTCCGCCGCAACCCTCGTCTGCAAGCGCGGGGCGGCGGGCGCCGTCGCCTTCACCGGCGACATTCCGGAAAGCCTCGACGATGGCGAAGCCGGGCCCGGCTTTCCCATCGAGGTGTTCAACGTTCTGGGCGCCGGTGACGGGTTCATGTCGGGGCTTTTGAAGGGCTGGCTCGACGGCGAGGCCTGGCCACGGTCCCTCGAATACGCCAATGCCTGCGGCGCCTTCGCCGTCTCGCGCCATGGCTGCACACCGGCCTATCCCTCCCTCGCCGAGCTGGAATTCTTCCTGAAGCGCGGCGTGGAGGATAAGGCGCTGAGGAAGGACGCCGAGCTCGAACAGATCCACTGGTCGACCAACCGCAAGGGCGACTGGTCCACCATGCGGGTCTTCGCCTTCGACCATCGGATGCAATTGGAGGACCTGCCTGGCGCCACTCCCGACAGGATCGGCGCCTTCAAGCAGCTCTGTCTCGATGCCGCGCTTCAGGTTCAGGCCGGCCGCCCAGGCTACGGCCTTCTGTGCGATGGCCGGCTCGGCCGCCAGGCGCTTTACCGCGCGGCGGGCCGTGGCCTCTGGATCGGCCGGCCCGTCGAATGGCCGGGCTCGCGCCCGCTGATGTTCGAGCCGGAGATCGGCCTCGACTGCGGTGGGCTGGCCGAATGGCCGGCCGAGCATGTGGTCAAATGCCTCTGCTTCTGCCATCCGGACGACGATCAGGAGATGTGGGCCGAGCAGGAGGCGAGCGTCGCGAGGCTCTTCGAGGCCTGCCGCCGCAACCGGCTGGAATTCCTGCTGGAGGTGATCCCCTCCAAGGCCGGCCCCGTCGACGACGACACCACGGCGGAGGTGATCCGCCGCTTCTACGACCTCGGCATCTATCCCGACTGGTGGAAGCTCGAACCGATGGCGAGCGAAGCGGCGTGGGAAAACGCCTGTGCCGCCATCGCCGAGAACGACCCCCATGTGCGCGGCATCGTCATGCTGGGGCTCGATGCGCCCGAAGAGGCACTGAAGGCGAGCTTTTCCGCCGCCGCGCGTTTCGATCTGGTGAAGGGTTTTGCCGTCGGCCGGACGATCTTCGGCGAGGCCGCCAGGGCCTATCTCGCCGGGGCGCTGTCGCCGGAAGATGCAATAGCGACGATGGCGGAAAAATACGGCCGCCTCTGCGCCCTCTGGGACGAGGCGCGGGCGGCAGCAACGACATCCAGCGGGGAGACGACCCGATGACGACGATCCGGCTGACCGCCGCCCAGGCGATGGTGAAATATCTCTCCGTCCAGATGACCGAGGCGGGCGAGCCCTTCCTCGCCGGGGTCTGGGCGATCTTCGGCCATGGCAACGTCGCCGGCATCGGCGAGGCGCTCCACGCCGAGCGGGAGATGATCACGACCTATCGGGGCCACAACGAGCAGACGATGTGCCATGCCGCCATCGCCTATGCCAAACAGTCCGGCCGCCGGCGGGCGATGGCCGTCACCTCCTCGATCGGCCCCGGCGCCACCAACATGGTGACGGCCGCCGCGCTCGCCCATGTCAACCGCCTGCCGCTGCTGCTCATCCCCGGCGACGTCTTCGCCAATCGCGGCCCCGATCCGGTCCTCCAGCAGGTCGAGGATTTCGGCGACGGCACGATCTCCGTCAACGACTGCTTCCGGCCGGTGACCCGCTATTTCGACAGGATCACGCGGCCCGAACAACTGCTGACCGCCCTTCCCCGCGCCTTCCGTACAATGACCGATCCGGCCGAGTGCGGCCCGGTGTGCCTTGCCTTCTGCCAGGACGTCCAGGCCGAGGCCTATGATTTCCCGGCGAGCTTCTTCGAGCCGAAGGTCTGGCGCATCCGCCGGCCCTATCCCGACCCGGTGGAGCTCGCCGCCGTCTTCAATCTCCTGAAGGCGGCCGCAAAGCCGGTGATCGTCGCCGGTGGCGGCGTGCATTATTCCGGCGCGACGGATGCGCTGAAGGCGTTTGCGGAAAAGCACCGGATCCCGGTCGTCGAGAGCCAGGCCGGCAAGTCGGCCCTTGCCTGGGACGAGCCGATGAATCTCGGCCCCGTCGGCGTCACCGGCTCGTCTTCGGCGAACGTCGCCTGCGCGGAGGCCGATCTCGTCCTCGGCGTCGGCACGCGCTTTCAGGACTTCACGACGGGTTCGTGGAACCTCTTCCGCAATCCGGAGCGCAGGCTCGTCTCGCTCAATGTCGCCGCCTATGACGCGATGAAGCACGGCGCCGAGCCGCTGTGCTGCGATGCTGAGGTCGGCCTGGAAATGCTGTCGGAGGCGCTCGGCGACCTCCGCTTCTCAGGCCCGAACTCGGCGCTCAAGCAAGAATGGTTCGCCGCCGTCGATCCGCTGACCGCCGCCCCGCAAGGCAACGAACTGCCGACCGACGCCCAGGTCATCGGCGCCGTCCAACGGGCGAGCGGCGATGACACCGTCGTCATGTGCGCGGCCGGCACCATGCCGGGCGAGCTCCACAAGCTGTGGAAGGCGCCGCGGCCCGGCGCCTATCACATGGAATACGGCTTTTCCTGCATGGGCTACGAGATCGCCGGCGCCATCGGCATCAAGATGGCCGAGCCCGAGCGCGACGTCGTCTGCATGCTCGGCGACGGCTCCTACATGATGGCGAATTCCGAACTCGCCACGGCGGTCATGCTCGGCCTGAAGATCACCCTCGTGATCACCGACAATCGCGGCTTCGGTTGCATCAACCGGCTGCAGATGGCGACCGGCGGGGCGGAGTTCAACAATCTCCTCGACCATGCCGAGCACGCGCAGCCCTCCAACATCGACTTCGCCGCCCACGCCGCCTCGATGGGCGCGGCGGCCGTCCACGTCGCCTCGATCGCCGAGCTGGAAGCCGCGCTCGAGCGCGCGAAAGAGGCGGCGGGGCCGTTCGTCGTCGTCATCGACACCGATCCCTATCCCTCGACCGAGCCGGGTGGGCATTGGTGGGATGTCGCGGTGCCGGAGGTGTCGACACGCGAGGAGGTTCTTGAGGCGCGCAAGGCCTATGAGGGGGAGGTGAAGATGCGGGCGGGCGGGTAAGGGGCAGTCCGTTGACGAAACGCCGTCCATTGCCGCGCCCGGCGCGCCCCCCTCTGCCCTGCCGGACTCCGGGGCGAGCCGCCGGTCTCGCCCGTCCTTCGGACCCCCCACAAGGGGGGAGATCGGCAGCTTCCGGCCTTGGCGCGCTTCTTTCCCGCGAGTTCCGAACACATCTCGCCAGCGTCTCTACCCCTCCGATCTTCATCCGAATATCGGGTCAGGAGTGGCCGCAAACATTGCGGCTTCGTCATTCTCGGGCCCCGTCCCGAGAATCCAGGAGTGCGCCACAAACGCCTGAACATGGAACGAAAAATGCCCTGCCGCCAACGTTGCTCTGGATTCTCGGGACGGGGCCCGAGAATGACGGCGCGTTGGTGTTCGCTCCTCCTTTGCAACGCCGCAAGAGGCGCGGACGACCCCAACCATCGATCTCTCCCCTTGTGGAGGGGGCGAAGGACGGGCGAGACCGGCGGCTCGCCCCGGAGTCCGGCAGGCAGAGGGGGGTGCGGCGCGGCCGATCGTTCGAAGCACAATCCCGCAACCGCATCCTGAACCTTAAGAAAACCAGATCGCCCCTCCAACAGGACCCCACAAATGATCCGCTTCGGCACCAACCCCATCGCCTGGTCGAACGATGACGACCAAACCCTCGGGGCCGACATCCCTCTCGAAACCTGTCTCTCGGAGGCCGCCGCAATCGGCTTTGCCGGCATCGAGAACGGCCACAAGATGCCCTGGGATCCGGCCGAGCTGAAAGCCACGCTGGAGCCGCATGGCCTCGCTTTCGTCTCCGCCTGGTATTCCATGAATCTCCTCACCCAGTCGGCCGAGGCGGAGATCGCGCTGATCCAGCCGCATCTCGACCGGCTGAAGGCGATGGGCTGCACGGTCTGCATCGCCTGCGAGACGTCCAACGCCATCCACGGCAACGATGCCGCCAGCCTTGCCGCCTCGCCGGTGCTGCCGAAGGAGCGCTGGGCGGAGTTCGGCGAGAAGGTCGAGCAGGTGGCGGAGCACTGCGCGGCCGAGGGCGTGCCGCTGGTCTATCACCATCACATGGGAACGGTGGTCGAGACGCCGGCCGAGCTCGACCTGTTCATGGCCCATACCGGCCCGGCGACGCGGCTGCTCTTCGATGCCGGGCACTTCTATTTCGGCGGCAACGGCGTCGATCCGGCGCCCTATCTCGCCAAGCATATCGGCCGCGTTTCGCATTTCCATGCGAAGAACGTGAGGCCCGAGGTGATGGCCGAGGTCCGCCGTGACGGGCTGTCCTTTCTGGAGGGTGTCAGGCGCGGCGTCTTCACCGTGCCGGGCGACGCGGAGGGCGGCGTCGATTTCGCGCCCTGCCTGAAGCTGCTCGCCGACAACGGCTATGCCGGCTGGATCGTCATCGAGGCCGAGCAGGACCCCGCGGTTCGCGAGCCGGTCGAGTATCAGTCGCTGGGGCTGAAGACCCTCAAGGCGCTGGCAAAAGAGGCAGGGCTCTCCGAAGCGTCGTGAGCGGGCGCCCTCTCCCGTGAGAGATCGGGCGGCAGGGCGAAGCGCCGTGCCACTCGGATTGGGAAGACGATGAATGACGAAAAGGAGCGCTGAGATGAGCGATCTGTTGCGCAAACCCGCCGGCACCACCGGCAAGGTCCACGCCATCACCCCCGAAAGCGCCAGGAGCGGGCTCGCACCGGACTGGGCCTATGTCGGCTTTTCGCTCTATCGTCTCGCGCCCGGCGAAAGCGCCGGCGAGGCGACGGGGAGCCGCGAGGCGATCCTCGTCCTCGTCGAAGGAAAGGCGAAGCTCTCGGCGAATGGCGAAGACTTCGGCGAGATGGGCGATCGCATGGACGTCTTCGACAAGACCCCGCCCCATTGCCTCTACGTGCCGAACGGGGGCGAATGGTCGGCGACGGCCACCACGGCCTGCACCCTCGCCGTCTGCACCGCACCCGGCTCCGGCGACCATGAGGCGAAACGCATCGGCCCCGAAGGCATTTCGCTCGCGAACCGCGGCAAGGGCACCAACCTTCGCCACATCAACGCCATCGCCATGGAGGAGCGCGACGTCGCGGACTCGCTGCTGGTGACGGAGGTCTTCACCCCCGCCGGCCACTGGTCGTCCTATCCGCCGCATCGCCACGACGAGGACGCCTTTCCGGACATGACGTATCTGGAAGAGACCTATTACCACCGGCTGAACCCGGCGCAGGGCTATGGCCATCAGCGGGTGTTCACCGAGGACGGCACGCTCGACGAGACGATGAGCGTCTCCAACCACGACGTGGTGCTGGTGCCGAAAGGCCATCACCCCTGCGCGGCGCCATACGGCTACGAGATGTATTATCTCAACGTCATGGCCGGCCCTTTGCGCAAATGGCGCTTCAAGAACCATCCCGACCACGACTGGATCGCCAAGCGCGACGCCTGAGCCGCTGGGCGGCCCGGATCATCGCGCCCGCACCATCGCACCGACGGCGATCGCCGATCCCGGTCAAGACCGCCATCCTCGCGCATGATCGCCGCATCGGCCACAGCTTCGCCCGTCGAAACGGGCGCCTGCGGCCAAGGGCCGTGTGGAACGCCGGCTTCCGCAAGCGTTCCACCCGCCCTCGTTCCGGCTCATCAGCCATTTTTTGTCGGCAGGGCGACGAACTGCGTCTGGTCACCCCTTTCGACGAGCAGGAGCACCTGCTTGCGCCCGTCGTCGCGGGCCTTGCGCACGGCCTTCTCAACGTCGCTGGCATGCTTCACCGGCACCTGGTTGACCGAGACGATCAAGTCGCCGGGCTCGATGTCGTCGTCGGCCGCCGCGCTGTCCTGATCGACCTTCTCGACGACGACGCCCGAGTCGTCGTCGGACAGGCCGAACTCGCTGCGCGTCTGGTCGTCGAGGGCACCGAGATGCATTCCTAGCACCGACCGACCGCCGGAATAGCCGCTCTGGCCGCTATCGCCGGCATCGTTCGAGGCCACCTCGTCGGCATCCTTCATGTTGCCGATGGTGATCGGCAGCGTCTTCTCGTCACCCTGGCGCAGGACCTTCACCTCAGTCTTGGTGTCGGGCGTCAGATCGGCGACGTCGCGCGACAGCGCCCGTGCATCGGCGACGGACTTGCCATCGATGGATTCGATGATGTCGCCGGGCTTGATGCCGGCCTCGGAGGCGGGCGACCCGTCGCTCACGCTGGCGACCAGCGCGCCCTGCTTGTTGTCGAGGCCGAGGGCGTTCTTGATGTCGTCGGTCACCGGCTGGATTTCGACCCCGAGGAAGCCGTGCTGGATCGAACCGTGCTCGATCAGCTTCTGGACGATGCCCTTGGCTTCGTCGGAGGGAATGGCGAAGCCGACGCCGACATTGCCGCCGTTCGGCGAATAGATCGCCGAATCGATACCGACCACCTGGCCGTTCATGGCGACCAGCGGGCCGCCGGAATTGCCGGTGTTGATCGCCGCGTCGACCTGGATGAAGTCGTCATAGGGCCCCCCGTTCAGATCCCGCCCGCGCGCCGAGACGATACCCGACGTCACGGTGGTGCCGATGCCGAAGGGATTGCCGATCGCCAGCACGTGGTCGCCGAGTTTCAGATCGTCGGAATTGCCCCAGCTGATGACCGGCAGATCATGGCCGGCATCGACCTTGACCACCGCGAGATCGGATTTCGGATCGCGGCCGATCACCTTGCCGGGGAGTTCGGTTCCGTCGTCGAGAATGACCTTCAGATCCGTGCCGCCGTCGACGACGTGATTGTTGGTGACGATCGTGCCGTTCTTGTTGATGATGAAGCCGGAGCCGAGCGCCGTCATCTCGTGGTGCGGCGCCTCCTGAAACGGGCTCTGTCCGGGACCGAACGGCATGCCCTGGCCGTTGTCGCCGAAGAAGCGGCGCATGAATTCGTCGAACGGCATCTGCCGCGGATCCCGCCGGCCGCCTTCCCGCTCCGCCGCGGGCGAGGAATCCTTGTCCATATGCGAGATGATCGTCACCACCGCCGGTTTGTCGGCAGAAACGATCGGGGCGTAGGAATCGGCATGCATGTCGGTCGTCACCTTGGCGTCGACCGGGGTCTGCGAGCCAGACGACGCCGTCTCGCCGGCGGAGCTTGCCAGAACGGGATAGGCCGCGAGCGGAACGGCGATGATGGCGGCGCCGAGACAGGCGGCCGCGCGGTGGTTCCTGAAGATGGATCGATGGGTCATGGCTTTTGCCTCGATGGGAGGTTGACGTCACCGTGGCGTGCCGAGCCCGGGACATGGATCCCCGGCATCGGTCGTCTATTCGGCCTTGTGTATCGAATGCCTCGAGCCGAAGCATCGCGGGCTCAAGCTCGAGCCCGATACAGGCGAAAATGGCTCCCCGACGCCAAGGTTGCTCTGTTACCAAGATTTAAACGGCGCGAATTTTCGAGAAAGTCGGCGTTCGTGGCGGCGCATTCGGCCGCGGATCGCGGCGTCGGCTGGGGTGCGTGGACGATCTTGTCAGGCAAGCGCGCTGTTGCCGCCAGACCCGAAGATCGGCGCTCCCTGCGATGCCGCCGTCGATCGGCCGTGATGTGATGAAAGATTAGGCGCCGCTTCGAATTGGCTTGACGGAGAGCATCAAGATTGTTTGTATACGAACATCAACGGCGCCGGGCGTAAGATCCGCCAATTCCGAAAATCGCGGCGTCCGCAACAACTGGATGAGAGGCTGGAAATGACGAAGACACTGTTTCGAACGGTCTGCTTTGCCGCGCTGCTCGGCGCCGGCCTGATGGCCTCGGCCTCTGCCGGTCGGGCTGCCGACATCAAGGTCGGCGAGATCAACAGCTATTCCGCCCTGCCCGCCTTCACCGAGCCCTATCGCAAGGGCTGGCAGCTCGCCGTCGAGGAAGTCAACGCCAATGGCGGCATCAATGGCGACAAGCTCGTCGTCATCTCCAAGGACGACGGCGGCAAGCCCGGGGCGGCGATCACCGCCGCCAACGAGCTGGTCTCGCGCGACGGCGTCGCGCTGATCACCGGCGGCTTCCTGTCCAATGTCGGCCTGGCCATCGCCGACTTCGCCAAGCAGAAGCGGGTGGTCTTTGTCGCCGGCGAGCCTCTGACCGACGCGATGATCTGGTCGAAGGGCAACGACTATACGTTCCGCCTCCGCCCCTCGAACTACATGCAGGCGGCCATGCTCGCCGAAGAGGCGGCGAAGCTGCCGGCCAAGCGCTGGGCCACCGTCGCGCCGAACTACGAATACGGCCAGTCGGCCGTCGCGGTGTTCAAGGAACTTCTCAAGAAGGCGAGGCCCGACGTCGAATTCGTCGCCGAGCAGTGGCCGCCGCTCGGCAAGATCGACGGCGGCGCGGTCGCCCAGGCGCTGGCCGCGGCCAATCCCGAGGCGATCCTCAATGTCGAGTTCGGCGCCGATCTCGTCCAGTTCGTTCGCGAAGGTACGACCCGCGGCCTGTTCAAGGACCGCTCGGTCGTCAGCTTCCTCACCGGCGAGCCGGAATATCTCGAGCCTTTGAAAGGCGAGGCGCCGGAAGGCTGGATCGTCACCGGCTACCCCTGGTATTCGATCGACACGCCGGAGCACAACGCCTTCAAGAAGGCCTATGAAGACAAGTATGGCGAGCACCCCTATCTTGGCTCCGTCGCCGGCTATATCGAGCTGAAGACCGTCGCCGAGATCCTCAGGAAGGCGAAGTCGACCGAGGCCGAAGACCTCATCGCCGCCGCCAAGGGCCTGAAGGTCGATACGCCCTTCGGCGAGATCACCATCCGGGCCATCGACCATCAGTCGACGTTCGGCAGCTTCGTCGGCAAGACCGCCGTCAAGGACGGCAAGGGCGTGATGGTCGACTTCACCTACAAGGACGGCGCCGACTACCTGCCCTCCGACGAGGAAGTGAAGAAGCTCAGGCCCCAGGGCTGAGCACGTCCGCCTGCGTTCAATAGGATCGGATCAGGAACCGAATAAAAATGTCCCTCTATGTCGTGCAGTTCCTGACCGGACTTGCCAATGCGGCGTCGCTGTTCCTGGCGGCCTGCGGCCTGTCGGTGATCTTCGGGGTCACGCGCATCGTCAACTTCGCCCATGGCGCCTTCTACATGCTGGGCGCCTATGTGGCCTTTTCGCTGACGCTGCGGCTCGAAGGCGTCGTCGGCTTCTGGGCCGGCATCTTCCTCGCGGCGATCATCGTCGCCGCGATCGGCGCGCTTCTGGAGATGCTGCTGCTGCGACGCATCTACCAGGCGCCCGAGCTTTTCCAACTGCTGGCGACCTTCGGCGTGACGCTGATGGTCCAGGACATCGTCCACATGATCTGGGGGGCGCAGGATCTCGTCGGCCCGCGCGCGCCCGGGCTGCAAGGCGCGGTCCAGGTCATGGGCCTGCCGGTGCCGACCTATGACATCTTGCTGATCATCCTCGGGCCGCTCGTCCTCGGCGCGCTGTGGCTGCTCATGCATCGCACCCGCTGGGGCGTTCTCGTGCGCGCCGCGACGGAAGATCGCGACATGGTCGCCGCCCTCGGCGTGAACCAGAAATGGCTCTTCACGGGCGTCTTCACCCTCGGCATCTTTCTCGCCGCCTTCGGCGGAGCGCTGCAGATCCCCCGCACGGCCGTCAACCATCTGATGGACCTTTCCATCATCGCGGAAGTCTTCGTCGTCGTCGTCATCGGCGGCCTCGGCTCGATCACCGGCGCCTTCCTCGCCGCCGTCCTCATCGCCGAGCTCAACGCCTTCGGCATCCTCGTCCTGCCGGGCATTTCCCTCGTCCTGATGTTCCTGGTCATGGCCGTCGTCCTGGTGCTGCGGCCCTGGGGCTTTCTCGGCAAGCCGGTCTCGACGGACGCCAAGACCATCGGCGAAACGACCCGGCCCTGGCACCCCTGGTCGCCGACAATGGCGGTTCTCGTCGCAGCGTCGGTTCTCCTCGCGGCGGCCCTGCCGGCCGTGCTCGGGCCCTATGGCCTCAGCATCGGGGCGCAGATCCTCATCGCCGTGATCTTCGCCATGAGCCTGCAATTCCAGATGTCGACGGGCGGCCTCGATTCCTTCGGCCACGCCGCCTATTTCGGCCTCGGCGCCTATGGTGCGGCGTTCGCCATCCAGTGGTTCCAGCTGCCGATGGAACTCGCCCTGATCGTCGGGCCCCTGGCCGGCCTCGTCGGCGCCCTCGTCTTCGGCTGGTTCTGCGTCCGGCTGTCGGGCGTCTATTTCGCCATGCTGACGCTGGCCTTTGCCCAGATCACCTGGTCGATCGCCTTCCAGTGGGTCGAGGTCACCGGCGGCGACAACGGCATTCTCGGCGTCTGGCCGTCCGAATGGGCCTCCTCGCCGGCCGCCTTCTACTGGCTGACGCTCGCCGCCGCCGTCCTGACCGTCCTCATCCTGCGCCACCTCGTCTTCTCGCCCTTCGGCTACCGGCTGCGCGGGGTGCGCGATTCGAGCGTGCGGGCGGAATCGATCGGCATTTCGCGCCAGCGCACGCAATATGTCGCCTTCGCGATTTCCGGCACCGCGGCCGGTCTCGCCGGTGCGCTCTTCGCCTTCCTGAAGGGCAGCATCTTCCCCGACGCCCTGGCGATCCCGACCTCGATCGACGCCCTCGTCATGGTGCTTCTCGGCGGTGTCGCCACGGTGTCCGGCTCGGTCGTCGGCGCGATCGTCTACACCATGGCAACGATCTGGCTGATGAGCGAAACCGATCTTTCGCGTCTCGTCCTCGGCGGCTTCATCGTCTTCCTCGTGGTCGCCTTCCCGCAGGGCATCGTCGGCTCGCTGTCGTCTTTCACCAGCGGCTCGCTCGAGCGCTGGCGCGGCAGACGCGAGGCGTCCCGGCCCGTTGCCCTTTCGGCGGAGGCATCGCGATGAGCAACGCACCCCTCCTCGAAGTCGAGAACCTTTCGAAGTCCTATGGCGGCGTCCAGGCCGTCTCGGGCGTGACGTTCAGCCTGATGCCCGGCGAAATGCTGGCGCTGATCGGCCCGAACGGGGCCGGCAAGAGCACCTGCTTCAACATGGTCGGCGGCCAGATCCCGTCGAATGAGGGACGTGTGCGCATCTTCGGCCGCGACGTCGCCGGCCTGTCGCCGCGCCAGATCTGGCGGCTCGGCGTCGGCCGGACGTTCCAGGTCGCGCAGGTGTTCAAGTCGATGACCGTGCGGGAAAACGTCGAGGCGGTCTTCGCCTCCCATCAAGCCGGCTGGGGCCTTCTCGCCCGCGCTGGCAAGGCCCACCGGGCCGAGGCCGAAGCGGTGCTCGACCTCATCGGCATGGCCGATTTCGCCGACCGGCCCTGCGCCGACATGGCCTATGGCGACGTCAAGCGGCTGGAACTCGCCATGGCGCTCGCCAATGATCCCAAGCTTCTCTTGATGGACGAGCCGGCCGCCGGCATGGCGCCTATGGAGCGGATCGAACTGATGGCGCTGACGGCCCGGATCGCCAAGGAGCGCCAGATCGGCGTCCTCTTCACCGAACACGACATGGACGTCGTCTTCGCCCATGCCGACAGGATCATGGTCCTCAATCGCGGCCAGCTGATCGCCGAGGGCGAGCCCGAGGCCGTGCGCAACGACCCGCAGGTGCGGGCCGTCTATCTCGGCGAGGGCCTCGTCTACGATCAGGCGGCCGCCGCCGGAAAGGCAAGCGTGCGATGAGTGCTGCAATCAAGCTCGACGTCGGCAAGCTGAACAGCTTCTACAGCCCGGCGCAGATCCTCTTCGACGTCGGCTTCACCGTCGGCAGCGGCGAGGTCGTGGCGCTTCTCGGCCGCAACGGCGCCGGCAAGTCTACCACCTTCAAGTCGCTTGTGGGGCTCGTCGGCCGGCGCGAGGGCGAAATCCGCTTCGAGGGCGAGGAGATTTCCCGCCTGCCGACCTACGAGATCGCAAGGCGCGGCCTCGGCTACGTGCCGGAGGACCGGCGGGTGTTCGGCGAACTGACCGTCGAGGAAAACCTCGAGGTCGGCCGGCAGCCGCCCCGCGACGGCGTCACCACCTGGACGCCGGAAAGGCTCTACGAGCTCTTCCCGAACCTTGCCGAAATGCGCAAGCGCCCCGGCGGCCAGATGAGCGGCGGCGAGCAGCAGATGCTGACCATCTCCCGCACGCTGATGGGTAATCCCTCACTCGTCCTTCTCGACGAGCCCTCGGAAGGTCTCGCCCCGAAGATCATCGAGCAGATGGCCGATGCTATCCTGAAGATGAAAAAGGAAGGCCTCGGCATTCTCCTGTCCGAGCAGAACCTGCATTTCGCCCGGCTGATCTCGGACAGGGCCTATATTCTGGAAAAGGGCCGCATCCGCTTTTCCGGAACGATCGCCGAGCTCGAGGCGAACGAGGCGGTGCGCAACCAGTATCTGGCGGTCTGACCGCGCGAGGGGACGCACCGGCAGCGCGGCCCCGCCTGCCTGCGAGACGGCGACGCTTTTCCGACGATTTCCGCGTCCGCGCGTTGCTTTCCACGTCGATGCCGCACCTGCGCGCCGTGGCGCCGCGCTGAAACCGCCAGATTCGCCAGCTCCGTCCCCTTGGCGTGCCGATCCGTCGCTCCAATGCTACAGATGGGCCACTCAGGGAGGAGAAGACTGCCATGGACAACGTTCAAGCCAGATTCGCGGAGGCCTTCGCGCTTTCCGGCCGCCGGGCGCTGATCACCGGCGCATCCAGCGGCCTCGGGCGGCATTTCGCCCACGTGCTCGCCGGCGCCGGCGCCGAGGTGACGCTCGCGGCAAGGCGGGCGAACGCGCTCGAAGCGGCCTGCGCCGAGATCGATAAGGCCGGCGGCGAGGCCCAGGCCGCTCCCCTCGACGTGACCGACGAAGCTTCGGTCGTCGCGCTCTTTGCCGAGCGCGGACCCTTCGACATCGTCATCAACAATGCCGGCATCAGCGCCCCGTCGAAGGCCCTCGACATGTCGGTAGGCGACTTTGACAAGGTAACCGACGTCAATCTGCGCGGGGTGTTCCTCGTCGCGCGGGAGGCCGCGCGCTCGCTCGTCGCGGCGAACAAGGGCGGCTCGATCGTCAACATCGCCTCGATCCTCGGCCTGCGCGTCGCCGGGGCTCTCGCCTCATACACCGCCTCGAAGGCGGCCGTCCTGCAGCTGACACGCTCGCTGGCGCTCGAATGGGCGCGCCACCAGATCCGCGTCAACGCGATCTGCCCGGGCTATATCGAGACGGAGATCAATGAGGGCTTCTTCGAATCGCCGGCCGGCGCCGAAATGCTCAAACGCATTCCCCAGCGCCGGATCGGCGACAAATCGCATCTCGACGGGGCCCTTCTGCTTCTGGCGAGCGACGCCGGCACCTACATGACCGGCTCGCACATCGTCGTCGATGGCGGTCACTCGATCTCGACACTGTAGCAGACCGTTGCGTCGGATCAGACCGGCCGCACGAAACACAGTCCCACACCCCGCATCACTCATCCCGCTTTGCGAAAATTGCATCGCCGCGGTCGCCGAGCAGACCGCCCGCATCGGGAACCGGCGACGCCACGACAATACGGGGGCGACCGCACGCATCACGCGGCGACCGGCCGCCTGCGCCGCAGGGGATGCAATGGCCGGAACCGCCTGACGGACCGGCGTTACCGGCTTTGCCAATCATGGCGCAAAGACCGGCCGTGCACTGGCATTCACACGGCAAACCATCCGATTGGCAGGCGGCGACGGTACTGCGACCATCAGCCCGTCCTCGAAGGTAAGCTTCAGCTTTCCTGTTGGGCCAGCGCTCCGATCAATCGCGTCAGTTCACAGGAACAGATCGAGATGGGACCGACGCGCGCCCCTCGGGCGTGGACTATCTTGGCACGACATTCGCGGCAGCCGCCACAAAATCGACAAAAGCGTTGACGCCGACCGCCTTATTAAGCCTCACTTAACAAGTCAGGCCTTAGAGTTTTGGGCAAATAACACAGACCAAAACAACGAACGTTGGTCACGATCCGGCTGGGTATGTAGGTGTCAAAATGTCGAGTGTAGAATTTCCTGAAAATTTTACTATTAGAACCATCCAGGAATTTACGTCGATTCTTCAGAACGAACTGAATAATGGCGTATCTACGTTGGATTTTCGCAACGTGAAGGCCATCGATGTTGCGGGCCTGCAGATTATACTGGCCGCCAGGAAGAGCGTTCTGGCCTCGGGCAGGGCCGTTAATATCCTGGCGGATGACGACGGCGTTCTCCTGTCGGCTGCACAGAGGGCAGGACTGGCAGCGGACTTCCGAGAGATGCGGGCAAGTCCCGGGAGCTGATCGCGCTCGACGACGCAGAGCATCCCGAAGATACGGCCTGGACACGGCAGAGCCCGCCATCCCGTCCAGCATGCAATCGCCTTTGCATTGCGGGCTCGGGCTGTCGCGCCAGGACGGCGAGCCAAGCCCTCGCGCCCTTCCCCCTCCCCTAGCGTCAAATGATGGACATTTCCTGATGAGCAAGACAATCCTCACCGTCGACGACTCGGCCTCCGTCCGACAGATGGTCGGCATGACACTGAAGCAGGCAGGCTACAGCGTGGTCGAAGCCTCCGATGGTCGCGAAGCCTTGGAGAAGGCGGCGGCGAACCATGTCGATGCAGTGATCACCGATCTCAACATGCCGGGAATGGACGGGTTGTCGTTCATCCGCGAATATCGCACGAAGCCCTCCAGCAACGGTGTGCCGATCGTCTTTCTGACGACGGAATCCGACGACGGGCTGAAGGCCCAGGCCAAGGCGGCCGGCGCGACCGGCTGGATGATCAAACCCTTCAAGCCCGATCAGCTGCTCGCCATCGTGCGCAAGGTTGCGGGCGCATGAGCAACATCGACCCCACAGAAGTCTTCCGGCAGGAAGCCGCCGATCTCATCGAGACCCTGGAACAGGCGCTTCTCGATCTGGAAACTCGGCCCGACGATCGCGAACTCGTCGGCCTCGCCTTCCGCGCGCTCCACACTCTCAAGGGCTCCGGGGCGATGTTCGGCTTCACCGCCGTCTCGGAGTTCATCCACGAATTCGAAACCGCCTTCGACCGGGTCCGCAAGGGCGAGGCTGCGGTCGACGGCCGTCTCATCGCCGCCGCTCTCGACGCGCGCGATCACGTTTCCCGGCTGAT
Organism: Jiella mangrovi; assembly: GCF_017815135.1. Lineage (GTDB taxonomy): Bacteria > Pseudomonadota > Alphaproteobacteria > Rhizobiales > Rhizobiaceae > Jiella > Jiella mangrovi. The sequence continues at coordinate 24,944 of NZ_JAGJCF010000006.1, read as the reverse complement.
AGACGATCCGGATTACGACCCGGAACGCGGCCAGGCGATCCTCGGCGCCCTGAAGATCGCGGTGAGCGGCGAGGCGAAAGCGTCTCAGGTCAGCGAGCCGCTCGGCACGTCTTCGCAACCGGCACCGGCGACGTCCGAAGCGGCGGCCGGATGGCGCATCCGCTTCAAGCTCGCCACCGATGCCCTGACGCTCGGATCAAATCCCCTCCTGCTTCTCGACGAGATGCGCGGGCTCGGCCCGTGCGAGATCGTCGCCGACGCCAGCGCCGTTCCCCCACTCGAGGAGATCGAACCTCAGCACTCCTATCTCGCGTGGGACGTCACACTGAAGGGGCCGGTCGAGCGTGAGGCGGTGGACGACGTCTTCCTCTTCGTTCGCGATGACATGGAGCTGACGATCGAGCCGCTTGCCGGCGATGATGACGTGGGACCCGCTCCCGTCGCGGCAGTCCAGGCGCCGCTCCCGGCCCCCCCGAAGGCCGAGACGACTTCGACGGCGGAACAACAGGAGACAGGGCCGGTCGCCGCCGAGCCAAGAGCCGCAGCGGCACAGCCCGCGGCGACGACGAAGGCCGAGCGCAACGCCACCTTGCGCGTGCCGGCCGAGCGGCTCGACGAATTGATGGACCGGGTCGGCGAGCTCGTCATCGCCCAGGCCCGTCTCTCGCAGCTTGCCGAAACGATCCACGATCCTTCGCTCGTCAATGTCGCCGAGGAAATCGAGCGGCTGACCTCCAGCCTGCGCGATACCACGATGGGGACCAGAATGGTGCCCTTCGGTTCCCTCTTCGGTCGCTTCCGCAGGCTTGTCCGCGATCTCTCCGAGGATCTCGGCAAACCGATCGATTTCGTGACCGAGGGCGAGGATACCGAACTCGACAAGACGGTGATCGAACAGCTCGCCGATCCGCTCGTCCACATCATCCGCAATTCGATCGACCATGGTCTGGAACGGCCGGACACGCGCGCCGAACTCGGCAAGAACCCGGCGGGAACCCTGCGTCTGTCCGCCAAGCATCGCGGCGCGGAAGTCGCCATCGCCATTCGCGACGACGGGGCCGGTCTCAATGCGGAGCGCATCCGCCGGCGGGCGGAAGAGGCGGGACTGATCTCTGCCGGCCAGAGCGTAGCCGACGGTGAGCTCTACCGGATGATCTTCCAGCCGGGCTTCTCGACCGCCACGCAGGTGACGGCGCTGTCCGGGCGCGGCGTCGGAATGGACGTCGTCAAGCGGACCATCGACGGACTGCGCGGATCGATCGACATCGACACCGTGTCCGGTCAGGGCACGACCGTCACGCTTCGTCTTCCGCTGACGCTCGCGATCATCGACGGACTGCTCGTGAGGGTCGGGGCGGACCGCTATACGATCCCGCTCGCAGCGGTCGAGGAATGCGTCGAACTTCCCGAAGGCATCGATGCCGAGGCGCGCGGTCGCAGCTTCATCAATCTGCGGGGCGAGCTGGTTCCCTTCCTGAAGCTCAGATCTTTGTTCGGCGCGGAGAACGAACCGGACCGCTTCCAGAAGGTCGTCGTCGTCTCGTCCGAGAACACGCGGGTCGGCCTGGTGGTCGATCAGATCATCGGCAACAACCAGACGGTGATCAAGCAGCTCTCGAGCCTTCACTCGGGCCTGAAGACGTTCTCCGGCGCGACTATCCTCGGCGACGGCACCGTCGCCCTCATCCTCGACGTCATGCACCTCGTCGGCTTCGGCCAGAAGATCGAGGAGCGGCGGCGCGCCGAAACGCTGGAGAAGGCCGCATGACCCAAGCCCAGGAGACAAACGCAATGCATGCCCTCACCATCCGGCTCCAGGACGAGATGTTCGCGCTCGAAGCGACGAATGTCCGCGAGATCCTGGACCCGGTTCCGATCACACGGGTGCCCAATGCCGGGGCGTTCGTCGGCGGGCTGATCAACGTGCGCGGCAATGTCGTCCCGCTTGCCGATCTGAGAGTGAGCTTCGGCATGGACCGGCCGCCGGCCGACACCGATACGCGGATCGTCGTGATGGAGATCGAGCTCGACGGCGAGCCGATGGTCGCCGGCATCCTCGCCGACAAGGTCTACGACGTCGCCGACATCGAAGCGGCCTCGATCGAAGAGGCGCCGAAGGTCGGCATGCGCTGGCCGGCCGAATACGTACGCGGCATCGGCCGCCGCGACGACGACTTCGTCATCATCCCCGACATGCAGCAAATCTTCGGCGCACGGGCGAACCCCGCCGCCAACAGCAACTAAGTCGCCAACAGCAACTAAAAGGACAAACCATGAGACTCTCGCTCAAGGCGAAATTCGCCCTTTCCTTCGGCATCCTGCTTGCCCTCATAGCCGGTCTCGGCGCGGTGGCGATCATGCAGATGGGCCAGATCAACGACCAGTCGACGGAGATCGCCGACAACTGGCTGCCGAGCGTCAACGTGGTCAACCGCATGAACACGCTCAGCGGCGACTACCGCATCGCGGAGTACCAGCACATCCTTTCAGAGACCCCTGCCCAGATGCGGGAAGTGGAAGCGAGGATCGCCGACCGAGCCGCCGAGATGGAGAAGGCCCGCGCAAAATACGAGCCGATGATCAGCTCGGATGCGGAGCGCGCGCTCTATCAGAACTTCGAGAACAAATACGCGGAATATCTCAAGGCGAGCGAAGCGATGATCGAGAATTCCCGTCGCAACGAGAACGAGATTGCCGAGCAGAAACTGGCGGCGTCGGGCGGGCTTTACGATGAGTTCTCGGGTTATCTCCAGGATCTCGTCAACATGAACTATGCCTCTGGTCAGGACGCCAGCCTTCGGGGCGACGTGATCTATTCCGAATCCCAGATGATCACCTTCACCGTCATCGGTATTGCGTTCCTGATCGGTATCGTGACCGCGATCTTCCTGACCCGTAACGTTCTGCGTGCTCTCGGCGGCGAGCCGGACTATGCCCGCGAAGTCATCCGCGAGATCTCACAGGGCAACCTCACCGTCGCCGTCAACACCCGCAAGGGCGACAATGAGAGCCTTCTCGCAGCGGCCCGCGACATGGTGTCCAAGCTGCAGGCCATCATCACCGATGTTACCGGCTCGGCCCGCAACGTCTCGTCCGGAAGTCAGGAAATGTCCTCGGCCGCCGAGCAGCTGAGCCAGGGCGCGACCGAGCAGGCCTCGTCGACCGAGGAAGCTTCTTCCTCGATGGAAGAGATGGCCTCCAACATCAAGCAGAACGCCGACAATGCTTCGCAGACCGAGGCAATCGCCCGCCAGTCCGCGAAGGACGCGGAAGCCAGCGGCGAGGCCGTCGGAAATGCCGTCAAGGCCATGGAGACCATCGCCGAGAAGATCCTAATCGTCCAGGAAATCGCTCGCCAGACCGATCTCCTCGCCCTCAACGCGGCCGTCGAGGCCGCCCGTGCCGGCGAACATGGTCGCGGTTTCGCGGTGGTCGCTTCGGAAGTGCGCAAGCTCGCCGAGCGCAGCCAGGCGGCGGCCCAGCAGATCTCCGGCCTTTCGGGCGACACGGTCAAGGCCGCCCAGCAGGCCGGCGACATGCTCACCCGTCTGGTTCCTGATATCCAGAAGACGGCGGAGCTCGTGTCGGAAATCACCAATGCGAGCCGTGAGCAGAACACCGGTGCTGCCCAGATCAACATGGCCATCCAGCAACTCGACAAGGTGACCCAGCAGAACACGTCGGCGGCGGAGCAGATGGCCTCCACCTCTGAAGAGCTGGCAAGCCAGGCCGACCGCCTGCAGCACTCGATCGCCTTCTTCAAGATCGACCAGCAGAGCGGATCGATGTCGGAACTCCCTCAGCCTGCGCGGAAGTCGAAAGGCTCCTCCGGTCTCGGCGTCTCGGAAATGCACGACGCGATCCGTGTCGCGGCCCCTTCGATGTCCGGCGCCCGCAACGCGGCCAAGGGCAGGAGCGGCGGCTTCGACCTCGACATGGAAGACGACAGCGACGATCTCGACCGCCGCTTCGTGCGCAACGGCCGGGCCGCCTGAGGCGACCGGCACGCCCTCCCGGTCCATGGTGGCCGGGAGGGCGCCGATCAGGGAAGATCTCGGGTGCCGAAGCGCACCTAAAGCCCCTCCCGTCCCATAGAATCCAAGGCAGGCCGCGCAGCGACGAAGCGATCCTGATCCGTCCCGCCGATCCCGCCATTTCAGCCGAAAGAGACGCCCCATGACCGAAGCAACGCAATATGTGACCCTGGGCGTCGCCGACTCCCTCTTCGCGGTTCCGGTATCGCGCGTTCAGGAGATTCTCGAGCCCCAGCCCATCGCCAGAATGCCGAGGGCGCCGGAAGACTTTCTCGGCATCATCGAAGTTCGCGGGCAGAGCGTTCCCGTGATCGACCTGAGGCTTCGCCTCGGCATGAGCCCGGCCGAGGATACCCACGACACCCGCGTCATCGTCCTCGACGTTCTGATGAGCGGAGCCATGCAGAAGCTGGCTCTTCGGGCAGACCGGGTTTTCGAGGTCGCGGAGCTCGACGGTCCGCTCGAACCGCCGGTGAAGATCGGCGGGCGATGGGGTGCCGAGTGTGTCGCCGGCGTCGGACGTCGCAACGGTGCCTTCGCGACGGTGTTCGATCTCGACCGGTTGTTCGTCTCCCAAGACGTCGCCGGCGTGACAGCGGCCGCCTGACCTTCGCTCATCCGCCTGAGGGCACGGCCAGGGCTTTCGAAGAAGCACCGGCCCGAGACCTGAACCGTTTCGCCTCTCAAATCTCCGCCATCGCAGCCGGCACCGACAACCCGACCTGCGAGACGCGTAAAGGACGACGATGCCCCCCGCTACCGCTCTTGCCGAGCCGCTTGGCTCCCGTTTCGCTCCGCCCGTCAGGGATGATCAAATCTCCAAGGCCGATTTCCAGCGTCTGACCGACCTCGTCACCCAGCAGACCGGCATAAGGCTGCCCCAGGCCAAGCGGGTGATGATCGAGGGACGTCTTCGCAAACGGATGCGCGCGCGAAAGCTCTCCACCCTGGGCGCCTACTGCCGGCACCTGTTCGACGAGGGAGGCCTGGAAGGCGAGTTGGTTCACCTCATCGACGTGATGACGACCAACAAGACCGACTTCTTCCGCGAACCGGAACATCTCGAGCTGATGGAGCGCCGGCTCGTTCCCGAGCTTCTGGCGCGCGGCGCGAACCGCCTTGTGAAGGTCTGGAGCGCGGCGAGCTCCAACGGTGCGGAAGCCTGGTCGATCGCCATGGTGCTGGAGGATCTCGCCCGCGAGCGCCAGGACTTCACCTATGCGGTGCTCGGCACGGATATCTCGACCGCCGTGCTCGAACAGGCGCGGCGCGCGGTCTATCCGATCGAGGCGATGGCTCCGGTCCCACTCGAAAAACGAACCCGCTACGTCATGGACGGGCGTGCCGAGGACATGCGGGCAGAGGTTCGCATCGTCCCGGAATTGCGCCGCAAGGCGCGTTTCGAGCGCATGAATCTCATGAGCGACCGGTACCCCTATGACAGGGACGTCGATATCATTTTCCTGCGCAACGTCCTCATCTACTTCGACAAGGCCGACCAGCACGCGGTCGTGACCCGTCTCGGCGGCCATCTCAGGCCGAACGGCTTCCTCATCGTGGGGCACTCCGAATCGATGGCCGTGCGCGGGAGCGAGTTTCGCCAAATCGGACCGACGATCTACCAGAAATCCTAAGCGCCCCTTCGTCACGATCGGCCGTGGTCGAACCTCACCGGCTGATTGGGACGCAAAATTCAGGAACGAGCGATGCAGAAGAACGCGGCCGATACGCACGGCGGGAAGATCAGGGTGCTGATCGTCGACGACTCCGCCTCGGTGCGCTCGACATTGACCGCCATCTTCTCCGACGATCCGGAAATAGAGGTCATAGGAACCGCTGCGGATCCCTATCTGGCGGCCGAGAAGATCCGCCAGCAGATCCCGGACGTGCTTGTGCTCGATATCGAGATGCCGCGCATGGACGGCCTCACCTTCCTGAAGAAGATCATGGCCCAGCGGCCGATTCCGGTGGTGATCTGTTCGAGCCTTGCCAGCGAGAATTCCGACGTGATGATGGAGGCACTCGCCGCCGGTGCCGTGGACGTCATCACCAAACCGCGCGTCGATACCAAGCAGTTCTTCACCGAATCGCGCATGCTGATCTGCGACGTCGCCAAGGCTGCGGCCCATGCGCGGGTGCGAAGCGGGGCGCGGCGCGAGCCGAAGCCGGCGGTCGAGGCCAAGCACCTTGCGGACGTCGTCATCCCGCCGATCTCCGAGACCCGCATCGCCTCGCTCAAGCGTTCGATCCCCGTGACCGAGCCGATCGTCGCCATCGGCGCATCGACCGGCGGCACCGAGGCGCTCGCGGCCGTGCTCACCCGGTTGCCGGCCACGGCACCCGGCATGCTGATCGTCCAGCACATGCCGGCAGGCTTCACGGCGGCCTTCGCCCGCCGGCTGAACGGAATGTGCGCCGTCGAGGTGCGAGAAGCCAGCGACGGCGACGTGGTCCTTCCCGGTCGGGTGCTGATCGCTCCCGGCAACCGGCACATGCTGCTGCGGCGCCAGTCCAGCCGCTACACGGTCACGGTGCAGGACGGCCCGTATGTCTGCCGCCACCGTCCCTCGGTCGATGTCATGTTCCGCTCGGTCGCCCAGACCGCCGGCGCGAACGCGATCGGTGTGATCTTGACCGGCATGGGCGACGACGGCGCCCGTGGTCTTCTGGAGATGCGGACCATGGGATCGCACACATTCGCCCAGGACGAAGAGACGAGCATCGTCTTCGGCATGCCGCGCGAGGCGATCCAGCTCGGCGCCGCCGAGAAGATCGTCCCCCTCAACAAGGTGGCGAGCGACGTTCTGCGCAGCGCCGCACTCGCAACCCAGACCGCCGGGATCGCCTCATGAGCGCCATCGCCGTACAGAAGCCCGACATCCTTTCCGATCGAAGCCTTCAACCCGTTCGACACGACGACCAGTCGCTGAAGGGCTCCCGCGCGCGCCTCGACGGGACGATCGAGGGAGTCGAGGCGATTTTTCTCGGCATCGGCGAGAGTCTGCTCGCCTGCCTCGGCCTTCTGGGGGACATGCGCAAGGCGTTCGAGGCTGTCACCGAAGCGCATGCCGGTCCGGAGGTCACATCGGCCGAGGCGGCGATCGACCGGCTCGTCGCCGAATGTCTGACGCTCTTGGAGGCGACGCGCCGGGAGCGTGCGCTGGTCGGCGACCTGATCCGGGTGGTGTCTTCCGCCGGGCATAAGATCGAGGACCTGCGCCAGACGGTCTCGATGATTTCGGCCATTGCGATGAACGCTCGCATGATCGCAGCAACCATTCGAAAGCACGGCGAGATGGAACTCGCCGTCTTTGCCGACGACATTCTCGACTCCGTGAAGCGAACCTCGGTCGTTGTGGACAATCTCACTGCCGGGCAGGTACGACTGCTAAAGCTGCTGACCGCCGCCTCCGCCCGCAGCGAGATCTTTGAACGCAACTTTCTGTCCGCGACCGAACGGCTGCAGGAAAGAATCGGCGCCGATCTCGCCGCTGCCGTGAACGACCGCCAGCGCGCCGCCGGGGCGAGCACGGCTGCGGAAGCGGCCTGCGCGTCGCTGTCGCACCAGGTGTCGGAGGTCGTCTCCTCGATGCAGGTCGGCGACTACACCCGCCAGCGGCTCGAACATGTCTCGTCGGCGCTAGCCAGCCTCGATCAGGCGCCGGAGGCAGAAAATCTGCTGCTCACGCTGCAATGCGCGCAGATGCAGGGCGCCCGGGCCAAGCTCGTCGAGGAGTCGGACTCGCTGAACGAGGCGATTCTCGTCCTGTCTGGCGACATCGACCGCACGTTCGGCACCTTGAAGACGCAGCTCGGCGGCAACAGGCGAGCGGGCGAGCCGGGCACTGCGCGCCTCGGTCTGGACATCGCGCAGGCCGCGAACGAACTCTCTCGCTCCCAATGCGAACAGGAGCACATCATGGCGCTCGCCAGGTCCATCGACGACGACGTCGCGGCCTTCGGCGCCTATGACGGCGAACTGCATCGTCTCGAATTCGAGATGAGGCTCGTCAGCCTCAACATGGCGATCGGATGTTCGCGCCTCGGCACGAAGGGTGTTGCGCTCGGCGTCGTCTCGCGCCAGATGCGGGAAGTCGTGGGCGGCATGGTGATCCAGGCCGAATCGGTCTCGGCGAGCCTGTCGAAACTTGGAACGCTTGCGGACGAGCTCGGGGCGGTCCGTCAGGGATCGGCTGACCGCGGCATCGGAGCTCTCGTCGAGGATGCCCAGCAGGCGCGTTCCATCCTATCGACGGCCGACGAGCGGATGGAAGCAGCCAGCTCGGTTCTCGATTCCGTTGGACGGCGGATCGTCGGCCTGACCGACGATGCCGGCGGCGCTCTTGGGAAACTCTCCGGTCTCGTCGAGGACCTCTCGGAGGTCGAGGCCAGTCTCGGCGAGAGGATGGAGAGTGCAGAAACCGGCGATCCGGCCCTCGCCTCCACCCATGCCGAAATGTTCGCGGCACTGCGACGGGCATATACGATGGAAGCCGAGCGCAGAATACATGACGAAGTGCTCGGAACGGCGTCCCCGGCGCCGGAAGAAGAGCCGGCGCAATCTGCGGATGACGATCTCGACGCCTTTCTCTTCTGAGCAGGCCGGCAGCGACACCAGAGGCCGGCGGGCCCCGCAAGAGCCATCGGCATCACGATTTTGCTGGTCGGTGCGGCGGTCGCTCGAGGCGGGTCTTGCAGGGCGGCCTGCCCGGAAACCGGCATCCGCGACGACGCTTCGTGGCGAAGAATCGTCAATCCAACCCTTCACGCAGCCTCCCGCGAGACTGTCCTGCAGGATGTCCGATGAGACCCGCGTCGTCTTTACAGCGCCGGGCGATAACTTCGCATCGTCCGGTGCTGTAGATTCTATCTGGCGCGCCGGCTTGTCGAAAAACCGGATTCCACTTTTTCGCCCGGCGCTCTCGTCGTGGTTCCTGCGGATCGTGCGTTCTGAAAATCGATTTTCGATTGTTGGGCCGATGCTGTAGATCCCTCGAAACGGAGTTGGGAGGCTTCCATGGATTTTCACATCGCGCCCCGGATCGAGGACTACCGGGCCCGCATCGCGCGCTTCGTCGATCGCGAGCTCCTGCCGCTCGAAGCCGACCCTTCGAGCTATGACGCGCACGAAAACATCGCGCTGCCGCTCCTCGCCGAGCTGCGCGAGAAAGCCAAAGCCGAAGGGCTGTGGTGCCTGCAGCTGCCAGAACATGCCGGCGGCGCGGGCCTTTCCACCGTCGGCATGGCCGTCACCTACGAGGCGATGAACCGCTCGATCTTCGGGCCGGTGGTGTTCAATTCGGCCGCGCCCGACGACGGCAACATGATGGTGCTCGAAAAGCTCGGCACCGAACGGCAGAAGGAGAAGTGGCTGAAGCCCATCGTCGAGGGCAAGGTACGCTCGGCCTTCGCCATGACCGAGCCGCATCCGGGCGGCGGCTCCGACCCCTCGATGATCCGGACGCGGGCGGAAAGGCGCGGCGACCGCTTCGTCATCACCGGGCGCAAATGGTTCATCACCGGCGCTGCCGAGGCGAGCCATTTCATCCTCCTCGCCCGCACCTCGGACGACCCGCGCTCGGGCCTCACCGCCTTCCTGTTCCACAAGGACCAGCCCGGCTGGCAGATCCTGAGGCGTATCCCGATCATGGGGCCGGAGGAGCATGGCGGCCATTGCGAGATCGCCTTCGAGGGGCTCGAGGTCGGCGAGGAGGACATCCTCCTCGACGTCGGCCGCGGCCTCAAGGTGACGCAGACCCGCCTCGGCCCGGCCCGCCTCACCCACTGCATGCGCTGGCTCGGCCTTGCCAAGCGCTCCATGGAAATCGCGACTGAATACGCCGCCGAGCGGGAGGGCTTCGGCGTCCGCCTCGCCGATCGCGAGAGCATCCAGATCATGCTCGGCGACATCGCCATGCGCATCGAGATCGGGCGCCTTCTGGTGGCGAAGGCGGCCTGGGCGATCGACCAGGGCAGCTTCGCCCGCACCGAGGTGTCGATGGCGAAGATCCACGTCGCCAACCTGCTTCACTCAGCCGTCGACACGGCGATCCAGATCAACGGGGCGAGAGGCTATTCCAAGGACACCGTGCTCGAATGGATCTACCGCTATGCCCGGCAGGCCCGCCTCGTCGACGGGGCAGACGAGGTCCACAAGATGGTGATCAGCCGCGCGCTCGCCGAGGAGGGCGCCGATCTCTGGCGCTGGCCGGTCGCGGAAGATGACGGCGGCGGCAGCTGAGAGCTGACGGCGCGAGGCCGGGAGAGGGCACGGGAGGAGGCAGGATGGACATCGCGGTATCAGGCACGCTGGAATTCGACCCCGAGCGGCTCGCCGGTTTCGTCGCCGATCGCCTCGGCGTCGGCGGCCCGATGCGCCTCGAACGCATCGGCGGCGGCCAGTCCAATCCGACCTTCTTCCTCGATGCGGGCGAGCGGCGGATGGTGCTGCGCAAGCAGCCCCCCGGCGACATCCTCAAGGGCGCCCATGCCGTCGATCGGGAATACACGGTGATGGAGGCCCTGTCACAGACCGACGTCCCGGTGCCGGAGATGATCCTCTTTCACGGCGAGCCGGACGTCGTCGGCACGCCCTTCTATCTCATGGAACGGCTGGAAGGCCGGGTCTTCCACGACGCCGCGATGGCGGGCCTGACGCCGCAAGACCGCCGCGCCGCCTATCTGGCAATGGCCGACACGCTCGCCGCCCTTCACGCCGTCGATCCGGATGCGGTCGGGCTTGGCGACTACGGACGCAAGACCGGCTATTTCAAGCGCCAGCTCGCGCGCTGGTCGAGGCAGTGGCGGCAATCGCCGACCAGCGACATTCCCGAACTCGACGAACTCGCCGCCTATCTCGAAGCCAACCTGCCGCCCGACGACGGGCGCGTTGCGATCGCCCATGGCGATTTTCGCGTCGGCAATCTGATGTATCATCGAAGCGAACCGAAGGTCGTCGCCGTCCTCGACTGGGAGCTTTCGACCCTCGGCCATCCGCTGGCCGATCTCGGCTTCTGCTGCATGGCCTGGCGGACGACACCTCAGGAATATGGCGGCATCCGCGGCCTCGATCATGCAGCGCTCGGCATTCCCTCGAAGGACGAATTCGTCGCGCGCTATTTCGAAAAGGCCGGGGATACGCCTCCACTCATGGCTTTTCACGAGGCCTTCGCGCTGTTTCGCTTCGCCGTCATCTTCGTCGGCATCGCCGATCGCGCGCGGGCCGGCAACGCATCCGGCGAGGAGGCGGCAACACTGGCGCCGCTCGCCAGGGGTTTTGCCCTGCGCGGCCTCGAAATCGTATCATAAGCCGGCTGAATGCCCGGGCCCGGCACCGTTGACGGCGAGGGACGACGATGCCGGATCGAAAAAACCACCGCCCTGCCCATTTCCCTAAAAGACATCATGCCGAATGACGCGGCGATCGGGACGACCGATCCTCCGCAAACATCCGCTCTGAAGGTTCGTATCCGATGCTCGACATCATCCAGCAACTGGAAAACCGCCGCGAAGAGGCCCGGCTCGGCGGCGGCGAAAAGCGCATCGCCGCCCAGCATGCCAAGGGCAAGCTGACCGCGAGAGAGCGGCTCGACGTTCTTCTCGATCCAAGCTCCTTCGAGGAATACGACACCTTCAAGACCCATCGCTCGACCGACTTCGGCATGGAGGCCCAGCAGATCCCCGGCGACGGCGTCGTCACCGGCTGGGGCACGATCGCCGGCCGGCCGGCCTATGTCTTCTCCCAGGACTTCACCGTCTTCGGCGGCTCCCTGTCGGAGACCCATGCGGAGAAGATCTGCAAGGTCATGGATCTCGCCGTCCAGAACGGCGTCCCGATCATCGGGCTCAACGATTCCGGCGGCGCGCGCATCCAGGAGGGCGTCGCTTCGCTCGGCGGCTATGCCGAGGTGTTCTGGCGCAACGTCCAGGCCTCCGGCGTCATCCCGCAGATCTCCGTCGTCATGGGCCCCTGCGCCGGCGGCGCGGTCTATTCCCCGGCGATGACCGATTTCGTCTACATGGTCCGCGACACCTCCTACATGTTCGTCACCGGCCCGGACGTCGTGAAGACCGTCACCGGCGAGGTAGTGACGGCGGAGGAGCTCGGCGGCGCGGGCACCCATTCCAAGAAGAGCTCGGTTGCCGACGGCGCCTTCGAGAACGACGTCGAGGCGCTGGCCGAAATGCGGCGGCTGTTTTCCTTCCTGCCCTTGTCGAGCCGGGAAAAGCCGCCGGTCTACGAGACGACGGACAATCCGGCGCGCAGCGAAATGTCGCTCGACACGCTCGTCCCCGACAACGCCAACAAGCCCTACGACATGGGCGAACTGATCGAGAAGATCGCCGACGAGGGCGACGTCTTCGAGATCCAGAAGGACTTCGCGCCGAACATCATCACCGCCTTCGTGCGCCTGAACGGCTCGACGGTCGGCGTCGTCGCCAACCAGCCGATGGTGCTGGCCGGCTGCCTCGACATCGATTCCGCGCGCAAGGCCGCCCGCTTCGTGCGCTTCTGCGACGCCTTCAACATCCCGATCCTCACCCTCGTCGACGTGCCGGGCTTCCTGCCGGGCGTCTCACAGGAACTCGGCGGCATCATCAAGCACGGGGCGAAGCTGCTCTTCGCCTATGCCGAGGCGACGGTGCCCAAGGTCACCGTCATCACGCGCAAGGCCTATGGCGGCGCCTATGACGTGATGGCCTCCAAACACATCCGCGCCGACGTGAACTATGCCTGGCCGAGCGCCCAGATCGCCGTCATGGGCGCGAAGGGCGCCTCCGAGATCATCCACCGCAAGGATGCCGGCGACGCCGAGAAGCTCGCCGCGCATACGAAGAAATATGAAGACCGCTTCGCCAACCCCTTCATCGCCGCCCAGCGCGGCTTCGTCGACGAGGTCATCATACCCCATTCGACAAGGCGGCGGGTGATCCGGGCCTTCGAGATGCTGAAGACGAAGGAGGTCACGGCGCCGTTCCGCAAGCATGGCAACATCCCGCTTTGAGGCGGAGCGATGCCGACGGTGTTGGTGGAGGTGCTGGACGTTCGTGCTGTTCAGCCTCGATCACTTGAGGAATGAGGCGTAAAGCGCCAAAACTTCGTCATTCTCGGGCCCCGTCCCGAGAATCCAGAGATCGTAGGGTACCGACTGATGCAGCCGCGAGCAGCGTTCGTGGCCAATGTTGCGGCACCCGCCCCTGGATTCTCGGGACGGGGCCCGAGAATGACGACGCTTCGGATGTCGGCTCGCCTGCCATAGGCGTAGCGCCGACCTCAGCCGGCGGAAGGGCAGCCGACCGGATTGGCCGCCGCCTCGGGCCGGTGCAGGCAGGGTCCCGGAGCGGGCTGCAGGCGGATAAGAAGAAGCATGCGGAGGCATTGGCCGGCCCGCGCGCAAGGGAGAGAGACGGCACTTGTTCAAGAAAATCCTCATCGCCAATCGCGGCGAGATCGCCTGCCGGGTCATCAGGACGGCGAAGAAGATGGGCATCGCCACCGTCGCCGTCTATTCCGATGCCGACAGGGACGCGGTTCATGTGAGACAAGCCGACGAGGCCGTGCATATCGGCCCGCCCCAGGCGAACCAGTCCTATCTCCTTGGCGAGAAGATCATCGAGGCCTGCAAGGCGACCGGCGCCGAGGCGGTGCATCCGGGCTATGGCTTCCTCTCCGAAAACGCCGCCTTCTGCGAAAAGCTCGAAGCCGCCGGCATCACCTTCATCGGCCCGAAGCCCAGGGCGATCAAGGCGATGGGTGACAAGATCACCTCGAAGAAGCTCGCCGCAGAGGCCGGTGTCTCCACCGTGCCGGGCTTCATGGGGCTGATCGATTCCGCCGAGCATGCCGCCCAGATCGCCGGCGAGATCGGCTATCCGGTGATGATCAAGGCGTCGGCCGGCGGCGGCGGCAAGGGCATGCGCATCGCCTGGAACGACGAAGAGGCGCGCGACGGCTTCGACCGGTCGCGCTCGGAGGCGAAGAGCTCCTTCGGCGACGACCGGATCTTCATCGAGAAATTCGTCGAACAGCCGCGCCATATCGAGATCCAGGTGCTGGCGGATTCGTTCGGCAACTGCGTCTATCTGAACGAGCGCGAATGCTCGATCCAGCGGCGCAATCAGAAGGTCGTGGAAGAAGCGCCCTCCTCCTTCCTCGATCCTGAGACCCGCAAGGCCATGGGCGAACAGTCGGTGGCGCTCGCCAAAGCCGTCGATTACGAGAGCGCCGGCACGGTCGAGTTCATCGTCGACAAGAACCGGAACTTCTACTTCCTAGAGATGAATACGCGGCTCCAGGTCGAGCATCCGGTGACCGAGCTGATCACCGGCGTCGATCTCGTCGAACAGATGATCCGCGTGGCGAATGGCGAAAAGCTGCCTTTCACCCAGGACGACGTCAAAATCGACGGCTGGGCGATCGAAAGCCGCGTCTATGCCGAGGATCCGTATCGAGGCTTCCTGCCGTCGATCGGCCGGTTGAAGCGTTACGGCCCGCCCGCCGAAGGGCCGCTCGACGGCTCGCCCGCCGCGGGAGAAGGTCCTGCCGGCCGCGCCATCGGTGGCGGCGCGCCGATCATCCGCAACGACACCGGCGTCCGCGAGGGATCGGAAATCTCGATGTTCTACGATCCGATGATCGCCAAGCTCTGCACCTGGGGCGAGACGCGCGAGGCGGCGACCGAGGCGATGGGCAAGGCGCTGGACGGCTTCGTCATCGACGGCATCGGCCATAACGTGCCCTTCGTCGCGGCGATCATGCAGCATCCGCGCTGGCGCTCCGGCGAGATCTCGACGGGCTTCATCGCCGAGGAATATCCGGACGGCTTTGCCGGCGCCGAGCCGGATGCGCCGATGCGGGCAAGGCTGGCGGCCGTCGCCGTCGCGCTTGCGGCAAGCAGTGAGCGGCGTCTCGCCGGTACCGCACCGAGCCTTGGCGAAAAGCTCGGGCTCTCCGTCCCCGGCAACCGCCGCATCGTCTTCATCGGCGAGGATCGCTTCACCGTCGATCCAAGCGAGGCTTCGGTGACCGTCGACGGCAGTGATCTCGGGCCGCTCACCTGCCGCTGGCAGCGCGGCGATCTCGCCGCCAGGGCACTTTTCGGCGACGACGAACTCCATATCCGCGTCGATCCGATCACCGACGGGTTCCGTCTGCGCCTCAGGGGCATCGAGATCGACGCCAGGGTCTATCCGCCGCATCTGGCAAAGCTTGCCGACAAGATGCCGGTGAAGGAAGCGCCGGATACCTCCAACCTGCTGCTCTGCCCGATGCCGGGCGTCGTCGTCTGGCTCGCCGTGGCCGAAGGCGACAAGGTGGAGGCCGGCCAGACGCTCGCCGTCATCGAGGCGATGAAGATGGAAAACGTCCTCAAGGCTGAGCATAAGGCGGTGGTGAAGTCCATTCCGGTGAAGGCGGGCGACAGCCTCGCCGTCGACGCGGTCATCATGGAGTTCGAACAATGAGCGAGGCCTATCCGCGCGACTGGCTCGATCTGGCGACCAAGGAGCTGAGGGGTCGCGACGTCGAGGAGCTCACCTGGCAGACTGCCGAGGGCATCGCCATCAAACCGCTCTATACGGCTGCGGACGTGCCCGAAGAAGCCGCGGGCGCCCTGCCCGGCGTCGCGCCCTTCACCCGGGGCCCGCGCGCGACGATGTATGCCGGCCAGCCCTGGACGATCCGCCAATATGCCGGCTTCTCGACGGCCGAGGAATCCAACGCCTTCTACCGCAAGAACCTCGCCGCCGGGCAGAAGGGCCTCTCCGTCGCCTTCGATCTCGCCACCCATCGCGGCTATGATTCCGATCATCCCCGCGTTTCCGGCGATGTCGGCAAGGCGGGTGTCGCCATCGACAGCGTCGAGGACATGAAGATCCTCTTCGACGGCATCCCGCTCGACAAGATGAGCGTGTCGATGACCATGAACGGCGCGATCATCCCGGTGCTCGCCATGTTCATCGTCGCGGCCGAGGAACAGGGCGTCGACAAGGCGAAACTGACGGGAACCGTTCAGAACGACATTCTGAAGGAGTTCATGGTCCGCAACACCTATATCTATCCGCCCGAACCCTCGATGCGGATCGTCGCCGACATCATCGGTTACACGGCGTCGGAGATGCTGAAGTTCAACTCGATCTCCATCTCCGGCTATCACATGCAGGAGGCAGGCGCGACGCTCGCCCAGGAGCTCGCCTATACGCTCGCCGACGGCATGGAATATGTGCGCGCGGCGATGGCGAAGGGGCTCGACGTCGATCAGTTCGCCGGCCGGCTCTCCTTCTTCTTCTGCATCGGCATGAACTTCTTCATGGAAGCCGCCAAGCTTCGGGCCGCGCGGCAGATGTGGGCGAAGATCATGGAGGATTTCGGCGCCACCTCCGACCGCTCGAAGATGCTGCGCACCCACTGCCAGACCTCGGGCGTCTCGCTCACCGAGCAGGATCCGATGAACAACGTCGTGCGCACCGCATATGAGGCGATGTCGGCGGTTCTCGGCGGCACCCAGTCGCTCCACACCAATGCCTTCGACGAGGCGATGGCGCTGCCGAGCGAGACCTCGGCGCGCATCGCCCGCAACACCCAGCTGATCCTCGCGCTGGAGACCGGCGTCACCAATGTCGTCGATCCCCTCGGCGGCTCCTATTATGTGGAAGCCTTGACGAAGGAGCTTGCCGACAAGGCCTGGGCGCTGATCGAGGAGGTCGAGGCCGCCGGCGGCATGACGAGGGCCGTGGCCGACGGTCTGCCGAAACGGCGGATCGAGGAGGCGGCGGCGCTCAGGCAGGCGCGGATCGACAAGGGCGAGGACGTCGTCGTCGGCGTCAATCGCTTCCGGCTGGAGGAAGAGGCCCCGGTCGAGATCCTGAAGATCGATACCGCGGCGGTGCGCAAATCGCAGATCGCACGGCTGGAGGAGGTCCGCCGCACCCGCAGCAAGGACGCGTTCGAAAGCGCCATCGCTGCCCTTCGCCAATGCGCCGGCGGCAAGGACGGCAATCTTCTCGCAGCCGCCGTCGATGCGGCGCGGGCCCGCGCCACGCTCGGCGAGATCTCACAGGCGATGGAGGAGGGCTTCGGCGGCCGCCACGAGCCGTCGACATCGCTGATCTCCGGCGTCTTCGCCGGCGCCCACCAGGGCGACCCGGAATTTGCCACCATCCAGCAGCGCATCGCCGATTACGCCGACGACAGGGGCCGGAAGCCCTCGATCCTCGTCGCCAAGCTCGGCCAGGACGGCCACGACCGGGGCTCCAAGGTGATCGCCACCGCCTTTGCCGATCTCGGCTTCGACGTCCATCTCGGGCCGTTGTTCGAGACGCCGGGGGACGTCGCCAGTCTCGCCATCGAAAAGAAGGTCGATCTCGTCGGCGTTTCCTCCCACGCGGCCGGTCACATGACGCTGGTGCCCGAGCTGATCGACATCCTCGCCGAAAAGCAGCGATCGGACATCCACGTCATCTGTGGCGGCGTCATTCCGTCGGAAGATTATCAGGCGCTCTACGACGCTGGCGTCGCGGAGATCTTCGGGCCCGGCACCAATGTCCTCCAGGCCGCGATGGCGGTTCTGGGCGTCCTCGAAGGGCGAAGGCGCAATACCGGATCGTAGTGGACGGGCGAAGGCATCCGCCTTATCTCCGGCAGCCGGCCGATGACTGCGTCGGAATGCGCGCTGGCGCGATCTTGATTATCATGGAGCATTCGAATTTGACGTGCGAACCGGTGACCCTCGCAGACGGCCACCGACCGACGAATTCGATGTTCGGCAACCGGAGGAAAGCCACGGCCTTTGCCGCTTGCCAAGCCCCCGCTTTGACCGAAAGAGCTTTTTCCGACCGTCCGGACAGACTCGGAACGGCGAACCGCAACAAACACTCTGGCCCCGCCTGTTCGAGCCTTCGCGAGAAGAGCGCCAGTCTTAGACGCCCATCCGTTGCGAAGCCTTGGACTTTCGTTCATGAAGGAGCCGAGCGTCGTAGGTTCGCCGCCGGGATGGTGGATACTTGCCCAATCCGTATGGAGGCGTATTTAAATGGTTGACCCAGAGCGGGACAATGAAATCGACCGCTTGGTCGAAGCATACTTTGATCGTGATTTCTATCTTCACGTCAATAAAGACGTCGCAAACGCTGGCGTAGATCCGCTCCAACACTACCTGCAATACGGTTGGCGAGAGGGCCGAAGCCCGGCCCCCTGGTTCGACTCGAAGCAATACTCTCGCCGGTTTCCAGGTTTGGCCGAAAAGGGCAGCGACCCCTTCAGGCACTTCGTTGCCAGCGGAGAGGCGAAGGAAGCGCGCGCGAAATACGCGAAGGCAGGCCTGCCGCGAACAGGCGGAGTGATGAACCGGGTGGTGAACTCGCGCATCAAATTCCGCGATGAAGTCGACTACTATGTCCTTCAACATCCGGGCAAGGAAGAGATCCGCGTCAGCGAGCCGTTTTTCGACGCCGATTATTATCTGGCTTCAAATCCGGATGTCGCCGAGACCCTTGTCGATCCGCTCGTTCATTTCCTGACGGTCGGCTGGGTCGAAGGGCGAAATCCGTCTCTCGATTTCGATGTCCGGTACTATCTCGAAAACAATCAGGACGTGCGCGAACAAAGGCTGCATCCCTTCCTGCACTACTGCCGCAGCGGGCGGCTGGAAAGCTGGCGGAGCGTTGCGACGGTCGCGGAAGCTGCGATTGCCAGGGCTTTCGCCAAGAACGACAAGCTTATGCAGAGCGTCGCGGAGGCCAAGGCCCTGGACCCGATGGTCGCGCTCCCGGACATCCCGCGCAAGGTCAACATACCCCCTGCGATCCATCGGCAGGTTGCGGATGCGGCAGAGCAGCTCCGCGAGATGTTTGCCGGCCGCAGCTTCGAGCATGTCGTTCTGGTTCCGCACATCCGCATGTCCGGCTCGGCACGCGTGGCGACGGTCTTGGCACGAGCGCTTGCCGGGCTGGTCGACAGCAAAACGGTGGCCGTCGTCAGCACCGACACGTCGGACGACGAGTATCGCCACTGGCTGCCCGATGGCTGCGAATTTCATGACATTTCGCAGATCGTCCAGTCGGCTCCCGAGTCCCATCGGCCGAACCTGCTGTTCGATTTCCTGAGGGGTGTCGAAGCGCGGACGGTCTACAACGTCAATAGCGGCCTCGTCTGGCGGACCAGCAAGATCTACGGCCGGCAGATCAAGCAGGAATTCCGGGTGATGACCTATCTCTTCACCTGGGACGAAAGCGTGAGCGGCGCGCGGGTCGGCTACCCGATCCAGTGGCTCCGCGATACCTGCGACTATCACGACGTCATCCTGACCGACAACGAAGCGCTTTCGACCGACGTCCGCCAGCGCTTCGGTTATGGGCAGGATGACGGCTGCGAGGTGGTGACGCTGTACACCCCGGCGGAAAAGGCCGCGCCGGCGCAATTGCGCCGGGAGGCGGGAAGCGACACGCCGATCTTCCTCTGGGCCGGCCGCTTCGACCGGCAGAAGCGGGTCGATATCCTGATCGAGATCGCCAAACGCCGACCGGACGCCATCTTCCACGTCTACGGCAAGCCCGTCCTCGATGCAGGCAGCTGGGACGAGTCGAAATTTCCACCCAACTGCGTCCTCAAGGGAACCTTCCAGAGCTTCGAGGACGTCTTGCAGAGCGAGACCTTCGCAGGCTTCGTCTATACGGCGCAGTGGGACGGTATCCCGACCATTCTGCTGGATGCCGCCGCGAGCGGCCTTCCCATCATCGCGCCGGACGTCGGCGGCGTCGGCGAACTGATCGACGGGCAGACCGGCTATCTGATTTCAAACTTCGACGATATCGATGCGTATGAAGACGCCATGAACCGCGTCATCCAGGATCCGTCCGAAGCGATCGCACGGGCCGAGCGGCTGCGTGAGCGCCTCGCGCGGGACTTCTCCGACGCCCGATATATGGAAACCCTGAAACGCGTGGTGCTGAACGATCATGCATGACATCACCTGCGTCATCACCGGACATCACGAGCGCCGGATCGCCATCCCCTCGCTGCGCTCCTTCCAGATCGCGATCGAGGAGGCGCAGAAAGCCGGGCTGACGGTCCAGGCCCTCTATCTTCTCGACAATCCCGACGATCTGACGCAATCGCTCTTCGAGCGGTATGCGGTCGCCGGCGGCCAGTTGAAGCTCGTCGACTTCGCGGATCAGGGGCTGGTCCGCAACGCGGCGACAGAGGATGCCACGGGTCGCTACATCGCCTTTCTCGATGGCGACGACCTGTGGTCGCGGACCTGGCTCGTGGAGGCGGTCGCCTTCCTGAAGGAACAGAAGCGCCGGACCATCGCCCATCCGGCCTATAACTACTTTTTCGAGAACCAGGCGTCGATCTTCTGTCATGTCGATCAGGAGGCGCCCGAGTTCCGGCTCGATATGCTGAGGCTCGTCAATTACTGGGACGCCCTGTCGGTCTGCGAGACGGAGATTCACCGGGAGTTTCCGTTCGGCATGAGAGATATCGAAGGCGGCTTTGCCTACGAAGACTGGGCCTGGAACTGCGAAACGCTCGCCGCCGGGATCGTCCACAAGGTCGTGCCCGACACCATTCTCTTCAAACGCCGCCAGGCCATGTCGCAGACTATTCGCGCCTCGGCCAACAAGTCGATGATCCGCCGAACGGCGATGTCCTCCTATTCGAGCCCGATCTTCGCGCCACCCAAAGCGACGCCATGATCCTCGTCGTCGGTGGTACGGGGTTCATCGGCCGGCATTTCCTGCAAAGCCTCGCGGGCTCGCAGCGTCTTGCCGTGACAGCCTCCAGAAACCCGGATCGGGCCTTCCTGGCCGAGCATGCCGCATCGATCGAAGCCGTGACCATGAGCGAGCTTTACCGGCAGCCCGATCGGCTGGCCGAGTTTTCCGCGGTGGTCTGGCTCGCCGGCGGCAACGGGCCGGCGCAAAATGTCGGCGAGCCGTGGCGGGAAATGTCGCAGACCGTCGAGCCCGTCGTTGAATTCGCCCACCGCGCCTTGCGGGTCAGGCCCGACATGCATTTCGTCTACCTGTCGTCCGGCGGCACCGTCTACGGCAGCGTATGCGGCAGGCTGGCGACGGAGGACATGCCCTTGCGGCCGATTTCCTCCTATGGCTTCGGCAAGGTGGTCGCCGAAGCCGCGCTCTTCAGCATCGCCGCCAGCCACGGCCTGAAGCTCACCGTGCTGCGCCCCTCCAATCCGATCGGTGCCTGGCAGGTGGGAAAGCAGCAAGGGGTCGTTCGCTCGATACTGAATGCCATGAAGACGGACGCGCCGTTCACGATCTTCGGCGATGGCGAGAACCTTAGAGACTATTTCGACGCGCGCGATCTCGCGGCCGCGATCGTGCGGACGCTCGACATGCCGGATCAGGCGGCTGGGCGGATCTTCAATGTGGGAAGCGGCCAAGCGCGCAGCGTCAACGACATCGTGTCCCTTGTCGAGACCGTGACGGGGCAGACGCTCAACGTGGTCCGGCTTCCCGGTCGGTCAGTCGACGTCAAGGAGATCGTCCTCGATACGAGCCGTATCCGCGCCGAACTCGGCTGGGCGGCGAAGATCCCCCTGAAACAGTCGGTCGAGGACATGGTGGCCGGCTCGAGCGTGATCGCCGACTGATCCCGGCAGGCCCCGGAGGCATGTGAAGGGCGCGGGGCCGTGATCGCCATGGCCGTGGCATCGGCATCGGCATGGATGACGCGACGCACAGGTCGTGACGGCCGGGGCTCGCCCGCAGACCGAGCGAAGGCCGCGCACGCGGCAGGACCTTGCCGTATGCAAACGCGCGATCCCCGCCGAACCTGTCCCAAATCCGCCATCATGGCTTGGACATTTACGCTAGGATGTGAGCGTTTCAGATGGCGTTTTCGGTCATCTTCACGCCAAAGCGAGAAAAGCCCATGGTCAGCAGGCGTGCCTTCATCGCCCGGAGTATCACTCTCGCCGGTGCGGCGACCGTCGTCGATCTCGAGGCGAGTTTCGCGGCGCAGGGCTCTCGCAAGGCCCTGTCTGGCCAATCGGATCTGCAGGTCGCGGAAGCTGCGCCATCGACGGGCGCCGACAGCGCCGATCTTCCGGCGGTTCTCACCCGCTCGATCATGGACTTCGGAGCGCGGTTCGACAGCGCGACGGACGATACCGACGCCTGGCGAAATGCCGCCAACTGGATCGCGGAGACCGCCGCGGACCGCCTGTATCCCGTATTGATGCTGCCACCGGGCGGGACGGTGGTCTCGGGGGAGATCGATTTCAGCGCGGTGAAGGCCGGGTTTCAGATCCACGGCAGCGGAACCCACAACACGCTGATATTGCCGACGAAAATGGGCCGGGGGAAGAAGCTCTTCAACCTGTCCTGCGGGTCGAAATATGCGAGGATCAAGTATATTGACCTCGTCGGCTTCCAGATCCTTGGCAATGACGACATCGAGGACCCGATCGGCGTCTACGCGCCCTGGGTTTCGACGGTGCAGTGGGACCTCAAATTCGTCGGGCTGAACAACCTCAACGTCCGCATCGAGGAAATCGACAATTCCGATCTCTCGCTGGTGATCGCCGGGGCCGGCCACCAGGCCCTGACGAGGCGGTTTGACAGGCCTGTCTACGCCGAGACGGACGGAACCAGCCTCAACGCCCTCGACGATGCGGGCAATGCCCTGCGCGGTGCCTTCACGAATATGGAAGGGACAGCAGTTTGGGTGACCGACGGCGACAATTCGGACGCCGCCCGCGGTACCTGGGCCAAGCGCTTCATCGTCGATGTCGATTCCAGCGGCTCCCGCTGTACGGTCGACGTTCCGTATGGGCGGAAGATCGTCTTCAAGGACGAAAAGAAGATCTCGTTCGGGCCGCTGCTCGGTTCGATCGACAAGGGGGGAACGGTGCTGCGCGCGAGCCACGCCGTTCTGGAGAAGGCCGATGTCGGGCGCGAGATCGCGATCGAGGGCGCGGGCAGCCGGAGCGGCGTTCATGTCTGCACGATCAGGTCCGTCGATGGAAAGAACATCGGCATCGCCCCGGCGGCGGAAAGCGCGATCAGCGCCAAGCAGGTGTGGACCGCTCCAGCGGTTCTCATCATGCACAACGCCGCCAACTTCAAGCGCGGCGACCAGACCAACGACGTGCGGTTCCCGGTGTATCGAAACGAATCCTATGACGGCCCCGGCATCATCGTCGGGCGGGCCACCGGGGTTCGCGTTCTCGACGGCAAGATCCATGGCCGGCACGAAACGCAGGACAATTTCGCCGCCTCGCTGGCCCAGGAGGTGCTGTCCAACGTGTCGTCCTACACCTCCAGCATCATCCGCGAGAAAGGCTATACCGGCGGCCATCCCGACTTTGAACGCAATGACGCGAATGTGCTGGTGACCGGCGGCGTGGTCAGCGCGGCTTTCTACGGCGAATACGCGCCGATGCCCGACAATCAGCCGCTCTACGAGCTGAGCGCCAGGAACCGGCGCAGTTCGATCATCTGGTCGCCGGCGCGCATCATGCGCTCGCGGCGCTACCCCTATGGTCGAACGAGCGACAATCTCGGCGGGGAGTGCGTGCGGGGCATGTTCGGATGCAATAGCGCGCGCTTTTCCGAGGAGGTCTGCGGCACCCCGCAGATCGTCTCTCAGGCTTTCGGCATCGATCAGCAGATCCTGATTCCCAAGGGGCAGAGCCGTTTCTACAAGCCCGTGGCGCGCGGCGGGTTCCTGGCGATCTTCGCCGCCAACGAGGGCTCGGCCTTCCAGTACTGCTGGCTTGGCCCGGTCATGCTGGGTGGCAACGGCAAGCCCGGCATCGTCGGGCAGCCGATCTTCCAGAGCCAGGACCAGCGCCTCGA
Organism: Jiella mangrovi; assembly: GCF_017815135.1. Lineage (GTDB taxonomy): Bacteria > Pseudomonadota > Alphaproteobacteria > Rhizobiales > Rhizobiaceae > Jiella > Jiella mangrovi. The sequence goes on along the minus strand of NZ_JAGJCF010000006.1, from coordinate 1,086 downwards.
TGTCGGGCGGTTTGGCAAGCTCGACAGATCCGCCGTCGGGGAACGCCATGGCGCGGCCGGGAAGCTCTCCGTTCGCCTGACGCCCGACGGCTGGATCGCGCTGATCAACCGAACGCCGCGGGCGATCACCCTCAATCTGAGCTTCGGTGCCGGCGGCGCCTGAAGAGGCTCGGATCCCGATCGGAACGGCAGTCCCGGGGACACGACCGGGCTAAAGCCCTGATCACCCCACCGCGCGGGCGATTTTTCCGTCGACGATATGGATGCCGCATTCGGTCTTGTCGGTGCCGGCCCAGCGTCCGGCGCGCGCGTCTTCGCCGGGTTTGACCGCCCGCGTACAGGGCAGGCAGCCGACGGAAAGGTAGCCCGCCGATTTCAGCGGATGTTCGGGCAGATCGTTTTCGCGGAAATAGGCCGCGATGTCGCCGGCCGACCAGTCGATCAGCGGGTTGAGCTTCAGCCGGCGCTCCTCGCCCTCGAACAGCTGCATGTCGGCCCGCGTTCGCGCCTGATGCCGCTTGCGGCCGGTGATCCAGCAGTCGAGCGGTCTGAGCGCCGACAGCATCGGCAGGGTCTTGCGAACATGGCAGCATAGATCGGCATTGCGGGCGTGCAGGTCGCCGTCGGGATCGTCCGCCTCGAGCTGCGCCGGACGCGGCGTGACGATCTGGACGTTGCAAAGGCCGAGACGCTCGATCAGCTGGTCGCGATAGGCGAGCGTCTCGGCAAAATGCTTCCAGGTGTCGAGAAACACCACCGGAACATAGGGGTCGATCCGCGAGACCATGTGCAGGAGGATCGCGGCCTCCGTCCCGAAGGACGACACAAGGCCGATCCGGCCGACGAAGAGCTCCGTCAGCGCCGCCTTCAGAACGACCGACGCATCGGCCCCCTCAAAGCGCAGCGACAGAGCCTGCGCCCTGCGCTGCAGTTCCGTCCGGGAGGTCGTTTCGACTGGCAGAACCATCAATCACCACTCTCGCCCCCCCGGAAATGATCTCCCGATCGCTCAGGAGGACGGCGTCCAGACGGACACGCAGGGGATCTTCGTCGTGTCGCAGCGAGCCGCATAGCGCTCGGCGATCT
>NZ_JAGJCF010000005.1 GCF_017815135.1 Jiella mangrovi | reverse complement strand
CAGCCTCATGCAACTGTTCAGGTTTCGAAGACGGCGCGGGAAGGGGCCATGCCAGGCACCGGTCTGCCTTGCGGACGACCAGGATTCTCTCGGCCTCCTTCCCGCCTCCCACCATACACCAATTCGAACACACAGGATTCTCGGGACGGGGCCCGAGAATGACGAAGCGTTTGGGGCGGCGACTTCACTTCAGGGCCTCATCCCCTGCCAGCGGCGTGATCCCCAAGTGAGGTCGAGGATCACGCCGCAAAGGCGGGGTCGTTCCCTCACTGATGCGCCAATATCGCCAGCAGCAGCAGTGCCACGATGTTGGTGATCTTGATCGCAGGATTCACCGCCGGACCGGCCGTGTCCTTGTAGGGATCGCCCACCGTGTCGCCCGTCACCGAGGCCTTGTGCGCTTCTGAACCCTTCATGTGGCGCGTGCCGGCGGCGTCGACGAAACCGTCCTCGAACGACTTCTTGGCGTTGTCCCAGGCGCCGCCGCCCGACGTCATCGAGATCGCGACGAAGATGCCGGTGACGATCACACCGAGCAGCATGGCGCCGACCGCCGAGAAGGCCTGGCTCTTGTCGGAGATCAGATAGACCGCGAAATAGACGACGACCGGCGCCAGCACCGGCAAGAGCGAGGGCACGACCATCTCCTTGATCGCCGCCCTGGTCAGAAGGTCGACGGCGCGGGCATAGTCCGGCCGCTCGGTGCCGGCCATGATGCCGGGCTTTTCGCGAAACTGCCGGCGCACCTCCTCGACCACCGAGCTCGCCGCCCGGCCGACCGCCGTCATCGCGATGCCGCCGAACAGGAACGGGATCAGGCCGCCGAGCAGGAGGCCGACGACGACGTAAGGGTTTGTCAGGGCGAAGTCCGGCTGGACGCCCCGGAAATATTCGTAGCCGTTGCCGGCCTCGGCCTGCGCCACGAAATACTGCAGGTCGTAATTATAGGCCGCGAAGAGGACGAGCGCGCCGAGGCCGGCGGAGCCGATCGCATAGCCCTTGGTCACCGCCTTGGTGGTGTTACCGACCGCATCGAGCGCATCGGTCGAGCGGCGCACATCCGCCGGCAGACCGGCCATCTCGGCGATGCCGCCGGCATTGTCGGTGACCGGCCCGAAGGCGTCGAGGGCGACGATCATGCCGGCGACGCCGAGCATCGCCGTGACCGCGATGCCGGTGCCGTAGAGGCCGGCGAGCTGATAGGTGGAGATGATGCCGGCGACGATGACGATCGTCGGCATCGCCGTTGCCTCCAGCGACACGGCAAGACCCTGGATGACGTTGGTGCCGTGGCCGGAAACCGAGGCCTCGGAGATCGAGCGGACCGGGCGAAAGCCGATGCCGGTGTAGAATTCGGTGATCCAGACGATCAGGCCGGTGACGGCGAGACCGACGATGCCGCAGATGAAGAGGTTCAGACCGTTGATCGTGGCGCCGGACGAAGCTTCGCCGACATCGCCGAAGCCGATGGTGAAATAGTTCGCGATGGCGAGGCCGACGATCGACAGAAGCGTCGTCACCCACAGGCCCTTGTAGAGCGCGCCCATGATCGAGCCGTTGGAGCCGAGGCGGACGAAGAAGGTGCCAATGATCGAGGTGATGATACAGGCGCCGCAGATCGCCAGCGGATAGACCATGACGCTTTCGATGACGTTCGACCCGGCGAAGAAGATCGCCCCCAGAACCATGGTGGCGACGACCGTCACCGCATAGGTCTCGAACAGATCGGCCGCCATGCCGGCGCAGTCGCCGACATTGTCGCCGACATTGTCGGCGATGGTCGCCGGGTTGCGAGGATCGTCCTCGGGAATGCCGGCTTCCACCTTGCCGACGAGATCGCCGCCGACATCGGCGCCCTTGGTGAAGATGCCGCCGCCGAGGCGGGCGAAGATCGAGATCAGCGAGGCGCCGAAACCGAGCGAAACCAAAGAGTCGATCACCGTGCGGTCACCGGGGCCGAAGCCGAGCCAGCCGGTCAGGACGAGGAAATACAAGGTGACGCCGAGGAGCGCCAGACCGGCGACGAGCATGCCGGTGATCGCTCCGGACTTGAAGGCGACGCCGAGGCCGGCGCCGAGCGAGCGGGAGGCCGCCTCGGCGGTGCGGATATTGGCCCGCACCGAAACATTCATGCCGATGAAGCCGGCGAGGCCCGACAGGATCGCGCCGATGGCGAAACCGGCGGCGGCGTAGAGCGAGAGAAGGAACCAGCTGAGCGCGAAGACGACGACGCCGACCATGGCGATGGTCGTGTATTGCCGCGCGAGATAAGCCTGGGCGCCCTCGCGGATCGCCCCGGCGATTTCCTGCATGCGGGCCGAGCCCTGATCGGCGGCCAGGATCGAGCGGGTCGCCCATATGGCATAAGCGACCGCGAGCAGCCCGCAAAGGGCCACTACGAGAAGAATTGTCTGCATGCCGTTTCCTCACTTCGTCCCGGCCGAGGGCCCAAGACTATCCCGTTATTGTTATTTTGGGCCCGACCGACCTTGCTCCCCCAAGGACAGGGCAGGTGGAGGTTATATGAGGCATTGGCCGCGTCAAGCGCAGGCTGGCGCGCCGCGGGGGCGACGCTTGGTCAGGTAGTAAGCAACCGGGCGCCGGCACGGCGCGCTTCGAGGAGGATCGCCGCGAGGCAGACGAGGACGATCGGCACGGCAACGACGTTCATCGTGTCCCACCCGCTCGCATTGAAGACGCGGCCGGACATGTAGGACGAGAAGGCGACGGTGGTGAACAGGACGAGGTCGTTGAAGCCCTGCGTCTTGTTCTTTTCCGACGGACGATGGGTCTCGGCGACCATCGCCGTCGCCCCGATGAAGCCGAAGTTCCAGCCGAGACCGAGGAGCACGAGGCCGAGCCAGAACTGCCAGACGGCGACGCCGGACAGAAAGACCGCGAAGCTCGCCAGAAGGGCGACGAGGCCGGCCGCGATGATCCGCTCCTTGCCGAAACGGGCGATCAGCCGGCCGGTGAAGAAGCTCGGGCCGAACATGGCCATCACATGCCACTGGATCCCGAAGAAGCCGATCTGCTTGGAATGGCCGCAAGCGACGATGGCGAGCGGCGCACCGGTCATCACGAAGCTCATCATCGCGTAGCTGCCAACGGCGCACAAAAGCGCCGTCACGAAACGCGGCTGCAGAACGATCTCGGACAGCGGGCGGGCCGGCTCCTCCGGCCCTGCGTCCGCCTGAACGGCCGACACTTCGGGCACCTTCAGCCGCGACAGGACGAAGACGCCGAGAAGGCCGAGGATCGACACGCCGAAGAAGCCTCCGGCAAATTCCGCCGGCCGGAACAGGCCGGTGGTGAAATTCACCATCTGGGGGCCGATGACGGCGGCGAACATGCCGCCGGCAAGGACCAGGCCGATCGCCCGGGCCTGATAGTCGCGCGGCACGCCGTCCGTCGCGGCGAAGCGGTATTGCTGGGTGAAGGAGTTTCCGCAGCCGACGAGTATCATCGAGGCCACGAACGGCCAAAAGGCCTCGGCGATGAGGGAGAACCCCGCACAAAGCCCGCCGATCGAGACGAAAAGGGCGCCGGACGAAAAACCGAGCCGCCGGCCGATTGCCCGCATCAGCACCGCCGCTGGCAATGCGCCGAGCGCGACGCCGACGTTGAAGCCTGTGACCGGCAACGTCGCCAGCGACTTGTCTTCGAGGAGCAGCCAAGTGCCCGCAAGCCCGCCGGTCGAGATCGCCACCGGCGCGGCCGAACCGACCACGGCCTGCGCGACGGCAAGGACGAGGGCGTTGCGCCGCGCCGTCGCCGCCCCGACGGAGCCGCTGTACTCGGCTGCCCCTAAGGTCATGAGCCTTCGCTCTTGCCCTGCCTTTCGGCCTTGTCTGTACGATGGTCCCGGGCGATCCGGTCGAGCACGGCGTTGACCAGCTTCGGCTCGTCCTCGGTGTAGAAGGCCCTCGCAACGTCGACATATTCGGTGATGATCACCGCGACGGGTACGTCGAGCCGCGAGCGGAGCTCGAAGACGCCGGCCCGCATGATCGCCCGCAGGGTCGTGTCGAGGCGGTCGAGCGGCCAGTCCGTCGGCAGGGCGCCGTGGATCAGCGGATCGATGGTCTTCTGCTGGCGCACCACGCCGGAGACGACGTCGCGAAACCAGCCGGCGTCCGCCGAGCGGTACTGCTCGCCGTCGATCTCCTGGCCCAGCCGGAAGGACTCGTGTTCGGCCACGGTCTCCATCAGCGTCGAGCCGCCGACATCCATCTGATAGAGCGCCTGCACCGCGGCCAGCCGCGCCGCGCCGCGCTTGTTGGCGGCCTTCACCGGCCGGGGCGGCTGATGAGGTTCGGCCATGATCAGGCTCCCAGCCCTTCTCGGAGGACAATCATGCGCAGCGCCGTCTTGGCGGCCTCGCCGCCCTTGTCCTTGCGGGCGGGATCGGCGCGCACCAGCGCCTGCTCCTCGTTCTCGACGGTGAGGATGCCGTTGCCGATGGCCAGCCCTTCGTCGACGGCGAGCGTCATCAGCGCCCGGGCGGATTCCCCCGCCACGATGTCGAAATGGAAAGTCTCGCCGCGAATGACGCAGCCGAGCGCGACGAAGCCGTCGAATTCGGTCGCGCCGGCATCGGCGCCGGACAAAGCGAAGCCGATCGCGGCCGGGGCTTCCAGCGCGCCGGGAACGGTCACCACCTCGAAGGTCGCGCCTTCCGCCTCGAGCGCCGCCTTGGCGCCGGCGAGAAGGTGATCGTTGATGTGCTCGTAATAACGCGCCTCGACGATCAGGATATGCGGTTTGGAGGCCATGGGAAGTCCTTCAGGAAACGGATTGTCGGGGGGATACGCCTCCGCCGTGCCACAGGCAACCGCTCACTTGTCGAACGGTGCCTTTACGGCGGCCGGAGGATCGGAAAACGGCCGTGAGTTCCGCGGGTGGATGCCGCCGCATCCCCTTCAGCGCGGAAAAGAGTGCCGTTCATTGGGCGATTGTTCATCTCGATGACGGACAGTCAGGCGCAGTTGGAAGGAGGCCATGCGAGATGCCAAACGCAGCGATTGCTTTCATGCTTTGCCTGATCGTCCAGACCAGCGGGATAGCCCATGCCCAGACTGCGGATTTCGTCGGTCACTGGCGGCAAGTCTCCTCCAATGCCGGTGATTGTCCCCGGTGCAGCCTCGACGTCGTCGCCTCCCGGCGTGAGATCACCGTCAAGGCCAGCAACGGATGGTCGGCCGAACTCGCCGTGCAATTCGAGCAACGCGTGGCCGCTGCAGCCGGCAAGGGCACATGGCGGGAAGGTGCCGGCGGTTCGTATGGCGGCCTGGCGTTTTCGGTGCTGTTCCAGCTCGTCGACGGCCGGCTTCACATGCAGATGATGGTGCCGAGGCCGGACGGCAGGACCTCCCGCATCGAGGCCGTCTACGAGCGCAGCGCGCTTCTGAGCCTTCTGGCCAAGTAGCCTTCCGCGGCCGACAAGCCTCAGCCGGCCGACGCGCCGAACAGCCGCTCCGCATAGCGCGCAATCTGATCGATCTCGAGATTGACGACGTCGCCGACGCTGCGGTCGCCCCAGGTGGTCACCGCCAGCGAATGGCGGATGAGCAGCACGTCGAAGACGTCGTCCTCGACCGAATTGACGGTCAAGGACGTGCCATCGAGGCAGATCGAGCCCTTCTGGGCGATGTAGCGTTTCAGGTCCTGCGGTGCCCTGAGACGGAAGCGGACGGCTTCGCCTTCCTCCTCGCGCGAGACGATCTCGGCCTTGCCGTCGACATGGCCGGAGACGAGATGACCGCCGATCTCGTCGCCGATCTTCAGGGAGCGTTCGAGATTGACCCGCGTTCCCGGCTGCCATGAACCTGCGCTTGTCAGCCGCAACGCCTCTTCCCAGGCCTCGACCTCGAACCAGCGGGCGTTCGACGTCGTGTCGGGAAGCGTCGTCACCGTCAGGCAGACGCCGCCGCAGGCGATCGAGGCGCCGATCGCGATCGTTTCCGGATCATAGTCGGTGGCGATGCGGAAGGCCCGCCCCTTCTCGCGCGGCTCGACCGTTTCGATCCGGCCGACATCAGTGACGATTCCGGTGAACATCAAACGCCCTCACATGCAAAATCAAACCAGTGGTCATCGCCGAACACGTCCTGGCGCAGCAGCGCGAAACGCTCACGCGCCGCTTCGACGCCGACCGGTGCGGTCACCCCCTCTTCGCCGATCTCCACGGCGCCTTGAACCAGGATCAGGCGATCAACCAGCCGGGCCTGAAGGAAACTCTCGGCAATGTTCGCCCCGCCCTCGACGAGAATGCTGGTGATGCCAGTCGCCGCGAGGTCCTCCAGAAGCTCCGGCAAGGCGACACGACCTGTGTCGGGATCGGCGACGCAGGCGACGAAGGCAACGCCCTCGGCGGCAAGCGCTGCCCGGCGCTCGGGATCGGACGTCTGATAGGTGGCGATCATCGTCGGCACCGCACGCGCGGTGCGCGCCACCGTCATGTCGGGCGTCGTCCGAAGGTTCGGATCGAGGACGATCCGTGCCGGAGAACGGTCCGCCATGCCCGGGAGCCGGCAGTCGAGCCGCGGGTCATCCTCAAGAGCCGTGCCGGCCCCGACGAGAATCGCGTCATGCCGGGCGCGCACGAGATGGGTCTGGGCATCGGAGACGGCGCCGGTGATCTTAACCTGGCCGCCGCCACGGATCCCGATCCGCCCGTCTCTCGACAGCGCCATCTTCAGCGTGACGCCGGGCCGGCCGCGGCGGTGACGGGTCAAGTAGCCCTCGATCGTGCGCGCCGCTTCAACCGCCATCACCCGCGGCGTCACGGCGACGCCGCCGTCCATCAGCATCCGGTGTCCCTTGCCGTCGACCCGCGGGTCGGGATCGGCCGCAGCCGAAACGACGCGAGCGACGCCGGCTCGCACCAGCGCCTCGGCACACGGCGGGGTGCGGCCATGATGGGCGCAGGGTTCGAGCGTGACATAGGCGGTCGCGCCCCGCGCAAGGTCGCCGGCCTCGGCGAGCGCCCCCGCCTCGGCATGCGGGCGGCCGCCCAGCGCCGTGACGCCGCGCCCGACGATGCGCGGCGGGCGGCCGTCGCCATCGTTTCGCACGATCAGTGTCGCGACGGAGGGGTTAGTGCCGGTGCGCCCGACATTTCGCATGGCATAGCGGATCGCCGCCGCCATGAAATGCCGGTCCTCGGGCCGCTCGGGCACGAAGTTCGCCACGTCACTTGTCATCGGAATCACCTTCATCGAGGCTAGGCTCGGCCACTACGGCAGCGATCGAGCCGTCCTTGTGGGTGCGGGCGAGTTCGCCGATCACCGATTCGAAGTCGCTCGCCTCGGCAAAATCGCGATAGACCGAGGCGAACCGGACATAGGCGACGTCGTCGAGGCCGCGCAGGGCCTCCATCACCATCGCACCAATCACGTCCGAGCGCACCTCGGGCTCGCCCATCTGCTCGAGCCTGCGCACGATGCCGGAGATCATCCGCTCGACCCGCTGCGGATCGACCGGTCGCTTGCGCAGCGCGATCTCGATCGAACGCGCCAGCTTGTCGCGCACGAAGGGCACGCGTTTGCCGGATTTCTTCAGGACGTGGAGCTCGCGCAGCTGCACCCGCTCGAAGGTGGTGAAGCGCCCCGAACAATCCGGGCAGACCCGCCGCCGGCGGATCGCCGCGCCATCCTCGGCGGGGCGCGAATCCTTCACCTGGCTGTCCTGGGACCCACAATAGGGACAGCGCATGGTCTCGTCCTTTCAATCAACTCACAACGATGCTCTTGGGATCGATGCCGAAAGGGGAGAAGCCTGTCTGGCAATGCGCCGTCATTCTCGGGCTCCGTCCCGAGAATCCAGGGCAGTTGCCGCGGCCCCGGTCACTCCTGCCCCGCGAAGATGCAATCCAGGCGCCCTACGACCTCTGGATTCTCGGGACGGGGCCCGAGAATGACGAAGCGCCGAGGGCCGGGGGCCGAGGCTTCAGCATCCCCAGCCCCGCAAACCCGACGTCTTAGATCGCCTGATAGATCGGGAACCGGTCGGTCAGCGCGATCACCCGCTCCTTGACCGAAGCCTCGACCTCGGCGTTGCCGTCCTCCGAATTGGCCTTGCGCAAGCCGTCCAGCACCTCGATGATCAGCTTGCCGACCTCGCGGAATTCGCCGGCGCCGAAACCACGGCTCGTCGCCGCCGGCGTTCCGAGGCGGATGCCGGAAGTGACCATCGGCTTCTGCGGATCGTTTGGCACGCCGTTCTTGTTGCAGGTGATGTTGGCCCGGCCGAGCGCCTTTTCCGAATCCTTGCCCGTGAGGTTCATCGGCCGCAGATCGACCAGCATCAGATGGGTGTCGGTGCCGCCCGAAACGATGTCGAGCCCGCCCTCGCGCAGCGTCTCGGCGAGCACCTTGGCGTTCTCGCACACGGCCGCGATATAGGACTTGTAGGCCGGGCGCTGTGCCTCGCCGAAGGCCACGGCCTTGCCGGCGATGACATGCATCAGCGGGCCGCCCTGGAGGCCAGGAAAGATCGCGGAATTGATCTTCTTGGCGATCTCGGGGTCGTTCGTCAGAACGATGCCGCCGCGAGGCCCGCGCAGGGTCTTGTGCGTGGTCGAGGTCGCGACATGGGCATGGGGGAACGGGTTCGGATGGTGACCCGCCGCGACGAGGCCGGCGAAATGCGCCATGTCGACCCACAGATAGGCCCCGACCTTGTCGGCGATCTCACGGAACCGCTTGAAGTCGATCTGCCGCGAATAGGCCGAGCCGCCGGCGACGATCACATCGGGCTTGCTGTCCATCGCCAGGCTCTCGACCTGATCGTAGTCGATGAGACCGGTCGAATTGTCGAGGCCGTACTGGACCGCGTTGAACCAACGGCCGGACAGGTTCGGCTTGGCGCCATGGGTCAGATGGCCACCGGCGTCGAGGCTCATGCCGAGAAGGGTCGCGCCCGGCTTCGACAGGGCGAGCAGGACGGCCTGATTGGCCTGGCTGCCGGAATTGGCCTGGACGTTGGCGAATTCGCAGCCGAACAGCGCCTTCACCCGCTCGATGGCCAGCTCTTCGACGATGTCGACATATTCGCAGCCGCCATAGTAGCGCCGTCCCGGATAACCCTCGGCATATTTGTTGGTGAGAACCGAGCCCTGAGCTTCCATGACGGCTCGCGAGACGATGTTCTCCGACGCGATCAGCTCGATCTCGTGGCGCTGGCGCCCGAGTTCCTTTTCCATGGCGGAGAAGATCTGCGGGTCGCTTTGCGAAACGGCGGTCGTGAAGAAACCGGAGAAATCATTCCCAGCGTCGGCGCTTGGGGCTTGGCTCATGAGTTCACACTCCCTTTGGCGGATGATCGCTCCGCGGCGAAGGCAACGGCCGGGACGGCAGGCTTACGCCGAACGACCAGTCCTTTGCTGGCGGCTTAGCACAGCGCCGGGGCATCTCCAAGCAGCGCGAAAGCAGGCGTCGCTCGCAGCCATCCAAGGCAAAACGGCGCCATCGCATGTCGCGACGACGCCGTTTGCCAACTCGCTTGCTCGCGGTGAGCGACCGAACTCAGTCGACCCGATAGAGCGGCACAGGCGGGCGGCCGTCCTCACCGCGGCGGCGATCGCCTCGGTCGCCGCGGTCGCCGCGATCGTTGTCACGCATACGACGGGCGCCGCGATCGTCACGGTCGCCGCGGCGGCGTGCGTCTTCCCCCCGGCGCTCGGCATCCCGGGCCAAGGCACCGAAACCGCGATCGGGCCCCCGGTCGGCATTGTCACGCCGGTCATGATCGCGGTCTCCGCGATCATGGCGCCGATCCCTGTCCCGGTCACGATCACGATCACGGCCACGATCGGCGTCGCGACCACGGCGGTCCCGCCCCCTGTCGCCATCCCGCCAGTCCGGGCCGCGCCCCCGATCGTAGCGATCGCGGTTGCGGTAAAAATCGCGTTTGCTGTAGTGCGCGCCCCAATAGCTATCGACCGAGAAGGTGATGACCGGCGCGGTATAGGGGTCGAAGGCGTGCCGGCCAGAATAGTTGCCGCCGGTCAGGGCGATGTAGTTCGCCGAGATCCAGCCACGCTGTCCGCGAAACCTGACGTCGCACCAGGATCTCGTGCTGAGGCAACCGAACAGCCGAAGCTGCTCGCCGGCGACGAGAACGTCGACGACGGGATATTGCGTCGACGGGCCGGCTCGCAGATTGACGTTCGTGGTCGCAATGGCCCTTTCCGACGCATGGGCCGAAGCCACCGGAAGGGCCACGACGCCTGCAAGGACGGCAGCGGCTGAAAGCGTCTTCTTCATGTTTTCCTCCGAGAAGCACGTGTGGCCAGGATCGTCCCGGCCTCTTCGTCAGGAGAAGAACATAGTGCGGCACAACGTTCCCGGAACGCAGCCTTCATCTGCCGTTCATGTGGCCGGGTGACGATCATCCGGCCGCGCCGGTCGTCCTTGCCCGCCGTCAGAGCCGCGCTTCGATCGCGTCCCAGATCATCGCCGCAATGTCGTTGCCGCCGAAGCGCGCGACCTCGCGGATCCCGGTCGGCGAGGTGACGTTGATCTCGGTCATCAGACCGCCGATCACGTCGATGCCGACGAAGAGGAGGTTGCGCTCCTTCAAGGCCGGCCCGATCCGCTCGCAGATCTCCCGCTCGCGCTCCGTCAGCTCGGTCGCCGTCGCCACCCCGCCGACATGCATGTTGGAGCGCGCGTCGCTCTCGGCCGGAACCCGGTTGATCGCCCCGGCCACCTTGCCGTCGACGAGGATGATCCGCTTGTCGCCCTGGCGCACGTCCTTCAGATAGCGCTGGACGATGAAGGGCTCGCGGTAGAGCAGGCCGAAGGTCTCGAAGAACGAAGTGAGATTGCGGTCCTGCGGGGTGATGTGGAACACCCCTGCCCCGCCATTGCCGTAGAGCGGCTTCATGATGATGTCGCCGAACTCGGCCCGGAAATCCATCAGCTCGGCCATGTCCTTGGTGATCAGCGTCTCCGGCATCAGATCGGGAAAATCCGTGACGAAGATCTTCTCGGGCGCGTTGCGCACCTCGGCGGGATCGTTGACCACCAGCGTCTTCGGCTGCACCCGCTCCAGAATATGGGTGGCGGTGATATAGGCCATGTCGAAGGGCGGATCCTGGCGCAGGAGCACGACGTCGCTTTCGCCGAGATTGCGCTTTTCGGTTTCGCCGAGGGTGAAATGCCGGCCCTGTTCCTCGCGCAGCTCCATCGCCTCGCCACGCACCGTCACCGTCCCGTCCCGAAGCGAGAGCCGATCGGGCGTATAGTGAAACAGGCTGTGGCCCCGGCGTTGCGCCTCGAGGCAGATGGCGAAGGTCGAATCGCCCTTGATCGAAATCGACGAGACGTGGTCCATCTGGACGGCGACATCGAGTGCCATGGCGGCATCCCCGCTTTTGAAGTGTTCGTTGCGGCAGGTGGTAGCGCTGCTCTGCGACGCTGGCAATGGCGGCGAAGGTGCCCGCACCGTCGCCGCCCGATCATTCTCGCCGGCGCTGTCGAAAGCCAGCCCATCATGCATATATCTTGTGCAGTCGCCCCGGTGAAAACCGGCATCCAGCCTCGAGCGAACGTCATGACCGTCAGGCGGATCGTTGCGAATATCGCCGCAGAAGACCTCAAGGCGGCCTCGCTTGCCATCGGGTACGGCCCCGCTGCCGAACCGTCTGGCGTCCGGCGGCTGTTCATGCGCGATCCCTTCGGCCGGCTGATCAACATTCTCAGCCATGAATGATCGTCAGAGCCGCGATCTCCTCGATTGAGTTCGCCCCGGCGCGGGCACGTTTCTTGCACCGCAGCAGTGTCTGGCTTATCCGACGCGGGCATCGCTCGAACACACGAGACCCTTGAGGCCAAAGCGTGGAACATTACGACTTCATCGTCATCGGCTCAGGCCCCTCCGGCCGCCGCGCCGCCATCCAGGCCGCCAAGCTCGGACGCAGCGTGCTCGTCGTCGAGCGCGGCCGCAAGGTCGGCGGCGTCTCCGTCCATACCGGCACCATCCCGTCCAAGACCCTGCGCGAGACGGTACTCAACCTCTCGGGCTGGCGCGAGCGGGGCTTTTACGGCCGGGCCTACCGGGTGAAGAAGGACATCAGCGCCGGCGATCTGCGCGAGCGGCTGCATCTCACCCTCGGCCATGAGGTCGAGGTGCTGGAGCATCAGTTCGCCCGAAACCGAGTCACGACGCTGCGCGGCGAGGCAAGCTTCGTCGAACCGCACAAGATCGAGGTGCATGGCGACGAGGGCGAGACCCACCAGTTCACCGGCGACAACTTCCTCATCGCCGTCGGCACAAAGCCCTTCCGGCCCGACTACATTCCCTTCGACGGCAAGACGGTGCTCGACAGCGACGAGATCATCGAACTCGAAACGCTGCCGCGTTCGATGGCGATCATCGGCGCGGGCGTCATCGGCGTCGAATATGCGACGATCTTCAACGCCCTCGACGTCAAGGTGACGCTGATCGAGCCACGCGATTCGATGCTCGACTTCCTCGACAAGGAGCTTCTGGCGGACTTCACCTACCAGCTGCGCGACTCAGGCATGGCGCTGCGTTTCGGCCACAAGGTCGAAAAGGTCACCCGTTCCGGCGACGGTCTCTGCGAGATCGCGCTCGAGGGCGGTCGCCGCGTCCACGCGCAGATGCTGCTCTTTGCCGCCGGCCGGATGGGCTCCACCAAGGCCCTCAACCTCGAGGCCTGCGGCCTGACCACCGACCACCGTGGCCGCCTCAAGGTCGATGCGAAGACGCTGCAGACGGACGTGCCGCACATCTACGCCGCCGGCGACGTCATCGGCTTTCCGAGCCTCGCCTCCACCTCGATGGAACAGGGCCGCGTCGCCGCCTGCCACGCCTTCGGCTATTCGGCGGTCGAACCGCCGGAATATTTCCCCTACGGCATCTATTCCGTCCCCGAGATGTCGATGGTCGGCATGACCGAACGCGAAGTCTCCGAACGCGGCATCGCCTACGAGACCGGCATCGCCCGCTTCCGCGAGACCTCGCGCGGCCACATCATGGGCCTCGACAAGGGCATGCTGAAGATGATCTTCTCGCTCAAGACGCGCCGGCTGCTCGGCTGCCACATCGTCGGCGAAGGCGCCACCGAGCTGATCCACATCGGCCAGGCCGTCCTCAACCTGAAAGGCACGCTCGACTATTTCGTCGAGAACACCTTCAACTACCCCACCCTCGCCGAGGCCTACAAGGTGGCCGCCCTCGACGCCTACAACCGCATGGGCGGCGCCGACGTCGCGGAGCATATCTCGGGGGACGAGTGAAGCGGCGGGCAATCGGATTGGCATGGATGAATTCAGGCTTCGCTGGCATGCTACCGACACCCGTCACTCTTCGCCCCGTTCAGGACACGAGACGAACATTTCACGTCTGAATGCCGTGTCTGTGCGTCCGGCAGGTCGCGCTGCGCTATAACGAAGCTTCAAGGCCATCACAGGCCATCCAGCCGTCGCGGCATCGCGCATCGCCAGCCATAGCCTGGACGCGAGGCGGCATCCGCCGGTAAGGAACTTCATAAGGATCGCGTACGTGACAGATACGGACGAGCCAGTTCGCCCGAGACGAGACTGGCGAGTTCTATCCGCAGTCATCGCTGTGTGCTTCGTTTTGTCGGTTGGCGAACACACGCCCTTGCCGTATCTCGACGCCCTCGCTTTTGCACGTCACCTGGAGGCCACGCAGGGCGGCTCAGCAAGACTGTCGGTCTTTGCCCTCGGGCTCGCGCCATTCATATCGGCTCTCACGGGGCTCGAGCTTCTGAAGCTCGCCGTTCCCCGCTTCGCCGCCTGGATTGCGCGTGAGCCGAAAGCCTACCGGGCAGCAATGCTCGTGGTCGCCGCATTCGCCCTCGTCAGCGCTGCGATGCAGGGGACCGGTATCTCCGTCGCATTAGCTGCCATGGGTCTTGTTGCGGAGGATACGCTTTCGCAAGTGGCGGTCACAGTCACCCTTCTTGCGGGGGTGGCGGTCCTCATCCTGGTCAGCCAGTCAATTCGTCTGCAACGACTGCCGATCGGTGGGGTATGGCTCGTCATCGCCCTTCCCGCAGCCGGGAGCATCGTTGCAGAGTTCGGCCAATTGCTGGAGCTTCTCAGGATCGGGGCCGTCGATACGCCGCTTGTTGCGGCGGCATTTGCCCTTTCCCTGTCAGCCATAACCGCCATCGTGTTTTTAGCCACCGCGCTGGAAAAATGCGTCAGAGCAGCTGGCGGCGATCCGTTTCATTGGACCCCAATCCTTGTCTGGCCCCCTCTGATAGCGGGGAGCATTGCAAACTTCATCGTTAGTCTCGTCTTTGAATTCATGCCGATCGCACCGACATTGTCCTTCTTCGATCACGACACTCTGTGGTCGCTGGCTTTCTCTCTCCTCGTGCCAATCATCGTCTATCTCTACGCACGTGCCATCACGCGAAGCGTTCCGGGCGCCGCGACCTGGTTTGGCAAACGCTCGGTTTTAACCTTCGTCAGCCTCGCACAGATCAGCATCTGCGTCGGCCCGTTTTTGGCTTCGAATCTCCTTTCGCCGCTGCCGATAAATTCGACGTTGATCGTGATCGTCGTGGCTTTCTGGGCAATCTCGAGGCAGTTCCTCGCACCCCGAGCCCACTTGATCGGGCAGAGTTGATCGCCCGGATCGAGGGATGGAGGTGTTCCGGCCTGGCATCGCCTGTCGAAGACATCCATGTGCCCGATCGTGTGGCGACCCGTCCTCGAACTGACAGGCCACCTCGACTGTGTTGTCGAGAACAGCTTCACCGATCCGGCTCTTGCGGAAGCTTACAAAATCGCCGCCCGGCGCATGGGCAGCAGCTCCCTTCCGCGGCATTCATGCTCCGTTGTCTCGCAAGGCATCGATCAGGGCCCGCAATGCCGGCGGTGTCTGTCGCCGGCTTGGATGATAGAGCCGGCAGCCCGGGAAGACGGGACAATAATCGTCGAGGACCTGCACCAGGCGTCCTGCGGCAACATCCTCCGCGACTTCATGCTCCATCATGTAGCCGAGCCCGGCACCGGCCCGCACGGCCGCTGCCACCATTTTTCCATCGTTGGTGATCAGTTGACCGCCAGGCCGAACATTGATGTCGCGGCCGCCGAATGCGAACTCCCAAGGCAGAAGCCCGCCGCTCGTTCGCAGGCGATAGTTCACGCAAACGTGCCCGCGAAGATCGCTCGGCGTTTCCGGCTTCGGATAGCAATCGAAATAGTCCGGCGTGCCGACGACGACCGTTCGAAGGTCCGGGCCGACCTTGACCGCGATCATGTCCTTCTCGACCGTTTCGCCGAACCGGATACCGGCATCGAAACCGCCCTCGACGATATCGACCAGCCCGTCATCGACGTCGATTTCGACAGTGACGTCCGGGTTCGCGAGCAGGAAGGCCGGCAGCTTCGGCTGGAGGATGGTTTCGGCTGCGTAGGAGAAGGTGGTCAGACGCACAGTCCCGGAAGGTGTCTCCCGCCAATCGGCAAGGCTCGCCAGGCCGTCCTCGATCTCGGCAAGCGCCGGCGTCAGGGCGCGCAACAGGCGCTCGCCCGCATCCGTCGGCGAGACGCTGCGAGTCGTGCGAGCGAGAAGGCGCACGCCGAGACGGGCTTCGAGCCCGCGCATGGCATGACTGAGAGCCGACGCGGACATGCCGAGCCTGGCCGCGGCACGCGTGAAGCTGCGCTCGCGGGCGATCGCCTCGAAGGCGAGCAGATCGTTGAGTTCGGACCGCTGCATTCATGCATCGTGCTCACAAGCTCATGCAGGCCGCAACCGCTAATCATCGCGGACGACCCGCTTTATCTGTCGGATCGATCCCAATCGCACGGAGACGATCGATGACGATGACAGACTACCGCACGCTTGGCCGCTCCGGCCTTCTCGTCAGCCCGCTGGCGCTCGGCACGATGACCTTCGGCGCCGAACGCTGGGGATCGGGACTGGAACAATCACGCGCCGTGTTCGATGCCTATGTCGAAGCCGGGGGCAATTTCATCGACACCGCCGACGTCTATTCCGGCGGGCGCAGCGAAGAGATGGTCGGAACTTTCGTCCGCGAGAAAAACGCCCGCGATCGCCTGGTGATTGCGACCAAAGCCGGATTTGCCCGCCGTCAGGACGGCAACCCGCACAGCGGCGGCAATGGCGCGAAGGCCATTCGCGCCAGCCTCGACGGATCGCTCCGCCGGCTCGGCACCGACTATATCGACATGTACTGGATCCACGTGTGGGATCGCATCACGCCCGCGGAAGAGGTTCTCGGCACGCTCACCGATGCCGTCAGAGCCGGCAAGATCCTGCATTATGGTTTTTCCAACGCACCAGGCTGGTACGTCGCCAAGATCGCGACGCTGGCGAAGGCCCATGGCCTGCCCGCCCCGATCGGACTTCAATATCAGTACTCACTGCTTGATCGCGGCGTCGAACTCGACATCCTTCCCGCCGGTCAAGAGTTCGACCTCGGCCTGATACCCTGGAGCCCGCTCGGCGGCGGGCTGCTGACCGGCAAATACGGACGCGAGATGATGCGCGAGGCCAGTCGGTCACCCGGGCTTCCCGACAAAGGAGTGTCGAGCGACAACGAAGCCTCTGAGAACCGGGACCGCTTGAAGGGCGACAACCCGTTCGGCGGCATGCTGTTCACCGAGCGCAACTTCGACGTGGTCGATACGCTTCGGACAGTCTCGGCCGAAATCGGTCGCTCGATGGCAGAGGTCGCCCTGGCCTGGGCCGTTGCTCGCAAGGGGGTGTCGTCCGTCTTGATCGGGGCAAGCCGCGCCGACCAGGTCGCCCAGAACGTTGCCTCGCTTGATATCAGGCTGACTGAGGACCAGGAACGGCGGCTCAATGAAGTCAGCGCCGTGCCGATGCTCAATCCCTACTTCATCTTCCAGCTTCCGCCTGCCATGCGCTTCGGCGTCGCTTCGGCACGTGGTTGGCGATAGGGCGCAAGGCGGCCAGGCGGACACCCCCTTCCATTCTGCAATAATCCTTGTATACTCGCATCCATGAAAGACACCGCCGCCGTCTCAGCCCTTGCCGCCCTCGCCCATGCCGATCGCCTGCGCGCGTTTCGGCTGCTGGTGAAGGCCGGGCCGAGTGGCCTGCCCTCGGGGGAGATCGCCGAGCGGCTGTCGATCATGCCGACGCGGATGAGTTTTCATCTGGCGGGCCTCGATCGCTCCGGCCTCGTCCATTCCTGGCGCGAGGGGCGGCAGGTTCGCTATGCCGTGCGGTTCGAGGCGATGCGGGCGCTCATGGGCTTTCTGGCGCAGGATTGCTGCGACGGGAATCCGGAGATCTGCGGCGTCGTGACGGATCCCTGCAAGGAACCCTGCGTGCCGGCTGACGGACGCAGCAGGCAGGCCGCGACAGGGCCGGTCGGGCGATGAGCGACACGGCCACCTTCGACCTTCCCCGCCGCCTCGTCGCCGAGGCGCTCGGCACCGCCCTGCTCGTCGCCACCGTCGTCGGCTCGGGCATCATGGCCGAGCGGCTGACGGGCGACACGGCGCTGGCCCTTCTCGGCAACACGCTGCCGACCGGGGCAATCCTCGTCGTCCTGATCACCATTCTCGGGCCGATCTCGGGGGCGCATTTCAATCCGGCGGTCACCCTCGCCATGCTCTTGCGCGGGGCGATCGGCCGCCGCGAAGCCTGGCGCTATGGCCTCGCGCAGATCCTCGGCGGCCTTGCCGGCACCATCGCCGCCCATCTGATGTTCGATCTGGCGCCGCTCGCGCTCTCCACCCACATGCGCGCCGGCCCGGCTCAGTGGTGGGCGGAGATCGTCGCTACCTTCGGCCTCGTCGGCGTCATTCTCGGGGGCCTGCGGTTCAACGGCCCGGCGATCCCCTGGCTGGTCGGGCTCTACATCACCGCCGCCTACTGGTTCACCGCCTCGACCTCCTTCGCCAACCCGGCCGTCGCCATCGCCCGGGCCTTCACCGACACGTTTTCCGGCATCCGGCCGGTGGACGTGCCGGCCTTCATCCTCGCCGAATGCCTCGGCGCCGTCCTTGCCGTCGCCATCTTCGGCTGGCTGCTGCATCCCGGCACCCGGCTGACCATCCGCGACGCCTTGCGCGCGCCGGCCAAGTGACCTCGCCCGCTTTCATCGGAGCTTTCATGACCGTCAAGATCCTGCACAATCCCCAATGCGGCACCTCGCGAAACACCCTGGCGATGATCCGCCAGTCGGGCGAGGAGCCGGAGGTGATCGAATATCTCAAGGACCCGCCGAGCCGCGAGATGCTGATCGAACTCCTCGACATGATGGGGATGAAGCCGCGCGATCTCCTGCGCGAAAAGGGCACGCCCTATAAGGAACTCGGCCTCGACGACGACAAGCTCGCCGACGAGGAGCTTTTGGCCGCGATGATCGAGCATCCGATCCTGATCAACCGGCCGATCGTCATCACCGACAAGGGCGTCAGGCTCTGCCGCCCCTCCGAAAAGGTGCTGGAGATCCTGCCGAACCCCGATATCGGCGCCTTCACCAAGGAGGACGGCGAGGTCGTCCCGCCCCGCGCCTGATCCCGGAAAGCGCCCGGTCCGGCTCGTCGGGCCGACCGCGCAAAACCCGCCAGCCCTTCTTTAAGACACGATCGATCGCTTCGCAGCCATGCCCCTTTCAGACCTGCCCAATCTCGCCCATGGCGCTCTCGCGCCCATCGAGCCCGCGCTCTATGCAGCTCCCGGCGACCCCGCCCATCCGCCGCGCATCCTGACGCTCTACGGCTCCTTGCGCGAGCGCTCCTATTCGCGCTTCGTCGCCGAGGAAGCCGGCCGGTTGCTGACCTATCTCGGCTGCGAGGTGAGGAGCTTCGACCCGCGCGATCTGCCGCTTCCCGATGGCGCGCCGAGCGACCATCCGAAAGTCGCCGAGCTTCGCGATCTCGCCAAATGGTCGGAAGGCATGGTCTGGGTCAGCCCCGAGCGCCACGGCGCCATGACCGGCATCATGAAGGCGCAGATCGACTGGATTCCGCTGTCGCAAGGCGCGGTGCGCCCGACCCAGGGCAAGACGCTGGCGGTGATGCAGGTCTCAGGCGGCTCCCAGAGCTTCAACGCCGTCAACCAGCTGCGCATCCTCGGCCGCTGGATGCGCATGGTGACGATCCCCAACCAGTCCTCGGTGCCGAAAGCCTTCAACGAGTTCGACGAGGCCGGCCGGATGAAGCCGTCCGCCCTTTACGAGCGCATCGTCGACGTCTGCGAAGAGCTGACGAAGTTCACCTACATGACCAGAGGCCGCTCTGCCGCCCTCACCGACCGCTATTCCGAACGCGTCGAGAGCGCGGCGGAACTGTCGAAGCGGGTCAACCAGCCGGCGATTTGACCGGCAGGCTTCCCGAGCGGGTGCCCCGGCGGCAAGATTTCGGGCGTCTGGACGCAGCCGCCTTCCGCCTCAATACTCCCGCATGAGATGCTGCCCCACCTCACCGAATGTCGGCTTGACATTCAGGAACGTCGCGGCGCCGCGCACCATGTTGCCCACCATCGGCGCCGCGTTCCATCCGGCCTGGGCATTGGGCTTGCCTTTTTCCACCTGCGGCTCGTCGATGATCGACATGACGATGTAGCGCGGCTTGTCGATCGGAAATGCCCCGACGAAGGCGTTGAAGCGCTTGTTGTGATTGTATTTGCCGTGCTCGACCTTTTCGGCCGTGCCGGTCTTGCCGCCGACGTGATAGCCGGGAACGTCGGCCTGCCGGCCGGTGCCTTCTTCGCCATTGAGCTTGAAGATCGCGCGCATGTCGAGCGACGTTTGGGGGTTGACGATCTGCCGGCGGATGGCGGCCGCCTCCTCCTCGGTCCGTGGCAGGAAGGTCGGCGGAACATAGTAGCCGCCATTGATCAGGGCCGCCGCCGCGACGGCTGTGTTGAGCGGCGTCGTCGAAACGCCGTGGCCGAAGGCGATCGTCATCGAATTGATCTTCTTCCAGACATGCGGCTGGGTCGGCATCGCGACCTCGGGAAGTTCCGTCTTCATCTTGGACAAGAGGCCAAGCCGGGTGAGAAATTCCCGGTGCCGGTCGGTGCCCACCATGTCCGCCTCGCGGGCCGAGCCGACATTCGACGAGAACTTGAAGATGTCCGGCACCGAGAGCCAGTTGCCCTCGTTGTGGAATTCCCGGAACGTATGGCCGGCCACGTGAAACGGCGACGTTGCCACCTGCGAGTTGATATTGACGACGCCGAAGTCGAGCGCCATCGCGGTCGTGAAGATCTTGAAGGTCGAGCCCATCTCGAACGTGCCCGCCGACATCCGGTTCAGGTTCTCTTTCTTGAGCGGCGCGTCCCCCGCGTCGTTGAGGTTGTAATCGGGGACGGACGCCATCGCGATGATCTCGCCCGTGTCGACATCGAGAATGACGCCGCCGGCCGCGATCGCCCGATATTCCTTCAAGGCGCGCACCAGTTCCTCGTGAACGACGTGCTGCACGTTGCGGTCAATGGAAAGCCTGAAAGCCTTCAGACCCTCTTTCCGGTTCAGCCCGGTGGCCTGAAGCGCGTTGAAGCCGCTGTCGTCGAGATATTTCTCCATGCCGGAGATGCCGCGATTGTCGATATTCGTCAGGCCGAGCACATGGGCGGCTTCCGAGCCGCCCGGATAGAACCGCCGCGTCTCGGTGCGGAAGCCGATCCCGGGAATGCCGAGATTGAAGACCGCCTGTTGCTGCATCGGCGTCAGCCCGCGGCTCAGCCAGGCGAATCCCGATTTCGAGCTGAGCTTCCTGTAAAGCGCGCCCGGATCGAGTTGCGGGAGAACCGTCAACACCGCTTCGGTCGCCTCGTCGGCGTCGATGATCCGCTTGGGCTCGGCAAAAAGCGACGCCGTGCGGATATCCGTCGCCAGGATCTCGCCATGTCGGTCGACGATGTCCGGCCGGTTCGAGGCGGGAATGCTCGAAACGAACATGCCGTCGATCCGGCCGGGCTCAAAGCCACCGAACCAGACGAGGCGACCGATGATCGTGGCGAATGCCAAGAGGAACATTGCCGATGTCAGCGCCGTGCGGGACCTGCCGTCACGGCCGTGCTCGACGGCGCGTTTCGATCGGCTGGCGGCCGGGGTTGATCTGGAAGCGAATTTCATGACGCGGGGCGATCCACAAGATCGAAGCGGCGCGGGGCTCGGATGCACGACGCCGATCGATGAACACTCCCCCGAGCAGTGCGCCCGTCATGCTTACCAATTGATGAAACCCACCCGCCGGACACCAACATCTCGGCGAATAAAACATCGCCGGGTCCACACATCCAGGCCACACTGGAAATGCGACGTCCCGGCGTCGCCGAAACCGCCACCGAAACGGCGAGACGTCTCGAACACGGAGCGATCCTGAGCGACACACGGCACACGGCGGATCGCCACGGGTTTTGCCCCGTCAATCGCCGCCATATATCGTCAGCCACGGGTTGCGCCCCTTAAAGCATGCACCAAGAGAGGACCGTCCCATGAGCGTCGCATTCGTCAAGGAGCCCAATGAGGATCAGGTCGAAGGTTTGCCCGAACGCGATCTCGGTTCGGACCCGAACTTCGTCACCGAGCGGGGCCTCGACATGCTCGAGGCGGAGATCGCCAAGGCCGAGGCATCGCTCGAGGAGGCGCGCTCGGCCAGCGACAAGATCGCTATGGCGATGATCAACCGCGACCTCAGATACTGGCGCGCCCGCCGCTCGACGGCGCAGCTCACGGTGCCCTCCGCCGAGACCGAGGTCGTCCAGTTCGGCCAGCGCGTCGCGATCCGGCGGCCGGACGGCACCGTCCAGAGCTACCGGATCGTCGGCATCGACGAGGCCGATCCGCCGAAGGGGCTGATCTCCTACCTCTCGCCACTGGCGCGCCAGCTCGTCGGCAAGGAGGAAGGCGACCGGGTCCGCGCCGGCCCGAGCGAAGCGGAGATCGTCTCGATCGAATGAATTGGGGGCTCAGTCGCCCTACTCAGCCGCGCGGCTTGTAGGTCTGCGCCTCGCCCGGAAAGCTTCGCTCCCGCACCTCCTCGGCATAGGCCGCCACGGCACTCGCGACCGCCTCGCCGATCGCCCCGTAGCGCTTGACGAATTTCGGCACGCGCGGCGTCAGGCCGAGCATGTCGTTGAGGACGAGGATCTGCCCGTCGCAGGCGCTCGAGGCGCCGATGCCGATTGTGGGGATCGCGACGGCGCGGGTGATCTCCTCGGCCAGCGGCGCGACGACGCCCTCGACGACGACGGCAAAGGCTCCCGCCTGCGACACCGCCACCGCGTCGGCGAGGATCTTCTCCCGCGCCGCCGCGTCGTGGCCCTGGCTCTTGAAACCGCCCAGCGCGTTGACCGCCTGCGGCGTCAGCCCGACATGGGCCATCACCGGAATACCGCGCGCGGCGATGAAGGCGATGGTCTCGGCCATCGGCACGCCGCCTTCGAGCTTGACCGCCCCGCAGCCGGTCTCGGCCATCAGCCTTGCGGCCGCGCGGAAGGCGTCTTCCTTCGAGGCTTCGTAGCTGCCGAAGGGCATATCGACGACGATCAGCGATTGCGCGGTCGAGCGCACCACCGCCCGCCCGTGGGCGATCATCAGGTCGAGGCTGACCGACAGCGTCGATTCCATCGCGTGCTCGACCATGCCGAGGCTGTCGCCGACGAGGATGAAGTCGACGAGCGGGTCGACGAAGGGCGCCAGCGCCGCGCTGTAGGCGGTGAGCGAGACGATCGGCTCGCCGCCCTTGCGGGCGAGAATGTCCGGCGCCGTCCGTCGTCTTTCGGGTTTTTGCGCGCTCATCGAATGTCTCCCGTCCAATTCTCTGCGAAGCCGCCCTCCGGCGGACCGCTCAGCTCGGCTGCGGCCGCGCCTCGTGCTGATCGATCAGAAGGACCGGCCCGACCTGCGCCGTCACCAGGATGACCACCGGCCCGTCGATCCGCTCCACCGCGGCAAGATTGCCGACGTCGCAGATGTCGAGGGAGCGCAACGCGACGCCTTGCTGCGCCTCAATCGTCGCCCTCATTTTGCCGAGCACCACCTCCGGCGACGCCTCTCCCGCCTCGATCATCGCAGCGCCTTCCGCAAGCGCCGCCGAGAGCACCCGCGCTGCTTGCCTCTCCTCCGGCGAAAGGCGGACGTTGCGCGACGACATGGCGAGCCCGTCTTCCTCGCGTACCGTCGGCACACCGACGATCTCGACCGCGAAATTCAGGTCCGCCACCATGCGGCGGATGACGGTCAGCTGCTGAAAATCCTTCTCGCCGAAATAGGCCCTGCCCGGCTGGACGATGTTGAACAGCTTGGCGACGACGGTGGCGACGCCGGTGAAGTGGCCGGGCCTCGCCTTGCCGATCAGCATCTCGCCGAGCCGCTTCGGCACGATCGCGGTCTCGAGCGGTTGCGGATAGATCTCGTCGACGCCCGGCGTGAAGACGTGATCGACCGAAGCGGCACGGAGCATGGCGAGGTCGCGCTCCATGTCGCGCGGATAGGTCGAGAAGTCTTCCCTCGGGCCGAACTGGGTCGGGTTGACGAAGATCGTCACGACCACGACGTCGTTCTCCTTGCAGGCCCGGCGCACGAGCTCCAGATGGCCGGCATGGAGATAGCCCATGGTCGGCACGACGCCGATGCTTATGCCGGCGCTGCGCAGCGGATCGAGGGCAGCCCTCAGATCCGCGATCGTTTCGTGTTGTTTCACGGGTCTATGTCCGTTTCCTCACCAGGTCGGCCTTCTAACGGCTTGCGGGGCGGAGCGGAAGGCGTGAACGGCCGGTTTCGTGCGTGGGGCGCATCGCAAATTCTGATAGCTGCGATATGAATTCGTCGTTATGCCCTGAGCCGTTTGGCGCGTAGAAGAGCGATCGCCGCAATTCGTCCGGAGGCCTTTCCGCAATGAGCACTCCATCTGCCCGAAGCAATGCGGACGGCGCGACGCTCCTCGCCATCGGTGCCGGCTGCCTGATCGCGCTCCTGACCTTCGGCCCGCGCTCGGCGATCGGCTTCTTCCAGCTGCCGATGCTGACGGATACCGGCTGGAGCCGGGACGAATTCGCCCTAGCGATCGCCATTCAGAATCTCTGCTGGGGCGCCGGACAGCCGCTGTTCGGCGCGATCGCCGACAAATGGGGCACGGCGCGGGTCCTCGTTCTGTCGGGTCTTCTTTATGCGGCGGGACTTGCCCTGACCGCGGTCGCGCCCTCGCCCTTCTTCCTGACGATCGGCTCGGGCGTCCTCGTCGGTCTCGGCGTCGCGGCAGGCTCCTTCGGCATCGTGCTCGCGGCCTTTGCCCGGCGCGTCAGCGCCGAACAGCGTTCCTTCGTCTTCGGCCTCGGCACGGCGGCGGGCTCGGCGGGCATGTTCGTCTTCGCGCCGCTCTCGCAAGCCCTGATCGACAGCTATGGCTGGTCCGACGCGCTGCTTGTTCTCTCCGCCATCATGCTTCTCGTGCCGCTTCTGTCCGTGGCCTTGAAGGGCAACAGCCAGATCCGGCGCGACCTCAAGCCCGAGATCGAGCAGACCATGGGCGCCGCGCTCTCCGAGGCCTTCGCGACGAAGAGCTACCTTCTCCTCACCGCCGGCTTCTTCGTCTGCGGCTTCCAGGTCGCATTCATCACGGCGCATTTTCCCGCCTTCCTCGCAGACATCGGCATCGCACCGAGATGGGCGGTGGTCGCGATGGCGCTGATCGGCTTCTTCAACATCATCGGCTCGATCTCATCGGGGATCATCGGCCAGCGCGTCTCGAAGCCGCATTTCCTCGCCTTGATCTACATCGCCCGCTCGGTCGTCGTGACGCTGTTCCTGCTGACGCCGATCACGCCTGCGACGGTGGTCGTCTTCGCCGTCGTCATGGGCCTCCTCTGGCTCTCCACCGTCCCGCCGACCAATGCCCTCGTCGCCATCATGTTCGGCACGAAATATCTCGGCCTCCTCGGCGGCATGGTGTTCCTGTCCCACCAGGTCGGCTCGTTTCTCGGCGTGTGGCTCGGCGGCTATCTCTACGAGACAACCGGCTCCTACGACGCGGTCTGGTGGCTCGGCGTCGTCCTCGGCCTGATCGCGGCCGTGATGCACTGGCCGATCCGGGAGACGGCGGTCGAGCGGCCGGCGCTGGCGGTTTAGCCGCTCGCTTCAAACGGCCTCTCGACGCGCATCTTTCGCCAGCGCAGCGATCAGCCCGTGGCGCGCTTCGGGCTCCTTGAGGCCGCGCGGCTCGAAGACGTTGCGGGCGAGGAAATAGCCGGTCAGGCGAAAGCCTTGCGCGATTTCCGCGGCTCCCTCATCGCCGCCTTCCTTCGCCAGGAACGCCGGCAACGGCAGGAGCTTGTCGTGCCAGGGCGCTCCCGCCTCGCGGCTGACGGCCCGGCCGGTCTTCGGCGAGACATAGACGAGGTCGCTCGTCTGCCCGGTGGCGGCGCATTGTGCCAAGTCGAGGCCGAAGCCGAGTTCTTCGAGCAGCGCGATCTCGAAGCGCAGCATCAGGGCCGACGTCGTCTGTGGCTCGGCGAGATGCTCGAGGATGACGGCGAGACCGTCGTAAAGCCGCGGATGCGGATCGCGCTCGGCCAGAAGCCTGAGATGCGCCGCCGCCAGCTGCACGGCGTTCAGAGCCGCGGCGCTTTCGATCAGCGAGGCGGCGCGAAGCGTCAAAGGTTCGAGGATGAAGGTGCCCATATGCTCGTCGAGCCGCGCCCGCCAATGGGCCTCGACAGTATTGCCCGGCTGCAGCACCGGCTGCTGCCGTCGCGACCGCCCGCCGCGCACGATGCCGAGATGCCGGCCGCGCGAGCGCGTCATCACCTCGGCGATGACGCTCGTCTCGCCATGACGCCGGACGCCGAGAACGATCGCCTCCTCACGCCATTCCATGGCCGGCACAGCCCCTCGGTTCAGCTCGAATAGTCGAGCCCCATCTCCCGGTAACGTTCCGGATCGTCGCCCCAGTTCTCGCGCACCTTCACGAAGAGGAACAGGTGCACCTTCTGGTCGGCCGCTTCCATGATCTCTTCGCGGGCCGCCTTGCCGATCGCCTTGATCGTTTCGCCCTGGTGGCCGAGGACGATCGCCTTCTGGCTGTCGCGCTCGACATAGATCGTCTGCTCGATGCGCACCGAGCCGTTCTGACGGACCTCCCAGAGCTCGGTCTCGACATGCGAAGAATAGGGCAGCTCCTGATGCAGCCGAAGATAGAGCTTTTCGCGGGTGATCTCGGCGGCGAGCTGGCGCAGCGGCAGATCCGAGACCTGGTCTTCGGGATAGTACCACGGCCCCTCGGGCAGCGTTTCGGCGAGCCAGTCCATCAGGTCGGCACAGCCCGAACCGTCGAGGGCCGAGATCATGAAGACCTTGTCGAACTCGACCTTGTCGGTGATCTCCTTGGTCAGGCCGAGCAGCTTGTCGCGCTGGATCCGGTCGACCTTGTTGAGAAGCAGGACCTTGGTCGCACGGGTGTCCTTCAGCCGTTCGAGGATGCGCTCGACGTCCTCGCTGACGCCGCGTTCGGAATCGACGATGGCAAGGACGATGTCGGCATCGCGCGCGCCGGACCAGGCGGTCTTCACCATCGCCCGGTCGAGCCTTCGCCGCGGCTTGAAAACGCCCGGCGTGTCGACGAAGACGATCTGGGCCTTGTTGTGCGTCGCGATCCCGCGCACCAGCGCCCGCGTCGTCTGGACCTTGTGGGTGACGATCGTCACCTTGGTGCCGACGAGCTGATTGACGAGGGTGGACTTGCCTGCATTGGGCGCACCGATCAGCGCGACGAAGCCCGAGCGCCGGCCATCGCCATTTTCGGCTGCCGCCGCATCGGTTCCTGCCGCCGCGGTGCCGGCCTCGCTGTTTTCGCCCGTCTCGTCGCTCAACCCTGTTCCTTCCAGACACCTTCGCGCCGCAACACGGCGGCGGCCGCTTCCTGCTCGGCAAAACGCTTCGAGCGCCCCTGCCCTTCGGCGGGTGCGATCCCTTCGACCGTCACCTTGATGGTGAAGACCGGCTCGTGATCCGGCCCCGACCGGCCGACCGTTTCATAGCGCGGCAGGTTCGGCCCCCGCTGATGCGCCCATTCCTGCAACGCCGTCTTCGGATCACGCCTTGCGACGACGTCGGCATCGAGCCGTTCGCCCCAGTGTCGATTGACGAAATCGCGCGCCGTTTCGAGGCCCTCGCCGAGATAGATGGCGGCGATCAGCGACTCGACGAGGTCGGCGCGAATGTTGCGGGTGCGCTCGCCCTTCAGCTTCTTCAGATCGGCGCCCTGGCGGACATAGTCGAACAGGCCGATCTCGTCGGCGATCTCGGCGCAGGCCTCGGCGCTGACGAGCGCGTTGAGCCGCAAGGACAGTTCGCCCTCGTCGGCATCGGGGAACTGGCCGAAGAGGCGTTCGGCGATGATCAGGCCGAGCACCCTGTCGCCGAGAAACTCCAGGCGCTCGTAGCTCCTGCTCGCCCCCTCGCCCTGCAGGCTGGCATGGGTCAGGGCCCGCTCGAAGCGTTCCTTGTCGCGGATCGGGACCCCGATCGTCTCTTCGAGTGCTTCGAGAGATTTTTCGCGTTTCATCCGAGCCATGTCAGGAAACGGCTTGGCCTCAGATCGCTCGGCCAGTTCCAGACCTCCAGCGGCGAGACGTCGTCCTTGATCGAGAAGAAGATCACCTGCGCCTTGCCGACGAGATTTTCGAACGGCACGTAGCCGACGTCGAACCGGCTATCGAGCGAGTTGTCGCGATTGTCGCCCATCATGAAATAGTGATCCGGCGGCACCACGAATTCGCGGGTGTTGTCGCCCGGCGAATTGGGCGACAGGTCGAGGGTGATGTAGGAAACCCCGTTCGGCAGCGTCTCGCGATACTGCTTGGCCGTCGTCCCGTCCTCGAAGGTGAATTCGCCGGCATCCTGGCGCGGCACCGGCTTGCCATTCAGATAGAAGATGTCGTCGCGCACCTGGATGCGATCTCCCGGCAGGCCGACGAGGCGCTTGATGTAGTCGACGTCTTCCTCGTGCGGCTTGCGAAAGACGACGACATCGCCGCGATGCGGCTGCGACGACAGGATCCGCCCCTCGAAGAGATCGGGAGAGAAGGGAAACGAGTATTTCGAAAAGCCGTAACTCCATTTCGAGACGAACAGATAGTCGCCCACGAGCAATGTCGGCATCATCGAGCCGGACGGAATGGAGAAGGGCTGGAACAGGAACGTGCGGATGACGAGCGCAAGGAGAAGCGCCTGGATAATGACCTTGACGGTCTCGCCGAAGCCGCCCTGTTCCGTTCGTTCGGCCTGGTCGACCATCACACTCTCTTTAGCCAGTTCGCGTTCGCGGCCCGGCCGCAAAGCGCCTTCTACCCACTCGACCGCCCCCCCGCAACGGCGATGAAATTAAAGTTTGTCAGGCTCGGGCCCGACGGAAGCGGCATGGTCTGCACCACGCTTGCCAGAGCGTGCCGTCAGGCGCTCGACGATTTCCCTGCCCGCCTGCGCCGCGGGCTTGCGGCCGGCAGCGATCTGCTTCTTGCGGTGACCCTGAAAACTGGTGACCGCCGAGCGCACCAGACCGTAGGATATGAGCCCGGCGACCAGCCCCAGCGGAACGGACCCGATCAGCATCGGCTTCACGATCGGCTCCCAGATCCCCATGATATTCGACGGCGACAGCGCCGATTCAAGCGACGGCATGTGCAGCCTCCGGACCGAGTGCCCGTCGCTCAGCGCGATGCCGACTTCGTAGGTCGCGCCCCAGATGAAGGGAAAGGTCGCCGGATTGCCGACTGCGGTCCCGAGCGCTGCGGCCGCCATGTTCCCGGCGATCAGATAGGCGATGGCGAAAGCGATGATGAAGTGAAAGCCGACAAAGGGCGTGAAGGAGGCGATGACGCCCGCGGCGAATCCGGCGGCAACGGCATGGGGCGCCGCGTCGAGGCGAATCACCCGCTTGACGAAATAGCGGTAGGAGCGCCGGAACGACCGGCGTGGCCAGACAAGTGTGCAAAATCGCGCCCATCGGCTTTCGGGCACGCGCCGACGAAACAACATGACCGCTCGGTTCTCCCGGCATATCGGACGGATGGTTCTGCGCCGACCCGTGGTCGGCGGCGGCAAGGCATCCTGCGAAGGGCCCCAAACACTCCGCCGTGAGCAAGAAGCTTAGCGCAATCGAATGCGGCGAAAAACCTTTCGTTGCGACCCGTGAGGGCTTCACGAGTTCGTCACGAACGGCAGACGCACCGATTAGGCTCGTTCGTCTTCAACCTACACGCTTTGCGTTGTCTCAATCTTTCGACGTCGCGTCGCTCACAGCGAACGGCTTCCCGGCTTCACCGGCGGGATCGCTGCGAGCTCCGGCGGAAGCGCGTCGGCGGAATAGGCGGGCACCTCGTATTCGGCGAGCGCGATCAAAGGCACGCCGACGTCGGATTTGCCGGCAGAGCGATCGATGATGCATGCCGCCGCGACGACCTCGGCGCCGAGATCGCGCATGCAGGCGACCGTCTCACGGATCGACAGCCCGGTGGTGACGATGTCCTCGACGATCACGACCCGCGCGCCGGGCTCGATCTCGAAGCGCCTCAATCGAAATGTTCCGTTCTCGCGCTCGACCCAGATCGCCGGCGCGCCAAGATGGCGGGAGGTCTCATAGGCGGGGATCAGGCCGCCGACCGCCGGTCCCACGACGAAATCGATCGGCTCTTCGGTCTCGGCCCGAATTCGCGCAGCGAGCGCCTTGCAGAGGGTCTCGGTCAGCTCGGGATGCATGAACACCCGCGCCTTTTGCAGAAATACCGGGCTTCGCAGCCCCGAGGTGAGGATGAAGTGGCCTTCCAGATAGGCCCCGGCCTTCCGGAAGATGTCGAGAACGTCCTCGTTCGTCATTGTCGCTCCACTCGTACTCGTCAACTGCGCGCTTCTCGTTAAAGACGGGTGGCGGCGGCCGCAAGCGCGGCTTTACCCGTTGACGCGAGAGACGTCGGCGACACAGGCCTTGCCCCGAAGCTGCCGGAGGGTCTGGTTCAGATGCTGAATGTCCCAGACCTCGAGCTCGATGACCATCTTGGTGAAATCCGGCGCGGTGGAGACCATCGAGAGGTTCTGGATATTGGCATCGTTGATGGCGATCGTCTCGGCGATTTCGGCGAGCGAACCCGGCTCGTTCTTGGCCGAGAGCGTGATTCTGGCGGGAAACCGCTCGCTCAGCGCCTCGTCGATGTCCCATCGGACGTCGATCCAGCGGTCGGGCTCGTCGTCATAGGCCATCAGCGCCGGTGACTGGATCGGATAGATCATGATGCCCTTGCCGGGCTCGATGATCCCGACGATCCGATCCCCGGGAACGGCGCCGTCCGGCCCGAAATGCACCGGCATGTCGTCGCCGGCGCCGCGGATGGGAATGGCCTTGCCGTTCTTCGGCGTCTTCGATTTCGATCGACCCGGCATGCGGAAGATCATGCCCGCTGCGGTGCGAAGATTGAACCAGCCCTCGTCCTCGCCCTTTTCCGCCGCCCGTGTCGCCCGGCTTTCCTGATATTCCGGAAAGGCCGCCTTCAAGACATCGCTCGGCTTCAACTCGCCCCGCCCGACGGCTGCCAGCGCATCCTCGATTTCCCGGTGGCCGAGCTTGGCGAGCAGCGGCTTCAGCGCGTCTTTGGAAAACGTCTTGCCGGCCCGCGTGAAGGTTCGCTCGAGGATCTGCTGGCCGATGCCGGAATACTGCTTGCGGATCTGCGTGCGCGCCGCCCGGCGGATCGCCGCCCGGGCCTTGCCGGTGACGGCGATGTTCTCCCAGGCCTGCGGCGGCGTCTGCCCCTTGGCGCAGATGACCTCCACCTCGTCACCATTGGCGAGTTCGGTCACGACCGGCATGATCCGACCGTCGATCTTGCAGCCGACGCAATTGTCGCCGACTTCCGAATGGACCGCATAGGCGAAATCGATCGGCGTCGCCCCGCGCGGCAGAGCGATCAGCTGGCCCTTCGGGGTGAAGCAGAAGACCTGGTCCTGAAACAGCTCCAGCTTGGTGTGTTCGAGAAACTCTTCCGGATTGTCGCCGGAGGCGAGCAGCTCGATGGTCCGCCGCAGCCAGCCATAGGCGTTCGAGTCCTTGGACAGGTGCACCGGGCCCGACGACGTCGCGCCATCCTTGTAGATCGAATGGGCGGCAACGCCATATTCGGCGACCTCGTGCATTTCCCGCGTTCGGATCTGCAGTTCGACGCGCTGGCGCGAGGGACCGACGATGGTGGTGTGGAGCGAGCGATAGTCGTTCTGCTTGGGCGTCGAGATGTAGTCCTTGAACCGCCCCGGCACCATCGCCCAGGTACGGTGGACGATGCCCAGCGTGCGATAGCAGGCCTCCTCGCTGTCGACGATCACCCGGAAACCGAAAATGTCCGAAAGCTGCTCCAGCGACAGCGCCTTGCGCTGCATCTTGGAGAACACCGAATAGGGCGTCTTCTGGCGCCCGGAGACGGAGGCGTGGATGCCGTTCTCCTTCAGCTTCGCCGTCAGATCCTGCTCGATGATCGCGATCTTCTCGGCGTGACGCTCGCGCAGCTCGGCCAGCCGGGCGGTCACCGTCTCATAGGCGTCGAGATTGATGTGGCGGAAGGCCAGCTGCTCCAGCTCGTCGCGCATGTCCTGCATGCCCATGCGACCGGCGAGCGGCGCATAGATGTCCATCGTCTCCTGGGCGATGCGGGCGCGCTTTTCCGGCAGCATCGGCCCGAGGGTGCGCATGTTGTGCAGGCGGTCGGCGAGCTTGACCAGAAGGACGCGGATGTCGTCGGCGATCGCCAGGAGAAGCTTGCGCAGATTCTCCGCTTGCGCCGCCTTACGGGAGACGAGATCGAGCTTCTTGAGCTTGGTCAGGCCCTCGACCAGCTGGCCGATCTTCGGCCCGAAGAGCTGGTCGATCTCCTTGCGGGTGGCATCGGTGTCCTCGATCGTGTCGTGGAGCAGCGCGACGGCGATGGTCGCCTCGTCGAGATGCATCTCGGTGAGGATCGCCGCGACTTCGAGCGGATGCGAGAAATAGGGGTCGCCACTGGCGCGCTTTTGCGTGCCATGCTTCTGCATCGCATAGACATAGGCCCGATTGAGAAGCGCTTCGTCGAGTTCCGGCTTGTAGGCCGCGACTTTCTCGACCAGTTCATATTGCCGCATCATGGGCTTGTGGCGAACGTCCTTGCTGGTGGCCTCAACGAAAAAAGGGGGCGGCGCCCTCAGGGCGCGCCCCCTCAATATAGTGTCGATGACCTAAAGGCTTGAAGGGCCAAAAGCCCGGTCTGCGTCAATAATCGTCCGTCTTTTCCGGCGGCACCAGACCCTCGATGCCGGCCAGGAGATCGTCTTCCGACATGCGATCGAAGGAAACCGGCTCGTCGTCGTCGGCGGCAGGCTGGATGGCGGCGGGAACTTCCGATTCGGCTGCCGCGATGAGACGCTGGTTCTCCTCGCGCCGGTCCTGGCTCGGCCGCGGCTCCGGCTCGTCCACCTCGACATGCTTCTGCAGCGAGTGGATCAGGTCTTCCTTCAGATCGCCCGGAGACAGCGTCTCGTCAGCGATCTCGCGCAGGGCGACGACGGGGTTCTTGTCGTTGTCGCGATCGACCGTTATGGTCTGACCCTGCGAGATCTGGCGCGCCCTGTGACTGGCAAGGAGAACCAGTTCGAAGCGGTTCTCTACTTTGTCGACGCAATCTTCTACGGTGACGCGGGCCATGCCTGTCTCCTGAAACGGATAAATTCGGTGACGAAGGCTCGGACATAGCCTTTTCGCCGCCGCGCCACAAGTACCCCCATCGACGGTCTTTTCTCCAGCCGACATGGCTTGCCCGGGTAAACGGGCCTTAGCACGGGCATCGGTGAGGCCCCTGCGCGCCTCCTGAAGCCGCCCTCCAAAGAACGCTGCGATTGCCAGCGGAACTCTTGCAGGCGTCTACAAAAACCTGCTACGGCCGGGTATCAAACGGCATCCATTAGACAACACGCCCCATTGAGCCAACCAATAATCGACGCAATCTGGTTTTTCTAACGAAAGCTGCATCCTATGTTTGACCAGCGCGAGAAACTCGCCCTTTTCATCGACGGCGCCAATCTTTACGCTACGTCGAAAAATCTTGGCTTCGACATCGATTACAAGAAGATGCTCACCTGGTTTCAGCGCCAAGCCTATGTCATCCGCGCCTATTATTATACCGCTCTGATCGAAGACAATGAGTATTCCTCGATCCGCCCGCTGATCGACTGGCTCGACTACAACGGCTACCGCGTCGTTACAAAGCCCGCAAAAGAATTCACCGATCCATCCGGACGTCGCAAGATCAAGGGCAATATGGACATCGAGCTCGCGATCGATGCCATGGAACTCGTCGACACCGTCGACCACTTCGTGCTGTTCTCCGGCGATGGCGACTTCCGCTCGCTGGTCGAGGCGCTGCAACGCAAGGGGCGCAAGGTCTCCGTCGTCTCGACGCTGACGTCCTCGCCGCCGATGGTGTCCGACGATCTGCGCCGCCAGGCCGATCATTTCATCGACATCGTCACCTTGCGCAACGAGGTCGGCCGCAACCCGGCAGAACGCGAAGCACGCATGTCGCGCCGGGCCGAGGCCGAGAGCGAAGACGACTACTGAGCTGCGATCGCGGAAGCCGGAGCGTGCCCTCGCCTGCCACGAAGTCGCCGAGGAGCCGAGCTGACGGCCGGCCCGGCTTTCCGCCCGGAACCGCCGCCGAGCCTTCCAGAGACTGCCCTTTATGCCCGCGGCTTGCCGAGTTCCGAGAGGAATGGCGCGAGAAGGAGCCGTCCTGGCACAACGCCCCGGTTCCGAGCTTCCTGCCAGCCGGCGGGCCTGAGAGCGTAAAGCTTCTCGTGGTCGGCCTCGCACCCGGCCTGAGGGGCGCCAACCGCACCGGCCGCCCCTTCACGGGCGACTATGCCGGCGACCTCCTCTATGCCACGCTGACGCGCTTTGGCTTTGCCAATGGCCGGTTCGACGCGAGGACGGACGACGGGCTCGAACTGATCGGCGCGGCGATCACCAATTCCGTGCGTTGCGTGCCGCCGCAGAACAAGCCGGTCGGCGGCGAGATCAACGCCTGCCGCCCCTTCCTGTCGGCAACGATCGATCAGCTGCCCAATCTCGCCGCCATCATCACCCTCGGCAAGATCGCCCATGATTCCACCGTCCGAACCCTCGGCGGCCGCGTCGCGGCGCATCCCTTTCGCCACAACGGGTTCAGCGATCTCGCCGGCGTACGGCTGTTTTCGAGCTATCACTGCTCGCGCTACAACACCAATACCGGACGCCTGACGACGGAAATGTTCGAGGCGGTGTTTGCGGATGCCGCCGCGTTCTTGGGTTAGCGCAGCGTCGGGACGCCCCGGCCCGGTCGCCAATCTTCCAACGTCTACTCCACGATCTCGTGAATCTCGGGCGTCATCGCCTCGCCTTCGATGCGAAGCGTGGCGACGGTGACCGGGAGCTTGAAGCGTCTTCGACCGGCACTGCCGGGATTGAGATAGAGAACCCCGCCGCTCGTTTGCAGGCCCGGGCGGTGCGAGTGGCCCGAGATGACGACGTCATACCCTTTTTGCGCGGGATCGAAGGAAAGATCGTTGCGATCGTGAATGACGAAGAAACGCCGGCCGAAAAGCTCCACCGATCGCGTTTCGGGAAAGGTCTGCGCCCAGTCTGCGACATCGACATTGCCGCGAATTGCGGTGACAGGCGCAATCTTCTCGAGGCGCGCGACGATGTCCGCCGCGCCGATATCGCCGCCATGGATGATATGCCCGACGCCCTGGAGCCTCGAGAGCGCCTCAGGCCGGAGCATTCCATGCGTATCCGAAATGATTCCGATGACTGGCATGTTCAAAGGCGCGTTTCACAGGGCCCGCTGATGCGGAAGGCAGCGACTGGCCGGGACGGCGCAGTCGTCGTGAAGGACGAGGCGACGAGGGCAAGTGGCGAAACCGCATCTTTTCCGCCCTTGCACCGGGCCGTCAGCCCTCCTTCAGGATCCGCTGCTTCTGGCGGTTCCAGTCGCGCTCCTTGATGGTCTGGCGCTTGTCGGGGGCGTTCTTGCCCTTGGCGACGGCGAGTTCCATCTTGGCCATGCCGCGATCGTCGAAATAGATCTTGAGCGGCACCAGCGTCATGCCGTCGCGCTGAACGGCGCCGGCCAGCTTGTTGAGCTGGGTGCGGTGGACCAACAGCTTCCGCCGACGCTTGGGGTTGTGGTTGAAGCGGTTGGCCTGGAGATATTCCGGCAGGTTGGAATTGATCAGCCAGAGCTCGCCCTGCTCTTCGGTGGCGTAGGCTTCGGCGATGGAGGCTTTGCCCTCGCGCAACGACTTCACCTCGGTGCCCGTCAAGACCAGCCCGGCTTCCAGCGTATCGACGATCTCGTAATTGAACCGCGCCTTGCGATTTTCGGCCGCGATGTTCGAATCGGCTTGTTTTTTCTTGGCCATGGTCAGTTTCATGCGCCGGAAAGCGCATATCCTTGTTACTTGGGCGGCTCATGCCGACCCGACATTTGGTGCCGGCCGGCGCAGGCTGCCAGGGAATGCCGCCTGCGGGGCGCATCGCCGGACTTGCGCGCGCTGCTCGACTGGGATGCGAAGCGCCGGTGTAAGGCTGTCAGTTCAAAAGGCCGGCGTGGCGTAATGCGCGATCGATCGCCTCGCCGGTGGAGGCTTCCACCGAAACCAGCGGCAGACGGACCGAATTGGCCACCTTGCCGAGCTTTTCCAGGGCATACTTCACGCCGGTCGGGCTCGGTTCGATGAACAGCGCCTTGTGCAGCGGCATCAGGCGATCCTGCACCTCGACGGCGCCCGCATAGTCGCCGCGCGCGCAAGCCGCCTGCATTTCGGCGCAAAGCCGCGGCGCGACATTCGCCGTCACCGAGATGCAGCCGTGCCCGCCATGGGCGTTGAAGCCGAGCGCGGTCGCATCCTCGCCCGAAAGCTGCACGAAATCGGTGCCGCAGGTCGCCCGCTGTTCCGAGACGCGATCGACCTTCGCCGTCGCGTCCTTCACGCCGACGATGTTGGAGAAGTCCGATGCCAGCCGGCCCATCGTCTCTGGTGTCATGTCGATGATCGAGCGGCCCGGGATGTTGTAGATCAGGATCGGCAGCGACACCGCCTTGGCGATCGCCGCGTAATGGGCGTAAAGGCCGCGCTGGTTCGGCTTGTTGTAGTAGGGCGTCACCACCAGAAGACCGTCAGCTCCTGCCTTTTCGGCGAATCTGGCGAGATCGATCGCTTCGTCGGTGTTGTTCGAGCCCGCCCCCGCGATCACGGGAACGCGACTCGCCGCGACCTTGACGCAAGCGTCGACGACGCGCTTGTGTTCGTCATGACTGAGGGTGGGGCTTTCCCCCGTGGTGCCGACCGGGACCAGCCCGCTCGAGCCTTCCGATATCTGCCATTCGACGAAGTCGGCAAAGACGTCTTCGGCAAAGCCGCCGTCCTCGGCAAAAGGCGTCACCAGCGCCGGAATCGAGCCATTGAACATCGTATGTTTCCCCATCCCGGACAAAGCCGTGGAGTTTCTTCTTGTCTTCGAGAAAGCCACCGCCGGCCGCCGCGGATCGGCGAACCGGCAGTCGCGCCTCGCGAGCGTCAGCTGACAGCCTCCCCCGCCGGGCGTGAACCGTTGCCGACCCTTCGTTGGAGAGGCGAACATATTGAAGCGCGACGGGGGAAACAAGCGGTGACGTCACCGTCGCGGCCAGGCCGGAAATCAGGCGCGGTAACACGACCTTAACGGCAGTTGTGAGAGATTTGAAAACCATGGCGGAACCGGATTGCCCGGCGCCACGCCCCAGTGTTCGACGCCCGACGAGGATGTCCATGCAAAGCCAAACGCGCGCCGCGAAATTCCTGATGGCCCTGCTCGCGTCGACGCTTGTCCCGGTGCCGTCGCTCGCGCAGACCGACTTCCTGCCACAAGTCGGGCCGACGCCGACCGCCCGTCCGGGCGCGATCAGCACCGGCATGTCGCTCGACGCCTCGAGATTCGGCGCCCCTGTCCCAACACAGATGCCCGCCTCGGTGCCGATCCCCCGGCGCCCGCCGGCCGAAGTTGCGCCGGCCTCGACCGCCTTCACCGCCTCGATCGCGGCGATGCCGCGAAGCATCAGCCCGGTGCAGCCGATCAATGGCGCTCTCAAGGACGGGCTGCAGGCCCTCTCCGACGGCAACCCCATGCGGGCCCGCCAGATCCGTGAGGGAATGACGCCCGGCTCCCTCGACCGTGACATCCTGACCTGGGCGGTTGCCCGCTCCGGCGGCAAGGACGTGCCGGCAGTCGACATCGCCAACGCCGCCCGCACGCTCGCCGGCTGGCCCGGCATGTCGGCCCTGCGTGTCAATTCGGAAAAGGCGATCTGGCGCGAAAACCGCCCGCCGCAGGAAGTTCTCGCCGCCTTCGCCAACACCGCCCCGGAGAGCCCGGAAGGCGCGATGGCGCTCGCCAAGGCCCTTCTGGGCGTCGGCAATGTCGGCCGCGCCAAGGCGCTGATCGATAAGACCTGGCGCAGCGAGGTCATGGATGCTGCGACCGAACGCCAGATGCTGTCGACATTCGGCACGCTGATCGGCCCGAGCGATCACAAGGCGCGCATGGACATGCTGCTCTATCGCGAGAGGGTGACCGATGCCGGCCGCGTCGCCAAGCTCGCCGGCGCGAGCGAGCTTTATGCCGCACGCGCCGCGGTGATCCGCAATCAGGCCAATGCCGGGCGGCTCCTGTCAGCCGTTCCCCGCTCGCAGCGTTCCGACCCCGGCTATCTCCTCGCCGTCGTCGAATACGACCGAAAGGCCGGCAAGGTCGACAAGGCCGCCGAGGTCCTGGCCAACGCCCCCCGCGACCCCGCGGTGCTGATCGACCCCGACGCCTGGTGGAACGAGCGGCGCATCGTCGCCCGCGATCTCCTCGATCTGGGGAAGGCCAAACAGGCCTATCGCATCGCGGCCGGCCACTCGGCGCTGGATTCCGCCGAGGCGGTGGAAGCCGAATTCCACGCCGGCTGGATCGCCCTGCGCTTTCTCGGCGATGCCTCGACGGCCTCGCGACATTTCGCGCGCATCGTCAACATGTCGAACAAGCCACTGTCGATCTCGCGTGGCTACTACTGGCTGGGCCGCGCCGCCGAGGCCGGCCGTTCGAGCAACGCCCGCGGCTACTACCAGCGCGCCGCTCATTATGCCGCGACGTTCTACGGCCAGCTCGCCGCCGCGAAGCTCGGCCACAGCCCCGGCGCGATCGAGTTTCCAAATCCGACCTCGGCCGAGCGCAGCCGCTTCTTCGCCCGCCCGGCCGTCAGGGCGATCCAGCGGCTGGAGCAGATCGGCTCCGACTGGCGCGCCGACATCCTCTACCGCGATCTCGCGCGCGAGATCGACAGCCCCGGCGAGCTCGCCCTTCTGTCGGTCATGGCCGAGCGGCGCGGCGACCATCACCTCGTCCTGTCGATCGGCAAGATCGCCTATTGGCGCGGCATCGACGCGCCGGCGCTCGCCTTCCCGATCGGCGTCATTCCGGCCAGCGCCAACATCTCCGCCGCCGGCAAGGCGCTCGCCTATGCGATCGCCCGGCAGGAAAGCGCCTTCAATCCCAAGGCCCGCTCGCCGGTGGGCGCTCTTGGCCTGTTGCAGCTGATGCCGGGGACGGCGAAGAGCATGGCGCGCAAGGTGGGCGTGTCCTATTCGCCGTCGCGGCTGACCTCCGATCCGGGCTACAACGCAACGCTCGGCGCCCAGTATCTCGGCGATCAGATCGACAATTTCGACGGCTCCTACGTCCTCACCTTCGCCGCCTACAATGCCGGCCCGCGCCGCGCCCGCGAATGGATCGAGCGCTTCGGAGATCCGCGGGGCATGTCGCTCGATCAGGTGGTCGATTGGGTCGAGCGCATCCCCTACACGGAGACGCGCAACTACGTGCAGCGGGTCATGGAGAACTACGAGGTCTACAAGATCCGCCTCGGAGCGCCGTTCTCGATCGAGAGCGACCTCGTCAGGGGGCGTCGCGGCTGAGACGCGGCGCGCCTCGAAATCCGCCTGCTCCGCCTTAGCTCGTGCCAGAAGGGCTTCGCCCCTTGCACCGGCACGCGGAGTGACGACGATGACGCGCGACGATTCGACGACCTTCACTTTCGAGCATGACGGGCTGCGCCTCGCAGGACGCCTGTGGGGCGCAAGGGCGGCTAGCGCAGCCGACGACGCGCTGCTGCCGATCGTCTGCCTGCCGGGTCTGACCCGCAATTCCCGCGACTTTGCGGCATTCGCCTACGCGGTGCGCCAGCGCGACCCCGAGCGGATGATCGTCGCCTTCGACTATCGCGGGCGCGGCCTGTCGCAACAGGCCGGAACGGCCGAAACCTACACGGTGCCCGCCGAAGCCGCAGACACGATCGCCGGCCTAGCCCATCTTGGCATCGCCCGCGCCGTCTTCGTCGGCACCTCGCGCGGCGCCCTCATCATTCATGCCCTCGCGGCCATGCATCCCGCCTGCCTTGCCGGCGCCGTGCTCAACGACGCCGGCCCGCGCATCGAGACGGAGGGTCTGAGGCACATCCGGGACACCGTCGGCGTGGTGGAATCCCATGCGGACTGGGATGCGGCCATCGCCGCCGTCGCCACGGCGAACGCCGCGAGCTTTCCCGCCCTCTCACACGACGATTTCGCCCGCATGGCCCGCGCCGGTTTCACCGAGCGCGAGGGAAAGATCGTCGGCGACTATGACCGCAAGCTGCTTGATCCACTGCGGATCATGGACCTCGACACCGCCCTGCCCGAACTCTGGGACGCCTTCGATCTGATGCAGGCCATCCCGCTCCTGGTCATTCGCGGCGAGAACTCGTCGCTGTTCAGCCGCGACACCGTCGCGCAAATGGCAGACCGCCATCAGGGTATGGAGACGATCGAAGTCGCCGGTCAGGGCCACGCGCCGTTTCTGGAGACCGCCGGCCTGCCGGAAAGGATCCTGACGTTCGTGAAAAGAGCCGAGCGCCGAGGTGGTGGAGCGGAAGCCGCCTCATCCTGAGGTGCGGCGCGAAGCGCAGCCTCGAAGGGCAAGGCGGCTTCTGCCGGCACGCCATCGGATCGCGGGCCTCTCACTCCCCCGGCAACAGCAGCGCCTGACGGTTCTCCGCCGCGCGGTAGACGCCGAGAGTGCGGTATTCGGCCGAGAAGAACCGCAACTCCTCCAGTGCTCGCCCGAGCGCCGGATCATGCGGGTGCCCCTCGACGTCGGCATAAAACAGCGTCGCCGAAAAGCTTCCGCCGAGCTGGTAGCTCTCCAGCTTGGTCATGTTGATGCCGTTGGTGGCAAAGCCGCCGAGCGCCTTGTAGAGCGCGGCCGGAATGTTCCTCACGCGAAAAACGAAGGTGGTCACCACGTCGCGGCTGATCATCTGCCGCCCGTCGTCGCTGGGTTCGGGATCGCGCGCCGCCCAGAGGCTGAGCCGCTGCTCGTCAGCGTCGGCGAAGGGCTGCTGGCCGGGATCGGCCAGGATGACGAAGCGGGTGACGTTGTTGGAGGCGTCCTCGACGTCCTCCTCCAGAATCGACAGGCCGTAATATTCGGCCGCGAGCCTAGGGGCGAGAGCCGCTCGGCTGCGATCACCGGCCTCGGACACCTCTCGTGCCGCCCCCGCCGTGTCGCCTGCGACCTGTGGCTTCCAGCCGTTCGAGCGCAGATATTTGCGGCACTGCCCGAGCGCATGGATGTGGCTCGACACGCTGCGGATTTCCGTCCGCTTGACGCCGGGCAGCGTCATCAGCTGAAAATGGATCGGCATGAAGTGTTCGCCGACGATCGACAGCCCGGAATCGGGCATCAGCAGGTGGATGTCGGCGACGCGGCCGGCCAGGGTATTCTCGATCGGGATCATCGCCCGCTCGACCCGGCGCTCGCGGCCCTCGTGCTCGACCGTCCTCGCCTTGAGCGCGGCGAAGGCGTCGTCGAAGGACGGACAAGGCAGCGCCTCATAGGCGTCACCGAAGACGTCTCTCACCGCCATGTCGGAATTCGCGCCGGGTTCGCCCTGAAAGGCGATCATCGGGCGGTCGTCTGCCATCGTCATGCTCCCAGGATTTCGCGGGCCCGGGCAAGATCGTCCGGCCCATCGACGCCAAGCGGCACGGTATCGACGATTTCGGCGTCGATTCGCATCCCGTTTTCCAAGGCCCGCAGCTGCTCGAGCTTCTCGCGCTTTTCGAGCGTCGACGGGGCCAGCGAGACGAAACGCTCAAGGCTCGCGCGGCGATACGCATAAAGCCCGATGTGATGATAGTGCGGCCCCGGCCCCCAGGGCGCCGTCGCCCGGGTGAAATAAAGCGCGTGAAGCCGCTCATGGCCGATCGGCGAGCCGACCAGCTTGACGACGTCGGAGTTCGTGCGCTCGTGGTCATCGGCGATTTCGGCGGCGAGCGTCGCGATGTCGCAGCGCGGATCATCGAAGGGCGACAGCGCGCGGCGGATCAGCGCCGGCTCGATCGTCGGCAGATCGCCCTGGACGTTGATGATCGTTTCCGCCTCGCCGCCCGGATCGACCTTGCGTAAGGCCTCGAAGATGCGGTCCGAGCCCGACTGGTGATCGACCGAGGTCATCACGCCCTCAAAGCCCGCGGCCTCGACGGCCTGGCGGATTTCCTCGGCATCGGTTGCGACGACGACACGTCCGACGGCCGCCGCCGCTGCCCTTTCGGCAACATGCACGACCATGGGTTTACCGGCGATGTCGGCGAGAGCTTTCCTGGGCAGCCGCGTCGAACCGAGACGGGCGGGGATGAGAACGAGTGTCGACATAAGACTTTCGATCAACTGCAATGTGTTTCTTCAGACCTTGAGCCACATTTTAGAAAGTGACAAAAAGCCCCGTCGCCCGGCCTTCTACAGATGTTGCCATGAATCGGCAAAACACCTAGGGTCCGGCGCGTCTACTTGGGGGTCTGCCGGGAACGGTAGGGTTGTGGCAATTGATGGGGAGGGTCGGTCCCGACAATGGATTCGTTTGAGGCCAACAAGATCTTCGGTGCCGTTCTCGGCACCATTTTCGTGCTGTTCGGCGGCAGTCTCCTCGCAGAGGGTCTGTTTCACTCCGAAGCCCCCGAGCAACCAGGCTACGAAATCGTCGCCGCAGAACCTGGCGAAGGCGAAGCCGCCGGCAACGAGGTCGCAGAGGAAGATCCCCCGATCGCGGCCCTTCTCCAGACGGCCAGCGCCGAGAGCGGCGCCAACGTCTTCAAGAAGTGCAGCGCCTGCCACTCCGGCGAGAAGGGCGGCCCCAACAAGGTCGGCCCGCATCTGTGGGACGTGGTCATGCGGCCCATCGCCTCGGTCTCCGACTTCAACTATTCTGCCGGCATGAAGGAGTTCTCCGAGGGCGGCTCCGTCAAGTGGGACTACGAGCACCTCTACGGCTTCCTGAAGAACCCGAAGGGCTATGTGAGTGGCACGGCGATGGGCTTTGCCGGGCTGAAGAGCCCCGAAGATCGCGCCGATCTCATTGCCTATCTGCACACGCTTTCCGACAATCCCGCGCCGCTGCCCGAGGCTCCCGCCGAGGGCGAAGCGGCCTCGGCAGAAACCGCCGAAGTGACGAACCCGGCGACGACGACCAAGATGGGCGAAGGCGGCGAAGAGGCGCAGATGCCGCCCGAAACCGGTGCCGCACCGGAATCAGCGCCGACCGAAAGCAGCGACGCGACGACCCAGGCACAGATGGCCGAGGATGGTGTGCAGGGCGAACAGCCGGCTCCTCCCGCCGCGGCTGCTGGCGGGGACGATCAGGCCGCCGGCGGTGAACAGGCTTCCGGCGAGGCAGGCGCAGGCGCAGGCGAAGCCCAGCCCACAGGCGAAGACAGCGCGGCCGCCCCGGCCGCAGCTCCGGAAGCAAGCGAGCCGACCCAGACCGCCCTCGCCGGCGATCCGGCTGCCGGCGAGAAGGTCTTCAACAAGTGCAAGGCCTGCCATGCGGTCGGCGAAGGCGCCAAGAACAAGATCGGGCCGGAGCTGAACGGCATCCTGGGCGAGAAGATCGCCGCGGTGGATGGCTACAGCTTCTCCTCGGCGCTCAAGTCCTATGCCGAAGAGCATCCGACCTGGACCGTCGAGGAGCTGAAGGCCTGGCTCGCCGACCCGAGGGCCGTGGCGCCGGGCACGAAAATGTCCTTCCCGGGCCTGAAGAACGAGGCGGATATCGACAACGTCATCGCCTATCTCGCGAGCTTCGACGAGGACGGAGCCAGGAAGGGCCAGTAGTTCCAACGCCCGTCGTCAGGCATGATCGAAAAGCCCCGGCCCCTCGCCGGGGCTTTTCGTTTGCGCGGCGAGCAAGGGCGCGGGACGTGCAACGCGGGAACGTGATCCGCACCACCAGCGAAAAGAAGGCCTTCTGACTTGGCAAGGCCTCCCGAAGACCGCCATAAAGCTGTGGTCAAACCGCTGTTCGACAAACGGAATGCCCCTACGGAGACTTGCCCTTGCCGATCCCGACACGCGCCGCCCAGCTCCTCGCGACCTCCTGCCTGTCCATCGCGTTGTCCTTTTCGCAGGTGCATGCTCAGGAGAAAGGGGCCGGCGCCAGCGTCGAGACGACGGCCCCTGCGGAAGCGGAAACC
This sequence comes from Jiella mangrovi, assembly GCF_017815135.1. Lineage (GTDB taxonomy): Bacteria > Pseudomonadota > Alphaproteobacteria > Rhizobiales > Rhizobiaceae > Jiella > Jiella mangrovi. Next base: position 287,288 of record NZ_JAGJCF010000005.1, on the reverse strand, counting down.
TCTTCGCCGGGCGCGGTTTCGCCGGCCCCCGCAAAGAGCGGCGCGGCAAGCGATCAGACGGCAGCGAGCCAGGCTGCGGCCAAGACAGGTTCTGCCGATCTTTCGACCGCCGGCGAATGGCAGACCTCGATGACACTGGCCGAGCCGTCGAAATACCCGCCGGATTTCAAGCACTATGACTACGTCAACCCGGATGCGCCGAAGGGCGGCACGCTGGATCAGGTCGCGATCGGCTCCTATGACAGCTTCAACCCCTTCGTCGTGCGCGGCACGCCGGCGGCGGGGCTCGCCAATTTCGGCGGCGGCCTCCTCTACGACACGCTGATGGAGCAATCGACGGACGAGCCGTCGGTGACCTACGCGATGATCGCGGAGGCCGTGCGCTTTCCCGAAGACGACTCCTTCGTCACTTTCCGGCTCAACCCGAATGCGCGCTTCCACGACGGCGAGCCGATCACTGTCGAGGACGTGATCTGGAGCTTCAAGACGCTGAAATCCCTGCATCCGCAGTGGGCGACCTACTACAAGAACGTGGTCAAGGCCGAGAAGACCGGCGAGCGCGAGGTGACCTTCACCTTCGACCAGACCGGCAACCGCGAATTGCCGCACATCATGGGCGATCTCACAGTCCTGCCGAAGCACTGGTGGGAAGGCACGGGCCCCGACGGCAAGAAGCGGGACATCTCGCAGCCGACCATGGAGCCGCCGCTCGGCTCCGGCCCCTACGAGATCGGCAAATTCGTCACCGGCCAGTCGATCGAATGGGACCGGGTGAAGGACTATTGGGCCGCCGACATCGCGCCTCACAAGGGCCGCTACAACTACGACAGAATCGACTACACCTATCTGCGCGACACCAATGCCGCCTGGGAGGCCTTCAAGAAAGGCGGCCTCGACGACTACCGGATCGAGAACAGCTCGCGCCGCTGGGCGCAGGAATACAACTTCCCCGCCTTCGAGAAGGGCGAAGTCAAGAAGGCGACGATCCCCGACCATCAGGTCGAGTCGATGCAGGCCTATGTCCTCAACAACCGGTTGCCGAAATTCCAGGACCGCCGGGTGCGCGAGGCGCTGACGCTGGCCTACAATTTCGAGGACATGAACAAGTCGCTGTTCTTCGGCCTTTACGAGCGCATGTCGAGCTATTTCGACAACAGCGAGCTTGCCTCGCGCGGCCTGCCGAGCGAGCGGGAGCTGAAGTTCCTCGAGCCGCTGAAGAATGAGATCCCGCCGGAGGTCTTCACCCAGGAATTCAAGCTGCCGGTCTATACCGACAACCGTTCGGTCCGCGACAATCTGAGAAAGGCGCTCGATCTGTTCAAGCAGGCAGGCTACGAACTGAAGGGCACGAAGCTCGTCGACGCCAAGTCCGGCCGGCAGTTCTCGATCGAGATGCTCGGCAACGATCCCACCGACGCCCGCACGCTCCAGCCCTATGCCGACAGTCTGAAACGCCTCGGCATCGATGCGACCATCCGGATCGTCGACACGAACCAGTATATCGAGCGGCTGACGAATTTCGACTTCGAGTTGGTCGGCATGAAATACTATCCGCAGTCGATGTCGCCCGGCAACGAACAGCGGGACTTCTGGTCGAGTGGGGCAGCCGATTCGCCCGGCAGCCGCAACTATGCCGGCATCAAGAACCCGGCGATCGACGCGCTGATCAACGACATCGTCTACGCCAAAGACCGCGACGATCTCGTCGCCGCGACGCGGGCGCTCGATCGGGTGATGCTGTGGGAGTATTACGTCGTCCCGCAATGGTACAAGCCGGAAATGTGGCTGGCCTATTGGGACAAGTTCGGCATGAGCGGCAAGCGCCCGGGCTACTCGACCATCGACCCCTTCGCCTGGTGGGTGAAGTCTGCCGAGACCACCCCGCAGAAGGACGCGGCGAACTGATGGGGACGACGTTCCGCTTCACCCGTCGCGGTTTCGGCCAGCTGACGCTCGGGGCGGTTGCGGCCGCCGCCCTGCCCCGTCGAGGCTTCGCCACGGTTGCCACCGAAACGCCGCTGCATGGCCTGTCGGCCTTCGGTGACCTGAAATACCCCACGGATTACAGCCATTTCGACTATGCAAGCCCGCAGGCACCGGCCGGTGGCCAATTCAACATGGCCGTCTCGTCCTGGATGCTGAATCAATCCCCGTTCACCTTCGACACGCTGAACACCTTCGTCCTGCGCGGCAACGCCCCGCCCCGGATCGAGAGCCTCTACGATGCGCTGGTGACGTCGTCTCTCGACGAGCCCGACTCGATCTACTGTGCGCTCGCCGAAACCGTCACCGTGTCCAGCGACAAGCGCAGCTTCACTTTCCGGCTTCGGCCGGAGGCGCGGTTTTCGACCGGCGCGCCGGTGACGGCCGAGGACGTCGCCTTCACCTATGAGGCGATCAAGGCCGACGGGCATCCAAGCCTGCAGGTGACGCTTCGCGAACTCGACGAAATCGTCACCGTCGATCCGGCGACCGTGCGCCTGACATTCTCCGAGCGGCAAAGCTATCAGGACGCGCTCTCGGCGCTCGGCATGCCGATCCTTCCAAAAGCCTTTTTCGGCGACAGGAAACTCACCGACGTCAGCAACGAGGTGATCCCGGGCAGCGGCGGGTTCCGCATCGGCCGCTTCGACTACGGCCGCTTCATCGAATACGAAAAGCGCGAGGACTACTGGGCGAAAGACATGCCCTTCAATCGGGGCCTCGACCATTTCCAGACGCTCAGGATCGACTTCTTCCGCGATCGCCAGCCGGCGCTGGAAGCCTTCAAGAAGGGCCTGATCACCTTTCGCGAGGAGTTCACCACCAAGGACTGGGCGACCGAATACGACTTTCCGGCGGTCCAGCGCGGCGCCGTGGTCAAGCACGAATTCCCGGACGAGAAGCTACCGAGCTTCCAGTGCTGGGCGCTCAACCAGCGGCGTGAGCAATTCACCGACAGCCGGGTTCGCCATGCCATCAACATGTGCTTCGATTTCGAATGGGCGAACGCCAATCTCCTGTTCGGATTGCGCATCCATTCCAATTCGCCGTTCCAGGGGTCGGAATTCGTTGCGACCGGAGCGCCATCGGATGCGGAACTTCAGCTTCTTAAGCCCCTGAAAGGCGCCATTCCCGACCAGGTGTTCGGCGAGGTCTGGACCCAGCCCGTGAGCGATGCGTCGGGTCTCGACCGCAAGATCCTGCGCGAGGCGACCCGCCTCTTCGGCGAGGCCGGCTGGAAGCAGAGCGGCGGCAAAATGACCAATGCCGACGGCGAGGTCTTCAGGATCGAGTACCTGACCACCGGCCAGGAGCAGGTCCGTGTCTATTCGCGGTTCTTCGATACCTTGCGCAAGATCGGCCTTAACGCCTCCATCCGCCTCGTCGACGCGGCGCAATATCAGGAACGGGTCAACCGCTTCGACTACGACATGATCCTCGCCGCCTTCTCGCTCGGCGCGACGCCGACGAAGGAGAGCCTGGCCTTGTTCTTCGGCTCGAACTCCAGGGACAGGCCGGGAAGCTACAACTTTCCGGGCATGGCCAGCGAAGCCGTCGATACACTGATCGACAAGGCTGGCGCGGCACAGAGCCGTGCTGACCTTGTCACGGCGATGCGCGCTCTCGATCGGGTTCTGCGCTGGCGGCTCGACTGGCTGCCCAACATCAACACCGACGTTCGCCGCGCCGCCTATTGGAACATGTTCGGCTTCAAGGAGCCAAAACCCGACTATGGCTGGCCGGTCGAACGGCTGTGGTGGTTCGAAGAGGCCAAGGCGAAAGCGATCGGCAAGGCCTGAGCAAGGCTCTCTCGAAAGGGTGTGCCGCAGACGGCCGCCGCAAGTCGTGGCCGCCCTGACGAAAGCCCTTTTGCGCCCCGCCGCGCTTTTGGTTAACAACGGCAAAGACTGGCGAATTTTGCGTCGCGGCCCTCGAAGGGCCGAACGACGCCAACCGGAGACGCAAAACCCCATATGGGCGCCTACATCATCCGCCGGCTGCTCCTGATGATCCCGACGATCCTCGGGATCATGGCCATCTCCTTCCTCGTCGTGCAGTTTGCGCCCGGCGGCCCGGTCGAACAGGTCGTCGCCGGCCTGCGCGGCGAAGCCGGCGGTGCCGCCGACCGCGTCTCCGGGACGAGCTCGGATTTCGGCTCTTCGTCCGGCGCCGAGGATTCCGGCTATCGCGGCGCTCAAGGCCTCGATCCGGAATTCATCAAGAAGCTCGAAAAACAGTTCGGCTTCGACAAGCCGCCGCTCGAACGCTTCGGCCTGATGATCTGGAACTATGCCCGCTTCGACTTCGGCGAGAGCTATTTCCGCTCGATCAGCGTCTGGGATCTGATCCTCGAAAAGATGCCGGTGTCGATCTCGCTCGGCCTGTGGATCACGCTGATCTCCTACGCCATCTCGATCCCGCTCGGCATCCGCAAGGCGCTGAAGGACGGCTCGACCTTCGATGTCTGGACCTCGGGCATCGTCATCGTCGCCTATGCGATCCCCGGCTTCATCTTCGCCATCCTTTTGATGGTGCTGTTTGCCGGCGGCTCGTTCCTCGACTGGTTCCCGCTGCGCGGCCTCCTGTCCGACGGCATCAGCGGCGCCTGGTGCGCGCCCTGGTCGGACAACTTCGCGCCGGCCGCCTGCGTCACGCGCACGATCCCGGACTATTTCTGGCACCTCACCCTGCCGCTCACGGCGCTCGTCCTCTCGGCCTTCGCCACGACGACGCTTTTGACCAAGAACTCCTTCCTCGACGAGATCGGCAAGCAATATGTGACCACCGCCCGGGCCAAGGGTCTGAACGAGCGGCAGGTGCTCTACGGCCATGTCTTCCGCAATGCGATGCTGATCATCATCGCCGGCTTTCCCGGCGCCTTCATCTCCGCCTTCTTCACCGGCTCGCTCCTGATCGAGACGATCTTCTCCCTCGACGGGCTCGGCTATCTCGGCTTCGATTCCATCTACAAGCGCGACTATCCCGTGGTCTTCGCCACCCTCTACATCTTCTCGCTGATCGGCCTCGTCACGACGCTGATCTCGGACCTCATGTACACCTGGGTCGATCCGCGCATCGACTTCGAAAAGCGGGAGGTGTGACGATGAGAGTTCACGGTCCCGACGGCTTTTCGTTTTCCGTCCGCAACCCGCGCTGCCACCGATCGGATTGGGCGCTCCCGGCCTTTCTCGATTGGCATTCGGGCGGCGCAGGACGATCCGCAAACGCCAAAACGGCGTCATTCTCGGGCCGCGTCCCGAGAATCCAGGGCAGCGTCCCGACGGTTGAAACCGGCCTTTCTCTGTCCACCGACCGCTCCTCGCTTCGACGCCGCAACTGGATCCTCGGGACGGAGCCCGAGGATGACGCCGCGCCGGTGCGTGGCGCCCCTCTTTCAGAGCGGCAAGGCCCCTCTGAGCCCTCCATGACGGGAGGCCGATGACCATGGACGACGCCCTGAGAGACCGGACGAAGGAACAGCGCGAGGGCGAACTGCCGGACGACCGCGCCGCCGACATCGCCCGCGAGCAGACGGCGGGCATCGCCCAGTCGGCCCCGGAGAGCGAGTTCACCAAACGGCCGAAGATCTCACCGATCAACCAGCGCCGCTGGCAGAACTTCAAGGCCAACAAGCGTGGCTACTGGTCGCTGTGGATCTTCGGCATCCTCTTCGTGATCACCCTGTTCGCCGAATTCGTCGCCAACGACCGGCCGATCCTCGTCGAATACAAGGGCGAGTTCTACTATCCGATCTTCGTCGACTATCCCGAAGAGGTGTTCGGCGGTTTCCTGCCGACGACCGACTATCGCGACCCGGTGAACCAGGAAGAGATCAACGCCCATGGCTGGATGATCTGGCCGCCAATCCGCTATTCCTACGACACCAAGAACCTCGAACCGCCGACGCCGGCCCCCTCGCCGCCTTTCTGGACGCTGACGAAAGAAGAGCGCTGCCAAGGTTATCCTCAGGGCGTCGACGATCCGGGTTGCACGATCGGCAACATGAACTGGCTCGGCACCGACGATCAGGTGCGCGACGTTCTCGCCCGAGTGATCTATGGTTTCAGAATATCGGTGCTGTTCGGCCTGATCCTGACGATCGGCTCGGCGCTCATCGGCGTCAGCGCCGGCGCGATTCAGGGCTATTTCGGCGGCTGGGTGGATCTGTTCTTCCAGCGCTTCATCGAGATCTGGTCGTCGATCCCGGTGCTGTATCTCCTGCTGATCATCGCGGCCATCCTGCCACCGGGCTTCTGGGTGCTGCTCGGAATCATGATGCTGTTCTCCTGGGTCGCCTTCGTCGGCGTGGTCCGGGCCGAGTTCCTGCGCGCCCGCAACTTCGAATATGTCAATGCGGCCAGGGCACTCGGCGTCGGCGACTGGACGATCATGCGCCGCCACCTCCTGCCCAACGCCATGGTCGCGACGCTGACCTTCTTGCCCTTTATCCTGTCCGGCTCGATCACCACCTTGACAGCGCTCGACTTTCTCGGTCTCGGCCTGCCTCCCGGCTCGCCGTCGCTCGGCGAACTGCTCGCCCAGGGCAAGAACAACCTGCAGGCGCCCTGGCTCGGATTTTCCGGCTTCCTCGTCCTCGCCCTGATGCTATCCTTGCTCGTGTTCATCGGCGAAGCGGTGCGCGACGCCTTCGACCCGAGGAAGAGCTTCGGGTGAGAGGAAGAAAGTTCAATGGGCAAGATCGATCGGACAGTCGAGCACTATCCCGCCAGCCGCCTGCCTGCCGACTTGAGGGGGAACACCAAGCCGGACGCGCTCGTCACGGTGACGCTCGTCGAGGAACCCGTCGATGCCGAGCCGGCCGAAGCCTTGCCCAAATATCTGCGCTATTGGGGCATCGCGGCGCACAAGGATACCGGCGTAGCTGAAGCCGTCACCCGCATACGCAAGCTGCGGGACGAATGGGACTTATGACGCGGCCGGCGATCTATCTGGACACCAACGTCGTCATCCGACTGATGGAATACCGCGATGACGAAGTCCGGTCGTTGCTGGCCGATCTGCATGAGCGACAAGGCGTCGTGGTCACAAGCGAACTTACTTTGGCTGAAGCACTCGTCTTCCCAATTAAGGATGACGATCAATCGATGATCTCGCACTACGAGTCGTTTTTGACCACAAGTGACGGCGTCGTCGTCGTTCCGGTCACACGTGCAATCTTGCGAAAGAGCGCGGAGATTCGTGCGGACTTCGGGAGCCGAACGCCCGACTCGATCCATGTCGCGACCGCGCTGGAGGCGGAATGCCATTTCTTCCTCACGTCCGATCGACGCATCCGGACGCCCGAACCGTTGACGATACTGGAAATCGGCCAGAGCTCGGATTGGACCGGACTCGAATGATTGCGCATCACCGCCACAAGCATCGCCAGATCTTGTCGGCTCAAATCGTGAGCCGGATGATCTCGATGCAGAACAGCCGAAGGATGACAACCTCTTGAGCAAACATAAGGCCGCCTCTGCCGCATTGTCGTCCTCGCCCCTCCTCTCCGTCGAAAATCTCTCCGTCGCCTTTCAGCAAGGCGGCAAGACGACGCTCGCCGTCGACGGCGTCTCCTTCTCGATCGCCAAGGGCGAGACGCTGGCTCTCGTCGGCGAATCCGGCTCGGGCAAGTCGGTCTCGGCCTTGTCGATCCTGAAGCTCTTGCCCTATCCGGCGGCGAGCCATCCGGGCGGCGCGGTCTATTTCGACGGCGAGAACCTCATCGACGACGACCAGCGAGACCTGCGCAAGGTGCGCGGCAACCGCATCTCGATGATCTTCCAGGAGCCGATGTCCTCCCTCAATCCGCTCCATACCATCGAGAAGCAGGTGGGCGAGGTTCTGAAGCTGCATCGCGGCTTCTCCGACAAGGCAGCCCGAGCGCGCACCCTCGAACTCCTGGCCAAGGTCGGCATCCGCAACGCCGAGGAGCGGCTCGGCGCCTATCCGCACCAGCTTTCGGGCGGCCAGCGCCAGCGCGTGATGATCGCCATGGCGCTCGCCAACGATCCCGACCTCCTGATCGCCGACGAACCGACGACCGCTCTCGACGTCACGGTCCAGGCGCAGATCCTCGAGCTCCTGAAGGCGCTGCAGGCCGAGCGCGGCATGGCGATGCTGTTCATCACCCATGATCTCGGCATCGTCCGGCGCATCGCCGATCGGGTCTGCGTGATGTATCGGGGCAAGATCGTCGAGGAAGGGCCGACCGGCCGGATCTTCGAGACCCCCCAGCACGACTATACGAAACACCTTTTGGCGGCCGAACCGAAGGGCAGGCCACCCGCCGCCAACGCCAATTCGCCCGTCGTCATGGAAGCCAAGGACATCAAGGTCTGGTTCCCGATCAAGACCGGCCTGATGCGCCGAACGACCGGCCACGTGAAGGCCGTCGACGGCATCGACCTGACGCTGCGCGCCGGCCAGACCGTCGGCGTCGTCGGAGAATCGGGTTCCGGCAAGACCACCCTCGGCCTGGCGCTCTCGCGGATGATCTCCTCCAGAGGCGAGATTTGCTTCGACGGCGAGCGGATCGACAATCGTTCCTTCAAGGCGATGCGGCCACTGCGCGAGAAGATGCAGGTCGTCTTTCAGGACCCCTATGGCTCGCTCTCACCGCGCATGTCGATCGCCGACATCATCGCCGAGGGGCTGTTGATCCACGAAAAACGGCTTTCCGCCGCCGAGCGCGACGAGCGGGTCGTCGGCGTCCTGCGCGAGGTCGGGCTCGATCCGGCCGCCCGCTTCCGGTTTCCGCACGAATTTTCCGGCGGTCAGCGCCAGCGCGTCGCCATCGCCCGGGCCATGGTGCTCAATCCGCGCTTCGTCATGCTGGACGAGCCCACCTCGGCGCTCGACATGAGCGTTCAGGCGCAGGTCGTCGACCTCCTGCGCGACCTCCAGAAGCGCCACGACCTCGCCTATCTGTTCATTTCCCACGATCTCAAGGTCGTGCGGGCTCTGGCCAACGAGGTGATCGTCATGCGAAACGGTCAGGTGGTCGAGCGGGGGCCTGCCGAGGACATCTTCGATCGGCCGCAGACCGACTACACCAAGGCACTGATGGCGGCGGCCTTCGACATTTCGGCCGCACCGACAGGAGTGGTTTCCGAATGAGCGGACATTACCGCGACCAGCTGCACGATCAGCCGCTCGGCTTCGAGATCGTTCAGGACAGCCTGATCCATCAAGGCTTCCGCGATCTCAGGAAGCTGACGATCGAGCATGAATCCCTCGATGGCAGCGGCCGCATCGGGCCGATGGAGCGCGAATATCTCGCCACCGGTCCCGTCGCCGTGATCGTTCCCTATGATCCCGCGCGCGACGCCATCGTCGTGATCCGGCAGTTCCGGCTGGCAGCGGCCCTCGACACGGCGAACGCCGCGGCGGTGGAGCTTCCCGCCGGCATGGTCGATCCGGGCGAGAACATCGCCGAGGCCGCAGCCCGGGAACTGGAGGAAGAGACCGGCCTTCCGGCCCTCGCCATCGAGCGCTGCTTCGCGATGCTGCCCTCTCCGGGCCTTTCCGACGAACACGCCCACATCTTCCTCGCCATCGTCGATGCCGGACAGCTCGGACAGAGCGCCGGCAAGGACGAGGAAGACGAGGACATTCGGCCGATCCTCGCCCCGGTCGACGAGCTGATCGCCGCGGTCGACGATGGCCGCGTCCAGAACGGCTATCTCATCACCTGCACCCATTGGTTCGCCCGCAAGGGACGCGCCCGTGCCAAGGCCCTTCAGGGCACATTGTTCGACAGTGAAGACAACGCATGACCATTCTCCTCTCCGTCACCGGATTCGATCCCTCGCGCTGGTGGCAGGCCCTGCATGACGCCGCGCCCGAGCGGCGGATCGTCCTCGATCCGGCCGATGCCGGCGACGAGGCGATCGACTACGCCGTCGTCTGGAAACAGCCGCCGGGGCTGCTGGCCACCCTGCCCCATCTCAAGGCGATCTTCTCCATCGGCGCCGGTGTCGACCACATCCTCGCCGATCGCCAGCTGCCCGACGTTCCGATCGCGCGGATCGTCGCCGACGACCTCAAGGAGCGGATGAGCGAATACGTCCTTTGGCGCGTGCTGGATCACTTCCGCCGTGGCAGCTCCTATCGCAAGCAGCAGGCGCAGAGGATCTGGCACGAGCGCATGCAGCCCGGCGCCCGCGAGATCACGGTCGGAATCATGGGCCTCGGCGCTCTCGGCATCGACGCGGCGAAAAAGCTTCGCGTCATGGGTTTCGACGTCGCCGGTTGGAGCCGGAGCGTCAAGACCGTCTCAGGTGTGAAGACCTATGCTGGCGCCGATGGCCTCGGCGATTTCCTCGCCGTGAGCGACATCATCGTCGTGCTCCTGCCGCTGACGGACGACACCCGCGGCATCATCGGAAGAGACCTGCTCGCCCGGCTGAAGCGCGACACCCCGCTCGGCGGTCCGGTGCTGATCAATGCCGGGCGCGGCGCCCTTCAGGACGAAGCCGCAATCCTCGCGGCCCTCGACGACGGGCGGCTGATGGAAGCCTCGCTCGACGTCTTCACGGTCGAGCCGCTGCCAGCCGAATCACGCCTGTGGTCGCATCCGAAGGTCTTCGTCACCCCGCACGCCGCGGCGCTCTCCGATCCGGACGCCCTGGCTCCGATCATCATCCGTCAGATCGGGGCCCATGAACGCGGCGAGACCTTGCAGAACGTCGTCGATCGGCAGGCGGGCTACTGAAAGCCATCGGCCCGTTCGCCGGAAACCTTCGCACTCCGCGTTCGTTAAGAGGATGATCGGGAAAGCTGAAAACCGGTTTTCCCGACGAGACCCTGCGAAGACGAAGAGCTGGAGCCGGTTGCGATCGAACATGATCTCATGCTGCTCTGGCGCGAACACAGAGACGACGAGGTGTGCCATGGCCGACGACAAACAGCGGGAAATCGAAAGAGACGAGAAACACCAGGACCAGGCCGAGATCGACCGGACGCGCCACGAGGAAGCTGAACTCGACGAGGCACTCGACGAGAGCTTTCCAGCGTCCGACCCAATCACGCCCTCGCGGATCGACGGGCCGAACAACTGACGCCGCAACGCCCGGTGCGCCTCGCGTTCAATCGATCACTTCCGGCTCTGCCGTCATATGGACCGCCAGAGCGGCGAGGTCGTCACGCAACCGGTGATGCGCATCCGGATCGAGCCCCGTTCGACAGAGGACGGCGTGCTGCGCTTTGCTGGCCGCCGCTTCCAGCGCACTGCCTTGCTCGGTCAGGGCAATATGGACGACCCGGCGGTCCCTGCGATCGCGGAGCCGCCTGATGAAACCCGCGTCTTCCAGGCGGTCTAGCAGCGGGCTGACGGCATTGGCCGAAAGCTGCAGCCGCTCTGCGATCGAGCGCGATGTCGACCGCCTGTCCTGCCACAGCACCATCATGACGAGATATTGCGGATAGGTGAGTTGGATCTCGGCAAGCAAGGGCCGATATGCGCGCGTCACCGCGTTGGTAGCGGCATAAAGAGCAAAACAGATTTGCTCATCGAGCCGCAGAGTCTTCTCGTAGGCCATCTCGTGCGTCCCTTCACGCGCGATCAATCTACAAACCGCGATATCATCACGTCATAGCGCTTCTGCCAAACGGGCAAAACAGCGCATATGACGTCCCTGGCACGATCATTCGTACAGCAACAGTCATGGAAACGGCAAACCCCCGGCAGGCCTGCGAGCCAGCCGGGGGTTACTCAAAAAAACATTGCGCCGTACGTCGTCATGGACGCACGCGCCGTCAAAGATCTCGACGACCTCGACCAGCCTGGTCAGGCGGCCTTGCGGCTCTTCTCGAAGCGCTTTCTCTCATGCGGATCGAGATAGAGCTTGCGCAGACGGATGGTCTTCGGCGTCACCTCGACGAGTTCGTCGTCCTGGATCCAGGACAGCGCCCGGTCGAGCGTCATGCGGATCGGCGGGGTCAGCTTGACTGCTTCGTCCTTGCCGGACGCGCGCATGTTGGTCAGCTTCTTGCCCTTCAGAACGTTGACCTCGAGATCGTTCTCGCGGGTGTGGATGCCGATGATCATGCCGGCATAGACCTTGACGCCGGCATCGATGACCATCGGGCCGCGATCTTCCAGGTTGAACATCGCATAGGCGACGCTCTCGCCGTCTTCCGAGGAGATGAGAACGCCGTTGTTGCGGCCCGCCAGCTCGCCCTTGAAGGGCTGATAGGAATGGAACAGGCGGTTCATGATCGCCGTGCCACGGGTGTCGGTCAAAAGCTCCGACTGATAGCCGATGAGGCCGCGGGTCGGCGCATGGAAGACGAGGCGCTGGCGATCGCCGCCGGAGGGGCGCAGCTCCTTCATCTCGGCCTTGCGCTCGGACATCTTCTGCACGACGACGCCGGCATGCTCCTCGTCGACGTCGATCACGACCTCTTCGATCGGCTCGAGCGTCTCGCCGTTCTCGCCTTCCTGCATGACGACGCGCGGGCGCGAAATGCCGAGCTCGAAGCCCTCGCGGCGCATGGTCTCGATGAGGACGGCGAGCTGCAACTCACCCCGGCCCGAAACGTAGAAGCTGTCCTTGTCGGCGGCTTCCTCGATCTTCAGGGCGACGTTGCCCTCGGCCTCCTTGAGGAGACGATCGCGGATGACGCGGCTCGTCACCTTGTCGCCCTCGGTGCCGGCGAGCGGCGAATCGTTGACGATGAAGGACATCGTCACCGTCGGCGGATCGATCGGCTGGGCGTGCAGCGGCTCGGACACCTGCGGGTCGCAGAAGGTGTCGGCGACGGTGCCCTTGGAAAGCCCGGCAATGGCGACGATGTCACCGGCTTCGGCATAGTCGAGCGGCACGCGTTCGAGACCGCGGAAGGCGAGAATCTTGGAGATGCGGCCCGATTCCAGCTGCTTGCCTTCTCGGTCGAGAACCTTGACCGCCTGGTTCGGCTTGATCGAGCCGGCCTGGATGCGCCCGGTGATCAGCCGGCCGAGGAACGGATTGGCCTCGAGGATGGTGCCGATCATCTTGAACGGCTCGTCCTTGCCGGCGGTGTCCGGCTCCGGCACGTGATCGAGGATGAGGTCGAACAGCGGGGTGAGGCCCTGATCCTGCGGGCCATCGGGCTCGGATGCCATCCAGCCGCCACGGCCCGAGCCGTAGAGAACCGGGAAGTCGAGCTGCTCTTCGGTCGCGTCGAGGGCGACGAAGAGATCGAAGATCTCGTCGAGCACTTCCAGATGGCGCTCGTCGTGGCGGTCGATCTTGTTGATCGCGACGATCGGCTTCAGTCCGACCTTCAGCGCCTTGCCGAGGACGAACTTGGTCTGCGGCATCGGACCTTCCGATGCATCGACGAGGATGACCGCGCCATCGACCATGTTGAGGATACGCTCCACCTCGCCGCCGAAATCGGCGTGGCCGGGCGTATCGACGATGTTGATGCGGGTGTCGTTCCACTCCACCGACGTCGCCTTGGCGAGAATGGTGATCCCGCGCTCTTTTTCGAGGTCGTTGGAATCCATCGCCCGTTCTTCCTGGCGCTGGTTGTCGCGGAAGGTGCCGGACTGGGCGAGCAGCTTATCGACGAGGGTGGTCTTGCCGTGGTCGACGTGGGCGATGATCGCAATGTTGCGAAGCTTCATGGGTCTATCCGGTTCAGGCGCGCCAAAAGCCCCCACCGGACGGGAGGGGGCGCGCAATTCGTAGCGATCGAGGTTGTAGCGATCGGGGCTCGCGCCAGTCATTACACGATTTTTCGCATCTGCGAAAGGTCACCCGCAATGACAGGGCGCGACGCGCTTACGCATGCGCGCAATTCAATCAATTGCGGAGGTTTTGCGGCCCGCAAAGATTATTTCTTGTTCATTTGCGCGAGTTTCAGCAGCGGCATAGCTTCCACCTCGAAGCCGGGAAACGCCGGCAGCACCCGCCAGACGGGGCTGCGACACGACGTGACCTGACGGCTTCTATCCGCCGGAACGGCGCGGTTTACTCTCCGCGCGTCCGCCATGACGAGGATGCGCAGATGCGTAGTCTCACCCTTCCCCTCACCCTCGCCACCAGCCTGCTGATCGGCACATCGGCTTTCGCCGCGTCGCCGACCATGTCGGGCAGCTCCACGGCGAACGACGCGATGTCGACGAGCGCAACGTCTCATAAAATGGCGACGAAACACGCCACGGTCGCCAAGACCCATGTGGCGTCGGGCAAGATCCGGTCGATCGATGCGAAGGCCAACACGCTGACGCTGACAAACGGCAAGAAGTTTCTGCTTCCCGCCGACTTCACGAAGTCTTCGGTCAAGACGGGCGAGCATGTGCGCATCAGCTATATGATGGCCGGCAAGCACATGTCGGCGACGGCCGTCAAAGCCGTCGACTGAAACCCTTCTGTCCGCGGCGGCTCGTGAGGGCAGCGGACAGGAAACGCGAAGCGGCAAGTCTCTCCTGCTTGCCGTCTTTTCGCCCCGCCGCGCAAGGATCTCCCCTCGCTCCTGCAGTGGCACACCGGACCGGAGCATCCAGCTCCGGTCCGTTTCTATCGTCTTCTATCGTCTCCCCGTCCTCAGCCGTTGCGAACCGGGTCGAGAGTCGTTTTCCAGAGCTCCCGGTCGTCGGTATCCATCAGCCGGACCGTCAGCTGTTCGGTGTCCCCATCGATGTCGACGAGGCCGAAGAACTGCAGCCCTGCCGACGGCGCCAGATTCGACTCTCCGTTTTCCGGAGCCTTCATGAAGCGGACTTCCGGACCGAAGGTCATATCGAGATCGTTGGGCCCGAAGGTTCCAGCATGGATCGGGCCGGAAACGAACTCCCAGAACGGCTCGAAATCCTGGAAAGCGGCCCGGTCGGGCGAGTAGTGGTGAGCCGCGGTGTAATGAACGTCGGCCGTCAGCCAGACCGTGTTGGTGATCTTGGCCGATTTGATGAAACGCAAGACCTCGGCGAATTCGATCTCGCGACCCTTCGGCACGCCGTTGTCACCGTTGGCGACCGCTTCCCACTTATCGCCATCCGGCACGAGGAGGCCGATCGGCATGTCGGAGGCAATCACCTTCCAAGTCGCATCGGAATCGGCCAAGGCCCGCTTAAGCCAGGCGATCTGCGCGGAGCCCATCATCTGCGCGCCCTCGGACATTTCCGTCTGGAGGTTGTCGCCGTTCGGGCCGCGGTAGCTTCTGAGATCGAGGAAGAAGATATCGAGCATCGGCCCGTAAGAGATCTTCCGATAGATCCGGCCCGGCTCTTCCGGCACGTAGCGGATCGGCGTCATCTCGTGGAATGCGCGGGCGGCCCGGGCGGCCAGAATGTGGATGTTCTTCTCGCTGTAGCGATCGTCGGCCGAAAGATCCTTCGAAGCCGACCAGTTGTTGACGACCTCGTGGTCGTCCCACTGATAGAAGGTCGGCACATTGGCGTAGAGCTCGCGCACATTCCTGTCGAGCATGTTGTATTTCCACTGACCGCGATATTCGTCCAGCGTCTCGGCGACCTTGGTCTTTTCGGGAATGACGAGGTTCTTCCAGACGGTGCCGTCGGGCAGATCGACGGTCTCCTTCAGCGGTCCGTCGGCGTAGATGGTGTCGCCCGAATGCAGGAAGAAGTCCGGCTGATGCTTCGCCATGGTGCCATAGGCCTTCATGCCGCCGCGGTCCTCGTCGATGCCCCACCCCTGGCCGACGGTGTCGCCCGACCAGGCGAACTTGACCGAACGGCGCGAGCCGGGAGCCGTGCGGAAATGGCCGACGATCGGATCGGACACGCCGTTGACGTCGGCAAGGTCGGTCGCCGTGGCGCGCCAGAAGATTTCCTGATCGGACGGCAGACCGTCGATCAGGCGCTTGACGGTGAAGTCCGAGGCGGGTGACGTCGTCAATGCGTGCAGTTTGCGAGCGTTCTTGAAGCTGTCGGTCGTCGCCCACTCGAAGTCGATGCGGGCCGGGCGATCGACCCGGGTCCAGACCATACCAGAGGATGCATCGACGTCGCCGGTCTGGACGCCATGGGTGAATTCGGGACGTGTCGCGGCACGGCTGATATGCGGCATGCCGAGGGACGAGCCGGCGGCCAGGGCGGCCACGCCGCTCTGCGCCAGGAAGCGGCGGCGGGTGAGGGAGAGTAGCATTTTTGAACCTTTCGAATCCGGTATGGACCGGGCGCACATTCGTAAGGTTCGGTGTCAGTCTGTTTTCCGCCGAGTGAAACTTTCAAGACGGCGCACAGGCCTGCGATCCAAGCGGAAATGCGGCTTCCGGGAACGCCCTTAGCAGCCGGTCGCCGCACCGCTCTTGGCGGGCGTGCAGCTTTCCACACAATCTGCGCGGTTTTCAGCGCCCTTGCAGCGGACGCCTTCCAAGCTCCTGCGCGACATTCTCTGAGGCTGCGGAAAGCTGTGCGTCGCGCGATCGGCCTCCCGGCTTCATGTTCGCCGGATCTGCTGGTGCTTCCGAGGCCGATGCAGCAAGGGAAGGCAGCGGGTCAGCGCTGTCGCCTCACTGGCAGCGGCCGCGAACCGGCACTTCCTCTTTCTTGTCGCCCCAGAAAATGGTCATCTTGCCGGAATATTCGGTGTGATCGTCGAGCTGATGCTTGCCGGAAAGGATCAGACCGACGCTGATCCGCGGCTCGCCAGCCGCCCGCCAGTTGGTGACCACCGTGCCTTGCTTGCCAGCCGAGGTCTTGCCTTTTTCCAGCTCACGCACGAGCCCGTTGGCCATGACATAGCCGCGCTCCAGCGGCTGACCGCCGCTTGAATCGTCAGCCACCATGGTCACGAAGACGAACCTGCCATAACCCTCTCTGGCTGCGTCCGGCTGGCCGGGAGCCGGCAGAACTTCGGCCTTTTCACCACCGGCCGCATCGGATCTAACGAAGGTACAGCGGCTGGCGATCGGAGCCCAGTCGAGCTCGCCGAGCGTCAGGCCGCGGGGGGTGAGGCCGGAGGGCGAATCCTGGCTCTGGCCCGGCTTGGCGGCAGCAAAGGGCGACGAATCGAGATTGATGCCGCCCGTACTCGCCTCCTGCGCGCCGGAATGCCCCGCGGCGAGCAGCGCGGCTGCGGCCACGATCGGCGCCCAACGAAATTCTGTTGTTCTCACCATCCTCGATGTCCCTCGAAAACATCGCCCCAACGCCTTTGCATGTCTCACAGAAAGCTCTGTGGGTCCATGTCGATTTGTAACTGGACGGAGCCGCGGGGGCGAGGAGCCTTCGCCAGCGTCTCGCGCAGATAGGCCTGGATGGGCGCGCGCCGGCTCGCCTCGACGAGCAGCCGGAACCGGTGTCGCCCCCTGACGACGGCGAGCGGCGCTTCCGCCGGGCCGAGCATTTCGATCTCCGGCGTCTCGGGCGCCGCGTTGCGGATCTCGCGGGCGTGGCTTTCGGCATCCTTGCGCGTATCCGCCGAGACGATGATCGCGGCAAGCCGGCCGAAGGGCGGCAGGGCGCTGCGTCTCCGCTCGTCGATCTCGCTGTCGTAGAAGCTCTCCGGGTCACTCGCCACCAGCGCCTGCATCACGGGATGCTGCGGCTGGAAGGTCTGGATCAGCCCGCGGCTGGCAAGCCCCGTCCGGCCGGCGCGGCCCGTCACCTGATGCAGCAGCTGGAACGTTCGCTCGGCGGCGCGCGGGTCGCCATTGGCAAGGCCGAGATCGGCGTCGATTGCCCCCACCAGCGTCATCTTGGGAAAGTGATGGCCCTTGGCCACCAGCTGCGTGCCGATGACGATGTCGGCCTCGCCGTCAGCGACGGCTTCGAGTTCCCGCCGCAGTCTTCGCGGCCCGCCGGCAATGTCGGAGGAGAGGACAATGGTGCGCGCCTCAGGAAAATCCTCGACGATCTCCTCGGCGATCCGTTCCACCCCGGGCCCGCAGGCGACGAGATGATCGAGCGTTCCGCATTCCGGACAGGCTTCCGGGCGCGGCGTCGAGAAGCCACAATGGTGACACTGGAGGATGCCGCGCAGCCGGTGATCCACCAGCCAGGTCGAGCAGTTGTGGCACTGGAACCGGTGGCCGCAGACCCGGCAGAGCGTCAGCGGCGCGTAGCCCCGTCGGTTGAGGAAGAGCAGCGCCTGTTCGCCCTTTGCCAGCGTCTTTTTGATCTCGGTCTGAAGCACCGGTGAGACGAAGCGGCCGCGTTGCGGCGGATGCCGGCGCATGTCGACGAGCGAGAGTTCGGGCAGCGCCGCATCGCCGTGCCGCGCCTTCAGCCGGACATGGCTGTAGCGACCGGTGACGGCGTTGACGCGGCTTTCGATCGAGGGCGTCGCCGAGGCGAGGATGACCGGAAAGCCGCCGAGCGACGCCCGGACCACCGCCATGTCGCGGGCATGGTAGAAGGTGCGATCCTCCTGCTTGTAGGCCGGGTCGTGCTCTTCGTCGACGATGACGAGGCCGAGCTCCTTGAAGGGCAGGAACAGCGAGGAACGCGCGCCGGCGACGATCCGCACCCTTCCCTCGGCCACCTGACGCCAGATCGCCTCGCGCTTCTTTGGTGGGACATCCGAATGCCACTCGGCCGGCGGCGCGCCGAAGCGGGCGTGAAACCGGTCGAGGAAGCTCTGGGTGAGCGCGATTTCGGGAAGCAGGATGAGCACCTGCTTGCCGGCGTCGAGCGCTGCCGCGACCGCCTCGAAATAAACCTCCGTCTTGCCGGAGCCGGTCGCCCCTTCGAGGAGCAGCGGCTGGAAGCCCCCCTTCCCGACGGCGGCGACGAGATCGCCCGCCGCTCGGGCCTGATCCTCGCTGAGTGTCGCCCGGCCATAGCTCGTATCGGGCTCCGCGACAGCCGGCGGCGGCGGAAAGCGCACGGTGCGAAACACGCCCTGCTTCAACAGCCCATCGACCACCGAGGTGCTGACACCAGCCGCGTGGGCAAGACCGCTCTTCGACCAGGCCGGCGCGTCCTCAGCGGTGGCGATCACCCGTGCCCTCGCCGAGGTGACGCGGTCCGGCTCCTCCCCCGTCGCCTCGATGCCCTCGATCCAGGCTTGCGGATCGAAGGCGGCCGGCGCGCGCAGCGCCATGCGCACCACGAGCCCCGGCGGCGACAGCGTATAGTCCGCCACCCAGTCGATGAAACGCCGCATCGTCTCGTCCAGCGGCGGGCAGTCGAAGACGTGGGTGATCGGCCGCAGCTTCTTCGCGTCGACGAGGTCCGTCGGCCCGTCCCACACGACGCCCGCGACCTGACGCGGCCCGAGCGGCACCTGGACGATCGCCCCCGGCCGCACGGCCATGCCGTCCGGCACCGTATATGAGTACGGCCTGTCGCTCGGCAGCGGCACGAGCACCGGCACGACGGTCTCGGGAAAGAGCTGGTCGGTGAGGTTCAACGGAACTCCGGCGAAAGCCATTTTCGTCTGCCGGCGACGCGAATCGCCAGCCCATCTTGCCTCAGCCTAACAGCCTGCGAGCGGTCGGGCGCCTTCGTCAGCTCTCTTCGGCCGCTTCCTGCCAGTCGAAGGCGAGCGGCGCCTCCCTGAAGGCGAAGCGATCGAGATGGCGCGAAACGACGCCCTTCAACTGCTCGAGCTGCTGCTCGGCGCCGGCCGTAATGGTGCAATCCAGATGATCGGCATGGGCCGTCAGAAAAAGATGCCCGTCGGCCGGCCAGTCAGCGCCTCTGGCGTCGCGCGGGAAGGTCACGGTCCCCTTTTCGGGCGAGAATTCGACGAAAAGATTGTGGCTCCAGTGCTTGCAGAGCTGCTGGAGATAGCGACTTCCGTTTTCGGTCGGAACGGTCGCGATGGTTCGAAAGGTCATGGCGAAAACACTGCCTTGCCGGGCACCCGCTGAAAGACACAGGGCCAGCCGTAACGACTTCATAGGGGGCGTAGATAAGCAGATGGTGCCGTCGTGCCAACCACCGCGAGGGCGCCAGAGCCGGCCATGCGTCACCGGATCGGCGTGTCCGCCTGCCGAACGCGGCGCAATGTCCTATATGTATGTCAGAACGACCATGCCGGCGACTCGATCCCCGCGATGCCTGTGGCGCCGGCCGCCGCGTTCCTGCTAAGGACGCGGCGAACGCAAACTTGAAGAGCGCGAAGGGAAACTCCCATGAAATTCTTCGTCGACACCGCCGACGTTTCCGAAATCCGCGAGTTGGCGAATGCCGGCCTCCTCGACGGCGTCACCACCAACCCATCGCTGATCAAGAAGGCCGATCGGCCGATGAAGGACATCATCGCCGAGATCTGCGACATCGTCGACGGACCGGTTTCGGCCGAGGTGACGGCCACCGAGGCGAGCGAGATGATCCGCGAGGGCAAGATCCTCGCCGACATCGCCGACAATGTCTGCATCAAGCTGCCCCTGACGATGGACGGCCTCAAGGCCTGCAACGAGCTGACCGGCGAAGGCTTCCTCGTCAACGTCACGCTCTGCTTCTCGGCGGTCCAGGCGCTGCTCGCGGCGAAAGCCGGCGCGACCTTCATCTCGCCCTTCATCGGCCGCCTCGATGACATCAATATCGACGGCATGGAGCTGATCGCCGACATCCGGCGGATCTACGACAATTACGGCTTCGACACCGAGATCCTCGCCGCCTCGATCCGCACGATGAACCACGTCCGTGAAGCCGCCCTCATCGGCGCCGACGTCGCCACCGTGCCGCCCGCGACCCTGAAGGGCCTCGTCAAGCATCCGCTGACCGACAAGGGCCTCGAGCAGTTCCTTGCCGACTGGAAGGCGACCGGCCAGACGATCGCCTGAGCTGGCGCCAAGCGTTCTACGAGAAAGCGCGCGGCGGCTCCACGCCCTCACTTTGAGCTGCTCAACCGGCCGGAATCTGGTTGAGCGTCGAAGGGCGGGGGTATGGCGCAAGACAATGCGGCCGCGCCCGTCCGCAGAACCCCCTCGCCCTTCGAGGCTCGCTCCGCGAGCACCTCAGGATGAGGGGCTTCTGCTTCGCCACCATTGCATCGGCTCATCGCTTATGCGGGCGCAACGCCTGC
Source organism: Jiella mangrovi (assembly GCF_017815135.1). GTDB lineage: Bacteria > Pseudomonadota > Alphaproteobacteria > Rhizobiales > Rhizobiaceae > Jiella > Jiella mangrovi. The sequence goes on along the minus strand of NZ_JAGJCF010000005.1, from coordinate 266,376 downwards.
GTGCCCTCATCCTGAGGTGTTTCTGCTCGGCCACTATCGCATAGGCTTATCGCTCAATTCGGGCGCAACGCCCGAGTGCCCTCATCCTGAGGTGCTCGGCCGGCCAAAGGCCGGTCGAGCCTCGAAGGGCGAGGGCATGGCGCAACCCCAGACGCTCGGCATGGGGGTCCGCGCTTGCGTCGGCCTTCGTTGCGTCGGCACCCCCCTCTGCCTGCCGGCATCTCCCCCACACGGGGGGAGATCTAACCGTCACCCGCACCGCGCCATTCTTCAATACCGTTGAGCAGCTGAAACGTTGACGGAAAGGCGCCGAACCCCAACACCACCGATCTCCCCCTTGTGGGGGAGATGTCCGGCAGGACAGAGGGGGGTGCCTCGACACAGACGCGAACCGGCGGGCACCGATCACACCGCCTCCCCTCAGCCCTTTGAACTCGCCGTCTCACCAGAGGCTGCCGCCGCCACCTCCTCACGCGACGGATCGCCCTCCTCCGGCCGGACGACGCGTTTCACCAGCGTCTCCAGCGTCAGGCCCTGGACGAGCACCGAGAAGATCACCACCGCATAGGTCCCGGTCACGATCAGGTCGCGCTGCGGCCCTTCGGGCAAGGACAGCGCCAGCGCCACCGAGATGCCGCCGCGCACGCCGCCCCAGGTGAGCACCGCGACGATGCCGCGCGAGAAGCGCTCGCGCAGGCGCACGATCTGGAAGGGCAGATAGACGGCGAAGAACCGCGCAGTCAGCACCAGCGGGATCGCCAGCGCCGCAAGTGCTGCCGTCTGCCAGGTGAAATCGACGACGAGGAGTTCGAGCCCGATCAGCATGAACAGGACGGCGTTGAGGATGTCGTCGATCAGCGTCCAGAAGCCGTGCAGATAGCGCTGGGTGAGATCGCTCATCGCATAGGCGACGCCGCGATCGCCGATCAGGAGGCCGGCCACGACGACGGCGATCGGCCCGGACAGGCCCATCTGATGGGCGGCCGCATAGGTGCCCATGACGAGGGCGAGCGAGATCAGGACCTCGACCGGATAATCGTCGATCTTCAGCATCATGCGATAGGCGAGATAGCCGGTGATGCCGCCGAAGATCGCCCCGCCGAAAGCCTCGACGACGAAATGCTGGACCGCGAGGGACACCGTCAGATGCTCGCCCGACGAGCCCGTCGCCACGCCGACGAGGATGGTGAAGACGACGACGCCGACACCGTCGTTGAAGAGCGACTCGCCCGCCATGTCGATCTCGAGCCGCTTCGGCACGCCGGAGATCGTCTTCAGCGTCGCCAGAACGGCGACCGGATCGGTCGGCGAGATCAGCGCGCCGAAGACCAGCGCCCAGGCAAAGTCGACGGGCGCGCCGACTGAGGCCGCGAGGTAGTAGAAGCCGGTGCCGCAGATCGCCGTCGAGATCAGGACCCCGAAGGTCGCCATCAGCCCGACCGAAAGGGCGCGCGATTTCAACGCTTCCCAGTCGACATGCAGGGCGCCGGCAAACAGCAGGAAGCCGAGCATCCCCTCCATCAGCGTTTCGTTGAAGTCGATCCCGGCGACCGTGTCGCGGATCGTCGTCGGAAAGCCGAGGCCCGGAAACGCCCAGGAAAGAGCCATAAGAACGAGCGAGGAGATCAGCGCCAGGATCAACAGCCCGGCATTGCTCGGCAGGCCGAGATGCCGCTTGTTGAAATAGCCGAACAGCGCGGCCAGAACGAGCAGCAGGGCGGCCAGGTCGAACAGGGTCAGCAAGGGCGGCTCCGGTCGGATGATCGTTGGGAGAGAGGGCGCAACGAAAAGGGCGACGCCGCGCGCCGCCCCCGTTGAACATCATGAAATTGCCGGGAAGGCCAGACCGAGTCGGGCCTTCCTTGCACCCTCAGGCCTGAAAATGGCTCTCGAGGAAGTAGATCGACTTGTCGAGACCGCGGCCGACCTCGGTCAGAAGATCCTCGGTCAGGTCGTCGCCGGCCTCGCCGGCTTCCTCGATGCCCTCCTTCACGGCCTTGCTCCAGGTCGCGTAGGAATCGCAGAGCCGCTTCAGATGATCCTCGGACTTGACGAGATCGAGCGGATAGGGATCGAGCACCGAGTTGTCGACCGCCGCCTGCACGGTGCCGTGCGCCTGGCCGCCGAGAGCCGTCAGCCGCTCGGCGATGTCGTCGACATAGCCTTCGACCACTTCGTGCAGATCGTCGAACAGCTCGTGCACGGCAATGAAGTTCATCCCCTTGACGTTCCAATGCGCCTGCTTGGTCTGGTAGGTGATGTCCACCGATGTCGCCAGATGGGTCTGCAGCAGCTCGACCATCGATCCGCGGATGTTTTCGGAAATCGGGTTCTTGGTCGGATGCAGCTTGGTCTTGCCGGACTTGTTGGCCTTGGCCATGAAATACTCCCTTCGAACAATGAGATTGTGTCGAGTGGCCGCGATATGCGGTGCCTCGCGTTTCTGGCCGATAAACCAGCGGATCGATCCGAGGTTCCGAAACGCAGTGTCACCGCAAGGATGCGCCTCGAACCACGCTGGATGATCCCGCAGATGGTTGCGGGCCGGCCCGTCAGCACCAGATGGCCCTCCAACCAACACGGGAGAGACCCATGAAAACCCTGCTCATCACCGGGGCGTCGAGCGGCATCGGAGCTGCCAGCGCCAAACGCGCCGTCGAAGCCGGATACCGCGTCGGGCTCGCCGCGCGGCGCAAGGACAAGCTCGACGGGCTCGTCGCCGAACTCGGCGAGGACAAGGCGCTCGCCGTATCCTGCGACGTCACCGACTATGCCTCGCAGCGGGCGGCCGTGAAGGCGGTCACCGAGCGTTTCGGCGGGCTCGACGCCGTCTTCGCCAATGCCGGCATCGGCACGAAGGGTTCGGGCACGTCCGGCGGCGATCCCGAGCAGTGGCGGCAGATGGTGCTGACCAACGTTCTCGGCGTCATGTACACGGTGAAGGCCGCCCATGAGGCGATCATCGCGGCCAAGGGCCATATCCTAATCACCAGCTCGGGCGCCGGGCGAAAGGTTCTTTCCGGCTCGGTCTACGGCGCGACGAAATGGGCGATGTCCGGATACGGCGCCAATCTGCGCGAGGAAATGCGCGAAAAGGGCGTCAAGGTGACGCTGATCGAGCCGGGCATGGTCGAAACGCCATTCTTCGACGAACCGAAGCCTGGTGCGCTGGAGGCCGACGACATCGCGCGGGCCGTCGTCTACGCGCTGTCACAGCCGGCAAACGTCCTCGCTGGCGAGATCTGGGTGGAGCCGCTGCAGCGCTGAGCGGATCGACCTGCTCTCATTCAAACCTGCCCCATTTCTCCGGGGCGGCTCGGCGCGTGGGTGGATCAGCCCATATGGTCCTTGATGCCCATATAAGCCTTGTCGCCCCAGACGCTTTCGACGCGCGCATTGCGCCCGCAGCCGGTGCGATAGTAGCGATATTTCAGCGGGTTCTTCTTGTAATAGTCCTGGTGATAGCCTTCGGCGGGCCAGAATTTCGGCGCCATGGTGACTTCGGTCGTCACGGTGCCGAGATCCTTCTTCACCGCAGCCTCGGAGGCTTCGGCCTCCTTCAGCTGCTCCTTCGAGGTCGCGTAGATCGCCGTCGTGTAGGCATGGCCCCGGTCACAGAACTGGCCGCCGCCATCGGTCGGGTCGACGGAATGCCAGTAGACGTCGAGCAGCTTGTCGTAGCTGACCTTCGAAGGGTCGAAGGTGATGCGAACCGCCTCGCGAAACCCCTCGTGATCGTAATAGGTCGGGTTCTCTGCCTTGCCGCCGATATAGCCGGACGTCGTGTCGAGGACGCCGCTGACATGGTCGAAATCGCTCTCGACGCACCAGAAGCAGCCGCCGGCGAAGATCGCCGTCTCGGTCTTCTGAGCGCCCGCCGGGGCGGCAAAACCGGCAGTGCCGAGCGCCAGCGTCACAGCTGCGAGCGCGCCCGCCGGTGCGAAAAGAGATCTGCGCTTCATTCCCGTCTCCTCGATCAATGGCATCCGGCGGCACCGCGCGCTCCGACCGGCGGATTGCGCGAGGACCGGCGACCCCGCCGGCGACACTGAGGAGCGCTGAACACGCTCCGGCCGCCTGTCGCGAAAGATTTCGCACGAAACGGCGCAATTGTTTCAGGCGCACGCCATCAATTCGCGCGTGATCGCGGCCCGGGGGCAAATTTGCCGCCGTTTCGGCGGCGATCAGCCGCCGTCGGCCGCAAATCCCGCCGCCTCGATCCCCTTGATCGCAGCTGCCTCGTCATTGTCGGAGGTATCGCCGGTCACGCCGACGGCGCCGAGGATCGCGCCGCCCTCGCCCTTGATCAGCACGCCGCCCGGCACCGGCACCAGGACGCCCTTGGCCAGTGCGTTCATCGCCTGAACGAAATAGGCCTGCTGCTCAGCCCGCTTGCCGATCGCGCGCGAGCCCATGCCGAGGCCGATCGCGCCATTCGCCTTGCCGATGGCGATGTCCGGCCGCATGCGAGACGCGCCGTCGGAGCGTTCGAGAGCGATAAGCGCGCCGCCCTGATCGAGCACGGCGATGGTGAGCGGCTTCAGGCCCTGGGCGATGCCCGCCTTCAGGGTTTCGGCGATGATGATGCGGGCCTTGTCGAGCGTCAGCATGGTGTCTCCTTTTGTTGGAAGTCAGGAGATAGGCGATGAGGCGCGGCTGTCACCGTCCAGCCCTACTCAGCCGCCCGAACAGGCAGCCTGCGGCTCCCCATTCCTCATATCCTCATAGAGCCAGACCATGCGATCGCAGAACCAAAGCTTGCCGACCATGGTGAGCACGAGGCCGAAGAGCGTCGGCCAGACCTCAAGAACAGCCAGCCCGACGGCGAGAGGCAGGAGGCCTGCCACGGCGATCGCCGTGAGGATCAAGGCCGCGCGTTCGTGGTGACGTGGGACGGGGCGGTCTTTCCGGGCGAGAAACAGCCGCTCGCCATAGGTCGCGCGTGCCGCCCAGCTGTCGCGGCGCGTCGGCGGCGGAAACAGCCTTGGATTGACGCCAATGAAGATGGCGAGTGCGGCGATGGGCACAAGGCACCACCAGCCGAGCCAGAGCCGGCTCCAGACGGAAATGACGAGAAGCGGGAGCACCGCCACCCGGCTCCAGACGCTGAGCGGGTTGGCGTGGCGCTCCCACGCGTCGTCATCCATGCGCATCGACCGTTCGGCAAGGGCGAAGACGTCCATCTTTCGCATCCCTGCCGAAGGCGGGTCGTCAGGCGTCGCCGTCGAGGCCGTCGAACAGCGCCGTCGAGAGATAGCGCTCGGCGAAGGATGGAATGATGATGACGATGGTCTTGCCGGCCATCTCCTCGCGCTGACCCACCTTCACGCCCGCGAGAACCGCCGCGCCCGAAGAAATCCCGATCGGGATGCCCTCGAGCCGCGCCACCATGCGGGCATATTGGAAGGTTTCCTCGTTCGAGACCTGAATGACCTCGTCATAAACCTCGCGATCGAGGATGGCCGGAGCGAACCCGGCACCGATGCCCTGGATCTTGTGCGGCCCCGGATTGCCGCCGGACAGGACCGGCGAGGCCTCTGGCTCGACGGCGACGATCCGGATCGCCGGGTTGCGCTCCTTCAGCACCTGGCCGACGCCGGTGATCGTGCCCCCGGTGCCAATGCCGGCGACGAGGGCGTCGATCTCGCCGGCCGTGTCGTTCCAGATCTCCTCGGCGGTCGTGACACGATGGATCTGGGGATTTGCCGGGTTCTCGAACTGCTGCGGCATCACCGCGCCCTCAATCTGCGAGATCAGTTCCTCGGCCTTGGCAATCGCACCCTTCATGCCCTTGGCGCCCTCGGTGAGCACCAGATCGGCGCCCAGAAGTCGCAGCATCTTGCGGCGCTCAACCGACATCGTCTCGGGCATGGTCAACACCAGCTTGTAGCCCTTGGCGGCGGCGGCGAAGGCAAGGCCGATGCCGGTATTGCCCGAGGTCGGCTCGACCAGCGTCGTCTTGCCCGGCTCGATCTTGCCGTCAGCCTCGAGCTTTTCGATCATCGCGACGCCGATCCGATCCTTGACGCTGGCGATCGGATTGAAGAATTCGAGCTTGGCGAGGAGATTGGCCTTCACACCATATTCCTTCGCCACCTTGTCGAGACGCACCAGCGGCGTATCGCCGATCGTGTCGGCGATGGAATCGTAAATGCGCCCCCGGCCCTTCGTGCGCGGCTGCGTCTTGTTGACGGGCTTGTCCATGATATCCTCCGTGTTATCGCCCGGCTTCTGGCCGGTTCATGTGAAACGGGTGCCTCACCCGTTGAATGGTCTCGACCGCAGGGCGTCGCCATCGACGCCCGTCTCCCTGAGAGTCTCAGACCGGAAAGACGCCGGTTTGTCGCCAGCCAGGGCCGGTCCCGTCCGTTCTGCGTCGAAACGTCGCTTGGGATGAACATAGGTCTGAAAGGGTGCGCCTTGGAGACCGGTTTGTCCCAAAGGCCAGGGAATTGGCGGAAAAGCTTTGCGCCGAGCAGCTCTACCAGGGCACGACGTCGCTACAGTTTGAAGCAATTTTCCCTGTCACTGCACAGTCTTTCTTTAAATATTTCTCCGCAATATCATCGCAAGTTCAGATCTGTTGCAAGAACAGTAATTATGCGGGATCAATTGATGAACCAATCATCAGAACGTACAAGAACTGTTTGCGGAGAATTTATCCTCCTTACCATCATCGTGACCCTGGCTTCGACGGCATTGGCCCTCTGGTTCTTCAGGTCCTACGGCGAAGCGGTGATGATGCCGGCCGTCGGCTTCACATTGGCGATCTCCGCGGTCGGCGCTCTGCCATATCTCGCTTATCTCGCCTTCCGCGTCTCATCGCTTTACGCCGACAATGACGGCCTGATGCGTGCCGCGATGACCGATCGGCTGACCGGCGTTCTCAACCGGCAGGGCTTCGACCAGAAATTTCGCCGCCATCTGCGGGGCCTCGTCGGACAGACCGACAGGGGGCTGATGCTGCTGATCATCGACGCCGATCATTTCAAGCGCATCAACGACCGACTCGGCCATCCGGTGGGCGACATCGCGCTGAAGAAGATCGCCGGCACGGTGAAGAAACTCGTGCGTGACGGCGACGCCGTCGGCCGGCTCGGCGGCGAGGAATTCGTCGTCTCGCTGCCCTGCGGCACCTGCGAACAGGGGGAGATGGTCGCCGAGCGCCTGCGAACGGCAATCAACCGGCTCTATGTCGGCTCCGGCACCAAAGGCACCCAGCTCTCGGTGTCGATCGGCGGCGTCTTCATGCGCACGCCGCAGCCCTTCGAGCGGGTCTACGAGGCGGCCGACGCCAATCTCTACAGATCCAAGGAAGGCGGGCGAAACCGCTGCACCATCACCCCGGTGGCTGCCCAGGGCCGTGGCCGCCTGCGCGGTCTGGCCGATCAGCCCGCCCGAAGCGTGGTTGCGCCGGTCCCGCGCTGAGCATCTGCCATGGTCGTCGATGCGGGCAACGCCCCGCATTGACAGCCTTCTTGCCGCCGGTCGCTCTGCGCCGGCTCAATCGCGGCCGGTCGAGCCAAAGCCTCCCTCGCCGCGCTGCGTTCCCGACAGCGTATCGACAAAGACGAACGCTGCCTTCGTCACCGGTGCAATCACCGCCTGGGCGATGCGCTCGCCGGACGAGATCGTCACGGACTCGCTTCCCAGATTGATCAACAGCACCTTCACCTCGCCGCGATAGTCGCTGTCGATGGTGCCGGGACTGTTGAGGACGGTGACGCCGTGCTTGGCGGCAAGCCCCGATCGTGGGCGGATCTGCATCTCGTAGCCGGCCGGCAGTTCCACGGCGAGACCGGTCGGCACCAGCGCCCGCGCGCCGGGCGTCAGTACGAGCGGCTCATGAAGAGCCGCGCGCAGATCCGCTCCGGCCGCCCCGTCGCTGGCATAAGCGGGCAGCGCAGCGTCGCCCGCCTCGGCAAGCTGCTTGACCCGGACCCTCACGCTCTCTTCCATCGCCTGTCCCGTCATGTCCCTGCCCGGCCAGCAAGCTTTGCCGCGATCCAGGCCGTGAGCCTCTTTGCGGCGGCCTCCTTGGCAAGCTTCGGCCAGTCCTCGACGCCGTCTGCGGTGACGAGGCGAATGGTGTTTTCAGCCCCGCCCATAACGCCGCCGGACGGCGACACGTCATTGGCGAGGATCGCATCGGCGCCCTTGTTTGCCAGTTTCTTTCGGGCGTTCGCCAGAAGATCGTCGGTCTCGGCGGCAAATCCGACGACGAGGCCGGGGCGCTGGTCGTGGTGGCCGATGGTGGCGAGGATGTCCGGATTTTCGGCAAGGGCGAGCGGCGGCGGTCCGTCGCCGGTCTTCTTGATCTTGCGGTCGCTCTCTGCCGCAACGCGCCAGTCCGCGACGGCGGCGACGAAGACGGCGATGTCGGCCGGCAGCGCCGCCTCGACCGCCGCCAGCATGTCGGCGGCCGTCTCCACATGAACGACGAGGACGCCCTTCGGATCGGGCAGAGACACCGGGCCTGAAACCAGCGTCACCAACGCACCAGCTTCGGCGAGCGCCGCGGCGATCGCATGGCCCTGACGGCCGGAGGAGCGATTGGCGATGTAACGGACGGGATCGATCGGCTCATGGGTCGGGCCGGAGGTGACGATCGCCGTCAGCCCCTCGAGCGGCCGGCCGGAGGGCGCGAGAATGGCTTCGGCTTTCGCGACGATTTCTAAGGGCTCGGCCATGCGGCCCGTGCCCGCCTCGCCTTTTTCCGCCATCTCGCCCTTGGCCGGCCCGACGAAGTGCACGCCGTCCTCGATGAGCCGCAAGTGATTGCGCCGGGTGGCGGGATGATCCCACATGGCGGGGTTCATCGCGGGTGCCATCAGGATCGGGGTGCGCGCCGCGAGCAGGATCGCGCCCGCCAGATCGTCAGCGAGGCCGCCGGCAAGCCGCGCCATGCGATCGGCCGTCGCCGGCGCGACGATGATCAGATCGTGCTCGCGCGCCAGCCGGATGTGGCCGACATCCTGCTCGTCCTCGCGGTCGAAGAGATCGCAGAAGACCTTCGTCGCCGCGAGCGCGCCGACGGAAAGCGGCGTCACGAATTCGGCGGCGGCCCTCGTCATCACCGGTGTGACACTTGCGCCTCGCTCGCGCAACCGGCGGATCAGATCGAGGCACTTGTAGGCCGCGATCCCGCCGCCAATGATCAGGAGCAGCCGCTTTCCGGCAAGAGCGCTCATGGTAGAAGCGCCGCCGTCACGTCGGTTGCCGCGAAATCGTCGCCCTTGAACAGCAAAGGCGCGTCGAGCGAGCGGGCAAGCGCGTAGGAAAAGCAGTCGCCGAAATTCAGTTTCGCCGAACTGCCAGAGCCACGGCCATAGCGCCGCCAGGCCTCGGCGGCGATGTCGGACTGTCCTTCGGTGAAATCCATGATCCCGACGTTCGCGGCGCTCATGAATGCGTCGAGTTTCGCCTTGGCGGATGCGCCAATTCGTGCCCCTAGCACGATGCGGGATTCGAGGAGCGTTGGTGCCGATATCACCGAAACCTCACTCACCGAAAGAGCTCCCTTTATTTGTTCGGCATCGTCCTCTGAAAGAATGACTGAGACGACCGCCGACGTGTCGAGGACCATCACTCGACAAAACTCCACAGCTCGTCGGTGAAAGCCTTCTGGTCGAATGGCTCTCCTGAATGTTCCACGCTCAGGGCGGACAAGGCCTCATAGACGCGCTTCTGTTCGGTGGGTGTGCGCACAGGCAGCCCCACCAAGGCCGGCTCGCCTAAAGCTGTCCCGAGGTCCGAGATACCCTCGCCGGATTCGATCCTTTCGATCGCTCGCTTCAGTTTCACTTTTTTCTCGTCCGACATGACGGGTCGTGTAGGGGGCATCACGCGAGGTGCACGATCTGAAATCAGCGCCCGCGCCTCTTCCTCCGGCGAACGCCCGTGCTCGGCCGCGCGCGCTTCCAGTTGGCGCATCACGTCGTCGTCCAGATTTTCGATGGTGAGGCTCGCCATTGCTTCCTCCGCCGGGCTCGACCGTCTCTCGCCTTATGTAGCCGCAGCCACGCGGCCGGGCAACGCGGGCAGGCCCGCAGCCATTACCCGAAGACCAGCGCGCAGGCGATCGTCACCAGCGCCCCGGCGATGACCCAGCGTTCGACATGGCCGAGAATGATGCTCGCCTTGCCGTCCTGGACGAGGTCGTAGAGCGTGTCGTCGTTCAGCCGGATGCCGTTCTCGATCAGCTCGGGCAGTTCGCGGCTGAGAACTTCGAGGCCGATGGCGAGCTCCGGCGCCTTGCGCAGCAGCTTCAGCCCCGCCTCGATGCCTTCGCGCGCCTCCTCGAATTTCGCGGCCGGTCCGAGCTCGGCCATGATGTAGCCCGAAACGACCGGCTCGGCAGCGACCCACATGTTGAACTTCGGGTCGAAGGTCCGCGCGACCCCCTCGACGACGACCATGGTCTTCTGGAGGAGGACGAGTTCGGGCCGCGTCTGCATCTCGAACAGCTGGGTGACCTCGAAAAGCAGCGACAGGAGATGCCCCATCGAGATCGTCTCGGCCGGCTGGCCGTAGATCGGCTCGCCGATCGCCCGCAGCGCCTGGGCAAAGCTCGCCACGTCCTGGTTGCGCGGCACGTAGCCCGCTTCGAAATGCACCTCCGCCACCCGGAGGTAGTCGCGTTTGATGAAGCCGTAGAGAATTTCGGCCAGAAAGCGCTTTGAATCGCGGCTGAGCCGCCCGACGATGCCGAGATCGACGGCGACGATGGCGCCGTCCGGCGCGATGAACAGGTTTCCCTGATGCATGTCGGCGTGGAAGAAGCCGTCGCGCATCGCATGTTGCAGGAAGGACTGGACGACGGTGACGCCGATCTTCTTGATGTCGTGGCCCGCGGCGATCACCGCCGAGACGTCGGAGAGCTTGATCCCGTCGATCCACTCCATGGTGATGACGTCGCGGCCGGTGCGCTCCCAGTCGATCGACGGCACGCGGAAGCCTTTGTCGCGGGCGACGTTCTCGGCCATTTCCGAGGACGCGGCCGCCTCGAGCCGCAGATCCATCTCGATGCGGGTGGACTGGGCCAGCGTTTCGACGACGGCGACCGGCCGCAAGCGTCGCGAGGACGCGACGAAACGCTCCAGAAACTCGGCGATGAAGGCGAAGGTGGACAGTTCGCGGTTGAACCGCCCGCGGATGCCCGGCCGGATGACCTTGACGGCCGCCACCCGCTCGCTGCCGTCGGCGTTGCGGATGCGCGCCTTGTAGACCTGCGCGATCGATGCGGCGCCGACCACTTCGCCGAGATCGAGGAAAAGATCGTCGATCGGCCGGCCAAGGGTCGCTTCGATCTCCGCGACCGCCTGTTCGCGGGGAAAGGGTGGCACCTTGTCCTGCAGCGCACCGAGTTCGCTGGCGATGTCGGCGCCGACGATGTCGGGACGCGTTGCCAGGAACTGGCCGAGTTTCACATAGGACGGACCGAGCCGATGGAGCGCCTGTGACAGCCGGTCACGCCGCGCCCGGTCCTTGGCCGAGCGGCGTTCCATGAGCCGCGCCAGGCGATGCAGCATGAGCGCTGCCGGCGGCATGCCTTCGGTGGGAAACGCCCCGACAACGCCTTCGCGTGCCAACACGAAGGCAGCCCTCAACAGCGCAAAAGTCCCGGTTACTGGATTTGTCACGGATTTCTTTGCTCGGCCCGGAGGACGTGCGCTGCGTCCGCGACGTGTCGCGAGGCACCGCCCCTCCTGTTTTTATCGCATGATCGCATCGGGATAGCCGCTGCCGTGTTCCCGATCATGCCCTCAAAGCTTCCATCCCGAATGAATGGCCGCAATTCCACCTGACAGGTTGCGGTAATCGACCCGCTCGAAGCCAGCCTGCCGGATCGTTGCGGCAAAGTTCGCCTGGTTGGGGAAGCGGCGGATCGATTCGACCAGATACTCGTAGGACTCGCGATCCTTCGCCACGATTTCCCCGATTCGCGGAATGGCGCGGAACGACCACGCATCGTAGACCTTGTCGAGCCCCGGAATCTCGACCTCGGAAAATTCGAGGCACAGGAACCGCCCGCCGGGCTTGAGGACGCGCAACGCCTCCTCGAGCGCCTTGCCGATTCGCGGCACGTTGCGGATGCCGAATGCAATCGTGTAGGCGTCGAAGTGATTGTCGGGCAAAGGCAACGCCTCGGCATTACCCTCCAGAAATGTGAGGTTCTCGCCGAGCTTCCGCTTGATCGCCCGTTCGGCTCCAACGCCCAGCATGGACGCGTTGATATCGACGACGGTGCCTTGCGCGCGCTGCCGTGTGGCCTCGACGATCCGGAAGGCGACATCGCCGGTGCCGCCGGCAACGTCGACGAAGCGATATTCGAACCGGTGGGGCGGGCTCAGCCAGGCGACCATCGCCGCCTTCCACGCGCGGTGCATTCCGCCCGACATCAGATCGTTCATGACGTCGTAACGCTCGGCCACACGATGAAAAACGGCGTTCACCCGCTCCTGCTTCTCGGGCCCGCCTTCTACGGTCGAAAAGCCGTAGGCGGTCTCCATGGCTTCGGCTGCGGTGACGCGCGACTGCGACATGACTTCTGACCTTACATTGAAACGCACCGGTTCGATGCGGATATTGCGAAATGCCCCGTCATTCGACATCGACGAGCGAGGAATGCGGGAGGCCCGGCGGCTTCGACGCCCCGCGCAAGGCGGAACGGGCGAGTGTCGCCACTCGAGCGAAGGACTTAAGCGAAAATGCCGGAATTACCAGAGGTGGAGACCGTGAGACGCGGCCTCGAACCCGTCATGACGGGCGCACGCGTCGAGCGGCTGGTCGCCGCCCGGCCGGACCTTCGCTTCCCGCTGCCGGAAAATTTCGCCGAGCGCCTCGCCGGCCGCCGCATCGAGGGCCTCGGGCGGCGGGCGAAATATCTCATCGCCGACATCGAGGGCGGCACGCTTCTCGCCATGCATCTCGGCATGTCCGGATCGTTCCGGATCGAAAGCGAGAGCGGCGAGAGTACGCCGGGCGTCTTCGTCCATGCCCGCTCGACAGCCCGGCTGCACGATCATGTCCGCTTCGATCTCACGGCCGCCTCGGGGGCGCCGGTCTCGGTGATCTTCAACGATCCCAGACGCTTTGGCTATATGAGCCTGATCGAGCGGAGCGAATTCGAGACCCACCCGCATTTTCGCGGCCTCGGCATCGAACCGACCGGCAACGCCTTGTCGGCGGACGCGCTGGCGCCTCTCTTTGCCGGCCGTGCCGCGCCGCTGAAGGCTGTTCTCCTCGACCAGAAGATCATCGCGGGCCTCGGCAACATCTATGTCTGCGAGGCACTCTGGCGGGCGAAGCTCTCGCCGCGCCGGGCGGCCGGGACGCTGGTGACGGCGAAGGGCACACCGACGCGCCGCCTCGTCGACCTTGCTCATCACATCCGCGAGACCATCGCCGACGCCATTGCCGCCGGCGGCTCGTCGCTCAGGGATTACCGCCAGGCCGATGGCTCGCTTGGCTATTTCCAGCATTCCTTCTCCGTCTACGACCGGGAAGACGCGCCCTGCCCGCGTCCGAACTGCCGCGGGATCGTCAAGCGGCTCGTCCAGTCCGGACGTTCGACCTTCTTCTGCCCGGTCTGCCAGCGATAGGCGCGCGCGATGCGCCTCCTGGTCATATTGCGTTCATGGGTCCGATCGTCCAAGCATGACGAAAACCACGTCGGACACCCGACGTCGAACGATCCGGTGGAGCGCCCATGTCCTACGATACCATCAAGGTTGAAACCCGCGGCCGCGTCGGGCTCGTGACCTTCAACCGGCCCAAGGCGATGAACGCCTTGAACCAGCAGATGATGCGCGAGATCGTCGAGGCGCTGAAGGCCTTCCAGGCCGATGCCAAGATCGGCGCCGTGGTCCTGACCGGCTCGGAAAAGGCGTTCGCCGCCGGCGCCGACATCAAGGACATGCAGAGCATGGACTATCCCGCCGCGCTGATGGTGGATCTGTGGGGCGAATGGGAGGATCTCGGCAACTTCCGCAAACCGACGATCGCCGCCGTCGCCGGCTACGCGCTCGGCGGCGGATGCGAGGTCGCACTGATGTGCGATATCGTGATCGCCGCGGACAATGCGAAATTCGGCCAGCCCGAAATCACTCTCGGCGTCATTCCCGGCATGGGCGGCACACAGCGGCTCGCCCGGTCGATCGGCAAGGCCAAGACGATGGACCTCGTCCTCACCGGCCGGCTGATGGATGTTCAGGAGGCCGAGCGCTGCGGGCTCGTGGCAAGGATCGTGCCGGCGACCGATCTGCTCGAGGAGGCGCTGCGCACCGCCGACAAGATCGCCGAATTCTCCCTGCCGGCCGTGATGCTGGCCAAGGAGGCGGTGGGCCGTGCCTTCGAGGTCCCGCTGGCGGAAGGGCTGCGGTTCGAGCGCCGGGTGTTTCACTCCCTGTTTGCCACCGAGGATCAGAGCGAGGGAATGGAAGCCTTCGTCCAGAAACGCTCGCCGCAGTTCAAGAACCGCTGATTCTTTGGTGAGGCTCGCATTCTGCGACCGCGCCCAGATGCCCGGTGTCGCGTGCCGCCTGCGACTGCGCCTTGATGTGGACGCCTGAAAGCCGTGCCGATCATGACCACCGGATGTTGACGCCGCAGCCACCTCTGCTTATAAGTCGCGCCACTTGGCGGCGTCTTCGGGGCGCCGCCTGTTGTTTTGCGCTGCCGCAATCCTGTTGCGAAAGCCGGCGCGGCGTTGTCCGACTAGGAAAGAGAGACGAAAATGGCCAACACTCCTTCGGCCAAGAAGGCGACGCGCAAGATCGCTCGCCGCACGGCCATCAACGGTGCCCGCCGCTCGCGGGTTCGCACCTTCCTGCGAAAGGTCGAGGAAGCGATCGCCGTCGGCGACAAGGAAGCCGCGACCGCAGCCTTCCGCGTTGCAGAGCCGGAAATGCGTCGCGCAGCCTCCAAGGGCGTCTTCCACCGCAACACGGTCTCGCGGAAGATCTCGCGCCTCTCCCATCGCCTGAAGGCGATCGGCGAAGCCTGATTCCGGGTCTTCAAGACGCCTGAATTCGAGTCTCGCATTCTACATGTGGAAAGCCCGGCCATGCGCCGGGCTTTTTGCTTTTGTGACGGAAAATTACGATTCGATGCCAAAAGGCGGCAGATCGTCACAATTTCGCTCGACACTGGAAACCGCCACAGAAAATTTTGTAAAATCAGCATCTTACAAGAGGTCACTGAACTTGTTGAGATTGCCGGCTAACCAAATTCCCTCAAGTCATTGAGTCAAGTAGGCTGTCACAAAATTTGCAAAATTTATTCTTTTGCGACTGCGTCAGAATGATTGCTTTGGCGCAAACCGCACGACTCCAAGGGGTTGCGGAGAACTCGTCCGGTGCCGGTGATGACGGAGTCGCAACATTGCGCCAGGCTGACCTCGCGAATCCGTTCAACGCGGCTTGCTCCGACCGCCGCGGTTTCGTAACTTCTGGTCATGACAAGAGCGGAGACGGACGAAGTGCGGGGACAAGTGGACTTATCCAAAGCTTATGATCAAGCTTCGAGATGTCCGCGAGTCTCTTGCGCAGCGACAGTCTTCTAGAATCTGCGTCTCAATCAAAAAATAGAGACAGAGTGAGTGCCGGCTTCTTAGGCAGCCGGCTCGATACTTCTGTGTTATTGACTGTGGGGAAGTTCAATGGCCCAAGGCTATGAAGGCGACGTGACCGTCCGACAATGCTGGGCGAACCTGTCTGACGACCCTGCCGCAGTCCTCATCGACGTCAGAACGATCGCGGAGTGGACCTATGTCGGTCTCCCCGATCTCTCGCCCATCGGAAAGGCACCGATACTCGCCGAATGGCAGACATTTCCTTCGATGACCGTCGATCCGGGCTTTGCCGAGCGCGTGACGAAGGCCGTGACCGAGGCAAGCGGTGACCGCGCCAGTCCGCTCTTCCTGCTCTGCCGGTCGGGCGTCCGCTCGATCGCCGCGGCGAAAGCTTTGACGGCGGCGGGCTTCGAGCACTGCTTCAACGTCGTGGACGGATTTGAGGGCTCACCCGACGAAAATGGCCATCGGGGCCGTATTGCAGGGTGGAAAGCAGAGGACCTTCCATGGATCCAGAGATGATTCGAGCGAGTTTTCCGGCAAAAGACATGATGCGGACGACAAGAAGCGGCGCCATGAGGGCGCCGGGCGGGAATTGCGGCGAACACGGGGCTGACATGACAGGTGGCGACGGCAATTCGGCTGAGGTGATCGAGCGCGTGAAATCGCGTCTCAAGGCTCAGCTTGGCCAGGATATCTATATGAGCTGGTTTCAGCGCATGAAGCTGGACAGCCTCGGCAAGGGGGTCTGTCAGGTATCCGTGCCGACCGCCTTTCTGCGTTCCTGGATCCAGTCGCACTATCAAGAGCTCCTGACCGAGATCTTCGCCGCCGAAGTTCCCGGCAATCTGCGCGTCGACATCGCCGTCCGCTCGGCCGTACGCGGTGGCGGCGTCACCATCCGTTCGAGCCGAATCGGCGGGCGGGCGGAAAATGCCGCCGCCCTTTCCACCAATGAGGCGCGGATCGTCGAAAAGGCCGCCGCCGCGCAGTCCGATCCCGCGGACGCGCCGCTGGCCGTCTCCGGCTCGCCGGATTTCGGCTCGCCGCTCGATCCGCGCTACGTCTTCGACAGCTTCGTCGAAGGCTCGTCGAACCGGGTGGCGCTGGCCGCCGCCAAGGCGATCGCGGAGAACGGGCCCGGCTCGGTTCGCTTCAACCCGCTCTTCGTCCATGCCTCCGTCGGCCTCGGCAAGACTCACCTCCTCCAGGCGATTGCCAACGCCGCGGTGCGCCGCGCCGACCAGCCACGGGTCGTTTATCTGACGGCGGAATATTTCATGTGGCGCTTCGCCGCCGCCATCCGCGACAACCGGGCGCTCGATCTGAAGGAGACCCTGCGCGGCATCGACATCCTCATCATCGACGACACCCAGTTCCTGCAGGGCAAGTCGATCCAGCAGGAATTCTGCCACCTCCTCAATGCCCTGATCGATTCGGCCAAGCAGGTGATCTGCGCCGCCGACCGGCCGGCGACGGATCTGGAATCCCTCGATCCGAGGGTGCGCTCGCGCCTCGCCAACGGCATCACGCTGGAAATCGGCGTGCCGGATTATCCGATGCGCAAGCAGATCCTCGAAAGCCGGGCGGATGCGATGCGCGCCGAGGATCAGAGCTTCTCGATGCCAGATCACATGATCGACACCATCGCGCGGCGGGTTGCCGGTTCCGGCCGCGATCTCGAGGGGGCCTTCAACCAGATCGCCTTTCGCCATTCGCTCGGACAGCCGCTTTCGGACGAGCATCTTGAGGATCTCCTCAATCAGCTGACCCGTGCCAATGTCGAGCGGCGGGTGCGGATCGAAGACATCCTCAAGTTCGTCTCCCGCCACTATAACGTGACGCGGACCGACCTCCTGTCGGCACGGCGGACCAAGACGATCGTGCGGCCGAGGCAGATCGCCATGTATCTCGCCAAGACCATGACGCCCCGCTCCCTGCCGGAGATCGGCAGGCGGTTCGGCGGTCGTGATCACACGACGGTGCTGCACGCCGTGCGCAAGATCGAGGGCGAGCGATCCAAGGACGAGAACTTCTCCAACGAGCTCGACCTGATCCGCCGCATGATCGAGGAATAAGGGTCCGGCCGAAGAGCGGCCTGACCCCGACTGGCGCAAGGCGGCCGGCGCGATGCTCGACTTCGGGCCGCGTTCCGGCCGCTCCGGTCTTTTCAAGTCGGCAGCTTGCCTCTAAGAACGTTGGTCCCGGCCATGCCGTCAGTTGGCGCCGGGACCCTATGGAACGGCAGACCTCATGCGTATCATCATCGAGCGTTCGAATCTCCTGAAGTCGCTGTCGCACGTCCACCGCGTGGTCGAGCGGCGCAACACGATTCCGATCCTGTCCAACGTCCTGGTGCGAACCGAGGACCAGGGCATGCGGCTGAAGGCGACCGATCTCGACATCGAGATCACCGAAAACGTCGCGGCCATGGGTGAAGAGGCCGGCGCGACGACGGTCCCCGCCCATCTCCTCTACGACATCGTCCGGAAGCTTCCCGAGGGTTCGGAAGTCAAGCTTTCGACGAATGGCGAGGGGACTCAGATGACGGTCTCCTCCGGCCGTTCCAACTTCCGGCTGCAGTGCCTTCCCGAAGCCGATTTTCCCGACATCACCGCCGGCAGCCTCAGCCACAGCTTCTCGCTGACGGCCGCCGACCTTCTGCGGTTGATCGAGCGCACCCAGTTCGCGATCTCGACCGAGGAGACCCGCTATTATCTGAACGGCATCTACCTCCACACGATGGATGCCGATGGCGACCTGGCGCTGCGGGCCGTCGCCACCGACGGCCACCGTCTCGCCCGCGCCGAGGTGAAGGCGCCGGCCGGCTCTGAGGGCATGCCGGGCATCATCGTCCCGCGCAAGACCGTCGGCGAAGTCCAGAAGCTCCTCGGTGACTGCGACGACGACGCGACGATCGCGGTGGAGCTGTCGGATTCGAAGATCCGCTTCACCATCGGCGAGGTCGTGATGACCTCCAAGCTGATCGACGGGACCTTCCCGGACTACCAGCGCGTCATCCCGCAGAACAACGACAAGGCCCTGACGCTCGACCGGCAGACCTTTTCCAACGCCGTCGACCGCGTCTCGACCATTTCCTCCGAGCGCGGCCGGGCCGTGAAGCTGTCGCTGTCGCCCGACCAGTTGACGCTGACCGTCAATTCGCCGGACAGCGGAACCGCGACGGAGGAACTGGCCGTCGAATACGGGTCCGACGACATCGAGATCGGCTTCAACGCCCGTTATCTCCTCGACATCACCAGCCAGCTCTCCGGCGAAAGCGCGGTCTTCATGCTGGCCGACCCTGGCTCGCCGACCTTGATCAGGGACGGAGGCGACGAGACCACGCTCTACGTCCTGATGCCGATGCGTGTGTGAGCGAGCCGGCGAAGCTGCCCGCGACCCTGGAGCCGCCACGAGACGCGCATGCGCCGGGATCGCTGCCATCGTCTCGGGTGGAGACGCTTCGCGTCGGTGACTTCCGCAATTATTCCGTCTTGGACCTCGCCTTCGAAAGCGGCTTCGTCGTGTTTCACGGCAATAACGGCGCCGGCAAGACGAACCTTCTCGAGGCCCTGTCTCTCCTCTCGCCCGGCCGCGGCATTCGCCGCGCGACCTATGGCGAGATGGCACGGCAGGGCGGCAGCGGCGGCTTTCTCGTGCGGGCGGGCATCGTCTCCAACGAAACCGCGACACTGGTCGAATCGCGGCTGCCGCCACCGGGCGGCGCCCCGGCCTCACGGCACCTGCGGATCGACAAAACCGTCGCCAGAACCGCCGACGAATTACTGGAGGTCTGCCGTGTCCTCTGGCTGACGCCGGCCATGGATGGCCTCTTCACGGGTCCGGCCGGTGACCGCCGCCGCTTTCTCGACCGAATGGTGCTGGCCGTCGATCCCGCCCATGGCCGCCGCGCCAGCGACTATGAGCGGGCGATGCGCTCGCGCAACCGCCTTCTGTCAGAGGATCGCATGGACGATGTCTGGCTGTCCGGTCTCGAGGCACAGATGGCCGAACTCGGCGTCGCCATGGCGATCGCGCGGCGCGAACTCACCCGCATGCTGACGGCGAAGATCGCGGAGGCCGCCAGCGCCAGTCCTTTTCCTGCCGCTCGGCTCGAGCTCTCGTCGGGCTACGAGCTCGCCGATTTCTCGACCGCCGCCGTCGAGACCGAAGAGGAGGTGCGCCTTGCCCTTCGACGCTCGCGCGGCATCGACCGTGCGGCGGGGCGGACACGCGAAGGCGCCCATCGCGCCGATCTCGCGGTCTATTTCGCGGCAAAGAACATGCCGGCCGCGCTCGCATCGACGGGAGAACAGAAGGCGCTTCTGATCGGGCTCGTCCTCGCCCATGCCCAGCTCGTCGCCCAGCTCTCCGGTTTCCGGCCGATTCTTCTTCTCGACGAGGTGGCGGCCCATCTCGACCCCGGCCGGCGGGCGGCACTGTTCGATCTGGTCGCCTTACTCGGCGTTCAGGCCTTCATGACCGGGACGGACGCCGCGCTCTTCGAAGCGCTGGCCGGACGAGCGGACATGATCAGCGTCGCCTCGACAAGCGAAAGATGACGCCATGAGCGACACGACACTCTCACCGTCGGAGATCGAGCGCTATGCCCGCCACATCGTCCTGCCCGAAGTCGGCGGCGCCGGCCAGCAGGCCCTGAAGCGCGCGCGCGTCCTCGTCATCGGCGCCGGAGGCCTTGGTTCGCCGGTTGCCCTCTATCTCGCGGCTGCCGGCGTTGGAACGATCGGCATGGCGGACGACGACGTGGTGTCGCTGTCCAATCTGCAGCGACAGCTGCTTCATGGAACGCCCGATGTCGGCCGCCCGAAACTTGCGAGTGCCAGGAAGAGCGTTGCCGCCATCAACCCCCATGTCGAATTCGTCGAACACCCGGTTCGGCTTGGCGCGGAGAACGGCAAGGCGATCGTCGCGCCCTATGATCTCGTCATCGACGGCTCGGACAATTTCGCGACGCGCTACCTGATGGCGGATCTGTGCGAAGCGGCGGAAATTCCGCTCGTCACCGCTGCCGTGCAGCGCTTTTCCGGTTCCCTCACCGTCCTTGCGCCGCACGGGCGCGACGCGGACGGACGCGAAAACCCGCGCTACCGGGACCTGTTTCCAGAGGCCCCTCCCCCCGGCGTCGTGCCCAGTTGCGCCGAGGCCGGCATCCTCGGCACGACCACGGGCGTTCTCGGCACGCTCGCGGCCAATGAGGCGATCAAGCTGATCTGCGGCATCGGAGACACGTTGATCGGCAAGCTCCTGATGGTCGATCTCCTCACCATGCGGTTCGAGACGATCCGCTACCGGCGGCCGAAGACCCGCTGACGGGCTGTTGCCCGTCCACTGACCTCATGCCCCCAGGAATCCCAACGACGAACGGCGCACCCGCTCACGCCGCCGGCACCGCGCCTTCGCTCGATGAGCCGGCGGGGGCAGGATGTTCGGCCTTTTCGGGGATGAGAAGCGTCAGCAGGATCGCGGACAGGCCCGACAGGGTGATCGGCGTCGCGAAGACCTGACGCACAAAGTCCGGCAACTGCTGCGTTGCGTCCGGCACGAGGGTCACGCCGAGGCCGAGGCCGAAGGAGACCGCCATGATATAGGCCTTGCGCCGGTCGATCTCCTCGGTGGCGAGAATGCGGATCCCCGCAACGGCGATGGTGCCGAAGAGAACCAGCGTCGCGCCGCCGAGAACGGGCTTGGGCAGGAGCAGGAACGTGCTGCCGATGATCGGCAGGAAGCCCAGAACGACGAGAAAGCCGGCAATGTAGTAGCCGACGTGGCGGCTGGCGACGCCGGTCATCTGGATGACGCCGTTGTTCTGGGAAAACGTCGTGTTCGGGAAGGTGTTGAACAGCGCTGCCAGCCCCGAATTGATGCCGTCGGCGAGGACGCCGCCCTTGATGCGCGAGAGATAGAGATCCCCCTTCACCGGCTCGCCGGCAATGACCGAATTGGCGGTCAGGTCGCCCGTCGTCTCGATCGCGGTAATCAGATAGATGAAGGCGATCGGCAGGAACAGCGCGAGGTCGAAGTCGAAGCCGTAGCGCGCGGGCATCGGCAGGGCGAAGACCGGACCCGATCCGAAATTCGAAAAATCCACCTTGCCGAGTACGAGCGCCAGGACAAAACCAGCGACCAGCCCGAGCATGATCGCAGAGATCCGGATCATCGGATTTCCGTGGAACGACAGAACGAGAATGACCGCGACGACGAAAAAGCCGAGCAGGAGATTGATCGGATCCCCGAGGCTTTCGCCGGCCGTCGCGCCGCCGGCAAAGTCGGTGAAGCCGACCTTCACCAGCGACAGGCCGATGATGGTGATGACGATGCCCGTGACCGTCGGGGTGATGATTCGCCCGAGCTTGCCGATGAATTGCGACAGGACGATCTCGACGAGACAGCCGACGAGGCAGAGGCCGAAGATCATCGCAAGAATATCCTGCGGCGTTCCGCCCCGGCCCTTCACCGCGAAACCGGCCGCGAGAACGGCGCCGAGAAAGGCAAAGCTCGTGCCCTGGAGGCTGAGGAGACCCGACCCCACAGGTCCGATGCGGCGGCACTGGATGAAGGTGGCGACGCCCGAAACGAAAAGCGACATGGCGATGAGATAAGGCACCTCGGAGCCGAGGCCGAGAACGCCGCCGATGATCAGCGTCGGCGTGACGATGCCGACGATCGCCGCCAGAATGTGCTGGAAAGCGGCGAGAGCGCTCGGCCCGGGCGGTGGCACATCTTCCAGCGAATAGATCAAGGTGCCCACCGGCGTTGCCGTCTTTTCGCTCATCTCGCCTCTCTTTTTCTCAGTTTGCTGCGGCCGGCTTCCATGACATCGAGTGACGTCTATCCTGCCGCATGCGCGACGGACATGCGAACTCTTTGGATCGACGCATCGGATCTCCGCCGATCAAGACCGGGCTTCGGGTCGATACTGACGCGCTTTTCGCCGCCTTCCGATATGGAAAGCAGGAAGCGTACCAGTTGCAGCGCTCCGCCGGGCAGGACGCTTCGAGAGGTCGGCAGGCATTGCCCAAAACAAAAACGCCCCCGGAAAACCGGGGGCGTCGTATCGATCGCCAAGCAGCCTGCCGCGCTGCGGCACGCCAATGTTCGAGGCAAGGGCCTCAGGCCCTGGCCGAGCCCTCAGGCCGCGGCGGCCTCGATCTGCTTCTCGTTGCCGTTGCCGGCAGCCGTCGCGATTTCGATCTTGCGCGGCTTCATCGCCTCGGGGATCACCCGGACGAGATCGATGTGCAGGAGGCCGTTCTTGAGGCTCGCGCCCTTCACCTCGACATGCTCGGCGAGCTGAAAGCGGCGCTCGAACGCACGGCCGGCAATGCCCCGATAGAGGGTCTCGGACGACCCGTCTTCCTTCTCGGCCTTTTCACCCGTCACGGTCAGCGTGTTCTCACGCGACTCGATCGAAAGTTCGGTCTCGTCGAAGCCGGCGACGGCCATGGTGATGCGATAGTCGTTCTCGCCAGTCCGCTCGATGTTGTAGGGCGGATAGGTCTGGCCGCTGTCGGGCTGCGACAGGCCATCGAGCATGGACACCAGCCGATCGAAGCCGACGGTGGAACGGTAGAGGGGGGCAAAGTCAACATGACGCATGATGTTCTCCATTGGAAGCAACAGTTTCGCGTATGACCGATCAAGCAACCCGATTGGCGTTGCTTCGGCCGTTGCGGCCCTTTCCAGCGGCCGCGCTCCCGATTTGGTGGCGCCTTTTCGCCCGTTCAAGAGGACCAATTGTCGGCGGAAGAAAAAATTTGATGGTTGCTGGTGGACGGCCATTGGCGGCAAGCGCGCCCGCCCGGAGACGCACAGGACGGCTTTCGCTCTGCAAACTGCGAGACGCTGCGTCCTTAAAACCAGGAGATTGGAGCGTTCAAAAAGCGTATCGGCGAAAGTCGCGGCCACGGCCCGATATTCGACTTCGTTTCAGGCCGCCGAAAGGTCGCCGAAACGAACTCTCTCGTGGAACAACAGTATGAACGGAAAATGAATGCGGGCTTCCGGCGACGTTCAGCCGTCACTTGCGATTGTGATCGTCATGGAACGGATCGAGCGACCCAAGCGGTGCTCGTCCTCTCCGCCGCCAGCCGTCTTAGATTTTGCATATGGCGGTTCTGAAACGGTCGCAGTGTCCCGTCCCTTCCACTGTGGCCGCTCGACCGGGGGTCTTAAGACGGGGCTCCCGGTCTTTTTTTTCGGCAGCGGGTCCAGCGCCGCTCATATCTTGAGCCACTCACGTTTCAAGCCACTCACGTTCAGCTGCTCGACCCGTGGATGACTGCCAACTGACTGGACCGGAACAAGCGGTCGACAAACGGCTCTCACCAAGGCTGCATATGGCGCCGGCAGCGGCGATCAGGCGGCTCGTGCGGCCGGAACCATCGCTCGCGACGAGGCACCACTGGCCGACGCGGCGCGATCCTCCTCGAGCATGCGGATGCGCTCGTCCTTCTTGTCGGACTCACGCTGCAACCGCTCGATCTCGTGCTTGCGCTTGTAGGACGCACGGCGATGGTGGGCCTGGGTGAGGAACGTGCCGATCCCCCCGAGCACGACACCGAAGATGACCGCGCACATCAAAAGGATCGACAGTCTCGCATCGAAGGTCAGCTGAGGGATGGTGCCGAACGGATCGAGACTGACGGCGACGTCTCCGCGGTTCACGACCATGAACACGACGAGCACGATCGCGATCGGCACGAGGATGATGGCGGAAACGATTTTGGCGATCATTATGGCTTCGTCCAGGGTCGTCTCTATCGGCCGCTCGCGGCCTATCAAACCCCGGGGATCATCGCCCGGAGCAAACTCTCGAACCTGAATTTCAGGTCTGCGCCATTAGATGGCAGAAGCCGGCCCGGCGTCAACGCCGCCAACAGGATCGGCTCCGGCAAATTGCTCGCGGCGCGCGGATTGACGAGCGGCCTATTTGGCGTTGAGCCGTTCGCGAAGTTCCTTGCCGGCCTTGAAGAACGGCACCCACTTCTCCTCGACCGACACGGCCTCCCCGGTGCGCGGGTTGCGGCCGGAACGCGGCGGGCGATTCTTCACCGAAAAGGCGCCAAAGCCGCGCAGCTCGACCCGATTGGAGTCGGAAAGCGCTTCAGTGATCTCGTCGAAAATGGCGTTGACGATCGTTTCCACGTCCCGCTGGTAGAGATGCGGGTTGCGGTTGGCGATCGCCTGAACGAGCTCGGACTTGATCATGTGCGATATCCCTTAATTCAAAACGACCCAGGCGAGCGAAGTCTGAGCTTGTCGCGACGTTCGCACCCAATTCGCAAAATCCTCATCAATTTCCGAGGCTTCACTGAACATTTGCACGGCTACTGAAAGGCTGCCAGAGCGACACGAGCCCGTCAAGACGGCCCGTCTTCATCAGGAGCGCCGATTCAAGGGATTCGGCCCTCGGATCGAGACCAACCACCGAGTAGGCGAGCGAACGGGCCGATGCGAGCAGCGAAAAGGACGAGCTCTCCTCCGGCTTGCGATCGACGAATTTCAGCCCGGCCGGAATCTTCCGGTCCTGTTCGAGCCAGCGCCGAACGGCCTTCTCGCCGCCGATCTCGTCGACGAGCTTGAGATCGATGCCCTGGTGACCGGTATAGATCGATCCGTCCGCAAGCCGCCTTGCCTCGGCGAGCGG
This sequence comes from Jiella mangrovi, assembly GCF_017815135.1. Classification (GTDB taxonomy): domain Bacteria; phylum Pseudomonadota; class Alphaproteobacteria; order Rhizobiales; family Rhizobiaceae; genus Jiella; species Jiella mangrovi. The sequence goes on along the minus strand of NZ_JAGJCF010000005.1, from coordinate 241,132 downwards.
GATCTTGCGGCGCTCGGCGACGAGACCGACGAACCAGTCATAGGTGTCCATCACCAGCCGCCGGATCATGTCCTCGGCACCCGGCGGCGGCGGGCCGAACGGCGAAGGCTCGGCTTTCAGCGGCGACGACTTGATCGCGTTCACCTCGACGCCGACCGTATCGAGCAGCTTTTCGGCGTTGACGTACTGGAACAGCACACCGATCGACCCGACGATCGACGTTCGCCGGGCGACGATGTGATCGGAACCTGCGGCGATCATGTATCCGGCGGATGCGGCGAGCGTGCCGACTTCGGCGACGACCGGCTTTTTCTCGGCGATCGCACGGACGGCCTCGTAGATCGATTCACCGCCGGCTGTGGTGCCCCCCGGCGAATCGATCCGCAGGACGACGGCCTTGACGTTGGCCTCGTTCCTGAGCGCGCCGAGCATGTCGAGAAGCTTCTGGTCCTCCAGGATCATGCCCTCGATCGACACGCGGGCAATCTGGTCCGAATGCTGGGTGCTTAGCGCTTGCGGATAGCCGAGCAGGAACGGTGCTGCGATGAGCGCAACAACCGCGATCGTGACCGCGACGATCCGCCAAAAGCTCAGCCTGCGCCTCAGCCGCCGACGGTCGATCAGATCTGCGGCCACATTGACCATTGCGCGCTCCGTGCTAAGACCTCGGATTGTCGCCTAACGAAATCGGCAGCGGCTGTGAAGCCGAAACCGCAATCGAACGTAAAGCACAACGACGATCATGGTGCGACGATCTGCCCTGCTCGGGCTATAGACTGTCGTCAATGACGGTCGTCGATGCTATGAGACGCAACCCTTCCGAGTTTCGCGACCGGCTCAGCGAGCGGTTCGGATCTTCGCTCGGGCCTGTGCGATGAGAGGTTTTCTTGACATTACAGACGGTTGATCTCGACCTGCGACGGCTAGGCGACAGCGGCACGTCGGTCAATTCGGCCGATCGTCGCGCCGAGTTCGCGCGCGCCGACCGTCACACGAAAATCGTCCGGGTCCTCAAGATCGCCCTGCCGGCTCTGGCTGCGATCATCATGATCGGCGGTTTCGCGCTCATCTGGCTGGCGCGCAGCGTAACCGACAACGTTTCCGTGACCAGCGCGTCGATCGATGACGGAAGCGTCGTCATGCAGGATCCGCGGATGTCCGGCGTCGACAGCAAGAACCGGCCCTATCAGCTGATCGCAACGCGCGCGGTGCAGTCTCTCGACGGTGGCGGCATCTCGCTCGATGCCATCCAGGCGAAAGTCGCGATCAGCGACGACGCGACAGCCGATATCCGCGCCGATGCCGGCTATTACGACGCGACGTCGGGCATGCTGCAACTCACGAAGGGCATTTCCGTCAAGACGACCAACGGCGTTTCGGTCCAGCTTGCCGGAGCAGACATCGATCTGACCTCCGGGACGATGAACGGCCAGGGGCCGGTTGTGATCAAATCCGGCACCCAGACCATCGAGTCCCAGAGTTTGAAGGTCTCTGACAGCGGCAAGCTTCTGTCCTTCGGCGGCCGCGTGAAAATGCTGATCAATCCCGCCTCGCTGAAGAGCGAGACTTCCGCCTTCCAGTCGAAAGAGTGACGGAGCATGACTTCTCAGATTTTTCGTAATGCCGCCTTTTGCCTCGGCATGCTGACCGTCACCAGTTCTGCGGCTCTCGCCCAGACAGGCGGCGGAGCCACCCAGACCTTCACCGGGCTCCAGCTTCGTGCCGACAAGCCGATCGCCATCGAAGCCAACCAGCTCGATGTCGACGATCGCAACTCGGTCGCAACCTTCACCGGCAACGTCTCGGTCAAGCAGGGCAACGTCCAGCTGAATTCCGGCAAGCTGATCGTCTACTACAAGCGCAATGGCAAAGGCTCCGGCGGCCAGTCCGGCAACGCGTCATCCGCCCAGTCGGCTCCCGGATCGCTGCCGGGCGGCTCCAGCCAGATCGAGCGGCTGGAAGCGACCAACAACGTCTATGTGAAGTCGGCCGATCAGGTCGCGACCGCCAATGCGGCGAATTTCGAGATGGCGAGAAAGCTCGTCACCATGACCGGCAACGTCGTTCTCACCCAGGGTGACAACGTCGCCGAAGGGTGCCGGCTGACCATCTCGATGGATACCGGCGTTGCCAAGCTCGACAGCTCGTCTTGCGGCAAGGGCGCCGGCTCGGGCCGAGTCAAACTGATGCTGACGCCCGGACAAAGCGGCGGCGGCCAATCGCAGTAGTTGCGATCTTCCCGGCCCATGTCCGGCACGACCTCGAGCGGATCTCGTGCCGAGCCTTCCATCGTGGCGGCGCGATACGTGCAAAACCCGAACCGATCGCGCAATGCGCGCTTGGATCACGGCACTCGCGCCGTTAGATGTGCGATACGACGCTCATCCAAGAGGCCGCCGGCCGTTCGGGACCATGCGAAAATGAGGTTCGAGGCGTGAATGTTATCTCGAAGCCCGACGAGGTTGCGACACGATCCGCGCGGGTCGACGGAACCCTCGTTGCCGAGGGGCTGACCAAGACCTATCGTGGCCGGCGCGTCGTCGATGACGTCGGAATGGAGGTGAACCGTGGCGAGGCCGTCGGCCTGCTCGGACCGAACGGCGCCGGCAAGACCACCTGCTTCTACATGATCACGGGCCTTGTCCCGGTCGATTCCGGGCGCATCTCCCTCGACGGTCACGACATCACCAAGGTGCCGATGTACCGGCGCGCGCGCCTCGGCATCGGCTATCTCCCCCAGGAGGCCTCGATCTTTCGCGGCCTGTCGGTCGAAGACAATATCCGCGCGGTTCTCGAGGTCGCCCAGCCCGACAGGAAAGCCCGAGAGGCCGAGCTCGACGAACTCCTCGAGGAGTTTCACATCTCGCATCTTCGCAAACAGGCCTCGACCTCGCTGTCGGGCGGCGAGCGGCGGCGCTGCGAAATCGCCAGGGCACTGGCCTCCAAACCGACTTTCATGCTGCTCGACGAGCCCTTCGCCGGCGTCGATCCGATCGCGGTCGCCGACATTCAGGGTCTCGTTCGCCATCTTACCGCCCGCGGCATCGGCGTCCTCATTACCGATCACAACGTGCGCGAAACGCTCGGCCTGATCGACCGCGCCTACATCATGCACGCGGGACGGGTTCTGACCCAGGGGAGCCCGCAGGCGATCGTCGAAAACCGCGACGTCCGCCGCCTGTATCTGGGCGACCAGTTCAGCTTCTGAACCAAAGCCTGATACCGCCGCGTCAGCCTGCCGTGACATCTGCGATTGACAACATATCGTCTGACTCGCTTTGATGACGCCATGCGGGCCGGGAGGGAGCCACGCGGCTTGCTCTCCGAAGCCCGGCTCATCTGTGTCAGGTGACGCGGGTATGACGTCCACGAGATACAAGTCCAGAGCGAGTTCGATCGACTTAGATGGCACTTTCCGCAAAGCTGCAGGTCCGACAATCACAGTCGCTGGTGATGACACCCCAGCTTCTTCAGTCGATCCGTCTTCTGCAGTACAGCAACACGGAATTGCAGGCTTTCGTGGACATGCAGATGGAGCGCAATCCGCTGCTGTCCCCGAGCGCCAGCGCTTCGGCGGAGACACCATCGCAAACGCCGGTCCTGAACGGCGCGCCTGTGGGCGGCGAGAACCGCAATCCGCCAGCCGCGGCGCAAAGCCAGGCCCCGCGCCGTCCCGCGACATCGTCCCCGCGCAGAGGGTCGGAGCGAGCCTCCCCGGGGGACGGCGACTTTCGCATCGAGGATCTCGCCGATCGCCGCGTCTCGCTGCTTGGCCACGCGATGAAGGAAGTCTCGGACATCCTCGGTGACGAGCCCTCCCGCAGGATCGGCGCATTCCTGGTCGAGCACATGGACGAGAGCGGCTATCTGCGGGTTTCGGCAGACGAGGCCGCCGCCAGCCTGACCGAATGCCCTGAGATCGTCGACGCCGTGATCCGCAGATTGCAGAACGATGCGGCACCAGCCGGTCTCTTTGCCCGCGACCTGTCCGAATGCCTCGCCATTCAGCTCAAGCGCCGCGATCGCTACGACCCCGTCATCGCCGCCGTCCTGGAAAATCTCGACCTTCTTGCGCGGCGCGATTTTCCGGCCCTTCGCCGCATCACCGGCGAGGACGAGCCAGGGCTCATGGATATCCTCGCGGAAATCCGGGGACTTGATCCCAAGCCTGGCCATGCCTTCGATCACGATGGCTCTGAGGCTATCGTGCCGGACGTCTTCGTCGTGGAGGCGCCCGACGGCGGCTGGCAGTTGGAGCTCAATCCAGACGCCCTGCCCCGTGTCATCGTCGACAATACCTATCTCGCCGCCGTCCGCGACGGCGCGCTCAGCGATGGCGACCTCGCCTTTCTCGGCGAATGTCAGCAATCGGCGAACTGGCTGGTGCGCTCACTCGATCAGCGCGCCAAGACCATCCTCAAGGTCGCGACGGAGATCGTCCGGCGCCAAGATGGTTTCCTCAGCCACGGGGTCGGCGGATTGCGGCCGATGACGCTGATGTCGGTCGCCGAAGCGATCGGCATGCACGAATCGACGGTCAGCCGCGTCACCTCGACGAAATACATCGCCACCCCGCGCGGAACGTTCGAGATGCGCTTCTTCTTCACCGTTGCGATCGCCTCGGCCAATGGCGGCGACGCGCATTCGGCCGAGAGCGTCAAGCATCGGATCAAGATCCTGATCGACGCCGAGAGCGCCGGCAGCGTCATGTCCGACGACGACATCGCCGGCGTTCTCAAGAAGGAAGGCATCGATCTCGCCCGGCGAACCGTCGCGAAATACCGCGAAGCCCTCGGGATCGCCTCGTCGATCCAGCGTCGGCGGGAAATGAACGCACGCCAGCTCGCGTCCTGACGGCCTGGGTCTTTGGCGGCGGCCAGCCCGTTCATCTTTCTATGACGAACTTGGCATCCGCTTTCCTTGCGGGCCGGGTCCCATATCTAATTTCCTGTTGGGTGCGCGCGTTGACAGGTTCGTATGACGTTCCTAGAAGGCGCCACTCCCGAATGCGTCTTCCAGCGGGCCGAAGCAAGAGCGGCTGCGGGGAAGGACGTGAGATGGGAATACGCCGCGACCCGCGGTCGGCTGCAGGGCGGTCGGTCCGTCGACGGCGAGGAACAGGAGAATACAAATGGCCTTGCGCGTATCGGGAAAGCACATGGACATGGGCGAAGCCTTCCGCGTGCGGATCGAGGAGCGACTCGGCGAGGCGGTCGACAAATATTTCGACGGTAATTTCTCCGGTACCGTCGTCGTGTCGAAGGAAGCCAGCCGATTCGCGACCGACTGCGTGGTCCATCTTGATACGGGCGTGGTGTTTCAGGCCGCCGGCGAAGCCCATGATCCGGACGTCAGCTTCAACGAAGCGGCGGAGCGCATCGAAAAGCGTCTTCGCCGTTACAAGCGTCGGCTGAAGGACCACCAGAACAACAGCCATCGGGAAATGGCCTATCAGGTGATGGCCGCGATCCCGGAAGAGGCCGAGGAAATCCCCGCCGACTACGCTCCCGCGATCATCGCCGAGACGACGCTCAAGGTCGGCACCCACTCGGTCGCCGGCGCGGTGATGGAGCTCGACCGGCAGGACAGCCCCTTCGTCCTGTTCAGAAATGCCCATTCGGGCGACCTCAACATCGTCTTTCGCCGCCCCGACGGCAATTACGGCTGGGTCGATCCCTCGAATTATTCGCGAGAATCGTAACGACGCGATAAGCTGCGCCGAGTAGGATGACGTGCCCGCAATGAGAAGGCAGGCCTTCTATGGATGTCGATACCCTGGTTGAACCCGGTGCGATCCTGCCCGACCTCAGGGCGAATTCGAAAAAGCAGGTGTTGCAGGAGCTGGCCGGCAAGGCAGCCGAGCTCACCGGCATTTCGGAACGCGAGATTTTCGAGACGATCCTCGGCCGCGAGAAACTCGGCTCGACGGGGGTCGGCAACGGCATTGCCATTCCCCATGGCAAGCTTGCCGATCTCGACCGGATCGTCGGGCTGTTCGCCCGCCTGAGCCGTCCGGTCGACTTCGATGCTCTCGACGACCAGCCCGTCGACATCGTTTTCCTGCTGCTTGCCCCTCAGGGCTCGGGCGCCGATCATCTGAAGGCGCTCTCCAAGGTTGCGCGGCTTCTGCGCAACCGCACCATTGTCGACGAGATCCGCGCCACGAGAGACGCGAGCGCCATCTACGCGCTGATGACCAACGCCATGGCGCAGAACGCGGCCTGACGGGCAAGCCCCGGCCGCGTACCGAGACACCGGCAATTTGCACCGAAATCCGGTTTGACGCTTACCCGCCGCGAAGGCTCGGCGGCTCGTTTGCCGCGACGTGATACACTCGCATAACGAGATTTTTCTTCGATAATTCACATACAGGTTGTTGACGCCGCGCTTCCTTTGCTAGGCTGCGATGGTCGAGCATATCGGCCCGTCGGGCTCGACCGAGCGGCATGGTCGCCGCGTTCGGTATCGGGACGACAGTTCGAAAGCACGGGGGACGGCACAGGTCGATGAGCGGATCGCTGCTGCAACGAACGCGCATCGGTGAATTGACGACACCGTTCGGCGAGGATGTCCTGGTGCTCCACCGGCTGACCGGGACCGAAGCGATCAGCGAAAATTTCGAACTGCGCGTCGATGCCCTGTCGAAGCAACCCGACCTCGATTTCGCCTCGGCAATCGGTGAGCATTGCACCGTCAGACTGAATACGATCCGCGACGGGGTGCGCTATTTCGATGGTCTTCTCACCGCCGCCGAATGGCTGGGCGCCGAGGAAGGCGCCTATCGCTATCAGCTGACCCTCAGACCCTGGTTCGAACTCCTCGCGCATCGTGTGAACCGGCTCATCTTCCACGAGATGACCGCCCCCGAGATCGTCGCGAAGGTGTTTTCCGAGCATGGCGGACTGGCCCGCTTCGAGCAGCGTCTCACCCGTTCCTATCCGACGCTCGAATACACTGTGCAGTTCGAAGAGAGCGACTTCGATTTCTGCCAGAGATTGATGCAGGCCTATGGGATCGCCTACTACTTCCGCCATGGCCGCGGCGAGCACACGCTCGTCATGGCAGACGGCATCTCCGGCTATGACCCGGTGCCGGGCGCAGTCAGACGATACTATCCGCTTAACCGTCAGTATCGACGCGACGAGGAACATATCTCGCGCGTCGTCGCCAGCCGCCGGTTCACCCACGGCCGCTCGAGCATCGGCGACTACGACTTCAAGAAGCCGAGCGCCGACCTCAAGGCGGAAAGGCGCGGCGACACCGACCACGCTCATGGCGATCTCGAGGTCTATCGCTTTCCCGGCCGCTACACCGAACGCGGCGACGGCGAGGAGATCTCGCGCAGACGGATGGAGGCGACGCGCGGCCTCGACCGGCAGCTTACCGCAGAAGGCGACTGCATGAGCCTCTCGCCGGGCCATCTCGTCGAGCTCGACAATCATCCGACGGGTTCGCTCAACCGCGAATATCTGACGCTTTCGGCAAGCCATCACTACCGGGCGGAGGACTATATCAGCGGGGCGTCCGGCGACGAGGATTCCTATGAGGGGATCCATACGCTCCTGCCCTCGAACATTCCCTTCGTGCCCTTAGCGACGATCCCGAGGCCGCGAGCGCCCGGCCCGCAGACGGCGATCGTCGTCGGCGAGGGCGAGATCGACTGCGACGAGCACGGCCGTGTCCTCGTGCGCTTTCACTGGGACCGCAAGCGCGATCAGTCGATGCGGTGCCGCGTCACCCAGGTCTGGGCCGGCAAGGGCTTTGGCGGCATCTTCATTCCCCGCGTCGGCATGGAAGTGATCGTCGACTTCCTCGACGGCGATCCCGATCGCCCGGTGGTCACCGGCTGCGTCTACAATGGCGAGAACAAGCCGCCCTATCCGCTCGGCGACCAGAAGAACATCGCCGGTTGGAAATCCAGTTCGACCCTCGGGGGTGGTGGCTACAACGAACTCGCCGTCGATGACACCAAGGGCAACGAGCTGGTTCGGCTGCACGCCCAGTACGACCTCGAGGCCAAGGTGCTCCACGACGAACGGCGCCGCGTGCTGAACGACCGGGAGACATCCATCGGCCGGGACGACACGCTCGATATCGGTCGTGATCTGACCGTGACGGCTGGCCGGCAGATCACGCTGAGGGTCGGCGCGAGTTCGATCGTCATCGACGGCCAGTCGATCACCATCCAGTCCCCGAACGTCGCGATCAAGGCTTCGCAGGATTTCTCATCGGATGCCGGCATGACGTCCGAACACAAGGCCGGCGTCGTGATGGATATCAGGGGCAACCTGGTGAAGATCAACACATGAGCGCGCCGGCCGAACCCATCGCGTCACAGCCGGCGGAGATCGATCGGCCGGTGGCACGGGAGAAGATGGTGCTGCCCGTGCTTGCCCGCGAAGTCTTCTCCGCCATCCCGGAAATCGGCGACGACATGTGCGCCCGACCGACGGCCGAGAGCTGCCCGGATTTCCTGGCAGGCCTGCTGTCATCTGCGACGCCGGAAGAGGCGATCACGTTCTGCGCCTACGTCCTGCCGCCCTCCGCGTCGGTCGCATGGGGGCATCGATGCCTTCAAGCACGGCCAAGCGGGCAAACGGCCATCGATCAGACCCTCGAAAGCCTCATCGGCGACTGGGTTGCGCAAGGCGGGCAAGACGGAAGCAGAGAGATCCTGCGCCGCGAGATTCTGGAGATCGCCGAGCCCATCCGCCCGCGCAGCCCGGCGGTGTGGATCGCGCTCGCTCTCGGCTGGAGCTCCGGCAGCATATCGGCGCCCGACCTTCCCCCGCTTCTTGCCCCTTCCTTCGCCACGCCGAGAGCGGTCAATGCCGGAGTGCTGGGGCTCCTGGCGAGGTGCGATCTTGCCGAGCGGTCGGACACGCTCGGCGAATTCGTCCGTCTCGGCCGACGCATCGCCGCCGCGATCGCCGCCGGCCGCGAGATCTGAAAGACGTCAGGAGCCCGTCATGCGCATCGACCTCGTCCTCGAAAATCTCGACCGGCTCGACAATGGCGGGCCGGTGAGCTTCAGCGCCACCGACCGAACGTTCGAGATCGGACGCGAGCCGCCGCGAGACTGGGTGTTGCCCGATCCGGACCGGTTCGTCTCCAGCCGCCATTGCGAGATCCGCTTCGAGGACGGCGGTTTCGTCCTGATCGACCATTCGACAAACGGCACCTTCGTGAACGGCTCCGACAACCGCCTGCCGGGCCCAAGGCGCCTCGAAAGCGGCGACCGGCTTCTCATCGGACAATATCATGTGACGGTCCAGATCAGCGCTACCGTCGGTGGATGGGAAGATGACGAGCCGCGCCTCGCCACGGCCGGCAACGCATGGAGAGAGCCGCCTCGTCCGGCGGCGGCGATCGCGGATGCGTCGGACCCCTGGTCGATCGACGGCCCGGTCCCGCCACCGATCGAACTCCGGCCGGCACCGCAGCCGAACCCGCCGGCATTCGGGCAGGAGCCGATCGACTTCGTGCTGCAAGGCCCCGGAGCGAGCCCGGCGGACGCCTTCAGGCCGGCTCCAACGGACTGGTCGGATGATGCCGAGGCTAGAGGCAGCCATGGCGAACCGCGCGCATTCGAAGAGTATGACCAAAGGTTCGGCAGTGGCGGCACCGAGCCTTCGCAGCCCTTCGACGAAGAGGACGATCCGTTCGAAATCAATGCGTCCCCTGCCCGCGCCGAGCCGGTGCGCCCGGCGCCGTCGGTTGCCGCTCGACGCCGACGGGATGAGTGGTCCGAACGCGAGCCGAGGGCTGCCGAACAGAGCACCGGTGCGGTGCGCGATGTCGCGCATCGTCCTGCGTCGATGGAAGCCGACTTCACAGCGCAAGTCACGGAGCCATCATCGCCGCGAGAGGCCGAGCGGCTCCTCTCCGCGATGGCACAGGCTGCGGGCCTCGATCCCACGATCTTTTCCGGTCGGCCGCCCGAGGAGGTCGCGAGAGAGATCGGCACCCTTCTGTCTCTCGTCACCGGCGGCGTCGGTGAACTGCTGCGGATGCGGGCGAAGGCCAAGACCGTCACCCGCAGCGGCGACCGCACGACGATCGAGGCGATGGGGAACAACGCCTTGAAGTTCTCGCCGAACCCGCAAGGCGCACTCGCCAAGATGTTCGGCGCCGACGGCCCCGGCTATCTCGCCCCTTCCGAGAGTTTCGAGGAAGCGTTTAACGACCTCTCGCAGCATGAGCTGATCACCTTCGCCGCCATGCAGAAGGCTCTGAAGCGCCTCATCGACGACCTCTCACCCGAAGCGATCACGGCGCGGCTGCCCTCTTCGGTGATGCCCTTTTCGAGGAAGGCCCAGGCCTGGGACCTGTTCGTCAACCGCTGGGATGCCAAGACCGAGCCCTTTGAACACGGCATGCTCGACGTGTTCCTCCAGTATTTTCGCGAGATCTACGACGAAAACGCGCGTTCCCGTCGGCGGTGACGGCGCGCGATCGCCGGATGGCACGAGCGCGACAAGGAGCATCTCGTCGAGTCGGCAAAAGATGGACCGGCCTGAGGTCTGATGACGCGCAGCTTCCCGGTTCGTTGACACCATGGCGTGAAATCTTTTAGATAATACACGCAAAGCGAGAACATTACCAACCGGAGAGGGCGCTCATGTCGAGACGATCGATCCTGTCCATCTGCCTGGCGGCACCACTCGTCGCGTTGTTTTCCATGGCCGGACCGGCGGCTTCCGATCCTGCCTATGATCGGCGCGACATCGCCGAGTTCTTCGTCAAGTCCGCCAATGAGGTGAAGGGCCTCGGCAAGTCGCGCTCCATGCGGATGGCGGGAACGCGGGGCATCTGCGTCGGCCTCGAATCCGAGTGTGGAAAGGCCGAGCCACGTCCTACCGGCTGGGATCTTCTGATCAACTTCGACTACGATTCGGCCATGCTGACGCCAACGGCGCGGGAGAACCTTCGGGAGATGGCTGCGGCGCTGACCGATCAGAGGCTGCGCGCGGTCCAGTTCGTCATCGAGGGGCATACCGATGCTCGCGGCGCCGACTGGTACAATCAGGACCTGTCGCGCCGCCGCGCCGAATCCGTCCGTGCCTATCTTCTGGCTCACGGGATAGAGCCGGGCAAGATCTCGGCGCTCGGCCTCGGCGAGCGCGTGCCGCGGGTTTCGAACCCTTTCGATCCCGTCAATCGGCGCGTCGAGATGCGCGTTAGCGTTCAGTAATCGCGCACACAATCATCGAAACCAGCGAGGCGCGGGATGGTCGATCAGGCGGCATTGCTCGAACCCCTGTTTGACGACGAGCCTTGCGGTCCCGATCTCGTCGCAGCCGGAGACCCTGATTTTCTGACGTTTCGCGACCGGATCGAAGCGCTCTTGCCGACCAGCTTTCCGGGCGGCCTGTTGACGCGCGATGACGGTCGCGCCTTCGAGCCACGAGAGATCAAGCTGCGCGACGGGCGCGAGGCGATCGCAGCCCTCCTGTCTCGCTCCCGCGATCTGCGCTTCGTGCTGTTGGAGGCGCGGCTCCTGCTCCTGACCGGAAATATCGGGGGCTTTGCCGGCGCGATCGAACTTTCCGCAAAGCTCCTCGAAGCCCGCTGGAACGACGTTCACCCACGCGCGCCCTCGCAGCGGCGGGCCGAGTACGAGGCTTTCGATCCGCCTGCCTTCGGCCCCATCCCCCTGCAATTCGTGCCGCTTGTGACCGACCGGCGTGCCGGCGTCATCCGCTTTCGCGACTTCCTGATCGCGATCGGGGAAGCGCGTGCTCGCGCGGACGAGACGACGCTCGATGAAACGAGGATCCGCGCCGTCCTCGCCGATGCTCAAAACCTGAAGGCGGTCGAAGCGCTTCGCGGGTACGTCACGACGATCAAGGACAGCCTCGAAGCGATCAAGGCGACCTTCGTCGCCAATGGCGAGGCTGGCGAGGCACCGCAGATGAAGGCTTTTCTCGGCACGGTCGCGCGTATCGCGGCGCTGCTCGACGAAGCCTCAGGCAAGACGCCCGATGCCAGCGAAGACGCCGCGAGCGTCGCGGCTGGCGCAGTTTCGAGCTCGCCGCAGCCGCCTCCCGGACTTTCGGCGCTGGCGACGATCCCGATCGGCCATCACGGCGAAGCCCGCCTGGCTCTCATCGGGGCCGAACATTACTTTGCCGGATCGGAGCCGTCGTCCCCGGCCCTTCTCCTCGTCCATCAGGCCCGCATGCTGCTCGGACGACCGCTGATCGAAGCCTTGCAGATTCTGGCACCGCAGCTGATCGGCTCGGCCACGCTGACGATCGACGGCCCGCCGGGGCTCGCGCTCGATCTTGAACGGCTGCAGGCCTTGAACGACAGCGCGATCTCTGCGGCAGACATGACGGCCTCCGCGACAGCGACGCCTGCGGCACCGGCCGACCCGCGCTTCGTGGCCAAAAACCGGGACGGCGCCGCATCGCTGATCGCCAGCGTCGAGGCCTATGTCCGGCTCGCCGAGCCCTCCAGCCCGGTCCCGATCCTGCTCGCCCGCGCGCGCGGTCTCATCGGCAGCGACTTCCTCGCCCTGATGCCGCATCTGTTCCCGTCATCGTTCCCGAAAGGCGAATGAGACCGACACGAACGGCGCAGGAAAACCCTTATAGGTTTTGTTTGACTTTCTTATACAACTCTGGCTTGCTTTCAGATATCGCAACGTCAGGGAGCAACGTCCATGGCCTCCGATTCCGCTCAGGACTTCATCGGGCGCAACCGCCGTCCGCGCGTGCATATCTCCTACGAGGATCCGCACGATGCCAACCGCCGGGTCGAACTGCCCTTCGTCATGGGTGTGATGGCGGACCTTTCAGGAAACGCGCCAGAAGTCGAGAAGCCGCCGGTGGGCGAGCGCAAACTCGAACAGGTCGACATGGAAACCTTCGACGAATTCATGGGCATGGTGAAGCCAGGCGTGCGCTTCGCCGTCGAGAACAAGCTGGGTGAAGGGGGCAGCGACCGCCTCTCCGTCAAGCTCGACTTCCGCTCCATGGACGACTTCAGCCCGGCGAAGATCGCGAAGAACGTCGAGGCTCTGAACCGTCTTCTCGAAGCGCGCCAGCAGCTCTCGAACTTGCGCAGCTACATGACTGGCCGCGTCGAGGCAGAGAACCTTTTGCGGAAGCTTCTGTCCGATCCCGCGCTGATGGCGACGATCAAGGACCGCCGCGTCACCGGCTGGACGGCGGCTGGCAACGGCCACGCCGCCGAGAGCGACCAGTCCGGCGACGGCGCCTGAACCGATGCGACCAGAGGAGAATGGGCAATGAGCGATACCCAGTCCACCGCGATCGAGATCGAGGCCGAGACCGCCTATCTGGAGGAAAGCGAGGGCGACGCCTTTGCCGAGCTCTTGAAGCAGAGCATCAATCCGACGAAGTCCGAGGCGAGGGAAAAGGAGGTCGATCGCGCCTTCGACACCCTGATCGCGGAGGCTCTGGAGCACGCCGACCTCGTCGATTCCGACGTCTACAAGACGCTCGACGATCTGATTTCCCGTCTCGACAAGACACTGTCCGCGCAGGTGAACGCGATCATCCATCACCCCACTTTTCAGGAGATCGAGAGCGCCTGGCGGGGTCTGGAATATCTCGTCACCAACTCCGAGACCGACGCGAGCCTGAAGATCAAGGTGATGAATGTCGGCAAGACGGAGCTCTACAACGAGCTGGAAAGCTATCGCTACGGCCGCTGGGACCAGAGCCCGCTCTTCATGGAAATCTACGAGGCGGAGTTCGGCCAGCTCGGCGGCCAGCCCTTCGGCGCGATCATCTGCGACTACTATTTCGAGAAGTCACCGACCGACATCGCGCTTCTGCGCCATCTCGGCAAGATCGCTGCGGCTTCCCACTGCCCCTTCATCGCCTCCGCCGGCCCCGCCCTCCTCGACATGGAAAGCTGGAACGAGCTCGGCAAGCCGCGAGACATCTCGACCCTCATCGACAGGCCGGACTTCGCCGACTGGAAATCCCTACGGGCCTCCGAGAACTCCCGCTATCTCGGCCTTTGCATGCCGCGCGTCCTGTCCCGCGAACCATACGGCGCGAAATCGATACCCGTCGAGGCCTTCGGCTTCGAAGAGGAGACCGACGGCCATACCGGCCAGAAATATGCGTGGATGAACGCTGCCTACGCCTATGGAGCCAACATCAACAGGGCCTTCAAGGAATATGGCTGGACGGTCCAGATCATGGGCGTCAATTCCGGCGGCGAAGTCTCGGATCTTCCCACCCATGCCTTTGCGACCAGCGATCCGACGGGGAGTTCGGGCAAGATGCTCGACCTCAAATGTCCGACCGAAGTCGCAATTCCCGACCGCCGCGAGGCGGAGCTCAACGCCGCCGGGCTGCTGCCGCTGGTTCATCGCAAGAACACCGACAGGGCTGCCTTCATCGGTGCTCAGTCGCTGTATCAACCGAAACTCTACGAAAACGACGCCGACGCCACCGCCTCGGACAAGCTGTCCTCCCGGCTCACCTACATGTTCGCGGTGTCGCGGTTCGCCCATTACCTCAAGCAGATGGTCCGCGACCACATCGGCACCTACAAGGAACAGGAGAAGCTGCAGAACTGGCTGCAGACCTGGATCTACCAGTATGTCGACGGCGACCCGCGGAATTCCACGGATGCGGCCAAGGCCAAGCGGCCGCTCGCGGAGGCGCGGGTCGACGTTTTCCCCGACGAGGAAAACCCCGGCCATTACGGCGCGAAATTCTATCTGCGCCCGCATTTCCAGCTCGAATCCGTCGATATCGGCCTCAGCCTCGTTTCGAAGCTGCCCAAGAGCGACTCGGCCTGAGGCCTTCGCGACCTGAACCTTTGCACGGCATCGCCCGGCCGAATTCCAGCGGTGACGCCGCGCAAGGGACGAAGCCAGTCAGACATCGCTATCGCTGGACGGACTGTCCGAGCACCACTGGAGACGCGAAATGGCCGTCGACATTTTTCTGAAGATCGAGGGTATTCCCGGAGAATCCCAAGACGCCACGCATGCGGGCGAGATCCGAATTCTCGCCTGGAGCTGGGGGCTCGCCCAGAGCGGCACGACTCACATGGGCCCCGGCGCCGGCTCGGGCAAGGTCGCGGTGCAGGACATCACCTTCACCAAGAACTGCGACAAGGCGACGACGAACATCCTGCGGTTCTGCTCCAACGGCAAGCACATTCCCCAGGCGCTCCTGACCATCCGCAAGGCAGGCGGCGACGCGCCGGTCGAGTATTTCAAGCTGATGATGACCGACCTCATCATCTCGTCCTACGCTACCGGCGGGTCGGCCGACGGGCTCGATCAGCTCCAGGAAACGGTGACGCTGAACTTCCGCAAATTCACCGTCACCTATACCGAACAGACCCGGCAGGGCACGCCCGGCGCAGCGACCGAGGCGACGTGGGACATCGCCGCCAATGTCGGCCACTGACAGAAAGGCGGCTACGCGAAGCACCGTCAACGCCGCCATCCCGCGCGCCGATACCCGTACCCGCCGATACCCTTACCCGATGAGATCTTTCTGAAGTCACGGCCATGCCGGAGATGCCCGATGCCGCCCCGATCCCCGCAGGACCGCTACCAGGCCCCGCTGATGCTGGTCTTCGCAAAGCCGCATCAGGGCAAGCACGAACGGCAGCCCGGCCGCGTGAACCAGCGTGAGCGCGGTGCGAGCGAACCGGACAGGCTCACGGCGCCAGGACGCACCGCGACCCGGCAGGACATTCTCAGGAGCTTCGTCGCCGGCCTCGACGCCCTCGTCAACACCGTCGATCTCGCATCTTGCGTCGATCTCTCCGACCATCCCCGGACCGCCGCCTCGATCCTCAATTACGGTCTTGCGGACATCACCCGCCTGAGCGCGGAGCCGGGCGCGCTCGACGAGCTTGCCGTCAGTCTGCGGCGGGCGCTTCTGCGGCACGAGCCACGGCTGATCGCAGACAGCCTCGTGGTCGCCGCGTCCCACAGCGCCAATCCGGCCGATGCCGGCGGTTACGAGGACGTCTCGCGGCGGCTGCGCCTCGATGTTTCCGGCGAGATCGCCTTCATGCCGCAGCCCATCGCCGTCGCCTTCCATGCCGATCTCGACGTGACTGCCGGCAGGGTTCGCATCGACGCCCCTGCGCTTTCGCCCTGAGCCCTGCCATGGACGACCAGCTGCTTTCATCCTTCGAAGAAGAACTCGCCATCCTCTACGAGCGGGCCGCCGATTTCGCGGCGGAGTTTCCAGGCGTCGCCGAACGGCTGGGCGGCCTCAACCGCGAAACCGCCGATCCCGGCATCAAGGCGCTGCTCGAAGGCGCCGCTTTCATGGCGGCCCGGGTGCAGTTGCAGCTCAAGGCCGAGTTCGCGACCTTCACGAACGAGCTCCTCGACCAGCTTCTGCCCGGCCATCTGGAGCCGGTGCCCTCCTGCGCCCTCGTCGAGGCGGAGCCACTGCCTGGCGGTGACGCCTCCTCCGGGCCGCGCATTGCCCCGGCCGGCGCGATCATGGAGAGCACGCATCGCGACGCCAAGCGCGGCGTCGCCTGCAGGTTTCGGCTGGCGAGCCCGATCAGCCGCTGGCCTCTCGCGCTCGAGGCGGCCGCTTATCTGCCCTCCACGGCGTCGATGCAGGCCCTGCACGCCGGCGCCGGACCGAGCGTCATGGCGGGCCTGAAGATCACGCTGCAGCGCCTTGATTCCTCGGGATCGCAGGTCGGCGGCAAGAAAGGGTTCGCCGCTCTCGGAATCGACGATCTCACCTTCCACATAGTCGGGGCACGCGCTGAGCGCGACGCGATCTACGAACAGCTCTTTGCAAGGCTCGAGGGGATCGCGATCCGTCACGTCGACGACAATGGCGATCCGCGCTTTTCTCGTCTGCCGTTGACCGCAATCGAGCCGATCGGCTTTTCCCGCGACGAGAGCCTCTTTCCCGCCGACGATCGCGTTTCGCCGGGGCTTGCGCTGCTGCGCGAATTCTTCGCCTTTCCAGACAAGTATCTCGCCTTCCGCCTGACCGGGCTTTCGTGGGCTCTCAAGGGGGTCTCGTCCAGCGAAATCGACCTCGTCTTCGAGTTCTCGGACGTCGATCCGACGCTTGCCGCGCGGGTGTCGGAGCGAAGTTTCCGACTTTACGCAGCGCCGGCGGTCAATCTCTTCGAGAAGCACTGCGATCGCATCCGCCTGTCTCCGGAGCGTTTCGAGCACCAGGTGGTGCCGGATCGAAGCGCGCTTCTGGAATACGAGCCGCACCGGGTGACAAGGGTCTCCGCGATCTACGCAGGCAAGGCCGAGGGCGCCGCCGTCCTGCCGCTGCATGCGCCCGCCGCCGCGCCCGACGTCGCAAGCGAAAGGGCAGCGCCCGCGTCGGGCGGGCCTTCTGGTGCGGCGTTGACCTTCACCACCCGGCGCCTGCCGCGGCGACTGACCGACCAGGAGCGCCGACACGGTTCGGGACCGGTCTATCGCGGAACCGATCTGTTCCTGATGCTGGGCGAGAGCTCCACCCTTGAAGCCGATCGTGCCCCGCGGGAACTCGCCGTCACCGCGCTCTGCTCCAACCGCCACCTCGCCGGCGAGCTGTCGCGCCTGCCCGATGGCGGCCAGATGCGGCTCTACGGCGACAGCGAGACGCCGCTTCGAGCCATCGTCGGGCCGACCGAGCCACGCCGGTCGATCGTCGCGCATCCGCAGCCGGGCGGCGGGCCCGAGCGCGGCGAAAGCCTGTGGCGGCTGATCGGTTTTCTGTCGTTTTCCCACAGCGGCCTCGCCAGCCATGACCCGGCAGCCGGTGCCGAGGCACTGCGTGCGGTCCTGTCGCTTTATGCCGACCTGTCAGAGGCGGCCACCGAGCGCCGGCTGCGCGGTATTCTGGCGCTTTCCTGCCAGCCGGTGACCCGGCGGCTGCGCCGGCCGGACGGCTTTCACGGCGCACGCGGCATCGCAGTGACGCTGCGGCTCGACGACGCCGCCTTCGAAGGCGTCGGAGTGATGCTGTTCGGCGCCGTCATGGAGCGGTTCTTCGCCGATCTTTCCAGCGTGAATTCCTTCACCGAGACGGTGATCACGACACCCGCCCGAGGCGTCGTCAAACGCTGGCCTCCACGCTCGGGAACCGGGGCGGTGTTTTGAGCGAGCCGCCCCCCGTCCCGCCCCTTTCGCCGGAGCCGGCGGAGACAGCGCCCGGCGAGGCCATCGCACCGCCAGACGGTTCGCTCGCGGCACGCGCCCGCAAAAATCCCGACGCCATCGATCTCATCGTGCTTTTGCGCGCCATCGAACGCGGCGCCGGCGCATTGCCCCGGATCGGAAAGAGCCGCACGATCCGCGAGGACTGCGTGACGCTCGGCCAGGAGCCTTACGTCGAATTTCCCCTCGGAAATCTGGCTTCCATCGAGGATCACGCCGGCCGCCCGCATGTGATGACGCGATTTCTCGGCTTCTTCGGGCCGCAGGGGGCGCTGCCGCTTTCGACGACGCTGGAAGCGATTGCCTGGCGGGATGCGCAGGATCCGTCCTTCCTGCGCTTTTCCGAGATCGTCTCGAACCGCTTCCTGCAGCTTTTCTTCCGGGCCTTCGCCGATGCCCGCGCGATCACCCAGAACGACCGGCCGACCGAGGATCGCTTCGGCTTCTACCTGGCGAGCCTTTCGGGCGGCGCAGCCGAAGACGGCCGTGCCTCGCCCATGAGCAAGGCGGCGCGCCTCGGCTTTGCCGGCCTTTTGTCGAAGCGGGCAAAGACGCCCGCGCAGCTTTCGCAGCTTCTGTCCGGCGCGCTCGGCATCAGGGCGACCATCGTCGAGCGGGTGCCGAGCTGGCTGATCTTCGAGCCGGACGAACAGACGGCGCTCGGTGTCGGACGATCGAGCCTTGGGCGCGACACGGCGATCGGGACGCGCCAGCTCTCCCTCGCCGACAAGATAGCGATCGAGATCCGGGCGACAAATCTCGCCGAATATCGCGCGCTTCTGCCCGGCGGGCGGCTGGCCGGCGCGCTGGCCGAGCTCGTCTTCCTCGCCCTCGGCCGGCGCGTCGAGGCGGAAGTCCGCCTTGGCATCCCCGCCGGGCTGACGCCGCCGATGTGCCTCGGCAAGTCCGGCGAACTCGGCCTCACCGGCTGGGTCGGGCCGCCGCCCGATCCGGCCGCCGGGACCCGGGACGACGCGCCCTATCGCTTCGACGCCCGCTACGTCCCCGCCCTGAAAGCCACCGCTTGCAGCATCGGCCCGAAGATCGGAATCGATTTTCGGAAAGCACGATGCGGAGATTCAATGGTTTAGAGCGTCCTTTGTGCCTCCCGTCGGACACACGGCGCTCTAAGGCAAGGAGAATCCGGCATGACCGAGATCAGCTATGCCGACCTGTTGGGGCGCCTTTCGTCCCCCGCCCGCAAGGCGTTCGAGGACGGTTACAATCACGCCAAGAATGCCGGCCACAGGGACGCCGAGCCGGAGCACTGGTTCTATCACCTGCTGGCGGAGGATCTCACCGATGTCAGCCTCAGTCTCGATGAAATAGGCATCGATCGCGATCTGGTCCTGAAAGAGCTGGCCGAAGCGATCGGCGACCTGCGGGCAAACATCACCCGCAAGCCATCCGTCGGCACGGCACTGAATGCCGGCCTGCGCGCCGGCTGGCTCTATGCGTCCCTTCTCTTCGACGAAACGGTGCTGAGAAGCGGTCATGTCCTGATCGGCATGCTGAAGGACGAAGCTCTGAGAAAGGCCCTGCGGCGGTGTTCGCCATCTCTCGGCGATCTCGATCCCGACGCCCTGCTCCGGATTGCCGAGCGGACATGGCCACGCTCGGCCGAAGCCGTGAGCGATCGGGCGGCGCCGAGGGGAGCAACGTCGACAGCACCCAGATCCCGGCCGTCGGGAGATTCGGCCCTTGCCCGCTTCGCCACCGATCTGACTGGGGAAGCCGAGAGCGGCCGAATGGACCCCGTTGTCGGCCGCGACCACGAGATCCGCCAGATCGTCGACGTCCTCCTGCGACGGCGCCAGAACAATCCGTTGCTCACCGGCGAGGCCGGCGTCGGCAAGACCGCCGTCGTCGAAGGATTTGCCCAACGGATCGCGAGCGGCGACGTGCCGCCCGTCCTTCGCGGTGTCCGGCTGTTTTCCCTCGACGTCGGACTGATGCAGGCGGGCGCCGGGGTTAAGGGCGATTTCGAAACGCGTCTGCGGGCGCTGATCGATGAGGTGCAGGGCTCGCCGGAGCCGATCATCCTCTTCATCGACGAGGTCCACACGCTGATCGGCGCCGGCGGCGCCAAGGGCACCGGCGATGCCGCCAATCTCCTCAAGCCGGCGCTGGCGCGTGGCACGCTGCGAACCATCGGCGCAACGACATTTGCCGAATATCGTGCCCATATCGAGAGCGACCCGGCCCTGACGAGACGGTTCCAGCCGATCGAGATCGGCGAGCCGGACATCGCCCGCGCCGCGATCATGCTGCGCGGGCTGGCTGTGCCGATGGAACGCCATCACAAGGTGCGCATTCTGGACGAGGCCGTCACCGCCGCCGTGGCGCTCTCGGCCCGCTATATTCCCGCCCGCCAGCTTCCCGACAAGGCCGTCAGCCTTCTCGATACCGCCGCCGCCCGCGTTGCGATCAGCCAGTCGACGACACCGGCGGCGATCGCCGATCTTTCTGCCGCCATCGAAGCCCTGGACGCCGAGAGGCACGCGCTCGGCCGGGAGGCCGCTATCCGGCCCGTGAGCGAAAGGCCCGTCGCCATCGAAGCTGCGATTGCCGAAAAGACGGCGCTTCGCGCCGATCTTGTCGCCGCGCATGAAGAGGAGGCCGAGCTGGTCGGACGCATCACTGCGCTGACCGGCAGGCTGGCCGTCCAGACCGACCAAGCTCCTTCGACCAATGCACCGGCGTCCGAGCCGGGCGAAGCGCCACAGGCTTCAGCAGACATCCGGGCGGCAGAAGAAGAGCTCGACGAAGCCCTGCGCGCCCTCGCCGCCATCGATCCCGACCGGCGGATGATCCACGCTCATGTCGATGCCGACGCCGTCGCCTCCGTCGTTTCCGACTGGACCGGCATTCCGGTCGGCCGGATGATGCGCGACGAGATCGCGACCGTGCTCGGCCTCGCCGACCTTCTGAAAAAGCGCGTCGTCGGCCAGGATCACGGGCTCGAAACCATTGCACGGCGGATAGAGACGAGCCGCGCCGGCCTCGACGATCCGAGCAAGCCCGTCGGCGTCTTCCTGCTTTGCGGCCCCTCGGGTGTCGGCAAGACGGAGACGGCGCTGGCGCTGGCCGAAACGCTCCATGGCGGCGAGCAGAACCTCGTCACCATCAACATGTCGGAGTTTCAGGAGGCCCACACAGTCTCGCTTCTGAAAGGCGCGCCGCCCGGCTATGTCGGCTATGGCGAGGGCGGGCGGCTGACCGAGGCGGTGCGGCGGCGGCCCTATTGCGTCGTCCTGCTCGACGAGGTCGAAAAGGCCCATCCCGACGTCCACGAACTGTTCTTCCAGGTCTTCGACAAGGGCTGGATGGAGGACGGAACCGGCCGGCGCATCGACTTTCGCAACACGCTGATCATCCTCACCTCCAATGTCGGCACCGAGGTGATCATGCAGGCGAGCGACGCGGGCCTGCGCGACGTCCCGGCCGAAAGCCTAGACGAGATGCTTCGGCCGGAGCTTCTGACCGTCTTCCCCCCGGCCCTGATCGGCCGGATGGTGACGGTGCCCTACCGACCGCTGTCGCCGAGCATGCTGGAGGAGATCGTGCGGCTGCAGCTCGCCCGCATCGTCAGGCGGGTCGAGGAAAGCCGGGGCGCGGCGCTCACAATCGACGACATCGTGGTCACCGCCATCGTCGAGCGCTGCCGCGATCCGCAGTCCGGCGGCCGGATGATCGACCGGATCATCACCCAGACCCTGTTGCCGGAGCTGTCGCGAAAATTCCTCGACCGTATGGTGTCCGGCGATAAGGCGAAAACGGCGCGCGTGGGGCTCGGCGAGGACGGGGCATTTGTGGTGGAGGTGGAGTGACGCGGAGCTGGATCTCAACGCCTTTGCGGCGCAGTGGGCCCACGTAATCGCAGGCTACGAGGACGAAGAGGCGCCGTCTGCCTTCACTCCGCGAGAGGAGGCATCTCCGTCGATGTCGCACGAGGCATGCCAACAATAGACATCACCGGAATTCGCCTCCTCTGGCAGCTCCCGCAGATAGGCGGCGATCACCTCCGCCGGCTTCCTCTCGCCGAACACCCACCGATGGCTTTCGCCCAGCGACACGTCGAAGCCGGCAAAGCCGAGCCGCCGGGCCTCCTCCAGCGCGCGCAAGGCCGGCACGCGGTCCATGGTGACGAATTCGAAGGAGAGCGCCCGTGGCGCATTTTCGCGCGAAAGCCCGGCCAGCACTTCGGCCTCGAAACCCTCGACGTCGATCTTGACGAAAGCCGGTCTGCCGAAGCGGGCCGCAAGATCGTCGAGCGTCGTGGAATCGACCGCGATCGTCTCGTCCCAGACCTGCCCCTGCCAGCCGCCGCTCCCGGCGCTCGCCGCAGCGACGAAGCTGGACGAGGCCGAGGCGACGGTCGGGTTTTTGGTGTTGAGCCGGAGCGTCAGCCTGCCCTCTTCTCGCCCGACGGCGGCGGCCACGACCGTCACCCGTGGGTTGCGCCGGAACTGCCAGCGCAAGAGGCTGGCAAGCCTTGGCTGCGCCTCCACGGCTATGACCCGCGCGCCGAGCCTGGCGAAAGCTGAGGTACGGTCGCCGACATGGGCGCCGATGTCGAAGACGAGGTCATCGGGGCCGACGATGTCTTCGGCGAAGCGTTGCAGACTGCCGCGATGCCGGCGGTCGAGGCGGTAGGTGGCCAGGCTGCGCGCGATCCCCAGCCAGGCCGCGAGCCGTCCGGCAAGGCTCACGCCCCCTCGCCTTCCGCCATCAGGCGCTTGTCGGCGGAGGCCGCCAGCGGGCCGGCCTCGCTCGCGCGCCGAAGCGGCCGGCGCCAGCGTCGCGCCGCCATCGGCACGACGCCACGCAGCACCGGCGGAAGCACCGTCTCCTCGGGAATGGCAAAGAGCCCAAGGCGCGCCGTCAGCCGCCCGAAGCCGGGCGCTGCGGTGGCGACCGTGAAGGGCACGGCGAGAACGAGGCCAGACAGAAAGGGCAGCGCCAGTAGAACCGCCGAAAGATTCGCGCCCAAGAGAAGCGCCAATGCGAGCCCGAGGCCGAGAAGCGTCTGCGGGACCAGGGCCACAAGCGCGGTTCTCCATGGGATGCCGAGCCGATCGCGGTTCTGGCCGTTCCAAAGCACCGTCTTGCCGAAGAAGAGCCCGGCGAGAAACACCGAGACATAGACCGCAACGAGCGGCGCCAGCAGCATGGAGGCGAGAAGCTCGAGCATTGCCGAGACGAGGAAGCGCAGCGCGCCGCCATAGGACCTCACCGCACCCGGCGTCGCCAGGACATCGAGAACGCCGGCGATCTTCGGCGCGACAGACATGACGAACAGAAGGACGAAGAGCCCCATGCCGAGCTGAAGCATCGCGGGATCGTAGCCACCGGTCAGCGCTTTCGCCGTCGCAGCCATCGTCATCAGGATCCAGGCGAGCGGCGCGACATACATCAGGATCGCCTGCAGGATCTGGAACCGGCTGACCGGCCTCAGGCCCTTTTCGAACAGAAAACGCCAATACTGCATGTTGCCCTGGCACCAGCGCAGGTCGCGCTTTTGAAACTCGAGCAGCGTCGGCGGATTGGTCTCGTAGCTGCGGGTCTCGATCGGAATGACGCGCACCTCGAAGCCGGCACGGCGCATGAAGACCGCCTCGAGCTGATCATGGGAGAGCACATGGCCCCCCAGCGGCGCCTTGCCCGGCAGGACGGGAAGCTCGCAGGATTCGACGAAGGGCTGCGTGCGGATCAGCGCGTTGTGGCCCCAATAAGGACCGCAATCGGCACTCCACCAGGCCGACCCCATGGTGAAGGCTCGCATGCCATGGCGCATGCCGAACTGGAACAGCCGGGCAAATCCGCTTTCCGCCGGCATGCCGACGACGAGGCTTTGGAGGATTCCGATCCGCGGGTTCGCCTCCATCGCCTCGACCATCGCGACGATCACCGCACCACCCATGACGCTGTCGGAATCGAGCGGCAGAAAGAAGTCGGCCTCGCCCTGCCGCGAAAGCAGGAAGTCGCGCAGGTTGCCGGCCTTGAAACCGGCATTGTCGCTGCGGCGCCGGTAGACCGGCTTTTCGGTTTCCGGCCGGTGTTCATAAAGATGGGCGAAGCGATCGAATTCCCGGCGCTCTTCGGCCGCGACCATCAGATCGGATGTGTCCGAAAGGACCGCGAAGCGGAAATGGTGTGATTTTCCCGTCGATTCGAGACTGCGGCGCATGGCCTCGAGGCGGGCGAAGATCGGCGCCGGGTCTTCGTTGCGCAGGAAGAGAAGGAGATCGGTCCGGCTGGCGAGCGCCCGGCCACCCGGCCGCGCACCGGCCATCGGGTTGGGTGCCTCGAAATAGGGGTGGACGCTGTTTTCCGGGCGGCCGAAATGGATGACGCAAAAGCCGATGACGGCGTTCCAGAAGCCGAGCACGGTCCAGGGTGTGGCCAGGAGAAAGCCGACGAAGATCACCCAGTCGATCGCCCCGATCCCGTTGCTGCCGAGGACCGTCAGGACGGCCGCTGCGAGCCCGGAGATCGTCACGGCGTTGAGGCCGAGAACGAGAAACCTTCGCAGCGTGACCGGCAGTCCCTGTCCCCGACGTTCGGCCGGCCGTTGCGCCACCACGCCGGGCGCACCGGTGGCGGGTCGATCGACGTCAGTCGCTCGGTATGGGGTGATCGGGGCGGATGGGGGGCCGAACATCGACGGTCTCCAGAGACTGAAACTATTCGCAACATAGGTACAAGCCTGCGGCGTGCATCGTCCGTTGCTACACGTTCCAGATCACTTCGTAAGTGATCACCATCACAGCCGAATGGGCAAAGCGAGCGCCGGCCCTAACGCCCCCTGCATCAGCCGTCAATTCGCCGGGCCCTGGGCGCAAGCGACATTCAGTTCGGCGAAGACGCCGCCGGGTTCGACTGCGCCGTCGTCTCCGGCAATTGCGGCTCTGGCCGATCGGCATCGGGATACCAGTAGCGGGCGGCGTCGGCGCCCCGTTCGATCAGGACGAAGTTGTCAGCGAAGACCCGGTAGGGGTGGCTCCACTCCCCGTCCGGCCACTGCACACGGATCTCCGCCCGCTCGGCGGTGCCGAGGCCGACATGGACGAAGCCCGACGTCCCCGAGGCATGTCCGCCGCCGAGCTGGATCGTGCGGTTCAGCGTCGCCGCGCCGATCTTGACCGCGAGTTTGGCGCCGATGGCATCGCGGTTGCCGCCCTTTTGCGTGAGCTTCACCTCGACGAAGTTGCCCAGTGGCCGTGTGCCGAAAGCCGCCTTGCCGCCGAGATTGCGGAAAAGGCTCGCCTTCTGGCCGCGATTGACGACGACAAGGTCCATGGCTCCGTCGAGATTGAAGTCGGCAATGAGTGCCCCGCGGCCCTTGGTCGGCAGAGCTATGCCGGCCTGATCGCCGACTTCGGTGAAGCGACCGCCGAAGCCGCCCATCAGAAGGTTGTCGGGATCATAGGCCGCGAAATCCGGCATCGCCTCGACATTGCCCTTGGCGATGAAAAGGTCGAGGGCGGTGTCGTTGTTGAAGTCGGCGAAGCCCGCATGCCAGCCGGTGGAGGGCTTGCCGGCATCGTGGACGTAAGGGCGGTGGGCCGTCGCGCCGCGCTGATAGGCCTCGTCGCGATAGGTCGGCGCGTCCTCGAATTCCCGGTCGAGGAACTGCAGCTTGGTGTCGCCCATGGAGGTCAGGGCGTAGTCGGGATAGCCGTCATTGTCGACGTCGCCCTCGGCGATCCCCATGCCCCAGATCGACAGATGCTGCCAGCCGTCGGCCTTGCGATAGGGCCGCGGCGCCCGGCCTGGCTCGACCCGCCAGAGCTGCTCCTCGCCGCCGCGATAATATTGCCGGTCATTGGTGATGCGGAGCGACGGCTCGCCCGAGCGGTTCCAGTCGGTGAACAGCATCGAAAGCGCGCAATAGCCCGGCGACAGAGCGAAGGGCTCGGAATAGTCGGGGCGGCCGTCCTCGCCCGACTTCGGCCGGATCAGCACGTTGTCGGCGCAGGTGCCCCAGGGCGACCCCGGCGCGGCGCGATCGACATAATTGCCGAAGGCAAGCGTCGGATAGGCCGCGCCCGGCTCGAAGATCGCGGAGAACGCCGTGGTCCAGGCCCGGCCGCCATCGAATTGCCAGGAAAAGTTCGCCTTCTCGAAGCGGCATTGCGGCAGCCCCTTCAACAGGATGTTGCCGCCGACGCGCAGAAGAACGAGGTCCTGCCGGCCGTCCTGATCGATATCGAGCGGATAGGCGCCGGTGACGTTCTGAAGGTCCTTGGGATCAAGATCCTGCGCCACTTCTTCGAAGGCGAGCCGCCCGCCGGCCTGGGATCGATTGACGTAGAAGGTTCCCGCATTCTTGCCGCCAGCGAGAAAAACGTCCGGAAAGCGGTCGTCGTTGCAGTCGAAGGCCGCACCACCGCCGCCGACGAAGAACTCCCATGGGCCGCCATAGACGTGGTCGATGCCGGCGGCTTGGGCCTCTTCGTGCATGAGTGGGATGTCCCCGGCGAAGGGTTTGGGCGCGGGGTCGGCGGCGAGGGCCGGGGTGGAGAGCTGGGCCACCCATACCATGAGTGCTGCAAGCGGCATCAAAGCCGATCGAGGACTGGCCGCAACTTTTCCCCTGACGTCATCCTCGGGCTTGTCCCGAGGATCTCCTGTCGGATGTGAGATATGATGCCTTTGCGGAAGCACGTTCCGTGAAACGCTTTTGAGCTTCGATGGCAGTAGATCCTCGGGACAAGCCCGAGGATGACGGCGCGTCGCGGTTTGTGCCCGTACTTCTCCCGGAATTGATGTCGCTGGATGAAAGGACGTCTCCGTTCGACTCATGGGGTGGGCGGAACACCGCGGCGGCCCGGCGCGCGGCGCGCCCCCCTCTGTCCTGCCGGACATCTCCCCCACAAGGGGGGAGATCGGCTGCTGCGGCCTATGGCAACGGCTCGTCGTCGGTTGCGCAATATTATGGCCTTGGGGAATGGCCGAGTCGTTTCCGCGAGATAGATCTCCCCCTTTGTGGGGGAGATGTCCGGCAGGACAGAGGGGGGTCCGCGACTTATCCACCCGCACACGGCCGAAAATATTAACCATCCCCCTCACTCCCCGACCTTCAGCGTCTTCAGCCAGGCGATCAGCGCCGAGCGGTCGGCATCCGGCAAGGCCGCATAGGCCCGGCCGCTCTTTTCGGCCTCCGCGCCATGGGCGCGGATGACCTCGTCGAGGGTCGTCATGTCGCCGCGATGGCCGTAGGGCGCCGTGTCGGCGAGGCCCCAGAGCTCGGCGGTGACGAAGACGTCGCGTTCGACGAAGCGCTGGGCGAGCGTCTCGTTGCCGAGCGCGGGGGTGCGGCTGTCGGCGATGCGGTGGCGCTTCAGATCGCCGAAGAGCGGCACCAGCACCTCGCCCTCGTCGTTGCGCGGCAGCCGCTTTGCCCATTCCAGCGTCGCGAGATCGTACACCGCCGGCACCTCGACGTCGGCGTCCCGCAGCGTCCCCGCCATGTCGAGCGGGCCGGGATCCTCGAAGGACAGGCTTTTCAGCGGCAGCGCCGGGCGGTGGCAGCTTTCGCAGCCGAGCTCGGTGAAGATCGCCCGTCCCCGTTGCGCGGCCTCGGCCCAGGCTTCGTCCGCCGGCCGCTTCTCGCGCGGCGGCGCCAGCGTCGCCTGAAAGGCGACAAGCGCCGAGACCTCGCCGGCGCCGAGTTCGTCGGCGTGGTCGTCACCGTCGAAATCGGCCGTCCCGGTCCAGCGTGCACCAAAGCGCTCATCGGCCTGCATGCCGTGATGCTGGTTCATGGCGTTGACGGTGAACTGGCGCAGCGACGTCATCACGCCTTTCTGGGTGAACGGACGCAGCACGAGATCGTCGTCGACGCCGTCCAGTTCGGAGAGGTCGACAGAGCCGTCCGGCAAGGCGGTGATCCGACCGAAGTCGACGCCCTTGGAGGACAAGCTTGCGCGAACCGGCTCTCCCGTGTCTCGCGCCTGCCGGAGCGCCGCGCGCCGCTCGGCCTTCAATTCGGCCGCCATCTCCCTCGCCAGAAGCTCGACCAGCCCGGCGCCGAAAAGATGGTTCGTCCCGCGCTCGTTGGAGAACTGCGCGTCGAGCGTGTCGAAATGGGCGCTTTCGAAGCCCTCGGAGACGAAGGCGTTGACGACGAAGCCGCCGGCCCCGCCGGTCACCGGCTCATTGTGGCAGGACGAACAGGCATTGGCGTCGGGCCCGGCAAGCCGTTGGAATGCGGCTTCGGCGGGACGGCGGGGCGCGGTCGGGACGATGGCCTGGGTGGCGTTCGGCCGCCCGGCTCCGTCGAGCACGGTAAAGCGCGCCTCGAACAGGTCTTTGCCCTGTTGCGCCAGCTTTTCGAGCGCTGCGCCCGCAATCCTGCCCGAAACGCTCTGCGGGTCGATCCGCTGCTTGATCGCCTTCTCGCTCCAGAGCGGCTCTGCGGCATATGCCGTCGTGGCGAGCACCACGCCGAGTGCCGCCGAAATCGCGAAGGGTTTCAGAACTACCGTCGTCATGCCGCTTCCGTCGCCTCCACTGCCGAGCGCGAAAACTCGCCATCGAGGGCGGCAAGTCCGTATGCCGTCCCCGCGTCGTAGACCAGCGCATCGGTGTCTTCCATCAGGATCAGCGGCGCATCCGCCCCGAGCCCATCGACCGCGCTTTCGCGGATGCCGTTTCTGATCGCCGGCTCGAGAAGGTCGATCGCCCGTGCGCCGGAGCCGGTCATCACGATCGGCAGGGGATCGATCATGGTGAAGACTCGTCCGAGACCGTAGCCGATGGCGTTGCCCGCCTCCTCGAAGGCCGTCCGCGCGGCTTCATCCCCCTGGCGCGCAGCATCGCCGAGCCGCAGCATGGTCTCGTCGGCGATCCGGTGCGCCGGAATCTCGTCGCTGCCCGTCGCGCGCCGCAAGATGGCGTAGTCGCCGGCATAGGCCTCGACGCAGCCGCGATTTCCGCAGCGGCAGAGCGCGCCGCCGGGAAGGTGGTTGATGTGTCCGAACTCGACCGCCGAGGAGTGCTTGCCCTGAAAGGTCGAGCCGTTGAGTCTCAGCCCCATGCCGACACCGAAGCCGACGAACAGCGTGGCGAAGTCCAGACCGATGAAATCGGGCCGCCAGCGGAAGGCCTCGGGCATCAGGGAACAATCGTTGAGGACGCTGACATCGGCGAGAAGCCGCTCAGAAAGCGGCGCCGCGATACCGATGTTCCAGTGCTTGAGAGCCGGTGACCAGACGATGCCGGACAGGTCGCTGTGGGTCTTGCCCTGGATGGCGACGACGACCTTGTCGATCTTCATGGGAGCGTCGCCGGCCCCGCCTTCCCCTGTCCCCGGCTCGATGGTGCGTGCTAGAAGGTCTTCGGCGAGGTCGCCAAGAAGCACGACCAGCGTGTCGCCGGTCTGGCCAGAAATATCCACCTCGCGCCGCGCTTCGGCCAGCGGTGCGCCGGCGTAATCGCTGATCCTGCCGCTGATCTCGCCGACGGCGATCTTCAATGCCGCGACCCGCGCGGCGCCGCCTCGAAAGGCCAGGCTCTTGCCCGGCCGGCCCCGGCGGATGGAGCGGCCGTCTTCCTCGACCTCTTCCAGAAGACCGCTTCGCAGAAGGGTTCCACAGATCGCGGAGGCCGCGGAAACCGAAAGACCGGTCGCCTCGCTGACGGCCTTGCGCGTCGTCACGCCGACCCGTCTCAAATGATCGAGCACCGCGAGCCGATTGTGCACACGCACCATGTCGGCGTCGGTCTTCGCCAGCCTGCTCAACGCGTTTCTCCTCCCTTCCGTCCCCACGCTCTCTGGCGTGTTTGGCCGGGTATGCTCAGACACGTTGACATGGATCAGAATTGCTGTCACCATTTTTTACGAGGCTTGGAAAAAGTCTTGACCGGCGCCACGTCGCCGGGCTCCGTGACGCGAGGGCGCCATGGGCGCCATGGGAGGAAATTCATGACGATTTTGAAATTCGCGCTTGCCGGCGCGATGTTCTCGATGGCTGCGATCGGCAGCGGATCTGCCTTCGCGCAGGACGGCAAGGACATCACGGTTGGTGTGTCCTGGTCGAACTTCCAGGAGGAGCGCTGGAAGACCGACGAGGCCGCCATCAAGAAGGCGCTCGACGCGGTCGGCGCCAAGTATATCTCGGCCGACGCCCAGTCGTCCGCCGCCAAGCAGCTGACCGACGTCGAATCGCTGATCAGCCAGGGCGCCAACGCCCTCATCATCCTCGCCCAGGATTCGGCCGCCATCGGCCCGGCTGTCCAGACCGCCGTCAACAACGGCATTCCCGTTGTCGGCTACGATCGCCTGATCGAGAATCCGGACGCCTTCTACATCACCTTCGACAACAAGGAAGTCGGCCGCATCCAGGCCCGCGAAGTCGAGAAGGTGGCGCCGGAAGGCAACTACGCCTTCATCAAGGGCTCGTCCGCCGATCCGAACGCCGATTTCCTGTTCTCCGGCCAGATGGAAGTGCTCAAGCCCGCCATCGACGCCGGCAAGATCAAGAATGTCGGCGAGGCCTATACCGATGGCTGGCTTCCGGCCAACGCCCAGCAGAACATGGAACAGATCCTGACCGCCAACAACAACGACGTCGATGCTGTCGTCGCCTCGAACGACGGCACGGCGGGCGGCGCCATCGCAGCGCTCGCGGCTCAGGGTCTTGCCGGTTCCGTCCCGGTCTCCGGCCAGGACGCCGACCAGGCGGCGCTCAACCGCATCGCACTCGGCACCCAGACCGTGTCGGTGTGGAAGGACTCGCGCGAGCTCGGCAAGCGCGCTGCCGAAATCGCCGTCGAGCTCGCCGGCGGCAAGAAAATGAACGAAATCGAAGGCGTCGAGGAATTCGACAGCCCGAACGGCATGAAGCTCGAATCGATCTTCCTCACCCCGATCGCGATCACCAAGGACAATCTGGACAAGGTCATCGATGCCGGCTGGGTGTCGAAGGAGACCGTCTGCCAGGGCGTCAAGGAAGGCACGGTTCCGGTCTGCGGCTGATTTCGCGGAACGGCTGACAAACATGGCCGCGGCGCATTGCTGCGGCCATTTTTCGAAAGCGCCGCTCTCGACCGACGGGAGCAACTGATCCATTCTGCCATTCAAGATGCAGCGATGGTCGAAAACACAGGCCGGTGAAACGGCTTCAAGAAAACACGACCCCGCGAGACCTGCCCGGACGGCCATGCCCTCCTAGCGCCTCTCGCGACCAGGGAGGCGGAATTGAGCGAGGCGACCTCGGATTCGTCCAGGGCGACATCCACCCCGACGCTGAGCGCGGGTGGCGGTTTCAAGGGATTTTTGCGCGCGACCGAAATCGACACGCGCATGCTCGGCATGATCGGCGCGTTGGCGGTCATCTGGATCGGCTTCCACATCCTGTCGGGCGGCACGTTTCTGACGCCGCGGAACCTGTGGAACCTGTCGGTTCAGACCGCCTCGGTCGGCGTCATGGCGACCGGCATGGTGCTGGTCATCGTCACCCGCAACATCGATCTTTCGGTCGGCTCGATCCTCGGCGTCACCGGCATGGTGATGGCCGTCGCGCAGACCCAGTACATCACGCCGGCCCTCGGCTATGATTCCGGCCTCGTCTGGATCCTGACCCTCGCCGTCGGCATCGTCTGCGGTCTGGCGATCGGCGGGTTGCAGGGCTTCGTCATCGCCTATCTCGGCGTTCCCGCCTTCATCGTCACGCTCGGCGGCCTGCTCGTGTGGCGCGGCGCGGCCTGGTGGGTCGCCTCGGGTCGAACGATCCCGCTTACCGACGACAACTTCAAGCTCATCGGCGGCGGCAGCGACGGCTCGATCGGCGCCACCTGGAGCTGGGTGGTCGCCGCCGTCGCCATCGCGTTCCTGCTTCTCGCCGCCTTCAGCGCGAGGAAGCAGCGCAAGAAGT
Organism: Jiella mangrovi; assembly: GCF_017815135.1. GTDB lineage: Bacteria > Pseudomonadota > Alphaproteobacteria > Rhizobiales > Rhizobiaceae > Jiella > Jiella mangrovi. Next base: position 209,101 of record NZ_JAGJCF010000005.1, on the reverse strand, counting down.
TCAACTTCGCAGTCAAGCCGATGTGGGCCGAGGCCGTGACCGTCGGTCTTGCGGTCGTCGCCGTCGTCGCAGCGACGCTGATCGTCAACGCGTACCTCCTGCCCGGCCCCCTCGCCCGCCGCTATGCGGAGGCCAACGGCATCGCGGTGCCGGACGGCGGCCTGGAGATCTCCTTCGGCTATGCGATCCCGGTGCTTCTCTTCATCGCCGTCGGCATCGTGATGACCTTCATCGCGCGGCGCACCCGCTTCGGCCGCTACGTCTTCGCCATCGGCGGCAATCCGGAGGCGGCGGAACTTGCCGGCATCAACACCAAACGCGTGACGCTGATGGTCTTCGCGCTGATGGGCATGCTCGCGGCCATCGCCGCGGCGATCTCCACCGCCCGACTGTCCTCGGCGACGAACGCGCAGGGAACGCTGGACGAGCTCTACACAATCGCCGCGGCCGTCATCGGCGGCACGTCGCTGGCCGGCGGCGCCGGCACCATCTTCGGCGCCATGCTCGGCGCCCTCGTGATGCAGTCGCTTCAGTCAGGCATGGTGCTTCTCGGCCTCGACACGCCGCTGCAGAACATCGTCGTCGGCGCCGTCCTCGTCGTCGCCGTCTGGCTTGATACCCTCTACCGCAGGAGGTCCGCATGAGCACCACGATGGACGAAATCACCGATCACGGCCCTGCCCATCACCACTCGACCGTCGACCGCTCGGGCACGGCGCTCATCGACATGCGCGACATCTCGATCGCGTTTGGCGGCATCCACGCCGTCGACGGTGCCTCGATCGATCTCTATCCGGGCGAAGTCGTCGCCCTGCTCGGCCATAACGGCGCCGGCAAGTCGACGCTGATCAAGATCCTGTCGGGCGCCTACAAGCGCGATTCCGGCGAGATCTACGTGCGCGGCGACAAGGCCTCGATCGGAAATCCGCGCGACGCGAAAGCCTACGGCATCGAGACGATCTACCAGACCTTGGCCCTTGCGGATAACGTCGATGCCGCCGCCAACCTCTTCCTCGGCCGCGAGATCATGACCCCCTGGGGCACCCTCGACGACGCGGCGATGGAGGCTGAAGCGCGCAAGGTGATGGGGCGCCTCAACCCCAATTTCCGCCGTTTCAAGGAGCCGGTGAAGGCGCTGTCCGGCGGCCAGCGCCAGTCGGTCGCCATCGCCCGGGCGATCCTCTTCAACGCCAAGATCCTGATCATGGACGAGCCGACCGCAGCCCTCGGCCCGCAGGAGACCGCCCAGGTCGCCGATCTGATCAAGGAGCTGAAGAAGGACGACATCGGCATCTTCCTGATCAGCCACGACATCCACGACGTCTTCGACCTCGCCGACCGGGTGGTGGTGATGAAGAACGGCCAGGTGGTCGGCGGGGCGAAGACCGAAGACGTCACCAAGGACGAGGTCCTCGGCATGATCATCCTCGGCAAATGCCCGCCCGGCGCGACGCCGGGTCCGGGGGCGATGAAGGAGTAGCCCTCCGCGGCCTCAGTCTGCCGCGAGCCGCTTCACCAGCCGCTCGCGGCCGATCAACGGCAAGAGCGGCCCGAGTTCCGGTCCGTGATCCAGCCCGGTGATCGCCCGGCGCAGCGGCAGGAACAGCGCCTTGCCCTTGGCGCCGGTTTCCGCCTTGATCGCTGACGTCCAGGCCTTGAAGGTCCCGGGGCCGATCTCGCCGTCCGGCAGCAGTCGAAGCGCGGCGGCCCGGAATGCCGCCTCGGCATCATCCTCGGGCGCGGGCACGGCGATCTCCCCGAAGACGACGTCGGCCCAGCCTCCGGCGTCCGGCACCTTGTCGCAATTGGCCCGCACGGCCAGCCAGAAGTCCTCGGCTTCCTCGCCCGCGATGCCCATCGCCGCCAGCCGATCGGCGGCTGCATTGTAAGACAGCCCGTGGACGATCTCGCGGTTCAGCCGGCCGAGTTCGGCGGGGTCGAACTTCGAGGCCGAATTCGAAACCACCGCAAAATCCAGCCGCTCGCCCAGCGCGCCGAGATCGGCCATCGGCTCGATCGATCCCGCCATGCCGACGAGGACGGCCAGCGAAGCGGCCGCCATCGGCTCGATGCCCTCCTCGCGCAGGCTCTGCAGCGACAGAGCGCCGGAGCGCTTCGACAGCCCCTCCCCGCCAACAGTCGTCAGGAGATTGTGATGGCCGAAGCGCGGCATCGCGGCTCCCAGCGCCGCGAAGATCGCCGCCTGCACCGCCGTGTTGGTGACGTGGTCGTCGCCGCGGATGACGTGGGTGACGCCTGTCTGCGCATCGTCCACCACCGAGGGCAGCGTGTAGAGATAGCTGCCGTCCTCGCGGATCAGCACGGGATCCGACAAAGAAGCGAGATCGATCGTCGTCGGCCCGCGGATCAGGTCGTCGAACGAAAGCTCCGTCCGCTTCGGCGTGAAGGGATCGGCGTCGAAATTCGGCAGGAGGAAGCGCCAATGCGGCTTGCGCCCCTCGGCCTCCAGCGCCGCCCGCTCGTCCTCGGACAGTTTCAGCGCCTCGCGGCCATAGACCGGCGGCAGCCCCCGCGCGGCAAGACGCTTCCTTTTGCGGTCGAGTTCGTCCGGCGTCTCGTAGCAGGGATAGAGCAGCCCGACCGCCTTCAGCGTCTCGGCCGCAGCGTCGTAGAGCGCGATCCGCTCGGACTGGCGGATGGTCCGGTGCGGCGCGATGCCGATCCAGGCAAGATCGGCGGCGATTCCGTCGGCGAATTCCCGCGTCGAGCGCTCGCGGTCGGTATCGTCGAAGCGCAGCACGAACTGCCCGCCCTGCCGGGCCGCGAACAGCCAGTTGAACAGCGCGGTGCGCAAGTTTCCGATGTGAAGCCGGCCGGTGGGCGACGGGGCGAAGCGGAGGATCGTGGTCATAGGCTCGCCCTACACCAAAGCGGCGGGGGCCGGAAGGCTGGGGCGGCCGCCCTCGCCGCCGCGGCGTCGTTCTCGGGCCTGCACGGCCGCTGGTGGAGGCACCGCCCTCCCCACTTCATCGTAATCGGGTGTCCCCATGTTGCAGGCGCCGCCCTCATCACTTCGTCGTTCTCGGGCCCCGTCCCGAGAACCCAGGGGCGGTTGCAGCAGATGCTGGATCACGGGACGTACGATGGACGCCGGCGCCCGACGACGCCTGGATTCTCGGCACGGGGGCCGAGAATGACGACGCGTCGGGGACGGCGCCTGCTTTCTTCAGCGCATCGATCCAAGGCCGAGAGACACTCATATGGCCGAGATCGATGCCCACCCCACGGCTCGTTTGCGCCACCGCGAGCGGCGTGTCGCCCCGCCCTCAGCGGTCGTGAACCTGCGGATCGACCCGGTCGATGCCGCGTTCGGCGAGCCCCGCCGTCGCCGCGCTCGCCCTGTCCACCGCGCGCTGGCGGAGGGCCACCAGCGCCATCACCACCGAGATTCCCATGCAGTAGAGCCCCATCGTGCCGATCTGCAGCGGATAGGAGACCTGCCAGTCGATGAGGACGCCGGTCACCCCCGGCCCGAGCGCCGAGGCGAGCACCATCAGCGCCACCGTCACCGAGCGCACCGAGCCGAGATGCTTGGTCCCGTAAAGCTCCGGCCAGAGCGCACCGAGCAGCGTCGAGGAAAAGCCGTTGGAAATCCCGAGCAGCACCATGAAGACGAAGATCGCCGCGACGGCGGAAAAGCCTCCGATGACGAAACAGGCGAGCGCCATCGGGATCAGGAAGAAGGGCAACAGCCGCACCGCCGAAAACCGGTCGACCAGCGAGCCGCAGAGGAGCGCGAAGACCACCGTCGTCGCCGACATCACCGCGAAACCCGAGGCGAAGACCTCGATCGGCCACCCCCTGAGCTCCGTCAGATAGACCTGGTGGAAGAAGATCGTCGTGCCGATGAAAGGCGGCGCGAGGACGGCGGAAGCAACCAGCCAGAAGGTCGGCGAAGCGACGACTTCCTTGAGCGTCCAGTCCCGCACCGCCGGCCGCTCGCGCGTCTTCGGCTCCGATTGCGGGTCGCGGTCCCTGTAGGTCGTCCAGGCGACGACCGGCAGGGCGACGACGAGGAGAACCGCGCCGCAGGCGAGCCACGTCCCCCGCCAGCCAAGCCAAGCCGCGACGACGACGAAGACCAGCGGGAACAGCCCGGTGCCGATGTGAAAGCCGAGCGAGATCAGCGCCATCGCCCGCCCGCGATTGGCGGCGAACCAGCGCCCGGTCGCCGTCATCGCCGTCTCGGTCATCATCCCCTGGCCGAACAGCCGCAGCATGTAGAGCGCAAGGACGAGCAGCGGCAGGCTGGCGGCGAGCGACATCACCGCCGTCGCCAGCGAAAGGCACAGCACCGTCGCCGCCGCCACCTGCCAGGCCTTGAACCGGTCCAGCGTCCAGCCGAGCGCCGGCAACGTCGCCGCGCTCGCCAGCGTCGCCGCCATGTAGATCAGCCCGAAATCGCCATTCGACAGATCGAACTCGCGGCGAATGTCGCCGTTGGAGAGCGAGATGTAGAAGGTCTGCCCGAAGGACGAGAAGAAGCAGAGCAGGAACCCGCCGGCGAGCCAGCGGGCGTTCCGGCCCATGAAGGTGAGGAATTGCATTATGAGGTCCGGTGGGGCGCAGGGCGCCGACAGGAGAGGATTGGTTTGAGTAGCATCGAATGAAGGAGACGTGAAGCTGGCGCGGACCGAGGATCGTGATGCCGTGTGAAGGCAGAAGCCCCTAATCCTGAGGTGCCGCCGCACGCGGCCTCGAAGGACAAGGGGTGCTTCAGCTCAACCGTTTCGTCTGGATATGTTCCATTTCCTCCTAAAATTGAAATGTGTAAAATTCCCCTTAGATAAGGGATCGGTCGTATTCGCGCATTCCTGCCGCTTTGAATGAAGCAGCAGACGAAGGAAATGGGACATATGTCAGAGAACTTCAATTATATCTCGTTCGGTAATTGGGACCGTGTCGAGGGGAATATCGATCGCATCACAATAAGCCGGGGTCGAATGTTCGAATATACGCCGGCCGACACGGAGAAGCGACTTGAAAGCCTAGATCAAAAATCGGTCGCCTTTCTTGAGACCCTGCCAACGTTTCTGTGCAGCGAGATCAGTACGGACAGAGACGGCTCCTCCATGCTCATCAAATATGGCCGGATCTCCGACATCACCTCCGATCGAAGGGAGGTCTCGGCGATATTCGAGCTGCAAATCGACTTTGGCGAAGTTAGGTTCGACGACATTGAACTGGCCGGTTCGGTATTCGGCGCGGATCGTTTCCAGCTTTACCGAACGCACTGGGCAGTCCGGGAAGGCGATGCGCAAGACGTTTTAGGCCGGCTCGTCGAGCTTAAGCCCGATCTTGCTCATTTCATCCCGGAACCAGGAACACATGCCGATGACAGTTCAGAGGTAGAGCCCCCCCTGCGCGACAAGAAAATCCTTGGCGTCGCAGACAGCGTCGAATCGTTCCTCAAACTGCTCTACAATTCACCGGCTGGGGCATCGACCGAAACCTTTTTTCGGGGTCATAGCGATGCCCGGTATGAACTTACGCCATCCCTGCTCCGCAAATGGGACAACGGCGACTGGCAATTTATGCCGAGTGAGGACCGTTTATGCAAGGAACTGCTCATCGCGCATCATGATGAGTTCCAGGTTGATCAGTATTGCTTTGATCGCCTTGTGCGAATGCAGCACTACGGCCTACCGACTCGGCTGCTGGACATCTCCGGAAACCCGCTAATAGCGCTCTTTTTTGCGTGCTCGTGGAAGCCTGATCAACCTGCCATAGACGGCGAAGTAATTGTATTTCAGGTCTCATCGAACCGGGTGAAATACTACGATTCTGATACGGTCAGCTGCATTTCTAATCTCTCTAACCTGACCTATGCGCAAAAAAACGAAATTGACCTCAGAATGGAGATAGACACCTTCAATGGAACTGACGTAGCAGGAAAGTTGCTTCATCACATCAAGTCAGAAAAGGGCTTTTTCGAGAAGCGCATCATCCCAGATGATCTTGGGTCGATCGTTTGCGTGAAGGCAAAGCGTACCAACACGCGTATCAGATCGCAATCTGGCGCCTTCTTGCTGTTCGGGCAAGAGGCAGCGTTGCCCGATGCCGGCCAAGACGGGATCGAAATCAGCAGGGTCACTATACAGAACAAAGCGCACATCATCGCTCAGTTGAACCGCATAAACATAAACGGTACGACAGTCTATCCTAGTATTGACCAAACTGCGGTTCACCTCCGGGATCAATACAAGTCGCCGCCGACTATCAGGAGGTCATCCGCCACTGCAGCCGACGAAACTGCAATGTGACGGCGGAACGACCTTGGACATCCTGAGGCCTCTCGACAAAATTCAGCCGTAAAGCAAAATTAAGATTTATCCTCCCTCACCCTATCACGCCCCATCCCGAAACCGGTTCGTGATCGGATACCGCCGATCCCGCCCGAAATTCTTCTTCGTAACCTTCACGCCCGGCGCCGACTGCCGACGCTTGTATTCCGCGATGTAGAGGAGCTTTTCGATGTGGGCGACGGTCTCGCGGTCGAAGCCCTGATCCACCAGCTCGTCGATGCCGCCGTCATCGTCCACCAGATGCTGGAGGATGGCATCCAGCACGTCATAGGGCGGCAGGGAATCCTCGTCCTTCTGGTCTTCGCGCAGTTCCGCCGAGGGGGGCTTCACGATGATGCGCTCGGGGATGACCTCGCCTGAGGGGCCGAGGAGGCCGGCGGGGTGGTTCTGGTTACGCCAGCGGGCGAGGCGGAAGACTTCGGTCTTGTAGAGGTCCTTGATCGGGTTGAAGCCGCCATTCATGTCGCCGTAGAGCGTCGCGTAGCCGACGCTCATCTCGCTCTTGTTGCCGGTCGTGACCACCATCGCGCCGAACTTGTTGGAGATCGCCATCAGGATGACGCCGCGGGTGCGGCTCTGGAGGTTTTCCTCGGTGATGCCCGACGGCGTGCCCTCGAACATCGGCTTAAGCGCGCTCAAAAAACCCTCGACGGGCTCGGCGATGGGAACCGTATCGTAGCGCACGCCGAGCGCCTTGGCGCAGGCGGCGGCGTCCTCGAGGCTGTCCGACGCGGTGTAGCGATAGGGCAGCATCACGCAGTGGACGCGGTCGGCGCCCAGCGCATCGACGGCCATCGCCGCACAGACCGCCGAATCGATGCCGCCGGACAAGCCGAGGACGACCGACTTGAAGCCGTTCTTGTTGACGTAGTCGGCCAGGCCGAGGACGCAGGCGCGCCACACCGCCTCGTCGTCGCCGGGGATCTCGGCGACGTCATGGCTGTCGCAATGCCAGCCCTCGCCGCTCCTCACCCAGTCCGACAGGAAGACGCCGGTCTCGAACTGCGGAACCTGGAACGCCATCGAGCGATCGGCATTGAAGGCAAAGGAGGCGCCGTCGAAGAGGAGGTCGTCCTGGCCGCCCACCTTGTTGGCATAGACCATCGGCAGATCGGTCTCGATCACCTGCCGCAGCACCACCTGGTGGCGCACGTCCAGCTTGCCGCGATAGAAGGGCGAGCCGTTCGGCACGATGAGGAGTCCGGCGCCCGATTCCGCCAGCGTCTCGCAGACCCCGAGATCGCCCCAGATGTCCTCGCAGACCGGAATGCCGAGGCGGAGGCCGCGATAGTTCACCGGACCGGGCATCGGCCCCGGCTGGAACACCCGCTTTTCGTCGAACTCACCATAGTTCGGCAGGTCGACCTTCGAGCGCCAGGTGACGATCTCGCCGCCGTCGAGGACGGCGACGGCGTTGTGCAGCCCCTCTTCCGTCCTCAGCGGACAGCCGATGACGACGCCCGGCCCGCCATCGGCGGTGTCTTTGGCGAAATCGGCCACCGCCGCCATGCAGGCGGAAACGAAGGCGGGCTTCAGGACGAGGTCTTCCGGCGGATAGCCGGCGATGAAGAGTTCGGTGTAAAGGACGAGATCGGCGCCCTTCGCCGCGGCCTCCGCCCGCGCCTCGCGCGCCCGGCGCAGATTGCCGGAAACGTCGCCGACGGTCGCGTCGAGCTGGGCGACGGCAAGCCGGAAACGATCGTTCAACTGGGCCATCGGACCACCTTTGCGGCTCAACGCCGTCTGCTGCTGCACCGGGCACCGGATCGACGTCCGGCAGGCACGATGCGGAAAATCAGGAATCAAGGAGCGCTTGCGCCACGTCCTAGACGACGCGCGACGCCCTATCTAGGCATACGGTTTCAAACCCCGCACCGGGAGAGATAGCAAGACCACCGCCTGCTATCGAGACCCGATCCCATCAAGACGGACAGAACGATGCCAAGCCATTCCCCTGAAGACGGCGCTGAGCGCTGGTTCGGACGGTCGGCGGAGACGCTGCAGCCGCGCGAAAGACGCATTCTGGAACTGATCGGCCTGCGCCGACCGATCTCGGCGGAGCTGAAGCCGCATCCGGCCGATCGGGCGACACTCGGCGACCGGCTGGCCGACCGGATCGCCGAGATCGGCGGCTCATGGGGCTTCATCGTCTCGTTTCTCCTGTTCCTTCTGGCCTGGGCCGGAATCAACACGGTGATCCTGAGAAGCGCAGCTTTCGATCCCTATCCTTTCATCTTCCTCAACCTCGTCCTGTCGATGCTGGCCGCGATCCAGGCGCCGATCATCATGATGTCGCAGAACCGCGCCGCTGCCCGCGACCGCCGCGAGGCCAGCCGCGACTATGCCGTCAATCTGAAGGCGGAAATCGAGATCATCGCCCTCCACGACAAACTCGATCGGTTGCGGGACCTTGAAATCGTCGAGGTGAAGCGCCTTCTTGGCGAGATCGCCGGGCGGCTTGACCGGCTGGAAGTCCCGGGCCGCCGAACCGAAACGTGATCGATCTTGGGAGATCCGTGGCCGCAATGCCGATACGGCAAACATATCGCCACTTTCTTGTGCCGCAAAGTTCTGAAACAAAGCGCATGGCGAAAGAACCCGCGGTTCCATCTCGGGGAAATCCCGAGGATGATCCGATCATCGCGGAAAACGACCAGCCAGCGGATTGCGAGAATACGTGTACGAAATCCTGTCCCTGATCGCCCAGTTCGGCCCGGTCATCGTTCTGGCCGGGACGTTTTTCGAAGGCGAGGTCTTCGCGATCATCGGCGGGTTCCTGGCCTATCGGGGCTCCTATCCGTTCGAGATGATGATCGCGCTCGCCTTCACCGGATCCTTCTGCGGCGATCTCGCAGTGTTCCTGTTCGCGCGGTTTTCCTCGAACCATCGCTGGGTGCGCGCCTGGCGCGAAAAGCCGCGTTTTGCCAAGGCGCTTTCCCTCGTCGAGCGCTATCAGGCGTATTTCGTCATCGTGAACCGCTATGTCTACGGGCTGAGGATGCCCGGCCTCGTGGCGCTCGGCATGTCGCGGATCTCGCTGTTGCGCTTCACGATACTGAACCTCTTCGGGGCGGCGCTTTGGGCGTCGATCTTCACGACGATCGGCTTCGTCTTCGGTTACTCGATCTGGTCGGTGTTCGAGAACCTGCAGGTGTTCGAGCAGGGTGCGCTCTACGTCCTGTGCGTTGCGGCTGTTCTGATCGCAATCTATTTCGGCTGGCGCCAGTGGGGCCCGATCCTCGTGTCCTGGTGGCGGCGCCCGCTCAGCGACGAGGACGGAACGCGCGCGCCGCGCCCCGGCCTGCTGCGCCGTATCGGCCTCATGATTCGAGGGCCGCGTCTCCGCGATCAAGGATCAGAGGAATGATCAGGTCCTCCTCGTCGCCGAGGTGACGCAGGAGCCGCTTCAGCAACCGTTCGCTGGCCTCCGAATAGGCGTCCCGCGCCCGCTTCGAGGCGTCGGAAGACGCATCGCCCCCAGACGTCGCCTCGAGAAAGGCATTGGCCGTCTCGGCAACCCGCTCGAGATCGTCGTGGATCGTCACGTGATCGGCGTCAAGCAGCTCGAAACCGCGCGCCAAGCGCGGTTCGGCCCGCTGATAGGCGGGAAAGTAGTGCATGTCTTCGATCTGGTGATGGCCGTTCAGCTCGTTGAGAAAGAAGCCGAGCCGCGGCACGAACCATTGCTTGAATGGTTCGATCGCCACCTGCCCTTCCCGCTCCTGCCGCAGAGCCTCGCTCAATGCGCGCCCCAGCTCGCGAAACATGTCGTGACGCGAGAGCCAGAAACGGGCCGTCCCCTCGATATTGGCGTGGCCGTCCCAGGTCTCGCGCGGGTATTTTTCCAAAAGCCGTTTCAGGTCTTCGGGCAGCCCCGGCCGCAAATCGAGGTCGAACGTCGCGTCCATGATATCCTTTCGATTGGTCCCGGGACTTTCAGATCGAGGCTTCAGGCCGCTTTGAGGAACGCGAAGGTTTCCATTGCGAGAACCCCGAAGTCCCGGCTTTGATGGAGCATTGCCGCCGATGCCTGACGGCCCGCAGCGCCCAGCGCCACGTAGAGCGGCATCAAATGCTCGTCGGTCGGATGGTTCTCGCGAGCAAAGGACGCCTGCCGCCGGTAGTCGAGCAAGGCATCGACGTCACCCGCCGCCAGTCGCTCGCGGATCCATGTTGCGAAGGCCTCGACCCACTCGGGCACATCCACGGAGCGCCGACCGGCGCGAAGGTTGGGGAAGGCCTCGCGCAGATTGTGCGTCAGAGACCCCGATCCTATCACGAGAACGTCGCGCTCCGGCAGTCCAGCCAGAGCCTCTCCGAGGCGATAGTGATAGGCCGCGTCCTTCGCCGGGTCGATGGAGACCTCGATCACCGGAATATCGGCCTGCGGAAAGGCGAGGATCAGCGGCACCCAGGCGCCGTGATCGAACCCCCGCCCCGTCGCCATGCCGGACGAAAAGCCCGCCGCCTTCAGCGCCGAAACGATCTCTGACGCCAGCGCCGGATCACCGGGCGCCCGATAGCGCATCTCGTAGAGCGCGGGCGAGAAGCCGCCGAAATCGTGGATCGTCTCCGGCTTTGCGTCACCCGTCACATAGACACCGCCCTCAGCCTCGAAATGCGCGCTGGCAACGACGATCGCCCGCGGCCGGGGCAGGCTTGCGGCGAGGCCTCGCAGAAACGTCGTCGCCGGCGTCTCGGCGATGGCGATGTCGGGAGACCCGTGCGAAATGAACAGTGCAGGCAGCATGGCGACCCTCCGGGGCAACAGTATCCCGGAAGAATAAGCGCTGAGGGTCGATGCGTCATGCCGCCCTGGCCCGACGCATCGTTCACCGATCGGACGATCCGATCGCCTCGATGTGAAGGCGAAGGCTCAACCTGTCGCCCGCATCCTGGCGTTGGCAGCGCCGGCATCCTTCTTCAGAAGCTCGGCCACGAGGAAGGCCAGCTCCAACGCCTGGTTTGCGTTGAGGCGCGGATCGCAATGGGTGTGGTAGCGATCCGAGAGATCCTCGGCGAGGATCGGGCGCGCACCGCCGGTGCATTCGGTCACGTCCTTGCCGGTCATCTCGACATGGATCCCGCCCGGATGGGTGCCTTCGGCCCGGTGGACGTCGAAGAAGGCCTGGACCTCGGCGAGGATCCGCTCGAAGGGGCGGGTCTTGTAATGGTTGAGCGTGATAGTGTTGCCATGCATCGGATCGCAGGACCAGACGACCTTCCGGCCCTCGCGCTCGACGGCCCGGATCAGCTTCGGCAGGCATTCCTCGACCTTCTCGTGGCCGAAGCGGGTGATCAGCGTGAGCCGGCCGGGGGTGTTGTCCGGGTTGAGCTTGTCGATCAGCCGCAAGAGCTCGTCGGGCTCGGAGGTCGGGCCGCATTTCAGGCCGAGCGGGTTCTTGATGCCGCTGCAGAATTCGATGTGGGCATGATCGAGCTGGCGGGTGCGGTCGCCGATCCAGATCATGTGGCCGGAGGTCGCGTACCAGTCGCCGGAGGTCGAATCGACCCGGGTCATCGCTTCCTCATAGCCCAGAAGCAAGGCCTCGTGGCTGGTGAAGAAGTCGGTCTCGCGCAGCGAGGGGTGGCTGTCGGATTCGATGCCGATCGCGCGCATGAAGGCGATGGTCTCGGAAATCTTGTCGGCCAGCGCCTGATAACGCTCCGCCTCGGGGCTGCCGGCGACGAAGCCGAGCATCCACTGATGGACGTTGTCGAGATTGGCGTAGCCGCCCTGGGCAAAGGCGCGCAAAAGGTTCAGCGTCGCCGCGGACTGCCGATAGGCCATGATCTGGCGCTCGGGATTGGGAATGCGCGAGGCCGCGTCGAACTCGATACCATTGACGATGTCGCCGCGATAGGCCGGCAGAGTCTGGCCGTTCTTGGTCTCCGAGCCCGATGAACGCGGCTTGGCGAACTGGCCAGCGATGCGGCCGACCTTTACCACCGGCTGGGCGCCGGCGAAGGTCAGGACGATCGCCATCTGCAGGAAGGCGCGGAAGAAGTCGCGGATGTTGTCGGCGCCATGCTCGGCGAAGCTCTCGGCGCAGTCGCCGCCCTGCAGGAGGAACGAGCGGCCGTTGGCGACTTCGGCCAAGGAGCGCGTCAGCTTGCGCGCCTCACCGGCAAAGACCAGCGGCGGATAGCTGGCGAGCCGCCTCTCGGTTTCGGCGAGCGCGGCGGGATCGGGATAGTCGGGCATCTGCAGGACAGGCTTGTTGCGCCAGCTCGACGGTGTCCATTCCTTCGCCATGACATTCTCCCCTGACCGGGCCAGCCGGTCATTCCTCGCCTCGGTTTCTGCTTGATTTTCTCGCGCAAAGAGCGGCGCTCGAGCTGCTTTTGCCACGTGTGAGCGGCCTTTAAGCACTTATCAACCGCTTTGTCATCACCGCCGCAAGGCGAGCTCACGGGGCCGTCCCACGACCGGTCCCATGATGCGTCCGCAAGACGACCCGTTCGCTCGTCCCTCTTCGGGGCTCAGCCTGTGATCTCGTCCGTCCAGACTTCGAAGCCGTTCAGCGTGTTCGGTCCGAAGGTGTGGGTGAGCGGCACGTCGGCGGCATCCCGCCCCTGGGCGATCAGGACACGGCCGATCCGCGGCTTGTTGTTGCGCGGATCGAAGGTCCACCAGCGACCGCCGAGATAGACCTCCATCCAGGCGGCGAAGTCCATCGCGCCGAAGGGCGGCGTCTCGCCGATGTCGCTGATATAGCCGGTGCAATAGCGGGTCGGGATGTTCATCGCCCGGCAGAAGGCGACGGCGAGATGGGTGAAGTCCCGGCAGACGCCGCGCCCTTCCGAATAGGCTTCGGCGGCGGTCTTGGTCGGCCGCGAATATTCGTAGCCGAAGGTGATGTGGTTGTGGACGAAATCGCAGATCGCCTGCACCCGCGCCCACCCTTCCGGCGTCTGGCCGAAAAGCCGCCAGGCCTCGTTCGAGAGGACGTCGCTTTCGCAATAGCGGCTCGGCAGCAGGAACAGGATCGTTTCCGCCGGCAGGTCCTCGACCCGGTGCTGCATCGCGCCGAAACCCTGCTCGTCGGCAAGGCCAGCGTCGTGGATCACCGTGTCGGTGCCCATCACGAAATGGCCCGCCGGCGCGACCAGCCGGTTGCACCAGTTGCCGAACGAGTCGCGATAGCTTTCGACGGGAACGTGCGGGGTCGTATCGAGATGGTCCGGCCGCTCCAGCTGGCCGACGCGGGAATAGTGGACGTTGAGGATGACGATCATCGGCGTCGGCGCGGGAAAGTCGTAGGTCAGCCGGCAACCCAGTCGAATGCGCATCAAAAAGGGCTTTCTCGGGCTTTCATGCCCGCATCGAGGGAGCCAGCCCAATGCTGCGCCGAGCCGACGTCAGCCAGTTGGCCGAATGTAAGGTCGCACGACCTTCGATGCGACAATGACAGAGCCGGGCGCGAATGACGATAGGGGAATGACGGCCGCCGGCACCGCCAGGGGCGGCACCCCGCCGCGATGCCGGGGGTTTGGTCCGGTCAGATCGGAATGGTCTTCACGCCCCGCGCGGCAACCAGCTGGTCGAACAGCTCGGCCTCTCCCGTATCGAGCGCCACCGGCCGCGCGTAGCGGGGCACGGCGCGATCGGCCGAAAGCTTCGTCTCGAAGCCCTCCGTCTCCCTGATGAAGCGCTGCAGTCCCTCGTCGCCGTAAAGCGCGCGAAAGCCCTGCATGACCGCGTCGAGATAGCTTTGCAGGATCGCCGACTGGCGATCCTCCGCCGTGGCCGCCCCCGCCTCGGCTTCGTAGATATAGACGGGAATATCGACGATCGGCGGATTCTCGATCGCAAGGCGGGACAGATCGACGATGCGCCGGGCATAGCCCGCCTCGCGCTCGTCGACCGCCGGCAGATGATCGGCCAGATCGTAGACGACGACGCCGTGAACCGTCGCCGCCTCGTCGCGCTTCACGGAAAGAAGCGACATTTCCTCGTTTTCGCTTCGCGGCAGCCAGACGCGTCGCCAGCCGGCGGCCTGGGCGCGCCTGATTCCGAGAAACTTCGTGCGCAGCGTGCGCGGATTCACCAGCGAACCATAGCCGAAATACGCAACGACGCGGCCCTCGGCTGCGAGATCTGCAAGGTCTGGATGGTCGTCATGGATTTTCATGGGCCTGCCATACCGCAAGATCGCGGCCAATCAAGATACCAGGGAGCGAAGCTGAGGGTCTTTCGCGGGAAGCTGCGGACCGGCGGGGCGATCTCCATCCGATAGCGGAGGCAACACCACGAAGCAGGTCGCTGCTAGGATCATGACGTCCCGGCAACGGCTTGACGTGGACGTAAGCGTCAGCCAGCATTCGCACCGTGCCAGATTTCACCCATCGTCCCGGCGCCACCGCCCAGGCCCCTTTCTTTCCGGTCTCCCAGCGCGAGCTTGCGATCGAGACCGAGGACGGCGTGCGATTGCCCGCGACACTCTTCACCGGCGAAGGCCCCTCCCCGGCGGTTCTGGTCTCGGCTGCCGCCGCCGTCGAGCAGCGGTTCTACCGGGCTTTTGCCAACGATCTCGTCGAACAGGGCGCGCGGGCTGTCCTCACCTACGACTATCGCGGCGTCGGCGCGGCGGCCAAGACCGCCGAGGCGAAGCGCTATCGCATGAAGGATTGGGGCGTGCGCGATCTTCCGGCCGCCCTCGCAACGCTCGAACGGGAAGGCGGCAAGGGCCCCGTCGTCGGCATCGGCCACTCTTTCGGCGGCGTCGCCCTCGGCCTTTGCGGCGTCGCCGACCGCTTCGAGCGCTACTGCCTCGTCGCCTCGCTCAACGGTTACTTCCGCCGCACGTCAGAGCCGCTCACCGTCTTTGCCCGCATGAACGTCGCCGGCCTCGCCGCCGGCCGGCTCTTCGGCTACATCCCCGCCTCGATCGGTCTTGGAACAGCGCTTGCCGGCCCGATCTTCCGCGACTGGGCGAGCTGGTGCCGGACGCCGGATTTCTTCTTTTCCGACCCAGCCGTCCCCGAATCGAACCGCTTCGCCGACGTCCGCCTGCCGCTCCTGTCGATCGGCATCACCGACGATCCCTGGGGCACCCGCGAGGCCGTCGCAGCCCTCATCAGATACTTCCCCAACGCGGACATCGAGGACCTCTGGCTGACGCCCGAGGAGGCAGGCGATGCGATCGGCCATATGGGCTTCTTCCGCCGCGAAATGCAGGATACGCTCTGGCCCGTCGCCAAGGCGTTTCTGCTGGAAGGCAAGTCCGGCCGGCAAGGCCTCGAAAACCGCCAGATGCTATGAGCGGCGCCGGCTCGCCGAGGCGTCAGGCTTCAGCGTTTCGTTCCCCTCGGCTCGGCTCGCCCAGGACGAGCACGGCCGATCCAGCGATCAGCATGATCCCGCCAAAGCCGAGAATGCCCGGCGTTTCATTGAAGAGGAGGGCACTCCAGAGCGTGGCGAAGGCGAGATAGGCATTGTCGAAAACGCCGACAACCGGCGACGGCGCCGCCTGATACGCCTTTGCGACCGCCGTTGCGATGATCGCCATAAACACGCCTAGAACGACGATCCAGGCGGCGTCCATGATGCTCAGTCCAGGCCAGACGGACAGGACGAAGGAAGACCGCCCCGCCCCGGTGGTCACCGGCGCGAACAGGACGAGGCCCGCGATCGCAACCGCCGCGGCGAGCGCAAGGACCAGGTTGAGATTGAGCGCCATCGCGAGCGGTGCCTCGCGGGCGCAACGGCTCCGCGTCACGATTGCGGCCAGCGCGTAGCAGGCTGCCGCAAAAAACGGCAGCAAGGCCGTTAGCGAAAGGTTCGTGGCGTCCGGCCTGAGAACAAGGAACACACCACAGAGGCCGCCTGCGAGTGCCAGAAAACCTCGCCGTCCGATCGGCTCACGAAGCAGGCAGGCAGAGAACAAGGCCATCATCACGGGTGCGGTGTAGAGCGCTGCAGCCGCCAGCGCGAGCGGCATTGCGGGGAGCGAACCATAGTAGCTGGCCCACATGCCGGCCAGCAGGAGGCTTCGAACCGTCACCCACACCGGACGGTGCAGCCGCCACCCTTTCGCACCGAAGATGCCGGTCGCGCACATCAGCATGCCCGCGGCGATGAGGGAGCGCAGGAAGATCAGTTGCGCGAGGCCGAAGCGATCGCTCGCGAGCTTCACCAGCGCATCAGACAAAGACAGGAGGAACACCGCCAGCAGGATGGCGGCTATGCCGATGCCAGGAGACGCTTGCCCCGAGCACCGCAGAGGGGCGTAATGGATCAATTTCATGAGGTCATTCAAAACGTCGGCGATCCGTGCGACAAATGGCCTTTCCTTTGATTTGCATGAGCTGACGTCATGAAACGATCGCGCCGCACGCTGCCGCCGCTTTCGGCGCTCCGCCCTTTCGAAGCGGCGGCCCGCCATCAAAGCTTCACGCTCGCAGCCGACGAACTCGCCCTGACGCAGACGGCCGTGAGCAAGCAGATCCGCATTCTCGAAGACGATCTCGGCACCCGGCTTTTCGTGCGGCGAAACCGGGCCGTGTTCCTGACGGAGGACGGGCGTCGTTTTGCCCAGGTGGTGGCAGCCGCCCTCGGCGACGTGTCGGCCGAGGCTGCCCGTCTTCGCGGCGCGTCCCGCGCTGACGAGGTCGTCCTGTTCTGCCAGCTCTGTGAGGCCTTCTACTGGCTGACGCCGCGGCTCTCCCGCTTTCACGCCGCCCATCCCGAGATCGCCGTGCGGCTGCAATCCTCGGTCCAGCCGCTGACGGAAAGCCGGGAATCCTTCGATGTCGCCATTCAGACCGCGGGCCGTGCCTCCGGTGCCCATGCCCTCGCGCTTGCAGTCGGTGACGAGGTGTTTCCGGTCTGCAGCCCGTCGCTCTTGAAGGGCTTGGATACGCCCCTTCCCCTCGCAAAACTGCCGCACTACCCGCTGCTCTCCCACCGCCCGACACAGCAGGATTGGCTCGACTGGGACGATTTCTTCGCTCTGGCCGGCGGAAAACGTCGCGGCGGGATCGGCGCCAGAGCGTTCGACAGCTATCCGTTGGTCCTCCAGGCCGCGATTGCAGGTCAGGGAATCGCACTGGGATGGCGCCGCACGGTCGAGCGGCTGATCGCCGACGGCGCGCTTGTCCGTCCCTGCGGCGAGAGCCTGAAGCGACCTGGCGAGTTCTGCGTCTATGTCAGCCCGGCGAGCCGCGACCGTGCCGAAACCCTCGCGCTCGTCGACTGGCTGGCACAGGAACTCGGCGAATGAGGCCCCGCCGCGAGACATTTTGGCATCACGTGCCGCAATTATGCCGTTTCGTTCGCGTTGATTACATTGACAGTTGCTGGAGGGGTTCAGCGCTCAAACCTTATGATGGTCGAAATGCAGCCGGTTCGCTTGTCGATCAAGCGGCTGCATTTCGCCTCTTAATCGCCGGTTCGGCCGAGGCCCGACCGACCTTTCGGCCTGGCATAGTCGGGCCGAAATAAACCTGAAGCGCGGATCGGCAGACCATTGCCGATAAGTCTGGATGACAGGAAGTTCGTCGGACGAAAGGAATTGGTTACCAAGATTCGCAGATGATGCACGAAACGATCGGCGCGTCGGCAGGGGTTGTCGACGGATGGCTTGGGGGCCTTCGCCGATCATCGAGACGAAGAGCGAATGGGGGACGCGGTTGACCGCAGAGAACTTTCAGGGGGTATGCCCCGAGGGGTGCCAGCCATCGCGCATGTCGCGAGGTGCCAGCCGTCGAGCATTATGGACAGGCGCCGTCGCCCTGTCGGCAACGGCAGCGATCGTCGCGACATCGATGCTCGATCTGTCGGGCGCGGCAACAGGCCCGGTGGCGCAATCCGGACAGGCAGCGAGGCAGGACGGGCCGTTGAGGCTTGCCGCTCTCGACCAGCGCTCCAGCCGACATTCGGCCGAGGACGATCGCACGTCCCGGCTGTTCACGCTGGCGCTCTCAGGCTCGCCACAGTCGAAAGCGCCCGTCCTTGCAGGACACGAACTGGCGGAGCGGGGCGGCCGGCTTTTCCATATGGCAACCGCAACGGCAAAGCCCGGCAAGACAGGTTTCGACGTCGCGGCCCTGACGAAGCAGCCCGAACGTTCGGCTGACGCACGTCTGCGCTCCATCCCGAAAGCCATTGAAGCGGAGGTCGCGGCAGACACGGACAGGACCGGCTCGATCGCCGTCAAACCCTCCGTGCCGCCGGTCAGATCGTCCGATTCCGAGCCGAGCCAGAACGCGCTTGCCCGCCTCGCCTCCTTCGATCCGCAGCCCTCGAGCCGCGCGGCGCTCGCCGGCACCGGTGTGGCCGCCTATCAGGCATCGCCCGATGTCCCGCGCCCGTCGCTGCGGCCGGAGATCGAAGCCGAGATCGCGACCGAGGCCGCCGAACCGGCACAGGCGGATGTGATAGCCTCCGTTCCGCTCCCCGTGTCGCGGCCCGAAACCCAGCCCGGCCGTGAGGTTCGAGTCGCCAGCCTCGAACCGGATGACATGCCCGGCCCGCTTGGCACGGCCACGGAGGAGATGACGGAGCTGGCCGTGCCGCTGCCCGAGCGCCGGCCGAATTACCAGCCGCCGGTCGTGGCCAGCCCGCAGGCCCAGCCGCAGCAGGCCACGCGCCCGGCTGAACGCCAGGCTCCGGCGGTCGCAAGCACGCCGCCGAGCGCGCCGGGCCGCGATGTCGATACCGGCGGCAGCTTCTTCGAAAGACTGTTCGGAGGCGGCGGCACGGCAAAGCTCCCTCCGGCTCATCTCGGTGTCGCCGTCTACGATATCTCCGCTCAGACGGTCTATCTACCCGGCGAGGGCAAGCTCGAGGCGCATTCCGGCCTTGGCCACATGCAGGACAAGCCGCGCTACGTCGCCCAGAAGAACCGCGGCCCGACGCCGCCCAACGTCTACAATCTGCGGATGCGCGAAGCCCGCTTCCACGGCGCCGAGGCGATCCGCCTTCTGCCGGCGGACGGCCGCAAGAAGTACAATCGCGACGGCCTCCTCGCCCATCCCTACATGTATATCGGCGGTGGCGATCGCTCCCAGTCCAACGGCTGCGTCGTCTTCAAGCACTACGATCGCTTCCTCGCCGCCTTCAAGCGCGGCCGCATCAAGAAGATGATCGTCGTTCCCAGCCTCGACGAACTGCCGACCTACATGGCGGCACTTTAGGGCCTTCTGCGTCCTTCCGGACGCAGACCCCGGCTCCCCCTCACTGGGGGGAGCCCGCCCCGTTCCGACGGGCGCGCCGCCCCGGACCGATGCCTCATCACCGGGCGTCCGCGGCGCATATTCCGGCACAATTTCGCGGCCAAACTTGATTGGACGCACAATACGTTCTAAGCTCACCGATATATCATATATCGATGCCGTCCAATTTGCGTTCGCCGCGCCGGCGGGCCCAAAAGCAACCGTCAGTCGTGAGTGTTTTTGTTGCTCAGTTTTACGCTTCGACAGATCCTGCTTTCCATTTGCGTTCTTGTATCAGCAATCACCATCATCTTCTGCCTGATATATCTCGTGCCGGGCGATCCGGCGACGATTGCTCTGGGCCCCCGCGCCAGCGAGGCGCAGAAAGTCGCCTTTCGCCAGGAGATGGGGCTCGATCAGTCACTGCTGGTCCAGGGATGGCATTTCGCCGGCAATGTCCTTCGCGGTGATCTCGGCACCGACCTCCTGACCCGCCAGCCGGTGCTGCAGCTGGTGATGAGCGCGCTGCCGCACACCGCCATTCTTGCTCTTACCGGTCTCGGCTGGGCGGTTATTCTCGGCATTCCGCTCGGCTGCCTGTCGACGATCAAACCCAATGGCTGGCTCGATCGGCTGATCGGCCTCTTCTCGACCAGCGTCATCGCGATGCCGGCCTTTCTCCTGGCGATCTACGCGCTGATCATCTTCTCGGTGACGCTGCGATGGTTGCCGGCGATGGGCGCCGGCGACGGCGGTGATCTCGGCGACCGGCTGATGCATCTGATTCTCCCGGCACTCGCCGTCGGGCTCGCCTGGGTCGGCTATATCGCCCGGCTCGTGCGAGCTTCGCTGCTCGAGACCCTGCAGGAAAATCACGTCCGCACCTACCGGGCCTTCGGCATTTCCAATTTCCGCATAGCGCTCCGGTTCGCCCTGCCGATCGCGATGATCCCGGTGGTGGCGGTCATCGGCGTCGGCCTCGGCAATCTTCTGTCCGGCGCGGTGCTGGTGGAGGTGGTGTTCGCCCGCCCCGGCCTCGGCTCGCTGGCTCAGGATGCGGTCGTCCAGCGCAATTTTCCGGTGCTGCTCGGTACGGTCGTCGTCACCACGGCGCTTTATGTGATCGCCAACTTCACCACCGACATGATCGCCGCCTTGATCGACCCGCGCATCCGGAAGGAGAGCTGATCGATGGCGATCGCCGAAGACAGGGCAGCACCGCCCGAAACCCGCCGCCCCCTTGCCGAAAGCCCGTTCGCCAAAGGCTTCCAGCGGATGGTTTCGAGCCCCCAGGGCGCGATCGCCTTTGCCGTCGTCGCGCTCCTCGTTCTTGGAGCGGTCTTCGCCCCGCTCATCGCCCCCTATGATCCCATCGCGATCGCGCCGCGGATCCGCTTCGAGGGTCCGAGCTGGGCGCATCTCCTCGGCACCGACCAGATCGGCCGCGACCTCTTCTCCCGCGTCCTTTACGGCGCCCGCGTCGCGCTGAAGGTTTCGCTCTTCGGCACGACGGCGGCGCTCAGCCTCGGCGCCATGCTGGGGATCATCGCGGGGCTCGGGCCGCGCTGGATCGACAGCGTCCTCGTCATCTTCTGCGATTCGGTGCGCTCGCTGCCGATGATCCTCTTCGCCCTCGCCGTCGTCGCGATCTACGGTCCGAGCATGAACACGCTGATCGGCGTCATCGCCTTTTCCATGGCGCCCGGCTATTTCCGCGTGGTGCGCAATCAGGTGCTGGTCTTGCGCGAGACGGATTTCGTCACCGCCGCCAACGCCATGGGCGCCTCCAGGCTGAGGGTCGCGCTGACCCATCTCGTTCCCAATCTGATCGGCCCGCTGATCGTCCTCATCGCCATGGACATCCCGGCGGTGATCGGCATCGAATCCGGCCTGTCCTTTCTCGGCCAGGGCATCCAGCCGCCGGACGCCAGCTGGGGCACCATGCTGTCCGATGGCTACAGCTACATTCGCAAGGCGCCCCACATCGCCGTCGCCGCCGGCCTTCCGGTGATCGTCGCCACCGTGGCCTTCACCTTTCTCGGCGAAGCGCTGCGCGACGTGTTCGATCCCAAGAGCGGAAAGGGGCGATAGCGGATGGAAGACGTCGTGAAGATCGAGAATGTCTCGATCACCTATGCCGGCGACAAGGAACCCGTGCCCGCGGTGCGCGACATCGATCTTGCGGTCGGGCGCGAGCGCATTCTCGGTCTCGTCGGGGAATCGGGCTCGGGCAAATCCTCGCTCGTCGGTGCGATGCTGTCGCTTCTGCCGGCCTCCAGCCGGATCGACGGCCACATCCTCATCGACGGGGCCGACCTCTACGGGCTGACGCCGAAAGAGCGACGGGCCATGCGCGGGCGAACCGTGGCGACCGTCTCGCAGGACCCGTTCACGGCTCTCAATCCGGTCGTCAGCATCGGCCGCCAGCTTCTCGAATTCCAGCACCGGCTTGCCGGCTCGCGGCGTGAAAAGCTGGAGAACGCCAAGAAGATGCTGGAACAGGTCGGCATTGCCGACGCCGACGTGCGGATGAAGCAATATCCGCATCAGCTCTCCGGCGGGCTGCGCCAGCGCGTCGCCATCGCCGCCGCGCTTCTCGTGCGGCCGCGGCTTCTCATCGCCGACGAGCCGACGACGGCGCTCGATGCCACCACCGAGGCGGAGGTGATCGAGATCATCCGCGACATGCGCGGCGCCGTCGACGGGTCGATCGTCTTCGTCACCCACGACATGGGCGTCGTCTCGCGGCTCTGCGACGACGTGGCGGTCATGTATGCCGGCGAGCTGGTCGAATCCGGTCCGGTGGCCGAGGTGATGGAGCGGCCGCGCCATCCCTATACCGCCGCGCTGCTCGCCTGCGATCCGAGCCGCATCAAGACGACCTCCGGCGATCTTCCGACCATTCCGGGAACGGTACCGAAGCCCACGGACCTGCCCCCGGGCTGCATCTTTTCGCCCCGCTGCCCGAAGGTCTTCGCCCGGTGCCGGCGCGAAGCCCCCGCACTGACCGCCGCCGGCCCTTCACGTGTCGCCTGCCATCTGATCGAGGAAGCCGATGCCGCTGCTTGAGGTGAAGGATCTGGTCGTGCGTTACCCGTCGGGAACCATTTTCGACCGGCTGAAGGGCGCGCCGGGCGAGGTCACCGTTCTCGATGGCGTCAGCATCGCGGTCGAGGCCGGCGAAACACTCGGCCTCGTCGGCGAATCGGGTTCGGGCAAGACGACGCTCGGGCGAGCGATCGCCGGGCTTGCTCCTCTGTCGGGCGGCAAGATCGCGCTTGCCGGCGACACGGTGACGAGCCGGCGGGACCGGGCCTGGAAGACGCTGCGCCGCAATGTCGGCTTCATGTTCCAGGATCCCGTCGCCGCCCTCGATCCGCGCATGCGCCTCTCCTCGGCCATCACCGAACCCCTCGCCGTCGATGCCGGCCTGCTCCACCCGATCTCCGGTCGCAAACGGCGACGGCGGGCCCGCGAGCTTCTCGCCGAGGTCGGTCTGACAAGCGATTTCGCCGATCGCTTTCCCCATCAGGTTTCCGGCGGTCAGGCGCGGCGCGTGACGGTGGCGCGCGCCCTCGCCATGCGGCCGAAGCTCGTAATCGCCGACGAGCCGACCGCCGGCCTCGACCTTTCGGTCCAGGGCGAGCTCTTGAATCTTCTCAATGCCATCCAGGCGGCCGACGACATCAGCTTCCTGTTCATCACCCACAATCTCGCCGTTGCGCGGCACGTCACCCACCGGGTGGCGGTGATGTATCTCGGCAGGATCGTCGAGACCGCGCCGACGAAGACGCTGTTTTCCGATCCGGCGCATCCCTACACCCACGCGCTGTTGAACGCCCATTCGCCCGGCAAGCCGGCGACCCGGCTGAAGGGCGAGGCGCCGAGCCTGAAGATTCGGCCGACGGGCTGCGAGTTTCACACGCGCTGCCCGATCGCCCGCGACATCTGCCGGCGCGAGGCTCCGCCCGCCCGTGAGCTCGGCGCGAGCCACACCGTGCGCTGCCATTTCCCGCGCGGCCACGAAGACCTCCATGTCGAGCGCGAGGCGAAAGCCGCCTGACTTTCGCCCCGCGCTCACCAAACCCGAACGACCCTTACGGAGACTTGATGACTTTCACCCCGATGAACCGCCGCACGATCCTGAAAAGCCTTGCCATCGGCACCGCCGGCCTGATCGGCGCCGACATGCTCGGCCCGAAGGCCGCCTTTGCGATCGAAGGCAAGACGCTGAAGATCCGCAATGACGGCGACATCCGAAACATCGATCCGGCAATGCGCTCCGGCTGGTACGACGAGACGATCATGTTCGCGATCTTCTCCAGCCTGATCCAGTACAAGGCCGGCAAGGAATGGGAATACGAGCTCGACGCCGCCGAGAGCTTCGACGCGTCCGATCCGATGGCGATCAAGTTCTCGCTGAAGCCCGGCATGAAATGGACCAACGGCCATGGCGACGTGACCGCCGAGGACGTGAAATACTCGTTCGAGCGGTTCAAGGACGAGAAGCTCGATGCGATCTATGGATCCGACTGGGCAGCCCTCGACCATGTCGAGGTGACGGATGAGCTTTCGGGCATCATTCACATGACGAAGCCCTTCGCCCCGCTCCTGGCCAGCACCCTGCCCCGCGCTTCAGGCATCATCGTGTGCAAGAAGGCGCTGGAGGAAAATGGCGGCAAGATCGAGACCGATCCTTTCGCGACCTCCGGCCCCTACACCTTTGCCGACTGGCAGCCGCGCCAGCGCATCACGCTGAAGCGCAATCCCGATTTCGTCGGGCCTCAGCCCTATTTCGAGGAGATCCAGCTCTTCCCGATCCAGGACAAGATCGCGGCCGAAACCGCCTTCGACGCCGGCGACCTCGATTGCACCCAGATCCAGATCTCCTCGATCGCCGATCGCAAGGGCGGCAAGGCGACACTGACGGTTCGTCCGGCGCTCGCCTACACCTGGCTCGGCATGAATGTCGAAAATCCCAAGCTTTCAGACGTCAAGGTGCGCCGCGCGATCCAGCGAGCGGTGAATGTGCCGGAAGTCGTCTCGGCCACCTTCGGCGACGCCATCGAGCCGGCTCACGGCCTCGTTCCGCCGCCACTGCTCGGCGCGCGCGACAAGGTGCTTTATCCGTTCGACCAGGCGGAGGCGAAGAAGCTTCTCGCCGAGGCCGGCGCCGAGGGCCTGTCGCTGACCTGCGTGCTCGGCATGGATTCCGACCAGCTGATCGCCGCCCAGGTAATCCAGGCGCAGCTCGCGGCGGTCGGCATCAATCTGAAGGTCCGCCAGATGGACGACGCCACCATGGACGCCCAGATGCAGGACAAGAACGGCGGCTGGAAGACCAGCGAAGTTTGGATCGACACCTTCACGACGGCACCCGACCCCAGCTGGGTGACGGAGTGGTTCACCTGTGGCCAGGTCGGCGAATGGAATTTCCAGCGTACCTGCGACGAGAGCTGGGACGCGGAAAACGCCAAGGCCGTCGAGGAGACCGACGAGACGAAGCGCGCGAAGATGTATCGCGACCTTCAGGACAAGCTCGAAGAGACCGGCGCCTATGTGCCGCTCTATCACGGCGTCAACGCCTGGATCTCGGCCCCCGAGCTGACGCCGGCCTTCACGCCGGACGGCCAGTGGCCGGTGCTGCGCGAGATGGCCGTGAAGAGCTGATCGGCATCGGCTGACAGACCCAGCCGCCGCGACGCGTCATGCGCCGCGGCGGCGCTCTTCCTTTTCAGGACGAAACCCTATCCTGCCCGGTGTCCCGGCCAGTGCTTGCCGCTGACGGCGGCGCCGGCGACCGCTCGCTCAAAAGACGCTTTCCATGGAAAACACCCATTCGGGCCAATCGCCCGCGCCCTTTCGCCAGATCGTGATCCCGCTCTCGGACGGCACGCGGCTGACCGCGCGGCTCTGGCTGCCGGAGCTTCAGCCCGGCCGGACGGCGCCGGTGGTGATGGAGTGGATCCCCTATCGCCAGTCGGATCTGACGGCCATCTGGGATTCGATGATGCACGGCTATTTCGCTGAGAACGGCATCGCCGCGATCCGCGTCGATCTGCGCGGTTCGGGCAATTCCGAGGGGCTGCTGCGCGACGAATATCTGCGCCAGGAGCAGGACGATGCCCTGGAAGTCATCGCCTGGCTCGCCGGGCAGGACTGGTGCAACGGCAATGTCGGGATGATCGGCATTTCCTGGGGCGGCTTCGCCGGCCTGCAGATCGCGGCGCGTCGCCCGCCGGCGCTGAAAGCCATCGTCACCTGCTGCTCCACCGACGACCGCTACAGCGACGACGTTCACTTCATGGGCGGCGGCCTCCTCATCGACGGCATCCAATGGGGCGCCGGCCTGTTCAGCCAGCTCGGCCGGCCGGCCGACCCCGCCCATGTCGGCGATCGCTGGCGCGAGATCTGGCAGAACCGCCTCGATCATCTCGAACCGCCACTGGCAGGCTGGCTCGCCCATATGGAGCGGGACGAATTCTGGAAGCACGGCTCGATCTGCGAGAACTATGCCGACATCGAATGCGCCGTCTACGCCGCCACCGGCTGGACCGACGGCTATTCGGACCCGGTGCTGCGGCTGATGGAAAACCTCTCCTGCCCGCGAAAGGGCCTGATCGGCCCGTGGACCCACATCTATCCCAACTGGGGCATCCCCGGCCCGAAGATCGGCTTCCTCGACGAATGCCTGCGCTGGTGGAAGCACTGGCTCTGCGGCGAAGACACCGGCATCATGGACGAGCCGCGCCTCAGGCTGTGGATGGGGGAGGATCTCGTTCCGCATCCGCGCAGGCCGGAGATCGGCGGCGGCTTCGTTGCCGTGTCCGGCTGGCCGGCCGAGGGCGAACCGGCGGTGTTTCACGTCGCCGACGGCCGGCTGACGTCCGCCGCGGCCGCCGAAACCGACCCGATCCGCATCGACACGCCCCAGACCCTCGGCGCTCTCGGCGGCGAATGGTGCCCCCTCGATGGCGGCGGCGACGGGCCGGAGTTTCAGAGCGACGGCCGGATGGACGACGCGCTGTCGGTCTGTTTCGACACCGAAAGGTTGGCGCGCCCGCTCGAAGCGTTCGGAATTCCCCGCCTCCGGCTCGATCTTGCCATGGACGGCGACAAGGCGACGGTGATCGTCCGGCTGAACGAGATCCACGAAAGCGGCCGCTCGGCGCGCGTCACCTTCGCCATTCGTCGCATCACCCGGCCCGAGGGCATCGCCGCGGGCGAACGGTTCTCCGCCGAGATTCCTTTGAAGGGCGTTGCCTATCGCTTCGGTGAGGGCCGGCGAATGCGGGTGGCGATCTCGACCAGCTACTGGCCGATGGTCTGGCCGGAGCTGAAAGCCGGCGCCGTGACGCTTTACCCTGACGCGACGTCGCTGCTTCTGCCCTCGCGGCCGGATGACGCGGTCGAAGAGAACGCCCCCTTCGGCCCGCCGGTATCGGCAGCGCCGATCGCCAGCGAGACGATCGAGGCCGGCGCGATCAGGAGAACGGTCACGATCGAAGCCGAGACCGGCCGCACGACGGTGGAGCAGAAAGGCGGGCCGAAGCTTTGGCGACAGGAGGGGCTGACCCTCGGCGACGTCACCAATCACGGCTACACGATCCTGCCGGACGATCCGACCTCGGCGCGGGCCTATTTCGAGAGCATCCAGCGGTTCGAACGGCCGGGATGGGCAGTGAGGCTCGAGGCCCTGACGGAAGTCTCCGTGATCGAAGGCCGGCTGCATCTCAAATCCAGCTACGACGCCTTCGAGAACGACAAGCCGGTCTTCTCCAAGACCTGGCACCACGAATTCGACTATTGAGCGAAGGCCAGCATCCGATGAGCACGCCCCCCATCGTCACCACCGTCAAGGCCCGCACCGGCGGCAGCGTTGCCCTGAAGGCCGGCGACCATGTCAGCGTCGTCAACGTCCATGGCGGCCAGGTGGTCGATAGCTGGGCCTTCCCGACCAGCGGCGAGGACCCTTATGAATACATGTCGATGGAGCATTCGCGCATCCATCACTACCGGCTGATGTTTCGGCCCGGCGACGCGCTGGTCACGAACCGTCTGCGCGAGATCCTGACCTTCGTCGCCGACACCTCGCCGGGTGTCCACGACACCCAGTGCCCCGCCTGCTGCGACCGAAGCTACCGGCTGTATTACGAAACGACCGACTATCACGCCAATTGCAGCGACAATCTGCGTGCGGTGATGAAGGCCAACGGCCGAGAGCTCGCCCACGTGCCGACGCCGTGGAACCTCTTCATGCACACGGTGGTCGAGGACAATGCCGTCTTCAAGGACTATCCGAGCAAGGCCGAGCCCGGCGCTGCCGTCACCCTGCGCGCCGAGATCGACTGTCTGTTCGCCGTCTCCGCCTGCCCGCAGGACATCATCGCCATCAATGGCGACGACGCCGTTCCGCGCGACATCGAACTCCACCATTTTCCCGCGGCCTAAAGGGAACGCTGACGATCAGGCGGTCTTGGACGGCCGGCCGGCGGCCCTTGCAACGCCTCTTCTAGACCCGGTTGCCGTCCTTCAGGCGATAGCTCGGCTGGTACATCGTCACCAGCTCCTCGGCCGCCGTCGGATGCACCGCCATCGTGGCGTCGAACTGGTCCTTGGTCAGCTCCGCCTTCACGGCGATGGCGAGCACCTGGGCCAGTTCGCCGGCGTCGGCGCCAAGGACATGGGCGCCGAGAACCCGGCGGCTCTCACCATCGACGACGAGCTTCATCAGCATTCGTTCGCTGCGGCCGGAAAGCGTCGCCTTCATCGGCCGGAAGGAGGCCCGATAGATCTCCACGTCCGCGAAGCGCTTGGCGGCTTCCTGCTCGCTCAAGCCGACGACGCCGAGTTCCGGCTGGGAGAAGACGGCCGTCGCGATTGCGCCGTAATCCGGGCTTGTCGGCTTGTCGCGATAGAGCGTGTCGATCAGGCACATCGCCTCGTGGATCGCGACGGGCGTCAGCTGCACACGGTGGGTGACGTCGCCGATGGCGTAGATGTTTTCGGCCGAGGTGCGGGAATGCTCGTCGACGATCACCGCGCCGCGCTCGTCGAGTTCGACGCCGGCCTTTTCGCAGCCGAGATTTTCCGTATTCGCCGTGCGGCCGATCGCCAGCATCACCTGATCGACGATCATCACCTCGCCGCTCTTGCAGGTGGCCGCGAGCGTGCCGTCGCCGCGCATCTCGACCTTTTCGAACGTGTCGCAGCAGTGGACGCGCAGCCCCTTGCGCTCCATCGCCTCGTGCAGCTCATGGCGCAGATCGTCGTCGAAGCCCTGGAGGATTTCCTTGCCGCGATAGACGAGCACCGTCTCGACGCCGAGGCCATGGAAAATGTTGGCAAATTCCACCGCGATGTAGCCGCCGCCGAGGACGGCGATCCGCTTCGGCAGCTCGGGCAGGTGAAACGCCTCCTCGGAGGTGATGCAATGCTCGGCGCCCGGCATGGCGGGAAAGCGGTTCGGCCGCCCCCCGGTGGCGATCAGGATCTTGTCGGCGGTGACCGTTCGACCCGAGCCGACGAGGCGGATCTCGTGCGGACCTTCCAGAACCGCACGGTCGGTGATCGTTTCGGCACCCGCCTTGCCGGCATTGGTCTGATAGAGACCTTCCAGCCGCTCGATTTCCTTGTCCTTGGCCGCCATCAGCTTCGACCAGTCGAAGCGGCTCTCCCCGACCGACCAGCCAAAGCCCTTGGCGTCTTCGAAATGCTCGGGGAACTGCGAGGCATAGACGAACAGCTTCTTCGGCACGCAGCCTCGGATCACGCAGGTGCCGCCGAAGCGGTATTCCTCGGCAATCGCCACCCTCTTTCCGAGCGATGCGGCGACACGCGCCGCGCGCACGCCGCCCGAGCCACCACCGATGACGAAGAGATCGTAGTCATATGCGGGCATGGTTTGCCGTTCCGCTCGCTGGCCCGCAAATGTCGCGCGGGCAAAGAAACACTGCCCAAAAGGGCGGGACTATCACCGGATCACGGGAGCCAGCACCGACGAATCCGTTCAGCGCCTGCATGCTGGCGCGCCCCTGAGACGACAGGCGACCGGGCCTTGCCTCATGCGACGCACCGGCAGATCGCCGTCAAAGCCGGAGCCGTCCCCACCGCGCGGCCCGCGTCCCGGCGAACCGTCAGTTCTGGCCGCCCGCAGAGCCATCGGCCGCGGGCGCCTCGCCACCGTTCATCTCGCGGAACCCGTCGAAGGCGGTCTGGCGCAGATCGCGCACGATGCCCCGGCTCCAGACCTCGGCCGCGCGCAGCATGCTGCGGGTCGCCTGCGGTCCCTGCTCGAGAAGCTTCTTTCCGGGCTCGGAGGTGTAGAAGCTGGCAATGCTCTTCAGCTCGTCCTCGGTGAACATGCGGGCGTAGATCCGGGCGATCTCCGTTTCGAGGTCGGCACGCCGGCTCGCCAGCTTGAGGGCGGCGTCATCGACCATGTCGGAGATCTTCGCGTCCATGTCGGGACGGTTGGCGATCAGCTCGGACTTGATCTGGGTGGCCGCGTTCGGAAGGATCTCGTCGAACTGGTCGGTCGCGTGGATCGCCGTGATGGCGGCCCGTGCGGCGTTGAGGTGGCTTTCGCTGATGTTCTCGTCGGCGGCGTCCTGCCCGGCAGGCGTCTGGGCTGCGGGTTCCTGGGCGACGGCTGCGGCCGGGACGAGAATGAGCGCGGTTGCGGCGGCAAGAATGCCGCGCCGCATCGACTGACTGAAGATCATCGGTTTCGTTCACTCCGTTGGTTGATCTCTACCCGGATGCCGGCGGGTGCTTCGCCGAATGCGGCCAGATCCGTTCAGTCCATGAAAGGATCCGGTGCGCCGCCCTGAATCGAAGGGCACGCCGCGCATGTGGACCCCGCTGCTTTCCCGCGCGACGTAGCGGCTTCGCCCGGCCCGTGCAAGCCACCGCCGGCTCGTCGGCCCTGTCGAGACCCAGGCGACGAGCCTCAGGCCGTCAGATGGCGAACACCGCTCGCCGTCGCAACGAGCGCTTCATCGGCAAGGCCTAGAAACAGACCATGTTCGACGACGCCCGGCACCTTCAGAAGCGCGTTTGACAGCGCATGTGGATCGGGAATGCGGCCAAAGGATGCATCGAGGATCAAATGGCCACTGTCGGTGATGAAAGGCTCCGGTCCCCTCCGCCGCAAAATCAGTTCGCAGGAAAGGCCGAGCTCGCCCACCGCCTCCTGGATCGCAAGATAGGTGGCGATCATGCCGAAGCCGTTGATCTCGATCGGCAGGGGAAAGGCGCCGAGCGTCTCCACGAGCTTCGCTTCGTCGGCGATGACGAGCATCTTCCTGGATGCCACGGCCACGATCTTCTCGCGCAGAAGCGCGCCGCCGCCGCCCTTGACGAGCCGAAGCGACTGATCGATCTCGTCGGCTCCGTCGATGGTCAGATCGAGCTTCGGCAGTTCCTCGAGCGTTGCCATGGGGATCGAGAGTTCGCGGCACAGCCGTTCGGTGCGCTCGGAGGTCGCGACGCCCGTGACCTGCAGCCCGTCACGGACCTTGTCGGCGAGGAGACGGATGAAGGCTTCCGTCGTCGTCCCCGTCCCGATGCCGAGGTTCATGCCGTCCTCGACGTGAGAAAGCGCCGCCTCGCCCGCTGCCCGCTTCAATTCGTCCGCCGTCGCCATGCCGCCCGATCCTTTCGCGTTTTGCGATTTCGTCTAGCAGGCTCGCCGCCCCGCCGATAGGTCGGGCGGTCGGCCTTTCCCGACACGATCGACTAAAAAAGGCCCTCAAAGGGGCCTTCGAAGAGCGCGGGCGGACATCGGGGAGAAAGGCCGCGGTAACGGCCTTTCGTCAGTTTCCATAAGATCGGACTGGCCGACCGAGCCGTGATAGGCCACGGCCGACCTCACGCCTTCGTCAGGCCACGAGTTTTGCGGCGATCTCGGCGATGTGTTTGCCCTGGAACTTCGCGCCGTCGAGCTCGATCTGGCTCGGCATGCGCGAGCCGTCGCCCTTCGCCATCGTCGTCGCGCCATAGGGCGAGCCGCCGACGATCTCGTCCATGTTCATCTGGCCAGCGAAAGCATAGGGCAGACCGACGACCACCAGACCGTGGTGGAGCAGCGTCTTGTGGGCGGAGAGCAGCGTCGCCTCGTTGCCGCCATGCTGGGTGGCGGAGGAAGCGAAGGCGCCGCCGACCTTGCCGATCAGGGCGCCGTTTGCCCACAGCGGTCCGGTGCGGTCCCAGAATGCCTGCATCTGCGAGGCCATGTTGCCGTAGCG
The DNA here is from genome assembly GCF_017815135.1 of Jiella mangrovi. Taxonomy (GTDB): domain Bacteria; phylum Pseudomonadota; class Alphaproteobacteria; order Rhizobiales; family Rhizobiaceae; genus Jiella; species Jiella mangrovi. The sequence continues at coordinate 177,369 of NZ_JAGJCF010000005.1, read as the reverse complement.
GGTCGGCACGCCGATGATGATGGCGTCGTAGTTCGGCAGCTCCATTGGATCGCATTCGGGATAGGGATGATCGGTCTTGAAATGGGCGGCCTCGACCACTTCCTGCGGCGCCGTTTCGGGGACGCGCTTGATGTCGACGGTCGCGCCGGCGCTCTCGGCGCCCTCGCCGACGGCCTTCGCCATGGTCTCGATGTGGCCGTAGCTGGAATAATAAAGGACGAGAACCTTCGCCATCGCATGAGCTCCTTTGCTGGTTTTGCGGGTCGCCGCCCCGGCGGCGGACTGACCATGCACATAGGAGACCGAGGGTCGCATGGCTCGTCGATTTCTTGCGACGCACCGTCACGTCAGTAGCAACAGTGGCACCTTGCGTCGCACCCTCTTGCTTTCCGCCGAGCCCTCACGCCTATTCAAGGCGATTATTGCCGGAGAAACCGCAGAATGCCGAATGAAACCGCCACGGCCGCGATGCTCGCCATCGGCGACGAACTCTTGTCAGGCCGGACGAAGGACAAGAACATCGCCCATCTCGCCGAGGTGATGACGCTTCTCGGCATCGACCTGAAGGAAGTGCGCATCGTCGGCGACGAGCCGCACATGATCGCCGACACGCTGAATACGCTGCGGCGGAGCTACGACCTCGTCTTCACCTCGGGCGGTATCGGCCCGACCCATGACGACATCACGGCCGATGCCGTCGCGGCGGCTTTCGGCCTGCCGGTGATCGAGCACCCGGACGCGGTGGCACGGCTCGAGACCTATTATGCCGGCCGCCAGATGGAATTCACGCCGGCCCGGCGGCGCATGACACGCACGCCGAAGGGTGCGAGCCTGATCGACAATTCGGTCTCGGTGGCGCCGGGTTTCAGGATCGACAATGTCTTCGTCATGGCCGGCGTACCGGGCGTCTTTCAGGCGATGCTGTCGAGCCTTCTCGACGTCCTGCCCGCCGGGGAACCTTTGAAGTCGAGGGCCGTCCCCTGCCCGTTCGGCGAAGGCGACATCGGCGATGCGCTCGGCGCCATCGCCAAGCAGCACCCGAATGTCGTGATCGGCTCCTACCCGAAATTCGACGGGGAACGCTATTCCACCGAGATCGTCATCCGCTCGCGCGACGAAGCCGCGCTCGATGCCGCGGCCCTGGCGGTCGGGGAGATGCTGGAGACGATCGCGCGGTCGCGGGGCGACTAAGTGGTGAGCCTCGGGCCGGCGGCTCGGGCGGAGCTTTGGGTCAGGCCCGCCGGCCCGAATGGCTGCTGCGGCGTTACGAACGCCCCTTGCGCGCCGCGTCGATGCTCGAGGCGCCGGCGCCAGTGAAAACCAAGAGCAGGAAGACGAAGCAGTAAAGGATCGCCGCATCGCCGCCATTGTTGACGGGGAACGGGTTTTGCGGGGCGTGAGCCATCCAGTAGGCGACGGCCATTTCGCCCGAACAGACGAACGCGGCAAGCCGGGTGAATAGCCCGAGGGCGATGAGCAGCCCGCCGACGAGTTCGATGGCGCCGGCAGCGCCGAACAGCGACATGAGCGCCACGCCGGCATGTTCGCCGGCCGGGAAGCTCAGAAGCTTCTGCGTGCCATGCTCCATGAAGATCAGACCCGCGACGATGCGCAGGAGCGACAGGGCATAAGGCTGATAACGGTCGAGATTCACGGGTCACGTTTCCTTTACGGATTGGAACGACGGGAATCGATAGCGGGCTAAAGAACCCGCTTCCAGCACCTGGACGTTGACAAGCTGTCGCCGCCCTGCGGACGCGGCCGGGTCGAGAGTCTTTGGATGACCGCTGATCGCGATCGGGTCGAAACTTGCGCTCTTGGGCGATTTCGATCTATCGGGACGCGTCAGTTCCTGCCAAGCGAAAGAGCGCGATGTCGATGGTGGAAAAGTCCTTCCCCGTTTCCTGGGACCAGTTTCACCGCGACGCGCGGGCGCTTGCATGGCGGTTGGCGGGCGTGCGCGAAGAATGGCGAGCGATCGTCTGCATCACCCGGGGCGGCCTCGTTCCGGCCGCGATCATTTCTCGCGAACTTTCGATCCGCCTCATCGAGACGGTGTGCGTCGCCTCGTATCACGAGTATTCCGAGCAGGGGGAGCTGAAGGTCCTGAAGGAAATCAGCCCGGAACTCCTGACCGACGACGGCGACGGCGTTTTGATCGTCGACGACCTGACCGATACGGGCAAGACCGCCGGCGTCGTGCGCGCGATGCTGCCGAAGGCGCATTTCGCCACCGTCTATGCCAAGCCGAAAGGGCGTCCGCTCGTCGATACCTTCATCACCGAGGTCAGCCAGGACACGTGGATCTTCTTCCCGTGGGATCTCGGCCTGACCTTTCAGGCGCCCATCGGCAAGGGGTCTGCCGGCTGATACCGGCAAGCGAACCGGCCATCGTCCCCGCATCCGGTCTCGGCCCGGGCAATCCGCAGGCCGGCGGCCAGGCTGGCGGTCCGACCGGCACTCAGGCAGGCACGGCGCCGAGCTGGACGCTTGCCGTGAATATGAGCCCTCCAGGCGTCAGCTCTCGCGACATCTGGCCACGCATCTGGCGCAGGACAAGCGTCTCGAGCAGTTCCGTTCCAAAACCGTAGTCGCCCTCCTCACGCCCCTGGCGCGGCGTCGGGCCGCCGCCGAACCATTCCTCCCAATGAAAGGTCAATGCTCTTCGGGCGTCCAGCTCGCGGGTCTCCCAGCGCATGGAAACCCCGCCCCTTCCGCGGAGCGCCAGCGCACCATGCTTGGAAGCATTGGTGGCGAGCTCGTGAATGATCATCGAGATGGAGACCGCGTCGTCCTTGCCGACGAGCAGCTCCGGCCCGTCGATCCAGACATTCGTGCCGATGCCGAAATGCTGGAGTTCCGCGGCGGCGATGTCGGCGAACATCGCGCCCTTGCCATCGCGATCGGCGAGAAGCGACTGCGTCTTGGCGAGCGAGGCCACGCGCTCCAGGAGATCGGCCCTGATCTCGGAAGCGCTCTGTCCATCGCGCACCGACAAGAGGATGATCGCCTGAACCGTCGACAACGAGTTCTTGATCCGGTGCTCCATCTCCCGCGACATCAGGAAGGATCGCTGCTCCAAATTCTGGCGCAGCTTGACCTCCTGGCGCAGAGCGAATTCGCCGGCCAGAACCGCAAGGAGTTCCTCCAGAATGTCCCGATTCTCGGACGACCAGTCGCGGCGGTTCTCGTCGATCGCGAAGAAGGCTCCCACGACCGTGCCGTCGGGCAAACTCACGGGCAGGCCGAGACATGCGCCGATCCGCAGCGACTTGACGATCTGGCAGCCTGCAAAGCGCGGATCGGCCGCGACATCGGCGATTGCCAGAGGCTCACCGGTCTCTGCCACGAAACGGCTGATCGAACCGGGTTCGAACGACAATCGCAGGCCAGCCTCGTCTCGCGTGGCCGCCGGGGGAAGGCCAGCCTCGCTCTTGAAGGTCTCTTTGTCGGGGTCGACGATCACGATGAAACTGGCCGAAACGCCGAGAAGTCGCTTCGCCAACCGCGTGACGCGATCGATTGCCTCCTCTACACCGGCGGCGAGTAGATCCGCAGGGGCGAGCGTCCACGTCGAATGCTCAGGCCGAGACAAACACGGTCCTTCCAAAATAACCGGCACCGGCAAACCTGATTCGAAAATCTCGATGGTTCGCCAGCATGACCGACCCGCGATCTCGCGCGGCGGAATGCATAAAAAAGAACGTAAGGTGCTCAGGCGCCGATTTTCAAGGCTTTGAGCCGTCCCAACGGAAGTTTGTACACAGTTTGTCCACGCAGGCCCGGCCCGGACTGTGACCGCGGCGCAATTGACGCTCGCCCCGGACTCACCCTAGCCTGCGGTCGGCGAGAGGCCCTGCCCGGGTCGCAGATGCGAACGGGAATCAGTCGCGCCCTAAAGGCTCCGGTGAATCCCGTTGATAACTCACCGACTTCGATAAAAATCCGACAGTTTAAGCTTCGCTTAACCCTCGCCAGACACTATATATAGGGTCACCCGACGCCATCGCCACTAGATGCAGGTCGGACGCGTAATTCATGGAGTGCTGAGGGAGTGCGTCGCCGACTGGCGTCCATGCCTCGCGCTCCAGTCTGAGACAATCAATCGAGGATGGGTTTTTCGATGGGCATGAAGTTCGAGCGCCGCTACACCAAGGCCGGCGAGAGCCCCTACGCCACGATCGCCTTTCGCAAGGCGACGAGCGAGATCAAGAACCCGGACGGCTCGATCGTCTTCCGGCTCGAGGGAATCGACGTTCCCGAGCAGTTCAGTCAGGTGGCGTCGGACATCCTCGCGCAGAAATATTTCCGCAAGGCAGGCGTCCCGGCCCGGCTGATGAAGATCGAGGAGCACGACGTGCCCTCCTTCCTCTGGCGCTCAGTCGCCGACGAGAAGGCGCTCGCCGAGCTTCCCGAGGACGAGCGCTATGGCTCGGAGATGGATGGCCGGCAGGTCTTTGACCGGCTCGCCGGCACCTGGACCTATTGGGGCTGGAAGGGCGGCTATTTCGAAACGGAAGAGGACGCCTCCGCCTTCCGTGACGAGCTGGTCTTCATGCTCGCCACCCAGAAGGTCGCGCCGAACTCGCCGCAGTGGTTCAACACCGGCCTGCACTGGGCCTATGGCATCGATGGCCCGAGCCAGGGCCACTACTATGTCGACTACCGCTCCGGCCAGCTGACCCGCTCGGCGACCTCCTACGAGCATCCGCAGCCGCATGCCTGCTTCATCCAGTCCGTCGCTGACGACCTCGTCAATGACGGCGGTATCATGGATCTGTGGGTGCGCGAGGCGCGGCTGTTCAAATACGGCTCGGGCACCGGCTCGAACTTCTCCTTCCTGCGCGGCGAGGGCGAAAAACTCGCCGGTGGCGGCAAGTCGTCGGGCCTGATGTCCTTCCTCAAGATCGGCGACCGGGCGGCCGGAGCCATCAAGTCCGGCGGCACGACCCGGCGCGCGGCCAAGATGGTCGTCGTCGACATCGACCATCCGGACATCGAGGCCTACATCAACTGGAAGGTCCGCGAGGAGGAGAAGGTCGCCGCCCTCGTCACCGGTTCGAAGACCGTCGCCAAGCACATGAAGGCGATCCTGTCGGCCTGCGTGAACTGCGAGGGCCCCGGTGACGACTGCTTCGATCCGATGAAGAACCCGGCGCTGAAGCGCGCCGTGCGCGACGCCAAGAAGGCGCAGGTTCCCGAAAACTATGCCAAGCGTGTCATCCAGTTTGCAAAGCAGGGCTACACCCAGATCGAATTCCCGGTCTACGACACCGACTGGGACAGCGAGGCATACCTCACCGTATCCGGACAGAACTCCAACAACTCCGTCTCGCTGACGGACGACTTCCTGCGCGCCGTGGAAAACGACGAGGAGTGGAACCTCATCCGCCGCACCGACGGCAAGGTTCACAAGACCGTCAAGGCGCGCGAATTGTGGGAGCAGATCGGCTACGCCGCCTGGGCGTCGGCCGATCCGGGCCTGCACTTCAACACCACGATGAACGACTGGCACACCTGCCCCGAGGCCGGCTCGATCCGCGCATCGAACCCGTGCTCGGAATACATGTTCCTCGACGACACGGCCTGCAATCTCGCCTCCTTGAACCTCATCCAGTTCCAGGAAGCGGTGAAGGGCGAAGCCGGCAAGAAGGACACCAAACGTTTCGACACGGCCGCCTTCGAGCATGCCGTGCGCATCTGGACCGTCGTCCTCGAAATCTCCGTCCTGATGGCGCAGTTCCCGTCGAAGGAGATCGCCCAGCGCTCCTACGACTACCGCACCCTCGGCCTCGGATTCGCCAATATCGGCGGTCTGTTGATGACCTCCGGCATTCCCTATGATTCCAAGGAAGGCCGGGCGATCTGCGGCGCCATCTCGGCGCTGATGACGGGCGTCGCCTACAAGACCTCGGCCGAGATGGCCGGCGTCCTGTCGCCCTTCCCGGACTATGAGCGCAATGCCGAGCCGATGCTGCGCGTCATGCGCAACCACGCCCGCGCCGCCCATGGCATCGCCAATGGCTACGAGGCACTGGCCGTCGATCCTGTGCCCCTCGACCATGCCTCGCTGACCGACAAGCGCCTGTCCGGCCGGGCCAAGGTCGCCTGGACGGAGGCCGTCGAGCTCGGCTCGAAGAACGGCTTCCGCAACGCCCAGGTCTCGGTCATCGCGCCCACCGGCACGATCGGCCTCGTCATGGACTGCGACACCACCGGCATCGAGCCCGACTTCGCGCTCGTGAAGTTCAAGAAGCTTGCCGGCGGCGGCTATTTCAAGATCATCAACCGCGCCGTGCCGGACGCCCTGCGTACCCTTGGGTATTCGGAAGCCGACATCGCCGAGATCGAGGCCTATGCCGTCGGCCACGGCAATCTCAACCAGGCCCCGGCGATCAATCCGGGTTCACTTAAGGCCAAGGGCTTCGGCGACGACCAGATCGCTGCTCTCAACGCCGCCATGGGCTCGGCCTTCGACATCAAGTTCGTCTTCAACAAGTTCACGCTGGGCGAAGACTTCTGCAAGACCGTCCTCGGCTTCACAGACGAGCAGCTGAACGACTTCACCTTCGAGATGCTGCCGGCTCTGGGCTTCTCGCGCAAGGACATCGACGCCGCCAACATCCATGTCTGCGGCGCGATGACGCTGGAGGGCGCCCCGCATCTGAAGGACGAGCATCTGCCGGTCTTCGACTGCGCCAATCCCTGCGGGCGAATCGGCAAGCGCTATCTCTCGGTGGACAGCCACATCCGCATGATGGCGGCGGCGCAGCCCTTCATCTCGGGGGCGATCTCCAAGACCATCAACATGCCGAACGACGCGACGGTCGAGGATTGCACGGCGGCCTACATGCTGTCCTGGAAGCTAGCCCTGAAGGCCAACGCGCTCTACCGCGACGGCTCCAAGCTCTCCCAGCCGCTCAACGCCTCGCTGATCGCCGACGAGGAAGACGAGGACGAGACGGTGGAAGAGGTCGCCGCCGCGCTGATGGCCTCGCCACCCGCCGCCCAGGCGACGCAGGTCGCCGAGCGGATCGTCGAGCGCATCGTCGAGAAGGTGGTGCGCGACCGTGAGAAGCTGCCGAACCGGCGCAAGGGCTACACCCAGAAGGCAATCGTCGGCGGCCACAAGGTGTATCTCAGGACCGGCGAATTCGACGACGGCCGCCTCGGCGAGATCTTCATCGACATGCACAAGGAGGGCGCCGCCTTCCGTGCGATGATGAACAACTTCGCCATCGCCATCTCGCTTGGCCTGCAGTTCGGCGTGCCGCTGGAGGAATATGTCGACGCCTTCACCTTCACCCGTTTCGAGCCGGCGGGCATGGTGCAGGGCAACGAGGCGATCAAGAACGCCACCTCGATCCTCGACTATGTCTTCCGGGAGCTCGCCGTCTCCTATCTCGACCGGCACGATCTCGCCCATGTCCAGCCGGAGGATTTCGGCGGCTCGACCATCGGCCGCGGCGTCGCCGGCGACAAGCCTGCCCCGCTGCCGATCTCGTCGGGCATGGTGCGCGGCCAGACGGCCAAGTTCCGCCTCGTCTCCTCGGCCGAGCCGCAGGGCGCGGCCAAGGTCGAGGCCCCGGCCAAGCCCGCCCCTGTGACGGCAGCGGCCCGCCCGGCCGCCGCCAACGCCCCGGCCAAGGCCGCCGCCGCTCAGACCCCGGCCGCGCGCTCCGGCGCCACGGTCACCGCCCTCGGCGGCGCCCAGGCCACGGCCTTCAAGCGCGACTACGAGACGGCGCCCCTCGACATCGAGCCCCTGGACGCCCCCGCCCCGACCACCGACGCCTCGCCGGCGCAAGGACTGTTCGACCAGCCGCTGGCCTATGAGGCGACGGCGAAGGACAACGCCAACGTCTCGCAGGCCCCGCAGGCAACGAGCGCCGAACGCCGCTCCATCGCAATGATGAAGGGCTACACCGGCGAAAGCTGCTCGGAATGCGGGAATTTCACGATGGTGCGGAATGGCACGTGTTTGAAGTGTGACACGTGTGGATCGACGAGCGGGTGTAGCTGAGGGGTAGCTGCCGACGTTCCGGCGCAAAAGGGACGGCTCATGCGGCTAGTGCAGCATGAGCCGCCAGCGTTAGGCGATACAGCCACCGACACGACTCTAAAAGGATTATTAAAACTTTCAGTTGTCTTCGCTGCACCTGAGCTATAGAAAAGATACTGTCAATAATGTGTCTCACAAAAGGGATTAAAGCCGTGCCAACGATTTTACCGACCTTCGGAGAGATACGGATTGGTGAGCCAGACGCAAACGCGGAGCATTTTAACGCCCTCCGCGCCAAGGAAAATCCCGTTTTTTTGGATGCCTTCTTTTCGCTGCCAAGCTTTCCTTTTCAGGATTTTGAGAAGGGTCAGAAGTTCCTTGTATACGGTCAAAAGGGCACCGGAAAAACAACCGTGATGCGCTATTTGGAGAATAGCCTCAAGGAAAATTTTACTACTCATTTTCTTCTGTTCAAGAGAACATTTATCGAGGAGAGCGACCTTCAAGACATCAGTAACGTCCCTCTTATGCTTGACGAAAGAAGCATCGAAAAATTCAGACATTATATGCACTCTATAAAAAGGATTCTTTTATTTATATTAATAAAGCAAAGTTACATTGATACCGAATCCACTGACTCCGAGATTCCGCCTCTTGAGAAGTCGTGGATTGAAAAACTGCGATCATCGTCTATTGGAGATGCAATCGGTATTGGATTTGATTCTCTGAGGTCGATCTGGTCTTCAGCAGGCGTCGACACAAAAAAAATTACAAATGATGCACTCGTATTGAACGCCGGTCGGGCGGTTAAACGTAGCAATGATGACCTATTGAAATTTTTTATTAAGCGCGCGCGGCGAGTAGGCCTAAAGAGCTGTATTTTCGTTGACGAAATACATTTCGCGTATCGCAGCAAAGAAGCCCTACAGCAGGATGCGATGCTAGTCCGGGATTGCATCCTTGCAATACAAACACTGAACGATCGATTCTCGGAAGAAGCGGTAGATGTGAGAATTTATTCCGCCGTGCGTTCCGAATATCTCGAACACCCTATCATCGCATCGGCAGATATAAATCATTCAGTCGAAAGTATCGGACACGGCCTAGTATGGTCAACATATCCACATAATAGAGAACACCCATTATTCCAACTTTTGTTTAAAAGATTTCAACTTAGTATGGGCTCTGACGTCAAGTTTCGTGACTTTTTCGGGACATACTTTAAGAATATGCCAGCAGAAATGTTTCTGAGTAGAACTTGGGCGAAACCGCGAGACTTCATCCGTTTTTTTAAGTGCGCAAAAGATCTGTACCCTCAAAAATCGCAGCTTTCTCAGTCTGAGCAAAATGCATTGTGGAGGCGATATTCAGAAGTCTCATGGAATGAACTAAAATCCGCAGCAAGCGCCTTTCTCAACCCTCCGGCGATCGAGACATTGGAAACGATTTTTAAAAAAAATATTCCTCTGATCATCGACAAACACGTAAAATATAATCAACCTGAATTCCGCGCGGTATTAAGACCTGTATACAATTCATCAAAGGGAGACCATACAAATTTCTACAGCGAGGACCATTTTATGGAGTTAATGTATATCTTGGGTGTATTTGGCACGCGCCGAGCTTCCGCTCACGGCGGTGACGTAATTCAAACTTACCATAGAGGTAATCGGACATTCCATAGGGATGGAATAGTTCATGTTCATCCATCAATTCTGAAGGCTTTTGGATGACGCAACATATGTGGCCGAACACACGACAATTCGTGAAAATCTATAATCTTCCGCACTAGCTTTAGAAGCAATCGAAATATATATCGCTGTAATGAGATTTGTTGCTACTCCTGGTCGTTATCCTCGTGCGCGAGCACGGGGATCCATGCCAAAACGGCGACGCGACAGTCAGGCGCCGGAAATGCGCCCATCCTGAACCCAACCGCCAGCGGCACCGCAGAGGCATGGATCCCCGACCCTGCGGGCGGAGGATGACGAAGCGTCGAGGTCGCGGCCAATAGCGATCATTCCCGGGCTGCTGGGCCTCCGGCACGGACGCCCTCTCTCCCCCTTGTGGGAGAGAGTGAAGAGCGCTCCGAGAAGCGGATGAAAAGCGACGCTTTTCAAGCGATGAACGCCCGGAGCGCGAGCGGAGGGCCATTCCAAGGAGTTGGACCGAGCGCAGCGAGGACCAAACCTTGAGAATGACAAGAGAGGGGTTTTACCGCTGACGCTGACGCGCACGTTGACGAAGCGAGCGATGCGAAAGCCGCAACGCCGCCGGACAGCGCGGCCCCGGTGAAATCCCTTGCGATTTCCATCACGTGGCTTCGCCAAGACGATGAAATCGCTTTCTCTCCCACAAAGGGGAGAGAGGGCGCCTAGATTTCTGCCGCCCAGCGTGTAGCGGACGGCATGGCGCGGCACCCCAGGCCGGTCGTCATCCTCGTGCGCGAGCACGGGGATCCATGCCGAAACGGCGACGCGACAGTCCGGCGCCGGAAGTGCGCCCCGCCTGAACCCAAACGGCAGCGGCGCCACAGAGGCATGGATCCCCGACCCTGCGGGCCGAGGATGACGAAGCGTCGAGGTCGGCATCCCATCATCGAGCGGCGTTGCGTGAGACGGGGTTGCCATTCGCATGCCGATTGCCATCCTCCTGCCTTCGACGTTGTCGAAATCCGGATTGGCGAGTACCAATTCGACGTTCATGGAGCGTGCCATGCCCGAGACGACTGTCGATCGGAGCTTTCTTGCCAAGCAGGTCCAGACCCTGATCGAGGAGAACCGTCATCTGCGCAAGGATGTCGCCGAGCTGCGGCAACTGACGTTGCAGAGCTTCGAATTCACGCGCCGCGTCGAACGTCGGCAGGCGGAACTGCGCGACGATCTGGAAATCACCATCAAGATGGAATTTGGCGGTGGCTTCGCAAATTTTCAGACTGCGGTGGAAGCGTCGCTTGGGCGGATCGAAGGGAAAATCTGATCCGATTGGGTTCGGGGAATTTGGCCCGCTTCCCAAAGCGACTGGCAGCCTGAATCCAAGATTCACCCGGCGACCGCCTTCTGCTGCTTGAGCGCCGTTGCCCCCTGTCGGGGGTTCCGCTGCTTCCATGTCGATCAGCCTCGCATCGCTCACGCGAGCACCCGCAAGTCGGCCTGGTTGCGGAGGAGAGAGCTCTCCGACATCGTGCGAAAGGCCAGAGCTGCCGTTACCATGGCCCAGGACATGACGAGGAGGACGCAACGATGACCGACCACAGCCACGATCACGACCAGGCGGGCGAACCTCGCTGGAAGCACGACGGCGTGCGCGTCATCAAGGGCGACGCGCTCGATGCCAATACCGCCCAGACGCCCGGCATGTTCCGCCAGGCCGCGATCAATCACGCCCGAGTGGGCGCGCAAAAAATCTGGGCGGGAACGGTGACGATCGAGCCGGACGCCAAGACCGGCGTCCATCACCATGGCGAACTCGAAAGCGTCATCTTCGTGCTTCGCGGCAAGGCGCGGATGCGCTGGGGCGAGCGGCTGGAGTTCACCGCCGAGGCGGGGCCCGGCGACTTCATCTTCGTGCCGCCCTTCGTGCCCCATCAGGAGATCAACGCCGATCCCTCAGCGCCGCTCGAATGCGTTTTGGTGCGCTCCGACAACGAGGCGGTGGTGGTCAACATCACCGATGTCGATCCGGTCGAAAAGCCCGAAAGCGTCTATTGGGTCGATCCGATCCACCAGCAGCCGGAGTAGCCGGCCGCTGGCGCGCCAAGCGTTCGACACAGCGCGAAAGGACGCGCTACCTCACTTCGATCCGCGCTCTGGGACTCGGTCGCATTTGCGGGAGCGCCGGCGCACAAGGCGCCGGGGCGGTCATTCCCACTCGATGGTGCCGGGCGGCTTCGAGGTCACGTCGTAGACGACGCGGTTGATGCCCTTGACCTCGTTGATGATCCGCGTCGCGGCCGCGCCGAGGAAGTCCATGTCGAAGGGATAGAAATCGGCCGTCATGCCGTCGACGGAGGTGACGGCTCTCAGCGCGCAGACGAATTCGTAGGTGCGCCCGTCGCCCATGACGCCGACGGTCTGGACAGGCAGGAGAACGGCGAAAGCCTGCCAGATCGCGTCGTAGAGCCCGGCCTTGCGAATTTCCTCCAGATAGATCGCGTCGGCCTCGCGCAGGATCCGCAGCTTGTCGCGGGTGATGCCGCCCGGACAGCGGATGGCAAGACCCGGGCCCGGAAAGGGCTGGCGGCCGACGAACTGGTCGGGCAGGCCGAGCTCCTTGCCGAGAATGCGCACCTCGTCCTTGAAGAGCTCGCGCAGCGGCTCGACGAGCTTCATGTTCATGCGCTCGGGAAGGCCGCCGACATTGTGGTGGGACTTGATCGTCACCGACGGCCCGCCGGTGAAGGAGACGCTTTCGATGACGTCCGGATAGAGCGTGCCCTGGGCGAGGAAATCGGCGCCGCCGATCTTCTTGGCTTCCGCCTCGAAGGTCTCGATGAACAGCCGGCCGATGGTCTTGCGCTTGACCTCCGGATCCATCTCGCCTTCCAGCGCGTCGATGAAGGTATCCTGCGCCTGCACGTGGACGAGCGGGATGTTGTAGTGGTCACGGAACATCGAGACCACTTCCTCGGCCTCGTTCATCCGCAGCAGACCGTGGTCGACGAAGATGCAGGTCAGCTGGTCGCCGATCGCCTCGTGGATCAGGACGGCCGCGACGGAGGAATCGACGCCCCCCGAGAGGCCGCAGATCACCTTGCCGTCGCCGACCTGGGCGCGAATGTCCGCGATCGCCTTTTCGCGGAAGGCGGCCATCGTCCAGTCGCCCTTCAGACCGGCCACGCGGTGGACGAAGTTCGACAGAAGCTTGCCGCCGTCGGGCGTGTGGACCACCTCCGGGTGGAACATGATGCCGTACATGCGCCGCTCCTCGCTGCCGAAGACGGCATAGGGCGCGCCGGGCGAGCGGGCGAAGATCTCGAAGCCCTCCGGCATGTCGATCACCCGGTCGCCGTGGCTCATCCAGACCTGATGGCGGGTGCCCTCAGGCCAGATACCCTCGAACAGGGGGCAGTTCTTGTCGATCTCGATGAAGGCCCGGCCGTATTCGCGATGCGTCGAGGGCTCGGCGCGACCGCCCATCTGAACGCACATGGTCATCTGGCCGTAGCAGATGCCGAGAACGGGAATGCCGGCTTCGAAGATCGCCTGGGGGGCGCGCGGCGCGTCGATGTCGCCGGTCGAGGCTGGAGAGCCGGACAGGATCACCGCCTTCGGCTTGAGGCGCTGAAAGCCCTCTTCCGCCGACTGGAACGGCACGATTTCGGAATAGACGCCGGCCTCGCGCACGCGCCGAGCAATCAGCTGCGTGACCTGGGAGCCGAAGTCGATGATGAGGACGGTGTCGGGGTGCGCTGTCATGGCGGACTGATAATGAAATCCGCCCTGCTTGAAAAGGATTTTTGCAATGCAGCGTCAAATGCCCGGAAGCAGAGCCGTTTTCGGCGGCGTCAAACGGCAAGACGCCCCGAATCGACAGCGGCGGCCAGCCGGTCGATCGCCTCGGCGAGCTTCGCGTCGATCACATGCAGAAGCGTCGCCCAGTCGTCATAATGATGCAGGTCGGCCGCGCCGTCCGAGATGCCGCGCAGGCCGACGAGTGGCACATTGAAGCGCTGGCAGGCGCGCAGGACAGCGAAGGTCTCCATATCGACCATGTCGGCATCGATCGCATCATAGGCGGCGCCCGAGACGATGTCGGAGCCGGTGGCAAGCCGCGCAGATGGAACGCCCGCGATCGGTGTCGGCATCATGGTTTCGACCGGATGGTCGAGGAACGGCGTCACGCCCTTGGTAAAGCCCAGTGGCGAGGCGTCGATGTCGCGCCAGGAGACCGAGGCGACCTGATAGACCGCGCCCTGCTCCAGCGTCCGCGAGCCGGCCGAGCCGAGCGAGATGACGAGGTCGGGACGTGTCCCGCGATGCTCAAGATCGCTAAGCGCGATCCCTGTGTGCAGCGCCGCCTCGATCGGGCCGACGCCGGTCATCAGCGGGCGGATGCGCGCCTTCAGCCTGTCGCCATATTCCGCCTGTGCGGCCATGACGAACAGCACCCGTTTGCCGCCGAGCGTCTCCAGCGCGAAACCGAGCTTGCCCGGGTCGAAATCGGTCATGATGCGCTCCGGCTGAACATTCCGCCTCCCCCTAATTCAACCACCAGAGAGCGGCGTTGAGAAGGCTCGCATAGGCGACCCAGGCGAGATAGGGGAGGAACAACAGCGCCGAGGGCCGCTCTCGCTGCCATGTCTGCGCGATGAAGAGAGTGATCGCGGCGATCAGCGCCAGAATGACGACGAGGCCGACCCCGAGACGATGGGCCGCAAAGAAGATCGGCGGCCAGACGAAGTTCAGCGCCAGCTGCGCCCACCAGAGCGTCTGGGCTTTTCCCTCGCCCGCCCGCCAGACCCGCCAGCCGGCAATGCCGATCAGGATGTAGAGCGTGCCCCAGACCGGACCGAACACCCAGTCCGGCGGATTGAAGCTCGGCTTGGCGAGCGCCGCATACCAGCCGCCGGTCTCGACCGAGAGCCCGATGAGCCCGCCGCCGCCAACGGTGACCAGCAGGAACAGCGCGAGGGCGAGCTTGGAGTTCATCGCTTTTCCAGCATGGCAAAGAAGAAGCCGTCGGTGCCGGTCAGACGCGGCGTCATGGTGATCACCGTTCCCCCGGAAAGTTCGCCGACGCGGCATTGACCGGCCGCGTCCGGCAGGAGGTCGGCCCAGCGCGCTCCGGCATCGGCGACGCCGAACCCCTTGCCCGCCTGGCGATCCAGAAACGCCGCGATGCGCCCGGCGTTTTCCTCGGCAATGAGCGAGCAGGTGACGTAGGCGAGCCGGCCGCCGGGCTTGACGAAGCGGGCGGCGCGATCGAGCACCGCGTCCTGCTCGGCCATGCGCTTATCAAGCGCCGCCTGCGACAGCCGCCATTTGGCGTCCGGCCGCCGGCGCCAGGTGCCGGAGCCCGTGCAGGGTGCGTCGACGAGAGTGAGATCCATCGTGCCGAAGAGACCCGCCATGTCCTCGCGCGGATCGTGGATCTGGACGTTGCGGGCGCCGGCCCGCGCCAGGCGCTCGTGGATCGGCGCGAGGCGATGGCGGTCGCTATCGGCAGCGTGGATCTGGCCGGTATTGTCCATCTGGGCCGCCAAAGCCAGCGACTTGCCGCCGGCCCCGGCGCACAGATCGAGCACCTGCTCGCCGGGGCGAGCCCCCGACAGAAGCGCGGCGAGCTGCGAGCCCTCGTCCTGGATCTCGAACCAGCCCTTCTGAAAGCCCGCCTCGATCTGGACGTTCGGATGGCGCCCCGCGCCGGCGATGGCGGCAATGCGCACCGCCTGCGGCGCAAGCTTGCCCGGCTGCGCATCGAAAGGCGCGAGCGCCCTGATCACCTTGTCCCGATCGGCCTTCAGCGTGTTGGCCCGAAGATCGAGCGGCGGGCGGGACGACAGTTCCGCCGCCTCGGCGATCCAGTCGTCGCCGAGCGCGGCTTCAAGATGCGGCGCCAGCCAGTCCGGCACGTCGGCGGCGACGGCATCGGGCGCCTCGGCGAGATCGGCGGCGCGGAAATGCTCCAGCCGCTCCGCCGCCGGCATCTCCGGCGCGAACCTGTCGCCGTCGAGCGCCGCCCGCAGCTCCTCCGGCGCCATGGCGAGCCCGTCGATCACGGCCGCGAAGGCAAGATCGGCCGGGCCCTCGCCTCCCATGCGAAAGCCGTAGGAGCGCTTCCTGCGCAGGGCGTCATAGACGATGTTGCCGATGGCGCCGCGGTCGCCCGAGCCGGCGAAGCGATGGGCAAGACCCCAGTCCTTCAAAGCATCGGCCACCGGCCGGCGCCGCGCCTCGATGTCCTGCAACACCTCGATCGCCGCCGCGAGCCGCCCGCCTAGACGCATGGGTTTGTCTCGCTGTTGGGGAATGCGGTCATGAAGGTCCTGCCGGTCGTGCTGCAACGGAAGCGGCAGGCTGTATCATCTGCGGGGCGGAAGCGGCAACTTCGCCGCTGGCGCGGCCGTATAAACCGGAAGCAGCAGCCGCTGCCGTGTTTTCGGACGGTCCAGGGCAAGCTGTGATCGAGATACCTGCGGGGACCGAAAGAAGCGCCCTCTCTCCCCTTTGTGGGAGAGAAAGCGATTTCATCGTCTTGGCGAAGCCAAGTGATAGAAATCGCAAGAGAGGGGTTTCACCGTGTCCGTCTTGGTTGCGGTGACGAACGTCTCTTTTTCGGTGTGGAGGCCGATCAACGGTTGCGGCGGCCGACACGGTGAAACCCCTCTCTTGTCATTCTCAAGGTTTGGACCTCGGCAAGCCGAGTCCCAACTCCTTGGAATGACTTTCTCTCCCACAAGGGGGGAGAGAGGGCGCCTAATTCTGAAACGGTGCCTCACAGTTGCAATCAGTGCGGTTTCGCGGTGGACTGGCCTCCATGGCAACGCACGCGCCGATCAAGCCCGGACAACGGCGTTTCGCAAAGGCGATGCGGCGCGATCCGACGCCGACGGAGCGGATGTTCTGGCATGGCGTCAGGGCCGGCCGGCTCGATGGGATGAAGTTCCGGCGGCAGGTCCCGATGCTCGGCTTCATCGCCGACTTCGTCTGTCACGACGCGAAGCTGATCGTGGAGATCGACGGCTGGCAGCATGGTGGAACTGTGGCGGGGCGATCCCGCGATGGGCGGCGGAACAAAGCATTCGCGCAGGCTGGCTTTATGACGCTGCGGTTTGCGAATGAGGCGGTCGCAGAAGACCTCGATGCGGTTCTGGGAGAGGTTCGCGCGGTTGCCCGTTCGCGGATCGAAACGCGCTGATGGCAAAGGCGACGCGCCCTCTCTCCCCTTTGTGGGAGAGAAAGCGATTTCATCGTCTTGGCGAAGCCAAGTGATAGAAATCGCAAGAGAGGGGTTTCACCGCGTCCGATGCGTTGGCTGCCGTTGATGCCGCTCCAGCGATTTGGCCGGCACGGTAAGCGGCAGCTTGAACGGTGAAACCCCTCTCTTGTCATTCTCAAGGTTTGGACCTCGGCAAGCCGAGGCCCAACTCCTTGGAATGACTTTCTCTCCCACAAGGGGGAGAGAGGGCGGCTTTGCCTGACTCTACCCCGCCCGGAACCCCCGATACGTCGCCGTGCCCGGCTCGGCAACCGCCGCCTCCATCGTCGCCATCTCCCCGATGCTTTCATGCAGCGGCGACTTCACGCAGACCGGGTCCGTCGCCGCCGCATCGCCCGTCAGCGCAAGCGCCTGGCAGCGGCAGCCGCCGAGGTCGACGTGTTTGCGCTCACAGGAGAGGCAGGGTTCCTTCATCCAGCCCGTGCCGCGATAGGCCGTGAAGGCGGGGCCGTCGTACCAGGTCTCGGCGAGGGAGTGGTCGCGGACGTTCCAGAAGTCGAGATGGGTGATCGTCTCGGCGGCGTGGCAGGGGAGAACCTTGCCGGCGGGGGTGACGGAGAAGGTGCGGGTGCCCCAGCCGCCGTTGCAGAGCTTGGGATAGCGGGCGTAGTAGTCCGGGAAGACGGCGTCGATGACGAGCGTGCCCTTGAGGCGCTCGCGGGCGGTTTCGACCTCGTGGATCGTGCGATCGACGTCCTCGCGGGCGGGCATCAGCTGGGCGCGGTTCTTCAGCGCCCAGCCGTAATATTGGGTGTGGGCGATCTCGAGGCGCTTGGCGCCGAAGGCGACGGCCTTTTCGATCATGTCCGGCACCTGATGGATGTTCATCCGGTGGATGACGGCGTTGAGCGTCAGCGGCACGCCTCGCTCGACGACGGCGCGGGCAAAGGCCTGCTTCCTCTCGAAGCCGCCTTTATAGCCGCCGACGCGCTCGGTGATCGCCTCGTCGGCGCCCTGCATGGACAGCTGGATGTGATCGCAGCCGGCGTCGATCAGGGCGTCGAGCTTCTCCTCGGAAACGCCGATGCCAGAGGTGATGAGATTGGTGTAGAGGCCGACCTCGGCCGCGTGGCGCATCAATTCGACGATGTCGCGGCGTGCGGTGGGTTCACCGCCGGACATGTGGAGATGGATGACGCCGAGCTCGACGGCTTCCGAGAAGACCCTTTTCCAAGTGTCCGTATCGAGCTCCATCGACTTCGGATCGAGCTGCAGCGGGTTCGAGCAATAGGTGCAGCGCATCGGGCAGCGATGGGTGACCTCGGCGAGGAGGCCGAGCGGCGGCTGCGGGCGCAGCGCGGCAGCCTGATCCGGCGTCGGGCGATGATCGAGAAGGGTCTCGCTCATAGGGTCACCATCTGCTTGTCTTTCAGGTCAAGCAAGAGCGCCTCGACGTCGGGGCGGATGGTCGCCTCGTCGGCGGTGAAGAGTTCTGTGAGCTGGGTGAGCATGCCCTTGAAGGTCGTGACACCGTCGATCCGCTTCAAGATCTCGGTGGCGACGGGATCGGCTTCGAAGATGCGTTCGGGGCCGAGCAGCACGTGGCGCCCCCTCGCCTTGTCCTCGCGAAACTTCACGCCGCGTGGCAGCGCCGGGACCGCCTCGTCGGGGATGGTCGCGGGCCCGGCCATCAGCGCGCCTCCCGGCCGGCATCGGCCTCGCCCGGGCGCCAGGCGTCGGGCGGGGTGAGCGCCGGTTCCACATAGGAAAAGTAGAGCGCGTCGAGCTGCGCCCACAGGACCTGGCACTTGAAGCGCAGGGCATCCATCACGGCCTCCTGCTTTTCGCGGGTATCGGCGTGTTCGAGGCAGTAGTTCAGGGCGAAATCGCTGTCGCGCTTGGCCTGCACCGGGCGCTTGTCGAAATAGGCGAGCGTTTCGGCCGAGATGAAGTCGTAATGGGCGAGCATGCCCCTGGTTCTGACGCCGATGACGTTCGGCGAGAACAATTCGGTGAGCGAAGAGGCGATGGCCTCCAGGAGCGTGCGGTCGCGGACGAAATGAACGTAAGCGTCGACGGCAAAACGCGTGCCCGCGAGGATGCCCTTGCCGGACATGACGTAGTCCCGGTCGAGGCCGACGCCGTCGGTGAGCGCGATCCACTTCTCGATGCCGCCGCGCTCGGTCTCGGACCCATCATGATCGAGGATGCGCTGGCGCCATTCGCGGCGCAGCTCCACCGTGCCGAGGCGGGCGAGGATGATCGCGTCCTTCACGGGGATGTTCGACTGGTAGTAATAACGGTTGAGCGCCCAGGCCTGGACCTGCGCGCGGGTGAGCCGACCCTCCTGCAGCAGCGTCTGAAACGGGTGGAGCGAGTGGTAGCGGGTGGCCCCGATCTCGCGCAGGGCCGCTTCCAGCTCGGCGTGGCTCAACAGGGGGTCGGTGCGACCGGTCATAGCGCGATCTCCATGCCGTCATCGGTGACCGTCCAGCCGGCGGCCTCGACGGTCTGGCGCTCGGCCGATCCGGCGATCAGGATCGGATTGGTGTTGTTGATGTGGATATAGGCTTTGCGGCCAATCTCGAGCCCGTCGAAGGCGGAAAGGCTGCCGCCCTCCCCGGTGATCGGCATGTGGCCCATGCGCCGGCCGGTCTTCACGCCGACGCCGGCGCGCTGCATCTCGTCGTCGACGAAGACCGTGCCGTCGAAAAGGATTGCATCGGCGCCCCTCACCCGGTCCTTCAGGGCTTCGGGGACATGGGCGCAGCCGGGGATGTAATAGGCGGTCCTGCCATGGGCCGAGAGGCGGACACCGACGGTCATCTCGCTCTCCTCGCCGACATCGACCTCGCCTTTCTCCATGAACAGGGGCACCTTGCCGGGAACGGAAAAGATCTCGACGGTAAGCCCCGGCACCGGCTCGAAGCGGGCGCCGAGCGAGACGGGACGCTTGTCGACGAAAGTGGGGTCGAGCACCTGAAACACCGGGCTGCCCTCGATCATGCCGAGGACGCCGGCCGTGCCGTAAAGCGGAAAGCTTTGCTTTTCGCGCAAAGTCAGGAGGCCGGCAATGTGATCGACGTCGCCATTGGTGACGAGAACGGCGGAAATCGGCGTTGCCCGCCTTTCATCCGCACCGGCATTGGCGCTGGGGGCGAGCCGAGGCGATTTCAGGATCTGGTCGCGCAGGTCCGGCGAGGCATTCAGCAGCAGCCAGTTTTGGCCGTCGGCCGTCGCCGCGATCGAGGATTGCGAGCGCGCACTGACGCGTTCGTCGCCCGCCCAGTACAGGCGGCAGACGTCGCAGAGGCAGTTCCACTGGGGCGCTCCGCCGCCGGCGGCCGAGCCCAAAACAAAAAGCCGCAGGCGGTTGTCCCGCCCACGGCCCAGATCGGTTTGCATGGAACCGATTAGAATTCGACGGGCATGTAGCCGTTGATTTCCATCGCCATGCAGATTTCGGTCACGACGGGCTTGTTCCAGGCCATGATGGTCTCTCCCAATTTGCTTTCGCAGCGCATTCGCGTGAGCGGCGACCCCGCAGCACACGATGCGTTCCTACCGCTATCAGGATAGTGGCTCACAAGCGAAAAGAAAGCCTCTGTCGCACGATCGGGACGAATCGGGAAGAGTTCCCAGCACGGATCGAGCCCACAACCTGGCACAGCACGTCGTGTGCCATGCGCTCTTGAAGAAGCCCGCCGCAAGCCACTAACGGTTGGCCGAAACTGCCGGGATCGACCGGCCTTTCCACGATGCCCGTCGAGGATCGTTCTGTCGCCTGGCCCTTTCGGGACCGCCCCCTGTCATGCAATGACGCACCGGCGAACTTTCCCCGGTTTGGTGAAATCTTCGGCGACCGGCCTATCATTCGTGCCCAGTCAACATAAGGAAATCCCGATGGCCGCAATCCGGAGCGACACGGCACGCCGTCTCGCCGTGCTGATCGACGCCGACAACGCTTCGCACAAGATCGCGGATGGGCTTTTCGAGGAAATCGCCAAGATCGGCGAAGCGAGCGTGCGGCGTGTCTACGGCGATTTTTCGAGTTCCCGGTCGAAGGGCTGGGTGGATATTCTCGCCCGTCACGCGATCGTGCCGCAGCAGCAATTCGCCTACACGGTCGGCAAGAACGCCTCGGACATCACCCTCGTCATCGACGCGATGGACCTCCTGCACAGCGGACGGTTCGACGGTTTCTGCCTGGTTTCGTCCGACAGCGACTTCACCCGCCTTGCGGCCCGCATCCGCGAGCAGGGCGTCGACGTCTATGGTTTCGGCGAACAGAAGACGCCGGAGAGTTTCCGCCAGGCCTGCCGCCGCTTCATCTACACGGAAAACCTTCTGCCAGAGCGCGCCGATCCCGATCGCGCGAGCAGCAAGACCGCGCCGAAACCCCTCGCCAGACAGGAGGAGGCGACGGCGCTTCTGGTGCGCGTCATCGCCCAGATGGAAAGCGAGGATGGCTGGGTCAATCTCGGTGGCTTCGGCAAGCAGATCCTCAATCTGGCGCCCGATTTCGACCCCCGGACATACGGGTTCAAGAAGCTGAGCGATCTCGTTCGAGCCACCGAGGAATTCGAGGTTCGCGAGCGCGACGGAGGCGGCATCGAAATTCGCGAAGCGCCGAAGAAGCCGAAGGCGCCCCGCCGACGCGGCACCAGACGTTCGGCCGCCAAGGCGGAATGAAGACTGGCGGAGGCTGGCGCGGGGCCAAGTTCACCCTCCGCCGGCTCCGTTCGGGCTCAATCCTTCGGCAGTGTCACCCGGATCTCCCCGGTCCGGGTCCCGCGCCAGTTCCGCAGATCCTTTCGCGCCATTGCCGCAAAGGTCTCGGCAAGGCTGGCATCCTGCTTTTTGAGCGCCGCCGCGATGACGGCGGCCGCAAGCGCCTCGCTGGCTCTGGTCGCGCCGTCGTCGATCTTGAGTGCAAAGCCCAGACCAAGGTCCGGTAGAGCGCCGCAGAAGACGCCCTCGGCGCCGGTCTTGGCGAAGATCTTGCCGGGCGCGGCCTGCATCAGCTTCAGGCAGGCGCGGCCCGTACCCGACATCTCGAAAGGCTCGGCCATGCAAGCGCGCATCAAGGCCTGTCCGGCCTCAGCGCGCTGCGGCTCGACGCCGCGTCCGGAGGCGAGCCGCGCAAAGGCCAGGGCAAAGTCACGCAAGGGCGCGGCATAGGTCGGGATCGAGCAGCCATCCGTGCCGCAGACATCGACATTCAGGCTGCGTCCGATGAGATCCTCGATGACCGCCTTGGCGCGAACCTGCACGGGATGGTTCGGCCCGCTATATCCCGCGGCCTCCTCCCCCCGATGGGCGGCCGTCAGGAGAAAGCCCGCATGTTTGCCGGAACAGTTGTTGTGAAGCTGACAGGGCGTTTCGCCCCGCCTTGCCATGTCGCGGGAAACATCGGCCTCTCCCGGCCAATGCGCGCCGCATTCGAGCGCCTCCATGTCGAGCCCGGCCTTCGCCAGCATGGCCGCCGCCCGTCGGACGTGCTCTGGCTCGCCGGAATGGGAGGCACAGGCGAGCGACAGATCCTTGTCGTCGAGCCCGAAACGCGCGGCAGCGCCGGTCTCGATCAGAGGGATCGCCTGCAGGAGCTTGACCGCCGAGCGGGGGAAAACCGGCCGATCGACGTCGCCGGCGCTCGCGATCGTCTTGCCGTCGCCATCGATAAGGGCAAAGGCGCCGCGATGCGAGCTTTCGACAAGTTGACCGCGGGTGACTTCCACGAGGACGGGATTTTCCATAATGACGACCTGACTGCCCGGTTGATGGTTCGAGTGGCAACCTAGAGCATGATCGCGAAAAGTGGGAACCGGTTTTCGGAAGAGATCATGCCTCGACAAGAGGATAGAGCAGCAGGGTGAGCGAAGCTCATCTCATTCCGCTCGAGTGTTCTTCACGCTCGTTTCTTGCCGGCAGCCAGCACACTGTCAAAAAAGAGGGCCGATGCGGATCCTGAACTTTCTCATCCTCGCCATCGTCGCAATCTTCCTGGTGCCGGCTGCGGCCTCGGCGGCGATCTGGTACTTCGGCGACCATGCCACCTCCTGGCGCACGGCGGACTGGTCGTCGTCGGGCATGCTGCCGCCGGCCAGGGAAGTCGAGGGCGCGCGGGTCTACGTGTTTTCGGCCCGGACCGGCGGCCTCAAGGGCGCGGTGTCCGAGCATTCCTGGATCGTCGTGAAGGAAAAGGGCGCTGAAGAATACGAGCGCTGGGACAAGGTCGGCTGGGGCACGCCGGTGCGCCACAACGGCTATCCCGCCGACGGACGGTGGTATTCGAACGAGCCGCGCGTCGTGTTTTCCGCAGAGGGAGATGCGGCTGAGACGTTGATCCCGAAGCTGCGCGATGCGATTGCGAGCTACCCCTTCGCCATGCGCGGCGGCTATCACATCTTTCCGGGGCCGAACTCCAATTCCTTCGTCGCCCATGTGATGCGGCAGGTGCCCGAGATCGACGTCAGCCTGCCGCCGGTGTCGGTGGGCCGTGACTACCCGACCAATGGGCGCCTCGCCTTCCTGGATCCCGACAGGCGCGATCTGCATCTGTCGCTGTTCGGCTATGCCGGAGTGTCGGCGGGCTGGAAGAGCGGGCTGGAGATCAATCTCTTCGGCCTCGTCGCCGGCATCGATGCCCGGCGGATCGGCATCAAGGTGCCGGCTTTCGGGACGTTTGCGCTGCTCGACGGCTGAACGGAGCGTCCGGCCTTTTGCGACAAGGACGTCAGCAACCGATGCGCGCGCGGATCTCGTCGACTTCCTGCTTTGTCGAGCAAACCGTCTCGCAGGGGATGCCATCCTTGTCGCCGTCTGCGCGGGAATAACCGCCACACCATAGCCGGACCGCCTCCTCGCAGGTCGATACCGACTTGCAGGTCCTTCGCCCTTGCGCGAGAAGCCCGCCCGAATTCTGCACCGCCTCGACTTGCGGGACGAGGTCCTGCTGCGGCCGCGCCTCTCCCTCGCCGATGGCGCCGAAACCGACGATCAGAGCGACGCAAAAGGTGGTCAGGACGCCGTGACGGTGACGGCGTCCGACGAATGGCGTGTCTCGATATGTCATCGTGTCATGTTTACCAAAGATTGCAATAATGACAAGCATTACTCAACCTTTGCGAGAATAATCCCGGCATCAACCGGAATTTCCGGATGACCGGCGATTTCGCCCCTGCCGGTCAGCCGGCAGAGGCTCCCCGATCGCTGGTCTTCCACAGGCTCCAGACAACGCCCGCACCGAGGATCGTGAAGGTCGCGCCGAGGGAGACGAGCGGCGGGATCTTGTCCAGGCCGAGGAGATCGGCCGCGAAGACCTTGGCGCCGATGAAGATCAGGACCAGCGAGAGGGCGACCTTCAGATATTCGAACCGATGGATCATCGCCGCCAGCGCGAAATAAAGGGCGCGCAGGCCGAGGATCGCGAAGATGTTCGAGGTGTAGACGATGAAAGGATCGGTGGTGATGGCGAAGATCGCCGGGACGGAATCGACCGCGAAGATCACGTCGGCGATCTCGATCATGATCAGCGCCATGAACAAAGGCGTCACGAAGCGCACCGGCCTGCCCGTCTTCGGGTCGGCCTGCGTGACGAAGAAGCGCTCGCCATGGTGCTTGTCGGTGACGTTCAGATGGCGCCGCAGGAATTTGACCAGCGGATTGTCGACGAGCGGCTTCTCCTTGTCGCCGACGAGAAGCATCTTGACGCCCGTGGCGATGAGGAAGGCGGCGAAGACGTAGAGCACCCAGGCGAAGTTGTTCACCAGTGCCGTGCCGAAGCCGATCATGATCGCCCGCAAAACGATCACGCCGAGAATGCCCCAGAACAGGACACGGTGCTGGTAGATCCTCGGCACCGCGAAGAACGAGAAGATCATCGCGATGACGAAGACGTTGTCCATCGCCAGCGCCTTCTCGACGACGAAGCCGGTGAAATAGCTGATCGCCGGCTCGCCCCCCTTCAGCCACCAGACGGCGCCGCCGAACAGCAGGCCGAGGGCGATGTAGAAGGCGGACAGTTTCAGGCTCTCGCCGACTTCGATCTCATGGTCCTCCTTGTTGAGGACACCGAGATCGAAGGCGAGTACGAGAAGTACCAGAGCGAAGAAGCCGAGCCACATCCAAAGTGGCGTGCCGAGCCAGGGCGAAATGAGAAAGCCGAGATCCATGGGGCGAAACCTCCAGCCGGCCGTGATGCCGAAAGAAGATCCGACATCACGAGAGCGCCGGCTGCTCTCGCCAGAGGGGCCCGGATCAGGGACTTGGATGGCAGATGGCCGCGGGTTCGCCGCGGTTCAAGCGAGCCGGGCACTTGCAACCGATGACTGGCGAAAATGTGAGCGACGCGTCATCGCGGCAGGACCGCAATGGCCTTCCGGTGTGCTTCGCTTATCTCCTCATGCGGGAGGATTGCCACATGTTCGAACGCACGATGAAATTTGCCCTCGGCGATGACATCGACGCCCTGCGCGACATGGTTCATCGCTTCGCGATGGAGAGGATCGCGCCGAGGGCCGCCGAGATCGATGCCAGCAACGAATTCCCGAACGAACTCTGGCGCGAGATGGGCGAACTCGGCCTGCTCGGGATCACGGTGGAGGAAGAGTTCGGCGGATCAGGGCTTGGCTATGTCGCCCATTGCATCGCCGTGGAGGAGATCTCCCGGGCCTCGGCTTCGGTGGGCCTGTCCTACGGCGCGCACTCGAACCTTTGCGTCAACCAGATCCGCCGCAACGGCACCGACGCGCAGAAGCGCAAATACCTGCCGAAGCTGATTTCCGGCGAGCATGTGGGCTCGCTCGCGATGTCGGAGAGCGGCGCCGGCTCCGACGTCGTTTCAATGAAGCTCCGGGCCGAGCCGAAGAACGACCGCTTCGTCCTCAACGGCACCAAGATGTGGATCACCAACGGACCGGACGCTTCGACCCTCCTTGTCTATGCCAAGACCGATCCCGGCGCCGGGCCGCGCGGCATCACCGCCTTTCTGATCGAGAAGGGCATGGCCGGCTTTTCCACCGCCCAGAAACTCGACAAGCTCGGCATGCGCGGCTCCAACACCTGCGAACTCGTCTTCGAGGATTGCGAGGTGCCCTATGAGAACGTCCTCGGCGAAGTCGGCGGCGGCGTGAAGGTCCTGATGAGCGGGCTCGACTACGAGCGGGTGGTGCTCGCCGCCGGCCCCGTCGGCATCATGGCCGCCTGCCTCGACGTGGTCGTGCCTTACGTCCACGAGCGCAAGCAGTTCGGCCAGGCGATCGGCGAGTTCCAGCTGATGCAGGGCAAGCTCGCCGACATGTATGTCACCACCAATGCCTGCCGGTCCTACGTCTATGCCGTCG
Organism: Jiella mangrovi; assembly: GCF_017815135.1. GTDB lineage: Bacteria > Pseudomonadota > Alphaproteobacteria > Rhizobiales > Rhizobiaceae > Jiella > Jiella mangrovi. The sequence continues at coordinate 151,143 of NZ_JAGJCF010000005.1, read as the reverse complement.
CCTCGGCCTGCGACCGCGGCGAGGTCAGCCGCAAGGACGCCGCCGGCTGCATCCTCTACGCCGCCGAAGCCGCGACGCAGATGGCGCTGCAGGCGATCCAGGCGCTGGGCGGCAACGGCTACATCAACGAATATGCCACCGGCCGGCTCCTGCGCGACGCCAAGCTCTACGAAATCGGTGCCGGCACCAGCGAAATCCGCCGCATGCTGATCGGGCGGGAACTGTTCGCGGAGACGGCTTGATGCAACCTACATACCTATGTAGATATTACCTATCTAAGAACTGGAGGTTGTCATGAAGGCCGATCACGAAGCGATGACGAAAATCACTGCCGGCCTTCCGACCAAGGCGGCAAAAATCCGGGCGCTCGACGAGAAGGGTTTCGAGCGCGCCGACATCGCCCGCTTTCTGGGAATCCGATATCAGCATGTGCGCAACACGCTGGAGCGGCCGAAAGCAAAGACGCCGGCCGCGGAAGGACCGGTGCAGACGGACGGCTTCGCCTTCAATGCTGACGCAAACGCATTCACGTCGCTGACACTCGGCGAAGACGGGCGCCTGACCATCCCGGAAGAGCTGCGCGCCTTGATGAAGCTCGGCGGTGACGGAAAGCTGATTGCCCGGATCGACGAGGATGGCGAACTTCGCCTGACCTCTCCCCTGACGGCGATCGACAAGGTTCGCCGCCTGATCGCCGAGAAGGGCTTCAGCGGCCGGTCGCCCGTCGATGAACTGATCGAGGAGCGTCGGGCGGAAGCGCTTCGCGAGGAGGCGGAGACCCTGTTGCACGGGGTGCGATCTTGACGATCGTGCTCGATAGCTCGGCGGTGCTAGCCTATCTCTGGAACGAGCCCGGCAGTGAGACGCTCCGGCCGCACATGCGCGACGGGCGCATTTCCAGTGTCAACGTCGTCGAGGTCGTCAGCAAGCTCATCGACCACGGGCTGACCGGAGACGCCGCCAAGCTGATGCTCGCCGGTCTCGATCTCGCAACCGTGCCCTTCGACCGCAGTCAGGCTCAGCTGGCCGGGACGTTGCGGTCTCAGACGCGCCGGCTCGGACTGTCGCTCGGCGACCGCGCCTGTCTTGCCCTGGCCCTTCTGGAAAAGGCCAGGATCATCACGGCCGATCGCGCATGGTCGAAGGTATCGCTGGGACTTGAAATCGAGGTCATCCGATGACCCTGCGGAGCCATCCATGCCGATCCTGACATCAGCGATCTCGCCGCGCTCCGAGGCCTTTGCGGAAAACCGCAAGGCGATGCAGGCGCAGCTCGATGCCGTCAGCGCGGCGGCCGACATCGCCATGGCCGGCGGCGGCGAGCGGGCGCGCGAGCGGCATCTGTCGCGCGGCAAGATGCTGCCGCGGGACCGAGTGGAGAACCTCCTCGATCCCGGATCGCCCTTTCTCGAGATCGGTCTCTTCGCGGCCCACGACCTTTATGGTGGCGAGGTGCCGGCCGCCGGCGCCATCGCCGGCATCGGCAGGGTCTCGGGGCGAACCGTGATGGTGCTCGCCAACGACGCCACGGTGAAGGGCGGCACCTATTTTCCGCTGACCGTGAAGAAGCACCTGCGCGCCCAGGAGATCGCGGCGGAAAACCGCCTGCCCTGCGTCTATCTCGTCGATTCCGGCGGCGCCAACCTGCCGAACCAGGACGAGGTCTTCCCCGACCGCGACCATTTCGGCCGGATCTTCTACAATCAAGCACAGATGAGCGCCCGTGGCATCGCCCAGATCGCCGTCGTCATGGGCTCCTGCACGGCGGGCGGCGCCTATGTGCCGGCGATGAGCGACGAGACGATCATCGTGCGCGACCAAGGCACGATCTTCCTCGCCGGCCCGCCGCTGGTGAAGGCCGCGACCGGCGAGAGCGTGACGGCGGAAGAACTCGGCGGCGGCGATCTGCACACCCGGCTGTCTGGCGTCGCCGACCATCTTGCCGAGGACGACGCCCATGCGCTCGCCATCGCCCGGCGGATCGCCGGCCATCTCGGCCCGGCCAATCCGGCGCGGATCGCCTTCGCGACGCCCGAGGCCCCGGCCTACGACCCGTCGGAGCTGATGGGCATCATTCCGGCCGATCCGAAGACGCCCTACGACATTCGCGAAGTGATCGCCCGCATCGTCGACGGCTCGCGCTTCGACGAGTTCAAGGCGCGCTTCGGCGAGACGCTGGTTTGCGGCTTCGCCCATCTGAACGGCATCCCGGTCGGCATCCTCGCCAACAACGGCGTCCTGTTCTCCGAAAGCGCGGTCAAAGGCGGGCATTTCGTCGAGCTCTGCTCGCAGCGCAAGATCCCGCTCCTGTTCCTGCAGAACATCACCGGCTTCATGGTCGGCCGCAACGCCGAGGCTGGCGGCATAGCCCGGCACGGTGCAAAGCTCGTCACCGCCGTCTCCACCACTTCGGTGCCGAAGATCACGATGATCGTCGGCGGCTCCTATGGTGCCGGCAATTACGGCATGGCCGGCCGGGCCTATTCGCCGCGCTTTCTCTGGACATGGCCGAACAGCCGCATCGCCGTGATGGGCGGCGAGCAGGCGGCGCGGACGCTCGCCATCGTCAAACGCGAGGCGATGGAGAAGCGCGGTCAAAGCTGGAGCGAAGAGGACGAGGCCGCCTTCCGCAAGCCGACGGAGGAGATGTTTCTGCGCCAGAGCCATCCCCTCTACGCCTCGGCGCGGCTGTGGGACGACGGCATCGTCGACCCGGCCAGGAGCCGCGAGGTGCTGGCGTTGTCGCTCGCTGCCAGCCTCGAAGCACCGATCGAGGAGACGCGGTTCGGGCTGTTTCGGATGTGATGTAGACGATAGAATGTTGCTTGCTTGTCGAAAGGAGATGGAGCAATGGGCGAGATAATCGTCGGGCAACTCGACCAGCAACTGATCGAAGCGGTCGAAAAGTCGGCCGCGGCCAACAATCGATCGATGGAGGCCGAGCTGCGTTCGCTGATCGAGGAACGCTATCGACCGAGTCTTGCAAGCCGGGTCGAGGACGATGGCCGCTCGATCCTCGACTATGTCGGGATTGCTCCCTCGAACCGCACGACGGAAGAAATCGTTGCCGATATTCGCGCCATGCGAGACGAGTGGGGCGACTGATGCGGCTCGCTGGTGAGCGCCTTTATCTGGATTCCAACACGATCATTGGTCTCATCGAAAGGTCAAAGCCTCTAGAGCGTGCTCAGAAAGAGCTGATGACGGCAATCGGCTCGCGATCGACATTTGCTGTCACCAGCGAAATAGCCGTCGCGGAATGTATCGTTCGACCTCTGCGCGATGGAGACGAGAACCTCGTCCACGCCTATTTGCGCTTTATCGATGGCAAGCTGTCGCAAGCTCCGGTCCAGATCGATCGACAGACGATCCTGGCGGCGGCTCGACTCCGGGCAGACACCTCCATGAAACTTCCCGACGCCCTGCACGTCGCCTGCGCCGAAGTCGCCGGCTGTACGGTTTTCGTCAGCGCCGACCAACGTCTTCATGTGCCCGCCCCCATGCGCCGGGTGAGCTTCGACGACATCGGTTTTGCCCCATGACCATGATCACCACCCTCCTCATCGCCAATCGCGGCGAGATCGCCTGCCGGGTCATCCGCACGGCCAGGGCGCTCGGGATCCGCACCGTCGCCGTCTATTCCGACGCGGACCGGGACGCGTTGCATGTCGCAATGGCGGACGAGGCCGTGCGGATCGGCCCGGCCGCCGTCTCGGAAAGCTATCTGAACGGCGCGGCGATCATCGCGGCAGCCAGGGCGGTGGGAGCCGACGCGATCCACCCTGGCTACGGCTTTCTGTCGGAGAATCCCAATTTCGTCGATCAGGTGGAAGCGGCAGGGCTCGTCTTCGTCGGCCCTTCGGCTGCCGCGATCCGGGCCATGGGCCTGAAGGACCGCGCCAAGGCCTTGATGGAGAAGGCCGGCGTTCCCGTCGTGCCCGGCTATCACGGCGAAAGCCAGGACCCGGACTTCCTCGCGGACCAGGCCGAGGCGACCGGCTTTCCCGTGTTGATCAAGGCGCGGGCGGGCGGCGGCGGCAAGGGCATGCGGCTGGTGGAACGGCGCGAGGATTTTGCCGATGCGCTGGAAAGCGCCCGCCGCGAGGGTGAGGCGAGCTTCGGCGATCCGGCCTGCCTTGTCGAAAAATACATCGAGACCCCCCGCCATATCGAGGTGCAGGTCTTCGGCGACACCCATGGCAATGTCGTCCATCTGTTCGAGCGGGACTGCTCGCTGCAGCGCCGGCACCAGAAGGTGATCGAGGAAGCCCCCGCCCCCGGCATGACGCAGGCGATGCGCGCGGCGATGGGAAAGGCGGCGGTCGAAGCGGGCAAGGCGGTCGGCTATGTCGGCGCGGGAACCGTCGAGTTTATCGTGGATGGATCAGATCTTTCGCCCGACGGCTTCTGGTTCATGGAGATGAACACGCGCCTGCAGGTCGAACATCCGGTCACCGAGGCGATCACCGGGCTCGACCTCGTCGCGCTCCAGATCACCGTTGCCGAGGGGCGACCTCTCCCCTTCGCGCAGGACGATCTGACGATCTCAGGACATGCCGTGGAGGCAAGGCTTTATGCTGAGGATCCGGCCTCGGGCTTTCTGCCGGCGACCGGCTGCCTCGCAAAGCTGGCGTTTCCGCCCGAGACCGGCGGCATACGGATCGACACCGGCGTCGCGGCGGGTGACGCGATCACGCCGCATTACGATCCGATGATCGCCAAGATCATCGCCCACGGACCGGACCGGCCGAGCGCCCTGCGCAAACTGACCCGCGCGCTCGATGTGACCATCGTTGCCGGCTGCGTCGTGAACCGGGCGTTTCTTGAAAGGCTGTCGTCCCACCCGGACTTTGCCGACGGAACAGTCGACACCGGACTGATCGGCCGTCATCTAACGGAACTGACGGCGGAGCCGGAACCCGAGGGTCGAGACTATGCACTCGCGGCCCTCACGGCGCTCCTCGAAGACGGGGCGGCGCCGCAGAAGCCCGATCCCTTCGCGGCATATTCGAATTTTCGTCATTTCGGCCCGGCGCGACAGTCGGTCATCTTCGACGGCGCCAGCGGGCCCGTGACGGTGACGGTCGAAACCGATCCCGACGGATCGCGCCGGATTGAAACGCCGGCCGGGATCGTCGAACTCAACAAGGTAGCTCGGGACGGCGATCGGCTGCGCCTCGATGAGGACGGCGCGAAGACCGAGGTGATTGCCTACCGGCATGGCGCTTCCATCTGGCTGCAGCGGCCCGGCAAGTCGTTCCGGTTCCACCGCCACCTGCCCGGAGCCGAGGCCGAGGCGCCGAGCGGCGACGTCGTGCTGGCGCCGATGCCGGGTCTCGTTCGCCTGGTCGCGGCCAGAGCCGGAGACGTCGTCGAGAAAGGCCGACGCCTCGCCGTTCTGGAGGCGATGAAGATGGAGCATGCGCTCGTTGCGCCGCGCGACGGCATCATTGCCGAGGTCATGGCCGCTGAAGGCGACCAGGTGAATCAGGGCGCAATCCTCCTGTCCCTCGAACCGGAAGGCTGAGCGATGGGCGACGCCGTGACGATCGTCGAGATGGCCCCCCGCGACGGGTTGCAGAACGAGACCGCCGTCATCGCAACAGCCGACAAGATCGCCTTCGTCGATCTGTTGTCGGCGACCGGGCTGATGAAAATCGAGGTCGCGAGCTTCGTCTCGCCCAAATGGGTGCCGCAGATGGCCGACGGCGCCGAGGTGATGGCCGGCATCGCCCGACGACCCGGCGTCACCTACGCCGCGCTCACGCCCAATCTCAAGGGCCTGACCGCCGCCATCGCGGCGCGGGCCGACGAGGCGGCAATCTTTGCCAGCGCCTCCGAGAGCTTCAGCCGCAGCAACATAAACTGCTCGATTGCCGAAAGCCTGGAGCGCTTCGCCCCCCTCGCCGCCCGTGCGAAAGAGGCCGGGCTCGCGCTTCGCGGCTATGTCTCCTGCGTCACCGACTGTCCCTATGAGGGCCACATCGCTCCAGATGCCGTCGCCGACGTCGCCTCGGTCCTCCTCGACCTCGGCTGCCATGAGATATCGCTCGGAGACACGATCGGCCAGGGCACGCCGGAGACGATCGAAGCGATGCTTTCGGCCGTACTCGAACGCATTCCGGCGAGCCGGCTCGCCGGGCATTTCCACGACACCGCCGGCCGCGCGATGGACAATATCCGCGTCTCGCTGAAACGTGGCCTTCGCACCTTCGACGCCTCGGCCGGCGGGCTCGGCGGTTGTCCCTACGCGCCCGGCGCAAAAGGCAATGTCGATACCGTTAAGGTGGTCGAGATGCTGGAGGCAGAGGGGCTCGTGACCGGCGTCGATCGCGCCGCACTCGCAAAAGCGGCGCGATTTGCCCGCAGTCTGCGACCATCCCGATGAGCGGAAGCGAAATGGGACCCTATGAAACCCTACGCGTCGAGATGAACGCTCGTGGCATCTGCCATCTCATCTTGGACCGGCCGGAAAAGAAGAACGCGCTTTCTGCTCAGATGATGGATGAACTCACCGTTTTCAGCCATGCGGCGGAGGCGGACGAGGCCATCCGCGTCGTCGTTCTGTCCGGTGGAGCGGGCGTCTTTTGCGCCGGCGGCGATCTGTCCTGGATGATGGCGCAGATCAAGGCGGACAGGGCGACCCGCATCAGGGAGGCGAAACGCCTCGCCTTCATGCTGAAGGCGCTGAACGAGATGCCGGTGCCGCTGATCGCCAGGATCGAGGGTGTCGCCCTCGGCGGTGGTATCGGGATGGCCTCGATCAGCGATGTCGCGATCGCCGCCGATGACACCCGCTTCGGCTTCACCGAGACGCGGCTCGGCATCATTCCGGCGACGATCGGCCCCTATGTGATCGCGAGGATCGGCGAGGGAAAGGCGCGGCAGGTCTTCATGAGCGCAAGGCTGTTCGACGGCCGCGAGGCACAGCGGATCGGCCTTGCGACGAGAGCCGTTCCGGCCGGCGATCTGGATTCCGCGGTGGCGGCAGAGGTCGAGCCCTATCTCGGCCTGCCGCGCGCTGCCGTCGGCCGGGCCAAACGTCTCGCCCGCGCCCTCGGCCCGGTGATCGACGACGCGGTCATCGAAGCGACGATCGAGCAGCTCGCCGACGCCTGGGAGAGCGACGAGGCGCAGGAGGGGATCGCTGCGTTCCTCCAGAAGCGCAAGCCACGCTGGGTCGGGTGATCTTTCAGCCGTTTGCGAAAAGTCCGGGCGAAAGCGGCGTATGGCGAAGCGACAGGTTCAAAGCGCGGCCGTCACGCAGATCCTGGCGCCCGGCCCCTCGCCATGGTCGAGCTCGGCACCGAGGCTCTGGGCCATCGCCTTGATCAGCCGCGTACCAACGCCCGTGCCCTTTGGTCGGGCCGCAAGGTCGAAGCCGGGCCCGTCGTCCTCGACAGAAAGGCTGAAACATTCGCCCTCCTGCGTCAGGCGGATGCGAACCTCGCCGGGCTTGTCGCGATCATAGGCATATTTGCAGGCATTCGAGACGAGTTCCGTGACGATGATGCCGAGCGACACCGCCCGGTCGGTCTTCAGACGAAGCGGATCGGCGGACAGGTTGACCTTGCGCGGCGAAGTCGGCGTCGACCATGTCGCCTGCAGCTCCTCGGTCAGGGGACGCAGATATTCCGCCATGTCGATGGTTGCGATGTCGTCGGAATTATACAGCCGGCGATGCACCTGGGCGATGGCGGCGATCCGCTGCTGTGTGTCCTTGAGGGCGCTCTTCGCCTCGTCGCTGACGGTGGCGGAGGCCTGGATGTTCACGAAGGCCGAGAGAATCTGCAGGCTGTTGGCGACGCGGTGATTGGCTTCCTTGACCATCGCCGCCAACCGCTCGTTCGATGCTCTGAGCGCCTGCTCGGCCTCCTCCTTCGCCTCGACGAGAGCCCGGCGCTCGAGCGACTGGCGGAAGCTCGAGGCCAGGAGATCGAAGAATTCCTCGCCGACGGTCTTGACCACATAGTCCGACGCGCCGGCTTTGAGCGCGGCGACGGCGACCGACGTCTCATCCGAGCCCGTCACGTAGACGACAGGCGGCGGCGAGGCGAGCGCCGCGATCATGGCGAGCGCATCGAGACCGGTCTTGCCCGGCATGTAATGGTCGATGGCGACGAGATCGAAGCCGCCTTCGGCAAGCATCGCAACGCCGCTGTCGGCGTCGGTGGCGGTCTCGACCTCGAAGCCATGACGCCGAAGCCTCCGACTGGTCAGCAGCCGGAGGCCTTCATCGTCGTCAATGTACAAAACGCGCGGCATGGGCCCCGATTTCAGTCTGTCGCAGGGTGGCAGCTCGCAACGAAGATCCGCCGCGATCGCGCACCGCCCGGCCGATTGTCAGTTCAGTCTCTCGACGTGAAGATTCAGCATGTCGATCCGCCAGTGTCAGTCCATGTCGGGATCGGGCACCTGGATCACCGAAAGGAACAGGCCGAGCTGGCGGATCGCCTGCGCAAACGTCTCGTAGTTCACCGGCTTGGTGATGTAGACATTGGCACCGAGATCGTAGCAGCGCTCGATTTCCACCTTGTCGTCGGTGGTGGTCAGAACCACCACGGGTGTGCGCTTCAGGGGGCTGTTGTCGGCCTTCATCCTCTGCAGGATGTCGATGCCGCTCATATCGGGCAGGTTCAGATCGAGAAGAACCAGCGCCGGGCCGTTCTTGGCCGGCCCGTCCGGCGCGTCGAACAGGTGCTTCAGCGCCGCCGTCCCTTCCAGAAAATGCCGGATGGGATTGTTGACGCCCGCCCGGCGGATGTTCTTCTCGATGAGCCGGGCGTGGCCCTCGTCGTCCTCGATCATGACGATGTTGACGGTCTGATGTTGGCTCACGTGTTAGCCCCCTGTTGCGGTGCGAGTGCCGTCGGCAGCGAAAGCCGGAAGGTCGCGCCCTCTCCCAGCGCGGATTCGCAACTTATCGTTCCGCCCAATCGGTAGGCCAGAGCCCGCACATGGGCAAGCCCGATCCCTTCGCCTGGCTGATCTTGGCTGCCCGATCGGCGGAACAGATCGAAAATTCGCTCGTGGTCCCTCGGATCGATGCCACGGCCGTTGTCCTCGACCTCGATCAGCACCCGGCCGAGGTTCTTGCGACCACGGATCGTGATGCGTCCGGGGCGGTCGGGCGCGAGATATTTGAGCGCGTTCTCGACGAGGTTCGAGAGGATTTGTTCGACGGCGAGCCGGTCGGTCACGACCGTCGGCAAGGGCTCCGTCTCCACCGTGACGCCGTTCTCGTCGATCCGGTGCTGAAGACTGTCGACGACTTCGCCGGCGAGCGTGTTCATGTCCACGGCTCCAGGCGACAGCACCCGGCGCCCCTCGCGCGACAGTCTGAGGATCGCATTGATCAGCCGATCCATCTTCTCGGTCGAGGTCCGGATGAAGCCGATCGCTTCTGGCAGATCTTCGCGCACGGCATAGCGCGTCTCCTCGGTTACCAGACCGGGCGCCTGCTCTTCCACCTTGTCGATCAATTCCGACAGCGGCTTGATCGCGGCGTCGAGCTCGGCGGTGAAGCCCATCACGTTGACGAGCGGTGATCTGAGATCATGCGAGACGATGTAGGCGAAACGCTGGATTTCGGCATTGGCGCGCTGCAATTCAGCGGTTCGCGCGGTGACGGCCGATTCCAGATCCTCGTTGAGGGACTGGAGCTCCAGACCGGTCGCGGTCAGCGCCCGCAGGGTACGGCGGGTCGCCCAGATCGTCCCGAAGGCGACCAAAACGAGGAGAAGTGCCGATATCGCTGCCGTGACGGTGGAGATGAGTACGCTCGTCCTCTGGCTGGCCTCACGCGCGATCAGAAGCCGCCGCTCGGCGAGACCCATCTCGTCCGAAAGCTTGCGCAGCTCCTGGACGATGATGATGTCCTCCTCGTCGAGCAGGCTCGCCGCCGTCACGCCGGTGCCCCCCGCCTGCTTGTCGGCGATCGAATCCTTGAGGAGAGAGAGATATCGATCCGTCAGCGCTCGGAACCGCGTGATCCGCTTCACCTGATCGGGATTGTCCGAGGTGAGATCTGCTATCCTGCTGATCTGGACGGGAATCTCGACGGCCGTCTCGTCGAAGGTTTCGAGGAACCGGGGATCGCTCTCCAGAAGATAGCCACGCCTCGCCGCTTCGATCCGCTCATTGAGACGGTTGAGATTGGCGACCGCCGCCTCGACCTCGACCGTATGGGTGACGAGCTCGCTGTAGTCCTGGCTTCGCTCAAACGCCCACACCACAGCACCCGCCGCCACGGCGAGCATGACAAAGCCGGCTGCGACGGCGCTGAAAATTGCGCGGTTGGCGCGGCGCTGGGAATTTAGCATCAGGTCGTTCGGTTCTAGTTGGCGCTTCATCCCGCCGTTTCAGTGGGGCAGAGCGTCGCCGCGAGCGCTCGTTTTCGCAAACGAACGACGCGCATGGGTTCCGCCGCTCTGTAACCCGGCCCTCGCCGCCGCTCAAGCCATTGAACGATCAGGCAGCAAGAGCAATCGCAGCGTCCCACAGATAATCATTTCACGAAAACCTCGGCGCTCGCGGCAGCGCCCGTTCCATCGACGACCGAAATCGAGAGGAAACCGGGCTCCTTCGGCCGGAAGGCGGACTGGCGCAAGCGCTGATCCCGCTCGACGGGAAGACCATCGACATACCAGGTGAAGGGCGGCCGGCCGTTGCGTACCTTGAGGAACAGCGGCATTTCGGCTTCCCGCGCAGCGTCCGCACCGGCAAGGCCCGGCAGTTCGATGCGAGCCTTGTCCGGCGGATAGACGATCTCGGGCCTCAGCCCCGCCTGCCCTCGTTCGGCGGCACGCCCGACCCGCTTAAGTGGCGGCGGCAGCCCGGCGCCGGCTGATGCCAGAATGCCCGGCGGCGGCCCGGCCAGCCGCGTCACCGGACCGATCCGGGCAAAGACGTCGTGCATCACCGGCACGGCCGCATCCTGGCCGACAAGACCCGGCACCGGCGCGCCGTCCGGCCGGCCGAGCCACACGCCGACGACGTGTCTGCCATCATAGCCGATGGTCCAGGCATCGCGATAGCCGAATGAGGTGCCGGTCTTGTGGGCGATCTCGCCGGGCGAGCCCTTGGTCGTGGAAGTGGCGCCGGCCAGGATCGACGTCACGTACCAGGCCGCCTGCTCGGACAGGATGCGCCGCTGCACCAGCGGATCGGCGGACGCCTCGACATGCAGGGGCACGGAAACCCCGCCATTGGCGATGCCGGCATAGAGGCGAACGAGGTCCTCCAGCGTCAGGCCGAGACCGCCAAGGCCGATCGCGAGCCCCGGCAGCGAGCGGTCGCCGAGCTCCGGCCGCGCGCCCGTGCGCCGGATACGCTGCACGAGGCGGCTCGGCCCGACGGCGGATAGAAGCTCGACCGCCGGCAGGTTGCGCGACAGCTGCAGCGCGCGGCGAACGGTGATGATCCCCTCGAACTGATGATCGAAATTCTGCGGCGTATAGCCGGCGAAACCGCCCGGCGAATCGTCGACGAGGCTTTCGGGATGGGCGACGCCGCGCTCGAAGGCGAGCCCGTAGATTAGAGGCTTCAGCGTCGAGCCCGGCGAGCGCAGCGCCTGCGTCAGATCCACGAAGCCCTGCCGCGAGCGGTCGAACATGTCGGGCGAGCCGACCTCTGCCAGGATCTCGCCCGTCCTATGGTCCGCGACGACGAGGGCCAGCGAGAGCGGGCTTTTCAAGCTTTTCGCTTTCTGGCGCGCGTAGGTTTCGAGCTTTTCTTGGAGCCTGGCGTCGATCGTCAGATTGATGCGGCTCTGCTGCGGCCTTGCGGCATGCAGACGCTCGGAGACATGCGCCGCCATCACCGGCATTTCGCGGCGCCCGCGCGGCATCGGCTCACGGCTTGCCCGCTGCACTTGCCGGGCGTCGAGAACATCGAGGTCGGCCATCCGCTGAAGCACCCGGTCGCGCGCCGATTTCGCCCGCTCGGGGAAGCGATCGGGGCGGTAGCGCTCGGGCGATTGCGGCAGGGCGACGAGAAGAGCCGCTTCCCCCGCCGTCAGCCGCCGCGGTTCCTTGCCGAAAAGCGAGAGCGCGGCCGCCCGGATGCCCTCGACATTGCCGCCATAGGGCGCAAGACGCAGATAAAGCGACAGGATCTCCGCCTTGTCGTAGCGCCGCTCCAGCGCCACCGCGGTCAACATCTGCTCGATCTTGGCAAAGACGCTGCCCGTCGGCAGGCCGTCCAGCATCCGCGCCACCTGCATGGTCAGCGTCGAGCCACCGGAGACGATCCGGCCATGGCTGAGGGATTGCCAGGCGGCCCGGGCGAGCGCCCATCCGTCGATGCCGCCATGGTCGAGAAAGCGCTTGTCCTCCCAGGCAAGCAGCATGGTCAGAAAACGCGGATCGACGTCGCCACCATCGGCCGCAAGGCGCCAGCGCCCGTCCGCGACGGGAAACGCCCTCAGCAATCGGCCCTCCCGGTCGACCACCTCGGCGCCGACCTCCGGCGCCGCGAGCGCTGCGACACGGCGAGAGACTGCCCGCTCGAAGGCCGAATAGGACCATAGAGCTGCAATGAGGAGGAGGAGCAGGCAGAACAGCCCTGTCTGGGCAAGGCGGCGACGCGAGGACATTCAGCGCCGCTCCCGACGGAATAGCGCAAGGCGCTCCGGAAAGGGCCGCGACGCCCACCGCTTCGTCATTCTCGGGCCCCGTCCCGAGAATCCAGATCGCTGCGTCAAACGGTTGATTCTAATGAAAGAAATCCATCGCCGCTGGCTTATCCCAGGTTGCAGCTGGATTCTCGGGACGGGGCCCGAGAATGACGCCATTGAAATGGCGGCGCCGGCGATCGCAGACGCCGAGGTGCAAGAAGCTTCCTCTGACCGCCGACTTGCCGAGGCGACGCCAAGGCAGAGCATCACCGGATCGCCCTGCGAGACGCCGAGGCCCATGCCCCTGACCATCCGGAACAACCATGGATCCGCGGAGCAAACACACATGACTGGCGCTGAAGCGAGACGCTGGACATACATGTCCGTCCGTTCAGTTCCGCCGCTCTGCCTCGTCGTCGGCCCTGCGCGCCGATGGAATGTCGCGAGGCGCTCCTGAAAGGGCCGCGACACCCACCGCTTCGTCATTCTCGGGCCCCGTCCCGAGAATCCAGATCGCTGCGTCAAACGGTTGATTTTCATGCAAGAAATCAACCGCCGCTGGCTTATCCCAGGTTGCAACTGGATTCTCGGCACGGGGCCCGAGAATGACGACGTTGAAATGGCGGCGCCGGCGACCGCAGACGCCGAGGTGCAACAGGCTGTCTCCCACCGCCGACTTGCCGAGGCGACGCCAAGACATAGCGTCATCGGATCGCCCCGCGAGACGCCGAGGCCCATGCCCGCCGCCGTGCCTGTCCAAGCTGCCAACGGCCGCCCCCTTCCAACGACCGCGCGCGTCATCGAAGCATCTTCACCGCAGCGGACCGATGACCGTCACCCGGCCGGCATCGGTGCGCCCGCGCCGCGAGGGATCGTACATGTTCTCGACTACGGCCGCCGCGTGCTCGAACTCGCCCGGCGCGACGGCGCGGACGATATAGGCGAAGCGGCGCATGGTGGTGTCGTTCGCGCCCTGATCGATCGCGGCGAGAAAGCGGTCGGAGCGGAACTCGCTGTGGGCCGCCTCGCCGGAGAGCTGCAGCCAGTCGAGCGCCGCGACGTCGCCGGCACGCAGGATCGCCCGATTGTCGATCGCAAAGCCCGCCGGCAGCGGATCGTCGAGCATCAGCCGGGCCGGGCCGGGATCGACCGGCGTCACCTCGTCGACGACGACGAGACGGTCGCCCTGGCCGATCTTCGCCGGATCGGCCGGGGTACCATCGAGGGTGTAGTAGCTGCGGGCGATGGCGTAGCCCTCGCTGGACGCCGGCGGCGCGACCTCGGGAACGCCGGCGATCGTCACCTCCGCCGAAACCGGCGCGGCCGCGCGATTGGCGATGTCGAGGCCGCCGGTCAAATCAGCCTCGCCCAGCGAGGCCGAATAGGGCCCGTCGATAGCCCGCCCGGCAACGCTCAGCTGCGGCGGATTGCGGCCGAGCAAGGCGTGGGCGGCGAGCAGCGACCAGGCGTCCTCCTGGGTGGATGTATGGCGCTGGCGCTGGCGAGCGGCGTTCACCTTGCTGACCAGTTCGTCGAAGGAAACCCCGTCCACCGCCGTCTCGAGGCCGAGCGTCAGGACCGCCGCGTCGTCGCGCAGCGCCGTGCCGTAGTCCGACCGCCCGACATTGGACTGCGGCGCCATGGTGTCGTCGATCGAGGCGCGAAAGACCGTTTCGGCACGAGAGCGATCGCCGTAAAGCGCCAGCGCCGCTCCCATCTGCGCCTTCGACAGCGGCGTCGGGAAGCTGGCAAGCTCGTTGTCGGCGTAATAGCGCAGATCGCCGATCGAGGCCCGGCCGTTCCTTGCCAGGACGTAATAGGCATAGGCGACCGGCCCCCAATCGGGCTTTTCCGGAAGATAGGCGAGGCTGTTCCTGAGATTGTCGACGGCGAGCGTGAAGCCTTCTTCAGGCACGTCAAAGCCCGCCTCGCGCGCCCGCGTCAGGAAGTCGGTGACGTAGGAATCGAGCCACAGATCGCCATAGCCGGGATTCCACAGGCCGAAGGAGCCGTTCGACGCCTGATTGGCAAGAACGCCGGAGATCGCGTCATCCACCCGCTTCTTGACGTCCTCGCCGCCCGAAAGGCCGGCCGACAGGATGGTCTGGTCGAGATAGACCAGCGGCATTGCCCGCGAGGTCAGCTGCTCGGTGCAGCCATAGGGGTAGCGATCGAGCGAACGCACGACACCGGCGACGTCGAACTGCGCCGCCCCGGTGATCGAAACGGTCGCAGACGCGGTGCCGGGCACATAGCCGGCGAAGAGCTGCGGATCGAGGCTGAGCCTGCCGCCATTTCCGGCGATCGTCAGGCGTGTCTTCTCGACCTCCTTCGGTGCGTTCGAACGGACCGGCAGGACGACCGTCTTGCGCAGCGTCTCGCCGGACGGCGACAACAGCGACACCTCGATCGTCGCATCGCCGACCCCCTCGCCGCTCACCGGCACCAGCACCCGCTCGCGGCCGTTTTCGGCAAGGGTCAGCTTGGTCTCTTCGTTGGCGCCGAGCGAGACGATCGCGCCGCCGCCCCGCAGCGACAATGTCGCCTCGCCGGTCGCGCCCTCGACATGGATGACGTCGATCGCCAGCCGCGACGTGTCGCCCGGCGCGAGGAAGGCCGGGCGCGACACGGCAATGACGATCGGATCGCGCACGATCATGTCGCGGCCCGCCTCGCCGACCGCCGATTTCGACCAGGCGATGGCCATGAGCTTGAGGGTGCCGTTGAAATCGGGAATGTCGAGGGCAATCGTCGCGCGGCCTTCGGCGTCCACCGCGACAGGGCCGGAATAGAGCGAGACGAGTTCGTCCATCGGCGGCGGGCTGTCGTAGCTCGCACCCGCATCGCCGCCCGAACGCACGGTGCCCGGCGCGCCGGCCATGCGGTCGATCAGCTTGGAATAAAGGTCGCGGATCTCGACGCCGAGACGGCGCTGGCCGAAATAATAGCCCTTCGGAGACGGAGGCTGGAAGCCGGTGACGTTGAGGATGCCGACATCGACGGCGGCGAGCGTCACATAGGCGGTCTCGCCGGCGGCGATGCCGTCGATCTTGATGCCGAACTCCCGGGTTTGCCGCGGCTCGATCTTGTCCGGCGCGTCGATCGCGACGGACAGCGCCCGGTCGCCCGGCTCGACGGCGACATGGGCAATGCCGATCGCCCGGCCCGGCATGCGCTTCGCGCCGAGATCCATCGGCCGGTAGACGACCGCCGCCACATAGGCGCCCGGCCCCCAGTCGCGGGTGACCTTGAGGCTCACCTCGCCGCCCTCGGCGGGAATGTCGGCCGTCGTCCGCCCGACGATCCGCTCGTCCATGACGAAGATCTCAGCCTTGCCGGCAAAGCGCGGCTCGATCCGCACCTTGGCCGTCTCGCCCACCTTATAGGCGGGCTTGTCGAGCGAGACCTGCGCGACGTCGGGCGTGTCGAGCGAGCCCGCTGCGACGTACCAGCCCGCATCAAACGATACGCTCGCCGGAATCGCATCATTTTCAGGGTCGATGATCGACAGCTCGTACTCGCCCCATTCGACCGGCAGCGAAAGTTCGGCCGTCGCCGTGGCCGACACGGCGAGCGTGCCGTTGGCGATGCGAGTGGAGGTCTTGACCGGCTCGTAATTCCAGGAGCCGGAACTCGAATACCACTGGAAGTCCACCTGGACCTTCTTCAGCTCCCAAGTCAGCCCCTCGGCCGCGATCCGATCACCTCCAGCGTCGATGGCGATCACGTCGAAGCCGGCCTCCGACCCATCGGGCACCGATCCGTCGAAGCGCGGTTTGATGCCGAGCCTGGCGCTGGACGCGGCGACGGGCAGCTCCTTCGTCCGCTCGACCGGCTTGCCGCCGGCGTCGACGACGCGCAGCTGGATTTCGGCGGACAGTGGCCGCGTCGTCGCGGGCGGGTCGAAGGGCGCCATCGTCAGAGCGGCCTTGCCACCCGCACCGGTGCGCACCGCGTCGAAGGGCTGGCGCGTCGCCGTCACCTCGTCGCTGGAAAGACCGAAGGAATAGCCGGGATAGGCCGTAATGCCGGCGGATGCCGTCAGCACCGCCTCGCCATTGACTTCGAGATCGCCGGCCGGCGCGCCGAAGAGATAGCGGGCGTCGACATCGACGGTCGGTGGCGAAGCCGGATCGAGGCTCTCGGCATTCGTCGCAATGTCGAAATCGATCTTTTCCGGCTCGAAATCCTCGACGAGGAAGCTCGTCTCGGCGAGCGCCGGCTGTTTCGGATCGGTGTAGAGCGCGACTTTCCAGAGCCCGCGCATCGCTCCGCCCGGCAGAGCCAGCGGAAAGGCGTAACCGCCGGCCGCGAAGTCCGATACGCTCTCACGGGCATATTCGACGCCGTCCGGCCGCTTGACGATCTCGGTCAGCGACAGGCCGGGCATGGCGCTGCCCGCCGCGTCGCGGGCGAGCGCGTTGAAATGCACCGTGTCGCCAGCCCGGTAAATGCCGCGATCGGCCGTCAGGAACACGTCGATCGGCCCGGCCGGCGCCCGGCCATCGACGCCGCGATCGGTGAGATCGAAGGGCGCGTCGCCGACATTGAGGAAAACGAAGTCGTCGCCCTTCTTGGCGAGCAGAAGCGACGGCCGGTCGCCGCCGGTGCCCCGCATCAAGCCGGCGGGAAGCCGCAGATGGCCGGCCTCGTCGCTGGTTCCCTGTCCAAGGATCTGATTGTTGGCCGCGACCAGCTCGAGCGAAACGCCGGCCAGTGGCGCCGCGCTGCCGAGCGAGCGGGCGACGACGTAGAAGCCGTCCGTCGCCGCGAAGGTCGACAGGCCGATATCGGAGACGACGAACCACTGGGTCGCCATCTGATCCTGATATTGCGGGCCGTTCTTCGCCTTGGCCGAGAGCACGTAGACGCCGGGTTTCATGTCCTTGACGATCTCGTCGACCGGGATCGCGGTCGTCACCTCGGCATTCGTCTCACGCTGGACCGTGACCGTACCGGACCAGACGTCCTCGCCCCGCTGGCTTGAGATTTCGTCGATCTGCCACTGGGACAAGGCCCGCAGGAACCGCTCGCTGGACAGGGCGTCGGCAAGGCCCCGCTCGCCGATCCTCTGCACCTTCGCCTCGACGGTGTCGGCATTGATGGTGACGACCGGGATCGTCGCCTGGCCGCCGGCCGGCAGGACATAGGCGTTGGTGGCAAAGCGCACGGACGGATCGCGGTCACGGACATAGACCGAAATCTCGGCCTGCTTCGCCAGCCTTTCGCCATCGATCGACGTGATGCCGGGCCGCGCCACGATACGGTAGCGCTCGCCATGCTTCACGCCGTCGATGCAGATCTGCGAGCCCTCCGCCGTCACCGGCAGGGTGTCGCCATTCTCGACGCTGACATAGTCGCCGGGATTGTCGGACGCGGTCAGCCTGCGCGACAGCTGATCGGAGAAGGTCAGGCAGATGCGCGGATTGGCGGCGTTGTTGTCGACGGTGTTTTCGAGGATGCGAAAACCGTGGGCCGCGACGACGGTGTCAAGCTTAGCCGCGACTTGTGGGTCGTTTGCGGCCGCGACGCTGCGGCGATAGGCGCGGATCGCCAGCTTCCAGTTCTCTTCCGCCTCGTAGGTCGCGGCGATCGCGGCCAGCGCCACGGCTTTTTCGGCATCGCTGCCCGCCGTGAGATAGGCGCTGATCGCGGCGTTCTTGCGCAGTCGGGCGTTGTCCTGCTGCTCTTGATAGTCGCTCGGCTGGTTGGCGAGTGCCGCATCGGCAAGGCCCTTCCAGGCTGCATGGTCGAGCGGCTCGCGCTTCAACACCTCCCGCCACAGACGGATCGCATCGGGAAAGGTCAGGGCGGATGCCGCCTGCCGCGCGAGGCCGCCCGCGGGGATGGCCGCGAGGTCCCTGTTGCGTTCGGCACCGGCGAGTTCGAGCCGGTAACGGTTCGCCGCCTCGACGCCCGCAGCGGGGATGAAGTCGAGCTCCTTGGCCCGCGCGGCGAGACTGGCCTCGTCGAGGGCCGGCGGCGCGACGACTTCGCCGGACGTGGCGCCCGCGACGCGCCGCAGCTCGCCCACCCCGTCCTTCAGGAAACACCAGCGCGTGCGCTCGTTGAGGGTGAAGGCCTTGCAGCGATCGTCGGCCTTGCAGGCGGCGATGCAGGCGTCCACGTCGACGTTCTTGAGGATGTCGTAGTCGCGGCCGAAATAATCGGCATTGCGGGTGACGACGACGGTCCTTTCGCCGTTGGCCTGGGCGAAAGCACTGGTCGCGATGGCGCCGCAGGCCCAAAAAAGGACCAGAATTGTCAGACCAAGCCTGCCGAACCTTTGCACGGATCGACCTCCCGTATCAGCCTTGCCCCGGAGAATCCTTACGATGAAGCAAGGTTTTCGGCCAGCAAAACATTCAGTGATCGTCGCGGCAAAACCGTCCCGGCAGCGGCGAGCCGGAGCCTCCGCATCATCGCCATTGCGCCGCCTTTCTGGCCCTGGACAGCGCGGAAGCTGACAGGATGCAGATCGCCGCGACCACCGGGTGGCATGGCGGACAGGCCTTTTACCGCGCCGTCTCTTGCGAGCCGAGTTCCCTTTGCCGGGCGCGCGATAGGGCCGGTGTTTCCGACGCCCGGCATGACGGGGCTTTCCGCATGCCGTCCTATTTGCCATACATCACCGATCGGTCGGAATTCGTGGATCAAGGGCGTTCGTGGCGCAAAGGGTGAAATTGTCGACCATCGCGGAGGCGCTTGGCTTGTCCACCGCGACCGTGTCGCTGGCGCTCAGGGACAGTCCGCTCGTCGCCGACGTGACCCGCGACCGGATCAAGGACGCCGCGCGCGAGCTCGGCTATATCTACAATCGCCGCGCCGCCTCCTTGAGAACCTCGCGGTCGGGCATCGTCGGGGTCTGCGTCCACGACGTGATGAACCCGTTTTACGGCGAGATCCTCAAATCAATCGAGAGCGAACTCGACCGTCATCGCCAGACCTTCATCCTGTGCAACCATCACGACGACCTGTCGAAGCAACGCTCCTTCATCGACACGCTTCTGCAGCTCGGGGCCGATGGCCTGATCCTGTCGCCGGCGCTCGGAACGCCGGCTGCCGACATCAGGCTTGCCGAGGAAAACGATCTGCCGGTCATCCTGATCGCCCGCACGATCGAGGGCGCTGGCGTGCGCGGATTTCGCGGCGACGATGCCTATGGAATGGGCCTCGCCGTCGATCACCTCGTCGAGCTCGGCCATCGCTCCATCGCGATGATCGGCGGAACGAGAGCGACGTCCACCGGCCGTGAACGCGAGGCCGGCTACCTCGACGGGCTCAAGCGCGCCGGCATCGAGTTTCGTCCGCACTGGCGGATAGAAGGTCCCCGCGAGCGATTGTCGGGATTTGAATCGGCCGGGGCCTTCCTCGCGATCGACACGCCGCCGACGGCCATTGTCTGCTTCTCCGATCTCGTCGCGCTCGGGCTGATGTACGGTCTCTCGCGTGGCGGCGTTCGCCCCGGCGTCGATGTCGCCATCGTCGGCTATGACGACATCGAGGAAGCCGCCATCGCGACGCCGCCGCTGACGACGGTCTCGAATGGCCAGAGCGAGGTCGGAGAGCGGGCCGCAAGCGCACTCCTCGAACGGCTGCAAGGCACCGAGGCGGCGGAACACACGACCCTGATCGAGCCGAGCCTCAAGGTCCGCCTGTCCTGCGGGGCAAAGTCGTCGGGCTGATCGGCCGCGCAGCGAACCGCCATCCGACCGGCGAGACGCCCCTCACCCGAGCGATGGCCAGGCGATGACATGAAGCTCCGGACTTGCTGCCGACGCCGGCCGAAACGCCGTGAGACGCCGCGAGACGCCGATCCTCTCGCCGAATTGATAACGAAATCTGACGAACGCGGCGTACCGTCAACGTTCGCTTAAGGTTTCAGAGACGATAATCGGGTTCAGGCAATTTTAACGGATTTCCAGATCCATGAACTTCACGGCCACTGTTCTTGCCACCGCGACCGCCGCGCTGCTCGTGATCGCAAAACTGCAATCGGCACCGGAGCCCGGCGCCGATCTCGACAACGTCGTGTCACTCGATCAACAGACGGTCGGGTCCATCCGGCCAGCCGATACGGCAAACGGCGCAGTGCGGGTGATCGATCTGCGGTCGGGTTCGAGCTGCAAGGTCACGGCGGGCCGTCCGAGCGCCGGTGCCTTCAAGCCCGCACCGCTCGGGCGCGACTGCGCCACCTCGCCGGACCTGTCACGTGTTGCGCAGTGGCGCTCGACGGGCGACGGCTCTCTGGTGATGGCAGACGCACACGGACGCACGGTGATGCGCTTCATGCCGGGCGACGGCGTCCTTTATGAATCCGTCTATCCGTCGGACGCGCTGATCACCATCGTCCCGGCAAAAGGCTGAGCCCACCGGCGCCGACATCGCCCCACAGAACCGACGATCGGCCCTTTTTCGAAGCCACCCGCGACCCGCTGCAGGCGGCGCCGAGTCCTGGACTCGCGCGCCGCACATCTGGATCCGCCATACGCTCGATGGCTCTTGAGGGTTTGCGGCGAACACACGTTCACCCCCAAAACCCTCATCGCTATGTCGAGCAGTATTCTCCGCAGGTCAAAGCCGAACCGGCTTTCACTGGGAGGTGCTTTAGTTGCTCAGCCGCGTCGAGATGGTGGCCGCCGAGTTGGCGGTGCTGAGAACCGGGGAGACGAGGCCGCTGAAGGCATCGAACACCTGCTTGACCGGAACGAACGGCGCCGTTGCCACATAGAGCATGTCGCCGGAGTGGATCTTGAAATCCTGGGCGTAGAGAAGCCCCGACGGTTCGCGCATGTTGAAGCGGTAGATCACTGGGACGTCACCGGAAAGCAGCGCCGCCTGGGGATCGCCCGGCGGCACGCGCTCGAAGGCCGTGCCTTCGTAGCGGGCGAGCATCTCGGCGCCCGGCTCGCGGCGCAGGACGAAGACGCCCATCGGATTGGCGAGATTGGGATTGAGACCGCCGACCCGGGCGAGCGCCTCGGCCAGCGACATCTCGTAGCCCTGCAAGGGCAGCTGGGCGCTCTGCCCCGTCGCGCC
Source organism: Jiella mangrovi (assembly GCF_017815135.1). GTDB lineage: Bacteria > Pseudomonadota > Alphaproteobacteria > Rhizobiales > Rhizobiaceae > Jiella > Jiella mangrovi. Next base: position 129,488 of record NZ_JAGJCF010000005.1, on the reverse strand, counting down.
GAGCGCCACATAGGTCCGCGGCTGGCGGGTGAGCAGCACGACGTCGCCCGGCCGGACATAGACGTCCTCGTTCGGGTCGTTGACAAGTTCGGAAAACGGCATCTGCACCGTCCGCCCACCACGGGTCAGCGACACGGCGGTCTCGAAGATCGGGGTCCTGGGCCCACCGGCCCTGGCGATCAGCTGAAGGATCTTCAGCCCCGAGGTCGGGATCGGCACGGACATGCCGGCGATCGCATCGCCGGTCACGGTGACGGCGGTCGAATTGCCCTCGGCGATCGAAACGACTGCCTGCGGCTCGATGGCGCGGTCCTTGAGGGCGGCGACGATCCGCCGCTCGATGGTCGCCGTCGTCGAGCCGGCGACTCGAATGCGCCCGGCATAGGGAATGGTGATCGTGCCGTCACGCGCCACCTGCTGCGGCGGCAGGGCGACCGAGGACGAGCCCTGACCGCCGGCATTCAGCGAGGAGAACAACCCGCCGACGCCGGCCTCGAACAGCGTCACCTGAACGACGTCACCGATGCCGACGCCGGTGTCCGCAGGCAGGGCAAGGCTGGCGAGGCCGCGAAAGCTCGGCCTGGGCTCTTCGTGCTGATAGGCCAGAACGTTATTGCTGACGGGAACGAGCAGATAGCCGTTGCGCCACTGGACGGCCGTCTCGTCGACGTCGCCGACAAAGGCCCCCGCCGTCGGCCCGGAAGCCGGCAGCGCTGCGCAGCCCGACAGCAGCCCCGCCATGACAATCGACAGGACGACGCCCGCCCGACGGCCTGCTACACCATATTCATTGCCGTGATTGACCGGCTCGGACGGACTGGCCATCCGAGCAATTTGCGTCTTCCGCGCCGTCTCGGCCGTCATTCAATTCCCCCTCGAAGTCGGGACATGCCGCAGCAACAGTTCGACTGTTGCCGTTTGCAGATGCCCCGCCCGAAACCAGACACGTTCCCCAACGCATCGGTTTCGTCTGCCCGCCATATGGCCTTGCGGAAGCTTCTATCACACCGCATGCCCGAAACACCGGCTCGAAGCGGCTGATGACCGGCAGAACCAGATGATTGGGCGGCCGGTGTTGAGGATATGTCACAAGCCGCCTCCCCAAACCCCGATCCGTCCTCGCAGATCACGCCCACACGATATGCACGGCGCCGACCATCTGCTATGCATGTTGCATAGCAGCAATTTGGGGTTGCGCCTGCGCAATCATGCTTTTCGACGCTAGGGAAGTTGTCAGTCAAACTGGTCTTCCCTTAGAAACAGGCTATCGTCGATGACAACGGAAGAGCCCGCCTTGTATCTGTCAGACCTGATCGAGACCGCTCTACTGGGCGGTGCGGAAATCCTGAAGATCTACGGGACGCCGTTTGAAGCCGCCACGAAGGCGGATGCCTCGCCGGTCACGGAAGCCGACCTCAGATGCGAGGCGACGATGAAACCGTTGCTTGCCAAGATCGCTTCAGACGTCGTCATCGTCGCCGAGGAGGCCGTCTCGGCCGGTGCGGCACCCGCCGAGGCGCGGCGTCTGTTTTTCGTCGACCCCCTCGACGGCACCAAGGAATTCATCAATCGCAACGGCGACTTCACCGTGAACATCGCTCTCGTCGAGGATGGCGCTCCGGTCGCCGGCGTCGTCTATGCCCCGGCGATCGGTCGCCTGTGGGCGGGCGCAGTCGGCGAAGGCGCCTTTCGCGCCGAGGTGAAGGACGATGTTCTGGGAGAGCGCAGCCCCATCAGGGTGCGCCCGCGGCCGGAGCGTCTCGTCGCCGTCGGCAGCCGATCTCACGGTTCGGCCGCGACCGACGAGTGGCTGAAGCGATACGACGTCGAGCGTTTCGTATCGCGTGGATCCTCGTTGAAGTTCTGCCTTCTCGCCGAGGCCGAGGCAGACATCTATCCACGCCTTGGCCGCACCATGGAATGGGACACGGCGGCCGGCGATGCGGTTCTGCGCGCGGCTGGAGGCATCGTCACGACCCTCGACGGGCAGCCATTCCTCTACGACAAACGAAAGCAGGCGGGTGACGTCGATTTCGCCAATCCGCATTTCGTTGCTTTTGCCGACCCCGCACTGGCCAAGGAACTGGTGCGAAAGACCGACCAAAGCCTGCATTAATCGTCACCATTGTAGCAAACATCGCAAGTACAGCGTTCCGCTGCCGGAAGGAAGGACTGATCGACCCATGTCGGCATCGTTAGCCATTGAGGCTCCAGAACTCACCCATTTGCAGCGCCTCGAGGCGGAATCCATCCATATCATGCGCGAGGTGGCGGCCGAGTTCCGCAATCCGGTGATGCTCTATTCGATCGGCAAGGATTCGTCGGTCATGCTGCACCTGGCGAAGAAGGCCTTCTACCCTTCGCCGCCGCCCTTCCCGCTCTTGCATGTCGATACGACGTGGAAGTTCCGCGAAATGATCGCCTTCCGTGATCAGGCCGCCAAGGACGCGCGGATGGATCTCATCGTCCACACCAATCAGGAGGGCGTGAAGCAGGGCGTGACGCCCTTCACCCACGGCGCATCGGTCTACACCAACATCATGAAGACCGACGCCTTGAAGGAAGCGCTGACGAAATACGGCTTCGACGCCGCCTTCGGGGGTGCGCGCCGAGACGAGGAAAAGAGCCGCGCCAAGGAGCGCATCTTCTCGTTTCGCACGGAAAATCATGGCTGGGACCCCAAGAACCAGCGTCCGGAGCTTTGGAACGTCTACAACGCCCGTGTCCGCAAGGGGGAGTCGATCCGCGCCTTCCCGCTTTCCAACTGGACCGAGCTCGACATCTGGCAGTACATCTTGAAGGAATCGATTCCGATCGTGCCGCTTTATCTCGCCGCGAAGCGCCCTGTCGTCCATCGCGACGGACAGCTGATCATGGTGGATGACGACCGGATGCCTTTGAATGAAGGCGAAAAGCCCGAGATGCGCCTCGTCCGGTTCCGGACGCTCGGCTGCTACCCGCTTACGGCGGCAATGGAATCGCCGGCGGCATCGCTTCCCGAGATCGTCCACGAGATGCTGATCGCCCGCACGTCCGAGCGTTCCGGCAGACTGATCGACCACGACGAAGCCGGATCGATGGAAAAGAAGAAGCGCGAGGGTTATTTCTGATGGACAATTTCGACCCCGCGGCCTTCGCCGAATATCTCTCCCGCCAGGAGCGCAAGGACCTGTTGCGCTTTCTGACCTGCGGCTCCGTCGACGACGGCAAGTCGACGCTGATCGGTCGTCTGCTCTACGACACCAAGCTTCTCTTCGAGGACCAGCTGGCGACCCTGCAGAAGGATTCGACCAAGCACGGCACGGTTGGCGAGGACATCGACTTCGCCCTTCTCGTCGACGGGCTCGAAGCCGAGCGCGAACAGGGCATCACCATCGATGTCGCCTACCGCTTCTTCGCGACCGAAAAGCGCAAGTTCATCGTCGCCGATACGCCCGGCCACGAGCAGTATACGCGCAACATGGCGACGGGCGCCTCCAACGCCGATCTCGCCATCATCCTGATCGACGCGCGCAAGGGCGTTCTGACCCAGACCCGGCGCCATTCCTACATCGCCTCCCTCCTCGGCATCAGAAACGTCGTCCTGGCGATCAACAAGATCGACCTCGTCGATTATTCCAAGGATGTCTTCGAGACGATCCTGGCGGACTACAACTCCTTCTCGAGCGACCTGGCGTTCGAGACCATCCAGCCGATCCCGATGTCCGCCCGATTCGGCGACAACGTCACCCAGCGGGGCGACAAGCTTACCTGGTACGACGGTCCGACGCTGCTCGAGCATCTCGAGACGGTGGATGTGCGCAGCGACCAGATCGAGCGGCCGCTCCGGTTTCCGGTCCAGTGGGTCAACCGTCCCAATCTCGATTTCCGCGGCTATTCCGGCACCGTCGCCTCGGGCACGGTTTCCGTCGGCGAAGAACTCGTCGTCGCCGCGTCGGGCCGTACCAGCACGGTGAAGTCGATCGTCACCTATGACGGCGAGAAGGAGAGCGCCATCGCCGGCGAGGCGGTGACGGTGACGCTCGCGGACGAGATCGACATCTCGCGAGGCGATCTCCTCTGCGACGCCAGTCAGCGGCCCGAGGTCGCCGACCAGTTCTCGGCCCATCTCATCTGGATGCATGACGAACCGCTCGTGCCCGGCCGAAGCTACCAGTTCAAGATCGGCACCAAATCCGTCTCCGGATCGGTCACCGACATCAAGTACAATGTCGACGTCAACACGTTCCAGCATCTCGCCGCCAAGAAGGTCGGGCTGAACGAGGTGTCCGTCGTCAATCTCTCGTTCCGCGAGCCGATCGCCTTCGATCCCTATGTTGACAATCCCGCCACCGGCGGCTTCATCGTCATCGATCGGCTGAGCAACCTCACGGTGGGTGCCGGAATGATCGACTTCGCGTTGCGTCGGGCGGCCAACATTCACTGGCAGGCCGTGGACCTCGACAAGCAGCGTCGCGGCGAAGCGCTCGGCCAGCGCCCGGCGGTCATCTGGCTCACGGGCCTGTCCGGCGCCGGCAAGTCGACCGTCTCGAACCTCGTCGAGAAGCGGCTCTTCTCCATGGGCAAGCACACCTATCTCCTCGACGGCGACAATGTCCGCCATGGCCTGAACCGCGATCTCGGATTCACCGAAGCCGATCGTGTCGAGAACATCCGGCGCGTCGCGGAGACGGCCCGGCTCTTCGTCGATGCCGGCCTCATCGTCCTGTGCTCGTTCATTTCCCCGTTCCGGTCGGAACGGCGGATGGCCCGCGATATTCTGGATCCGGGCGAGTTCGTCGAGGTCTTCGTCGATACGCCGCTCCACGTCGCCGAAAAGCGCGATCCGAAGGGCCTCTACAAGAAGGCGCGTCTCGGCCAGATCAAGAACTTCACCGGTATCGACAGCCCGTATGAGCGGCCGGAAAACCCGGAAATCACGCTGGCCGGCGCGACGACCTCACCAGAGGTCCTCGCCGATCAGGTCGTCGAATATCTGCGGGAAAACGGCTACATCTGACCAAACGAAAGGGCCGCCCATCGGGCGGCCCTTTCATCGTTCGATACCGCGATCTTCGGCGCGAAAACAGGTCATCCCATGCCGTGCAAAACGGCAGACCGGGTCTCGTATGCTCCGGGGGAAAGAGGCTCCATTGCCGCGGAAGCATTGCGACCGTGCTCCCCGGCCAGCGGCCCGTCAGTGGTCGGCGTTACGCTCGAAGCAATGCGCCTGGGCGCCTGGACAGGGTTTCCACACGCGGTTGCCTCCAGGCCGGGACAAGGCCCCGTTCGCGCGCCGGTTCAATCCTTGTTGCTGAATTCGGACGGATCGAACTCGTAGTTCGTGCCGCAGAACTCGCAGGTGACCTTGATCGTGTCGTCCTCGATGCTCTCCGCGATCTCCTCGGCGGAAAAATTCGAGAGCACTTCGCTGATCCGCTCGCGCGAGCAGGAGCAGTCGTCGATCACGCGGTCGGCGGGAAAGACCCGCACGCCGCGCTCGTGGAACAGCCGGAACAGAAGCCGCTCGACGCCGACCTCCGGATCGGCGAGTTCGGACGCCTCGATCGTATCGACCAGTGCCCGCACTTCCAGCCATGCGTCGTCGAACTCGTCCCCCTCTTCGAATTCGTCGGTGCCTTCGGGAAGGTCGCCGCCGGGAAGATCGGGCATGCGCATGCGATCGGGCGATTCCGGCAGGAACTGGGCGATCACGCCGCCGGCCCGCCAGCTCTCGACGAAGCCGTTGTCGCCGCGCCGGGCAATCTTGGCGACAGCGAGCTTCACGGTCGTCGGGATCTGCTCGGACTGGCGGAAATAGGTCTCGGCGACGGCCTCGATGCCCTCGCCGTTGAGTTCGACGATGCCCTGATAGCGCTGGGAGTAGGAGCCCTGATCGACTGTCAGCGCGAGGGTGCCGTGGCCCAGAAGCTCCTCCGAGCTCGTCGCGCCGCTCTTTTCCGCCTGTTCCAGGACCTCCTCGTCATAGCGCGCATAGGCACGCACGCTTGAAGGCGTCGCGAAATCGACGACGAGAAGATCGACCGGGCCGTCGGTCTGGGTCTGAACGATGAACTTGCCCTCGAACTTCAGCGAGGTTCCCAGAAGCACGGTGAGGACGATCATCTCGGCGAGCAGCCGCGACACCGGCTCGGGATAGTCGTGCCGGGCAAGGATCTGGTCGAGCATCGGCCCGAGCTGGACCCCGCGGCCCCGCGCATCCAGCGCCTCGACCGCGAAGGGCACGACGGCATCGTCCCCGGCGAGATCGTCGGAGGTGAGAATACGCTCGTTCTCAGCCATGGGAGGAGAGCCCGCCGGTCGCCTCGCCAAAGCACCAGGCAAGGATCGCCTTTTGCGCATGCAGCCGATTTTCGGCCTCGTCAAAGACGACGGATTGCGGTCCGTCGATCACCGCATCCGTCACTTCCTCGCCGCGATGCGCCGGCAGGCAATGCATGAACAGGGCCTCGGGCTTGGCCGCCGCCATCAGCCTTTCATTGACCTGATAGGGCATGAAGACGTTGTGTCCGCGCGCCCGGTCCTCGCGGCCCATCGACACCCATGTATCGGTCACGACGCAATCCGCGCCGGACACCGCCTCCAGGGGATCGGTGGTGGTGGTGATACTGGCGCCCTCGCCGCGCGCCCATTCGATGAAGCGGCCATCGAGGTCCGAGCCCTGCGGCGTCGCGATCCTCAGCTCGAAATCGAAACGCGCGGACGCCTCGGCAAAGGAGGCAAGCACGTTGTTGCCGTCGCCCGTCCAGGCAAAGACCTTGCCCTTCACCGGGCCGCGCTTTTCCTCGAAGGTCATCAGGTCGGCCATGATCTGGCACGGATGCGTATCGTCGGTCAGGCCGTTGATCACCGGCACGGTGGCATATTCGGCCATTTCCAGAAGACGATCATGCGTCGTCGTGCGGATCATGATCGCATCGACATAGCGTGACAGGACGCGGGCCGTATCGGCGATCGTCTCGGACCGGCCGAGCTGCATCTCGGCGCCGGACAGAAACAGCGTCTCGCCGCCGAGCTGGCGCATCGCGACGTCGAAGGAGACGCGCGTGCGGGTCGACGGCTTGTCGAAGATCATCGCAAGCATCTTGCCGGCAAGCGGCTTGTCGCCCGCCGGCAGAAGCTGCTTGCGCCGCGTGGCGTCCTCGATGATCAGCCTGAGATCGGTCTGCGCCACCTCGGAGATATCGAGGAAATGCCGCGGGTTTCCGGTAGAATTCTGTGTCATCGTCATCTCATGCACTGGCGCGCTGCGCGGGCGTCGATAGTGCGGCAGCTGCCGCCTCGATGCGCTCCATGGCGGCGCGGATCTCGTCCTCGGTGATGATCAGCGGCGGCAGCAATCGCACGACGTTGTCGCCGGCAGGCGCCGCAACGACGCCCTCGGCGCGCAACGCTCCGATCATCTCGTAATTCGGCACTTGCATCTTGAGGCCGATCAGCAATCCCTCGCCGCGGATCGTCTCGACCACGTCCGGATAGCGGTCGGCGAGCGAAGCAAGCGACTGCTTGAAGAACAGGGCCTTGCGGCGAACCTCCTTGAGGAAGCCATCCTCCAGGACCACGTCGAGCACGGCGTTGCTGACGGCCATGGCAAGTGGATTGCCGCCATAGGTCGTGCCGTGGGTCCCCGGCGTCATGCCCTTGGCCGCCTCGTCGGTGGCAAGGCACACGCCCATCGGAAAGCCGCCACCGATCCCCTTGGCCGAGGCCATGATGTCGGGTGCGGCGCCGGAATGCTCATAGGAGTAGAAGCGGCCCGTGCGTCCGACGCCGGTCTGAACCTCGTCATAGATCAGGAGCAGCCCGTGCTCGTCGCAGAGCTCGCGCAAGCCCACGAGGCACTGGGGCGGAACGGAACGGATACCACCCTCGCCCTGGATCGGCTCGATCAGGATCGCCGCCACCTCGGGCCCGGCCGCCGCCTCACGCAGCGCTTCGTGGTCGCCGAAGGCGAGCTGATCGAACCCTTCGACCTTGGGGCCGAAGCCTTCGAGATACTTCGCCTGCCCCCCGGCGGCGATCGTCGCCAGCGTCCGGCCGTGGAAAGCGCCTTCGAAGGTGATGATCCGGTAGCGTTCCGGATGGCCGGAGACATGGTGATAGCGCCGCGCCGTCTTGATCGCGCATTCCAGCGCCTCGGCGCCCGAATTGGTGAAGAAGGCCCTGTCCGCGAAAGTGTTAGCGGCAAGCCGCTCGGCCAGCCGGCGCTGCCCGGGGATCTCGTAAAGGTTCGAGGTGTGCCAGAGCTTTTGCGCCTGGTCCGTCAGGGCCGATACGAGATGGGGATGCGCATGGCCGAGAAGGTTGACGGCGATGCCGCCGGCCAGATCCATGAACCGTCGCCCGTCGCGCGTCTCGAGCCACACGCCCTCGCCACGCTCGAAAGCGAGCGGCGCGCGTGCATAGGTCTCGTAGAGCGGCGATTTGTCCTGTGGCGTCTGGTTCATGTGCTCAACTCTTGTGGGAGCCCGTTCGATCGGTCTTCGCGAAAGCTCCTGAAAACGTCAAAGCCTGCCGAAGGGCAGGCTTTGCATGCGGGTCCGATATCTCGGAAGCGCCTGTATAACATGCCGTCTGTGATGGCGCGAGGCAAGGGCCGAGGGATTTTCGCACTGCCGAAGGCGCCTGGATCAAGGGAAGGTGTAATTTCGTCGCCGCAACCCCATATTCGCTGGGGAAAAACATCGGAACGGGCGTTTGACGGGTCACCGACTCTTGTCAGCGAGTCAGCAGATACGGTAAATTCCCCTCCAGATACTAGACTTCGAGCGGCGGACCTAGTCTCACCATACATCTTGTATCCTCATTCGCGCCACGTGCTGCGCGGAGGGTGAGCGGATTCCGGCCGTCGCTTCTATCGAAAGGAGCCACCTTATGGGTTGGACGGACGAACGCGTCGAAATGCTGCGTCAGCTCTGGTCCGAAGGCCATAGTGCCAGCCAGATCGCCGAAAAGCTCGGCGGCGTCAGCCGCAATGCCGTGATAGGCAAGGTTCATCGCCTGAAGCTGGAATCGCGGATGAAGCCGGCGGTCGAGGCAAAGCCGGTGCCCGTCGCCGTCGCCGAGCAGGTCGTTGCGGCCGCGCCGCGCGTCGTCGCGACGCCGGTGGCCGCCCAGGCAGTTCAGCACAGCCGGCCCGTCGCACGGACCATGGGGGCGACGGCGCTCAAGGTCGAGATCCAGGAAGATATGGAAGAAGCGCCGGAGCCGCTCGAGCGCAAGGGCGCGGAAATCGTGCCGATGATGCGCAAGCTCTCGCTCGTGCAACTCACCGAGCGGACCTGCAAATGGCCGATCGGCGATCCGCTGTCGCCGGACTTTCATTTCTGCGGCGATCATTCGGGCGATGGCTCGCCCTATTGCGCATTCCATGCCAAGCTCGCCTTCCAGGCAGTGGAGCGCCGCCGGGCACGCTGAAACGGCGTACGAAACGATCATGCTCAAGACCGAAAGCCCGGGGCGGGACACTGCCACGGGCTTTTCGTTTGGCGTCAAGTGGGCACGATCGGGGCGGGCGCGTTTAACCAAAGCCTGGGGTCTGCTCGGCGGCCTCCTACAGGACGATCAGCCTGCCCTCATCGGCGTCGAGCCTCGCCGGACCGCCAATCCTGACGGCCTCCATGCCATCACCGTGACCGATCGGCAGACCACCCAGCACCGGCACGTCCATATGGCGAAGGTGATCGGTCAAAAGCGCGATGATCGTCGCCTCGGCCTTCGGCGAGGAGCCGGTGAAGCGTCCGATCGCAAAGCCGGCGACGCCGTCGAAACATCCGCCCTTGCGCAGCATCGTCAGCATCCGGTCGACCTCTCCGGGATGCTTGCCGACGGCCTCGAGAAGAACGATCGCTTCCTTGAGAGACGGCAACGCCCAGCCGGCTGCCGTCGCAACGAGATCGAGATTGCCGCCGACGAGGCGCCCCTCGATCTGCCCCGATGTCGTCAGCACAGCGGTCGGCTCGCCCGAGGAACGCGTGACGACCCGCGGCTCGGTTTCCATCAGCGCGGCGCGAACGGAGCCTGCGGCGTCCTTGTGGCTGGCGCTCTCCGCCATGCCGAAAACCGCGCTGTGAACTCCGACGAGCCCGCAGTCGCGCTGCATCGCCAGATGCAGGATCGTATTGTCGCTGAAGCCGACGAACCATTTCGGGTCGCGGCGGAGGGCCACGAAATCGATGTCTCCGGCAATGCGGTAGGAGCCCTTGCCGCCTCGTGTGGCGATCACGGCGCGCACCGTCGGATCGTTGAAGGCATCGTTCAGATCGGCGAGACGTTTCTCGTCCGTCCCGGCGAGAAAGCCGTGCCGGCAAAGGACATGCGTGCCGTGCTGAACCTCGAGTTTCCACGATGTCAGAATCCCAGACAGCCGTGCCAAATAGCCTTCGTCCACGAAACTTGCGGGGGAAACGAGCCTAACGACATCGCCCTCCTGCAGAAGCGGGGGGCGTAGAACCGGCGGCAGAGCCGGCGCCTTCATAGGCTCTGCAGCCTCAGGCCGGATTCTGATAGGTCAGGAACCGGTTCTCCCTGACGTCGAAGATCTTCCCCGTCTCCGTCACGTCGTCATAGGCCAGCGGCACGATCTTCGCCGCCACCTCGCGGGCCGTCGGCAGCGACTTCGGATCCTCGCCGGGCATCGCTTCCGCGCGCATTCTTGTGCGCGTCGCGCCGGGATTGACGGCGTTGATGCGAAGGGCGGTGTTCTCGGTCTCGTTCGCCCAAGAGCGGACCATCGCCTCGCAGGCCGCCTTCGTCGCGGCATAAAGCGACCAGTAGGCCTTGGCCGAATGGGCCGCGCCCGAGGACATGACGATGGCGCGGCCGGCATCAGAAGCGCGCAGCAGCGGATCGACCGAGCGGATGAGGCGCCAGGTCGAGGTGACGTTGATGGCCATCGTCTTTTCGAACACCTTCGCCTCGATATGGCCGATCGGCGACAGGACGCCGAGCATTCCCGCATTTGCGACCATGACGTCGAGCTTGCCCCAGCGCTCCTTGATGGCGCCGCCGAGCCGGTCGATACCGCCCATGTCTGTGAGGTCGAGGGGAACGAGGGTGGTCGTCCCGCCGGCCGACTTGATCTCGTCGTCGAGCTCTTCCAGCCCGCCGACGGTGCGCGCGAGCGCGATGATGTGGGCGCCCTCTGCCGCCATCTGCTTGGCGATCTGATAGCCAATGCCCCGCGAAGCGCCGGTGACCAGCGCGATCTTGCCCTCGAGCCGTTTCGTCATGGCCGTGCCCTCCCCTTGGATCGTTTCCCGTCCCGCCTCGCCCGCTCAGCCCGCGCCGCCGAGCAGCGACAGCTGGCGGACATTGTCCGCCCCGTCCTGGTCGGTCAGCGAGGTCGGATAATCGCCGGTGAAGCAGGCGTCGCAGAACTGCGGAGAAATCTTCGAGCGCTCCGGCTCGCCGCAGGCGCGATAGAGCCCGTCGATCGACAGGAAGGCGAGCGAGTCCACCTGGATGAAATCGGCCATTTCCTGGATCGTCATGCGCGATGCGAGGAGCTTGGCCTTTTCAGGCGTGTCGACGCCGTAGAAACAGGAGGCCGAGGTCGGCGGCGAGGCGATGCGCATATGCACCTCGCTGGCGCCGGCATCGCGGACCATCTGGACGATCTTCTGACTGGTGGTGCCCCGCACGATCGAATCGTCGACGAGCACCACCCGCTTGCCCTTCAGCATCGCGGCATTGGCGTTGTGCTTCAGCTTGACGCCCATGTGGCGGATCGAGTCGCTCGGCTGGATGAAGGTACGGCCGACATAGTGGTTGCGGATGATCCCGAGCTCGAAGGGAACCTCGGCTTCCTGGGAATAGCCGATCGCGGCGGGAACGCCGGAATCGGGCACCGGGACGATCAGATCCGCCTCGACATTGCTCTCGCGAGCGAGCTCCATGCCGATCTTCTTGCGGATGTCATAGACATTGCGGCCTTCGACGTTGGAATCGGGCCGGGCGAAATAGACGTATTCGAAGATGCAGAAGCGCGCCCGGCGGGCCTGGAAGGGAAAGACACTTTCGATGCCGCTCTCGGAAATGACGACCATTTCGCCCGGCTCGATGTCGCGAATGAAGTCAGCGCCGATGATGTCGAGAGCGCAGGTCTCGGAGGCGAGGATCAGCGAGCCCTCCAATTCCCCGAGAACGAGCGGCCGGATGCCCAGCGGATCGCGCACCCCAATCAGCAAATTGGCCGACAGGCCGACGAGCGAGAAGGCGCCCTCGAGCCGGGACAGCGCGTCGATCAGCTTGTCGACGAAGGCCCGCGCGCCGCTGGTCGCCACGAGATGCAGGATGGTCTCGGTGTCGGAGGTCGACGAGAAGATCGAGCCGCGGCGCTGCAGTTCGCGCTGAACGGTCATGGCATTGGTGATGTTGCCGTTGTGCGCGACCGCAAAGCCGCCCGCCGAAAGCTCGGCAAAGAAGGGCTGAACGTTGCGAAGGCCGCCCCCGCCGGTGGTGGCGTAGCGCGTATGGCCGATCGCCGATTGCCCCGGCAGCCGCTCCAGAACCGACGCCTTCGTGAAGGTGTCGCCGATCAGACCGGCATGTCGCTCGACGTGGAACTGGGTGCCGTCATGCGACACGATCCCGGCCGCCTCCTGGCCCCGGTGCTGCAGCGCGTGCAGCCCCAGCGTCACGACGGCGGCCGCGTCCGCCCTGTGGAAAATGCCGAAAACGCCGCATTCTTCATGCAGCGTGTCGTCGCCGAATGGCGTCTCGTCCATGGCTTACTTAGATTCCGCTGGCTGGTGTTCGGATGTCGGACATATAGCGCCTGCGGGCGAAAGGTGCGAGTCGCAAGTCCCGCACGGCCCGTTCACGCTCTGAACGCTCAATTTGCCGCGCCGTTGTCGCTGTCAGGCTCAGGGCTCGTCGGCTCGGCGCCCTGAATAACGCCATCGACCGATGTCGGTTCGTCGCCGGAAGGCACGGCTCCCTCGCCGGCCTCGCCTTCGCCGTCTTTCAGCTTGTTGATCTGATCCATGACCAAGCCCTCGGGATTGTCCGGAAGGGCCGCGACGAGCTGCTTTCCGAGATCGTCGAGATAGGGCTTCGATGCGGCGTTGGCGATCCAGGTCGGCTGGTTTTCGGGCGCCAGCCAGTTGAAGAACAACATGGCCACGACGACGAGCAGCAGGCCGCGCACCGCGCCGAAGATGAAGCCGAGCACCCGGTCCAACGCGCCGATCCGGCTGTCGATGATGAAATCGGCGATCTTCAGCGTGATGAAGGAGACGATGATCAGGGTGACGATGAAGATCGCCGCCGCCGATGCCGCCATCGCGACCGTGCGCGAGGAGATGTACTGTTCGGCATAGGGCGTGAGGTCGGCATAGAACAGGAAAGCGACGATCGCCGCGACAGCCCAGGCGACGATCGACAGAACCTCGCGTGAGAAACCGCGCACCATCGCAAGGAGCGCGGAAACCAGCATGATCGCAACGAGAATCGCGTCGAGGAGAGTGACGGGCATGAATTACGCCTTCGGAACCTTGCGAGGATTGGCTCAGTCGCGCTGAGCGCGCGACACCCCATTACCGTTTTGCGACGGGATTTTCACTAAAAGATTCAGGAAAGAATTAAGGGCGCGGATTCACGCGGGCGATCAATCCCATTCGCCGGCCTCTTCACCGACCTCTCCGCCGGCCCGCGCGATCACCCCGGAAGCGACCCTTGCGACGAGATCGGGCAGCGCCTCGACCTCGGCAACGCTCATGCCTGTCGATTTCGGCAGATCCGCGCTCGCCACCGGCAGAACGGCGCTGGCAAAGCCGAGTTTCTCGGCCTCTTTGAGCCGCTGCGTCGCATGGGCGACGGGGCGGACGGCGCCTGAAAGGCTGATCTCGCCGAAATAGACGCCATCAGCCGGCAAAGGCGCGCCCGACAGCGAGGAGACCAGCGCGGCCGCCACCGCCAAATCGGCGGCGGGCTCGGAGATGCGGAACCCGCCGGCGACATTGAGATAGACGTCGTGCTGGCCGAGCCTGACGCCGCAATGGGCGTCGAGGACGGCGAGCACCATGGCGAGCCGCGGCTGGTCCCAGCCGACCACGGCGCGGCGCGGCGTGCCGAGCGCAGACGGCGCGACCAGCGCCTGGATCTCCACCAGCACGGGCCGCGTGCCCTCCATTCCGGCAAAGACGGCGGCGCCCGGCGATTTGGCGTTGCGCTCGCCGAGAAAGAGCTCCGACGGGTTGGCGACCTCGCGCAGGCCCTCCCCGCCCATCTCGAAGACGCCGATCTCGTCGGTCGGGCCGAAGCGGTTCTTCACGGTTCTGAGGATGCGGAAGTGATGGCCGCCCTCGCCTTCGAAATAAAGCACGGCGTCGACCATGTGCTCGACGACGCGGGGGCCGGCGATCTGGCCGTCCTTGGTGACATGGCCGACGAGGATGACGGCAGAGCCCGAAGACTTGGCGTATTTCACCAGCGCCTGAACGCCGGCGCGGACTTGGGTGACGGTCCCCGGCGCCGATTCGGCGAAGTCGGACCACAGGGTCTGGATCGAATCGATGATGAGCAGATCGGGACGCTTGGCCTCGGCGAGCGTCGCGAGGATGTCCTCCACATTGGTCTCGGCCATCAGCTGGACGTCGGTATCGGCCGCCTTCAGCCGCTGGGCCCTCAGCCGCACCTGCGCCACTGCCTCCTCGCCCGAGACATAGACGACCGAACTGCCGCGCCGCGCCAGCGCCGCCGCCGCCTGCATCAGAAGCGTCGACTTGCCGATGCCGGGATCGCCACCAATCAGGATCGCCGAGCCCCGCACGATGCCGCCGCCCGTGGCGCGATCGAGCTCGGCGATGCCGGATATGATCCGCGGTGCCTCCTCGATCTCGCCCGACAGCGGCAGCAGCGCAGAGGGCCGACCCTTGCGCTTGGAGCCCCGCTGCGGCCCGCCGCCGATGCCGCCCGAGGCGTTCTCCTCGACGATGGTGTTCCACTCGCCGCAGGCGTCGCACTTGCCCTGCCAGCGCGTGTAGACCGCGCCGCAGGCCTGGCAGATGAAGGTGAGCTTGGTTTTGGCCATGAGGCGGGATTAGCGGATGGCGGGCGGGGACGGAAGGGCAGCACGCCAATTGGAAATGACGATTATAAATTGCATTTGGGTTGACGCAGCGCGCTCTCAATGTTTTCTTACGTAAGGAAATATAGCGAGAATCTCACATGAACGCGCTCATTGATCTGATTTCGCTGACATTGACAGTGCTCCTGCCCATTGCACCGGCATATCTTCTGTACAAGACTCTGCCGAGTAGCGGTAATGTAAACGGAAATCTTCACAATATCCGGTTTAAGCTAGGAGGAGGCGCCGCGGGATATCTTACAATACTGCTGATCGTAATAAATTTTATGCGCCCGATGGAAATAAGCGCGCCAAGATATGAGATGGTTGAGATGCAAGGAAATGTAAAGATTGCGGGCATCCCTCATAGCAATATAGATCTTCGACAGTTTAAAATTGGAATAACACCCAGAAAATGGGACCAAGAGGGTTTTTCTGGAGCAAGTCAAATCAAGTGGAATGCGTCCATCCCAAAGAAGATAGATGCTAAGAATTCATCTCCTTGGTTCTTTACACACTTTGTCATCTCATATCCAGATCATAATACTATAAATATAGCTTTACAAGATGGGAAATATGACGAGAGACTTAAACTGGTAAATTTTGAAACTATGACGTTAGATCCTAGCCCGTCTGAAACATTAGACGCCGTAATTGTGCTTTCAACCGAGCAGTGAGAAAAATGATCAATTTTTTATATCCCCGCGTAGCGATTTTTTCGTCGACGCTATTATTTTCGTCTTTTGCGAACGCTGAAGGCGTTTTCGGCCAACTTGTTTCGATGGACGTTCTCGATCCAGAGGAACGCGCGAAAATAATTTCGAGAGGGCATCACGCAAGCCTATACGATTTCGCCGAAGCTGAAAGTATAGAATCCGAAGTTCCTATATCAGACCAATCGATCAAGATATGCACAGATAAAGGTGAGTGCAAAGAAGTCGTCACGAACAACAAAGGTTATTTTCAGTTCGACTATATCCCTAGTGGTAATTATGAAGTCAAAACTATCGGCCCGGATGGGCAATTGTTGTCAGCAAAAATTATAGTTAAGGCTGGCGAAAGAAAAGGTGTAAAATTAATCACGCCCAGCGCTCATTCCAATCTATTGAAATAGTCGAGGTCCTTAACGGCCATTCTTGCTACACGCCTCCCCAAACCCGTCAACAACTCATACGCGATCGTCCCCGCCGCGTCCGCGACGTCGTCGATCGCGACGTTCGGCCCGAAAAACTCCGCCCGCACTCCCGGTTCGACCAGATCGGCCGGAACCTCCGTGACGTCGAGCAGCGTCAGGTCCATCGACACGCGGCCTAGCACCGGCACGTGATGGCCGGCGACGAAAGCCATGGCCCCCGGCCGCGTCTCGCGGAGCGGGACGCCTGCCCCGGAGGCGGCGCGCAGATAGCCGTCGGCATAGCCGAGGCCGACGGTGGCGATGCGGGTGTCGCGGGAAAGCTTGGCCGCCGCGCCGTAGCCGGCGGCTTCGCCGGCCTTGGCGGTGCGCACCTGCAGGACGGCCGCAGTGAGGGTCGCGACGGGTTTCAGCTGGCCGTCGGATGGTTCGCCGGCGCGGCCGCCATAGAGCGCGATGCCGGGGCGCACGAGGTCGAAGGCGAAGTCCGGACCGAGAAAGCTGCCGGCCGAGTTGGACAGCGAGCGCTCGATGCCGGGGAAGGCTTCGGTGAGAGCGAGGAATTCGGCGTGCTGGGCCTTGCGCTGCACGGTGCCTTCGTCGGCGCTGGCAAGATGGCTCATGATCAGACGGACATCGAGGGTGCCACCTGCTATTGCCGCCTTGACGATCGAAAGTTCGCCGGCATCGATGCCGAGGCGGTTCATCCCGGTCTCGAACTGCAGGGCTGCGGCGGCTCGGGCGTCCGCCCGCTCCAGCCCTTCGCACCAGTTCGCGATCTCGGCGAGATTGGACAGGACCGGGATCAGCCGGGCGGCGAGGCAGGCGGGGACATCTGCAAGGTACACGCCCTGGAGGACATAGATCCGCGCGTCGCCATATCCTGCCGCATTGAGACCTTCGCGGAGCGAGACGCCCTCTTCCACCCAGGCGACGAAAAAGTCCCGGCAGCCCGCTTCGAACAGCGCCTTTGCGACGCGGGTTGCACCGAGGCCGTAGCCGTCAGCCTTCACCGCAGCGCCGGTGCGGGCCCTGCCGCTGAGGGCATCGAGGGTGCGCCAATTGGCCTTGAGGGCTTCAGTGTCGATGGTGACCCACGGCATGCGGGACGTGGGAGAAACGGATTCGCTCGAACGCGCTGCGGGCATGATTGCTTTCTCGTCTTCAAGGCCAACCGGTCCGGCCCCCCACCCGGTCCGCGCGGAACCTATCAGACAATCGCCGCGCCCCGCCAATCCGCAGCAACGCAAATTTTCTGGTGAACGCGCTACGGAGCCCGCAGGGCGGGAGACGCTACTGGTAGGTGATCGTCACCACCACGGTGTCGGAATAGTTTCCCGGCGCCGCCGACTGCGGTGGAACGATGCCATAGACCGGTACGGTCTCCTCGCCGACACCCGTTCCCCCAAGCGTATCGGAACTCGTGCCATCACCCCAGGCGACGGCTCCACCGCTGTCGTTATAAAGCCCGTAGGACACATAATCGCCCGCCGTCGATCGCATGCGCCGGGTGCTTCCATCAGAATAGAGTCCCGCCCCCATCGCGATGGCATAGCTGGCGCCCGGCGTGCAGGTGACGTCGAGGTCGGCCTCGGCCGAAATGTCCGCGTCGATGAGCCCTGCCGTTCCGAAGTCGAGGTCCTGCGCAACGACGAGGCAGTTTGCGGCGACGTTGGCCGAGACTGTCAGGCTACCCGTGGCAGTGCTCGCGGAAGCGGGCGAGGCGCAATCGAGGTCGCTGCCTTCGGCATAGGCGAGCGTCACCGTGACGAGGGAGCTGTAGGCTCCGGTCGAGGCGCTGGTCTGGCTTCCCGGCACCCGGCCATAGACCGTCATCTCGGCCGAAGCCGAGCCGTCGGAGGTGGCAAGTGTCACGCCTTGCGGCTCTCCGAGGCCCGCCGCGTCGTTCGCGCCCCATCCCGTCGTCAATCCGGAGTCGGCATAGAGCCCGTAGGAGAGCGTCGTATCGCCGTTGGACAAGAGCCGGTAGCCGGCATCGCTCCCGCCCGTTCCCGCCCCCAGACCGACGCAGACCCTGACGGAGGCGGCGCTGGCGTCGCTGCAGCTGATCGACAGATCGCCGTCGGCGGATGTCGGCGAGGCCGCGAGCGTATCGACCGCACCGAAAGCCAACGTCCCGCCGGTGACCGAGCAGGTCGCGGCGGCGGCCGGGCGCACCGGCATCACCGCCGAGGCGAGGAGAAGGACGAACGCCCCGAGGGCGGAAACCAAAATCAGACGCATGCGTGCCCTCATTGCGCGAGGCAGGGAATGTCGGAAATCACCACCTGGTCGCCGTCCGCCGGGCGGTAGCCGAAGGTGGCGTGGCAGGTCGTTTCGTCGGGAAGGTGGAGCACCACTAGGTTCTCGCTGGTCAGTCCCTTGACGTAGGCCTGGCCGTCATAGCCGACGACGAAGGGTTCGTCGTCGCCACTCTCGGAAACGCTGCCGGTCGTGCCGACCGGCAGAAACGCGCCGGCCCCGTCGCGGAAGCTGACCAGTGCGGCTCCCCCCGCAGCCTGGCGGCCGAAGGTGACGACGCCGCCGCTCCGGTCGGCCGGGATGATCGTCGCCCTGGTCCTTTCGACATCAGCGTCGAGGGGCATTCCGGTGGGATCGATGCCGAGGCGGTTGCGCTCGTAGGAACGAAGGTCGGTCACCAAGAGCTTGCCGTTGGCGCCGGTGATGCCGACCGGGCGGTTCTCGCGAAGCACCGTCACGCCCGGCCCGCCGGCATCGACAACCGCGAAGGCGTCGTCGATCGGATCGGCGAGAAAGACGCTGTCGTCGAGCACCGCCACCGCCCCCGACACGCTGGCATTCGCCCAGGTCGCGGACCCGGACTGGCGCACTTGGCCGCGCATCTCGCCAATGCCGGTCCTGACCCCGGCACTGGCGTTGGCGCGGGTGGTGTCGCCGGTTTGCGCCTGAATCTGCCAGGCGACATTGCCGACCTCGTCCTTGCCCGGGTGGCTGAGGGCGATCGATACGCCGCTGGCGGGGTCGCTGCCATAGGCCGTGCTGCTCGCCGTCGTGCCGCCACCGATCGGCATGGAGAAACTGGTGAAGGCGCTGAGCCCTCCGTCTTGGAGGTCGGCGGAAGCCGTCGCCGTGAAGGAGCCCCCGAACAGCGGGCGGCCGAAGGACAGGCTGGCGATCTTGCCGCTCTCGCCATCGCTCTCGGTCACAGCCGTGTAGCTCAGGCTGACGCTGCCTTTCGCCGCAGGAAAGGACAAGGTGACCTGGTCGATGGCTCGGGCCACCCCGCCGGAAAAATCCAGGCCGTCGTCATGGTCGTCATGGTCGTCGTCACCGCAGTCGCAGGCGGAGACGGCGGCGATGTCCGCGAAATCGCCGAAGCTGCGTTGGACATGTCCGCGCAGCTTGAAGTGCCCCAACTGCGTCTCGGCGGAAGCGTCGAGGAGAAAGCCTGTGCCGAGGGCGCTGGAACTGGCTGCCCCGGCGACCGATCCGGCGCCCCAGGCACCGAGCGGCGCGGAGAGGCCGATGCCGGCCTCTGCGAGATCGGCTCCGAACTCGCCGTGGCCTTCCAGCGTCAGCCGGTCGCTTGCGCCCCAGCGCAGGCTCGCCGAACCGTAAGGATCGGCATCGTAGCGGTCGTAATCGGTGCCGAAGCCGGTCCGCGGCACGCCGATCTCGGCGGAATAGTCGACAAGGCCGGCGCGCAGCAGCCGGTCCGAGACGAAGTAGTCGCTCTCCGTCACCGTCTCGTTGCCGTTTTCATCACGGACGACCAGCCGGGCCGTCCCTGCCCCGGTGATGATCGGAAGGTCATCGATCTCGAATGGTCCCGCATCGACCTTCTGTGAAAAACGGCGGGAGTTGTCGACGAAGACCTCTGCGGTCGAGGGCACCGCGGCGGTCCCCGCGACGCTGGGGATCGGAATGGTGACGAGACCGGACCGGAGGCCGAAATTGCGCTGCACCTGAAAGCCGAGGAGCCGGGTCGGCCGCGTCCAGCTCAAGCCTCCGGTGATGAGATCACCGGCGACGTAGCGCCGCAGCGACTGCGGATCCGAATAGGACCAGGAGGAATTCAGGCGCCGGAGTTCGCCCCTCGCCAGGAGATAGGACTGCTCGGCCACCCCCAGCGCCCCGAAGGCCCGCCCGTCGAAGCTGCCTGAAATGCCGTCATAGACGAACTCGTGGTTGTCGAACCCGTATGTGGTGTTCGCATTGAGCGTATAGTTCAGGACGGCGCCGGGACTGCTGACGACGGCATTGCGCGGGTCGCCGGCGTCGAGCGGGTCGATGCGGGCCGCTCGACCCGAAAGTTGCTTCGGCAGCCTTGCCGAATCCGGCGCTGTGAACGACAGGGTCTGTGCCGAAGGGTCGAAGTCGACGACGACACCGGCCAGCCGCGCCAGCGCGATGCGGCCGTCGGCCATCGCCGCCGACGGCTCGGGCCGAATCCCGACATTGCCGAGCTGGTCCCGATCCATGGTCAACGTGCCGTCCGGCTCTTCGTGGACCTCCGCGACCAAGCCGGTCGGCGCCCCGTTAACGAAGACCTCGAGCTGCAGATCGACCGGCGCCAACGTCCCGGCAGCAGGAGCCGCCGGCCCCGGCGTGTCGAGAACCGACATGTCGAGGCCGGTCGCATCGGCCAGCCCCGCCGCCGACAGAAGCAGGGCGGCGGACAGCACGAGGCTGGCCGCCGCTCTGTCATTTGAAGATGACGGCAATCGCATGGCGAACGAGGATGCGAACCGTTCCCGGCCGGTCGTGGGACCTGTCGGGGATCTGGTCGACGATCAGGCGATAGGCCTCGCGCCCCTCCACGGGCCGGTTGCTCGTCCGCACGATGCGGATCACATTCTCCGCCCCCGGTGCGAGCGTGGCGATCGGCGGACTGACAACGACATCCCGCGTCGGCGACAAGATGTCCTTGCCGCCCTTGCGGGTCCAGCGGAAGATCCGCGCCTGCACCGTGACCGGCTGGCGGTCGTTGTTCCAGACCCGGACCGACGAAGCCTTCGTGCCATGCGGCAGGTCGAGGCTGATCGGCGAGACGCGCAGGCTCGCCGCGTTGCCGGAACCGACGGCCAGCATCAGGGACACTGCGATGCCGACGGCCAGGCTAAAGCGTCGAAACCCCATGCTGCGATCAGTCTTCACCGGTGATGCTGTCACCGTACCAGACAGTCGCGGTGATCGTGTCGCTGTAGCTGCCGGCGGGAACGTTCTGGCCGGTGGCCACCTCGCCGTAGACCGTCAGGGCGTCGCCGCTGCTACCGGCGGCCGAGCTGACATAGACGGTGTTGGTGCCCTGGGTGTCGCCCCAGACCGTTGCGTGAGCCGAGTCCTGATAGAGATTGTAATCCACAGTGTTGGTGCCGTCGGTGAGCAGACGCTGGGAGACGGTGGCTCCCGTCGTCGTGCCGGCACTCAAGCCGAGCTGGAACGGCGAGGCCTGCGTGCAGGTCACGGTGACCGTTCCCTCGGCATCGATGGCGCTGTCGATCAGGCCGGTCGATCCGAAGCTGAGATCGCCCGATGCGACAGTGCATTCCGAAGTGACCGTCAGGCTGACACCCATGGTGTCGGTTGCGGTCTGTGCCATCGCCGGGGCGACGCCCAAGCCAAGAGACGTTATGGCGGCTGCACATACGATACCGTATTTCATGTGGTTCCCCTTTTGGACTAATCCCGGCGGCCATCCAACCGCCGCACGAAGACCATTTGGCCTGATGTTTAGGCGCCTACGTATACTTACCGAACGCGCCGTCGCGTCGAATTCGTCGCGCTGCTCTCCGAAATCAGAATGTACGAAAGCGCTTGTCTTCGAACGACTATTTATCCGTACGCCAACATATTTGAACGATCAAATGAATGCATGCAGACGATCGATTGCATGGCCCGACAATACATTTTATTACAGCGCAATTTTGAAGAATTATATTTGAGCGAAGAAAGTTTTTATCAAAAACATTGAGGTTAACTGGCGTTAACGAATGAGGTTGTGCAGGCTGCCTTTCGCAACGGAAAAGCGTCTTCGGGCTCCCAACCAAGAATCTAAGCTTATGTGACGTTCTGTTAAAGTTATTATCGGCACGGTCCCCAACGTCTGCGTGCGTATTCCGCCCCTGCGGCATCAAGGAGGATGCACTGCCGCACGCCACGCGTGCTAACCACAGGGCAGGTCGATGAAGTGATTTTTTAAAACTTCGCACTGCTTCAAAATTGCAACAGTACGGGCAAGCCGCGGGATCCAAATACAAAACGGCCGTTCGGGACACCCGGTGACGGCCAGGCATCTGCATCGGACCGGCCGGCTGTCGTACGGCATATCGCCGCCGGGGCTACGGCCTCGGGTTGTTTCCGGCAGTCGCATCTCGGCAGTCGTGCCCAGCATGGCCGGACACGGCCTCCACGCCGCGTCACCATGACGGTGCGACATATCCTTTCGGATCAGGCCTAATGTGACGCGAACCGCCTACTCGAACCGTTCCGGCAGATAGTCCTCGTCGGCGAGGTCGCCGAAGCGGGTGAACTCGGCCTGGAAGGCGAGCGGCACGGTGGCGGTCGGGCCGTGGCGCTGCTTGGCGATGATCACCTCGGCCTTGCCTCTGGCGTCGTTCAGCGCCTGCTCCCATTTCAGATGCTCGTCGGTGCCGGGCTTGGGCTCGCGATTGGCGAGGTAGTATTCGTCACGATAGACGAACATGACGACGTCGGCGTCCTGCTCGATCGAGCCGGATTCGCGCAAGTCCGAAAGCTGCGGGCGCTTGTCCTCGCGCGATTCGACCTGACGCGAGAGCTGCGACAGGGCGATGATCGGGACGGCGAGCTCTTTCGCAAGAGCCTTCAGGCCGGTGGTGATCTCGGTGATCTCCTGGACGCGATTCTGGGCCGAGGCCTTGGACGAGCCCTGCATCAGCTGGACGTAGTCGATCACCATCATGTCGAGCCCGCGTTGACGCTTCAGCCGGCGGGCACGGGCCGCAAGCTGGGCGATCGAAATGCCACCGGTCTGGTCGATATAGAGCGGCAGGCGCTGCATCATCTCCGAACAGCCGATCAGCTTGGTCAGCTCCTGGTCGTTGATCTGACCGCGGCGGATCTTCGATGAGGAGATCTCGGTCTGCTCGGAAATGATGCGGGTCGCCAGCTGCTCGGCCGACATTTCGAGCGAAAAGAAACCGACGACACCACCGTTCTTGGCCTTGTAGGTACCGTCGGACTGGTCGGCCGGCTCGTAGGCGGCGGCGATGTTGAAGGCGATATTGGTGGCGAGCGAGGTCTTGCCCATCGCGGGACGGCCGGCGAGGATGATCAGATCCGACGGCTGCAATCCGCCGAGCAGCCGGTCCATCGCCATGATCCCGGTCGAGATGCCCGACAGCCCGCCATCGCGGTCCTTGGCCGCCGTCGCCATATGCACCGCGGCGGTGACCGCATCGGTGAAGGACTGGAAGCCGCCGTCGTAACGGCCCGTCTCGGCGAGGGAGAAGAGCCGGCGCTCGGCCTCCTCGATCTGCACCTTCGGCTCCATGTCGAGCGGCGCGTCGAAGGCGAGGTTCACCATTTCCTCGCCGATGCCAATCAGCGAGCGGCGCAGCGCCAGATCATAGACCGCGCGGCCGTAGTCGAGGGTGTTGATGATCGTCGTCGCTTCGGCCGTCAGCCGCGCCAGATACTGGGCGACTGTCATGTCGCCGATCTTGTCCTTGGCGGCGAGGAAGGTCTTGATCGTCACCGGATTGGCGATCTTGCCCATCCGGATCATCTCCGAGGTCTTTTCGAAGATCTCCTTGTGGATCGGCTCGAAGAAGTGATCGGGCTTCAGGAAGTCGTGGACAACGTAATAGGCGTCGTTGTTGACGAGAATCGCGCCGATCAGCGCCTGCTCGGCCTCGATGTTGTTGGGCGCCTCGCGATAGAGCGCCGCCTCTTCCTCGAATTTGCGCGCAGGCTCCGCCATCGCCGTAGCACCCCTCGTCGTCATGATCGCACGAAAGTGCATGACCTACACCAAGGCGCGATTCGCCACAAAGGAAACGAGCGGCTGACCGCCAACCACGACGTCGCCTTCTGGAAATGTGGATAAGGTGGGGATGGTAACGGGGATGACGGGCTACAGCATCGGCCCGAAAATCGAAATCGATTTTCGGAAAGCACGATGCGGTGATTCGATAAGTTAGAGCGTCCTTTGTGCGTCCATTCGGACGCACGGCGCTCGAAGGCGGCGCATAAACTTCGCCACCTTTTCGAAGACGCCAACTTTCCCCGTGACCTCATCCTGAGGTGCCCGGCCGCGCGCAGAGCGGTCGGGCCTCGAAGGGCGAGGCCTCACAGCCAAAGCGATTGTCCGCTTTTGTGGTGGCTGGGTCTGCGAGGTATCCGCCGACAGCGCTCCGCCTCGCCCTTCGAAGCCGCCTGCGGCGGCGCCTCAGGATGAGGGGACTGGGGCGATTGCGCCGTTTTTTTTTCGGAAGAATACCCGTCGTCGCGTTCTCACGAGCCGCTAGACGGGTCTGGCGCTGCCGTGATGGAGACGATCAGGCGCCGCCCTGCTCTGCCGTCGCGTCCGCCGGCTTGGCCTCGGCCGCACCCGCTTTCGGACCGCCCTTGGAAACGCCGACCATGGCCGGCCGCAAAACCCGTTCCCCGATCGCGTAGCCGGCCTGAACGACCTGCAGCACCGTGCCGTTGGGCACGTTCGGATTGGGGATTTCGAACATCGCCTGATGGAAGTTCGGATCGAAGCGCTGGCCTTCCGGATCGAGCTTGCGGACGCCATGCTTCTCAAGCGTCGAAATCAGGCCTTTCTCGGTCATCTCGACGCCTTCGATCAGCGCCTTGAGGCCGGAGGACTCGTCCGAGCGATGCTCTTCGGGCACCGCGTCGAGGGCCCGCGAAAGATTGTCGGCGACCGACAGCATCTCGCGCGCAAAGCCTGTCACCGCATAGGTACGGGCGTCCTTGATCTCGCGCTCGGTGCGCCGGCGCAGATTCTCCATGTCGGCGGCAAGCCGCAACAGGCGGTCCTTGACGTCGGCATTTTCGGCTTCCAGCGCGGCGACCCGCTCGGGGTCGATGCCTTCATCCATCTCCCCGGCATCGCCGGCCGCCTCTTCATAGGCCGCGGCCCCCGCGCCCCAGTGCGAGGCCTGCGCCGTGGCCGTGCCGGAGGCGGCGTCGCTCTCGGCGGCGGCGTTCTCGGTGGCTTCGGTCTCGTGGCTCTCGCCCTCATTCCTGCCGGTCTCGCTCATCATCCCTCCTTCGTCCCGTTCGTCTTAAGGGCGCCTTGTGACCTGTCGGTTACCGGCGCCGGTTGTCAGCCGCACGAAAGACACGGCCGCTGTCCCTTTCAGGAACCGCGGCGCCGAGCCTTTGCGCAAATGCGTTATCGCAGCGGGATATCGAATTGAATGCCCAAGAAATCAAGCCTCGCCGTCGCCGGACCTGTTCTGAAGGAGCCTCGATACGATCCGAGCCGTATAGTCGACCATGGGAACGACGCGGCGATAATTCAGCCGCGTCGGCCCGATGACGCCGACCGCGCCGACGACGCTCTCGGTGCCGCCTCCGCCCTTGTAGGGCGCGACGATGAGCGAGGAGCCGGACAGGGAAAACAGCTTGTTCTCCGATCCGATGAAGATCCTGACGCCATTGCCGGCTTCCGCAAGGCCGAGCAGCTCGATCATGCCGTTCTTGGTCTCGAGGTCGTCGAAGAGAAGGCGCAGCCGTTCGATGTCCTCGGATGCGGAAATGTTTTCCAGAAGATTCGCCCTGCCGCGCACGATCAACTGCGCCGGCTGTCCCGCAGAGGCGCCGGACCAGATCGCGAGGCCCTGGTCGACCAGTGCCTGGGACAGAAGGTCGAGCGCGCTCGACGTCTCGTCCTTCAAAGCGGCGATTCGCGCCTGCGCCTCGCCGAGCGTCCGGCCCACCACATGGGCGTTGAGGAAATTCGCCGCCTCGACGAGCTGCGATGCGGTGACGCCGGCCGGCAGGTCGAAGATGCGGTTTTCCACCTCGCCGTTTTCGCCGACGAGAACGGCGAGACCCTTGGTGGGCTCCAGCCGGATGAACTCGACATGCTTGAGGCGAAGGTCGGACTTCGTCGTCACCACGATGCCGGCGCCGCGCGACAGGCCGGACAGAAGATTGCTCGCTTCGGTGAGAAGGTTTTCCACCCCGCGCCCGTCGCCGACGAGCCGCACCTTCTCCTCGATCTCGTCACGTTCGGAGGCGGCGAGATCGCCGACTTCCAGAAAGGCGTCGACGAAAAACCGGAGACCGATCTCGGTCGGCATCCGACCGGCCGAGACATGCGGCGAATAGATCAGCCCGAGCGCTTCGAGATCGCTCATCACGTTTCGCACCGAGGCCGGCGACAGCGACGAGGTCAAAAGCTTCGACAGCATGCGCGAACCAACCGGCTCGCCCTGATCGAGATAGCTCTCGACGATCAGCCGGAAGATCTCGCGGCCGCGATCGTCGAGCGGTGGAACCTGAATTCTGGCCAGGTCACTGACGGACATCAAAAACCCAAAAGGCCGGGGTGAAACATGGTCATACTATAGGGATGCGGCGCGACGGATGAAAGACGCGCCCGATCGTCGCTGCGCCCGCCGCGCTGCGTTTGCGCCCTGCCAAGGTCAGGACAGACGTGCTGGAGACAAGGCTTCCATCACCGGATCAGCTCTTCCCGCCATCAGATCGGCCAGCAGCACGCCGGTCGTCGGTCCGAGCGTGAACCCCTGATGGCCATGGCCGAAATCGAACCAGAGCCCGTCATGCCTGGGGGCTTTGCCGACGACTGGCAGCATGTCCGGCATGCAGGGCCGCGTGCCATGCCAGGGGCGGTTCTCCACCGGGCCGCCAAAATCCAGCACCTTACGGGCTCCCTCTTCCGCCTCGTGCAGCTGGCGAAGGTTCTGCGTCGCCTGCATGGCCGTCAGCTCGGCGCCGGTGGTGATGCGCATCCCCGCTTTCATCGGCACGAACACCGCGCCGACGGAAGCGTCCATCAGCGGCTTGTCGAGCGGGTTGTTCTGGAAATGCTGATGATAGCCGCGCTTGCGCACCATCGGGATCTTGTAGCCGAAACGCGTCAACAGCTTGGGAGACCAAGCGCCGAGGCAGATCAGAGCGTCCTTCGCGGTGATCACGCCGTCATGGGTGTCGATCCGCCAGCCGGTCTTGTCCTGTGCCAGCGTCTCGGCATCGCCATCGAGCAGCTTGCCACCGCGCTTCAGGAAAAGTTCGCCATAAGCGCGCGTCAGATCGCCGGGGCTGGAGCAGCACCAGGAATCGGTCCAGTGGATTGCGCCGGCAAAGCCGGGCTTCAGAGCCGGCTCGGCCGCCATCAGCCTCTCGCCGTCGAGCGCGGTGAAGCCGACACCGAAAACCTCGTTGATCCGTTCGGCCTTTTTTACCGCCGCCGCGAGCTTCGCCCCGTCCCGGTAGGCCTGATGGAAGCCGTCCCTGCGGATCAGTGCGTCGGCTCCGGCCGCCTCGATCAGGGGGGCATGATCCTCGCGCGAGCGGCGGATCAGCTTGCCGTATGTCGCGGAGATGGTCTTCAGCCGGCCGGGCTGGGAATTGCGGAAATAGGCAAGAAGGCTGCGCAGCTCGGCCAGGATGGGCTCGACATGCCACTCGACGTCGTTGGTGCGCTTCAGGGCGATGGCCAGCAGAGAAGGAATATCCGTCGGCATGGCATAGGGCTCGACCGCCTCCGCCTGAATGATCCCCGCATTGCCGTAACTCGCCTCGCCTGCAAAGCTCGCCTTGCGATCGACGATCACGACGTCCTTGCCCTGCGCCTGCAACGCCAGCGCGGCGCCGACCCCCGCCATGCCGGCGCCGAGAACGATCACGTCGGTCATTGGCAGTCCTGTCCTGTTGTTACGCTGTTTTGCCGAGAGGTTAGTCGGCTGGAAGCCGAGAGCAAGCGGATTTTGCGGCGCAAAAGAACGGGTCGTACCGTTTTGAGGCGTGATCCGGCAGCAAACGCGGACTGCTCAGCGGGGCGTCGGCCCGTCAACCAGCCGCAGCGACGGGCCCGGCGCGGGATCGAGCGTCGCATAGATCTCGGCGACGGCCAGCGATCCGCCGATCTCGGGAAGCGGAATGGTCTCATCCAGGACGCCATACTTCTCGACGCGCCACCTGCCCTCAATATCCCGTCTGTAGAGCTTGAGAGACAGGACGTCGGGATCGACGAACAGGATGAGCCGGACATCCGGGTGCGACTGGTATTCGTCGAGCTTGTCGGTGGCATCGATCGCCGAGGTGCCCGGAGAGGCCACTTCCACCACCATCGCCGGGCACGACGCCTCGATCGCGTCCGGGTCGGACGGTCCGCAATCGACCACGACATCAGGATAGCGGATTCCGGCGGCCGAGGTTCTCACGGCCGTATCGCTGGCGGTGGTGCGGCAGCCGCCTCGCCGCGCCTGCGGCAGGAGCGCCGCTACGATGTTGGCGGTGACGACGTTGTGGCTTTGCTTGGCGCCGGTCATCATCCGGACGATACGGCCGTCGACGAGTTCGAACCGCTCTTCCCGGGTTGCGGCCCACGCAAGAAACGCGTCTGCCGAAATCCGAGCCTCTTCCTGAAGAGCCATGGCACTATTTCCAGAATTGTCGCCTGCCGACCATATGGTCGCAACCGCAGCAGGGCAACGCAGGTGGCGGCAAAGCACCCGCGATTGACGCCGGCAACGCTATCCCCTCGATCTCGCCAAATTGCCAGCAACGCGATCGCCACCCGGCTCGTCATCCCGGGCCTGACCCGGGATCCATTCCTCGGCGGCGAAGCGATAATCCGTTGTTGAACGGGTCCCTCTCTCCGTCTTTTCAGTCGGAACCGGCCGCCAAAACTTCCTGAAAACGACTTTATAGCGGATCGGCAGAGGCATGGATCCCGGGTCAAGCCCGGGATGACGAGGTGGAGGGGGCAGCGCTTCAGCTTGCGTCCCTCGCAGCGGGACAGGCGGCACTGCGCCCACGATGACGCCCCCGCTGAAATCGCTTGCGCTTCGCACCGCCGAACCCTTTGCGCGCAGCGCCCTTTCCCGATACAAGCCCGGCGCAATAACACGCCATTAACCATGACAATTCGAAGCAAAAGCGAGACATCCGCCATGCGCCCTTCCAAACGCCCCAATGACGCCATGCGCGACGTCTCGATGGATACCGGCGTCTCGCGCCATGCCGAGGGCTCCTGCCTCGTCAGATTCGGCAATACCGAAGTTCTGTGCATGGCAAGCCTCGAAGAGCGCGTGCCGCCGTTTCTGAAGAACACCGGCAAGGGCTGGGTGACGGCCGAATATGGCATGCTGCCCCGCGCCACCGGGGACCGGATGCGCCGCGAGGCGGCCCAGGGCAAGCAGTCCGGCCGCACCCAGGAGATCCAGCGGCTGATCGGCCGTTCGCTGCGCTCCATCGTCGATCTGCAGGC
The DNA here is from genome assembly GCF_017815135.1 of Jiella mangrovi. Taxonomy (GTDB): domain Bacteria; phylum Pseudomonadota; class Alphaproteobacteria; order Rhizobiales; family Rhizobiaceae; genus Jiella; species Jiella mangrovi. The sequence goes on along the minus strand of NZ_JAGJCF010000005.1, from coordinate 99,848 downwards.
GCTCGGCGAGCGCCAGATCACCGTCGACTGCGACGTGCTGCAGGCCGATGGCGGCACGCGCACCGCCGCGATCACCGGCGGCTTCGTGGCGCTGTCCGAGTGTTTGAAGTGGATGGAGGAGCGCTCGATGGTGAAGCGCCACGACGTCCTTCTCGGCCATGTCGCCGCCGTCTCCTGCGGCATCTACAAGAACGAGCCTGTGCTCGATCTCGACTATGCCGAGGATTCCACCGCCGAGACCGACGCCAATTTCGTCATGACAGGGGCCGGCGGGATCGTCGAGATCCAGGGCACCGCCGAGGGCGCGCCCTTCTCGGAAGACGAGTTCCTCAACCTGTTGAAGCTCGCACGCAAGGGCATCGGCGAGCTGGTCGAGACCCAGCGCCAGGTGCTCGGAGATCACTGATGGCGCTCTTGACCCCGGAAGACGGCCCCCTGCTCGTCGCCAGCCACAACAAGGGCAAGATCTGGGAAATCCGCGAGCTGATGGAGCCCTTCGGCTTTCAGGTGACGTCCGCCGCCGACAAGGGCCTCGACGACCCCGAAGAGACCGGAAACACCTTCGAGGAAAACGCCGCGATCAAGGCGCTCGCCGCCCTGAAGGCGACGGGTCTCGCCTCGCTGTCGGACGACAGCGGTATCGCAATTGAAGCCTTGAACGGCGATCCCGGCATCTATTCGGCGCGCTGGGGCGGCCCGGACCGCGACTTCGCCATGGCGATGCGCAATGTCGAGGAGAAGCTCCAGGCGGCCGGCGCCACCACGCCAGACAAGCGCAAGGCCACCTTCGTCGCCGTTCTCTGTCTGGCGCGCCCCGGCCATGAGCCGGAGTTCTTTCGCGGCGAGGTCGACGGGACGGTCGTCTGGCCGCCGGTCGGCGACAAGGGCTTCGGCTACGATCCGATCTTCCTGCCCGAAGGCGAGAGCCGCACCTTCGGCGAGATGATGTCGGCGGAAAAGCATGCGTGGACGCCGGGCCAGAAAAAACCACCGCTGTCGCACAGAGCCCGGGCCTTCCAGAAATTCGCGCAACACGCCCTCGGGGTGGAATGACGGGGACGAGATGAACGTGATGTCGCCGCACAAGACCGCCGGAATTCTGCCCTTCGCCAAAGTGCCGGCCGCTCCAGGCTTCGGGGTCTACATCCATTGGCCGTTCTGCGCGGCCAAGTGCCCCTATTGCGACTTCAACAGCCATGTGCGGCGCTCGCCCGTCGATCAGCCCCGCTATGTCGCGGCCTTCGAGCGCGAGCTGAAGGAGGCGGCGCGGCGCTCGGCCGGCGAAACGGTGACCTCGATCTTCTTCGGCGGCGGCACGCCGAGCCTGATGGCGCCCGAGACCGTCGGCGCATTGATGGACGCCGTCGCAGCGAACTGGACGATCGCCCCCGAAGCGGAAGTGACGCTGGAGGCAAACCCGTCCAGCGTCGAGGCCTCGCGTTTCCGGGGCTACCGTGCGGCGGGCGTCAATCGCGTTTCGCTCGGCGTCCAGGCGCTGAACGATCCTGATCTCAGACGCCTCGGCCGGCTGCACGACGTCAAGACGGCGCTCGAAGCCATCCGCCTCGCCCGCGAGATCTTCCCGCGCCTGTCCTTCGATCTGATCTATGCCCGGCCGAACCAGACGGTCGAAACCTGGGAAGCCGAACTCAACCAGGCGATCGATCTCGCTGCCGATCATCTGTCGCTCTACCAGCTGACCATCGAGATGGGCACGCCCTTCTTCGATCTCCACAAGGCCGGCAAGCTGATCGTCCCGGACGGCGAACTTTCTGCCGAACTCTACGAGACGACGCAGCAGATCACGGCCGCGCGCGGCCTGCCGGCCTACGAGATTTCCAACCATGCCGTCCCCGGTGCCGAATCGCGGCACAACCTCAGCTACTGGCGCTACGGCTATTATGCCGGTGTCGGCCCCGGCGCCCATGGCCGTCTCAAGGGCGAAAACGGCCAACGCCACGCCATCGCCAACGAGCCGCTGCCGGAGACCTGGCTGAAAATGGTTGAAAGCTGGGATTCAGGCGCTCTGACCGACGAGGCCTTGAGCCTCGAAGAACAGGCCGACGAACTCCTGCTCATGGGGCTGCGCCTGACAGAAGGGATCGACCTTGCTCGCTGGCGCAAGCTCGCCGGCCGCGACATCGACCGGGCGAGTGAAAACGATCTGGCCAGCCACGGGATGATCGAACGCCTCGGCCCGGACCGGATCCGGGCGACGCCGGCGGGGATGATGGTGCTGGACGCGGTGGTGGCGGATCTGGCGTGAGCTAATCCAAAACCACGTCAAGCATTCTCAATTAATGACTGCGAGCGGCGATTGCGCGTCCCCCCTTGGCGCCGGTCAAAGGCAGGGGGCCGACGGTACAAGACCCACGCTTCCAAAACCCAACTAGACGGGTTATACTGTCTGGATGGTCACAGTGCTGCGATCCGGTCCGTTCCGCATCGTCGTCTTCAAGGACGATCACCTGCCGGCACATGTCCATGTGTTCGGCGACGGTGAGGCGAAGATCGACATCTCCGGCTTGGCGCCGCGCCTGATCCTGAACACGATGCGAAAGGGCGAATTGCGCAAGGCAACTGAGCTGATCGCTGAGCAGCAGGTGTTCCTGCTTGAGAAGTGGAGAGAAATCCATGGCTGAATTCGAGTTCTCCGCAAGCGAAGTCGAAGCCGCCACCCGCGCCACTGACGATGATCTTGCCTCGCGCCCACAGCCGAAAAGCGCGCGCTATGACGCTGATTCCGGCCGAATCGTCGTCGAGTTCACGAACGGCTCGGCATTCATGGTGCCGGCGCGGTCACTCCAGGACCTGCAGCAGGCCAGCGACGAAGACCTGGCGGAGGTCGAGCTTCTCGGCAACACCGGGCTCCATTGGGAAAAGCTCGACGTCGACTTCACGATCACCGGCCTGATGTCCGGCATCTTCGGCACCGCCCGCTTCATGCGCGAAGTACAGTCCAAAGGCGGCAGGTCGCAGTCGGCAGCCAAGGCGGCGGCCGCCCGCGCGAACGGCAAGAAAGGTGGACGACCGCGCAAGTCGGCTTGATTTCGGGCGACCGAGACCATGGTGCCCCGCTGTGAACGCACCAATACCGGTGCAGCATAGCGCAACGGACAGGCGGCGTTGACGGGACGGTTGGATCGGCGACTGCGGGATGCGCTTCGGACGTGACCATATCGGCATCGCCGGTGGAACGACGGTTCTGCGATATCCATGCTCGTCCGGCAGGCTGGCAAGGAGCAGCGGCAGGGGCGATCCCGCTGACGCTTGCCTCAGTCACCATGGCCGGACAGAGGCGGAAGGCCGCTCGACAGTCGCTGCATCAGACATCCCGTGCCTGGAGGACGTTAGCCGCGACTATATTTATGGCTGAACTGCAACTTTCATTATCGTAAGCTTTCATTTGCATCATGGGTTGACGCCCTTCGAGACCGGCGTTGCCTCTATCGTTCAAGCCTTACAAACGCTTACTCTGCATGTTTTTCGGTTTTCTGCCTCCATCCCATTTCGTGAACAACCTCAACGGATTGGCGCCCGACTTCGATCCCGCCATGCTTGACAGGCTGGCTCTCGATTGCGGCTGGTCGAGGGAAACTCACGGCGGCGTTTCCGTGCTCGTCGCCGGAAGCAATCCCGAAAAATACGCGGCCTTGGCGCTGCGTCTCGGGGCTGCGAGCGTGCATATGCTGGCTCCCAAAAGCGTTTCCGACGCCCGGGTGCGCGTCATGGCCGAGCGTTTGGGGATCCCGTTCGTCCGCTCGATTGGCGGTCCTCGACAGATCGCCGACATGCCGCCGAGCTTCGTCGTCGTGATGAGCGATCCATCATGGCTCGGCAAGACCGAGCCGCTTATGACGGAGCGGCTGAAGGCCTGCCTGAAGGTCATGCGCGGACGAGTCTTCGTGCGCTGCGATCGCGCACGCCCGGCGCTTCTGGCGGGACGGATCTTCCGCACCTCGCTGACCAAAAGCGCCCGGGCGGTGGAATGCGGCGAGATCCTCGCGCGCCTGTTTCACAACGTCCTGATGGTTCGCCGGCCGACGCCGAACGCGGGCGATATCTGGTATCGCGCGGAGGTCTCCCGTGAGGCGGCGCGCGTTCTGTCGGCGATCAAACACGCGACCCCGCTCGACATCGGCTTGTCGAAAGGGCTGAACTACATTGAGCTCGTCTCGGTCGCCGGCGAGTTGAAGGCGCTCAAGGTCGTGCCGAGGGACAGCCCGATCGCGCGGCTGGACGACGCGACCTTCGACCAGCTGATGCAGACCCTCTCTGGTGTCGAGCCGTCGATCCTGTCACGGCCGGAGCCGATCGGGCCGCACTATCGCGGCCGGGGCCTCGACGGCCTGGCGCGGCTGCTGGTGCCTTATATCGACATCGATGACACCTCGAAGATCGACGATGCGACGGTTCTCGAATGCCTGTTGAAACTTCGGCAGGTCCTGCGCGCGGCGCAAGAGAGCCATGTGCACGGGCTGCGCGAGGTGTCCGACCGCATCCCGCCCTTCTCGCTCGACGAGATCACCGATCAGGCCCGGCAAACGTTCGAGGGGCTGGGACTTGCCGAGATCTGCCGTGCGGCCGCGATCAGGATGGCGGATTACGACCGGTCGCTCGAGGATTGCGTGATCCATGGCGATCCTCACTGGGGCAACATCGTCAAGGACAAGAGCGGCCGTTACCAGTTCATCGACCTCGATCTGATGCGCACGGGAACGGCATTCTCCGATCTCCTGATGGGTGCGGCGACGCTTGACGGGCCGATCGAAGCGATGGCCGACGCGCTTCTGCGTCTTGAGGAAGAGGAAGGCAGACTAGCCACCCGCTTCGATTTCGACTTCACCATCATGCAGTTCGTCGGCTGGCTCGTCGTCGACAAATACCAGGGCTGGGACACTGCTCCGGACAAGTTGCGAACCGTCAGCGAGGCGATCCGCAAACTCGATCTTCTGGCGCAAACGCGTGCCGGCGATCCGCTTGACGGCGGCCGGTGAGACGACGGCCCGAAATCGAGCGAACGACTGTCGGAAAGCGGCAGCCCTTCGTGTAGACCAGCGCCATGACAGATCAGCCCGCCCCCTCGCCCCGCTTCACCCTCTTTAGCCAAAGCCGCGCGGCCCCGAAGCCCGAGCCGGCGCTCTATCTCGTGGCAACGCCGATCGGCAATCTCGGTGACATAACCTTGCGGGCGCTGGAGATCATTGCCGGCGCCGATCGTCTCGCCTGCGAGGATACCAGGGTGACGGGCAAGCTGCTCCAGCGCTTTGCCATCGAGCGACGGATGACGCCCTATCACGAGCACAACGCCGAAACGGCCGGTCCGCAGCTGATCGAGGCGGTTCAGACCGGCCTTTCCGTCGCGCTCGTCTCCGATGCCGGCACGCCGCTGGTCTCCGATCCGGGCTACCGGCTGGTGCGCGAGGCGCTGGAGGCGGGCTTAAGGGTCGTGCCGATCCCGGGCGCCTCGGCGGTGATCACCGCGCTCGCCGCCTCCGGCCTTCCATCCGACGCGTTCTTCTTCGCCGGTTTCCTGTCCCAGAAGGCAAAGGCACGGGCAGAGCGGCTGGAGACGCTCGGCCGTGTGCCCGGCACGCTGATCTTCTTCGAGGCCCCGCACCGAATCGCCGCGAGCCTTGCCGCCATGGCTGAGGCCTATCCGGCGCGCGAGGGGGCCGTCTGCCGGGAGCTGACCAAGCTGCACGAGACGATCTATCGCGGGCCGCTGCCGCAGCTTGCCGGTGAGTTCGCGGCCATGGAGGAGATCCGCGGCGAGATCGTCGTGTGCATTTCGCCGCCGCCCGAAGAGGCCACCGCAAGCGCGGAGGATGCCGACGCAATCCTCGCCGGCCTGCTGGGCGAGATGAAGCCGACGAAAGCTGCCCAGGAAGCAGCGCGGCTGACCGGGCTTCCCCGGCGCGATCTCTATCAGCGCGCGCTGGAACTGAAAGGGAAATGAGCAGCCGCACTCCGAAGAAGACGCAGGCAGGCAGCCGCGAACAAGACCGGCGCCGCCGCCATCTCTTCCGGGGGCATCGCGGCGAGACGCTGGCCGCATGGGCGTTGCGCCTGAAGGGTTATCGGATTGTCGCCCGGCAATATCGCACCAGGCTCGGCGAGATCGACATCATTGCGAGGCGCGGCGATCTCGTCGCCATCGTCGAGGTGAAGGCCCGGCCGACGCTGACGGGCGCCATGGATGCGGTCGGCCCGCAATCCCAGCGCCGGATCGAGGCAGCGTCGGATCTTTGGCTGGCAAAGCAGAAGGACCATGCCCGCCTATCGATCCGCTTCGACATCGTCGCCGTCCTGCCGCGCCGCTGGCCGGTGCATGTTAAGGATGCCTGGCGGGGCACGCCCTGAGCCCGGTGAGCGATGAAAATGGCGGCGGCGGCAACTCGTCAAACCCCAGCCGCAGCGCGTCCGCTTTTCAGACCACCCGCCGCACCGGCTCGCCCTCGACGAATTTGTCGATACTCTCGACCACCTGGCGCCAGACCTCGCCCATCGCCTCGTTGCTCGCCCAGGCGACATGGGGCGTGACGATGACGTTCGGCCGGCCGAGCACCTGCAGGAGCGGATTGTCGGGCGCCGGCGGCTCCTTGGTCAGAACGTCGAAGCCGAAGCCAGCGATCAGCCCCTCTTCCAGAGCCTGGACGAGATCGGCCTCGTCGACGAGGCCGCCGCGCGAGGTGTTGATGATCAATGGCTTCTTCTTCATCCGCCGGAATTCGGGCATGGCGAGCACATTGCGCGTCTTTGGCGTCAGCGGTGCGTGGAGGGTGATGACGTCGGCGGTCTCGATCACCTCGTCAAAGGGCGTATAGAGCGGGCCCAATCCCTCGACGCCCTTGTGGGCGGCGAACATGATCTTCATGCCGAACGCCTCGGCGCGTTTCGCGACCCCCTGGCCGATGACGCCCTCGCCGATGATCCCGAGCCTGCGGCCGGCGAGATCGAAGATCGGATGGTTGAAGAAGCAGAACTGGCCGGCCTTCTGCCATTCACCGTCGATGACGTCCTGCCGATAGCCGGGCAGCGAACGCGACAGCAAAAGGATCAGCGCCATCGCGTGGTCGGGCACGGTGTTCTCGGCATAGCCGCGCACGTTGGAGACGGCGATGCCGCGCTCGCGGCAGGCCTCGATGTCGATGACGTCGTAGCCCGTCGCCGCGACGGTGACGAATTTCAGATCCGGCAGCTTTTCAAGGCTCTCGCGGCGGATCGGCACCTTGTTCGTCACCGCGATCGTCGCGCCCTGCAGCCGCTCGACCACCTCCTCGGCCCTGGTCGAGGCATGCTCGACCCATTCGTGCGTCGCCGAAGGCTTGGTCAGCGCGATGTCCGGCCCGATGGTGTCGCGGTCGAGGAAGACGATTTTGGTCATGGGCGAAAATCTCCGGTCGCGTGGTGCCACTGCCGATTGTTAAGCAGGACTGCGACGGGTCTGTCCACGCCGGATGCACCCGCAGCCCGCCTCAAGCGCTCGCGGCGGCGGTTTAGCGGCCCGTTCACCTCTTGTTGCGATGATGCCTCCTGATTGCCTGTCCTCATGTCGACAAGGCTCGCCAGCTTCGAGCGCGAAGCGGTGTGTTCGATCGAGGGCTTGCGGCGCGACGAAACCGGGGCGGTGAGATGAAAGGCTGGCTTCGACCGGGTCTGGCCGGTCACCAGAAGACTGCGACCGGTGCGACGCGCAGAAGCGGCAGGGCCGAACACGGCATCGCCCGCGCAGATGTGTCCCCTGCCGGTCGCCTCGTCGCCCTCCTCTGCCTTTGCGTCGTCTTTGCCGCTTCCGCCCGCGCCGGGCCGCTGGAAGCGACCACCGCCGACGGCATCAAGGTGGCCGTTCTCGGCTGCGATGCGCATTGTCTTCATTTCGCAGGCGACGGGGTTCTCGTCACGATCGGCGATGACCGTGTGGTCATTCGCAATGATATGATCGCTCTCAACGGCGAGGAGCAGGCAGTCCGGGAATTCAGCAGAATAGCGATCGACGCGACCGGCTGGGGCCTCGCCATTTCGGCCGACGACGAGCCGGTGGCGAGCGTCGCTGCGATGGACGGCCTTCGCGCGGCGGCCAAGGCCGGCAATCCGAGCGCCCTCAACGATCTGGCGCTGCACTTCGTCACCGGTATCGGCGCCCCGCGCGATACCCGTCGTGCCGCCGAACTCTATCGCCGGGCTGCCGAAGCCGGCCTTTCGGTCGCCGCACGCAATCTGGGTTTCCTCCTGTGGGACGGCGAGAAATCGATCCAGGACAGGACGCAGGCGCTCCGCTGGTTCCAGGAGGCGGCGGAAGCGGGCGACGTCACCGCGCAGAAAATGCTCGCCCACGCTCATGAGGACGGCATCGGCACGTCGAAAAACCTGGTCGAGGCGCGGCGATGGTACGAGGCCGCCGCCAGGGCGGGCGATGCGGCCGCGATGAACAATCTCGGCAATCTTCTCAAGTCCGGCACGCCAGAGGACAGGCGCCGCGCCGCCGCCCTGCATCGCGCGGCCGCCGACAAGGGCCTTGCGGTCGCCGCTTTCAACACCGGTTTCGATCTGTGGGAGGGCGACGGTGTCGAACAGGATCGTGCCGCCGCGCTCGACTGGTTCGAGCGGGCGGCAAGAGCGGGCTCGACCGAGGCTGCACGGATGCTTGACGCAATACGCGATACGGGTGTTGCCGCTCAGCTGGACTCCGCCCGCAAAAAGCCCCGCGCCGCAACGGCGCGAGGCTCCTGAAGATCATAGGGCAGAGCGGCCATCGGGCCTACTGGCGGCCGTTGACCCAGTCGTCGATCTGGCGGTGAGCCTCTTCCTTCTCGATGCCATACTGTTCCTGGATCTTGCCGGCCAGGATGTCCTTGTTGCCGTCGATCTGGTCGAGGTCGTCGTCGGTCAACTTGCCCCACTGTTGCTTGGCATTGCCGCGAAACTGCTTCCACTTACCTTCGATCTGATCCCAATTCATTGGTTCAATTCTCCCGTTTGTGTTCCAAGGGACAACGGGCCTCTTCGCTTTGCAGTTCCGTGAAAGTTTCGCGACCGAACGAAAATCGGGCCGTCAGCTCCCGAGAAGAGCGCGGATCAGACGGTCTTGAGCATGCCTCCATCGACGAAATAGGTGGAGCCGACGCTGTAGCTCGCCTTGTCGGAGCACAGGAACACGAAGAAATGCGCGACCTCTTCCGGCGTCGCAAAGCGCTTGATATCGGCGTGCACGTCGGCGACCGTCTGCAGATGTCCTTCCCAGTCGCCGCCGGTATCGGCGGTCAGCTGTCGTGCCGTCTTCTTCCAGTCCGGCGTGAGCACGAGACCGGGATTGATGCAGTTCACCCGGATCTTGTCGCCGATCACCTCGGTGGCGAGGTTCTTGGAAAACATCATCAGCGCCGCCTTGGTGACATTGTAGATCGGCTCGTAGGACAGCGGCTGGACGGCGCAGATCGAGGCGTTGTTGAGGACGACACCGCCGCCCTTCGCCTTCATGTGCGGGACGAGGCCGCGGGACAGCCGTACCGCCGCCATGACGTGGAGATCGAAGTAGGACTGCCATTTCTCGTCCGGGGCCTCCATGATCGTCTCGTTGGAGCCGGTGCCGGCATTGTTGACGAGGATGTCCGCGCCACCGAAAGCCTTGGTGGCCTCGATGATGGTCTGCGTTCCTTCGGCCGTCGCGACATCGGCCGCAACGGCGACCGCGCGAACGCCGTTGGCAGCGGCGATCCGGGCAGCCTCGGCCTCGGCGCGCTCCTGTCCCCGCGCGACGATGACGACATCGGCGCCTTCAGCCGCGAGCCCCTCGGCGACGGCAAGTCCGATGCCGATCGAACCGCCCGTCACGACGGCGATTTTGCCCGTCAGTCCAAGATCCATGACGTGTCTTCCTCCCTCTTTGATCTGTCGTTGTCTGCGCGATCATTCCGCCTCGTCCTCATATCCGACGAGATGCAGGGGCCGCGCCCGCAGCTGCCTCAGCTCGCACCAGCGCACCAGCGCCTCCTCGCGGCCATGGGTCACCCAGAGCTCCTGCGGCGAAAGCTCGCTCACGGTGTCGGTGAGTTCGTCCCAGTCGCAATGGTCGGAGACGATCAGCGGCAGTTCGACGCCGCGCTGGCGCGCCCTCTGTCGCACCTGCATCCATCCCGACGCAAAGCTCGCCACCGGATCGGGAAACCGGCGCGCCCACTTGTCGGCGAAGGCGGAGGGCGGCCCGACGATGACCGCGCCGGCGAAATCGCCCTTCTTCCCCCCCTCGACGGTCGCGGGCCGCAGATCGCCGAGATCGATGCCCTCGCTTTGATAATAGTCGCAGAGCTTCTTCAGGGCGCCGTGGATAAAGATCGGCTGGTCGTAGCCGGCATCCCGCAGGTGCCTGATCACCCGCTGTGCCTTGCCCAGCGCATAGGCGCCGACAAGATGCGCCCGGTCGGGAAAATTCTTCAGCGAGGTGAGAAGCTTGCCGATCTCGGCCCGCGTCGGCGGATGGCGGAAGACGGGCAGCGCAAAGGTCGCCTCCGTGATGAAGACGTCGCAGGGGACCGGCTCGAAACCAAGGCAGGTCGGATCTGCGCGCCGCTTGTAGTCCCCCGAGGCGACGATCCTCAGGCCCCTCCACTCGACGGCGATCTGGGCGGAGCCGAGGACGTGCCCGGCCGGATGGAACGAAACCTCCACCTCACCGATCCGCGCCGTCTCCCCGAGCTTTGCCGTCTGTCGCTCCCTGGCGAAGTCCTCGCCATATCGAAGCGCCATGATGTCGAGCGTCTCTCGCGTCGCCATCACCCGCGCGTTGCCCGGCCGCGCGTGATCGGCATGGCCGTGGGTCACGAGGGCACGATCGACGGGGCGGACCGGATCGATGAAGAATCCGCCCGGCGGGCAGTACAATCCCTCGCGGGTCGGGCGGAGCAGATCTTCGGGCTTGATCATAGGCCGGGCAGTTAGGGCGGCAGTGGCCCGCAGACAGCGTCCGCTGCAAGGCACGTCTGCGCACGAGCCACTTCCCCTCACGCAGTCGGCGCGCTAGCGTTGGACTATTGCAGTGCAGCATCCATCGGAGCGTCGCCCATGAGCCAGTCCGTCGAGACCCGAGACGAAACCGCGGCGACGCGGAGGTCCCGCTTCGGCGACTGGTCATCGACGGCGACGCATCACACGCCGGCCGAAGATGCCCAGGCGATCCTCACGGGCGTTCTGCTCGCCGGCCTCGGCCTGTCGATCCTCGCCCATCTGAAGTTCCTGACCGGGGGCGTCGCCGGGCTGGCACTGATCGTCTCCTACGTCTTCGGGATCAATGTCGGCCTCGCCTTCTTCCTGATCAACATTCCCTTCTACGCCCTCGCCGTCGGACGGATGGGACGCGCCTTCACGATCAAGACCTTCATCGCAATCGGGCTGTTGTCGCTGGTATCCTGGTGGCTGCCGCTGGTCTTTTCGATCGATCATATCGATCCGCTGGCGGGAGCCGTCATCGGCGGTCTGCTGATCGGCTTTGCGCTTCTGGCGTTGTTTCGTCACCGGGCAAGTCTTGGCGGCGCCGGGATCCTGGCGATCTATCTGCAGGACCGGTTCGGGTTTCGCGCGGGGCTGGTTCAGCTCTCCTTCGATCTCGCGATCCTGACCGTCGCGCTGTTCGTCGTCGACTTCACCTCGGTGATCTTCTCGCTGATCGGCGCGGTCGTCCTCAACGGCTTTCTTGCCATCAACCACCGGCCCGATCGCTATCTGGCGACGTGACGATCCGTCAGCCGGCCTCCTCCTTCTTGCGGGCACCAAATTCGCCGACGATAACCTCGCGCTCACGCGGCAGGTAGGAGGGCCGCTCGGCCGGCGTCTGCGAATACTCGCCCTCGAGCCTGACGGCCGCCTTCAGCATTTCCTCGCGCAGCCGGCAGTGCATCGACCAGCCGGTCGAGGGGTCTTCGGCAGCGGCGAGGAAACGCACCTCCATGCCGGTCGCGTCCTGCCCGACGACCTGCACCTTGCTCTCGTCCTTGTCGACGATGTCCTCCGCCTCGTCGACGAATTGTCGAAAGGCCTCGCGCAGCTTGTCGACGTCGGCGCGATGATCGAGCTTCAGGGACACCATCTTGGTGAGCTGCTCGTCCTGCTTGGACCAGTTTTCGAACGGCTTGGACACGAAGTCGCTGACCGGCACGATCAGCCGGCGATTGTCCCAGGATCTCAGCTGCACATAGGTGAAGTTGATCTTCTCGACGTAGCACCATTGATCCTCGAACAGCACCGCATCGCCGATGCGCGCGGTCTTCGCCAGCGCGATCTGGAGGCTGGCCATGATGTTGGCGAGGATGGCACGCGCGGCGAAGGCGAAGACGAGGCCGAGGACGCCGGCCGAGGCGAGCAGCGAAAAGCCGAGCGTCTGGAATGCGTTGATCTGGAGGAGGACGAGCGCCGTACCGACGATGAAGGCAAGGACGATCGCCACCCGCCGGGCCGCCGAAATATTGGTGTAGAGGTCGCGTTCCGTCGCCGAGCCGGATTCGGTCAGCTCGTCCATATTCTGGCGCACGACGCGATCGAGGATCGCATCGACGATCCGCACGGCGATCAGCGCGAGCGCAATGACGAACAACGCCGACTGCAAAGGCCCGAGAAACATGTTCACCACGCCGGAGAAGGTGAAGAGCATCGTCTTGACCAGCGCGAACGTTCCGACACAGACCATCAGAGCTACCGGCATCTTGATCATGTCGATGATCCGCGCGCCGATGCGCTTGGGCTGTCGCCTCTGCGCCTCGCTGAGGCCGCGATAGGCGAAGGCCGCGGCGACCACTGCGGCGATCAGGATCAGCGGCAGGGCGATGACCTCCCACACGGCCAGCGTCCAGAACGCGCGCTGCTGCAGGAAGACCGGCAGGGCCTTTTCGAAAGAGGTCGGACCATAGACCTCGTGCATGGCCATGATGTTGGCCACGGTCTGGCTGGAAAACACCCAGACGGGATCGTCCTCCCCCTGCTTGACGCGGGTGATGCGGATCGAAACGGGCCGGTCGCCGAGGTCGAGCAGCGCCAGGCGGATGTCGCGGCGCGGCTCGCCCGCCATGGGGTTCTTGTTCGAGGCATTGACGATCAGCGCATCCGGCCGGTCCGGCAGATCGTTCCAGTCGAGCCACATCGACCGCTCGATCACCTCATAGAGCCGCTTGGCGAGAACCGGGCCCATCTTCGCGCGGATATCCGTCTCGATCTTAGACAGATCGAGCGCATAGGCCGCGGTGTTCCAGTCCTTGCCACGCGCGGCGAAGATGAAGGTCTCCATCATTGTCTGCGGTGTCTCGAGAGAGACATAGCCATGCGCGGGTTCTAGACCCTCATGGATGGAGCTGGACTTGTAGAAGCTGCCGGCGTCAGAATCCTGAGCCTTTGCCGATGTCGCCGTCCACAAGAGCATCAGCGGGCACAAAAGGAGCAGCGGGATCAGAAGCAGGGCCGGCCGAATTCGCACTTGGTCGTGTCGCTCTTCTCATCAAATTCCTGTGCCTCGAGGCAGATAGGACACGACACGCAAAGGAACACCGCCGCAACGCCGCGTTGGCTCGAAGCGAAACGGTCGCGGCTGCCGATATCGAAGGGGGAACCCGCCCCGCGGCAAGGCGCACAGACTGGCGCTTTCGCGAAGACGGTCTCAGCCCGGCAGGGCGATGGGCCGCAAGTCGGCATCGAGCGCCAGACACTCGGCCCTGTGACGCCCCGGTGCGATCTGAGGGGCGGGCAACCCCATCGCCTGATGCGGCGTATCGCTCGCCATCGCGATCGCCTCCTCCGGATCGAGGCCGACGTCGCGGATGAGATGGCGCAGGCTCGTCACCATGTCGACATGCGCCCCGGCAAGCGCCCCATCGGCATTGACGAGCTTGCCGTCCCGCAGCTCGATCCGCTCGCCATAGAGCGTGAAATGATCGGGCCCGCCGATCGTCGCCATGGCGTCGGAGACGAGGAACATGCGGCGCGGGCGGGGACGGGCGCGGCATGCAAGAGCGATCATCTCCCAGGCGACGTGATGGCCGTCGGCGATGATGCCGGCATAGGCTTCGGACCCGATCGCGGCGGCTATCACCCCCGGCGCACGCGACTGCATCTGCGGCATGGCGTTGTAAAGGTGGGTGAAGCAGGACACCCCGGCGGCAAGGCCTGCTCGGGCTTCTTCGGCGGTGGCGTCTGTATGCCCCGCAGACAGGACGACGCCCATGTCGTGAAGCCGGGCGATCGTCTGCGCCGGAACGCATTCCGGCGCCAGGGTCAGCATGACCGGGATGCCGGCCTCGCGCAGCCGCGCCAGGATGGGGATCATATCAGGCTCGAACGGGCGGATGAAGGCGGCGCGGTGCGTGCCCTTCCGGGCAAGGCTGAGATAGGGCCCCTCGAAATGCAGCCCGAGCAGGCCCGGCATCCCCCAGGCGGCGATCACGGCATCGGCGGCCTGCTCCATCAGGTCGAGGGTCGTCGTGATGAGGGTCGGCAGGACCCAGCCGGTGCCGCGCGCGCGTTGGGCCGTCACGATGGCCGCCAGCGCCTCCGGGCTCGGATCGGAATTCAGCATGACGCCGCCAGAGCCGTTCACCTGAAGGTCGGTGCAGGCCGGCATCAGGATGTGAGGGCACGCGTCGGCTCGATCGTCCGGCTCGGCAAGGCGAAGCCCGGTCACCCCAGACCCGTCCCATTCGACGGCGAAGCCCTTTTGCAGCGTGCCCTGATGCCAGAGAAGATCAGGCAGGATCAGTGTCATGGCGAACCGTCATCCCGGAAAAAAGCACCAAGGGCGAGAAGGGCCATGCCGCGCACGCCGGAGCTGTCACCATGACGGGCGAGACGCAAAGCTGGCGGCGGCTTCATGCCGAGTTGCAGCGCTGCGAGCGCCGGTTCGAGCCGTTCGATGATGCGGGGCATCTTCGAGGCGCCGCCGCCGATCACGATACAGTCGGGATCAAGGGTGATCTGGATCGTCAGCAGGCACTCGCCGACCAGCGCGAGCCAGGCGTCGAGAACGGCCTTTGCCGGGCCGTCCCCAGCATCGGCCCGCGCCGCGATCGCCGCTCCGTCGATACGCTCACCGGTCATGAAATCGGACAGGCGCGACAAGGCCGAGCCCGCGACATAACATTCGATGCAGCCAAGCTTGCCACAGCCGCAGCGCCAGAGCGGCAGACCGTTTGCTGCAAGCGCTCTTGCAGGCATGCCGACATGGCCGATCTCGAGCGCCGTCGCCTCGACAGGGTTGAAAGTGAGATCACAGACCCCGCCACCGACACCGGTTCCCAGAACCAGACCGACAACACGTTGGAACCCCTCTCCCGCCCCGCCCATCGCCTCCGAATAGGCGAAGGCCTTGCCGTCCTGGGCCAGGGTGAAACGACGGCCGAACCGTTCTGACAAAGCCGGCGCCAGGTGCCGCCCCGAAATCGGCAGGTTGGAGCTGAAACATTCGCCCGTCGTCTCGTCGAGGAGACCGGGGATCGCAAGGCCGATGGGCAGACGAGGGTCGGACGCCGTTTCCATGAGCCAGGCGATCTCGCCGCTCAGGCCCTCGACGAGCGCCTCGAAACTCTCGGTCGGCGTGGCTTTGCGGCGCAGCTCCAGCGTTTGAAGATCGGGGCCGAAGAGCCGGGTCTCGATCTTGGTTCCGCCGAGGTCGATCGCTCCACTTCGAATGCGGGCGCTCATCGTCGACATCGTGCCCATGAGGGATCTGCGGTGCACCGCCGAAGCGGCGCGACGTTCCATGAAAGAGCCCGGATCACCATTGCGAGGCTTTCGATCAGACGGTCTCGGTGACCTTTTTCAAGTGCCGCGGCGCGTCGGGATCGGTGCCGCGCTCGGCACTCAGCCGTTCCACCATCGCATAAAAGCTCGCGATCAGCGTGACGCAATCGGTGAAGGGATGCGCGGTGCGGACCGATCGCAGCGACATCGCCTTTGCGACGGCTCCGGTGGTCGCGAAGACCTTTCCGCCCATTGCGGCGATGTCGTCGGCGACTTTCGCGATACCGGTCTCGGCCGCATCGCCGGTGGCAAGGCAGAGAACGGGAAACCCCTTTTCCACAAGGGCCACCGGCCCATGCATGACCTCGGCCGAGGAGTAGCTCTCCGCCTGCATCTGGCAGACCTCCTTGAACTTCAGTGCCGCTTCGCTGGCGATCGCCATCGAAGGCCCGCGGCCGAGCAGGAACAGCGACGAAGCCCCCACCGTCGCGTCCCGGAACTCCGGCCAGTCTTCCGCGACCGCTGCTTCGAGCGCTGCCGGCAGAGCCTTCAGAGCCCGGCGCAGTTCTTCGTCGCGCCCCCACTCCGCCAAGAGCAGCAGCGAGGCGACCACCGAGGCGACATAGGTCTTGGTCGCGGCGACGCTCAGTTCCGGCCCCGCCATCATGTCGATCGGATGGTCGGCGGCGTCGGCAAGCGGCGACGCCGGCGTATTGGTGATGGCGGCGCTCAGCGCTCCACCGCGGCGGGCGGCGCGCGCCAGCTCGACGATGTCGGGGCTCTTGCCCGATTGCGAGATCGACAGGCACAGCCCTTTCGAAAGCCGCAAGGGCGCGTTGTAGACCGAGGCGATCGACGGACCCAGCGAAGCGACGGGCAGGCCAAGCGAGATTTCGGCGGCATATTTGAACAGCAGGCAGGCGTGGTCGGAGCTTCCGCGCGCCACGGTGACGACGAAGCTCGGATCCGCCTCCCGCACGGCCTCGGCGGCCTTGACGATCCGGCCCGCGCCCTCGCTCAGCAGCCGATCGACCGTCGCCGGTATTTCGCGGATTTCCTGATACATGCGGCTGCACGACTTTGTCATGGATGTCTCCGGCAGCTTTCCGGCTGCGCTGCGGTGGGCATGAAGATGCGGTCAGGCAAGAGCGGTGTTTCGTCTCGCAAAGGCCGTTCCGTCAGGCCGGAACAGATGCGCCTTGTCGGGATGAAAACCGAGTTCGAACTTCTGGCCCTGCGTGATCGGCTCGGCCCCGCCGACCACGGCGCAGATGGGCTCCCCCGCCATGTCCGCGCCATGGATCACGCTCTGGTTTCCGAGCCGCTCGACGACCTCGGGGATCATCTCGAAACGCGCCGCGCCTTCGGCGATGACGAGATCGTCCGGGCGGATCCCGAGCGTCAGATCATCGCCCTGCCTTGCCGCCCCCTCGACCGGCATCGTCACGACGGAGCCAGTTTCCAGACGGAGCTGGACGCCATCGCCGGTCTCCCCGAGGCAGGAGGCTTTGAGAAAGTTCATGGTCGGGTTGCCGATGAAGCCGGCAACGAAGCGGTTGACGGGACGATGGAACAGTTCGAGCGGCGTGCCGACCTGCTCGATATGGCCATCGCGCAGGACGACGATCTTCGTCGCCATGGTCATGGCTTCCACCTGATCATGGGTGACGTAGATCATCGTGTTGCCGAGCGAGTTGTGCAGCCGTGAAAGCTCCACGCGCATCTCCGTGCGCAAGGCGGCATCGAGATTGGACAGCGGTTCGTCGAACAGGAAGACCTGCGGCTCGCGGACGATGGCGCGCCCGATCGCGACGCGCTGGCGCTGGCCGCCGGACAGCTCGGCGGGCTTGTGGTCGAGACGGTTCTCCAGCTTGAGGATTGCGGCGGCCCGCCGGACCCGGCTCTCGATCTCCTTGCGCGGGAGTTTCGCCACCCGCAGCGGAAAGGCGATGTTCTCGAAGACGCTCATATGCGGATAAAGCGCATAGGTCTGGAACACCATGGCGACGCCGCGCTCCACCGGAGCGACGTCGTTCACCACCCGCCCGTCGATGACGATATCGCCCGACGTCAGCTCCTCCAGGCCCGCGATCATCCGCAAGAGCGTCGATTTTCCGCAGCCGGAAGGACCGACGAAGACGACGAACTCCCCTTCCGTGATCTCCAGATCCGTCGGCTGGATCACCTCGGCCTTGCCGAAGCTCTTCGTCACGCCGGCGAGTTGCAACTGTCCCATCGTGGCTTCCGTCTTGTCGCGGGCTCACCGGCCTGTCGTTTCCATCGGCGGCGGCTCGTGCCGCCCTTCAAGCTGCGCTCGCGCCCGCTTCGTCCTCAGGCTCGCCCGCGAGCGCGGCGTCGAAGCGCGTCCAGATATCTGCAAGCTCGACGACCCGACCCTCGTTGCGCGCAACGTCCATCGCGATCGCGGTCACGCCAGCCTCGAGCGCGTCGACCACATCGAGCGGCAGGTCTGGAAGATCGCCTTTGACATGGGCGAGAATGTCCGCCGCCATCGCGGCATCGGCGCCATAGTGCCCGTGTTCGGAGCCCGAGCCGATAGCGGCGCGGTCGGTCACCACCTCGCCATTGTCGGACAGCGTCACCCGGAAGGTGTTGCGGATGAAATCACCCTCCGCCATCCCGTCGACGCCGATCACCGCGAAGCGCCGGAACTGGTCCGGGACATTGAGATTGGTGTGGAAGCTGAGGCTGGCCCCCGTCGCATATTCGACGATCGCCGTCTGGTAGTCGATGATGTCGGCCGCGCCTGAAAAGGCGTCGTTGATTCCGCCCCAGCGCGGCAGCTTGGCGGCGAGATAGGCCGGCTCCCTGGCGGGCCTGCGTTCGGGGAGATACTTCTTGCGGCCGCCGAAGCTTGCGACCCGCATCGCCCGCGCACCGACGGCGCCCTGATAAAGATCGATGTCGTGGCAGCATTTCTCCAGCATGAAACCGCCGGACATCTGCGTGCTGCGCCGCCAGTCGCGCATGAAGAACGAGCCGTGAAACGGCGCGATGTGCTCGCTGGCCTCGATCGACATGACCTCGCCGATCTGCCCCGCCGCCTGGGCCGCCCGCAGCCCGCGATAGAGCGCCGAATAGCGCAGGACGAGGCCGATCATCAGCCGCTTGCGACCGTCATGGCGGGCGATCAGACGGGCCAGCTCCATGGTCTCATCGATCGAGACGACCACCGGTTTCTCGGCGAAGATGAACGGGGCGTCGGAGGCGAGAGCCAGCCGCAGATGCTCCAGATGCATGGCATTGGGCGAGCCGATCATCAAAATGTCGAAGCTGTGCGCGGCCAGCATCTCGGTCGGATCCTCGTAGCACTGCGGGCTATCGCCGAGCTGCTGAAGAACCCGCAGGCGCGTCTGCGTCGGGTCGCTAACGGCGACGAATTGAATGCTGGAATCCGCTGCCTTGAACTCCTTGGCAAGGGTGGCGATCCGCTCCCCGAGCCCGATCACTCCGATTTTCATGGGTTGTCCTTTGAATGGTTTCGCCGGTCTGCGGCGGGCGCTCGGCCGGGCCGTTTCGGCGTTCGACGACATGTGCCTTCTTGCGAAGGGCTGGCCGGGCTCGTCTCTACTTGGACGCGCCGGCGGTCAGCCCTTCGATGAACTTTCGCTGGAAGATCAGGTAGACGATGATGATCGGCGCGATCACCAGTACCGCGCCGGCGGTGAGCACCGGCGTGTTGACCGTGTAGCGCCCCTGGAAGAACAGCATCCCGAGCGGCATCGTGCGATAGACGTCGTCATTGACGAGGATCAGCGGGATCAGGAACTCGTTCCACGTCCAGATGAAGAGGAAGAGGCCGAGCGAGGAGATCGACGGCTTCATCAGCGGCACGATGACCTTGCGCAGGATCATGCCGCGCGGCGCCCCGTCGAGCATCGCCGCTTCCAGGATGTCCTTGGGCAACTGCTGCATGGCGCTCGCCATGAACAGGGTGGCGAAAGGCACCGACATGGCGATCTGCGGCAGGATCATCGCCGCATAGGAGTTGATCAGCCCGAGATAGCGCATCTCGTAATAGAGCGGGATGATGAAGGCCTCGGTCGGCACCATCATGCCGATCGTCAGGAGGACGAAGATCAGCTTCTTTCCCGGAAAGCTCAGAAAGGCGAAGGCGAAGCCGGTCAGAAGCCCGAGCACGATGCTGATCGCCACGACCGGGACGACGACGATGATCGAGTTCCAGAAGTAGATGCCGAAGTGACCGTCCACCCAGGCGCTGACATAGTTCTCGAAATGGGGGTAGTCCGGCAGCGCGAAGGCGCCGCGGAAGAGGTCCTGCTTGCTCTTGACGGAGGTCAGTAGAAGCAGGCCGAAGGGGATGATCGTCATCAGGGCGAAGAGCCACATGACGATGCGAAACGACAGCGCCTTGACCGCTGTGGTGCTCGAGGTCGAGGCCATCAGCGGGCTCCTGTGCCGGCGGGACGCACGAAGCGGTGGACGGCGTAGTTCACCGCGAAGATGAGGATGGCGCCGACGATGGCGACCGACGCGGCATAGCCGTAGCGGTTCAGCTGAAAGCCCAGCTCATACATGTAGATGTTGGGAACCAGCGTCGCATTGGCCGGCCCGCCCCGCGTCATGGTGAAGATCAGGTCGAAGCTCTTGATTGAGGCGATGATCGTCAGAAGAAGGACGATGCGGATTTCCGGCAGGAGCAACGGCAGGGTGATGCGGCCAAAGGTGTACCAGGGCTTGGCGCCGTCGATGCGGGCCGCCTCGAAGATCGAGGGATCGATCCGTTGCAGGCCGGTCAGGAAGATGACCATGCAGAAACCGAAATAATACCAGGTCGCGACCAGCCCGACGGCGGGGAGAACCAGATCGAAATCCCCGAGCCAGGGCATTGCCAGCGCGCCGAGGCCGACACCCCGCAGGATCTGGTTGATCGGGCCAAAAGCCGGATTGTAGAGCCACTGCCAGATGATGCCGAGCACCGCCGAGGGCATGATGTAGGGCATGAACAGCAAGGTGCGCAGCGCCAGCTGCTCGCTCTTCCTGACCCGGCTGACGATCGCGGCGAGCGCGACGCCGATCAAGAGCGGCAGCAAGCAGTAGAAGACGATCAGAACCGCATTGTTGCGCAGGGACTTCAAAAAGAACTCGTCGCCGAACAGCTGGAGGTAGTTACCGAAGCCCGCGAGCTCGGGCCGGCCGAGACCGTCCCATTTGGTAAAGCTCAGGACCACGGCCGCAATAATCGGTCCGAGCACGAAGGCGACGTAGATGATCAGCCCCGGCAGAACGAAGGGCAGGTTCTTGCGCAAAGGAGCGTCGAGGACGGAGCTTTTCATCAAAAATACTCGAACGGGGGCCGCGACCGCCGGTGGCGGTCGCGGAAAGGACGGATCGTCGTCGGTGTCACTTACTGGCGAGATAGGACGAATAGTCCGCGTCGAGCTTGTCGACGAAAGCCGCAGGCGTCTGCTGGCCCGCCAGGAGCAGCGGCATGTTGTCGTCGATGGTCTTCAGCATCGTCGGGGTCGACCAGTCGGGATAATGGCCGATGGCGTCGTTGGCGTTGAGGCTCTTCCACATCTCAAGCCCCTCGGAGAGAAGTGGCGATACGTCGAGATCGGCATCCTTCGGCAGGGCGGTCGACGGCAGATAGCCAGCCTTCGCCCATTCGACCGCGGCTTCAGGCGAAACCATGTAGTCGATGTAACTGCCGGCGAGATCCTTCATCTTGTCGTTCTTCGCCTGCGAGGTGATCGCCCAGGCCAGATCGACACCGCCCACCGACAACGGATGGTTGACGCCCTTCGGCGCAGGGATCGCCATGAAGTGAATATTGGGGTTGGCCTGCATATCGCCGAAATACCAGGTTCCTGAGACAAGGAAGGCTCCCTGACCGGCGATGAACAATTGCACGGCATCGTCGCCGGATATTCCCTGGAAGCCATTGTAAAAATAGCCGTCTTCCGCCCAATGCTGCATCAGCTTGGCGGACTCCAGATTGCCGTCGGTCTTCCAGCTTCCGCCGCGACCATAGATGAGATCGTCGATCTGCTTGCGGCTCTTGGCATCGATATGGGCCTGACTGATGCCAGCCAAGAGATGCAGCGCCAGGTGGTTCTTCGCCGTTCCCATTGCAATCGGCGGCTGGCCGGCTTCCTTGACCTTGTCGAGAGCGGCGAGAAAGTCGTCGAAGGTCTTCAGCGGCAGTTCGACGCCGGCGTCCTTGAGCACCTGCTCGTTGTAGTAAAGCCCAACGATCTCGGCGAGGCCGGAAATGCCGTAGATCGGGCCCTCGCCGAACTGGCCGTCCTTCGACCAGCGATCGCGGGCGAGCAGTGATTCCGACTGACGGGCCGGCCAGTCATATTTCTTGCTGAATTCGTCGAGGGGCAGGAGCAGCTTCTTCTGCGCCATCGCGCCCATGTCCTTGGCGCCCTGGTTGACCTTCGTCACGACGGGGCCGTCGCCAGCCGAGACTGCGAGCCGAAGCGTCAGGCCGAGATCCTCGAAGGTGCGCTGCGTCCGCTTGATGGTCACATCCGGATGGGCCGCCTCGAATTTCTTGTCGAGCGCTTCGATCACCGCTGTCTGGGCGGCATAGGAGTAGTCGTCCCAGACCGGGAGATCGGTTGCGGATGCCGGCTGCGCGAATGTCACTGCGGAAACGACGGCGAGCGAAACCAGCCCGATCAGGCTTTTGCGCCGGAGCGCTCCGGTCTTGCGTGAGTGTCGATGCATCATTCATTCCCCTTCGAGGTTCGGTCCTGGTCCATCATGCGCGGGTCCCCCGCCAATGATCGCGCGTGGTTCGCCACGTTGCGCGGCGCTGCGAGTGGCGACGCGATCTGGCGACGGTTCACAAAAGACGGCGCTGCCCCGGCGCCTGAAAAAGACGATTGCGTCGCCCGCCAATTCGTTCGACAAGTTGCCGAACAAATCACGGGCACAGATGTCGGGCTAGGGTTCCCGGCCGCGACAGCGACACGCAAGAAAGGTTCCGATCGATGAACGCCCCTTCTCCCGGCCTTGCCATTCGCCCGGCCGTCGATGCCGACACGCCGGCGCTCCATGACGTCTGCCTTCGAACGGCGGATGCGGGAAAGGACGGCACGGCGCTTTTCAGCGACGCGCAAATCCCCGGCTATATCTGGTCGGTCCCCTATGCGAGATTCGAACCCGATTTCGCCTTCGTCCTCGACAACGGCGAGCGTGCCATCGGCTACGTCGTCGCCGCCCCCGACACGAAAGCCTTCCTTCGCCGCCTCGACGCCGAATGGTGGCCCAAGGTTCGGCAAACGGTCGCCGATCTGAAGCCGTCTCGCCCCCTCGATGCGATGGCGCTGTCGCGGATCGCGCATCCCGAGCCCGCGAAGGACTGGCTGACGCACGAGTATCCGGCCCATCTGCACATCAACGTCCTGCCCGATGCCCAGTCCTCCGGATGGGGCAAGCGGATGATCGAGACCGAACTTGCCACACTGCGGGACCACGGTGTGCCGGGCGTTCACCTCGGTGTCAGCCCGACCAACGAGCGAGCCATGGGCTTCTACAGCCATCTCGGCTTCGAGCGGATCGACCGTGACGGCCACGTCGTGTTCACGATGAAACTGCGCGGCCGGTGAGATCGCGGCGGACGCGATATCCGGCCGAGCCTCGAGCCCGTCGAGCCCAGGCTGGGCAGCCGTGATGTGTGTCACCGTCATAGTCATTGACAGTCTGTTCCCCCGAGCGATGGGTGAAGTTAGAAACCGGCGGCATCATTTGTCAAGCCTCTAGACAAATGCGATCCTGAAGTGCGAAGGAACGCTCGAAAGCGCCCGCCATCCACCGCGAGTGCAGGGCTTTCGACCTCAGCTTCCAGTTGCCCGAATTGGTCCCGAGCGCCTACCGATGCCACGATCAGACTTCACGCTGCCGGCTCTAGACGGGGACCGGTCAGCCGCAATCCAGGCCGCCATCGACGCGGACCGACCCACTCGGCGCGTTATTCTGGAGGCGGGCCGGCACCTTTGCGGCGGCCTGCGCCTGCGCTCCGGCACGGAGCTTCATCTGGCCGAGGGGGCGGAGCTCGTCTTCCAACCGAACTACGAGGCCTACGCCCGGAACCGCGTCGGCGTGATCGCGGAGGACAGCGACCGCGCGATGATCGTCGCCAGCGATGCCACCGACGTCGCCATCACCGGCAGCGGGCAGATTCTCGGCGGCGGTGAGCACTATCATCACGGTGAAGACAAGGGCATGGGCACCCTTCATCCTCATGCGCTTCGGCCAAGGGTGCTCGTTTTCGAAAATTGCAGAAAAGTGCACCTGCACGGATTTCGGGTGGCAAACTCGCCGATGTGGACCCTCCATCTCGTGGATTGCGACGGCGTGAGCGTCGAGACGATTTTCGTCGACAACGACCGCCGCATGCCCAACACCGACGGCCTCGTGCTCGATGGCTGCCGGGATGTGAGCGTCGATCGCTCGATCATCAGAACCGCCGATGACGGCGTCGTCCTGAAGACCTCGCTGCGCTCCGGCGCGGGCACGACGGGCGCCTGCGAACGGATCGCCGTGCGCAACTCGACCATCGAGAGCCGGTCCTGCGCCCTGAAGATCGGCACGGAATCCCATGCCGACTTCCGCGACATCGTGTTCGAGGACTGCAGGATCGAGACTTCGAACCGGGGCCTCGGCATCTTCTCGCGCGACGGCGGGATGATCGAGGGCGTGCGGTTTTCGCGCATCGAACTGGACTGCCGTGAAACGCCGGACGGCTACTGGGGATCGGGCGAAGGCCTGACGCTGAACGTCGTCGATCGCCGTCCGGCCGAACGCCCGGCGGGGCCCATCCGCGACATCGTCATCGAGGACATTTCCGGCCGGATGGACGGTGCGATCAACCTTTATGCCGAAAGGGCCGGCGGCATCGAGGGCGTCGCCTTGAAACGCATCGCCCTTCGCCATCAAGCCGGGCCGCTCGGCACCGCCCAGCGTTACGATCTGCGACCAACGCCAGCCGATCTGGAACCGGTCGCGGCGGACGGCGGACGCAAGAATGCCTGGCGCAAGCACAGCGACGGCCATGTCGTTGGCACGATCGCATATCCGGGCGGAATGCCGAGCCTGTTTGCCCGCGGGGTCCGCGAGTTGTCGATGAGCGATGTCGACATCGAGCGCCCTGCCCCGTTGCCCGATCGATGGAACCCGCGCTCCATCGTCATCATGCCCCACGACGATCCATGAGATTGAAGGAAGGAGCGGGCGGCCAGTAGCCCCAGAGCATTCCGGTTGCCAAAGTCGATGGCGGCGGACTAATTAGTTCGTCAACTAGCCGAACAAAGGATCTTCGATATTGCCGACGGAGCCTTGCAACGTCCCCATGATCTGTCGCCTGCCATGACAAACACTGGCTCGCACGCTCACGCACAGGCAATCGGCCTCGATCTTGGCGGCACCAAGCTGCACGCCGGAACGACCACGAAGGACGGGATGTCCGGCCTCCAGATCGTCGAACCGACCGATGCCGCGTCGGAGGAGCTGGTCCTGGCGCAGATCGTTTCGATGGTCGAGGCGCTCCGGGACGACCGCCGAAAGGCTTCGATCGTTCTGGGGGCGCCTGGCGCCGTCGATCAGACGAAGGGCACGATCGATCTGTCGCCCAACATTCCGTTCTCGTCGGGCCGACCGATCGCAAACGAGCTGAGCGCCGCCCTCGGAGAGACCGTTCTCGTCGAAAACGACGTCAATCTCGCCACCCTTGCCGAAGCGCGACTTGGAGCCGGACGAGGCCTTGGCATCGTCTGCTTCCTGTCGTTTGGAACCGGCGTCGGCGCCGGCATCGTGCGAGACGGCCACATCATGCGCGGCGCCAACGGGCGCGCCGGCGAGATCAGCTACCTGCCTCTGGGCAGCGATCCGATCGCGGCCGCGGCCCGGTCGACGGCGGGCCAGTTCGAGGATCGCGTCGGCACCAACGCCATCCGCACCCTCTATGGCCGGGACATGCCCGACGTGCGCACCTTGTTTGCGAGGGCCGACGCAGGCGACGCGGCCGCAGCCCGGGCCATCGAAGCCACGGCAAGCGCCGCGGCGTCGGGCCTTGCCAGCCTTCAGCTCCTGCTCGATCCCGATCTGGTCGTCATCGGTGGCGGCATCGGAACGCAGCCCCGGTTCTTCGACAGGCTGTGCGAAGACGCGGCAAAGCTTCTGGACTTTCCGCTGGCGGTCGCCCCTGCCGCTCTGGGGCAGGCGGCGGGCATGCTAGGCGCGCTCGTCCTTGCCGCAGACCACGCCGGATTGCCGACCGTCGGGCTCGACATGACGCCGCCGCCCCACACCATGACGCCGCCCGCCTGAAGCCTACCGGAGAAGACAGCCGTGACCGAATTTGCAAATCTGCCGCTCCAACCCCAGGCTGACGGAACGCTTCTCGCGCCAAAGCCTGTCCTGTTCCCATTCATGGCGCCGCGCCTTCAGGGCGATCTCCATCCCGATGGCCGCCTGACCTTGTCGGTCTGGGGCGCGGGACATCTGTCCACGCTGTCCTTCGCCCTTCCCCAAGGCCCCTGCACCTATGTTCCGAACCTTGCCGAGTGGGACGGCGGCGGGCTCTATGTGGCGCAGTCCAGACCGGTCGTCCTCGTCACCGGAGCAGCGCTTCGCCGCTCCGCGCCGGCCCGGCGTAGCGCCTGGTGGTCGCAGCCCGAACCCGCCCGGAAGATCGAACGACGGGGGGACCGGCAGATCGTGCGGACCGATTGGGGGACCACGATCATCGAGCGCTCGGGCACGAGCGTGCGGATCGCGGCCGGCGACACGCTGGAGGAAGCCAGAAGCGGCCTCGAACTCTCCGACGACGATATCCGCAAGGAGGCCCGCGACTATGCGGCCTCCTGCGACGCCGCTGCAGGCGCCGAGCCGCTGATCCGCACGATGGTATCGCAGGGGCTGCATGCCGGCCTGTCGAGCATTCGCCGCGACGCTTCGGGCGATTTCGCGGGGCTTGCCGCCGGTCAGTCCTACTCGGCGCCGGCGCGGACCTATTATCGCGACGGCTACTGGACCCTCCAGATCCTGCTCGATCGCGCCCCCGAGGCCGTCAGAGGTCAGATCGAACTCCTCGCCCGCGGCCTGCAGCCCGATGGCGAGGCGCCGAGCGGCGTGATCCTGACCGGCGACGAACAGTCGAAGCGCTGGGAGATCGTGCGCCAGAACCACGCGATCGTCTCCGAAGAGCATCTGCGCCCCGGTGACTGGTGGTCGGACCATTTCGACAGCCCATTGTTCTTCGTCCTGACCATCGCCGACTACACGGACGCGACGAAGGACCGCCTTCCCCTCGAACGTCACTGGCCGATGATCGCCGCGATCTATCGCCGTTACCGAGGGTTCGACAAACACGGCAACGGGCTACCCTACAAACCGCGCAACGACAGGGACTGGGCCGACAACGTCTATCGCCACGGCTATGTCAGCTACGACGTCGGCCTGTGGATCGGCGCGCTCGACGCGATCGCGAGGCTTGGCAGGACGATCGACCCGGCACTCGCCGAAGAAGCGTCAGAGACAGCGCGCCGAGCGCGCGCCAGCCTCGACACCGAGCTGTTGACCGAAGCGGGATATTACGCCGACTACGGCGACCGGCGAGACTTTCGCGAGGAACATCTGACGCTCGACAGCCTCACCCTCCTGCGCTACCGCGCCACCACGGCGGAGCGGGCAAAGACGGTCCTTGAACGGGCGAGGCAGAGCCTCGAGACGCGGCACAACGAGACGCAGCCCTATGGCGACTGGGGGGTGATGTGCGCCTTTCCGCCCTTCGCCCGGCGCGGCGACACGCGGCAGAAGACGGCCTTTCCCTATCGCTACCACAACGGTTCCGACTGGCCCTATCTGACGGGCCTTTACGCCGAGCAGCTCGTCGACCACGAGGCGGGCGATCCGACATACGCCCTCACCCGCTGGTGGCGCACATGCCTCGAAAACGGCTGGTGCGGGGCGGTGGAATATTTCGCGCCGCCCTGGGGGCGGGGCTCGCTGCTGCAGGGCTGGTCGGCGATGCCGGCCCATGTCTACCTGTCGCGCCTCTCGCGCTGATCGCTCACGCCGCCCGGGTCATGCGTCACGCCGCCCGTTCGTCGGTCGGCCAGGGAAGATCGAGCCACTGGCGCTCGAGTTTGGGCGAAAACATCTGGGTGAACATGCCGGTCAGAGCGAGATAGGTCGCGCCGGTGACCGTCGCCTGAAGGCCCAGCGCGCCCCGTCTCAGGGCCATCTTGCGCCGCGTCCGGCGCGCAACCTCCTCGCACAGCGCTTCGAAGACCGGCGGCGCCAGCCCCAGAACGCCGCCGACGACGATCACCTCCGGATCGAACATCGCCTGAACCGAGAGGACCAGCATCGCGCCGAGTTCGCCGATCCGCTGGCGCGCGGCCAGGGCTTTCGGGTCCCCGGCACCGAGCGCTTCGCGAAAAGCCTCGATGGTCGCGGCCGCACCGCCGGTCGGGACGGTGAAGTCGGCGAGAACGCCGCCGATGCCGAGCGAGCGCTCCAGCGCGCCGCGATCGATCGATTCGGGATCGAGCGTGTCGTGACCGATCGGCAGATAGGACACCTCGCCGGCCGCTCCCGTCGCCCCGCGCATCAGGCGACCGCCGGAAACGATGCCGAGCCCGACGCCTGTGCCCAAGGCGACATAGGCCGCGTGCTCCGTCGCGCGTGCCTCGCCCTGCCAGCGCTCGCCGACGATCGCGGCATTCACGTCGTTTTCGACGATCACATCGCATTCGAGCCCCTTGCGCAGGGCCCCGGTCAGATCGAGACCCGTCAGAGCCGGCAGGTTCGGGGCCATGGTCAAACGTCCGGTCTCGGGATTGATGACCCCCGGCGTCGCCAGACAGGTAAACCGCAAGGGGCGGCCCTCCGCCACCTCGGATACGAACTCCCTCGCCCGTGTCACGATCTCGTCGACGAGGCGCTCGAAGTTCAGACTTGCGGTTGCCAGTTCCCGCGCGGCGAGCGGCGCGCCCCTCACGTCGCTCAGCGCCAGCTTGAACCGGCTCGCGCCGATGTCGAGGCCGAGGACGACCCCGGCTTTGCCGTTGATCTCGTAGAGAATTGCCGAGCGGCCAAGCCGGCCCGTGGTCGTCCCGACCTCGCGCACCCAGCCGGATGTTTCCAGCGTTCGGATGACATCCGACATGGTCTGCTTCGACAGGCCGGTGTCCGTGGCGAGATCGGCGCGCGAACGGGGCCCCTTCACGAGGATCTTCATCACCGACTGGATCGAAATCTGCCGAAGGATCGGTGGCGACTTTGTTTCCGGAACCATCGTCTGTTGCTGACTCGAAGCGGTGCGTGACGAATTCCGGCCATGCCGAGCTGGGACAAATCTCCGGACAGGCCGGGGAAAGCGTCCCGCAGCAAGCCGAAACACTGAAATGGCGTCCAGTCTATTTCCAGAAGAGGGAATTGGCTACGGGAGAGCGCCGCCGACCTTCGCCGCGATGTCGCGGAACGGCACACGGATGGGCGCGACGAAGGACGTTCGGGAAGGCGGAAGCGCGTCGGCGCCGCTAGGCGCGTCGCTATCTGCGGGCGGCCAGGATCATGTCCGAGCCCTTCTCGCCGATCGCCATGCTGATCGCGTTGAGATTGGCGCTCGGGATCTGCGGAATGATCGAACTGTCGACGACCCGCAGCCCTTCGACCCCATGAACCCTGAGTTCCGGATCGACCACAGCCGCCGGATCGACGCCCATTCGGCAGGTACCGCAGGCATGATAGACATGGCCCGCCACGCGGCGCGTGTAACGCTCCCAGTCCTGATCGGTCTCGACTTCGGGGCCGGGCGCGAACTCGCGCACGAGATAGGGCGCGAAGGCTTTCGTCTTCAACGCGTTGCGGGCAATCCGCGTGCCGGCGACGAGGGTCTCGACGTCGTGCGGATCGCCCAGAAGGTTCATCTGGATCTCGGGCGTGTCCAAGGGATCGCTCGAGCGGAGCTTCACGGTGCCGCGGCTGCGCGGCCGGTTCACGTTCGGCTGAAGCGTCACCGCCGGCACGTCGAGCATCCGAAATCCGGCATCCGTCAGCTCGTAGCCATAGGCGCCGAAGTGAAACTGGATGTCGGGATATTCCAGTTCCGGCCGCGACTTCACGAAGGCGACGGCCGATTGGACGAAGGTCGCGGGCCCTCCCCGCGTTGCAAGGAAAGTCAGCCCGTGCCTGAGCCGCCCGAAAACACCCAGTTCCTGGTTGGTCGTGCGCTGGTTGACCAGCGCCTTGACGTAGCTCGCCGGATGATCGTGCAGGTTCTTGCCGACGCCCGGGCTGTCATGCAGCACCTCGATGCCGAGATCCTGAAGATCGCCGGCCGGCCCGATGCCAGACAGCATCAGGAGTTTCGGGGAATTGAAGGTGCTGGCGGAAAGGATCACCTCGCCGTCGCAGGCCTCGGTCCGCAATTCGCCCCGATGTTCGAACTCGACACCCGCGGCGCGCTTTCCCTGAAACAGGATGCGCCGCGCGTTGGCGCCGGTGAGAATGGTCAGGTTCTTGCGGCTGCGAACGGGGTGGAGATAACCCCGCGCCGCGCTCCAGCGCAGGCCCTTGTGATGCGTCGCATGGGCGATCGAGACCCCGTCGGAGGGCTCGCCGTTGTAGGACCGGTTCTTGCGGACGCCGATCTCGGCCATCGCCTCGACGAAGACGCGGGTCATCGGCGGGACGCCGCGCAACTCGCCGACGACCACGGGGCCCGACTTGCCGTAGGTATCCGAAGAGCCGTCCCGGTTGCCCTCGATCCTGCGGAAATAGCCGAGCATCGTGTCGTAGTCCCAGCCGCGATTGCCGAGCTGGGCCCAATGGTCGTAGTCGCCGCGATTGCCCCGCACATAGACGATGCCGTTGATCGAGCTCGACCCGCCGAGGACCTTGCCGCGCGACAGGACGTCCTTTCGCCCCTCGCGGCTCGGATCGGGCTCGGACTGAAAGGCCCAGTCGGCGTCCGGATGCCCCATGCAGGAGACACAGAGCGCGGGGAGCTTGTAGCGGATGTGGCTGTCGCTTCCCCCCGCCTCCAACAAAAGCACCTGGTTGCGCGGGTCGGCGCTCAGGCGGTTTGCGAGGACCGAACCGGCCGAGCCGGAGCCGATGACGATGTAGTCCCAGTTCATTGTGGCATCCCGTTTTGGGCCTTTGCCCGGCGATGCCGAGCTTCCCTGCAAGCCGGCGCCGGCCGGCCGATCTGTGCGCCGGAACGACGCTCGCGGGGCGGTCGTTGCCGGCGTCTCAGCGGTTGTAGCGGCGCTCCAGCGCATCGCCGATCACGGCGAAGCTGAAGACGGTGAGAGAGATCGCGATTCCCGGAAACACGGACGTCCACCACTGGCCGAGCACGATGTCGTTGGCACCGGTGGCGATCATCAGCCCCCATTCCGGCGTCGGCGGGCGAACGCCGGCACCGACGAAGGAAAGGCCGGCGGTGAGGAGAATGGCAAAGCCGATCGTCACCGAACTCTGGACCAGCGCCGGCCCCATGGAGTTGGGCAGGATGTGCTTGATCGCGATGTTCAGTTCGCTCTGCCCGATGGCCCGCGAGGCCTCGACCATCCCCTTGCTCTTCTGGGTCAGAACCTCGGTCCGGGTCAGCCGGACATAGATCGGCGCATAAAGCAGCGACAGCGCCAGGATGACGTTGATGATCGACTGTCCGCCGAGCGCGACGAGGATCATCGCCGAGATGAAGACCGGAAATGATTGCAGCACGTCCGAGACCCGCATCATGAGTTCGGTCAAGGGGTTTCGGAACGAGCCGGCGATCAGGCCGAACGGAATCCCGATCAGCAAGGCGAAGGCGTTGGAGGCAAGAGCGATCGAAAGGTCGATGCGCGGCGCGCACAGGACGCGCGAGAAGACGTCGAAGCCCGAGGAGTCGGTTCCGAACCAGTGGATCGGTTCGGTCTGCGAACCGGTGACGAGGGACCATAGCAGCCCCGGAACCTCGCTCAGGGCGGGCGGCGGCATGCTCGGCATGAAGGCGCTGTCGGTCGGATCGAAGGGGACGACATAGCCGCCGAACGCCGCCATGAAGATCGCCCCGCCGGCAAAGACGACGGCAAAGCCGAGCAGCCACGGAATGGCAGGGCGACGACTGCGGCGACGGGCGGGAACGGCCGCGGACAATGGCGGAACCTGCGTCATGAATAGACCACCCGCGGATCGATGAGAGCGTAGAGGATGTCGAGAGCGAGATAGATGAGCAGCGAGATCGCCGTGATGACGAGGACGATGCCCTGGATCGACGGGTAGTCGAAGGCGAGCACCGAGCGCACCGCATATTGCCCGATGCCGCCGAGCGCGAAGACGTTTTCGACGAGGACGGCGCCTCCGAGCATGACGCCGTACAAGATGCCGACGAGCGTCAGCGTCGGCGCGATCGCGGCGCGGAGCGCGTAATTGGTCAGCGTTCCCCGGCGCAGGCCGATGGCGGTTCCATAAAGCACGAAATCGGACGCATGGGCCTGGATCATGCTCTGGCGCACCATCTTGATGACCGGGCCGGAGAGCACGAAGACCATGGTCAGGACCGGCAGCATCAGATGGTGGAGGATATCGGCAAACGCCGCGAAATCCCCTGCGATCAGAGCGTCCAGCGTATAGAATCCGGTGACCCGCGGTGGCGGCAGCATCAGGGGATCGATCATGCCGAGCGGCGCCGGGGCGACACCGAGCGTCGAGAAGAAGATCAGGACGAAGAGAAGGCCCCACCAGAATTCCGGCTGCGATCCGCCGAACAGGCCGTAGATGAACACGGCCTTGTCGACCAGCTTGCCGGGATTGGCGGCGCTCATGACGCCGATGGGCACGGCAACGATCAAGGTGACGAGGAAGCTGTAGGTGAGAAGCTCCAGGGTGATCGGCAAGGACATCCCGATCTCCTGCACGACCGGCGTGTTGGTCAGCCACGAGACCCCGAGATCGCCCTGCAAGAGGCCCGATTTCGAGCCCAGTCCGAGATAGTTGAGAAGCTGCGTGAATACCGGCTGGTCGAGGCCGAGGCTGCGCTGCGCCTGGGCATAGGCCTCGGGCGAAGCATTCATGCCGACGAGCCGCGAGACGGGATCGGCGGGCAGGAGCCGCACCAGAAAGAACACCGCCAGTGTCAGCGCGAACATCTGAACGGCGCTGGTGAGGATGCGGCGAAGGAGAAAACGCGTCAGCATGGACCCTGTCCCTTGGCGGACGAAGGGCGCTCCCGGTCTGAGAGCGCCCTCGTTCGGCTCAGTAATGCAGGTCGTAGAGCAGCAGCGAGTTGCCGGGGTTCCAGGTGAAGCCCTTCAGCTTGTCGCTGTGCGCCCACTGCGTCTTGAACTCGACGACGGGAAGCCAGACGACATCGCGCATCAGGATATTCTGCATCTGTGCGAGGATCTCGTCCCGCTTTGCGGTATCGGGCTCGACGCGAGCCTTCGCCCACATGGCGTCCAGTTTCGGATTGTCGTAGTTCACCATGTTGTTGATGCCGCCGGCGGCCTTGGAGACGAAGAACAGCTGCATCGCGTAGCCGGTATCGACACCGATCGGCTTTTCCTGATCGTTGATCGCGAAGGCCAGATCCTTCTTGACGATCTGACGGTCGCCATACTGGGCCTGCGGGATCGGATCGAGGGTCACCGGCAGACCGACGGCCGCGAGCGCTGAACGGATCTGGTTGACGACGGGGCCGAGGGTCGTTTCCTTTTCGCTCACATAGGTCAGCTTGAACTGGTCGGCATATTTCTCCAGCCCCTTTCCGCCCGGATATCCGGCTTCCGCCAGAAGCTGCTTGGCCTTTTCCGGATCGTAGGTGTAGGGCGGCTCGTGCGCGACGAAGCCCGGATAGGTCGAGGGAACGACGCTCTCCCACTTCTTCGCCTGACCGCCGTAACCGACCTGGATGACCCGGTCGTAGGGCATGGCATAGGCGATCGCCTGGCGCAGCTTGATGTTGTCGAAGGGCGGGTTCTTGAAGTTCATGACCACGAACAGCCCTTCATTGCCGTAGACGCCGCTGACGGAAAGGCCCGGCATCTTGCGGATGCTGTCATACTGGTTCGGCGTCATGCCCTGGATCAGCTGCGCCTGACCGGACCGCAGGATGCTGATCCGGTTGCCGCCCTGCGGCACCTTCTTGATGATCACGTGTTCGATCGGGGCCTTGCCGCGATAGTAGTTCGGGTTGGCCTTGAACCGGATTTCCGAGTTCTTCGTCCAGCTTTCGAGGCAGTACGGCCCGAAGGAGGGAAGGTTGACGTTGTTGGCGTAGTTGTAGCTCCAGGGGTCGTCGGCCGTTGCGTGCTCCTTCATGGCCTTGGAATCGAAGACCCCCTGGGAGATCGTCACCGCGATGTTGACGAGGAAAAGCGGGTTCGGCTCCGTCTGCGTCACCTCGACCGTATAGTCGTCGACCTTGCGCACGCCGTCGCCGAGCGTCTTGGCTTTTTTCGCCACCTCGGGATCAGAGCTGAAGACGTCGGTCGAGAACCCCTTCACGCTCGCCATGTTCAGAAGGAACCAGGCGTTCGGCACCGCTCCGCCCACGTTGAGAGCGCGGGCATAGGTGTAAAGGAGGTCGTCGGCGGTGAACTCGTTGCCCGCACAGCTCTTGACGCCATGACGAAGCTTGAGCGTCCAGGTCAGCGTGCCCGGATCGTAGCTCCAGCTTTCCAGAAGCCGTCCGACCGGCTTGCTAAAGTCCGGCATCTTCACCCCGTCCTCGTTGGGCGAGGCCTTGTCGGCATAAGCGATCAGGGGCTCCAGCAGCTGCACCATGCCGAGCTGGGTCGTCGGAATGGCGATCGAGGGGCCGTCGGGGTCGAGGCCGGAGGGGACGTCCTCTGCCAGGAAGAGAAGCGAGCTGTCCGCCGCTTCGGCAGCCGGCAGAAAAGCGGTCAATCCCAGCATGGCGCCCGCCGCAAGCGCCAACGCTCGCGCTCGACGTCTTCTGCGGTTCGGCGACACTTTGGCATCCGTAGACGAAAAGCGCATGACTGTCCCCCAGGTGACTTTGAATGCGAATTCAATCATCGATGACCGCTACTCGTTGTCAAGCGCATTTATTGGCGTGTTTTGCCCAATATTGCGGCATAAATGCCGATAAGAAGTGCATCGCAGCGCCAAAACACGGTTGACAACGATACGTCAGATCGCCGTGAATGCGAATTCAGATATGCCTTGGAACACGCTCTTGCGGCCTGTGCCGAGGCGTGACGGACGGGGAAACGAATATGGCGGCTGGTCACGATCCATCGGCAAGCGGTGCTCCCCTCCTGGACGTTCGCGACCTCACCGTCGCGTTCAATGGCAGAGCGGCGATCGACGGGATCAGCTTTTCCGTCGGCCCGGGCGAGATCGTCGGCCTTTTGGGTGAAAGCGGGAGCGGCAAGTCGACGGCGGCCTACGCCATGCTCGGCCTCGTCAAGGCACCGGGCGAGATCGTCGCCGGCGAAGTGCGCCTCGAGGGACAGGATCTCCTGTCGATGCCCGCCCATCAGCTTCGGGACGTGCGCGGCGGGAACATCGGGCTGATCGTTCAAAATCCGCGCTCCGCGCTGCATCCGATGCTGCGGGTCGGCCGGCAGATCGGCGAAGCCTGGCGCGCGCACAACGAAGGCACCGGCAGCGATGCCCGCCGCCGCGCGCTCGAGATGCTGCAGCTGGTCGGCATCAACGACCCCGAGCGCCGGCTGGACGCCTTCGCCCATGAACTCTCCGGCGGCATGGCGCAGCGCGTCCTGATCGCGATGGCGCTGTCCTCGATGCCCAAGCTGCTCGTGGCGGACGAGCCGACGAGCGGCCTCGACGTGACGATCCAGGCGCAGTTTCTCGACCAGATGTGGCAGACGGTTCGAAGCACGAACTCATCGGTGCTTCTCGTCACCCAGGACGACGGCGTCATCGCCAATTACTGCGACCGAGTCATCGTCCTCGAAAACGGTCGTATCGTCGATCAGGACGACACCAGAAGCTATTTCGCACGGACGCGAAACAGGCAGACGGAAACGAAGGCCCGCGGATCGGGAACCGAAGCGACGCCGCGCGGCGACACGGCTCCGCTGCTGGAGGTTTCGGGCCTCAGCAAGCATTTTGCGATCGCCAATTCCGACAAGAAGGTTCATGCCGTCAGCGACTTCGACCTCAAGGTCATGCCGGGAGAAACGCTCGGTCTCGTCGGCGAGAGCGGTTCCGGCAAGTCGACCGTCGGCCGGTCGATCATCCGCCTGTTCGAGGTGAGTTCCGGCAGCGTGGTGTTCGACCGCAAGGACGTTCACGCGCTGAGGCCGGCCGAGCTAAAGGCCCTTCGCGCGCGCATGCAGATCGTTCTTCAGGATCCATACGACAGCGTCGATCTGCGCTGGACGATCGAGAAGATCCTGTCGGAACCGCTCGACGTCCACCGGAACCTGTCGAAGGCCGAAAAGCGCGCCCGCGTAGAAGAATTGATGGCGCTGGTCGATCTCGATCCGGGCATGTTGGAGAGGCGCCCGCGTGATCTGGGCGCCGGGGCGCTGCAACGGGTCAACATCGCCCGCTCGCTCGCCACCGACCCGGAATTCGTCATTCTCGACGAGCCGACCTCGGTGCTCGCGCCGGCGGCCCGCAGCGGCCTGATCGCGCTTCTGCGCCGCCTGCAGAGCGAACTCGGCCTCGCTTTCCTGTTCATCTCGCACGATCTGACGACGGTCAGCGAGGTCTGTGACCGCGTGGTCGTCATGTATCTCAGCCAGATCGTCGAGATCGGCACCACCGAAGAGGTGTTCGGCGATCCCAAACACCCCTACACCAAAGCGCTGATCGCCTCCCATCTGTCGCCGGACGTGACGAACCGCCGCGTCGATCGGGTCAATCAGGATACGCTCGCCGGCGAAATTCCAAGCCCGATCGACCTGCCGAAAGGCTGCTATCTCTACAGCCGCTGCACCTATCGGCTGGATCGCTGCGTGAGCGAGCCGCAGAAGCTCCTGCCCGACGGCGAAGGCCGCATGATCCGCTGCTGGCGGGCCCGCGAGGACGCCCGGCTTCAGCCACTCGCAGAAGCCAAGACCCCGAGTTACGCCTGACCGGGAACGGCTGCGGCCGGGCTGGAAGTCGCCTCGATCTGGCGTGCCGGCGCGGGCCTGCCCAGCATCATGTCGGCCGCTTTTTCAGCGATCATCATCGTCGGCGCGGAGGTGTTTCCGCTGACGATCGCCGGCATGATCGACGCATCGGCGACGCGCAATCCGGCAATGCCCCGAACCTTCAGCTCCGCATCCACGACCGCCCCCCCGTCCGCGCCCATCCGGCAGGTGCCGGTCGGATGAAACACGGTGCCGCCGTTCTGGCGAACCCAGGCGTCGATCGCGTCGTCGCTCGCCAGATCCGCCTCGACCGGCGAGATGGCACTGGCCTTGTAGCGCGACAGCCTGGGGTTTTCGGCGATGCGGCGAACCAGCTTCAGGCCATCGCGCATGACCTGCCGATCGTGCTCGGCACTGAGATAGGCCGGATCCATGAGCGGGGCGACGGACGGATCCGGCGAGGTGATCGTGACCTGTCCCCGGCTCTCCGGCCGCAGCTGATAGTAGCTGACGATGTAGCCATGGCGCCCCTGGCCGGCCCGCGTCGTCTCCAGATTGAGGCCGGGCACGAAGGTGACGTGAATATCGGGCTCGTCGAGCGTCGGGCGCGTCTTCAGAAAGCCGCCGGCTTCGAGCGGCACCGCCGTGGCCGGCCCGCTGCCGAAAACATAGGCGCGGAACAGGCTCGCGGCGGCGCGATCGGGACGGAACAGCGAGTAGAGCGTGATCGGCTGGTTGGCGGCATATTTGAGATAAACGCCCATGTGATCCTGCAGATTGCGCCCCACCTCCGGCACGTCGAAGAGCGGCTCCACGCCGGCGTTTTTCAGCATCTCCGGCGCGCCGATCCCCGACAATTGCAGCAGGGCGGGCGAATTGATCGCCCCGCAGCTCAGCACGATCTCGCGCTTGGCGGTCACGGTCTGCGGCATACCTTTGCGTACGACATCGAGACCGACCGCGCGACCGTCCTTCAGAAGCACGCGGCGGGCCATCGTCTTCGTCCAGACGGTCAGGTTGCGACGCCCCTCGGCTGGCCTCAGATAGGCCGTCGCGCTGGAAACACGCCGGCCCCCGGCGATGTTGAAGTCGTAGCGGCCAAGCCCCTCCTGCCGGGCGCCGTTGAAATCGTCGTTGCGGCGGAAACCCTCGTCGTAGCCCGCCTCGAGGAAGGCCTGATAGAGCGGGTTCGCCGCCTTCGCCTTTTCCACATGCAAGGGGCCGCCCACGCCGTGAAAGGGATCGTCCGGTCGCTCGGGATTGTTCTCGGCACGAATGAAATACGGCAGGACGTCGTCATAGCCCCAGCCGGCAAGGCCCATCTGCCGCCAGACGTCATAGTCGGCCCGGGTGCCGCGCATGTACATCATGCCGTTGATCGACGAGCAACCGCCGAGCAGCTTGCCGCGCGGCCACACGACGGAGCGCCCGTCGAGGCCCTTCTGCGGCGTGGTCGCATAGTTCCAGTTGCTGGATTTCCAGAAATAGGCGGCGCCGGCCAGAAGCGGAATCGAGAACACCGGGTGGCGGTCCGATCCCCCCGCCTCGATCAGAAGAACGGAATGCGTGCCATCCTCCGAAAGGCGATTGGCGAGAACGCAGCCGGCAGACCCGGCACCGACGACGATGAAATCGAAACTGTGCATTACGCTTGGCCAGCCGTGACTTGAATACGCATTCAAGCATCCTTGCACGGCAGGCCGCAGCCGATCAAGGCCGACACACTTGCGAAGGTTCGCGACGCCGGAACCGGGAACATGATCGATCCGCCAACACGGCCGATGGACAGCCGTGCCCTGCAACAGATCGATGGCCGCGTGAGCCGGCGCCAGGTTCCGGCGGCCGAGCGGGGGCTGCAAATTCGCCGGCAGGTCCCGGCGCGGCTGATCACGCGCGGCGCGTCTTTCAGCCGGCGTCGCCGACGTCGGCGATCTTTCGCAAGGTGTGGATGAGCGCCAGCCGTTCTCCGTGGTTAAGGGGGCCGAGCGTGTCCTCGCTCGACGCGATCGCGCAGGGCGTCATCGCGCGAAGCGCCGCCCTGCCCTCTTCGGTGATCGCGATGATCACCTTGCGGCCGTCACCGGGATCCTTGGAGAGCGCGATGAGATCTCTGGCCTTCAGCCGCTCCACGATACCGCGGATCGTCGCCTGGTCGACGCCGGTCGCCTTCACCAGTTCGGCCTGCGAGCGGCTTCCGCCCTCGTCCAGCGCGCAAAGCGTCGAAAACTGAACGGCCGTCAGGTTCTCGATCGCGGCATTGTTCTGGAAGATCGACAGATGCCGCTGATAGGCACGGCGCAACAGATAGCCGACCTGTTCGGTGAAGACGTAGTCCATACTGGCCGTCACCGAGGACGCGGAACCGCCGGCATCGCCTCCTCCGGACACGGGCCCGCGTGGCACGTTTTGATGGCGCGGCGGGTGATCTTCCGCCGCCGGGTCGTCTGTCGCCGAAGGTGCCTGCTCGCGTCGCTCGGTCATGCCCATCTCCGCACCGTCAGACAGCGTTCAAGACGCGGTTGCTGCAAGTCTCACGCACTCAGCCGGCTTTCGCGCGGGCCCCGGACGGAAATCATGGCGACGGCCGCTGCCGCCGCCACGATGCCGAGCGCCGAAACGATGTAGCTCGGCGTGAACATCAGCAGCCCGCCGGCGATCATCAAAACGCGCTCGTGGCCCCGCATCCGCCGTCGCAGGAAGCCCTCGGCCCCGATGGCCAGGAAAACCGTGCCGAGGCACACGGTGGTGATCTGAACGACGGTATTCAGCTCAAAAGCAGGATTGAGGATGCTGGGTGCGTAGACGAAGGCAAAGGGCAGCACGAAGGCGGCGAGCGAAAGCTTGCACGCGCTGAGCGCGATGCCGATCGGATTGGCGTCGGAGATCGCTGCGGCCGCATAGGCTGCGACGGCGACGGGCGGCGTCATGGCCGACAGAACCGCGAAATACATCAAGAAGAGATGGGCGTTCAAAAGCGGGATCTGGAACTCGTTGACGAGGGTCGGCCCGATCAGGACGGCGGCGAGAACATAGGCGCTCGGCGTCGGCATCCCAAGGCCGAGGAGGATTGTCACCACCGCGCTCAGAACGAGCCCCATCGCCATGCTGTCGCCCGCGAGAGCGAAGGTGATGTAGGAGAACTTCATCGCAAGGCCGGTCATGGTGATGCCGCCGATGACGAGGCCGGCCGCGGCGCAGGCGCCCGTGACGCCCAGCATGCGTATCGTCGTTGCCGCAAGCCCGTCATAGATGCCGGCCGGGCCGAGCCGGTGCCCGGGCCGGAACCACGAGGCGACGACGACGGAGGCCGTGGCAAAGACCGCGACCAGCGTCGGCGAATAGCCTTGCACGAGCGCAACGACGAGAACGATGAGCGGCAGGATGTAGACCCAGCCCTCGCGCAGCGTCTTATAAAGCGGCGGCACTTCCTCGCGGCCGAGACCCTGCAGAGCGAGGTTCTCGGAGCGCAGGTGAACCTGCATCATGATGCAGGCATAGTAGAGGATCGCCGGAATGATCGAGGCGATCACGATGGTGATGTAGCTGATGCCGGTATACTCGGCCATGATGAAGGCAGCCGAGCCCATGACCGGCGGCAGGATGCTGCCGCCCGTCGAAGCGGCGACCTCGACGGCCGAGGCCAGCCGCGGCGAATAGTTCAACCGCTTCATCATCGGGATGGTGATCGCGCCGGTCGTCACCACGTCGGAGGTCGGGCTGCCGGACATGGTGCCGAACAGCGCCGACGAGATCACGGCGATCTTCGCCGGCCCGCCATGGGAACGCCCTGCAATGGCCGCGGCGACACGGAAGAAGAACTCACCTCCGCCGGCTTTTTCCAGAAAGGTGCCGAAGGTCACGAAGAGAAAGACGTATGTCGCCGCCACGCGCACCGGCACGCCGAACAGGCCGTCCCCGGTGAAGACGTTGACGTCGAGAAAGTGGTTGAGGCTGATATAGCCATGGCCGAGCGGGCCGGTGATCAGATGGCCGAAGAGATTGTAGGCCGTGAAGGCGACGACGATCAGCATCAGGAAGACACCGACGGTGCGCCGGGTGATCTCCAGCGCAAGCAGAACGATCGACAGCGAGGCGATGGTCTGGACGGTCGTCAGCGGCAGGAACAGGCTGATCCGCGTCGCGATGACTTCGGTCATCGACACGAAGTAACCGGCCGTCGCGAGGCTGACTGCGACCAGAATCCAGTCGTACCAGGGCACACGCGTCGCGCTCGCCGAAGAACTCGCCCTGACCAGAATGAAGGACGGCGGCAGCATCAGGCACAGAAAGACCGCGGTTGCGGCAAGCGCGTCGATCCGCGCGAAGGTCGTCTCCCACAGCACCCACAAGCCGGCGGCAGCGGCATAGGCCTTGACGACGGTTGCAAGCGGGCCGGCGAGTTCACGCCGCCCGCCGACATTGAAAAGGCCGTTGATGAAACCCATCACTGCGGTCGACTCCGAGTAACGCCGCGCTCAGCGCTTGATGTGCGGACATGCCGGCGTGAGGACTGCACAAGTTTGCGAACGGCGGCGCTTCGATGCCGCCGTCCGGAGGTTCTTCGGGAGCGACTACTGGCCGTAAGCCTGAAGTGCGCCCGGGTGATAGGGCAGGTTCTTCGCCGACTGCATGATCTCGGGCGTCAGCGCCTTCATCGAGGAATGGACGTTCTGCAGCTCGGCGATATGGTCGAGCAGCGCCCTGGTCAGTTTCTCGACCATTTGCGTGGAATCCGACTTCGGCACGATCAGCGCGGCCTGCGCGCCGAACGTCTTGATGTCCTGCTTCTGCCAGTCGTAGCTGCCCGCCGGGATGGTGTAGGGGACGGATCCGTAGGTCTCGCTCATATAGCGGATGACAGCATCTGGAACCGACAATAGCCGCAGATCGACGCTTTCGGCGATCGAACCGATCGAACCGGTGCCGATGAACATGGCGTTGGTCCAGATATCCCCGCGCCCGTCCTTCATCAGTTCTTCAGCCGTCTGCGAGCCCTGATACTGGATCGAACCACCGCTCTTCTCGATCCCGGAAAAATCGATGCCGACCTTTTTCAGCGCGGCTTCCGCCAGGATGCTGGGAAGGATACCGCGCTTGTTGACGATCAGATCGACCGGGGCGCCCTTCATGTCGGCGATGGACGAGATATTGTGCTCTGCGGCGAATTTTTCGTTCATCAGCCACTGCATCGGTGCCCAGTTGTAGAGGACGGCGACGACGGCAAAATCGGTCATCGGCTCCTGGAACGGCGCCTCGCCCTTGGAGGCGATCACGGCCTCGCCGAGATGAACGATGGCCATGTCGCAATTGCCCTGGGCCATCTGAACGATATTGGCAAAGCCGCCGCTCGAGGTCTGGTAGGTCACGGCCGAGCCCGGCTCTTCCTTCTTCACCGCCGCATCGATCCCCGCGCCGAGGAGAGCCCAGAGGCCACCGGGGCTCGCCCCGCACAGGGTATAGTTTTCCGCCTTTGCCGCGCTGGCCGTGAAGCTCGCCGCGGCAATGCCTGCGGCCACGACCGCTGATTTCAGAAAGGAGTTTGGCATGTCGATGTGACTTCCCTGTTCTCAAGAGACGACGCGACGAGACGGGTCGCGAGAGGTCCGAAGCGGCAAGAAGAGCCGCTGCATCTCGTCAGGTCGCGGTCGGGGCTTGCGAGACCTCCCGCGGATGAAATCGGTGTCGGCTCGATGGCGTATCCGGCGATGAAAGCGTGATGCCGGTCTGTTCGCGAGCCTCGCTTGCGGCGCGTTCGAGACAGGCGATGTCGCTGGCATGAATGGTGTAGAGCGGCTCGCCTGCGCCAACCGCCTGGCCGGTGGCCGCCACGAGATTAACGCCGGCCGACTTGTCGTGAGGCGCCCCGGCGCGCCGGGCGATGCCGGCAACGTGCCAGCCGTCGACGCGCCCGATCGTGCCGTCCGCGGGAGCCTCGACCACATGGGTGAACCGCCCCGGCAATACCGGCTCGCACTTGCCCTGCGCTTCGGCGATCTCTTCGAGCTTCTTCTTCGCGCGTCCCGAGCGCAGGATTTCCTCCGCCGTCGCGCGGGCCTTTGCGCGGTTCGCATGGTCGGGCGAAAAGGAGAGGATCTCGGTTGCGAAGAACAGGGCCTTCTCGCGAAGATCGGCCGGCGCATCCGGCGCGCCGTCGAGGATCTTCATCACGTCACGCAATTCCAGCGCCGGCCCGATGCCGTTTCCGATGGCGTTGCCACCATCGGTCGCAAAGGCCCGAACCGTCATCCCGAGGCCGGCCCCGACCCGCTCGAAAATCCGGCCAAGGTCGCGCGCCTGCTCGAGGGTCTTCAACTTGGCGTTCGGCCCGAAGGGCATGTCGATGACCACATGGGTCGAGCCTGCGGTCCACTTCTTCGACAGGATGGACGCGACCGACCAGGTATTGCTGTCGAGCGCCAGCGGCCGCGTGATGGCATTGACCACGTCGTCGAGGACGGAGTGGTTCAACCGCCCGTTCCATGCGACGCATCCACCGGTCGCGCGGACCACGCGAGCGACCTCGCAGGCATCGAGATCGATCCGGCACAGGGCCTCCATCACATCGGCCGTTCCCGCCGCCGAGGTGATGGCGCGCGACGACGTCTTGGGCATCATCAGGCCGGCGGCAGCGACGATCGGCACGACGATCAGCGTGATGCGGCTGCCCGGAATCCCGCCGAGCGAGTGCTTGTCGACGACGATGTCCGGGCCCCAGTCGATGCGCCGGCCGAAGCGGCATCTCGCCTTGGCGACGGCGATCGCCTCGTCGGCATCGAGCGACTGGATCGCCTTGAGGAGGAAGGCGGCGGTCTCGCCGTCGGGATAGCGCCCCTCGACGATGTCACCGAAGAGGGTTTCGTATGAGCCGGCGTCGAGCCGCTCGCCGGCGATCTTGCGCCGCAGGATCGTCCGGCTTTTCGGGGATGGCGTACGGGCGATCGAGACAAGCGCCCCGGCCGGCAGACCGAGCGCCTCGAACGCCTCGCGCGACAGGCCGATCTCGTCAGGACGAAGGAGCTTCGACGGCTCCACGAGAGCAACGTCGGCGCGAACGCTGCAATCGTCCCGGGTGATGTCGATCCGCCCGGCGCCGGCGAAGGCCGGCGCATCGACGATGGCGCTGTCCTGCCGCAGATAGGCGGTGTGTCTCGGCGCCGAGACGATCGGCATGCGCCTTAAGGCAAGACGCGTTGCGTAGCGGTCGAGGATCGAGACCAGCCGGGTCACGGCCTCTTCGAGGCTGGTGTCGTTGACGAGGCTCGCGACATCCCTGTCCTGCGGCAAAGGATGAACCGCGCGGGCCAGTCGCCGCTCGATCTCGTCCGGCGTCTCGCGGCCGCGGGCAAGAAGACGCTCGCGCACGACGTCCGCCGGCGCGGTGATCTCGACGATGACGAAGCGATCGACGGTTCCGGCAAGATCGGGAATGGCGCCCCGCGAACCGTTGGCGAGAACGTTGCGCCCGGCTTCCAGCTCACCGACGATCTCGATCGGCAGGCCGTAGTGAAGATCATGGGCCTGCCAATGATGCAGGAAACGCCCTTCCTGCCGCAACGCCTCGAAGGCCTCGACGCTGACCGGTTCA
Source organism: Jiella mangrovi (assembly GCF_017815135.1). Taxonomy (GTDB): domain Bacteria; phylum Pseudomonadota; class Alphaproteobacteria; order Rhizobiales; family Rhizobiaceae; genus Jiella; species Jiella mangrovi. The sequence continues at coordinate 55,481 of NZ_JAGJCF010000005.1, read as the reverse complement.
TGATCCTCGCCGACCCCGGCAGGCCGGGTAATCAGCCGACGGGCCTGCACGTAGCGACCGGACGGACCGAGCGTCTTCATGGCCTCATCGATCAGCGTGTCCTTGCCGACACCGCTCGGACCGACGACGTAAAAGAGAGTTCCGGCCTGCATCGCGCCCCCCCTTCCTTGCCGCGCTCAGGCCGCGTCGTCGAGACCGATATCGACGGCCGGAGCCGACTGGAACGGCCGGCTCGTCGAGACGAAGTCGACCCCGGTTTCGGCCTTGCCGGCAATCGTGTCCAGCCGGATTCCGCCCGAAGCTTCCAGAAGCGCCCGGCCGGCGACATAGTCGACCGCCTCGGCCATGGCGGCGTTTTCCATGTTGTCGAGCATGATGACGTCGGCCCCGGCCTGAAGCGCTTCTCGAACCTGCTCGATCCGGTCGCACTCGACCTCGATCTTGGTCAACGCCGGCACCTGCTTGCGCGCCATTTCCACGGCCTTGGCGATGCTGCCGCAGACGGAAATGTGATTGTCCTTGAGCATCACGCCGCTGTCGAGGCCGAGGCGATGGTTCAGGGCGCCGCCGCAGGTGGCGGCATGCTTTTCCAGCATGCGCAGGCCGGGCGTCGTCTTGCGGGTGTCGAGCAGCCGCGCCTTGGTGTGGGCGATCGCATCGACATATCTGGCGGTTTCGGTGGCGATGCCGGAAAGCCGCTGGGCGATGTTGAGAGCGGTGCGCTCTGCCGTCAGAAGAGCCTGACCCGGGCCCGAGACGACGAGGAGCACGGCCCCCTTTTCCACCCGCTCGCCATCGAAGGCCCGCATTTCGACCTTCGAGGACGGCTCGTAGTGACGAAACACCTCTGCCGCGACCTCGATCCCGGCCAGGGTCATCGGCTCACGGGCATTCATGTAGAAGGTTGCCTCAGAGGCGGGATCGACCATCAGCTGGGCGGTCAGATCGAAGCAGCCAATGTCTTCGATCAACCACTGATCGATCAGCTTTCGCGCGACAAAACGATCATACATGGAAGCATCCCCCGATATTCATTCGACGTGACAGAGCAACTCTTCTTCCGCCCGCACGACAACGGACGGAAGACCGGCGCCAAAGGCACCCGATCACTGCGCTCTCGGCAATCGCCAGCCCCGGCAGCGAGGCAAGAACCAGATGTCGTGACCGACAGGTCGCCGGAAAGATCATGATTACAGTGAAATTCTCGAGATCGACCATGATGCGGACAGTTTGCACTGCCGAATATCAAAGGCCGGGCTCGCTTCACTGGCGAACACCCGGCACACCGTCGCGAAACGATGCGTAAGGCGTCGCTATTTAAAGCGTCTACACTATTAATTCATAGAGAGTTCCCGCCTGCAAGCGGAAGTTTTGATCATTTGGCAAGATCATTCTGTTCTATTTGTAGTCTGTACGCTTATTTTGGCAGCAGACACCATCTATGACTGTGAAATGAGCCCCCCCTGCCCCGGACATCCAAGGCCCTGTCAGCCGGCCACTTTTCCGCAGCGCCGCACATCCACGAAGCGGTCACAGGATCTTCGTATCGCTAGGCTGGCCACCGGCCGGAAAAATCGGCAGATCGGTATGTGAGCTGCCGATGTTTATCGCCGGGCAATTGGCATTTCTGACCAAGTGGGCCTACCCATGCCCGCGGATCGGCGAATGATGCATCGCCTGACCGCATGGGTCGCCGCCTATGTCTGTCTTCGTTGGAAAGGATCGCCATGCAGACCGTCGTCATTCGAAGCTGGTCGGAGCTGCAGGACCAGCTGTTCGGCGACATGTGGAATCGCGACTTGCGACGCTTCCGCTCGCCCTTCCTGTTTCGCGGGGTCGGCCAGGCCGATTTCGATCTCATTCCGTCCCTGAAGCGCCTCGGCGGATCCTATTGGGACCTTGAGCGTCACGTCCTCAGAAATTTCCGCAAATACGCCCATCGCAGCACCGTTCCCCACGATGACGACTGGAACTGGCTGGCGCTCGGCCAGCATCACGGTCTGCCGACGCGGCTTCTGGACTGGACCTATTCCCCCTATGTCGCCCTGCATTTCGCGACTGCCGAGATCTCGTCCTACGACCGCGACGGCGCGATCATCATGGCGAACTATCGGCAGATGGCGCAGTCGCTTCCCGAAGGCCTGCAGAACCCGCTGACGCGCAACGGCTCGCATGTCCTGACGGCCGAACTTCTTCGCGAATATGCCGGGTCGCTCGAAGAGCTCGACGAAAAGTCGGCGGCCCATGGCGAGGAATGGGTCTGCTTCTTCGAGCCGCCTTCCCTCGACGACCGGATCACCAACCAGTTCGCCGTGTTTTCGATGACGTCCCACGCCCGGCTCGACCTCTCCAGATGGTTCGCCGAGCGGCCGGACTTTGCCCGCAAACTCGTCATCGACCACGCCCTGAAATGGGAGATCCGCGACAAGCTCGATCAGGCGAACGTCACCGAGCGGGTGCTCTTTCCGGGCCTGGACGGCCTCAGCCGATGGCTCGCGCGCCACTATATGAGCCCCGAGGGCGCCCATTTGCGGGCCAAAGATTCGGGCTGGAGCGCCCAGCAGGAAATCCCGCCCGTTCAGGAATGATTGCTGAAGGGCCGGCCGCGCCCCGAGGCGCGTCGAGCAGACCGCTCCTGCCAGCGCGGGCGCAGGCTTGCTCTGTCCGCTCACGGCCATGATCGCGGGAACCACAATTTCCCTAACGTCAAGCGATGATGCGCGATTGTCATGCCCGCCCGCCAGCTCACGGCGCTCCGGCGTCAAGCGTCGATCGCACCGGGCGACGAAAGGAAGTCGCGCAGCAGATGCTCGGTCTCCTTGATATCGGCTTCCATGGCCTGTCGGAAGGCAAGCGGATCTCCGGCCCTGAGAGCATCAAGCATCTCGGCATGATGCAGCACGAAGCCTTCCTTGTACTCGGACTTCAGGAGGGCGGCCATTTTGTCCGAGAGAAAGCGCACATACGGCCCGGAGCGCAGCCAGAGGTTCTCGATCTGGCTCATCAGGACCGGGCTGCCGGCGCGGTCATAGATGTAGAAGTGGAACCCCCGATTGGCGGCGACCATCGCGGTGATGTCGCCGGTCGTCCCGGTGGCGACGTGTATGGCGAGGATCCGTTCGAGTTCGGCGATGTCTGCCTGCCCCATCCGGGCCGCCGCGATTTCCGCGGTGGCGCCCTCGATGATCACCCGGGCGCGGGTGATGTCGGCAAGTTCGGCAAGCGTGATGTCAGGCACGAAGGCGGTGCCCTGGGTGGCGATTCGCAGGGCGCTCTCCGAAGCCAGCCGCCTCAGCGCCTCCCGGACGGGCATATGGGACGTCTGGAATCGATCCGCGAGGGACGCGATGGTGAACGTCGCGCGGGCCTCGAACGCGCCGGACATCAGAGCATCGCGGAGCTGATCGTAGACCTGATCCTGCACGGTCTTTCTCGATCCGACCGGCTTCAGCAAGCTCGACCTGAGCAAGTCACTGGCCATCGTCTATCCTTGCCTCACCTCAGTTTGGGATCGATCCGGTCACGCAGCCGGCCCGCGAACACGCTCACCCCTACCAGGAGTAGAACTAAGACCAGGCCTGGAAAGATCACAATCCACCGCTCACCGCAAAAGAGGAAGCGGTAACCGACCTCGAGCGACGTGCCAAGCGAAGCTTCGCCGCGCGGCATCCTGGATCCTCGAACGGACAGCGTCGCTTCGGCCATGATGGCGAAGGTGATGGATGGTCGGATCATGGCAGCCGTGGCCCGCTGATCAATCCGGCCTAGCCGGAACCGCGGTGCGACGCCGTCAGCTACACCACGACTGGGGACAAGATCGGTCGAGGTGTCGAACTCCAGAACCCGGCAGGCGCGTCTGATCGATACACCACCATTCCCTGCACGTCTCCGTCACCAGCTCGCGTTTGCGACCAGGCCTCAAAGTTTTCGGCGGATGACGTCCTGAAGCATCTCCTTGTCCAGCGACAGGTCCGCGACCAACTTGCGGAGCTTGCCTTTTTCATCCTCGAGCTGTTTCAGTCGCTTCAGCTCCGTCGGCAGCAGGCCTTGTTACTTCCTTTTCCAGATGAAGTAGGTCGCCTGATTGATCCCAGCTCGCCGACAGATCTCCGCCACCGGCATGGCATCTGTTCCCTGCTTCATAATGAACGCCTTCTGAGCGTCCGAAAACTGCGATGCCTTGATCGTTCTTCGCTCCTTCCCGGCCAGAGGATGCTACCGCCGAAAACTGCAGTTCAGAACGATCCAGTTTCAAGAGAGAGAGAGAGAGATCACCCGCAAGGCACAGCAAGCGACCATTTCCGGGTCCAGAAGGCGATGCCAAAAATCGGCATTTTCCGTTCGTTCAAGGCTGGCTTTCGCGCTTCGGGATCAAAGTTGCGACAGGCCAAATTGGTCTGCGTCCGAGGAAGAGTTTGCCAATCATGCAGGAGGTTGAAGCCAGCCTTTACCCAGCGTCGACATTCGCCGTGAACATATAGCCACCGAGCCGGACCGTTTTCAGAAGCACCGGCTCACGCGGGTCGGCCTCGATCTTCTGGCGGACGCGGGACACGTGAACATCGACGCTTCGCTCGACTGGACCCGCCAATCCCGCATGGGTGAGCGTTAAGAGTTCCTCCCGCGTCAGGATCTTGCCCGGATTGCGACAGAACGCGAGGAGCAGATCGAACTCCGCCGTCGTCATCGAGATCCGGGTGTTTTCGGGGTCGTGCAGTTGACGGCGCAGCGGATCGATGCGCCAGCCTTCGAAGCGCAAGGGGCGCATGCGCTCGGCTCCCGCCTTCGAAAAGTAAGCGCGCCTCAAAAGACCGCGGATCCGCGCCAGAACCTCGCGGGTGCTGAACGGCTTGGTGATATAGTCGTCGGCGCCGATCTCGATACCGAGAATGCGGTCGACCTCCTCGCCTAGCGCCGTCAGCATGATGATGGGAACACTGGTTTCGGACCGCAGACGGCGGCACAGGCTGAGGCCGTCCTCCCCCGGCAGCATGACGTCGAGAATGACGAGATCGAAGGCGCCGGCAAGCAACCGGTCATCCATCTCGCGCCCGCTGGTCGCCACCTCCGCATGCATTCCGTTTTTCGATAATGCGTCTCGCAGCATCGCCCCGATCTCGGCATCGTCCTCTACGATCAGGATGCGGGGCGTCGTAGAGGAATGGTTCAAATCGGACGGCATGAATGTCGGTTTCCGTTCAAACGAAGGCGTTGCAGGGCCTGTGGCGGCGACACACTGGCGGCACGTCAGGTAAACTTCGAAGCTGTGCGGGTCACTCCGGCAACTCCACCCGCGCGATCAGTCCGCAGGGCCGATTTTCCAGAAGAGTGAGGCGCCCGCGATGTGCGGCGACGATCTCCGAGACGATCGACAGACCGAGACCGAAGCCGTCCTTGCGGTCTCGATCGGTGCGGGTCGGGACCGCCTTGAAGAACGGTTCCATGACACGGTCCCGGAGTTCGCGCGGGATGCCCGGCCCGTCGTCCACAACGTCGATGCGAAGCATGCCCTCGACGCGTGAGAGAACGATGATGACCCGGCTGCCGAATTTGAGGCCGTTGCCGCAGAGATTGGTGATGGCGCGCAGCATCGCACTCGGCCTGATCATCGCAGCGAGATGGTCGGGGCCGTCATAGCGAATGTCCGAGCCGAGATCGGCGAAATCGGCCTGGATGGTCTGCAGGAGGCTCGCCACGTCTACCCGCTCGGCCTCCTCGCCGGCAGCATCCGCCCGCAGATAGTCAAGCGTTTCGTCGATCAGCCTGTCGATCTGCTCGACATCGGCCAGCATTTTTCGCTGCTCCTGGTCGTCGTCCAACCGCTCGATGCGCTGACGCAGCCGTGTCAAAGGCGTGCGCAGATCGTGGCTGACGCCGCGCAGCATGCGGGCGCGCGTGTCGAGAAGGCCACGGACACGGGTCCGCATCTGGTTAAGCGCTTCGGTCAATGCGAGGACTTCCGGGGCGCCCTGCCCACTTGCGAGCCGACCTTCCTCGGTCCCGTTCGAGCGCTTCACCTCGTCGGAAATTCGCGCCAGCGGGCCGAGAAACGCCCAGCGCGAATAGCGCCCGAAGAGAACCAGAAGCGTTGCGAAAGCGAGAACATAGTAGCTGAGAGGGCCGAGCACATCGTTGCTGACCAGTGGCCGCGCCGGACCATAGGCGGCGAGGACAGAGGTTTCGTCGAGCGGCACCAGGATCAACGTCGCAGCAGGCAGAGAGAACAATCGGCTCCCTGCCGGCAATTCGTCGTCGGGTGGAAAGAGCATTTCGACCGCTTGGATAATCCAATTCGGGGCGTTGGCGTCCTTTGCGAGCCGCTCCGCCTCGGCCGGATCGACGATCGCAAGGTCGAGATCGCTCGCCGCCATCAGAGAAGCCAGATCGTCCTGCTGCGCGGCCGATAACTTTCCCATGAGAGGGCCTATCGCCGCGATCTGCTCGAAGAAGGACTCGAAGGCGTAGACGCCGAGAAACTGGCTGTGACGCACGATGCCGCCGACGCGCCCAAGGGCGACCACCAGCACGACGGAGAGCAGGATAATCGCCGCGATCTGACCGGAAACGCTGCGGGGTATCATTCGCCTGAACACGCTCATCTCGCTATGCGATCCATGCAAGTCTGGCCACTTTCACCCTGAGGGTCACAGACATTTTCGCATCCGACCATCGATGATACCGCTCCACCGTACCGGCTTAGCGCCCTTTCTGCCGCGCTTTGCCCGGCAAGGCGAGGCCTTCAGCGGTTTCCGCGTTCAAGAATGGACGAAAGAAGCGGCCGCAAACATCGCCGAGATCGGCGAGCAGCCAGCGCAACGAAGGCACGACGACGAGCGAGAGTACGGTAGAGGCGGCAAGGCCGCCAATGACCGCGACCGCCATCGGGGCCCGGAATTCGCCACCCTCCCCCGTTCCGATCGCGGCAGGCAGCATCCCCGCGATCATTGCGAGTGTCGTCATCAGGATCGGCCGCAGTCGCTGGCTGGCCGCCTCGATGATCGCCTCGCGCCTTGCCAGACCGTGGGCCTCGCGTTCAATAGCGAACTCCACCACCATGATCGCGTTCTTGGTGACGATGCCCATCAGCATCAGGATGCCGATGACTACCGGCAGCGACAGCGCGTCGCCGGTGAGGCTCAAAGCGGCGACGACACCGCAGATCGACAAAGGCAGGGTCACGAGGATCGTCAAGGGCGTAAGAGCGCTGCCGAAGAGAAGAATGAGGACGACCAGCACCATCGCGATCCCGGCGGTCATAGATGTGCCGAAGGCGGCGAAGACCTCGCCCTCATCGTCGGAGTCGCCGGTTGCAAGGACGCGCACCTCTGGCGACAGAGACCTCACGGCATCGAGCGACAGGACACGGGCGAGCGCCTCGCCCGGCGAGATCCCGGCAGGCACGTCGAAGCCGATATCGATGCGTCTCTCGTGATCGAGCCGCTCGATGATCGACACCTCGTCGGTAAAATCGATGTCGGCGATCTGCGAGAGGGCGACCGACCCGCCCGACAGAGTCGGGATGGATAGCGCCCGCAGTGTCGCCAGATCGTCGCGCGCAGTGTCCGCCAATTGCAGCCGGATCGGAATACGGCGGGTATCGTCGATGAATATCGGCAGGTCTTTGCGGGAGGCGCCTACCGTCGAGACACGAAGGGTCTCGGCGATGACACGTGCGGAGACACCGGCATCGGCCGCTCGATCGGGATCGATTTGCATCGCGAGGATGGGCCGGTGCGCGTTGCCGTTCGAGGTCGTGTCCCGAGCGACGCCTGTCTCGGCAAGTTCACTCAGAATCTGATCGGCCGCCCTGCTCGCTGCTTTGCCGTCACGGCCAAGCACCGAGAACGACACGTCGCGGCCGCCGCGATCGTTGAGAATTTCGAAACGGATATCCGGAACATCCAGCAGTTCATCCGCCACGAGCGGCTCGATCTCGAAAAGGCTCCGCTCGCGAACCGACGCACGCCCGATATCGAGCGAGACGGCCATGCGGCGAACGTCGCGCTTGCCGTACGCGTCGGCACCGCCCTGGACGAAGACCGTTCTGACGTCCGGCACTGCCGCCAGACGATCGGACACGACAGCGCCGATGCGCCGCGTTTCGTCAAGGGTCGATCCTTCCGGCAGTTCGACCGAAGCGACGATCTTGCCGGTGTCCTCGGCAGGCAAAAAGCCGCTCGGAAGCCTCGTCAGGCCGACGACGGCGGCTCCAAAGAGGGCGAAAGCGGCGATCACCACTAGCCAGCGCGCCCGCAGCGTGTGCCGCAACAGCCAGCAATAGGGCACCCTCATCCACTGCCCGTCGGCGTGACCGCCGGCTTTCTCCCGCATCAGATAGGCCGCAAGAACCGGTGTGATCAGCCGAGCCACAAGAAGCGAGAAGAAGACGGCGACCGCCACCGTCAGGCCGAACTGGCTGAAATAACGCCCGACCATACCAGGCATGAAGCCGACAGGCACGAACACGGCGATGATCGTCGCTGAGATGGCCATGACGGCGAGGCCGATCTCGTCCGAGGCATCGAGTGCCGCCCGGAACGGCGGTTTGCCCATCTGCCCGTGCCGGACGATGTTCTCAATCTCAACGATTGCATCGTCGACGAGGACGCCGGTGACGAGCGTAATAGCGAGAAGGCTGAGGATGTTCAGCGAGAAGCCGAGAAGATCGATGACGAAGAATGTCGGGATCGCAGCGAGCGGTAGGGCGAGCGCGGCAATTAGCGTCGCGCGCCAATCCCGAAGGAAGAGAAAGACAACGAGGACCGTCAGGATTGCACCCTCGATCAGCGTGTGGAGAGCCGCGTCGTAATTGCCGAGCGTGCGATGAACGCTGGTGTCGATCAGCTCGAAGGAAAGATTGTCGTTTGCTGCGGCAAATTCCCGGAGCGTCTCTGCGACCTCGTCCGCGACCGTCACGTCGCTCGCACCCCGGGCGCGGTAAATCGCAATCGTGACGACGGGCGCCCCTTCAAGGAGAGCGAAGGCTTTCTGTTCGGCTGTAGCGTCGGTAACCGTGCCGAGATCCGATAAGCGCAGCGCCGGTGCGTTGGGAAGCGCGATCGGCATCTCGGCAAGGTCGGCGACCGAGCTCGCGGTGGCGAGTGTGGTGATCGCCCGCTCGCGCCCATCGGCGCGGCTGGTGCCGCCGGAAACATCGAGATTGCTCGACTTGAGCTCGTCGGTGATTGCAGCCGCCGTTATGCCGAAGGTTTCGAGGCGATCGAGATCGAGCTTCACCGCGATCTCCCGGTCGACGCCGCCGACCCGTTCTACCCGCCCCATGCCGGGAAGACCGCTAAGCTTACGGATCACCACATCATCGACGTACCAGGACAATTCTTCGGCCGTCATAGTCTGGTCGATGGCGGCATAGGTCGCGACACTTTCGGGTTCGATCGCGTTGCGTCCGACAACGGGTTCGTCCACCGTAGCCGGGAGGTCGGAGCGAATGGCGGAAATAGCATTTTCCACGTCAGCAACCGCTCGGTCGACGGGAATCCCGAGTTCGAATTCGACTGTCGTATCGGACTGGCCTTCGCTGACCGTCGATTTGATCTCCTTGACGCCCACGAGAGCCGCAACGGCGTCCTCGATCGGTTTGGTGACCTCGGTTTCCATCTGCGAGGGTGCTACCCCGCTATCGCTGACGGCGATCGTCACTTCCGGAACGTCGATCAAGGGAAAGTAAGTGATCGGCAGCGACCGGAAGCTAAATAGGCCGAGACCCGTCAGGACGACGAACAGGAGGATGCACGGGACCGGATTACGGATCGCCCAGGCTGATGCGTTGCTGCTCATCACTGGCTGTCCAGAGCGAGCTCGAGGGGACGATCCGCGATGGACTCTCCGTAGGTGATCAAGAAGGGGCGGACGCGATCGCCGGGCTCGAGGAAGCTTCCGGCCTTGAGGACGATCGTCTCGCCGGCCTCGACGCCGGAGACGATTTCGACGAGGTTGTTCACTCGCATGCCGATAACGGCCGACTGCGTTGCCACGACGCCATCCCTGACGACATGGATCTCGGCCCGCCCCTCCGTCGTTTCGACCGCCGAAGCCGGCAGCAGAACGGAACTGCGGCGATCGACCTCGACCTCGCCGCGAACGAAGGCACCCGTCGGCAGGGGTATGCCGGCATCACGGGTGATGGCGATGCGCAAAAGGCCCTGGCGGCCGGTGGCTTGCATCTCCGGCTCCATCAGGCGCACGACGCCGGTAAGGGACTTTTCGAGGCCCGGGACGGTCATCGAGACGCTGGCGCCTTGTGGGATATCCAGAAAATCCATCTGCGGAACTTCGGCCGCTACTTCGACCTCGCCCTTCTCAGCGATCGCGAAAAGCTCGGCGCTGCCCGAGCCGACCAGCGCCCCGATCTTAGCCGCGCGTCTCAAAATCCGGCCCGTGGCCGGAGCGCGGACGAGGGTACGGGCAAGGCGAGCCTCGATGTCGCGACGCTCGGTCGACAGGATGGCGCGGTCTGCCTCGGCGAGGGCAAGGGCATATCGTGCAATGTCGAGGGTCGTGGCAGCCCGGCTTGCCGCGTATGTCAGTCTTTCCAGAACATCGGCGGCGGTAATGCCCCTGTCCTTGAGCGTGCGGCCTCGCTCCAGGGAGGATGTCGCCTCTTCCTGTGCGACGGCGGCATCGGTGACCTGGGCCTCCGCCTGTCGGATCGCCGCTTCGGCGCGAGCGAGCTTGGCTGTGTTCACGTCGCGCTCGATGCGGACGGCCGTATCGTCGAGACGGGCGAGAACGTCTCCTTCGACGACCTCGTCTCCGACTTCGCCGATTACCTCGACGACCCGCAAGGCACGATCGAGATCCACCGTCACCAGGCTTTCGTGCCGGGCAATCAGCGATCCTGTGAGCCGGATCCGGCGGGCGATCTCTCCTCTTCGAGCCGACACGACGCTGACCGCTGGCAGGGGTGCGGACTCCATGGCCTCGGCCGCGGTTCCCGGGCGAGAGGGCGCGACGAGGATGGCCGAAGCGATCGCGGCACAGATCGGCACCGACGCTAGAAAGAGCCTGGAGAATCTTCGTGAAACCATCGAAGCGATCCCTTGACGAAAGAGTGTCGGGCGCAGCGCGAGGTCGCGGGCAGCGTTCAAAAGCGGTAGCCGACCACGACCAATCCGAAGGGTTGGACCTCGTCCTTGACGATTGGGCTGTCGGCCGCGTCGCCGACCAGAATGCCAACGCCGCCTTCGCCACGCGCGAACCAGTTCTCGGTCACCGCCATCGTCGCGGTCGCAGAGAAATCGACGCGCTTGAAGCCGGATTCGGCCTCGAACTCGCGATAGCCTGAGCGCCGCGATTGACCCGCGTCGATGCCGAAATAGGCTTCCATGTGATTGTCGTCGGCGAAAGTCGCCGAGGCCTTGACACCGAGAAGGAGAGAGGACGTGAAGGCTTGGGTCAGCTCGATGCCAGCGACCGCGAGGAGGCCGTCGCTGCCGCCGATCGTCTTTTCGACCGAACCGAAAAACTCCGCCGGTCCGAACTTCGCCGCGGCCTTGCCTCCCAACGTCACGCCGAAATCGACATCACCGAGGCCGTCGAGTTCGTCCGCATCGCCCTCCTTGCGACCCGTCTCGTAGCCAAGTTTCGCCGAGAAGACGAAAGGCCCTGTCTCGTAGACTTTCGCCTCAATGCCGCCCGGGTCGACGCTCAGCCAGTCACCGAAGGTGGCTGAGATGTAGGGCACCGGGCTGACTTCAAATTCGTCGCTGCCCTCGTATTTCGCCTCTATCATCGCCCCTGCCCCGACAATGACATTCCATTCGTGGAGCTTCTGGCCGATCAGGCCGAACCTAGATGGATCCGGAGCCTGGTAAACTGGGGACGGGGCGGGCTCGGCGATGGCGAAGTCGGCCGCATGGGTCTGCTTGATTGCGGGTACGGCCATCCCGATCAGGGATCCAAAACCGACCATATACCGAAAGGAGCTTCTGAGTAGAGATGAGGACATGAAACACTCCAGCCATGACGGCCTGGCGGGCGGCTCCCGCTATAATCCGTCGCTGCGGAAGCGATCTCTACCGACTGGGGAGAGCCGCAGAATTTGAAGTTGTTAAGAGATGTTGCGGTCACCGCTGCCACGCCGGTTTTCACGAGCCGGAGCCATGGCGGCAACAGCTCAACGTCCCGTTCCAACGACCGGCTAAGGTTGAGCCGCTCCATTCAAAGTTCCGCGTTGCACAGGCAAGCTAAATCTACTGGGCCCGCCAATCTGCGCGTGGCAGGATCAGATGCCGATCTCGCCAGAGCTTTGACAGCGAAGATCTTTGAGCCGTCTTCTTGATCCAGTCATTGGTCAGGATGAGCATCTCGTCCGTGCCCGGTCGGGTTGCTATTGAAGTCGATCGCAGATTATGCCCCTTGTCCCGCCCCGGCAGAGAATACTGTCCGATGACCAGACCAAGTGGATTGAAAGAGCTATGGCCGATTATGAGTGATAGGTTTAATCTGGCTGCGTGTTGATTGGCGTCCTGGACGATTACGACGCCGTCTGTGAATGTGACGCCTGCGACGACCATCGGCAAGCAATTTTCGCCCTTCAGCCGTCGTCAGGTCTTCGAAGCGGCCATGACCAGCTTGAAGACCATGAGCCGGGCGGTCTTGCGAGACAGGGCACCTTTCTTACGCGCGATCCGATGCAAGACGGTGGCAAAGACGCTCTCAATCGGAGGCGCCGTTCTCAGATGGTCCCAATGTTCGGCAGAGAAGTCGAACAAGGCGAGCCGTGTCTAGCGATCCTTCATCAAGCACTCGACAGCCTTCGGATATTTCACGCCATACTTTTCATCGTATACCTTAACGGTAGCTTTCTGTTCAATGAAAGGCGTGAATCAGCGAAAGCCTTTCCGTTCAACAGCCGGGTTTTTCAACGGAATACTGCCCAAACAGGCCATCCCAGATAGTGAAAGCCCGCGCCGTCGCGCCAGGCGTGCCACCTGCCGATACCTCTCAACCGAATGTTCGCGTGATGCCGGAGACCCTGCGACACGTCAGATCATTGGCCAATCGCCGACCAGTCCTGTTCACCACCATCGGCTGCAATGATCGCGTCCATGCGCGAGGCGATCATCTCAGTCAGCGGCAGATCGGCGTCGCCTGCCGCCGCGAGCGCCAACCCCACGTCCTTGCGGCCCAGCCGCATCGGGAACCCTGCCGGCTCGAACCGCTTTTCCGCGATGATCGGGCCGTAGCTCCCGATCAGGCGATTGCCATAGTTCACGTCGAGCAGCAGCGCCGCCATCCGATCAGCGGCGATGCCGTGGGCCGCGACGATGCGGAACTGTTCCGTCAGCATCTGCATGATGGCCGGGATGCCGGCGTTGAGCGCGACCTTCACCGCCGCGGCCATCACCGGGCGGTCCCCGACCCGTTGAGTCCCCGCCCCGATCGCCTCGAACAAGGGCTGTGCGACATCCAGATCCTCCGCCGCGCCCGCCGCGATCACCGACAGCTTGCCGGCCGCCGCCACGTCCGGGCGGCCCAGCACCTGCGCCGACGCGAAACGCTGTCCCGCGTCGGCGTGCGCCGCCGCCAGTCTGGCGGTGAGGTCCACGCTAACCGTGCTGCACGAGATATGGAAGAGGCCGGGACCTGCCGCGAGCAGTCCGCCGTCCCCGAACACGACCGCCTCGACGGCCGCGTCGTCGGCCAGCATCGTCATGGCGGTGCCAGCCCGGGCGGCCGCGGCGAGGTCGGCGGCGACCTTCGCACCCCGAGCGGCGAAGGGCTCGGCCTTGGCCCGGTCCCGGTTCCAGACGGTGACATGGTGACCGGCCGCCACGAGATTGTCGGCCATGCCCGAGCCCATCTGCCCCAGCCCTATAAATGCAACATCCATTTCCATCTCCTCAAGCTCCGAAGGCCCCAGCGGCGAGTGCGATCGCTGCAGGCGACATCGGCGTTGCTCCTTATGCGTCGACCAGATCGGCAACGTGCGCGACAAGGCCGGTTTGGCCCGGCGCAACATGGTCGGCCATGGTATGGCGATCGGGGAAGTCGCCGCCGTTTTGCGACCGGAAGGGAATAGGGTTGTCGGTGAACAGCCCAGCGAGGCGCTCACGCCACGCTGCCTTGATCGTCTCCACTTCCTCCGCCGTGGAAACGTGACCCGCGCCATAGACCGCGTGCGTCGGGAGCACGTCCATGCCGGGGTAGAATAGCGCGCCATGAGTCAGCGGGAACAGCAGTTGCTCGATCGGCCCGTTGATGCCTCGCGGGCCATAGTCGGCCGCCGGGCCGCCTGCCTGCACGTTGACCAGCGCTCGCTTGCCCTTGAGGATGCCCTCGCCAAAGCGGAACTGGTTGGAGCCATTCTGATAGCCGTAGGCAAAACCGAAGGCATAGACCCGCTCGATCCAGCCCTTCAGGATCGCAGGCACGCCGTACCACCAAAGCGGGAATTGCAGGACGACAGCATCGGCCTCAAGCAGCTTCTGCTGCTCGGCGATCACGTCGGGCGTCTGGTGCCCGCTCGCGTAAGCATGGCCCGACTCCATGATGAATGACAGCCGTTCGGGGTTGTCACGGACGGGGAAGTCATCGGCGTCGTACACCGCCTTCCACTTCATGCCATAGAGGTCCGAATGGACCACGGTGTGCCCGGCTGCCGACAACGTCTCAGCGGTCACGTCGACCAGCTGCCGTGTCAGCGAAGTGGGTTCAGGATGCGCATAAACAACGAGAACTTTCATGATCATCTCTTCTTGATAGTTGTCTTTGCCGGCGAGCATGACGCGATCATCGTTGGCGTGACATGCCGACGGTCGCCGCTGCAGACGAAGCCAAGGTTGGTGGCGATTGGACCGGCCGCCCCAGGTAAGAAACTGGGATCAGAGGCCCGCCCCGCCTCGCCCGCCGGGCAGCGCGGCGTTGAGCGAAGGCGGGGTCTTTTTGGCGGCAATCGTGCCCGCTTTGATGGGATGCGAGCAGCCAATCCAACAGCTCCCTTCGGCGCGAAGCGGAACCGCTCGATTTGGCCGGAGTCGACAATTCCATGTCGGCCGGCGCGAGCGCAAAACCTGCCGTTTGAGGGCCTGCCGTTGCGATCAACTGGGCGCAGGCACGGCACCGATCTGCTGCATCAACCCGAGGAGATCAGGCTGACCGCGCTCGCCGACGATCTTGCCGTTGGCCATGGCATAAAAGTTCATGGTTTGGATGGCGATCTTTTTTCCGGTCGCCGGCACTCCGAAGAAGGTGCCTTCGTGTGTGCCACGCATCGTGTACCTCGCGGCGATCTTCTCACCTTCGACGACCAACTCCTCGAGCGTCCACTGGACGTCCGGGAAGCCGCCGCGCATCACCTCGACGGCTTTCAGCCAGCCCCTCGGCCCGACGAGCGGTTCGCTTTGGAAAGGAACGTAAAACTCCGCATTCGGCGCGATGAGCTCCTCTCCAAGCTTTTCGTCGGCAGTGTTGATGAACTGCACGAAGCGACGCATGAAAGTGTTGCCTAGGTCAGACATTATATTCTCCTGAATGGTATGGGTGGTGCCTATCGGGCGCGGTTAACCGTGGGTTGCCAGATCTTGGACTGGGGGATTTCGAATAGGCTGGCGGCGTTCGTCCGGATGGTCGCCTCGATCCCAGCCTTCCGATTGAGGGCCTACGCCCCTGCAACTTGCTTGCGGTCCTCATATAAAGCCGCATGTTGCGGTGTTGAAATCGAACCTTCTGCCTGCTGCTATCCAGCGAATGGATACCAAGAACCCCGGTCTCGGACGTCTCGTGACGCTTGGCCGACTTGGGCGAGGTACAAGCACGCGGATGGCGGTCGGTCCGGGTTCGTTGGGATGAGGGAGGCCACCAGCGTCAGGCCGTCGAGCCTTTGGCGCGGACAAGCCTCAATAGCCTTCATGCGGGTGCTCCCCGGCTGCGTGAGGGCAGCCATTGCAGGACGGTGGCGATTGCCGAGACGACCAGGACGGCGCCGAGATAAGCCTCCGTCGTGCTCACGAAGCCGCTGAGCGGAACCGCGAAGCCGGCAGCGATGGGCGGGACGCTCAGGGACAGATAGGTGACCAGGAAGATCGCCGCGAAGAGTTCCGCACGCTCGTGGACAGGGGTGAGCGGCACGAGCGATTGGATAAGGCCGCTGAACGACGCGCCCAGCCCGGCGCCGGCGACCGCGCCGCCGACGAAGAACAACGCCAGTGCTTCGGTACCGATCGATACGAGCAGGAGGCCAACCCCGGTGGTTACCGCCGCCATCCCCACGACGGCCATGCGCCCGGGCGACAGCCCGCGCAACAGCAGCGGTGACACGGCGCCGGCGCCGCACAGCACGGCGACGATGGCGCCGTTGAGCAATCCGCTGCTGACGCCAAAGACGGCGCGCAGCAGCGACGGCCCGAGCGCGGCCACGAAGCCGCACAGCGCCCAGATCGACAGGAGCAACGGCAGCCCGCGCCTGAAGCCGTCGCGCGCTGAACGGGTGACATGCACGCTCGGCACCATGGAACGAAGCAGGCCCGGCACCGGGCTCGCCGTCTCGGGAATCAGCAGAACGATCGCAGCGCCAAGGCAGAACAGCGCCCCGAGGGACCCGAACGCCCAGACATCCGCTTTGTCCGTCACTGCGAGCAAGGCTCCGGTGGCGAAGGCGCCCGCCGCCAGTCCCGCAAGCGGCGAGATGCTGGTCAGCAGGCTGCCGAGTGCCTTGCGGGCCGGCGGCGCCGCCTCGATCACCGCGGCGGACAGGGCGCCGTTGACCAAGCCCATGGACAGGCCCTGGACGATCCGGGCGGCCAGCAACCCGCCGATGCCGTCTGCCGTCAAGAACAACGCAATGGACGCGACCTGTATCGCCAGCGCCGCGACGATCACCGGTTTGCGTCCCAGGTGATCCGAAAGCGAGCCGGCAACGAGCAGGGTGACGAGGAGCGCCAGGGAGTAGATGCTGAACGCGACCGTCAGCATGCCAGCGGAGAAGCCCCACCGCCCCTGGAAGACGACGAACAAGGGCGCGGGCACGCAGGCCGACACGAAGAACAGGAACAGGATGGCCGCGAGCAGCGGGAACGCGATCAGCGAAGGGCGATGCGGTTCGAGGGCGAGGGTTTCGGGCAATCTGCTATCCGCGTTGTCGATGGAGGCTCCAGGATTTGAGGCTCGTTCGGCATATTGCGCGTCACGCCGCGGTGTTGAAATCGAACCTTTTGTCTGCTGTTATCGACCGGATGGATACCAAAAACCTCGATCTCGGCCTGCTCGTCACGCTCGAAGCCCTTTTGGCGGAAGGGAACGTCACGCGTGCCGCCCGGCGCTTGAACCTCAGCCAGCCTGCCTTGTCGGCCCGGCTGGCGCGGCTTCGCGACGCCCTCGGCGATCCCCTGCTCATTCCGGCACAGCGCGGGATGGTTCTGACCCAGCGCGCAGTCGAGCTTCGGCAACCGTTGCATGAAGCGCTGGAGGGCGTCCGCAGGGTCGTCACAGAGGGAATGCCGTTCGACCCGGCGACCATGGAGGCCACTCTGGTGATCGCCGGGACCGACTACCAGCAGTATGCGCTGCTCACCCGGTTCTCCGTCGCGCTCAGGACCGAGGCGCCCATGGTCCGCATCGCCTGGCGTTCCCTGGACGTGTTGGCGCTTGCCACGCAGCTGGAGCGCGGCGAAGTCGACCTGGCCCTGGCAACTCCGGACCATGCACCGGCGGCCATGCGCCAGCGTCAGCTCTATCGTGAGGATTACACGGTGATCGCCCGACCGGGGCATCCGGCCGTACAGGGATATCTCAGCCTGGACGTGTTTTGCGCTTTGGAGCACGTTGTGGTCTCCCCCGAGGGCGGCGGATTCTCGGGACCTGCCGACGCGGCACTGGAGGCCCTCGGCCGCCGCCGCACCGTAGCCTTGTCCACGTCGGGGTTTTTGGTCGTGCCGGAGGTCGTGTCGCGGTCCGACATGATTGCGCTGGTTCCTCGGCGGATCGCCGATGGCTGGTCGGATCGCCTGCAGGTGCTGGACCCGCCGCTCACCATCCCTGGCTTTGCCATCGTGAGTGTCTGGCACGACCGGACCACCAACCATCCGGCACAACGCTGGCTGCGTGAACGCCTGACGACGTTGGCCGCCGAAGGGTAAGACCGACTTAATTTTGCGCGGTAGGCCGGACGACGATGCTCCCGATCTCGACGTCGTCGGGCTGCTCGATGGCAAAGGCGATGGCACGCGCGATCGCGTCCTGAGAAATGGCGAGTTTCCGCTTTTGCCGGCCAACTGCTTCCCGAACGACGGGATCGGTCACGGAGGAATCAACGAACGTCGTGTCGATGAACCCCGGAGACACCTCTGTGACCCGGAGACCCGGCACGCATTCCTGCCGAAGAGCCTCGGTTGCGGTCCGCAGCGCATTTTTGGTCGCTGCGTAGACGCCCATGGTGGGAACAATTTTCAGTCCGGCGGTCGAGACGACGTTCACCACATGGCCGCTACGCTGTTCGTTGAAGATCGGCAGCACCGCCGCAATCCCATAAAGCGCGCCCTTCAGGTTGACGTCGATCATCGCGTCCCAGTCCTTAACCCGTAGTGCGTCGAACCGGGAGATAGGGCCGATCCCGGCGTTGTTGACGATCACGTCCAGTCGGCCGAACCGCTCACGGGCCAGGCCAGCAAGGGCCTCAAGGTCCGCGCGGCGGGTTACGTCCACCCTTCGAAAGGCGACGAAGCGCCATGCCCTCATACGCTCGCGAAGAAGCGGCAGTTCGACCGCATTCGTCGGGTCGGCCGCACGCATCATAATGGTCTCGAAGGGAGCGAGATCGTTGACGACGGATGACAAATGTCCGTTCCCGTCCTGCACCATAACCGACGCAAGCCCGCAGCGGCCAGTCTGCTTCGTGCACGGCGCGCGACGGGACTGTCCACGCCTTCAAAGCGGAAGTGGACGCGGCTACTCGCCGGCATTCCGCTGCCGGGAGCAAAATCTTCTATTCGAAGCCGACAGATCGCGATCGGCCAGGCGTCACTTACGACATTCAGGGGCGCGTGACCGCGGCGGACCTCCTCAAGCTCAATGCCGGACCTGAGGCGCAAGACATGATCTGCGAGTCAATGCGCTTCACTGCCGAGCTTCGCGAGGGTCTGCAAAAGCCAGGCGGTTCGGCTCAATCACATCCATTTCGAGGCGTTCGGCCCCGTCGGCTGACCGCGCCCCAGCGCTCTCCGAAGGTTTCGAATGTAACGCGATCGATCCCTGGCGCGTAAATGCCCGCGTACGAAGTCTGATGACCCCATGCGTGGAGATCGGTTGTGATACTCAACGAAGCCGCCGCGTCCGATATTCCCGGGCTCGTTGCGCTCGTCAATTCGGCCTATCGATCGCCCCGGGCCATGGCAGGTTGGACCGACGAGAGGGGTTCTCTGGAAGGGCCAAGGACCGGGAAGCAGGCGATCCTGACGGCGCTTGGCAAAAGCCGAATGAAGGTCGCACGGCCATCTTCCGGCACCAACCCTGTCCCCTGCATTCATATCGCCCTGGGAGAAGACCGTGACTGGTATCTGTCTTTACTCGCGGTGGCTCCCGATCAGCAAGGCAAGGGAGTCGGCGGCGCACTCCTTGAAGATGTGGCACGACAGGCGTCAGAATCCGGCATTCGCCATCTTCGGATAACTGCGATCAGGCAGAGCCGGGATCTGATCGCCTGGTACGAGGCCCGCGGCTTTCGGTCGACCGGCGAGACCGTCTGCTTCCCCTATGACGATCCCTCCGTCGGGCGCCCCCTGCGCAATGATCTCGAATTGATCGCCCTGGAGCGGCTTCTGCCTTCTAGAAGCGCGGCGAGCGACCGGCGGGCCATTTTTGCAAAGAAACGAATTCACGACGGTCCGCCCGATGACCGTGAGGGCAGAACGTTGATGGGAATAGGCGAAGCATGACAACCAGCACCTACGTTCTTGGACACGATCCATACGAGATCCGACGGCTTACCATTCAGAGCCAAGTATTTGCCGGGGGTACTGAGCGCATTCTCCGGGCTGCAGGCTTGGGAGCGGGTCACTCCGTCCTCGATATCGGTACAGGTGCCGGCGATGTCGCCATGATGGCGGCTGAACTGACCGGTGTCACCGGAGACGTGCTTGGGATCGACCAATCGCCGGCCATTGTCGACGTCGCCCGAGAGCGAGCCGGGCGGACACGGCATCCCCATCTCCGATTCCAGGCCGCTTCCCTGGATTCGTTTTCCGCAAGCGCGTCGTTCGACCTCGTGGTCGGACGGTACGTTCTGGTCCATCAGCAGGATCCGGCGGCTTTCGTCAGGCAGGCCGCAAAGTTCGTTCGTCCCGGCGGGGCGATCCTGTTCATCGAGCCCAACGTCGCAGAACTGACGCGCCCGGACGAAGCTCTGCGTGAGACTTGGTCGAATCCACCAGTCACCTTGTACGATGAAACCGCCAAACAGGTCGTTCTGGGTTTCAGTCTGGCCGGGGTGGCTCTTTCCTGCGGCGGTCGTCTCGTCGACGTCTTCCAAGCAGCTGGTTTGTCGGAGCCCTCTCTGCTTTGCGAGATGCCGATGGCAGGACCGCAGTCCGACTTCGCCGAGCTGATGACCCTCACACTGCGCAGCCTTCTTCCCGCCTTGGAGCACCATGCAGCCGAATTGGCCGCCGACATCGAGATCGAGACACTGCACACCCGTTTGCGGAATGCGCTGCTAGCGACACGCAGTCAGCTCCGTTTTGCCGATCTGGTCGGTGCCTGGACGACGGTGACGGGGTAGTTTGCCGACGAACGGTCAGTCGACGGACTTTTCCGGATCACTCGCGGCATGTCGGCGGCCAGGCTGGGATGGTTGCTGTTGACCTAGCTTGGCCGGCTTCGGGAGTGGAAAGAAATCTCTTATCGCGCTGTAATAGTCCGGTTCCACCCAGCGTAGTCATCCTCAGACGAAGCCTCCATCGCCGGTGAGTTGGCGATCTTCTGGGAGACCTCTGATGACCAGATCGATGCGAAAGGGTCGCAGTGACCATGCATGGCCGCTCGGTCTTGCAGTGGCGGCCTTCTTGACAGGCGAAGTGCTGGCCCTTCCCGCAGAGGCGGCCAGCCGGCCGGTGACGGTCGTGGAACTCTTCACCAGCCAGGGCTGCAGTTCGGTCCCGCCCGCCAATCGCAACGTGATGAATCTCGAGAAGAAGCCCGACCTTCTGCCGCTGAGCTTCAGCGTCACCTACTGGGACCAGCTCGGCTGGAAGGACACGTTCGGCGCCGAGGCCTTCACCACCCGCCAGCGGGACTACGAAGCCGGCCTCGGACGCAATGGCCCCTTCACGCCGCAGGTCGTCGTCAACGGACGTTACGACAGCGTCGGCAACAAGGCGGATGCCCTGCGCGCCATGGTGGCGGGAGCCAAGCCCCCCGCAGACGTCGCGATCGACATCAGCGGGAATGTGGTGAAGATCGGTACCGGCGCGGCGCCTTCGTTCGGGGCCGACGTCTGGCTCGTGCGCTACAGGCCGGGCGTTCAGAGCGTCGCCATCGCGGCCGGCGAGAATGCCGGCACCACCCTCCCCGTGCCGAACGTCGTCACCGGCATCAAGCATGTCGGGCGGTGGCTCGGCGTTGGGATGTCGTTCTCGGCGCCCGCTTCCGAAGACGGGGAGAAAACGGCGGTGATTGTCCAGAAACCCGGCGGGCCGATCCTTTCGGCTGCGACCGACTGAGCCCTGTCACACCTTAGACCGGCCTGAGCAATCGCGACGAAGCCGGGCCGATTCAAAAGAGATGCCGCGCTCTTCAGCCAGGTCATGCGTGTGAATGACCGGCCGATATGGCAATTTAAGGTTGAATTTCGCTATGAAGAACCTGGTGGAAGTCTGGGATCAGCATCTCGGTGCAGAGCTGTCTGCCAAAGATGTTGATATGACGATGGCGACGATGGTCGATGAGCCTCACGTCAATCACGTTCCAACGATGACCGGTGGGGTCGGCGCCAGCGAAGTGCGACGCTTCTATGCGCACCACTTCATTACGGTACAGCCCGACGACCTGGAGTTGATCCCGGTCAGCCGCACTATCGGCCAGGAGACGATCGTCGACGAAATGGTCGTCCGGTTCACGCACGAGCGCCGGATGGATTATTTCCTGCCGGGTGTCGCACCGACCAATCGGCGGATCGAGATCGCCGTCGTCGTCGTCGCCTCCTTCCGGGACGGCAAGCTGGCGCATGAGCACATCTACTGGGATCAGGCCTGCGTCCTCGTCCAGGCGGGACTGCTCGAGCGAGGCGACCTGCCGGTCGCAGGCGTCGAAGCGACCCATAAGGTTCTCGATCCGACCTTGCCGAGCAATCACCTCATGCGCCGCGAATGGGCCGAAAGCGAAGGACGCCGGTAGCCCATTGCAAGCAGTGCCTCGGCGTCTGTTTCTTGCGACGACCGAAAGAGCTTGAGCAGAGCGGGACGCAGCGAGCCCGACGCCGAGAACTCTGCCACTCAGATGCCGCGCCCGTCGGCCGGCTTTACCGGAAGCGACCTGAAGAAACGGGGCTTCCTCTTTCAGGAGTAGTGACATGACCAGATCCTCCAGCCGCTTCGTGCTGCCGCTCGGCGCTGCGCTGATTGCCGCAAGCGCTGCCTTCGTGCCGGCGGCCTTCGCCCAGGATGCGATGCGGCCCCATAGTGACGACGCCATGCAGCCGGATGCGATGGCGCCGGACGCCATGACCCCCGATACGACGACGTCCAACGCGATGAAGGCCGAAGACAACATGAGGCCGGAAGACTCGATGAAGCCCGACGATGCGATGGCCCCCGACGGAGCCATGCAGGCGGACGACGCGATGACGCCTGATGCCATGACCCCGGATGAGATGAAGCCGAAGAAGTAACGGCGAAACTGGAGCGTCCGGGCGGTCTCGCCCGGGCGCATCCCCCAATGAGGATCGCGGACATGACTGATACCGGCTTCGGCGTCGATGGAACCGTTC
The DNA here is from genome assembly GCF_017815135.1 of Jiella mangrovi. Lineage (GTDB taxonomy): Bacteria > Pseudomonadota > Alphaproteobacteria > Rhizobiales > Rhizobiaceae > Jiella > Jiella mangrovi. Next base: position 32,542 of record NZ_JAGJCF010000005.1, on the reverse strand, counting down.
AAGATGATGTAAAACCTGCAGGCCCGGCGGTCGTTTACCGGCATCGTCTGGCTACGCGGGTCTGGCATTGGACGAATGTCGTCACGCTCTTCATCATGCTGATGAGCGGGCTGACCATCTTCAACGCCCATCCTCGCCTCTATTGGGGACAGTACGGCGCGAACCATGATCACGCCTGGCTGCAGATCGGATCGGCGGACAACCGCGGCTATCTGCGCGTCGGCGAGGCGACCGTCGATACGACAGGGGTGCTCGGGCGCTGGACGAACGCGTCCGGCAACACGGTCAACCGGGCCTTTCCCTACTGGGCGACGATCCCGTCGAGCTACAATCTCGCGGTGGCGCGCCACTGGCATCTGTTCTTCGCATGGATCTTCGCCGCCGGCATTCTGCTTTACGCGCTCTGGAGCCTTTTCAGCCGGCACCTGACACGGGATCTTCTGCCGACGCGCAAGGAGATTGCGCCGGCCCATATCATCCACGATGTCGCACAGCATGCCCGCCTGCGTTTCCCGAAGGGGGAAGCGGCGCGGCGCTACAACGTCCTCCAGAAGCTTTCCTATTGCGGCGTGCTGCTCGTGCTTCTGCCGGCGGTCGTCCTGACGGGGCTTACAATGTCGCCGGCCATGAACGCCGCCTGGCCATTTCTCCTGGAGATCTTCGGCGGCCGGCAATCGGCGCGCTCCATCCACTTCATCGCCGCGACGCTTCTCGTGCTGTTCATCCTGGTTCACGTGGCGATGGTCGTGCTCGCCGGCCCGATCAACGAGATCCGCTCGATGATCACCGGCCGCTATCGTCTTCCCAAGGAGTGACCCCGATGGTTTTCTCTCCCACCCGCCGCGGCTTCCTCACTGCCGGGCTCCTCGGTGCCGCGCCACTCGTTCTCTCAGGCTGCGACGTTTTCGGCCTCGCCCAGTCGCAAACGGTGAATGACGCGCTCGGCTCTTCCGAGGATCTGGCCAGGCACGTGCAGCGCTTGCTCGGTGGCGAGGCTCTCGCGCCAGAGTTCGAGGAAGCCGAGATGTCGCCACTGTTTCGCACGAACGGCAACATAATGCCCGCCGACCCGGCCTATCAGGCACTGGCCCAGCGCAACTTCGCCGGCTTTTCGCTTGCCGTGGACGGGCTCGTCGAACGGCCGATGCAATTTACGCTCGCCGAAATCATGGCGATGCCGTCACGGACCCAGATCACCCGGCACGACTGCGTCGAGGGCTGGAGCGCGATCGGCAAGTGGACCGGCGTGCCACTCTCCAGATTGCTCGGCCAGGCAGGTCTAAAGCCGAATGCGCGGTATGTCGTCTTCCACTGCGCTGACGATTTCAGCGGCTCGAAATACTACGAGAGCATCGATCTTGACGCTGCGCATCATCCCCAGACGATCCTTGCCTACGGGATGAACAATGCACCGCTTCCGATCCCGCATGGTGCGCCGCTGCGCCTGCGAGTGGAACGGCAACTCGGTTACAAGCAGGCGAAGTTCGTGACTCGGATCGAGTCCGTCGCAAGTCTTGACGGACTGGGCGGAGGCCGGGGCGGCTACTGGGAGGATGCGATCGGATACGACTGGTACGCAGGCATTTGATCGGCAGTGTCCACGTCCGGACGAGTGCTCGCGTCGCTCGCGCCGATAGGCTGGATCCCATCATGACGGATTTTCAATGCAGAATGTGACGGCGTTCGGCAGGTTTGCGTTCGGACTGAGCCAATCATCAATCGAAAAAGAGGCTCGACGGCTCGTCGGCCTCGCGAGGCGGAAACCTCCAGAGTCGGGCGTGACTTTTCGATGACCCATCCTCGCGAGCAGCAATGGTCCGTCTGGATGGCGGCCGCGTTGAAGGGCGACGAAGTCGCCTACCGCCATTTTCTCGAGGCGGTGACCCCGCATCTGCGGATGCTGGCCAGACGGCGGATGGCGGCGTACGGGGATGACAATCAGGACCACGAGGATGTCGTGCAGGAAGCGCTTCTCGCCGTCCATCTGAAACGCGGCACCTGGGACCCGCGTCGGCCGATCGGACCATGGCTGTCGGTCATCCTGCGCAACAAGATCATCGACGCACTTCGCCGGCGCGGGCACCGGGTGACAGTGCCGATAGACGACGTCATCGAGGTCATCGCGGACGAACGGTCGGGCACACCCACCGATGGACAGGACATCAGCCGGATGATGGAAACTCTCAAGCCGGTTCAGCAGGACATCGTCCGCTCCATCTCGCTGGAAGGTTTCAGCGTCCGTGATACGGCTGTACGGCTTTGCATGACCGAGAACGCGGTGCGTGTCGCGTTGCACCGGGCGCTTCGGAGCCTGGCCGCGATCTACCGCGGAGGGACGCGATGATGTCCGACGACGACAGCGGCCGCGGCCCGGCCTTCGGAACCGACCGCCTGATCGGCATGAAGGCACGGCATGACCGAAAACGCGGTGCATGTCGCGTTGCATCGGGCGGTTCGGAGCCTGGCCGCGATCTACCGAGGAGGAAGACGATGATGTCCGACGACGACAGCAGCCGCGGCCCGACCTCCGGAACCGACCGCCTGATCGAGATTCTGGCAAAGGACGCTGGTGCCTGGCACCGTTTCGGCACGGTACTGCTGAAAGCGGTGGTGATCGGCGTTTTTGCTGCGGCGGTTGTCTTCATCGTCCTGATGAACCCTCGCCCCGATCTGGAACAGGTCATCCAGACGGCCCGGGTGCTCTTCAAATTCATCGTCACGGTGCCGCTTGCCGTCGCCATGATCGGGCTTCTCGACCGTATTGGCCGACCGGCCGCACCGCTTGGACCCTGGCCGTGGCTGCTTGGCGGCGTCGGTGCGATCCTCGTGGTCGGCGTCGGCGTCGAACTGGCCATGGTGCCGTCGTCCGAATGGGCCGCAAGCCTCATCGGAACCTATGCGCGCTACTGCCTGATGTTCATTCCGTTGATCGCCATCGGCCCGCTCGTCTGTTTCATCGTCGCGCTGCGCCAGGGAATGCCGACCAATCCGGGCCTCGCCGGCGCCGCGGCAGGTGTCGCATCGGGCGCGATCGCGGCGATCTTCTACGCAACCCACTGCCCGGACGACAGTCCGCTCTTCGTCGCCACCTGGTACACGCTCGCCACCTGCATCGTCGCCATCTGTGGCTACTTCGCAGGCAGGCGGTTTCTCTGACGAAAAAGGTCATGCGGAGCGAGTACTCGCCGTACTGCCTGTTGATCCGATGCAACGACGGACCGTCAGCCGGCTCGTTTCATCCGGCAGACGGCATCCGTCCGCGATCACAACGCGTTTTTCTACCACGGAGGCATTTCATGCCGATCGATCCGAACGCTCTCATCACAATTACAGCCTACGACTGGGTTCCGGATGCCGGACGGGGGCTGGTGCGAGACATACGCGTCCGCTGGGCTTTGGAGGAGGTCGGACAGAACTACGCCGTCCGGCTTCTGTCGATCGGCCAACAGAAGGAGCCGGCCCACCGCGCTCGTCAGCCATTTGGTCAGTTGCCGACTTTTGAGGAGGGCGAACACACGTTGTTCGAAAGCGGCGCGATCGTCTGGCATATTGCGGAGCGCTTTCCAGGCTTGATGCCGGACAATCCGCGCGAACGGGCAAAGGCGCTGGAATGGGTGTTCGCCGCCCTCAACACGGTCGAGCTGCCGGTGGTCGAATACGTCGCGACAACACTCTACGATGCCTCGGAAGTTTGGTTCGAACCGCGGATTCTCGCGATCGAGAGGCGGGTCGACGAGCGGCTTCAGGAGGTTTCCGACCGTCTCGGAGACAGCGAATGGTATGGCAAAGACTTCACCGCCGGCGACTTGATGATGGTGGCTATTCTACGACCTCTCAAAGGCTTCGGGCTTCTGGAGACGTTCCCGAAGCTGGTCGACTACGTGGAACGCGGTACGGCGCGGCCGGCCTTCCGGCAGGCCCTCAGCGACCATATGGCGAACTTCACCGGCTCGCCGCCCCTGGCTGAGACGGCTGGCTGAAAGCGAAGGCGCGACAGCACGACGGTCAACCTGCAACATGTTCAGAATGTCGCGGACTTCGCCGCTGGTCTGGATGAAGGCGGGAGCGGTGGCAATATCGTCTGCCCGCCTCCCCGCGGAGCGGCTCCCCGTCTGATCCTGTTCTCATCAACGGATATCTCTTCGAAAGCGGGCACGGTGGCGGGATTCCCCAAGCTACCGGTTCGTTTGACCGAACGACGGACCGGTTGATCAGCGCCGTCTGATATCGCGTCGCCCCCGACAAGATCGGCGATTTTCGCCGCTCGTCCCGCCCGAAAAAGGCGGAACAGGCTCATCCCGCGGTCACAAGAACCGCCGGGCGAGCAACCATCCGTATCCCAACACCGAGAGATCCCCATGCCACAGACCGACACAAGACCCGGGTTTCCGATCGGGCTCTATGAGCGAATGGGCGAACCTTTGACGCAGGCCTTTGCCACCTTGCTGCTCGACAGGTTGATGCCGCTGGCCGACCGTTCGCTGATCGACATCGCTGCCGGCACGGGCGGACTGGCCCTCGCAGCCATCGAACGCGGGGCGCGCGTTCTGGCAACGGACATCAATCCCGCGATGGTTGGGCGAGCCTCCGAGCGGCTGCGCTCGGTTGGAGCGGGCGATGCAAAGATCATGGATTTTACGGCGCTGGACGTCAGCCATGACAGGTTCGATGTGGCGCTGTCGAATTTCGGCATACTTGGCTTTCCGACCTGGCCGGCAGGCCTTGCGGAGATGGTGAGGGTCACGAGGCCCGGCGGCCGCATCGGGTTGACGATGTGGACCCATGAAGACGACTGTTCGCCGGCACACGTGATGCGCCGGGTCTTCAATCGCCTGTTCCCGGGCGGAAATGCATGGCCGGCCGACCTCTTTCCCCTGTTTTCGGAACGCTCGATTTCAGAACATCTGAGGGATGCCGGAGGCGTGGATGTGACCATCGAAGTCGCTCAAGCGGAGTGGACGTCGCTCTCATCCGCCGACGTCGTCCGAGACTTCGACCCGGTGTTCAAATTCTTCCCCGGATACGACGCCCTCGACGCCGACAAAATACGACGGCTGCATTCCGCCCTGCAGCTCGCCTTCAACGCATATGCCGGCTCCGACGGAACGATACGCCTGCCGACCAGAGCGTTTCTCGCAACAGCTCGCAAAGCCGGCTGATCGGACCCAAACAGCACAGGACGTCGATATGATCTGGATCGGTTTCGCGGCCGCTTTGTCGGTCATGCTGCTGCTCGTCGCCCTTCGTGCCTGGCTTCAGCGTGCCGTATCGCAACGCCGAAGGCTCCTCCGTCGCTCATGGGTCGAGGAGACGGCTTTCTGGACGATCGGCGGCATAGAGCAGGCCGTGCAATTTCGCGGCGAAGATGAGAAAAATCCGCTGCTCGTTTACCTGCATGGTGGCCCCGGCCTTCCCGTCATGCCCTTTGCCCATGCCTTCCAGCGCGAATGGGAGAGGCGCTATACGGTTGTTCACTGGGATCAGAGGAATGCCGGAAAGACGTTGGCCAAAAACGGCCCCGAAGATGGCCTGACCCTGCAGCATTACGTCGATGACGGGCTGGAGCTTGTCCGCCTGTTGCGACAGCGGTTCCCGCATGCGCCGATTGTCCTCCTCGGTCACTCCTGGGGCACGGCTATCGCTGTCGAGATGTTACTGGCGCAGCCCGACGCCTTCGCTGCTTATGTGGCGATCGGGCAGGTTTCGGATTTCCTGATGGCCGAACGATACGGCTACGAGACCGTTCTCGATGAAGCCCGCCGCCGGAGGGACGCCTCGGTTCTCAAAGCCCTTTCGCGCTATCCCGACTATGCGAGAGACCGTTCCCCGTGCCCCGCGGCGACGAAAGTGGTCCGCGCGGCCCAGATGAAGCTCGGCTTTGGCCATCATACCGACAAACGCGCCTTCCTGAAGCTGTTCGGGCTTGCCTTCAGATCACCGGACTATTCCTGGCGCGAGCTTCTGTCGTTAGCCAATGGAAAGGCCCAGGCGTACTCCTTGGCGCTGGCTTTGAGAGAATTGCCCGACTTTGCCGGTCGGGTCCGAGGCGCGAAACTGAAATCTCCAATCATCATGATCGGCGGAAGCTACGACCTCTTCACGCCAACTCCGATGGCGAGGACGTTTTTCGACACGTTCGACGCGCCATTCAAGGAATTCATCGAAATTCCGACGATCGCGCATTTCGGCCCGCTGGAAGATCCGGCCGCGATCAGCACGATCTTGATCGATCAGCTGTGGCCGAGGGTCCGCCAACGCCCCTCGGAATGATCTTGCAGCGCATGTCCGCCGACGGCTTGGAACGAACAAGCTGCTCGGCAAATGTGATGTTGCCTCGCTCAGCATTCTCGTCATTTCACAGGAGCCGACGTCGTGAGACAGCTGACCAGGACGCCGAACGTCCATCTCATCGTGGAGCTGACTGCGCTCGAGGGCAAAGCTGCCGAGCTTGGTCAGCATATCGCCGCGCTGGCGCGCGCGTCGCGTGGGGAGGACGGCGTCATCAGGTACGATGTCGTGCAAAGTGCCGCTGACGAGAACGTCTTCCGGTTCATCGAGTGCTGGCGCGACGAAGCCGCCCTGACCGCGCATCAAGCGACAGCGCACGTCGTAACCTTCGGGCAGAATGCTCTGCCTCTTCTCGCCAGGCCCTATACGATCATGGCGGGCAAGCTTTTGGACGAGTGACGCGAGCCAGTTGCCGCTGCGCCCGTCTGGGCGCAGGGAGCGGCCCTCGGCATAAACGACCCGATCGTCCATTCTGGCCTGCTTGCCTCCCGCACGGAAGGGAAGAACGTCGGCGAAGTCTATGAGCGTCTACGCCGCAACCGCATCGAGCATGCCCGGACCATGTTGCCGGAGAAGCGACCGGTCAGAACGTAATGATGATCGTCACTCCAACGTACTGCCTACCGAGCCCCGACGCATGGCTTGGTCCCGGGCGATAGGGCCGAGCCGGCGCGAGCTTCAATCCGCACTATCACCAGACTGAACGAGAGGAGCTCGTTATGGACGATCGCGAAAGTCAGTCATCGGACATGTCGGAACCCACCTGGATCCCCTGCTTGGGTGCAAGCGGCACCCATCCTCATCAGACCGACGACTTCGCCCGCGTCTACGAACGGACGGCAAACCGAAATACCGGTCAGATCGCTGCGACGGCGCTCGACCGGATTTCCAATATCCACTTTGGTACGCGGATTCTCGATATTGCCGCCGGCGCTGGCGCGCTGAGTGTGCCTGCAGCGCTCGCTGGCGCATCGGTGCTCGCTGTCGACAATGCGCCTGGCATGGTGAAGCTGCTCTCCGAGCGGCTCGCCCCGTTCCCATCATCCAGCGCTCGTCTGATGGATGGTCAGGCGCTTGCCCTCGAGGATGCGAGCTTCGACGCAACGTTCTCTTTGCTCGGTGCCAGTCTCTTTTCTGATTGGCGGCAAGGGCTCATGGAGCAGACCCGCGTCACCCGTTCCGGAGGCAAGGCTTGTGTTGCGACCTGGCCCAAGCTGCCTGGCGGCGGGCCTTTCCTCGTCATGGCCGAAGCGCTCCGTGCGACATTCCCGGATATGGCACCGCCGGCGCCTCCGCCGGGCGCCATCGCGCTTGCCGACCCGGACCGCCTTCGCGCGGAACTTGAGGAGACCGGACTGACCGCAGTTCAGATCGAGGAATTCGAGATCGCCTGGGAGGGACCTGCGGGGGAAGCCTATCTCGAGGACGTCGGCGAACTGCACCGCAATATGGCTGTCTATGCCGCATTGAGCAAAGAAGATCAGCGCCGCGTCGACGAGGCGATCCTCTCGATCGTCGATCGTATCAGGACCGGCGATCGGGTCATTCTCCGCTCTCCCGTTCTTCTGGCTGTCGGAACGCCTCGGTGAGCCGGTTTCGTCAAGATGCGGCACGCAGGTGAACATCCCCGACATTACGACAACGGCGGTACGTGGGCCCTCGATCAATCCGCGCCCCCGAGACGCGACCATCCGGAAAGGTTTCGGCTGCGTGGCAGCGTTCCAGTGGTCTCTGGGGCCCGGAGATCACGGCCGTCAGCCGGTCTCGTTGCCGCGCATTTCCTCGTCACAAGCGCTCTGCCGATTTGATCCGCCTCACGGGCCAATATCGCCCTCGCGTTCTCGAGGCGCGGCATCCAACACGCAACCACATCGCCGCGCGATCGCAGTGCTGTCTGCCCTGCGTGACCGGTAACTGCAAACGACAATCGAAACAGTGAAAGGTTGTTTACGATGACTCACTTCCACCCGGACTCCGACGCCGTCCAATCCCTCGACCAGCTCAAGCTCGTCTGGCAGATGTGCGTTAAAGAGCGCGGCACCGGCGACGTTCGCGATGAGCCGGATCTCATGATCCGTTGGGCGGACAACGCCTTCCCGTTCTGGAATACGCTGGCGCTTCAGGATGTCGGAGCGGACCGCGAGCGCCTCGCGCACTCCCTGGGCAAAGCCGCCCGTTACATGCGCTCGCAGAGCCAAGCGGGCTTCCTCTGGATCTTCGAGGATCTGCTTGCAGCCGATGCCCGCGGGTCGTTGCCGGAAGCCGCCAGGCAGGCGGGTCTCCAGTTCGGCTTTGGCGGCTTCGGCATGGCGGCCGATATCTTGCCGCTTGCCGAGGAGCCTCGCCATCCCGACCTTGAATTCGTCCGCGTCAGCACCGACGAACATCTCGCCGCCTATGCCGATCTGAACTGTCGCGCCTATGGCTTCCCGAAACAGGGCGCCGAGGAAGGGTTCGCAGGATCCCAAATCTGGAAGAACCAGATCCATGCCTATCTCGGCCTTCTGGACGGCGTTCCGGTCTCGGCCGCGGGGGCCGTGGCGGCGGACGACTGCCTGTTCGTCATTCTCGTCGCGACCGCCCCCGAACACGAGCGCAAGGGCTACGGCGGCGCGACGACGCGCAAGGCGCTTTACGAAGGAGGAAAGGCCACTGGCCTCAAACGGGCGACGCTGCACGCCACTGCGGCCGGCATGCCGGTCTACGAACGGATCGGCTTCCGGAAGGTCGCCGCGGTGAGCTTTTACGCCTTGGAGACCTGATCCGCAGCCCTTGCGGCAGACCGCGTTCCCGGGCGGGTCGGAGCCTTTCAGTCAAAGTCGTGACGCTTACTTAAGACGGCGCAGAAGAAAGGAACGGCGCCAAAAGCACGGCGATCTAGGCCGCCCGCCCGACGGACAGATGGGCGACCTGACGGTTCGCACCGAGGCTGGTGCCGAGGCACGCGCAAAGGTCCTCGTGGCCGCGATGGGGTGCATTCCACCGTGCGGCGGCTGCTCTTCGAAGGCGGGTCGCCGGCCTCGGCCCGACTGGCATCGGCGAGTTGGCGTTTCATGGCGCCGACCCCCGGCGTCGGCGCCTGGACGGTGTGGACTGACGCGCACGCAACGGCGCTTCTAATCCCTGTCGATCACGACGAAGTCTACGGCTGGGCAGCGGCGACCGGAAAGCAGCATCCGCAAAGTGATCTGTCCGATCTCCGACACCTTATCGGCCGCTTTCCAACCGAGCTTGCCAACGCCAGAGAACGAATTCATCGTCTGATGACGCCGGTTGAAACGGGTATACAGCATCGGGCGATAACTTCGCATCGCCCGATGCTGTATATTCTCGCTGGCGCGCCGACTTTTCGAAAAACCGGATTCCACTTTTTCGCCCGGCGCTCTAACGCACGTGAGCGATCCCGACTTCGCTGGGAGGCTTCAGAACGCACAGAAAGATCGCGACATCGCGGTCGCGTGACTTGATCGGCTGAAGAGGAGGTTCAACGGGAAGACGGAGATCACTGCGGAGCGTGTCGTGCAATTCGCCCAGTTCATGAAGGAGCGCGTTCGGAACGGCGAGATCCCCTACCGCAAGTCATACATCAGATCCGTTATGGACCGAATCATCGTCGAGGGCGAACGGATCATGATCAAAGGCCGGACCGACGTTCTACAGAACCGCATCGCGCAGCCCGCGACTGACGGCACACAAGTGCCCACTGCTATTCCGAACTGGTGTAGCGCGACACATAGTTTGCATTCGGCCCGATCCAAGAGGGCCGGAAACGCGGGTTTTCGCAGGGGCGTGCGACACATAGATCGCTTCCCGCGACACAACAGACTGAAATTTAAATTCCAGAAGATCTGTTGGGCAATGGAAATTCCGTTTCCCATCCACCATATCGACCACCGGCTCTGTATCTGGGCGAAGATCGCGTTGGCGCGCTCGATCGCACGTCGTTCCAGGCGCGTTCATTATAGCCTCGTCATCGCGCTCCTTGCGAACATACTCTGGTGTTCGGATTATCTTGAGCAGCATGCTCGAAACCGCGAGGTCGTCCGCGTCCTCTTCGTTCTCGACGCTTGTGATCGCGAAACCATCGCCTGGCTCGCCGTCGCCAACGCGGGCACCTCCGGCGAGATGGTGCGCGACCTGATGGTCGCTTCGGTCGAGAGGCGGTTCGGCGGAACGAAGACGCCTTATCCGGTCGACTGGCTATCGGACAACGGAAACGGCTACATCGCGGCAGAGACCGCCGATACCGCGACGGCCCTCGGCCTCAAGCAACTCTTCACGCCGGTTCGCAGCCCAGAGTCGAACGGCACTGCCGGAAGCTTTCGTGAAACCTTGAAGCGAGACTATTCCCGCGTCACGATCCTGCCGGATGCCGAGACCATCAAGGCCTTGCTGCCGGGATGGATCGGCGATCATTGCCAAATTGCCCCTCACTCAGGACTGAAGTTCCGATCGCCTCGGAAGTTCATCCGCTTCAGTGCTTGAACCCGTTCGCCGACTGTCCGGCAAAACAGGGTCCACTTCAAAAACCCAGTAGATTAACGCAGTTTTCCACAGGTTCTGCACATTCAGTCAATGGTATTATTTTACGGTTGCATTCTCGCGAAGCGCTGACCTGCAGGGTTTTAGGCGACATTACAGATGGTTCTATCGCTCTTTTTCAACAGGTTAATATCGGATACTCCTTCTGACTTGTCGCGTTCAGGTCGTATATTATCTCGCAATGGCCCCTGATGGGGACAGCGATGAGCCAAAAGGACAAACGATGGCAGAGCGGCACGTTGGGATTGTAGCGTCAGGTGAAAAGATCACTATTGTCGATTTGGAGGTTCCTGACGACGGTCCTGCAACATTGAACCTCGACGACAACTGGAAGCTGCAGGAGGACGATCGGGAAGGCGCATATGCGACGCTTTTCGCCCAGCTCACGAATTACCTTCGCGAGCACGGGATCCAGAAGGTTGTCGTCAAGGCGAGCGACTCGTCAAAAGGCATGGGTTTGAGCCATCTCAAGTCGGCTGAAGTTCGAGGCGTTGTAATCGCGGCCGCCTCCACAGTGTGCCCCACCAAGGCGGTCGCCAAATCCGTTCTTAGTCGGACATTTGGTGAGCGGAAGGTTGACGCATACCTCGACGACAAAGACTTTTGGGAAGGGAAGATTGCCGGTCGTGAGATGAAAAAGGGAAGTCGCGAGGCTGTCTTCATGGTCTTGGCGGATCAAAACAAATGAGTAATCAGGTATCGAGGATTCAGATCGGCAACAAAATCGGCGAAGGCCATTTTGGGGAGGTCTTCCTCGCCGAAGACGAGGTTCATGGCGATGTCGCCGTGAAGCGGCTATCGCGAATGGAGATCGACCCCGAAACCGGCCAACGCGAAACGGACGAGAAATGGGAGAAACGGCGAGAAGGACTCGTCAAAGAAGCCCAGTTTCTTGCAAAGGCCACCCACCCAAATATCGCACAGGTACACTACGCTGTTAGAGGAGATGACGGCGAGAGCGTTCAATTCGTTATGGCGTTGTGCCGAGCAGGTTCGCTTTCCGGGCCCTACAAGCGCGGGCCTATGCAGACAAAGGCGGTACGCAAGATTGCCACGGAAGTCTCATTCGGGCTTCAGGCTTTGCACCAGAGAGGGATGATACATAGGGACATAAAACCGGCGAATATCCTTCTCGATGATCGAGGTTGCGCCCGGATTAGTGATTTCGGTCTTGTCACCGACGAGATCGTGGAAGGCTATGCACGTCGAGGAGGCTACCTCGACCACCTCGCGATCGAGGCTTGGTATGATCCTCTCACTAGCGTGAAGACGGACATCTGGGCGTTCGGCATGACCCTATATCGCTTACTTCATGGTCATACCTGGTACTCGCGCATGGCTAGACCCGCGACGGAGATACCTTCCGGAGGATTCGCTACGAAGTTGAAGTGGCTTCCGCACATACCAGATCGATGGAGGCGCTTTATCCGTCAGACCATGAATGACGACACGGAGAGACGTTATGGCTCTTGTGAAAGCGTGATCCGTGGGCTCGCCTTGCTACCGGTTTCCAATTGGGATTGCGACGTCGCAGAAAAGTCTGTGACCTGGAAACGATCGACGAAAGGACGCATACATCACGTTCTGTGGTCTCAAGATGCTCCTCGATCTCACTCGTGGCGCGCATGGTCGGAACCAATGGGAACTGGCCGGAAAATGTCTATAGGCGGATCGCAGGGCAACCTCGCACCGTCCAAATGCGTGCGTGAACTGGAAGACTTTTTCGCCCGCCAGCGCTAGCGTTTCCGGGCGAAGCTCATGTCGATGTACGGACCTTTGACGCTTCCAAGGTCCAACGGTGCCTGATTAAATGCTCTACGTGCCTTCGCACGCCTAGAAGAACTACAACACGGACCAAACGTCGACGATGCCACCTCACCCTCGCGAAGAACGCGCGGGGTGCCACAGCCCTTGCATACTGGGCTGACGACGAGATCAGACAGCTTAAGACGCGGCATACGGTGGCTCCTTGTCATGAGAACATAGAGTGAATCACCTAACCTCGCAAATTCAAAAGATTTCTTATTTCTCCCGCAGGAGGAAAACTTTTCCGACGGGATATCAAGCGCGACGTTCACCCCCCCCTTGAAGAACGTGCGATTTCTAGATGTTAAATGAAAGAATTCTCACATCGATAGCGCGGATCGAACCTCCGACAAACTCACCCTCGCAAACGTCCTCCCGTTCGCCGGGTGGATGACTGAGCGCTGACTGATCTTGCCTTGCGCGATGAGAGCCCGGATGGTCCGAGGACGGGTCCGAACGATCTCCGCGGCTTCCTTCACTGGCATATCGTCTGGCGGACCGTTTTCGGACACGGGCGCCATGACGCCGAGAAGCTCCTTGCGCCGGAAGATTAGGCCGGAGAGATCGTGGGTGGATGGCAGAACGCCGCGCCACACGATGCGTCCACCGTCGATATGATCAACGAGCGCCGGAAATGGCAGATGCAGATGTCGAGCGGCAGTTTCGATGCCGACGTGATCCTTGTCAGGGTTGGTGATTTCCTCGGCTCCCCCGATCAGCCGATCACGAAGGCATTCGAGCTTGTGTCGGTCGTAGATGCGCCAGTCTCGCGACCCTTCTCGGCGAACGTCGTCTCGCCGAAGCGAGTCGAAATTCAACAGGTACTTCTGCCCCACTCCGAGGAATTCCGCCGCTTCGCCAATCGTCATTATCGGTGCGCCTGGATCGACACGTGACGACTGCCCCTTGCGGGGACGCAAACGGTCAAGGGCCTCCTTCGAAGGTAAAAGCTCAGCCGCGAAGGTGATCTTATCCGGCGTTAGCCCATCCATGTCGTAGGGGATCAATCCAGCGGTTCGCAGGCATGCCCGCATCACCTTCCAGCTCATGCCGGTCTCTTCGGATGCCGACATGATAGAGTGAACCTGTCGGCGCGGAGCCCTGCGTTGGTAGAAGTGCCCGGTTACGGAAAGCGGAAGCTTCTGAAACGCGACCACGCACGCCGCATCCTTGACGCCGTCGTAGGCAGGGTCGTCGATCTCGTCCAACGTCTCGCCCACATCGCCGAGAATCGACTGTAGACCAAAACCTCGCGTTGGATCGTTCCTCGCATCCTCGATCATGCGATCGACCCAAGCTTGGAGCCCCACGCGTCCTTCTCGCAGGATCTCGAAGCCCCGATCCGCAATCAGGTTGTCCTTGTCCGAGAGCATCGTTTCCTTCTTCCGGATCTGACCAGGATAAAGGTCCGAGTGCCCGACGAGTGAGCAAAGGCGCGCCGCCGCATACCAAGGCATCTCGTCGAGAATGTCGATCCTCAGCCGCTCGACGCAGAGCAGTCGCGACCTCAGATAGGCCTGCCTATCGAAAAACGCGCAGGTCTCCGGCTCAATCGGGGGCGTGTCATGGCGTGCAACGTACCAACGAAACCATTGGCGTACGTCGATCGCGTGGAGCTGCCTCGCGGGCTTCAACTCGTGAAGCCGGACCTGATGGCGGGCACAGGCCGTGATCGGTCTCAACTTCCAGTCTAGCCGTTCGCGAACCCGTTCCTCTTCCTTGAGCCAATCCGGCCCTTGAAGATCGTCACGAAGGCAAGCAGGACAAAAGGTGATGGTTCGGCCGCGGATATCGTTCAACGCCAGGATTTGCCCGCGAATCTCCACGCGTGAGCCTGGAAGCTGCCGAATAGAGTTCGCCTGCAGCATACCCGTTGGGACATCGCCCGCACGGGCCAGCCGCTCGATTCCCTCTTCCCTGCCGCGTGACAGGTCGGCCGGACGGGTCTCCAAGAAACTGCAAACGCTCCAGATTGACGCGAAGCCGTTCGCGCCTCCGAGACGTGAGGCGAAACTCAGGGGCGTTTCCGTCTCATCGAAGGGCGGCCTGATCGTCCAAGACATGGATCAGGACCTCTTCCGCTTCAGACTGTCGCCTTCCGCCACCTTCCTGGCCTTCGATCCACGCTCGTCGTCGTTGACCAGGATGTCATCCTCGGCGACGTAAGTCTCCAGCTCCGGATCACTGATCCAGTGCCGCACCAACTCGAAGCGTGGCGCCAGGAAGGTGTTGTGGTCATCGTCGCATCCGGTTCGCTCCCGCAAGGCTTCGGCAAAATCGGAGACTTGAATCGTGTCGCGGCGATTGATGAGGGCCGACTCGATTGCGATCCGGATCAGCTTTTGGCAGCGACCGAACTGACAACCGCCGGCGTAGATCAGACGATGGGTGAAGTGATCACCCATTTCGCCGATCGAAAGCTCGCCCGCTGTCAACATTTCGGCCAAGAGCTTCTCGACGAACGGATCGTCATTGCCAACCTTCAGATCAGGCATCAGGAAGGTCGTGTTACGGCCCTTGACCTCATTGTCAGTGACCACGAAGCGCTCGAAGATCGGAATTCCGACGAACACGAAGGACACCGGCCATTCGTCGTCCTCGGCGAGGATCTTGATCGCGTCTCTGACGTCCTTGGAATGCGAGGGATCGGAATGACGGAGGGCATGCTGCGCTTCGTCGATCACGATGAGGGCCGTGCGCGATCGCGGAAGGTGGTTTCTAACGATCTGCCAAGTGTGGTTCGGGTCGAGCTTTGAATCGGTCGCCATCTTCACCTTCCTCAGAATCGAGATGGCGAGCTGTCCACTCGTAAACGGCCGCGGCCCTTGGATGCGGATCGCAGGCCGTAGTGTTCGGCCTGGCAGCTCGATCGGATCGAAGAGCCCAGTCTTTTCCATGATGCGCCGGGTCATTGTCGTCTTCCCCGATCCGGAGCTGCCGAGGACGGTGAGGTACTCTCCGGCGCTCTTCGTCTTGCCTCCCACCTGCGCCTTCGCCGCGGTCAGCCGCTTCGCAAAATGCTTCTTGAACTTGCCGTCACGCTTGGCGTGGCCGATGTACACCCCCTTCGCTGCCGCCAGGCGACGCTCGTAGTCTTGTGGGAGCGCATCGAGGCTGGCCAAGGCATTGTCGAGCGCGGCCAAAACGGCAGCCTCGTCTTCCAACGCTTCCTCGGGCGTGATTTCGAGATCCCACTTCGGCATTTTACTCGCTCCAGAACTCGTTGGGTTCGTCGGTCGAAGATGACAAGCCGCCACCTTGCTGATGCGGGGTGTCTGCGTCGGCGGGCGGCGCTGCGCTTTCCGTCTCTTCACCACCCACGACGATCTCGCTCAGATCTGACGCTGGCTCGGAGCGGAACGGGGAGGCCACGGGATCAGTGTAGATGTCGGTTCCAGCCGAGTTCTGGCGGTCGAGCCATGCCAGCGTCGCCCTGAAGGCGTCCGCCTTGATCCTGGCGATCTGCATTTCGAGTGTCTTCGCGTCCACGAGGCCGGCACGTGCCGCCGAACGGCGCACCAGATCGGTGATGTCCTGCAGCGCTTCGTCCCTTCGCTTCGTGATCTCGACCGGGTCGTCGATGTCGAATGCCGGAAGCCCAGCCTCCACAAGGGCGGCGAAGCTCGTCGCAAGGCGCTCAATCGACACGGCCTGTTCGATCCCGCCGACAGCAGTTGCGGTCTTCCAGGTCCCCGGCGCGACTTCGACAGAGATCTCAGTGACGTCTCGGTCGTCCACTCGCAGCTGGAGCTTGGTGCCCTGCTTCTTCATCCAGATCTGGACGAGATCCTCGCACTGGTAGAACGTTCCGAGGAGACGGATGCCCTTCTTGCCCACGGTCCGCTCGAAAGGGACGCCAAAGACTTCCCGCATCTCCTGCTTGCCCGGGACGATCTCCTGACCATGCAGCGCGACGAGACGATTCCATTCTTGTGCGGGGCTACGCCCGCCGAGGCCGCCGTGCGGTGTGGAATGGTAGACGTCGCAGATGTAGCGAATGAGCGCCCTGTTCAGCTCTTCGCACGTGATGGACGCACACTTCTCGGACTCGTAGTCCCCCTTATCGAGGACGTTGGAGAACGTCCGTCCCTCGAAGCGGGAGACCAGTCCCTGGTCAAGTGACCGGAAGAGTCGCTCGATCTTGCCGCGGAACTGCGCCAATCCGGCGTTCGGCTTCAATGTGCCGATGCCGAGCGATAGAGCCGCCACCTTGAACTCGTTCGACTTGAAGCCCGCCCCCTTGTCGGTGAAGAGGTTCTCCGGCTTTCCGTGACAAGGCCACCAGTTTTGAGCCCCAACCTCCCGGCGCAGGCTCTCCTTGTCCGTCATGATCCACCGCAAGCCCTCCAGGGCGCTACGCGCCGAGGGTGCCTCCGTCGTCAGGTAGACCGACAGAATGCAGCGCGTCGCGCAGTCGATCGCGGCCGTGAGCCAGCAGCGCGTGCGCTTGACCCCTCGCCGCTGCTCTTCGCTCATGGTCGCCCAGAGCCCGGCATCTTCACACAGCGTCATCAGGTTCACGCGCCACTCGTCCATCTCGACCCGCTCAAGCGGCCTTGTGGCCGTCGGGCCTTCGTAGGCAGGGGTGTAATTTCGACGTGCCCAGGCAGCGCCATGTCGGCCCGCCATCTTTTCGAAATCGTCGATCCTGGCGATCGCCCGCTCGAGGGTCCGCTTGGAGGGGACGACGTAACTGGTCGCCCGCTTCCTGTTCGAGTAGTTCAGGATGCGGACCAGCCGTTCGTAGAGCTGCTGGACGGATGGCTTCGTCGGCACGCAGTAACGCGCAGCCATCCCTTCGACGAGGCGCCGGACTACGGGGTCCAGGCGCGGCAGCCGATTGCCGCTCCTGGCGTAGTCAGGATTGAGGACGATCGGGTCTTCGCCGGCTGCGTGGTATTCTCGCACCCAGCGGCCGAGCTGGCTCGGCGACGGATCGTCGAAACCGGTCCGAGGTGCCGCGCCTCGCTTCGCACGGGTGCGAGGCTCCCGATCAGCTTCATCTTCATCCGAAAGAAGCTTTCCGACGAGCGGGATGGCCTCTACGAGCCGCTTCGGCGACTTCTTCACGATGCCCTTCTTGTACAGGTCGTCGAAAGTCTCGACCCACTTCAGGCGATGCATCACGATGGCGAGCTGCTCGGGCTCGAGGTCCGACAGTCGCGAGACGTTGCGCGCCCGCCGTCGCACGGAGTCGAGGGAGAAGTAGCCACGATCGACCTGGATCTTCTCCAGGTGGAGGTCTCGTTCGAACTCCTCGTACGAGACCTCCCGCGTCACCCCTGCCTCGACGTTCCGAAGAACGTACGCCAACTCGTTCGTCTCGATCCAACGGTGCTGAAGACCGTCGATCAGGATGCGATCGTCGGCGCCCAGGCGGTACCGGTTGACCGGCCGGAACGACCGGCCGATCGGCTGATGGATGGTCATCGGCGGACCTCCTTTTCTGCAGCTTCCACGAAGGCATCGGTGTCGAGGAGAGCCCTGTGAGGCATCACGACCTTGCCGTGGGCGACGAGCCGGGCCACGGCAGAAAGGCAGCGGTGTCCCAGCTTGGTCCTCAGGTAGATGTCGACGACCTGGATCGGTCCCTCGGCAGCCGCGATGCAGTCCATTGCGACCTGGTCCGCCTCGTCATCGGTGAGAGCGAGAGCGCGGTTGATCAGCTTCGCCCGGTGGATCTGCCAAGGGGCAAGATGATCCTCGTTGACCGCATAGAGATGAGCCGACGCCAGCCGTTGGTCATCCCGTTGAAGAAGCTTCAGGATCTCCAGAAGCCCCTGATAGCGAGACGATCGACGCGGCTTCACCGCGAACAGATGCAGCCCGTTCGACCGCCAGACGCCGGCGTCGAAGAAGTGTCGGCGACGCTGATCGCCGTGGCCGTAGAAGAACGGACCGAGCTGGACTGCGACACCGCTGACGTCAGGCCGAGCGACGGCGATCGTCAGGTTGCCGATCTCCATGTTACTGTCGATGTCCAACACGGTTCCCTCCATCACGGCCGCCCTTCCCTTGACGGAACTATCCGACGATGCCGCGGTCATGCGGCCCGGCTCCCGGATGCTTTTTTGAATGCGGCAGCGCGGAACGCTGCTCTATGTCCCCTCCGTCCTCCGGTCGTGACGACCTTGTTCCCGGCGTTCACGCTCGCCGCCTTCTTCAGCAGCGAGCTGGAACCGAAGGACATTTCTTGTTCATCGAAATTGATGGCATCGAACATCTGAAAGACCCCTGAAAGTTGTAGGTAAAGACAAGGTTCTTCCGTCCTCGGGCCGCGCTCAGGCGTGCCGAAGGCTCCTTGAAGACCTACGGGGCTGTCCGGAAGTAAGGCCGCATGGGGCCATACGACTTTTCAGCCACGTATTTGGGGGCAGGCTTTCTTGATGATCATGGACGAACTCCGGACACAGCATGAGGCGGCGACGGAACGCGACTTGGCGCCCGGCGTGGTTATTGCGGTGATGCTGGTCCGAAGTGCTGGTGGCTGCGTTAGCCGGCCGGAGCGAAGCTCGCCCGGACAAACGCCGTCAACATACGGTCGGACCGTAATATCGCTGAGGGTTTGGGGAATCGGGCAAACATTGAAGAGCGTCTTCTCCGGTTAAATGCTCCAGAAGTCGGAGCGACCTCACTTTGCAGCGAGGGGAAATTAGGATCCCACGGAACTACTTCGGTCCCGTTAATTCATTAGGCCAAATTGTGTCTCGGAACGCAGAAAGTGTTGCTCGGCCGAGGACTTGCCTCTCCAGAGCCAGTTCCGCCAGCGTTTCGATGGCGTAACGATCGCGCATCGCAGCGAGAAGGGCATCCGCATAGGCGATCCGCAGCCGACGCTCGACCACAGCCTCGTCGATCTTCTCGACTAGACCCAGGCGCGTCCCGAGTCCGTACCGGCCCTCGATCATCGCCACCAGCTGGGTCGCCTTTCCGAGATCCGACATCTGTGGGCCGCCTGCACCAGCCGAGACCGATCCGAGAACGACTTCCTCGGCCGCCCGGCCGGCAAGGCCGATCGCCAACTGCGCGTGGAGGTCCTCGAGAAGAAATTCAGAGACAGGAACGTCGTGAACGACCTCGCCCCCGTTTGCGGCCACGATTGAGAGGCTGCGCGGGACCTGCCCTTGGCGGAGAATGGCCACTGCATGACCCGCTTCGTGGACGGCGACACGGCGGCGCAGACCCGCCGGTCGATCATCGACAGGAAGCGCGACCTTCAGAAGATCGGAGCCAGAGGGTTCGCGGCCCTCGCTTCGTGCCAGCTGTCGAACGTCTCTTGCGATACGTGCCGCATCGGCGCCGCTCGTCGATCCCGCTAGCGTGACAGCGGCCGGCTGGATCTCGTCTTCAGGAACCGTCGGGAGGTGGTGCGCGAGGATCTTTGCGAGATCGTCTTCGTTCGGCAGCCCGATATGGAAACGCCGGTCCAGGCGTCCGGAACGGACCAATGCCGGATCGAGATTGCGATCGTCGTTGCAAGCCGCCAGGACGATGACGCCTTCGCGGCGGCCGGTGCCGTCCAGGCATTCGAGAAGATTGTTCACGATCGTCCGCCACCAGTCGTCGTGTCGCGTCGTGGCGCCTCGAGTGGGAATCGTGTCGATCTCGTCGATGAAGACGATGCATGGCGACTGTGAAGCCGCCTCGGAGAACGTCTTCCGGATCGATCTGGTCACATCGCCGAGGTGGCCTTCTCCCGTGCCCTGCCAGGCCGAGTACGACGTCGGGATGAAGGCGACGCCGCACGACCGGGCAAGCGCCGAGGCAAGCAGCGTCTTGCCGGTGCCAGGCGGGCCGACGAAGAGAGCGCCGGCGTCGACGTCGATCCACGATCGCGTACCAGCCCGATATTCTCGCAGGGCATCGACGAGCCGCAGCCCCCAGACGCGGGCCGGCCCATAGCCGTAGAGGCTTTCAAGCATCGGCACGGCCGTTTCCGTCGCCGGACGGCGGTGCGCCGCGGCGATCAGTCGGACCGCTTCCTCTGCGGTCGACGACCGCCCGATCGCGAGATCCAGCCACTGGGGATCGACGTCGGAAACACCCAGGTCGGCCGGCCAAGAGGCGTTTGAATCCGGGAAAGCCGAGGCGACGGCTCCCGCAAGGTCTGCAACGTCGATCCGGATGACGTCGACGGTCATGTGGGCGATCGCCGCGACCGCGGGATCGAGGTCCTCTCCGGCGACGAGGCCGACGATGGTGATACCCGACGAGAGCATCGACATGACAAGCTCAGTCCGTTCGCGCTGGCCCTTCCGTTGCCACGAACGGCTCGCGATCTCGTCCGCCGGCACATAGTGGGGCCGCGAAAAGACGATCTCCTCGGTCCGGACCGCGTCCTCGAGTGCTGCGACGATCGCGTCGTAGGCGGGCCGGCGCCAGCCATGCGCGGCGACGTGAACGACGACGAGAGCGGGCTTTGCCGCCTCCAGGCGCCGCTTCAGACCGTCAGGGACGAGCGGCCGCACCCGGTCGAAGATCATTCTCGTCGACGGAGACATCCGCTTCAATCTCTCGTCGACTGCCTCGGCGATGGCGTCCTGCATCCCCATGTCGATCCCGGAGTTGGCGGCGGCCGGCTCGACCGAGGACTTCCTAAGCCGGGCGAGCTTCCTGACCTTCGATGTCATCGGACGATCTCCACCCGGCTATCCGGTGCAAGCCGGCGTTCCCGCCAATCGATCCGGACGATCCGTTGCAGGGCGAGCGCGATGACGGCGCCGACGGGTTCCCGCGACTCCTGCATGCCGGATGCGGCGTCGACGAGCGTCGCCGATCCAACATCCTCAAGGTAGGCCAGCAGCCGGATGCGGTCGCCGAGGGGCACGTTGCGCCGGGCGTAGCGAAGCATCTCGCGGGCATTGGAGAGCGCCGGCTCGATCCGGATCTCGGCTTCGCAGACCGCGGTGTAGGCGAATTCAGCATCCACCGGCACGGCGTCGATGCCGCCGGCGTCGAGGAAGACCTCGCATCCGCATGCGTAACGGACGAGAAAGTCTGGGATATGCTGGACGATGACGCCGTCGGGGCCGGCAAAGTCCAGCGCCTTCGGCAGGCATTGCCAAGCTTCCACCTGGTCATCGAGATCAAGAAGGACGCCAAGGTCGCGTGCGAGTGCCGACCGGAAGATCGGAATGCCGACGCAGCGCATGATCCCGGCCGGCGCATAGTGGCGTCGGGAAGCCTTGCGGCGGGTCGCGGCGAGATTGCCTTCGGCATGAAGGGGCGCGTCGCTCCCTTCCGGAAGACGCAGGATCGATGGGGATGTCATGGAGGTCGCTCCGGTGCCGCGGGATAGCGGCGAACGCTGTCAGCGCCGGAGGACGGAAGGACCGTCTAGCCCCGGCGGGTGAAAGGGGCCGCGGGTTTCGCGGCCGACAGCGTTATGAGCGAGAGGATCAACATGTCGCGAACATATGCGGAACAAAAGACGGTTGGCAAGTGGTCGTTCTGATAAGTTCGCCGATGGTTAATTTCCACTCGATCGCCAAGACGACCTGCACCGCTTCGTTGCAGACAGCCTAAGCGAGTGTTCTAATCGCTGCCAGTCGTAGCGAACCGATTCTGCGGCTTCGAGTAGTTGCCGGGCGAAGGCGAGGAAATGGAAGCTTTAATCGGGCTGCTGATATTGGTTGGGACCGCCTGGGTCATTTCTCGAGCCATCAAAGAGGGGCGTGCGCGGCGCAAATCCAGGTCTGAAGCTCGCCGGAAGAAACGATCGGCAGATTCTTCTTCACCAGCGAAGCGATCTAATCAAACTAAATCCCCGCCCTCTCGGCAAAGAACAAGCAACGGTCCAGCTTTTTCACCTTCGTCGATGTCGATCACCGCGCCAGCTCGGAAGGCTTTGACCGTTCCCAAAACGCGCTGGATACAACCGGGAGAAACCATTTCGATCAGCCGGCACCTCATCACTTCGGGTATGATCTTCGTCGGTGAGAGGGGAAGTTCGGGGCAATTCCGCCAGTTCGACAACTGCGTAATCGACCCTTCGCTTTCTATATCTAAGTCCACTTCGGACAAAGCCGGTGCTTCAATGCCCTATTGGCCGGCTTATTCTGAAATTGGGCCGGACCAGCGGCGAGCGTATGTGGATTGGCTCGCCGAAGGAAGAAACGATCCCGAAGTTGGAATCGGCTACGTCTTTCTTTTCTTCTATGGTCTTGAGCGCCGACTATTCCACGATCTCGTGGTCGAGGAAGCGAGCGCCTTTGTTACTGAAGTCAGGCGACTTCTGCATATCTACGGGTCGAACAACTCTTTCAAGAATTACGCCCGCCGATTCATCGACACGGCTGAGGCGGTGACTGGTGATCTCGACCGCTTCCATATCGAGCCAAGTCTCGACTTGGGCGGATACGACATGCCGCTAACCGTCCGCCTTTACCTCGGCCGCTGCCTTCAGCGAGGAACACCGCTCACTGAAGACGAGGCTCTTGTCTGGGTGTTATCGCATCCCGAAACACAATTGCGAACACCGGCCAGGCGCTGCTTCGACGAGCTTCGTGCCCTGTGGCGTCATCGTTTTTCGGCTCAGTACCCAACGGGGTTCAACGTCAAGCTGCCGAAGGCCCGGCTCCGTCTGCAATATCGACCAGCCAGCAGTTCGTTCGAATGCGATCTTCCCATCGGCAACGACGAAATTCCCGACGTTCTGGCGTTGAAGGCTCGCACCACGCGGCTGCAGGATCTCCTTGAAGCATGCACCAGCCAGCTCGACACATATAGCCGATTTATCGGAAAGAATCCGGCGTCTCGTGGTTCACTCGAGGCTGCTTCCTCGCTTCCCCGGGAAATCATGATGGAAGCGGGGGGCAAACGACTTGCGGCGATCCGGAAACAACTCGATCTGCAATTTGCGGAGAAGGCGCACCTCGTGATGCGGGTGCCAAGACTTCTCGAGGCATTGCAGATTAAGGTCGATGCGAAGGCCAAGCTTTCAGCAGGAGCCGCGAACCAGATCGCCTCCATCCTGGATCGGCTCGATGTCGGACATGAACCGGATCGTCGTCACGGGGCCTCGACGCCCACTGTGGATGGTCGGCTCGTCTTGTTTCGCGCCATCGGTGGAGGGGGCGTTGGCCACGATTCCCTTGCTTTCCGCTCTGCTCGGACGATGGTGGAAATCGGCGCGATCGCGGCGGCGGCCGACGGGAACTCGGCTCCGGAAGAGTTGGAAAGCGTGAAATCCGACCTCTTGGCGATCCCTGATCTGACGTCATCCGAAAAGGAACGTCTAACCGCCCTCGCGGTGCTTCTCCTGAAGGACGCCCCGAGTCAGGCACCGGTCCTCAAGCGCCTCGCGGCTCTTCCCGAAATGGAGAAGCGGCGCGTTACGCAGTCGGCGATATCGGCTGTCCTTGCCGATGGTCATGTCTCACCTGCCGAGGTCAAGTTCATCGAAAAGCTTCACAAGTCGCTGGGCTATCCAGTGGAACACGTCTACGCAGCGCTTCATCGCGGCACGGTTGTCGCCGACGAGCTGCATGTGGTCGCCGTTGCGGAACCGAGCCGCGGCCTTCCAATTCCGGCGCCACCAGATGAACAAAAGCCGGCCAAGCCAGAAATCTCGATCGACCATGCGCGGCTTGAACGTATTCGAAATGAGACCGTGGCTGTTTCCTCGCTCCTCTCGGATATCTTCAGCGAGGACATCCCCGACGAGCCTGCCGAAACGCCCCACGAATATCAGGACCAGCACCAGGATGCGCAGGTCTCGCCCTTTGCTGGGTTGGACGAAGCGCATGCCAATCTGCTCAAGGCCCTTGTCCGCTGGCGCCGGATGTCCCGCAAGCAGTTCGAGGCGTGTTGCCGGGAGCTAAAGCTCCTGCCTGACGGTGCCATCGAGACGATAAACGAGTGGGGCTTCGACCGTTTCGACGAAACCGTTCTTGAAGACGACGGCGACCTGGTGGTCGTCGATCACCTCCTGCCTGAACTTCAGACCATGGAAGACGCAGCATGACCCGACAGCCTGCTATCCGCCCCAAGGAACGCGACACCATCATCCAGGCACTCTCCGCGGGGGTTGTCCCGCGGACTGGGCTCCGGCACGTGCAGGTCGGGCGGGCGGCCGAAGTCGGCGCACTCGTCCGCGATATCGACCGCATCGCGGACGATGGCTCGGCAATTCGCTTCGTCATCGGCGAGTATGGCGCGGGAAAGACGTTCTTCCTCAACCTCGTCCGCCTGATCGCGCTCGAACGTAAGCTCGTCACCCTCCATGCCGACCTCGCCCCCGACCGACGGGTGCACGCTTCGAATGGACAGGCTCGATCGCTCTATGCGGAAGCCGTCCGCAACATGGCGACGAGAACAAGACCGGAGGGCGGCGCGCTCGCCAGCGTCGTGGAGCGCTTTGTCACCGAGTGCGTCAAGGAGGCGGAAGGATTCGGGCGCGACGTCGAGCAAGTCATCGACGCCAAGCTGGCCCAGCTTCAGGAGCATGTCGGCGGCTACGACTACGCGACGGTTCTCAAGGCCTATTGGCGTGGCAGCGAAAACGGCAGCGATGAGACGAAGTCGGCGGCACTGCGATGGCTGCGCGGCGAATACTCGACCAAGACGGAAGCGCGCCAGGCGCTCGGCGTCCGCAACATTATCGATGACGGCGACGTCTACGACGCTCTCAAGCTCCTCTCGGCCTTCGTGCGTCTGGCCGGCTATGACGGCATGCTCGTCGTATTCGACGAGATGGTGAACCTCTACAAGCTTCAGAGTTCGCAGGCGCGGAATCAGAATTTCGAGCAGATCCTGCGAATGCTCAACGACGTCTTGCAAGGCAACGTCGGTGGAATCGGGTTCGTGTTCGGCGGTACTCCCGAGTTTCTCATGGACCCCCGGCGTGGTCTCTACAGCTACCAGGCGCTGCAGTCCCGTCTTGCCGAGAACACCTTCGCAGGCAGCGGCCTAGTCGATCTCTCGGGACCGGTGCTGCGGCTGCAGAACCTGACGCCGGAGGACCTTCTGGTACTGCTCGCGAACATTCGGAGCGTGTTCGCAGGCGGCAATCCCGAGAACCACCTCGTGCCCGACGAAGCGCTTCAGGCGTTCATGGTCCACTGTAGCCAGAAAATCGGAGAAGCGTACTTCCGAACGCCGAGGAACACGATCAAGTCCTTCGTGCAGCTCCTCGCGATCCTCGAGCAGAATCCCGGGACTACGTGGCAAGGTCTTGTCGGAGAAGCCGACGTGACGGTGGACGTCGAGGCCGATGTGGCCGATGGCGACGCGAGCGACACGGGCACCGAAGGCGACGAGCTTGAAACCCTCCGACTCTGAAACTGTGGGAAGTTTCGATCTTCTGCATCCGGAGATCCGACGCTGGATCTGGGAACAGCAGTGGCAGGAGCTGCGTGACGTTCAGGACCGCGCCATTCGTACGATCTTGCAGTCCGAGGCCGACGTCCTCATCGCTGCAGCCACTGCCGCCGGCAAGACCGAAGCTGCGTTCCTCCCCGTGCTCACCGCCATCGCTGGACGGGACGGAGAAGGGTTCGGCGCGATCTACATCAGTCCACTGAAGGCGCTGATCAACGATCAGTTCCGACGGCTGGATCTCCTGTGCGAGCGGATGGAGATCGATGTCGTTCGTTGGCATGGTGACGCACCACAGTCCGCCAAGCAGCGGGCGCGCCGAGATCCCAAGGGAGTGGCTCTCATCACACCGGAGTCGATCGAAGCGATGATGGTGCGACGACCGGCGGATGCGCGGCGTTTGCTTGGCAACGTCGACTTCATCGTCATCGACGAACTGCATGCGTTTCTCCGGGGTCCTCGCGGGCTGCATCTTGCCAGCTTGCTTCAACGGATCGACGTGCTGAATGCGAAGCGCCCCAGACGGATTGGCCTATCGGCGACGATCGGCGATCTGCGCCAAGGAGCCGAATGGCTCGCGCCGGGGCGTGGCGACACGGTGTCCGTGGTCGAGTCGCCCGGCGGATCGCCCGAACTGCGTTTGCAGATCCGAGGGTACGTTCACCCTCCTGAAGTTCGAGGTTCCGCGTCACCGAAGCCCGATGCAATCGATGAGATCGTCGATCATCTCTTCAGCAGTCTTCGCGAAACCAGCAACCTCGTCTTCGCTGGCTCGCGAAAGCGGGTCGAAACGATCGCCGATCGGTTGAGGGTGAAGAGCGAAACCTGCGGCGTGCCGAACGAGTTCTTTCCGCACCATGGCAGCCTTTCGAAAAGCCTTCGCGAGGAACTTGAAGCCCGGCTCAGGGAGGGAGGACTACCGACGACCGCGGTCGCGACGACGACACTCGAGCTTGGCGTCGACATTGGAGCCGTGAAGTCGGTCGCCCAGATAGGTCCGCCCCGATCACTGTCGTCCCTTCGGCAACGGCTTGGTCGAAGCGGCCGTCGCAAAGACACACCGGCCATTCTGCGCATCTATCTGGATGTCCCGTATGTCACGGCCGATTCACCCGCCATCGATCGTCTTCGCCCGGACATCGTCATGAGCGTGGCGGCCATCAATCTGCTAATACGAAAGTTCGTCGAGCCAGCCGGTGAAGACCCTTCCGTGGCTACGGTCGTTCTTCACCAGACGCTTTCGATCATAGCCCAGCGAGGGGGAGAAACGCCTGCGAGGCTCTATGACGCGATCTGTGGTGCTGGCCCCTTGGCCATGCTGTCGAAGGCCGACTATGTAGCCATGCTCCGACATGCAGCGTCGCCGGAAACTGCCCTGATCGAGCAGGCACCAGATGGTAACCTGATGCTGTCGACCGAAGGCGAAAGGATCGTCGAAGGGCGGGATTTCTACGCGATTTTCGAGACCGATGAGGAATGGCGGCTCGTTGCGGCTGGCCGGACGCTTGGAACGATTCCGATTTCAAATGCCGTTGGCGTCGGCACGGTCTTGGCATTCGCAGGACGCAGATGGATCGTGGAAGCGGTCGACGACCGCGCGAAGGTCGTTGAGGTCGTATCCAGCCCCGCGGGCAAGGTGCCCGAGTTCGATAGCCTGTCAGGCGAGGCGATACACTCGGAACTCGCTCGAGAGATGCTGGTGGTCTATGGCCAGAGCGACGTGCCCCGATACCTCGATGAAAGCGCAGGGCGACTTCTTCTGGAGGGCCGGTCGGCATTTCGCGAATTTGACCTCGCTTCAACGCCCTTCGCTTACGAGGGGTCGAACACGTTCGTCGCACTATGGGAAGGAGCCGAAGCGATCTCGCTGACGGCGATTGCCTTCACGATGGCAGGCTACGACTGCGAGCCCGAGGAGATCGGCCTCGTTTTTCGTGGTTGCTCCCCCGATGACGTGCGCGCCGCGGCTTCTAAGATCGCCAATACGCCCTTTACCGTCGCCGACCTTGCATCGTTCGTTAAAAATCTCAGAAATGCAAAGTACGATGATTACGTTTCAGAGAACCTTCTGCGCAACCTCTGGCAAAAGCGACATGAAGGATCGATTTGTCACGTGACCAATATTTTGCGATCCTTGGCATTTTCAGCGTGACATTCTTGACCTTGAACGGGTGGTGCCAACGTCGTCGCAAGAGATTGCGGCTGCTGCGTGCCAAGGCTTGGCGACAGCTTAATGAAGGTTTTGAGCGCAGCTACTCCACCAAGACCCTCAGTCCCGATGTTCAGGTAGAACCGATCGCCTCCTCGTACTGTCCCATAAGTAGCCGTGAAAATCGTCTGGATGCGCAACCCTAGATGCGGCAGAATGGCGATTCGGAGGCATGTCCTAGAAATTTGGGGAGCTATTCATGGATGGTCAGACGATCATCGCAATCATAATCAGCGCTGCTATCATAATAGTTTGGGCAAACATCCACGCCAGCAAGAAGCGGCGCGAATATCTGCTACAGAAATATAGCGATCTGGACATTGTTTCGAAAATAATGTCGAAGAAGATATTTCAAGGAAGGACCGAGGACCAATTGATTGATTCTTGGGGAAAGCCTGCAGCCAGAGATCATAAATTCTACAAGACAAAAGTCGCGGAGACATTCAAATACAACCAAACTGGAAACAATCGATTCCGTAGCAGAGTGATGCTTGAGAATAGAATTGTGGTGGGGTGGAAGCAAACTGGGTAAATATACAATCTTAGCGGCTTGCCGGGCGAACGGGGCGCGACGGACGCGGCTTGTCTCTATACATTTTATCCACGAGACGCCTCCTGACCAGGAGTAGCGTGTCTACAAATCGACCAACCGATATCAACAGCATGAACTGCGTAATGGAGAACGCTTGATGTCCAACCCGTTTGAGCAGCAGCCTTTCAGCGGAGCCGAATTCGTAGACAACCCGGAACCTCGGTGCCCTTGCCTCTTGCTGTTGGACGTATCCGGTTCAATGCGCGGTCAGCCGATCCGCGAACTCAATGATCGGCTGACGCTTTTCCGCGACGAGTTATATGCCGACTCCTTGGCCGCGAAGCGTGTCGAAGTTGGGATCGTCACCTTCGGACCGGTGCAGGTGCTATCCGACTTCACGGGCGTACAAAGTTGGGTTCCGCCGACGCTGTCGGATCAGGGTGATACGCCAATGGGCTCGGCTATCGAGCAGGGCCTGGCGCTTCTGCGTGACCGTAAGAATACCTATAAGTCCAACGGAATTTCCTACTATCGACCGTGGATCTTTTTGATCACCGACGGTGCCCCAACTGATGCTTGGAAAAATGCGGCTGCTCAGGTGAAGCAGGGTGAAGCGGAAAAGGCGTTCAGCTTCTTCGCTATAGGCGTCGAAGGGGCCAGAATGGACATCCTTTCAGAGATCTCCACGCGGCAGCCCCTCGCGCTGAAAGAGCTGCGATTCCGAGAACTGTTCGCTTGGTTGTCGTCGTCCCTGAGTTCTGTCTCCCGTTCGAACCCCGGGGACGCCGTACCGCTATCCAACCCGACCGCACCGGACGGCTGGGCTTCAGTCTGATGAATCGTACGTGGGGATGGGCTCGCGCCCGGTCGGTCGGAACATCCCATCTCAAAACAGGGCTTCCATGCCAGGATTTCGCCCTCTGTATGGAGATGGAAACCATCTCGGGCAGCGTTCTGGCAGCCGTAGTCTCCGACGGCGCTGGCACCGCTAGCCATGCGGAGGCCGGCTCCCGGATGGTCTGCACCGGCTTTCTTCGGGCGGTGTCGAACCACTTCAAGTCGCGCAAGGGAATAGACGAGATCAGGGAAGAGGACATTTTCGACTGGCTCGACGATATACGCGAGCGGGTGAACGTTTTTGCTCGAAGAGCCCGGATACGCCCTCGAGACTGTGCCTCGACCCTTATCGGTCTTCTCGCCGGGCCAGAGAGTGCGCTTGTTGTCCATATCGGCGACGGTGCCGCGGTCGTCAGAGAGCAGGGAACGTCAGAGTGGGTCGTGCCATCCTGGCCATTCCAGGGCGAGTATGCTTCGACGACGGTCTTCATCACGGATGATCCGATGTCTACGCCATCGATCGTCATGCTCCCCGTCCGCCTCGATCGCGTCGCCATCTTCTCTGACGGGATCGAGAGGCTGGTCCTTGATCATGCGAAACGTACAGCGCACGGCCCCTTCTTTGACCGGGTGACGGCCCCAGTCGCCGCTTCGGAGATCTTCGGTCACAACGTCGCCCTCTCGAAACCTCTTCGCGAATATCTCGATAGCAAGGCAATCTGTGACCGGACCGACGACGACAAATCACTGATCCTCGGGGCAAGGCGGTGAAGGAATATCGAACGGGCGCCGGCCGTCAGATCCGTCTGACGTCGGTGCTCGGCAAGGGTGGAGAGGGAACGGTATTCCACGTCGACAGCGACAACGATGTTGCCGCAAAGGTTTATACTGACGGAAATCACCTGGAGCGGCGTGACAAGATCTCCACGATGGTTGCAGATGAGCTTTACAAGCGCTCGGCCCTCGTCGCTTTTCCCATTCAGACACTTTTCGAAGGCAGCGGTGCATTCGTCGGCTTCACCATGCGCAAAGTGGGAGGGGTTAAGCCTATTCACGAACTCTACGCACCGGGAAGCCGAAAGATCGAGTTCCCGAAGGCAGATTTCCGCTTCCTTGCGAGAACCGCAACAAACGTCGCTCGCGCGATTGCGAGCGTTCATCAAACGGGATGCGTGATCGGAGATATAAATCATAGCGGAATACTCGTCAGCGATCAGGCGACCGTAACGCTCATCGACGCTGACTCATTCCAGGTGAGGTCCGGTACGGTCGTGTACAGGTGTCGAGTCGGCGTCGGCGAGTACACTCCCCCCGAGCTACAAGGCGCGGCGCTGGATAAAGTCGATCGCGATCAGTCACACGACGGCTTCGGCCTCGCCGTGATTGCGTTTCAACTTCTCTTTATGGGGCGTCATCCTTTCGCCGGTCGGTACAGCGGGCATGGAGACATGCCGATCGAGAAGGCGATAAAGGAAGGCCGGTTCGCCTACAGCGTTCAGAGGAAATCCGAGACGAGGATGGACCCGCCACCGTTCGCTCCTACGCTCGGCGACCTTACTCCCGATCTCGCGTCTACGTTCGAACGTGCCTTCTCCTCGAACCCACGTTTCTTCCAAAACAGGCCAAACGCTGCCGAATGGATCGCAGCCCTTAGCCGCTTCGAGACCGAGCTTACCCCCTGTCGGGTCAATCCTGCTCATCACCACCCGAAAAACGCTCCGGGATGTCCTTGGTGCCGTCTCGAGAACGGAATGGGGGTCTCGCTCTTCCCCGGAGCTGGATCTTCTTCGGCTTCTGCCACCGCGAGAAACTTCGATCTCACCATGGCGATCGCAGCCATCGATAGGGTGCTCGGTCCAGGACCTGCCCCTGATCCGACCGGGAAAATCCCGCTGCCTCCGAAGATGAAAAGATCTCAAGCCGCAAAGGAGATCCGCCGGAACCATTTCGGTCGTCGCGTCGGCGGTCTGATGTTCGCTGCCCTCTGCGCCTTACTGATGGCTGGTGGCCTGTCGATTGCGTTTCTCGGATTGTTCCTCGCGGCCTACTTGGTCTTCGGCGGGGGAGAAGCCTACCAGCAGCTCCAGAGGGCGAAGACCCTCGCCGAAAATGATTGGTCTGCCGCCCTCCGAGACTGGAATTCTGAGGCAGGCGCCGGACAATTCGAACAAAAGAAGGTGGCGCTCAAGAAGTTGGGGGGAGAGTATCGGGAACTTCCTGCACTCGAGAAGTCACGCCTCGACGACCTCGAGCGCCGCCGTCGTGAGATCCAGCTGCAGCGCTTCCTGGAAGGGCACCTCATCGCTCGCGCAAAGATCTCAGGGATCGGCGACGGCCGAAAGGCAACCCTTGCATCCTACGGGATCGAGGATGCGTTCGACGTGTCTTACCACAAGGTCCTCGCCGTCCCTGGCTTTGGAGATGCCACGACAGGGAAGCTGGTCAGCTGGCGAGCAAGCATCGAACGAAGGTTCGTGTTCAATCCGGCCGCCGGAGCAGACCCAACCGCCGTTCGACAGGTCAAGGACGGCATTGCGCAGCGCCGTGCTGAGATCGAACAGGCATTGACCCGGGGGCCCGTCGAACTTGAGCAGCTTCGCGTCCATGCGATGACTGCTAGGGGTCAGCCGACCCAACGCCTCATTTCTTCTTATCAAGCACTGCAGCAGGCCATATATGATTTGCCATAAATTTGCATGGTTCAACGCGTCTCAACAGACGAGTGCTTTCTACGCCGACAAAAAAATTCTGGCGCCCGACTCACTTGTCCGCCTGATGCCTCGACAATTGCCGATGATCTAGAACTGCAATCAGAAGGAGATTTATACTCGCGAGTCGCGAAAAATGCGATCTTTGGGTGGAAATTCGCAAACTATGTGTCGCGTGTCCGACCCGAGACATAGGTGACGTTTCGTACCGGAGACATGGGTAACACTTTTCGCTTTGCGGGAGGTGTTGATGCCGTGGATGGAAAGGTCCGTTATGGACGAACGTCTGCGCTTCGTGGCCCG